>JAWKVD010000016.1:0-103404 GCA_041398225.1 Hyphomonadaceae bacterium | reverse complement strand
GCCGGAAGCGGCCAGCACGACGGCCGCCGCGCCGGTGCAGACCGCGTCGGCCCACTGACGGCCTTCGCCTAGTCCGCGTCGACCTTGACCGGCTCCACCAGCACGCCGTTCTCGAACCGGCCCGCCTCGATCGCCTGGCCGTCCGCGCCCCACACCACGCCATAACCATGGCGCAGCCCGTTGCGCAGCTGACCCTCATAGCGCTGCCCGCCGGTCATGTTCATGACGCCCTGGCCCTCGCCGTTGACGCGCGTCTCGCCGGCGAAGCGGTCGCCATTCTTCCAGTAGGTCACGCCGAGGCCCGAGGCCTGATCGCCCGCGTGCTCGCCTTCATAGCGCAGCGCGCCGGCCTGCGCGTTGTTGGGGTTGTCGCCATAGGTGTAGACGCCCAGCCCCTGCGCGAGCCCGTTGCGCAACTGGCCTTCATAGCGGTCGCCCGCCGAGACGCTCTTGCCGCTGACCCGCGTGCCGAAGCCGTTGGGCGCGCTGTTGGCCGTCTCGGTGCGATAGAGGTCGCCGTCCGGCGCGGTGATCTCCGAGGCCGCCGGACCGGCCGCCACCGTCTCGGCGCGTTCGGCCGCCGTGCGCGCCGCCGCCGCCCGAGCCGTGGCGTTGCTCTGCGCCTGCCGGGCCGAGGTCACCGCCGTGCGCACCGTCTCCGGCATTCGATCGACGCCATAGGCCGGCGAGCGTCCAAGCCTGCGGATCGCGCCGCGCGCATCCTCCACGTGAGCGCTGGCCGGGTTCTGCGCGATGAAGGCGCGATAGGCCGCCATGGTGTTGGCGCGCTGCGCCTCGAGCCATGCGGCGTTCTCCTGCTGAAGCTGCGCCGCGGCGGCGGCCGCGGCCGCCTGCGCCTGACGTTCGAGATCGGCGGCCTCGTCGGCCGTCAGCGGCGCGGCGCCCGGCAACAGCGAGAGCGGCGCATCGGCGGCGGTGGGCGCCGTCGTTTCCGGCTGCGCAACCGATGCGGTCGAGGTTTCGACCGGCGCCTCGGCGCTCACGTCCGGCGTTGCAGCGGGCGCTTCGGCCGGGGCCGCAACCGGCGTGTCGGCCGCAGCCGTTGAGGCGCCGGCGGATTTCTCGGCGGCGGCGCGCACCGCATCGCCGAACGCCCGCAGATCGCGCGGCGCGGCGGAGGCCAGATCCGGCGCCTTCACCCCGCTGCGGCGCGCGAAGGCCGAGGCCGCCGCGCGGGTTTCGTCGGTCACCTTTCCATTGGCGGCGCCGTCGAACAGCCCCGCCAGCTTCAGCCCGTTCTGGATGTCGGTGACGGCGCGGCTGCGTTCCTTGCCGAGGCTCGCCAGCCGGTCCTTCGCCGCCGTGGTCATCGCACCCGGTTCGGGCGCGCCCGCCGGGAAGGTCGCGAGATAGGTTTCGTAGGCGCTTTCCGTGTCGCTCGCGACGGCGTTGGCCCAGGCCTGCGCGTCCATCACCCGCAACAAGGAGCGCGCCGTGTCGGCGTTGGCGCTGCCGGGATAAGTGCGCAGGAAGCCGCGCAAGGCTTCGGGATCGTCGCGGTCGGTGGTCGTCCACACGCCGGTCGCGACCGCCTCCTCCTCCGGACCGAGCGGCTCAACCGGAACCGGCGCGGCGTTCTCCGCCAGCTCCGCCTCGCCGCCGTCGCCGGCGATCGTGCGATGCGTCATGCCGAGCGGATCGAAGACCCAGAACGCGGCGGCCAGCGCGCCGAGCAGCGCGACGCCGCCCAGCCACAGCCACGGACCCGCGCCCGATCCGCCCGAGCGATACTTGCCGCCGTCATAGGACGAGCCGCCGCCGGCGCGGCGCGAGGACGTCGCGAACAGGTCGTCGACCGGCTCCACATCGTCGCTGCGCGGCGACTCGCGCAAGCGATGCTCCTCCCCGAGCAGGGAATCGAGACGCGCATCGGGACGGCGATCGAGATCGGCGAACGCCGTGCGCGACTTCGCGGGCGCCGGAGTTGGGGCCGGAGTTGGGGCCGGCGCGGGCTCCGGTTCGGCGACCCGCGCAATCACGGGTTCGGGCACAGGTTCGGGCGCGGACTTCGGACGCAGGCGCTCGACGGTTGCTTCTCTGGGCGCCTCCCGGGGCGCCTCCCTTCGTGCCTCGCGCCGGGTTTCAAGGCGCGGATCGGGTTGCGGTTCAAGCCGTGGGTCGGGCTCGCGCCGGAACGCTTCGGGGAAGATGGGTTCGGCCGCGCGGCGCGGCGGCGGCTCCGATCCGCTTCCGGGAATGCGGCCGGGGTCGCGCGACGGGAAACGCTGCACCACCGCCTCGGGCGGCGCCGTGCGCGAGGCCGCGCGCGGCGGTTCGGGCGGCTGATAGCGCGGCTCGGGCTCGCGCCGCCGCGACAGGGGCGAAGCGCTCGTCGGGCTGGGCCGTGGGCTGGGTTGCGGCGGCTCGCGCGGGCGCCTGCGCCGGCGCCGCGCACCACCTGCGGACGCGCCACGCCCGGCGCGCCGGCGAACAGCGCAAGCGTCTGCAACAGGCGCTGCCAGTTCGGGTCGGCGTGATCGCCGTTCCAGCTCTGAAGGTCGAACGTGTCGGCCTGATCGAACGGCCGGGGCGGCGCCGAAGCGTCGAGGCGCACCTGCACCAGCTTGTTGCGATACATGCCGGTCGCGGCTTCGGAGCGAAGGTGATCCGCCGATCGCGAATTGGCCGACCACACGACCAGCACCGCGCCGGCGCCGTTGAGATGCAGGTCGGCCTCGCCGTCGCCGATCGCGGCCAGCGAGGGATTGCACCAGACATTCCAGCCGTCGGCCCGCAGCGTGTTGGCCGCGCGGCGCACGAAATCGGCGTCTTCCTCGACGCAGGATATGTAGACGTCGCTCATGCGCGCCTCCACGGGGAAGCCTGGCGCTGCGCCGGCTGCACGCAGAGCGGCCGCGATATCGCCAGCCTCAGCCCCGCATACACGCTCGCCCAGCCGCGCCCCCGGCTGGCCCCAATACCTTCGCGCCCCTGCCGAGTCCTTGGTAAACAGAGTGCGGCCGCAACCGCAAGACGCGATTCCGCTACAGCTGCGCAACCTCCGGCCAACGGCCGAAAATCGGGCGCGCAAGCGTCCCGTCCGGCCCCTGTTTGGCCGATCTCTGTCCGAGCGCGGGCGTTCCGCCGCGTTCGGGCTCCCGGCTCACCGGCCGCTGTCATTGTCACTACCTCTTCCCTCTCCAGCGTCCCCCCGTCGCGTCCGGCTAATCCGCCGGCTCGTCCGGAAAGAACACCGCCACCGTCGATCCGCCGCCTTCGCGGCTTTCTATGTCGAGCCGCCCGCCATGCAGCTCCGCCAGCGCCCGCACCACCGACAGGCCAAGGCCGGAGCCCTTCTCGCGCTTGCCGGCTTCACCCTGCGTGAAGGCGTTGGACAGCTTCTTCAGCTCCTCGGCGCTGATGCCCGCGCCGGTGTCGGTCACCGCCAGCAGCGCGCCATTGCGCGCGCGCACGGCCGAAACGATCACCTGCCCGCCTTCGGGCGTGAACTTCAGCGCGTTGGAGATCAGGTTCAGGGCGATCTGGTTCAGCGCCTTGCGGTCGGCGAAAATCTCCACCGACGAGGCGCCGTCATAGGCCAGGGTCACCTTCTGGCGTTCGGCCGCGTGGTGCATGAAGCGCACCGCCTCCTCGCCGATCTCGGCCAGATCCTCCAGCTCGGGATGGATCTCGTAGCGGCCCGCCTCGACGCGCGACAGGTCGAGCACGTCGTCGATCAGCAGGCGCAAGCTCTGGCCGCCCTCGAAAATCAGTTGGGTGTATTCTTTGTAACGTTCGGGCATCGGGCCGAACGTTTCGTTCTTCATCATCTCCGCGAAGCCGAGGATGACGTTCAGCGGATTGCCGATCTCGTGGCTGGTCTGGGCGAAGAACCGCATCCGCGCCGACTGGCTTTCCTGGGCGCGTTCAAGCTCGCTTTCGAGATGCGCGCTGCGCGCCTCGGCCTGCCTCAGCTTCAGGGCCAGTTCGCGGGCGTCGCGGGTGGGCGCCCGGACCGGTTTGAGCGGCGCACTAAAGGGCGTGGCGTCGGGCTGGCCGCAGACCGCGATCCACGCCGCCTGCAGCAGGCCAGCGACCGCGAAACACGAAACCAGAACCGCGTTCACATCCGTTAAGAGAGGACCGCTCGCGTAGGCCGCGAGGCCCGACAGCACGTAACCGGAAAAAGTTAAGACCGCGACCTCCAGAAGCCGCCTCGGAGAGCCGTTCAACCGCAACATCAGCAAGGGAATCGCGAACAGAATCGACAGCGGAGAGAGCAGTCCGCCGCTCGCCGCGACCGCCGCCGTGGCGAGCGCGATCCATAACATTCTCTCCACGTCCGCGATGTCGGTTTCGTTCGCCGATCCGTGCAGGAACATCGCGACAAATGGCGGAAAAACCGAGCAAATCAGCGCACCGCCAACAAATGATGGAGACGCGCCGAGCAGCCATGCTACGCTCGCAGCGAGGGTCGACAGGACCAGCCAGGCGAGCCGCTGGGAGCCGCCGCCCAACACGCCTGATGAATTCTGAACGACACTCAACTGAAGTTCACCTTTTGCTCACACAGAGCGTAAATATTTGCAGTCCAGCGTTCATTTTGGAAGCACATTGCGGGCCGAGTCTGCTACGGTCCCGCATTCCCGCTCCAGGAGAACTGTAAAGTTTGGAGGCATGCATGCGTACCGTGACCGTGCTGGGCGCCGCCCTGGCCGTCCTCTACCTGCCTACCGTGGCGACCGCTCAGGAAGCCCCGCAGACTGCGACCCCCGACACCGCCTCCGCCCAGGAGGACTCCCAGGCGCCCCGGCTGCTTCCTTCGGCCGCCGCCGCCTACGCCGAGTACCAGACTGAAGTCACCGAGATCCGCAAAACGCCGCTGGCCAACGCCAAGCAGGTCGACAGCGCCCTCACCTCGTTCGGCGCACGCAACGCCGACCAGCTCTCCACCGGCTGGATGTCCTATTCGGCGCTCGTCGCCGCGCGCAATTCGCAGTTCGCCGACGAAGTGAAGAACATCGAAGGCTTCTATGGCCGCGATCGCGTCGTCACCGGCATGAAGAACGACATCGGCTACGCCCGCACGCTGAAAGGCGGCGAGGACGCCCTGCAGATGGCGCTCGCCGTCAACGACCGCGACTCGAGCCGCATCTCCGACGCCGCCGCCTATGTGAAAGGTCAGTCCTACAAGCTGGCCGACATTTCGTGGGCCAAGAAACGCGTCGCCAGCCCGACCAAGCGCGCCAACCAGCTCAAGCTGTCGGCGCAGACGGCCCAGCCGATCGCGGAAGCCGCGCAGAAATTCTTCGACACCGCCGACCTCGATCTCGTGCTCGCCCACGCGGAAAGCACCGCTTCGGAGTCTTCGGTGTGGGACAAGGTCTCGCTGCTCACCGCCAGCGCGCCGACCGCCGCGCTCTCCGCGCTCACGCCCTCCAGCGTGAAGGCGGCGCCGGCGGCCATGAAAGTGCTCACCAAGCGTGAGAGCACCGCCAACCGCATGGTCACGCTCGCCGCGCTCCAGATCATGGAAGCGGCCAGCACCAACCCGAACGAGGTCAAGGCCGCGATGCACGATGCGGCGACGACCGAGTGCATCGGCGATGCGCAACTGCAGCTGCAGGCCTGCGTCTCGACCGCCAAGGATCCCTACGAGCAGTCCTTCTGCCTCGCCCAGCACGCGCTCGGCGACGGTTCGGACAATCGCGTCCTCTCAACCGGACGCTGCTTCGCCGAGATCTCGCGCTAGACCTTTAGACGTCTTCTCCGCCTGCCTTGCAGTGCAGGTTGTCCAGTGGCCCGCTTGCGCTTCGTGCGCCGGCGGGCCATCTCGTTCAGCCATGACCGACGCCACCTCCTCCCCGTCCGGACCCATCGCCGAACGCGCCGCCGCGATCCGCGACGACTTCGCCTTCCTCGACGACTGGGAGGCGCGCTTCCAGCACATCATCGATCTCGGCAAGGCCCTGCCCGGACTGACCGCCGACGAGCGCTCCGAGGCCAACAAGGTGCGCGGCTGCACCTCGCAGGTGTGGCTGGTCTCCGAACGCGGCCCCGGCGGCGAGCTGATCTTCCGCGGCGAGTCCGATGCGGCGATCGTCTCCGGCCTCGTCGCCATCCTGCTCCAGCTCTACTCCGGCGCCGCGCCGGCCGACGCGCGCGCGTTCGACGCCGAGGACTTCTTCCGCGACATCGGCATCGCCGACGCGCTCACGCCGCAGCGCTCCAACGGACTCAAGTCGATGCTCGCGCGCATCCGCGCCGAAGCCGAGGCCGCAGCCTAGACACTCACCGCCTCAGCGCCCGTCATAGCTGTCGGCCAGCGCCTCCAGCGCCGCGCACAACCGGCGCGCCGCCTCGCCCCGGCGCAGCCCCATGCGCACCTCCACCTGGCGCAGCGAGCGACCCTCGACGCAGGCCGACCACACGCAGCGCCACGCCGCCTCGTTGCGCCGCTTCGTCACCTGCACCCGCGCATAGGCCACCTCGCGCATCGCCCGCAGACGCGCCTCGCCCGGACCCGACCCCGCGCGACGCGCGCCGCGATCGGCCGCCACCGCATCCCAGTTCATCGACATGCCCGGTCCGCTGGCCGCGCGTTCGGCCGCGCTCACCAGCTTCAGACCCGCCAGCGCCGCGCGCGACGACATCGGCCCCTCGCCCCGGCGCGCGCGTTCGGCAAGCCCGACAAAGCCCGCCGCCACGGCCGAGCACGCCCTTGGCAGGCCCGCCGCCATCCACGCGGTCGGCGAAGGCGGGCCCGCATCCGCCCGCGATCGCCCATCCTCGCCCACGCTTTCCCGTTCGCCGGCGTCGGCCAGCACATAGCCGCCCATCGCGGGGCGCACCGTCCCGTCCTCCTCCAGCATGCGCAGCTCGGCGCGGCTGATCTCGGCCAGCGGACGACGCCTGCGGTCGGACGATCCCATCACCGCCCATTTTTCCCCACGCGGCTCCAGCCTGCGGCCGCTCATCGACAGGGCGCGCAGCGCGCGGTCCTGCGCGCGGGTGTGGCTGCGCGCCAGCCCGGTCGGCGCGCGCATCAGGCCGCGTCCCGGCGGGCGTGTTCGGCCAGCACCGAAACGGGCGGTTGCGGCGCGGCGCGCACCGCCTGCTCCAGCCGCGCGATCCAGGCGTCGAACGAGGGATCGTCGCGCCGGTCCTCGATGGCGTGGCAGGCGTGCGCCACGGTGGAGCGGTCGCGCCCCATCGCCACGCCGATCCGCGCGAGGCTCATGCCGAACGCGGTGTGCGCCAGATACATCGCCACCTGCCGCGCCAGCGCCGCGCGCGCGGCCGCGCGTGTGCTTGGCCACCTCGTCGCGCGGCTGGCCCATGGCGAAGGCGGCCAGCGACACAGTCAGGCCCGCGTTCATCCGGTCCAGCGCCTGCTGGTCGGCGCGTTTTTGCGGCGCGCGACGCGCGGACGCCAGTTCGCTTCCGTCGCTCTCCTCGTCCGTCTCCGGCGAGCCGGGGCGCAGGTCCCACTCGCTGGCGCGGGTCGTCTCCGCCTCGCTCGCCCTCTCAAGCGATCCGGTATCCGGCGATGCAATATCCGGCGACGCATTTCGTTTCGGCGCATTCGGCCCGCGGCCCCCACGCGACATCCCAACCTCCATCGATCTCCTCCCCGGCGCGCCGGTCCACAGACGCGCGCCGTTGCTGGTGCTGCCCGGCCCGCTATCGGACCGGAAACGCAGCATCGCCCGGCATCGAGACCGGTAGGATAACTTTCCCAATCATATACGTGACAAAGCAAGCGCGATGCGCGATCAAAAACCACAACAGGCCGCTGAAATAGAGATCACCCCCGAAATGATCGAGGCGGGGGCGAGCGTGATAGTTGAGCACGCGGACGTTAGGTGGGATTTGACGGTTGATCTGGCTGAAGCAGAGAACCTAGTTCAGCGAATATTTGATCGCTCCCTGCTGGGTCTTCTCCCAAAGTAGCAATTCCAGCGTGAAACTCATACAGGACATGCTGCGCCCAAGCGCCTTGATCAAGAAGGGCGTCGAACGCTTCATTGTCATAGAGGTGAATTTGCGCACGACGCTCATCGTGGAATGAGGCGTTTTTCTTATGCCACCGTTCGACTGCTTCATCGAACGATCGATCGACGTTGAAAGCGTCGGCATGGTGCGCATCGCTAGTAAGCATTGCCTTGGGATCAACCACGGCCAGATGTTTGGGAAGTTGATCGACCGTTGCCCAAGTCCAATGGGCAAACTTGTTCCTGTGTTTTTCAAATTTGTCTACGAGCGTGAGGGCGGCGTCGAAAAGCTTGGTTCGCGACGGAGTTTTGGATCTCACAACAGCTTTTAAAGCGGGAGCTTGAGCGGATCGAAGGCTGGTGAACATCTCCATTGCTGCGTAGGGCTCGCTTCGCAGCGCATAGATCATTATCCCGGCCTTGATCAGATCAAGCTCTGCGCTGAGTGCGAAGATCGAAGCGACTTTCACCGCCAGATCGGGCCTTTCGGCAGCTGATTCCATCCCAACCCCAATGCGATATGATCCCGGAGTGGGAATCAGTTCGGCGAGTGTCTTGTGCATGTCCAACCCTTCTGAAGACAAGCGGTTCAACGACACGCTCAAGCGGATGCTTCAACCCGCGCCAGGCGATCGCGACGAACTCAAACGCAAACTGAAACTGGACGGCCACGAAGGCCCGAAGCCGGGGCGGCCGAAGGGTAAAAGCGAAAATGGCTAGTTCGCGGCCGGCGGGGTGCTTCTTTCGATTTGATCTGCAGCCGCCAGAAGTTCGTGCGCTATCCTTCGAGCCGTCTCTAAAGAGAGCGAATATCCAAGCGACCTGGTATCCGTTCCCCGGGGGAGAAGTTGTAAAGACACGGATCGCGCGGTCCGATCTGCATCCACCTGAAAGCCCGCTACACCTAAACCGGCCCCGGGAGCCCCAAGCCGAGCGTTGAGGAAGTTGATCTGCGAATGTCGATGGATCTCGCCAAGTCTGGCTAGAAGCGTTGCCAATTCAAACGGGTCCACAAATACTCGAACTTTGGGGCCACAGTCCGAGACAATCCGAAAGCTCATCACCGAAAAGTCGTCGGCCCTAGTCATGTCATCCACGACTGGATGGACAGCTTCCAAATGCACCTCATCTTCCGGGAACTCGCGTTCAATGTCGGTCACTTCGCTCTCCATTTGTACGGAGACGTTGACCGGGAATCCCGACTCTGAGAGAACGGAGACCCAACCCAAGCCAATCGTCCACGCGATTGATTTGCGCCCCCGGAACCGTTGGCGCGGTTCCGGGGGCAACGCATTAGAAGTCACGATTCGTTCTGCTGAGTCCATCCGGCGCGGTTATCGCTGTTTGCACAACCAGCGCTGATACGCTCTCGCCAGCTGCTTAGGCGATCTTGGCTTCACCAATCCGCCGATAGGTGAGGCGTTTGCCTCCAATGGATTTGAGCAGGGAGTTCCAGCGCTCGGCGTCGTTCCAGCCAAGAGCGGAGCGGCGGTTATAGCGGAAGTCGAACTCGCGGAGGTAGCGGTAGAGGTGGGCTTCGCCGCAATGCTGGTAGATGCCCGTCATGCCGCGCTTGAACACGGAGAACACGTTCTCAATCGTGTTGGTGTGGACGGGGCCGCGCGCATATTCGCCCTTGGAGTGGTTGACGGTTTCATGGGCCGCGAACTCGGGGCCGGTCTTGGTGTAGAGGCGCGACTGGTCGGTGTAGAGCTTGGACTGGCGGCGGGCGTTCTGCACGAGAATGTCGCGGACCTGCTTTTGCGTGGCGACGCGGACGTGGAAGGAGCGAACCTGTCCGCCGCGCTCGACAAGGGCGACCACGGTGCGCTTCTGGGCGCCGCCTGACTTGCCCGACTTGGTGGGCTTGCGGCCATCGCGTTCACGGCGCGGCGAGACGTAGGGAACGTCACGCTTGCCGATATAGGTTTCGTCGGCCTCGATGGTTTTACCGGCTCCGCCGAGCGGGCCGGAGGTGGAGTTATCCTCCGCCATGGCTTCACGGATGCGGTGCATCATGAACCATGCGGTCTTGTAGGTGACGCCAATCGTGCGGTGGATCTGATGGGCGGAGACGCCCTTCTTGGATGAGGTCATCAGGTAGGTGGCGGCGAGCCATTTGTTGAGCGGAACCTTGGAGCGCTCGAACACGGTTTTGACCGTCACCGTGAATTGCTGACGGCAGGCGTTGCACTGGTAGAGGCCCTTGCGCTCCGCCCCTTCCGGGTTTGCGCGCGAGCCTTGGGCGCGGGCGCCCTTGATGGACGTGACCATGCCCTCGCCGGTCGCTCCGCAATGCGGGCAGACGGGGCCGTGGGGCCAGCGCTGGCGTTCCAGATGCTCGCGGGCTGCGTCCGCATCGGTGAAAATGGGGTGCGAGAGGTTCATGGGCCTATCTCCTTGATCCCGAATGTGGATCAGGAGGACGGCTTTGTCAAGTATATAATTAGGATAACTTTCCTATTGGTGGTTGAGCAAGAGGGGGCTGCACAGCACCACCTGGATCGACGCTCACGGCTTCAGACTGGACCCCAACCTGCGCTGGGGACGCGGCTGCAAGGCAGACGCTTCCAGTTTGGGCTCACGCGTCCTTCGACCACCAATTCACGAGATCGGGATAGAGATCGGTCCAGTCCGGGTTGCGTTCCTCGATCAGCTTCAGCTTCCAGAGGCGTTTCCACGCCTTGATCTGTCGCTCCCGCAGCTTCGCGGCCTCGCGTGTCGGATGCGGCTCCATCCACACCAGACGCGAAACGTCATGGCGCGCCGTGAACCCCTTTCGCGCCTTCGAGCGGTGCTGCCAGATACGTTCGGGAAGATTCTCGGTGTGCCCAGCGTAGAGCGTTCCGTTGCGACGGCTCGCGAGAATGTAGACCCAGAAGCTCATGCCCGTTCCCCAACACCGTCGAGGCTAGCTGCTCGCGGGCGAATGTCGAGCTTGGGAGCGTCTCGAAGAGACGCGTCCCCAGCGAACGCTGGGGCCCAGCGGCATTGAGCAGAAACGTCGCCGCAACGCGGCGTCTTCTTTATCTGGTCTCTGGCCCCCAGCGTTCGCTGGGGACGCGTGGCCTCGCCACGCTGCCGGATCGCGGTTGTGCTCGACGGACGTTGGCGGAATGAATGTCCCCCGTCCACGGCGTCACCCACCGCTGTCATCCCGGGCGAGCGCAGCGAGACCCGGGACCCATTCATCAACCGGGACGGCCTCTCAATGGGTCCCGGCTCGCGCCGCTGCGCGGCTTGGCCGGGATGACAGCAAGGAGTTATCCGACCGGCGTGGCGTTCAGCCCATTATGGCCTCGCGTCTGGCGCGGGGAGGGTTCGGGTGTGCACTCCGAGCCAACTGAATGTCAGGCGCCGGCCGGCGTGTTGAGGAAAGGTCCGCGAAGCGGGCGCAGCGTGGACAAGACGCTTCGCCTGACCAACGCCCGGGAGTGTCGAGCTCTCGGGACGCTCGCGGAAACCGGCTCATGCAAACAGGCTCCGGGGTGTCGAAACCGGGGTTCCAGGTCTCGCGGAGAGATCTGCACGCGGGTCCGGGATGCGGAAATGGGTCCAAATGCTGGACGTGGGCCGTGTGATCTTTGACGATCGAGACGGACGGTGTTCCCCAGCCAAACCCGCCAGCCGCACCGGATCTCAACCCGGCCTCCCCAACTCGCATGGGGAGCGACGCAAAACCGGAGAGCCAGCGGCTCGTCCGGCCAAACCTGCTGAATCCGCCGCACATCACGCAGATGCCGAAAGCCCGCCGCTGCTCCACGATTGGCGGACCTGTCCGCGCGACTGCGTTGAAGGATCGGGAGCCGGTCTGCGACCGCTCGCGATCACGCGGAACACCACGCGGAACTTCACGCGGAATAGGGCAAGAGGATCAAGGATGGCGGCGTTACGCTCTGCAACACACCTGAAAGTGCTGGCGACGATACTGACCGGCTTCGCCGTCGGCGCGTCTGCCGAAGCGGCCGCGCAGACGCCGGAGACAAAGGCGGAGGCGGCCTCCAAGGTCTATCTGCCGGAGGGCTTTCCCGAGACCCTGCAATTCCCGGCGGGCAGCCGGCTGGTTCGCGCCTCGGGCGGCCAGCCGCCCGAATACGCCTCGCGCACCTATCTCGTCGACGGCGAGGTCAAGGGAAAGGTCGGCGACATCGCGGCGTATTTCGAAGGCATGCTGAAGAAGAAGGGATTCGAAGTGCTGGAAGTGGAGAAGGGCTTCGCCACCGTGATCCGTTTCGACGCTCCGGGACTCGACGACGCCAGTATCCAGATCATGGACCCCTATGGCGAGGGGAAGGCCGTCTTTTCGATCTCGTTAATCATGGAGCCGGAGCCGGAATGATCCGGCGCGCGTCGTGATGTTGCGCAGTCCGGCGTTTTTCCCTACGCGCAGATGAGTCTTGCCTCGTCGGGGCGCTCGCGTGGGGAACGGAATTGAAGCTCTCGCCCGTCGGTGACGAGAAGACCGCAGGGCCGGCGTCTCCGGATGCGACCGGGGAAGACGCCGCCGCGTCGGCCCCGCAGGGCCGCGAGCTCGGGCTGTCGGACGAGTTGCTGGCCGAGACGTACGACACGCTGCGCCGGATCGCCTCGCGCCAGCTCAGGAAGCGGCGTCCGAGCGCCACGCTGAACACGACGCTGATCGTGCACGAGGCCTGGGTGAAGCTGTCGCATGACGGCGACCGGCGTTTCGCCGATCAGGACCATTATCTGGCGACCGCGTCGCGCGCGATGCGGCAGGTGCTGATCGATCACGCCCGGCGAAAGCTCGCGGAAAAGCGGGGCGCGGGCGCTGAGCACGTCAATATCGACGATCATCCCGTCGCGGATGCCGCCGGGGATGCTGTCGGGGAATCGCGATTGCTGGACATCGACGCGGCGCTTGTCGCGCTGGCCCGCAAGGCGCCCGAACTGGAATGCATCGTCGAGTGCCGGTTCTTCACCGGCCTCACCGTCGAGGAGACGGCGCGGGCGCTGGGCCGGTCGGTCAGAACGGTGGAGCGCGACTGGGCGCGGGCTCGGGCATACCTCTACGAGTATCTCGAACCCGACACCTGAATCGCGTTCGAAAGGCTCACCACCGCAGGATTTTGCGGACGGCTTTCCGGGCTTCGTCCTTGGCCTTGTTTCTCACCTGACGGTCGGCCTCGTTTCTGGCTTCCGTCGCCGTGTCCGTCGCCACGTCGCCGACATATCCGCCCACCCCGTTCACCACGGAGGGAACGCCGCCCGCGCCAAGAGACATCACCTGGTATCCCGCGGGCACTTCGAACAGGGCGTCCGGCTGGTCGGCGATCTTGAGATTGGTGAGATCGTACGCGATCTGTTGCGGGGCCGACCCCGGCTCGGTTTGCGTCATGCGCATGCGCACGGTGATCCGGCTGGGGGTGGCCCAGACATCGCCGGTCGTCGACCCGCCGCCGGAGAGCGTCGCGCGCATGTAGTAGTGTTCGGTCGCTACGCCGTTGACGGTCTCGCGCCCGATGAAACGTTTCTCGAGAAGCGCGGTTTCCTCGTCGGGAACGCCGATCGGGTTGCGCGCCTGGTCGGAGCCGTACGGGATTTCCATGGCGAAGCCCTCATTGGGAGAGATCGACCACAGTTTCTTGTAATCGTCGCGCCAGATCTGGATCACGCTCTGACCGCTGATGGTGGATTCAGTCCGGTTCTTGCCGGGCTTGGAATGCACGGATTGAACGAGGCTGACATCGGGCGTCACGATGGTGCGCTGGCCCTCATAGGCTTGCGTGGGCGGGCCCAGAACGGCGATCTCCTGGGACCAGGCCGGCGCGCCGGCGACCGCAACCAGGCCCGTGAAGCTCAGAAGCGCCATTCTATGGGGTGTCATGATAGGTCTCCATCCATGCTGTTTTTCGAGCGACCACGGGATAAAACGCAGCCGGCGCGAACAGTCCGCCAATCGAGCCGGTTGGCGGACCGCATCGACGTGTTGCGTTAGGGATGTTTGAGCAGGTCTCGACAGCCGGCTGAGTGTGTGAGGGACCCGCGTTGGGGTTCACGAGAGCGCAGGCTCGCGGCGGTTCGAACTTCGAGGGATCAGGTAAGACGCGCCTTGAACGGTCTGGATGCAACACGATGGAGCCGCGTCGATGCGGCGTTTTCGGAAGCTCTCGGGCTGCCCGAGAACATGCGTCTGCAATGGCTGAAAGACGAGTTGTCCGATGCGCCGGATCTGCTCGCGCGCGCGTCCGCCCTTTTGAAGCTGGAGCAGGCAAGCCGCTCGCCGTTCGAACGATTGCAGGCGCTGCGCGACCGGGCGCTCGGCGACCTCTCGGACGATGACGACGCGGGCTCGGCGGATCCCAGAATCGACGGCCGCTACGGGCCATGGCGTATCCTCCGCCGGATCGGATCAGGCGGCCTATCGGTCGTCTACGAGGCGAAGCGGGACGACGGGCGCTACGATCATCTCGTTGCGCTCAAGGTTCTTCGCAACGATCTGCGCAATGGCGACGCCATCCGCCACTTCATTCGAGAGCGCAAAATTCTCTCCACGCTGGATCATCCAGGCATTGTTCGCATTCTCGATGGCGGCGAGACCGCCACCGGCGCTCCGTGGCTGGCCATGGACCTGGCGCCCGGACGCTCGATCACGGAATTCGTTCAGGCTGCCGGGTTGGACCTTCGCGCCCGCCTCCTGCTCGTCGCCGATGTCGCCGACGCGGTGCAGGCGGCGCATTCCAAGCTTATCGTGCACCGCGACATCAAGCCGGAGAACATCGTCGTTTCGGACGATGGCCGCGCGCGCCTTCTGGATTTTGGCGTGTCGGGATTTCTGGAAACGGGCGAGGGCGCCGACGGCGTCGCGATGACGCCGGAATACGCTTCGCCGGAACAGCGGCGACTGGAAGAGGTGGGTGTCGCCAGCGACATCTATCAGCTTGGGCGTGTGCTGTCCGACATCACCCACGATCTCGCTGGTACGCCTTCGGCGGATTTAGGCGCGGTCGTGGGCAAGGCGACGGCTGAAGCGCCGCACGAACGGTACGCAACCGCAGAGGGGTTCGCCAACGATCTCAGGCGGCTGGCGGATGGCCGCGCCACGCGCGCTCGGCCGGACGCCCCTGTCGAAGCGGCGATACGGCTTGTACGGCGCAACAAGGTCTCGTCCGCCCTGGCGGCGATGCTTCTTGCCGGGATTGCGGGATGGGGCGTGATGCTGTCCGTTCATGCTCGCGCGATGGAGGCGCAGCGCGCCGCCGCCGTCATGGCGGCGGATCGCGCCGATCGCGGCCGAAGCGTCCTGTTGAGCCTCTTCCGCAGATTCGATCCGCTGGAGTCCGACGGCGTCGCTTCGACGGGCGAGGGCTTGTCCGCTCTCGTCGATCCCACACTGACCGACGTTCGCGAGCGTCTCCCCGACGATCCCGCGCTGCAGGCGGAGCTGATCGGCTGGGGCGCGCGCGCAAAGGAACGATCGGGGGATGTGGCCGGCGCTTTCGATCTGGCGAACGAAGCCGTTTCGATTCTTGGCGCCAGCGACGACCGCGCTTCCAGCGCGTATGCGGCGGCGCTGGCGTATCGCGGAACGCTTGCGCTCAAGCTGGGCAGGGAAGACGAAGGCGCCAAAGACGTTGAACAGGCGCTCGTCTTGGCGAACCTGGCGGCGGAGGCCGACGCCGAGGCGCTCGACGTGTTCCTGATGGCCGCTTGGTCGTATGACGGCGATTGGGCGAAGCAGCGGGATGCGTTCAGGCAGGCCCTGCCGCGCGCCGTGGCGGCCGGCTCGCTCAATGGCGAGATCGAGGCGCGCGACGGACTGGCGCGCGCGTTAAACGAGCTTGGCGATTCAGAAGACGCCGAGGCGGAAGCCCGGAAAGCGGTCGCGCTGGCCGAAGAAGGGTATGGCGCGGATCATCCACGTCTGGCGCTCAGCCTGTCCGATCTTGGCCGCATACTGGTCGATCGCGGCAAGACGACGGAAGCGATCGCGGTGCACGAGCGTGCCTTGAAGATATCGGAGGCGGCGTTCGGCGCCGACAACGCCTCAACTCTCTCGCACCGCAACAATCTGGCGGTCGCATTGTCCGAAGCTGGCCGGCAGAGCGAAGCGATCGATGCGCTGGAGGATGTCCTCGCGATACGTATTCGACTGGAGGGCTCCGATTCTCGCGGGGTCGGAGACGTGTTGCAGAATCTGGCGGCGACGCAAGCTGAAGCCGGCCAGCTGGAGGCGGCGCTGGTCTCGCTTGCGCGGGCGGAGGCGATCTATGCGCAGCGGCTGCCGGAGAATTATCCGGCGCGCGTCTTCCCGGCGCTTACGCGTTCGGGCGTGTTGCTTGATCTTCGTAGGTACAAGGCCGCCGAGCTGGACGCGCGCCGCGCCTTTGCGGTGTTGAGCGAACAGCTGCCGGACGGCCATTTCGCAACAGCGGTCGCACGGTGCCGGATCGGTCTTGCGCGCCTTGGGCAGGGCGACCGCGCCGGCGCACGAGCCGAGTTGACGCCGGCGCTGACGGCGCTGGCGCTGCATCCGGAGACGCCCGAACGATATGTTCGTCGATGTCGGGACGGGGCGAATGCGCTGGGTCCGCCGTCCTCGCCTTGATCGCCCCGAGCTAGTCTTTCATCTTGGCGGGGTAGAGATTGATCGAGACCGAGAGCGCGCCATCCTTGGGCCTCATCTGAAGTTCGCCTTTGCGACGGTCCGTTCCGCCAAAGATGAGGCTGCGGATGTCATTGTGCGAGTTGTCGTAAACGGTGAAGCCGCCGTCTTTGAAACGCGCCTTGAGCTCCGCGAAGGCCTGATCGACATCCTTGGGAAGCGGCGCTTTCCCGTGCAGGCCCGTCATCTTCCCTGCCGTGTTGCAGGACGAAATGGACAGTTTGCGGGGAACGGGGAGGTCCTCCGGCAGCAAGGTGAGGCAGTCCGCCTGGCCGGACGTCGACTCTCCGGCACCGGTCGGCGGCTGTTCGGCGTTTGTCGGACCGCAGCCGCCAAGCAGCAGGATCGTGGCGAGGCCAAGCGTCATGGGTGAGACGCGCGTCTTTCTCGATGCGGCTGTCATGGGTTTCTCCGATCGTTACGGGGACCAATCCCGAAAGGGGCCAATCCCTGAAACGTCGCGCGCGACGTTCATCCGCCAAAAAGTTTGGCGGGGATCGGCGGTGCGCTGCGTATTGGAGAGCAGGGAGGCTCCGTTCACGGCGGGGTCGGTGTGGGACGTTTCGGGGCGGCTATCGCCATCCCGGGCGGCCCGCGGTTGCGGGGTCTCTCAACCGGAGGATGTCGCCAGATTGGCCAGGACCAAGTCGGGAGTTCATATGTGCCGCGTACTACTGCTGGCGACGTCGATCGGTTTGCTGTCCGCAGGTCTGGCGGGATGCGACAAGCCGGATTCCGCAAAAGCCCATGAAGTGGCGGAGAAGGCGAAGTCCGAACTGGCGCACGCCAGCGACCGCCTCAAGAGTCTACGCAGCGGCGAGCGCGCGAAGGCAGACGCCCCGGGCGGCGGGGTCGCCATTCCGGCCTGGCTTCCCAAGGATATCTGGTTGCCGGACGATTTTCAGGCGGTTCAGGCGCAGAAGGTCGGCGGTCGAAACTATCTCCTCAACGGCGTCTCGGCCCTTTCAACCGATGAACTGGTCAAGGAATACCGCGACCGCCTCGCCACGGCCGGTTACGAGGTGACGCCCGCAGACCGGACGCCGAGCGGCGACCTTGTCGTCTTCGAGGGGCATGGCTTCGAGTCCTGCACAATTTACATGGTCGAGAACGGTCGTGGACGAGAGGTGCGGATCAGCCTCGTCGCCAGCGAGCCGTGATCGCGCGCGGCCTGTCTCTTGGCGGTCTGACCGTAGCGCTGGTGTTCGGCGCCGTCGTTCTTGTCGGCGGTCCGGCGGCGGAGGCGCAGTCGTCGAACGGCGCCCTTGGCGATCCTCCGCAACGCGGCGCCTGCGTCACGCGGGAGGAACGGTCTCGTGCGCTTGCCGGCGGCGCCTGCGATTGCAGCTGCAGCGCCCGCGCGGAAAGCTGGACGTCTCGATGCGATCTGGTGTGCGGGGTCGAGTGGTATGTCTGCCGGGCTCCGAGGCCGACCGATCAGGCCGTGCGCGATCGCTACATGAAGGGTTTCGCCGCCTACACGCCCGGCGACATGCAGCTCATCCAGGAGAGCCTCAATGAGATGCTGTCCGATCCCATGGCCCTCGAAGAGATCCGCAACGGGCAGCTGATGGAAGACGGCCTCGCATGGGACACCGCACGGGCCTGTCCGAAGCGATAGGGGCGCCGACGGACGAGGCAGGGAAGCAGGTCTGGCATAGTCAGGAAGCGAACATGGACGACCACATCTCCCGCCGCGCCGTGCTCGGCGCTTCATGGAAGGCCGGCGTCGCGACGCTGATCCTCGGGGGCGGGGCGCCGCTGCTTGGCGCTTGCGCGCGCCCGTCGTCCGCCAAGAGCGAGCCGGGACCCTATGCCGTGTGGCGCGAACTGCAGGCGGCGCTTCGCAAAAGCCCGGACCATGCGGCGGGCCGCGCCCGGGCGCTTGTGGAGGCCGGCGATATCGCGGCCATGCATCGCTTTGTGCGCGACGAGATCCGTCTCGTGTCCGGGCATGGCGAACGCTTTGTGCTCGGCGGCGCCGTGCGTTGGGGGCGGCGTGCGGCGCTGCGCGCCGGCGCCGGCACGGCGCGCGAGAAGGCCGAGATTCTCGCGGAGATGATCCGCCAGACAGGCCGCGAGGCGGAGGTCGTGGAGATCGACGGTCCGACCCGCGCCGAAACGCCGGGCCTTTTCTTTCGCGAGACCGAGCAGGTCTTCGATCCGCCGGTGAGCAAAGACCAGCTGGACGACTGGCGGCGGCGGTTGGGGGCGCCTTCACCGGAGGCCAGGGTGATGAATGTCGGCGAGGCGGAAGGTCGCGTCGCGGCCTTGTCGGAGCAGCTTCGCGGCATTGTCGGGCAGGATGAACTGGACCGGGTCGGTCGTCACGCCTTCGACGACAGGCCCTATGGGCGTGTGCCCGTGGTGAAGATCGCAGACGCTGAGCGCGGCCCTGTCTATGCCGATCCGGTTCGGCCCGGCGCCGAGCTGACGGCTCTCGGCGAGACCGTGCGGGAGTATCCTGCCAGCGCGCCGGAAGGCATGTTGCCCGTGTCGATCCGCCTGAGCGCGACCACGACCGATGACGCCGATGAGCCGTTCGAACTGGCGCGTGCGGATTGGACGGCGGACGATGTGGCGGGGCGGCAGGTTCGCATCGGCTTCAAGCCGTTCGGCGAGACGCTGGGCGTTCTGGCCTCGCGCATCGGCGATCTCAGGGCGTTTACGCCGGTCCTTGCGATCCAGGCGCTGGACGAGGACGGTCCGCCGCCCGAGCGCGCCATGATCATGGGAGAGAGCGTCACGCTTGAAGGCGACCGCATCGCGCTTGCGGATAGCGGCGACGTGCTGTTGAACGGAGACAATCTCGGCGACGGATCGCCGTCCGGAAACGCCGGCAAGGTCACCTCGATCGAGGTTGAGGCGGACGCTTCGACATATCCGGACATGACGATCCGCTTGCGTCCGCGTGACGCCGAGGGCCGGATCGTCGACGCGTTGAGCGCCGCGGACTTCGCATTCAAGGACGAGGGCGAAGCCGTGCATTGCATGCTGCGATCCCGCGATCGCGCCCCGCGCATTCTGTTTTTGGCTGATTCCTCGTTCTCGATGCCGAGAGCCTTCCTGGGCAATGGTCCGGCGATGCAGGCGCTCGCGGACCGGGTGGATGTCATCGCCAAGGCCGTGCATCCGGCGGCGAAGGTGTCGATGCAAAAGACGGATTCCAATCTCTGGGAACAATTGCTCAAGGCGGCGCGCGCGCCCTACGACCTGATCGTCTATGCGACGGACGGCGACCTCGACGGGCGCAGGCCGACCGAAGCGGATCTCGCTGTGCTGGCGGCCGGTCCGAAGGCGATTATCCTCAATGTCCGGGGCGACCTCGCGGAGAAGCGCGAGCGGTATGGCGCCGCCAACATTTTCGACGCGATGGCCAGCGCCACGGGCGGCGAGGCGGTGGACGTATCGGATGACGATACACGCGCTGCCGAGGAAGTGATCCGGACATTCCTCAACACGGAAGGGTCCAATCTACCCTATGTGCTGTCCTACCGCGTCATCGGCGGCGAGCCGGGTGAACGAACCGCAGCGGCGACCATCGGGTCGGCGCAGGGCTCGACAGTTTACACGGCGCGCGCCGACGCCGTGCGCGGGCGCAAGCTGGCGTCCCTCATGCTGACGGTGAATGTCGGCGGGCGTGAGATGACGCGTGTTCTCGCGGGGCAGGACGGCGCCGACGAAGTCCGTCAGGCGCAGCTCGACGACGTGCAAGGCGCCATGTTCGGCACATTCGTGGTCTCGCTTGAGGGGCCGCCGCCGTCTCTGTCCACCGTTCTGGATGACTTCCTGTCCGCGAAGCTGTCCGTCGAGACGCTCGATCGCGCGGTCGGCAAGGCCGATGCCGATGTGGGCGAAATGATCGATGCGCTGGACGCGGGGATTCAGGTCTTGCCCGGAGAACTCGCGACGTTGATGTCGCGTTCGGGACGGATGTCGGGAGCGGACTTCGCATTCGCCGAGCAGGGCATGCGCTGCATCCTGTTCTCCGCTCGTCCGGTCATCAACTCGGATCGCGTTCTCAGCCGTATCGACATCATGCCCGTCAGCCGCGCGTGCGTGCTCAGTTCGGACAGGTCGGTCCTGATCGAGCGGGCGTTTGAAACCTCCTTGTCGCTGGCGGCGGCGGAAGGAATGCTGTTCCCGGTCAGCACGCAGTCGGTTCTGGCGGACAAACCGCTCGCGATCGTCGATGTGGCTCGCTTTCGCGAACGCGGACTCGATCCTGATGCGATCCGCGCCTGGGACGCTTTCCTGCGCGCCCAACGCGAGATCATTCCGCATCCGGGCGTTATTCTGGTCGGGGCTGAAGACGGGTCAACGCAGGCGTGCTGGGCGATCTCCCGCGAGACGGGCGAGATCTACGCCCTGCTGCCGGACGGAAGCGGGGGCGGCGAGTACGCCGCTCACATCCAGAAGCAGCTCGAAGAGCTTGATCGCGTCATTTCGATGATGAACCTGCTGATGACGGCGGTCGATCTGGCGGTGGGGCTCAATCCGATCGGCGGGTTCGCGCTCGGCATCGTCGCGGTCTATGGGCAGAATCTGGCGCGGATGTACGCGGCGGTGACGATGAGCATCATTCTGATGGATGCAAGCGGCATTGAGCCCGCGCTGAAGCGCGCGCTCGCGAACATGGCGTGCGAGATCGACAAGAGTCTGGTGCTCGCGGTGTTCTCCGGCGCCGGCAAGATCGCCTCGCGCGCGGTCACCGTCTTCACCACCGCCGAGAATGTGGTGGGAATGGCCGGCGGTTCATCGCCCTTCAGCTGTCCGATGTAACGGAGCGGGCGTCCTCAAATCGCATAGGGCTCGATCCTGGTGAGCGCCATTCCGTAGGCGGCGTCGGCAAGCGTGCTGTCGGTGCGCTTCGTCGAGAGAACGCCTTCGGCCCACACCGGCGCCCACATGTCCTTGATCGTCACGGCGGGGTTGGCCGTCACATTTATGATCTGGTTGGGCGGCGGCGGGGGCGTGTGTATGCATGCGCCGAAATAGGGCACAAGCAGGAAAGTCTCGTGCCTGGCCTTGGTGTTGAAGTCGAATGGAACCACGTAGCCGGGAATTCTAACGAGCTTGCCGTTGAACTTCTCGACGGTGTTGAAGGTGCCGAACTGAATCATGCTGTCGGCGGCGCTGCCTTCTTCAATGGCGTTCCCGCCGGCGTCGCTTATCGCCGCCATGTAGGTCTCGTACAGCTCCTCGAGACGGTCGTCTTCGCCCTCCGGCCAGAGATCGTCCCAGGTGATCGCCGTCGGGCGATCCGACGTCGATTGCGCGGCGGCCAAAGAGGCGTGCGTGGCGACGGCGCCGAGCGCGAAAACGCTCCCCGCGCAGAATCTGCGCTTCGTCAGATCGATGCGGGGGAAGCGGGTTTCCGCGTCGTTCGTCATGAGCCGGATGCTTCTCCCGCGTCGTACGTGCGCGTTACAGGCCGGCTGCAGCTCGAACGCGCGTGGGACCGGTTTGCATTGACGAGGTGCGCGGTCGCCAGAACAACCCCGCCCGCGACGGTCAGCGGCGTCTCCCAGTCATGGTCGGGCCAGCCCGTAGCGCCCAGCAGAAGGCCAAGGAGTCCGATGGCGGCCATCACGCGCAGTGGCCAGGGCGTGTGCGCGTGCCGCATCGCCAGAAACGTCACGGGAACCGCCATCGCGAAGATGACCCAGTGGACCCACTCCGCTTCCGCTACAACGCCCAGGAACGGCAGAAACGCCGCGGCCACGGGAAGTGCGAGGCAGTGGATGGCGCACCCAACGGACAGTCCGATTGCTGTCGCGTCCAGCTTGGTCGTTGAGGCGGTCGACATGAAACGGGCCCTCTCGAATTGTTATAATATAACATTAAATGCGCCGGCCCGCGCATGTCCAGTCCGCAGTTCTTCAGGAACCGACTTTTCCAAGGGAATCCAGTTTCAGGAGGTAGGCGGAATCGCCCATCTCCGAGGTGTTGGTCGAGACGACCAGAACGCCCTTCGCCTCCATAGCCGAACTTAGATTGGCCATCGCCACCGGATGCTGGGACCGCACGAGGATCGTCTGGTTCGGCGGAGGCGGCGGTGCGTGGATGCAGGCGCCGTAGTAGGGAACAAGCAGAAACGTCGTCGCCTTGCCGGCCGTGAAATCGAGCGGAACGACAAAGCCCTTCAGGATGACCTTTTGCCCGTCGAGGGCCTCCACGGTCTTGAACGTTCCGGGCTGGATCGCATTCATCGGGCCGGTGTCGTCCAGGCTGCCGTGCGGCGCGGCTCGTCTGAACGCCAGCACTTTTTGCTTGGCGAGGTTTTCAAGCTCGCCGGGCGGCAGCAGATCGTTCCAGTCCAGCTCGCGATAGTCTTCGGCGAGGGCGGGCGGCGCCGCGAGGAACACGCCCATCGTCGCAACAAGCGCACCGAGTAGAAGGTCTCTTCGGCCCATGTGTCAGATCCTGATTGAAAGGCCGTCGGCCAGCGAGTTGCGATAGGCCCGCCAGGCCGGAAGACTGGCGAGGACGGAGGCCGCCAAGGCGACGCCGAAAACCACCACGAGATCGAAGCTGCCGGGCCAGAGGTCGACCAGCGTGATCCCGGTCTGCTGCTGGATCGGCACCTTGAGGAGCGTCAGCCCGCCATAGAGCGCCATGACGCCGACGAAGGCGCCGCACAGCGCGAGCAGGCCAGCCTCGGCGACCAGCAACAGGAATATGTCGCTGGGCCGGGCGCCGACGGATCGCAGAATCGCCATCTCGCGCCTGCGTTCGTTGAGCGCCGTAAGGATGGAGACCAGAACGACGATCAGGCCGACCGCGACGACGCAGGCGGAAATCGCGGCCAGAGCCTGTTCTATGACGCCGACAACCTCCCACAACTGGCTCAACGCCACGCCGGGTATCACGGCGAGGAGAGGTTCTTCGGGATAGGTGTTGATGTCGCGCTGCATCCGCAGCACGGCCGGACGCGACTTCAGGCCGATGATCATCGCCGTAACGGTGGTGGGCTCCAGATCCATGGCGCGCACGCGGTCGGCGGTGGCGAGCCGCGCCAACGGCGTCATCGCGCCGCTCTCCCAACCGACATGGATCGCTTCGATCGCTTCGAGGCTCACATGCAAGGAACGGTCAACCGGCGTTCCGGTCGGCGCGAGAATGCCCGAGATCCGGAACGGCTTGTCCTTGTGGTCCATGAAGCTCACATCGCCCAGGCCATGAGAGACCACGATTGAATCGCCGATCTTGTAGTGCAGCGCGCGCGCGACCTCCGATCCCAGAACGACATCGAAGAGATCGTCGAACGGCTTTCCCTCGGCGAATGTCAGACCGCGATCGTCGGCGTACTTGTAGTGACGGAAATAGTCGGTGTTCGTTCCGACGACGCGATACCCGCGATGGCTGTCTCCAAGGGAAATCGGGATGGTCCAGGCCACTTGTTCGCGGGAGGCCAGGTCCTTGTAGGTCTCCCATGTGATGTTGTTGGTGGCGTCGCCAATGTGAAAGATCGAGTAGAGAACCAGATTCACGGGCCCCGACCGCGCGCCGACAATGAGATCGGCGCCCGATATGGTTCGCTCGAAACTCTCTCGCGCCGCCTGACGCACCCGTTCGACCCCCACGAAGAGCATGACGCTTACCGCGATCGCGAGGATGGTCAGCAGGGCCGTCGCTTTCCGGTTCAGGATGCTGGCCGCCGCGAGCCGTGTGACCGTCAACAGATGCATCAGGCGACCTCTTGCCGTTGGCGCGCGGTGTTGATGTCCGCAAGGTCGACGGCGCGGTCGAAATTCCGTGCGAGGGTCACATCATGGCTTACGAACAACAGCGTCGAGCCGAACTTGGAGCACTCCTGCAGCAGAAGTGCGATGAAGGCGTTGCGGGCGTCCGCATCGAGCGCGGAGGTCGGTTCATCCGCCAGGATGATGTCCGGCGCGCCAATCAGCGCCCGCGCAACCGCAACCCGCTGCTGTTGCCCGACGCTCAGTTCCGTCGCCCGGCGATGGGCGATGACGTCGCCTTCAAGACCCAGTCGCGCGAGCAGGCGACGCGCCTCGGCGGAAGGCGAGCCCTCGCCAGCTTCGGCGCGCTGGCGCCTGTCGGCGGAGAAGCGGAGCGGGAGAACCACATTGTCGAGGACAGTGAGGTAGGGAACAAGATTGAACATCTGGAACACGACCCCCATCCTGTCGGCGCGGAACGCGTCCCGCTGCGCAGATGAAAGCGAGCCGATATCGCGGCCCAGCACCCGCACTCGACCCTCCCGCGGTTTGGTCACGCCGGAAATCAGGCTGAGAAGCGTGCTCTTGCCGCTGCCGCTGGCGCCGCGGAGAAACACCCGCTCGCCACGCTCGGTACTGAAGCCGTCAATGCGCAGGACATCCTGATCACGCCGCCAACCGAAAGCGACGTTTTCGAGCGAGATTGCATGGGTCGGCGCCGGATCAGCGTTCATACCTGGACAGCTTTGTGAGAGAGAGCGTGTATGCGGCGTCGCCGCGATCGTTTTCATGCCGGTTCGTCGACATCACGCCTTCGACCCAATAGGCGTCCCAGATGTCGGGTATCTCGACCGGCTTGTCGGCTTTCACATAGACGATCTGATTTGGCGGCGGCGGCGGCGTATGAATGCAGGCGCCCTGGTAGGGCACCAGAAGAAATTCGGCGTAGGCGTTGTCGGCGTTGAAATCGATCGGCACGACAAAGCCGGGCATACGCACTTTCAGCCCGTTGAGATCCGCGACCGTGTTGAAGGTCCCCAATTGCGGCATGGCGTCGAGACGGCTGCCCTCGGCGATGCCGGACGGGGCGCCGCCGGGTTGGGTCGTCCGGACCTGCCCGGCGATTCGATCCTGGCTGGTCAGCTGGGTCTGACTGGTTGGCGTGGGTTCGTTCGACGTCTGGTCCTGGCCTGTCGCCAGTCGCTGGTCGAGCGTCCGGTAGAAATCCTCATAGAGCTGATTGAGATGCTCCTCCTCGCCGGGCGGGAGCAGGTCTTCCCAGATCAGCGTTTCGGGGCCGTCCTTTTCCGGCCGCCAGACGGAGGGTTGTCCTCCCGATGTTTCATCGCTCCCGGACGTCGCCGCTGCGCGAGGCGGGGGAAGCGAAGCCGCCGCTGCGGTCGATTGGCTATCTTCCGATTCGGCGCCCGGCGCCGGGGCGGGCGCTGAACACGCGGCGAGGAGCGCAGCGCAACAGAGCGTGAACCGTTGAAACGCCGGACGCATGTCTATTTGAGCTTCAGGACGGGAGCAGATGGCGTGAGCCGGCGCGAGAACTGGATGCCCGGCCCCAAGACAACGCCCTCGACCGTCTTGATCCCCGGGAAAGTTTTGAACGCCGTGACATCGATGTGATCGAGGCGGGCGATCCTGGCGCATGTGAAGGTGTAGGTCGCCTCCAGATCCATGTGCACATGCGGAGCGTCGCCATGATCGGCGTCCCCGTGCTCATCGTCTCGGGCGTGCTGGTCTTCGTGATCATGGCGGCCGGGCGCATCGAAGGGGAGGACGATGGCCGGCGTCTGCGGTTTGCAGCCGGCCTTGTCCGAGGGCCGCGCGATCCGCAACGGGTCATTGAGAAGGCGCGTCGCGGTCTGGGCCGTCTTGCGCTCTTCGGCCGTCACGGGCGCATGCTCATATCCCAGAACGTTCGCCAGCGGGCCGTCCAGAGACACGCTCAGCGTCTGCCCCGAGATCACGAACGAGATCTCCGCGACCCCGTGCACATGCGCTTTCGCCTCGCGGTGCGTGTGGTCATCGGCGCTCGCAGATCCTGCGGCCAATGCAAACACCGCCGCGACGAGCGCGTTTCTTGCCAGACCGGGCATCGGTTACTCCATTGCTATGTTATAAAGTAACATGCTCGGTGCGGTGAACCAACAGGTCTATGCATCTCTTCTCGGGCGAAGCCGCGAGACGCCGTGCCGGGTCGATGTGGGGTTCGTTCCGGAGGCCATCGCCGATCTGCGTCGTCGCAAATCTCTTCCTTCAGCAGCGGAACCGCCAATGACGGATAAAGTCCGGGCGAACCGCCAGCGTTCAGGTGGGCTTCCCTGGCCGCCAGGTTGCGGCTGTCGCCACGTACAGTTCGGCCATGTCCGCACGCAGAAGGGCTTCCGCTTCGATCGCGGCGAGCTGTGTCCGCTGCGCCTGACGCTGGGCGTCGATTACCGAGATCAGCGAGCCGGCGCCGTTCTCGTAGGCCAACGCGGCCAGGCGTGCATTTTCGTTGGCGACGTCGCGGGCGCGAGCTTGCGCCGCGATCAAGGCCTGATCCGTCGACAAGGCCGAGAGAAGATCCGAAACCTGACCGAAAGCGGCGAGCACGGTCTTGCGGTAAACGGCGTCGGCTTCCTGAGCCGTCGCGACAGCGGCGCGCTGGCGCGATTTCAGCGCGCCTCCATCAAACAAGGGCGCCTTGACTGATGGTCCGAACGACCAGCCGCTGCTGTTGTAGTCGAAGATATCCTCAGGATGCAGCGCGGTCAGGACAAAGGACGCATCAAGCGACAGGTCGGGATAGCGCGCGGCTTCCGCCACGCCGATGGCTGCGGTTGCGGCGTGCAGATCCGCTTCCGCCGCCAGGATGTCTGGCCGCTTGCGGACAAGCTCCGACGGCAGACTGACTGGGATGGCGCCCGGCAGGGTGATATCGTCAAGGTCGATGTCGGGCGCCGACCATCCCGCAGGGGACTGACCCATCAGTAGAGCCAGGGCATGCCGGGTCGTCGCAATTCGGCGAAGGAGCGCCGGGCGGCCGGCCTGGTCTTCGGCGAGTTGAGCGTCGACCGGGTTAAGCGCGGACGCTGGCGAGCCGCCCGCTGCAATGCCGCGCCTGATCATCTCGATCGTTTTGTTGTCGACTTCGATGATGCGGTCGAGCGCATCAAGCTGGGCGCGCAGAGCCGCCAGCTCGATTGCGCGGGCGACAACCTCGCCGGTGAGATTGAGGTAGGTCGCCTCCATTCGCTGGCGCGCGGCTTCGGTGCGCGCAGCGGCTGTCTCTTGCTTGCGGCGGTTTCCGCCAAAGAGATCGAGGTCGTATTTCAGCGCGGACCCCAGCGAGAACACCGAGATCGTGGGACTCGGGAAGCCGTCGATGCCGAAGGCGGCCGTGTTGACGCGTTCGCGCCCGACATTGCCTGACAATGTCGCTGTGGGGCCGTTCTCGCCGTTCTGGGCGCGCTCCAGCTCTCTGGCGCGGGCAAGCGATGCATCTGCGGCCTGCAACGTCGGATTGCCCGCCAGCGCCTGATCGACCAAGGCGTTCAGGGCAGGCGAATTGAAAGCCGTCCACCACTGCCCGATATCGGCGTTCTCGGCGCCGAGGCTTGCGAGCGGCGATGTGGCGGGATCTCCCGACATCACGTAGCCGGACTCGGTCGGAAGCGACGGACGCTCGAAATCGGGACCGGCCGTCGTGCAGGCCGCCAGGACGGCGGCGCTGATCCCTGCAAGGAGAGTGTGCCTAGGCATGGGGAGCTCGCTTGGTACGAAGGAACAACAGAACGGGAAGGATGATGAGGCACATGATGAAGAGCATGTGGAAGCTGTCGATATAGGCCACCATGGCGGCCTGCCGCTCGATCATGCCGGTCATCGTGGCCTGACCGGCGGCCGACGTCAGATCGAGTGCCGGCGGAAGCGACGCGATGACGTTGGGATTGTCCGGGGTCGCATGCTCCATCAGTTGCGAACTGACGATGCGCGAGTTGTAGATCTGCAGGGCGCCGACAACGGAGATGCCGAGGCTGGAGCCGATATTCCGGATCAATGTGAAGAAGGATGCAGCCTCCGTACGCAGCGCGGGCTGGATGGTCGTGAAGGCGATCGACATCAGCGGAATGAAGACAAGGCCGAGACCCAGCCCCTGGAAAAGGCCGGAGACGACGATCGGCGCCTGGTCCATCTGCAGCGAAAAGCCGGACATCAGATAGTAGGACAACCCGGTCAGGCTGATGCCGACGAAAATGATGAGACGGTTGTCGAACTTGCCGGATAGCCGTCCGACCAGGAACATGGAAATGAATGTTCCAACGCCGCGAGAGGCCTGCGTCATGCCGGCGGTGAGCACCGGATAGCCCAAAAGTCCCTGCATCATTGTCGGCAGCACGGCCATGCCGGCGAACATCAACACGCCGATCAGCAGAATCATGAAGGCCGCGAGCAGATAGTTGCGGTCGCCGAGAATGGACGGATGGATGATCGGCCGCTCGGTCGTGAAAATGTGGACGAAGAAGATGTGCGCGCCCAGTGCGGCGAAGCCTGCGTAGATCCAGATCTCGACCGAGGAGAACCATTCTGCGCCGGGACCGCGATCAAGCACCAGCTGCAACCCGACGAGCGCGACAAGCAGGGCGATGAAGCCGAAGCCGTCGAATTTCTGCTGCTCGCGGCGGGTGCGTCGCGGCAGGGTCGCGGCCATGATGAGAAAGCCGACCACGGCGATCGGAATGTTGATGAAGAACACCCAGCGCCAGTTGAGATGTTCGGTGAGCAGGCCGCCGAGGATGGGGCCCAGGATTGGACCAAGGACGGCGCCCATGCCCCAGATCGACATGGCGCGGGCATGGTCCTCGGGCGGGTTGATGTCGAGGAGTATGGCTTGCGACAGCGGGATGAAGACAGCCGCGGTTGCGCCCTGCAACACGCGGTAGACCACCAGTTCCACGATGCCGGTCGCGATCCCGCAGAGAACAGAGGCGGCGGTGAAGCCCACGAGGGCGAACAGCAGCAGATTGCGACGGCCGAAATAGCGCTCCAGCCAGCCAATCGCCGGCGTGACGACCGTGCTTGCGAGGATGAAGGAGGTCAGCACCCACAGGATCTCGTCCTGCGACGCCGACACCGAAGCCCGAATCTGCGGCAGCACGGTGTTCGCGATCGTGCCGTCGATCGCCGTCATCAGGGTGGTGAGAACGAGGCCCGCCGTGATCAGCGCGCGGCGGCCAGGTTCTGGATATTCGCCATAGGCCTGAGCGGCCGGCGCCTGCGGCGTGGCTGGAATGACCTCATCCATGGCTAGTTGTCGCCCTTGGCCTCTTTGTTCGTGTCAACCGTCACGGTTGCCATAAGGCCGATGGCGAGCGGCAGGTCGGCGGGAGTTTCGTCCAGTTCGATCCGCACGTTGAGGCGCTGAACCACTCGAACCCAGTTGCCCGTCGCGTTTTCCGCGGGAAGCACGGCGAAGCTGGCCCCCGTGCCAGGAGAGAAGCTCGCGATGTGGCCCGTCAGGCGCGCTTTCGGAAAGGCGTCGACGTGGATCGTCGCCGGCTGCCCGACACGCAGGTTCTGCAGCTGGTTCTCCTTGAACGCGGCATCAACCCAGGGTTTGCCGGAGACAATCCAGAACAGGGTTCTGGCAGGCTCGACATAGGCGCCCGGCTGCAGTTGGCTCACCTTGGTCACAACGCCATCTGAAGGCGCGCGGATTGAGGTGTCGGCAAGATCGCTCTTCGCCTGATCGAGCGCCGCCTGCGCCTGCATCACCAGCGGATGCTGGTCGGCTGCGATGTTCGCGGACCCGCCCAGATTGGCCAGCGCGTTGGCCAGCGCTTCGGATGCGGCCGCCTGGTTGCGGTCGGCGACATCCGCGGCATTGCGGGCCTGATCGTAGGTCTGTTGCGAGACAAGGCCGGCTTTGAGGAGACTGTCCTGACGGGCAAGCTCGGTCTTGCGGAACGCCGACTCGGTTGACGCCGTCTTCAGATCGGCCGCCGCCTTGCGATAGGTGGCGCGCAGCGCATCGACTTGCAGGCGCGCCGCGCTCACGCGCGCTTCCGCCTGCGCCACAGCCAATGCGAAGTCGCCGCTGTCGAGGCGGACCAGTTCATCGCCGGCATGGACCTGCTGGTTCTCCTGGACCATCACCTCGACCACGCGGGCATGAACGCTGGAGCTGATCGGCGCACGAGCCGCCGAGATCTGCGCATCATCGGTTGAGACATGCCCAGCGACGAGGATGAGCCAGCCGGCGACGAGGGCGGCGACCACAACGGGCGGCGCGATCATCAGGATCAGGCGGCGGCGTCTTGGCGACAGGCCCTTTTTCGCGGGGTGGGCGGGCGCAGCGGCTTGCGCTTCGTCGTGCTCGAAGGAGCCGTCCATGTGTGGCCTCGTAGAGAATGTGGTCAGCAGGGACAGCCCCCGTCCGCGCCTTGTGCCTCAGATAGGTTGACACTTGCTTTGAACCAAATGACATTTACGCACGTGCAACATGAACAGTGTTCATTTTAGAAATCTCGACCTCAACCTCCTGCGGGTGCTTCTCGCGCTTCTCGATCAGGGCAGCGTTTCGCGAGCGGCGCAGGAACTCTCGCTGACGCCCTCGGCGGTGAGCCACGCGTTGAGACGCCTTCGGCTCGCCTTGGGCGATCCCCTGTTCGAGCGGCGGGGCGGCGGTTTGGTTCCGACCGCTTTCGCGCTGGAGACCGGCCGGCGGATTCGTCCTCCGATGGAGCGGCTGCGTGACGCGATCAGCCGGGACGTGTTCGATCCGGCGACGACGGAACGCGAGTTCGTGGTGGCGGCAGGGTCCTATGTCGCCGCCGTCTTCATGCCTGCGTTGGTCGAGCGGCTTGCGGTCGCGGCGCCGAATGTGCGGCTGCGTCTGCGTCGTATCGAGGATCAGTCGGCCGAGGATGTCGAGCACGGACGGCTCGACCTTCTCTTCGGCGTGCAGTCCAGTCTTGCCGGTCGGCTGGAATGGGAGCCCTTCGCGACCGAAGACATGGTGTGGGTCGCCCGGCGGGGGCATCCGCACATTCGCGCGCCGCTGACGATGGATATGCTGGCTGGCGCGCGCCACATCATCATCGAGAAGTTCAACCGTGTGATCATGTCCGGCTATCCGGAACTGCGGAGGTTCGTCGACGAATCGCGCGACCTTGGCGATGCGACGCAGCAGGCGGCCGGGCAAGGGCGCCGCCATGGTCCAGGACCCGGCGCGACGCTTATCGTCACCGATCCAATTCAGGCGATCGCCATCGCCGCTCGCACCGATCAGGTGACGCTGACTTTGCGGCGGATGGCGCAGCAGTTTGAACCGAAGCTGCAATTGCTGGAGCCGCCCCATCCGACGCCAAGGATCGAGATGGGGTTGCTGTATCATCCGGACCGGGCTCGCGACCCGGCCGTCCGCTGGCTAATCGGCTTTGTGCTTACGGCTCTGGGAGAAGAGAACCTGCCCGAGTGAAGCTCAGGCTGGGTGCTGTCAGACAAGCGCTAACCCGCCTCCGATATTCGCCGATTTTGCGAAGGGGGGCGATGAAGGCGATTTCTTCAAGAGGCACAGGTTTCCGCGGATGTTATCCGACACGCGGTGTGGCTCTACGTCCGGTTCACTTTGAGCTTCTGGGACGTAGAGGAGTTGATGGTCCAGCGTGGCGTTGACGTCAGCTATGAAACGACCCGCTGCCGGACCATCAAGTTCGGCCCACAGATCGCTAGGAACCTCAACCGCCGGAAACTGCCCGGTCGCCGACCCATTGCATATCGCCGGTCTTTCCATAGAATATGATGATATAACATATCAATCACGCCGCGCATCGCACCGCGCGAAGGATCAACATGACAGCCAATCGCGAGCGCCTCCCCACCACAGTCCTTTCGGGGTTCCTGGGAGCGGGCAAAACCACCCTGCTCAACCACGTTCTCGGCAATCGCGAAGGCCGGCGCGTCGCGGTCATCGTCAACGACATGAGCGAGGTGAACATCGACGCCGAACTGGTGCGCCAGGGCGGGGCGGACCTGTCGCACACCGACGAAACGCTGGTGGAGATGAGCAATGGCTGCATCTGCTGCACCCTGCGCGACGATCTTCTCAAGGAGGTCCGCCGGCTCGCTGAGGAGGGGCGCTTCGATTATCTGCTGATCGAATCCACCGGCGTGTCCGAGCCGCTGCCCGTCGCCGCCACCTTCGACTTCCGCGACGAGGACGGCCAAAGCCTCAGTGACGTCGCGCGCATAGACACCATGGTCACGGTGGTCGACGCGGTGAATCTGCTCAAGGACTATTCCTCGGCCGACTTCCTGCGCGATCGCGGCGAAGCGGCGGATGAAGGCGATGGCCGCGCGCTCGTCTCGCTTCTGGTCGAGCAGATCGAGTTCGCCGACGTGGTGGTGGTGAACAAGGCCGACGCCGTCTCGCCCGGCCAGCTCGCGCTGGTGAAGCAGGTGGTGACGGCCCTCAACCCCGACGCTAGGATTGTCGAGACGAGCTATGGCCGCGCCCCGCTGTCCGACATTCTCGACACCGGCCGGTTCGATTTTGACAAGGCCCACCAGCATCCGTTGTGGGCGAAGGAGCTCTACGGCTACGCCGAGCACACGCCGGAGACCGAAACCTATGGCGTCGGCAGTTTCGTCTATCGCGCGCGCAAGCCGTTCGATCCGGAAAAGCTCTATGCTTTCTTCAGCGAGCCATGGCCCAACGTGATCCGCGCGAAAGGCCATTTCTGGATCGCTTCGCGTCCGGACTGGGTGGGCGAGGTCAGCCAGGCCGGCGCGATGGTTCAGCATCAGGGCATTGGCCGGTGGTGGGCCGCCGTGCCGCGTTCAAACTGGCCGCAGAACGAGACCTGGCGGTCCATGGTCGTCGCAAATTGGGACGCCGATACGGGCGATCGCCGACAGGAGCTGGTGTTCATCGGCGCCGACATGGACGAAGCGGCACTGCGCGCGCGCCTCGACGCTTGCCTCACGGACATTCCCGCAGGTCTCGACGCGCCTGGCGGGCGATCGAAACGCATGCCATACCGTGACCCGTTCCCGCGCTGGGGCGAGTGACTTCGGCGGATGTCCTGAACACTAGCCCGAGCACTAGAACGCAAAAAGTGGTGGAGCGGGACTATCTGGCGGTGCTGTCAGTCTAACGCTATCCTGTCTCCTTTCACGTTGAGCTTTCGGGATGTCGAGGAGCTGGTGGCTCAGCGTGGCGTCGATGTGAGTTACGAGACGATCTGCTGCTGGACTGCCAGATTCGGCTCGATCATTGCGCGCAAGCTCAACAGGCGGAAGTTGCCTGCATCGCCGCGCTGGCATTTGGACGAGATGGTCTCCACGATCGGCGGCGAACGCGTGTACATCTGGCGCGCCGTCGATGACGAAGGCGAAGTGCTGGATCTGGTTGTGCCGAAGCGGCGCGATACGAGGGCAGCGCTTCGCCTTTTGCATCGCTTGCTACGGACTAGGGTCAGCCCGAAACGGTGATCACTGACGGGCTGGCGTCCTGCTGTGCTGCGCTCAAAGCGCTTGATCTCGGCCACGTCCATCGACCGGGTCGACTGCGCGAGAACAATCGCGCAGAGAACTCGCATCTTCCGATCCGACGACGGGAGCGAAAGATGCAGGGATTCAATCTCGGATCTCGGCGCAGCGCTTCCTGGAAACGCATGGAGCGATCTACAACGCCTTTGACTATCAGCGTCACCTGATCAGCCGGCGACCGCTGTGGATTTTTTGGGTCGCGGGCGGACAAAGCGTGGGCTGCAGGGGCGCAGAAACAGACTAGCGGTAACTTCAGCTCATCAGCGCGCAATAACCTGACAGTTCTTTCGCGGTGCCCTTCAACGCCGCATCCCGCTTTTTTGTTGGGGCGTCGTCAGCTCCTTCCTAGCAGGTCTTTCAGGACGACATTGTCCAGCATCGCATCCGCCGGCATGCGCTTCAGCCGAGCGTTCTCGGTCTCAAGCGTTTTCAGCTTGCGGGCGTCCGACAGGTTCATGCCGCCAAACTTCGCCTTCCATTTGTAGAAAGTCGGGGAACTGATCCCGTGCTTGCGACAGACCTCGTTCGTCGACAGCCCCAGCTCGTGCTCGGCCAGGATCGCGATGATCTGCTCCTCGGTGAACCTGCTCTTACGCATCGTCCGTGTCCCCTCCAATAGGGCCGGATCCTGGCATCAAATGGGGGAACCTCCGGGGGCACAGCATTGGCCGCGGGGATATTGCTGGTTTCTCAAATTATGGTTGTCCCCGCCCTTTTCGGAAGAGACCTAATAGGCAAATATTCGATTCAAATTAAGCCGAGCCGAGGACCGCTTCGTGCGAGCGATACTTCCGATACTTGGTTGTAAATGCAAAATATACAAGCAGAATGGGGGTTATTTGGCGAAGACTAGATGCCGCGTAGTGCGCGGTGCTGACGCCCGTCTCAGCATGCGCGAAACCTAAAAACATACCAATTCGGCAAATTTAGTTGACCGGTCGGACGGAAAGAGGTTCTCTTCAGCTATCGCTTCCGCGCCCCCTCACCGGGCGGTGTGGTGAGACGCTAAAGCCCGCGGGACAGCGGGCGCAGGGAGGACATGGATGAACGCCCGATTTCTGTTGGGGCTGTCGTGCGCGGCTGGCGCCATGATGGCCGAATTCCCTGCTATGGCTCAGCAAGCCGAATCCAAACCGCCGGCGGATGAACGGCAATCCGACGAGCGTTCCATCGTGATCGAGGAGCGGGGGGACGAAATCGTCACCATTACTGGTTCGTCGTTCAATGAGGTGTTGGATCAGCCACAATCCGTTTCGGTCATCGATGCGGAGGATCGAAATCTCGCTGGCGTGGGAAATGTGCGCCAGCTGGTCGACGTCATGCCGGGCTTTGTCTTCACCAACGAGTTCGGCCTGAACGTGCGCGGCGTTGGGCGCCAGACCCCGCAGACTCTGTTGGGGCAGGAGAACGCCGTTGTTCAGTATGTCGATGGCTTCATAAATCTAGTGCCGTTCAACATTGCAGAGAGCACTCTGTTTGGCGGCAACGTCCAGTTTCTGCGTGGACCGGGGGGCACGCTCTACGGGCGCAATTCGATAGCCGGCTCTGTGAACCTGCTGTCGCGGGCGCCGACATCATCTTTCACTGGGGAAATCGAAATCGGTGTTGGCCGCGAAGGATGGTACGATGTTGGATTCAATATCTCCGGTCCTATAACCGAAGAGCTTGAGTATCGCTTGGGGATACAGAAGTTTCACGGGCCTACGCTGCAGGACAATATTGGTTCGGCCAAGGACGCTGGCTTTGCGACTGACAATACGTATTACGAGTTCCAGTTGGAATATGAGGGCGATCGTCTGCATGTTCGCAATCGGGCGACGCACTTCGACTACAACAACCAGCCGGGCTATCCGACCGTTGCGACCTACAACACGGGTCCTGTTTTTGGAGGGCTCGCGCCAAACCCGCAGTACAACTACAATGTGCAGGCCCCGTCGGAGCCCTTCCAGATCAATGTCGACTATGTCGGCTATGACAAGCTGGACAACAACTTCCAGGACATCCTGAACATCGACTACGACCTCGATTTTGCAACGCTGGTCTATGTCGGCGGCTATCAGCAGTATGTCGCGCTGGGTTCGGCTGACCTCGATCTCACGTCCCGCGCGAGCTACGTCGCTGCGCCAACCGATCCGTTTGCGCCGGGAACGGTGGTGCCGACGGACTACCGATCAAACTACGACAATGACAACAATTTCTGGTCGCAGGAGTTGCGCCTGGAAAGCAAGCCAGGGGATGCGCTGAACTGGGTGGTGGGGGCGTACTACTTCAACCAGCATTTCGACGAACGATACTGGGAAAACATTCCCGGCGCCGACGCAGTGCTGGGGACTCCCACGCAGGGCAATGGTCCTGCTCTCGCGGCGCCGAACCCAGACTTGTCGACCTACGAGCAGCGCAATGTCTACAACATCCGCTCAACCGCAGTGTTCGGGAACATTGTCTACGACATCTCGGACGCGCTGAGGCTCGATACGGGACTAAGGTACACTTGGGACGACAAGGGCGCGAAGACCAATTTCCGATACGTGTACTACTACCCGCCGCTGTTCGCGGGCGACTTCTCTCCGGTTGTTCACGCGGCCCAACCTCAACAGAGCGATTCTGATCTTTCCGGCCGCATTGCGTTGGCGTGGGCGCCCGCCTCAGGTCAAGAGATCTACGCCGCCTACTCGCGTGGATACCAGGCTTCGGCGTTTACGCTGGGCCAGGGCCTTCCACCGAACAACATTGCTGAACCACAGACGCTCGACGTCTACGAACTGGGCTGGACCTATGAGGTGGGCGATCTTCGCTTCGACGGGTCGGTGTTCCTGCAGAATTTCTTCGATATGCAGATTCCGATCAGCGCGCGCTCCATCGTGAACGTGAATGGAGAGGACCAGCCGGTCGGCCCCGTGTATTCCCGGTTCGAGAATGCAGAAAAGGCGGTCATCTCGGGAGCGGAATTCCAGGCCACCTGGCAGCCGACCGACAGGTCCAACATTGTTTTTTCGTATACCTATCTCGATCCGACTTTTGACAGCTTCTGCCCAATAGTGCCGGGGGCCAATCCGCCGGTGTGCGGCGCGGTGGATATCACCGAACCGGACACGAACCAGACCCCACAGGATCTGTCAGGGAACGATATCCCTCGGACGCCGCGGCATAAGGCCAGCGTCCACGGCTATTTCGGCATTGCCCTTCCGGACGGCAGCTATCTCTATCCGGGCGGTTCGATCGCGTATCAAGGCGACTACTACGCGTCCGCATTCAATCAGGAACGCTTCCACGTCGATGAACGCACGATCACCGGCCTCTCGCTGACCTGGCGGTCGGCCGACGACCGGATCGATGTCACCGCCAGCGCTTCAAACGTGTTCGACGAGCTTTACTCCGACAACGTCAACGTGGCTGTCATTGGCGGAGAGACTGCGCGGACGCTGTCCTATGGTGCGGACAGGTTCTATTCCGTAGTGATGCGCTATCGTTTCTAGACAACCAACGTGCAGGACGACACATGGCCCGAAGGCATCTACACCGTGCGCTTCTCACCGCTGCGCTGCTTGCAGTCTCGGCATCCTGCGCGGAGTCGCTGCGATCCGAACCTCCTGCAGAGGAGCAATCGGTTGTCGTTGGTTCTGATCGGGGCAGGGCGTTGTACGAGGCTCGTTGTGCTACGTGTCACGACCAACCGACCGACCGGACCCCGCCTCGTGAGGTGATCGCTAGTAACCCGCCCACTTTCATACTCGCCGCGATGCGCACTGGCATCATGCAGCCGATGGCTGACGGGCTCAGTGAGGATGAGATGAAAGCCATCGCGCTCTATCTGAGCCCTGTGGCGGGTGACCGGGGCTCGTCTGATGACCCGGACTCCAACGCGATCTGGGGGCCGTCTTCTGCGGAAATGCCTCTGGACGCACCGAAGTGCGAAGGGCCGACCCCGGCTGTCGATCTGACCGCAGCGGACCGGTGGGTCGGCTGGAGTCCGGCTGTTGACAATGCGCGTTTCCAGCCGAGTCCTGGTCTTGCGGCGGCAGATGTCCCGCGACTCAAGGTGAAGTGGGCGTTCCACTATCCCGGATCCAAGAACGGGCAGGCGACCATTGTCGGCGAACGGCTCTTCGTGACGTCGATGTCGGGAGCGGTTTATGCGCTCAATGCCAAGACCGGTTGTGTCTACTGGCGGCACGATGCCGGGGCCGCCACGCGGTCAAGCGTCCATCTTGGGACGATGCCCGAGGGGGCGAAAGCGAAGACGGCGCTCTACTATTCAGATTGGACGAAGAGCGCCGTCGCCCTGGATGCCGATACCGGCGAGGAGATCTGGCGCACGCAGATCGAAACCGAAACAGGGGTTCAAATGACCGGCTCCCCCACATTGTGGGACGGCATTCTCCTGGTTCCAGTCTCAACCGGGAATGAGGCCTTCGCGACCAACGACAACTACGAATGCTGTCGCTTCATTGGGTCGCTCGTAGCGCTGGACGCATACACGGGCAAGCTTCTTTGGAAGACTTACACGACGAGTCAGAAGAACATGCCGTATCGGCTCAACGCCAAGGGACAGCAGATGTGGGGCCCAGCTGGCGGGTCAATCTGGTCGGCGCCAACGATCGATCCAGAGCGTAACCTTGTCTACGTATCGACCTCAAACTCGCACACGGACGCCCCGCATGATGGTTCCAACGCCGTGATGGCAATGGAGCTGCGTACCGGCAAGGTCGTTTGGAAAAATCAGGTCTGGCCGGACGATAACTACATCATCGGATGTCCAGGCGCCGCCAACTGCCCGGCTGTTGTGGGTCCGGACTTTGCCCTTGGCGCATCGCCGATCCTGCACACTCAGAGGAACGGCCGACAGCTGCTGTTGGCGGGCCAGAAGTCCGGCATTCTCTGGGCGCTCGACCCGGCTGACGGCGGCAAGCTTGTCTGGCAGACGCGGCTGTCTCCGGGTAGCGCCCTCGGCGGCATCGAGTTTGGTCCGGCAGCCGACGCGGACAAGGTCTATGTCGCGATTTCCGACGTTGTGACGTTTACCGACCCCAAGCCTGGCCTCTATGCACTCAACATCAGCGATGGCAGCGTCGCATGGAGCGCGCCATCGCCGGTTCTGCCGTGCCGCTGGAATAACATCTTCTGTAGCCCGGCCATGTCTCAGGCTGTCACGGTCATACCTGACGTCGTGTTTGCCGGCGCCATGAATGGACATTTTCGCGCTTATGCTGCGGCGGATGGAAAAGTGCTCTGGGATTTCAATACGGCAGGCGAGCCGCACACATCAGTGCTGGGACGGCAAGTCTCAGGCGGCGTGATGGACGGCGCCGGACCGACTGTTGCGGGTGGGATGGTGTATGTCCACTCTGGCTATGCCGGTCGGCAGACAGGCGATCCAAATGATCTCTCCGGTCGCGAAGGCAACGTGTTGCTGGCCTTCTCGGTGGACGGGAAATAGACGCGGAAAGGGAGAAACAGATGCGCAAACCCCTGCTAGGATTCGCTGTGGCGTTATTGGCTGCTGCATGCGCCTCACCGCAACCGCTGGAGCAGGCGGCCGAAGACTTCTGGCATTGCCCGCCCGGCTATGATGTCAAGGAAGGCCTCAATACCGATTTTCCGAGCGACGGCTTGATGCGCGCCTTTGTCGTTATCCCGGCAAAGAATACGACCAGCGCGTCTCCGGCATGGGTGCCGCTGTCGGGGACAGTCGAGTCGGCGAACATGAACCTCAACATCCCGCGTTCTGGCGCAAATGCGCTGATGGCGAATGAGGGGGTAACGGTGATTGGTCCGGTGCGGCAGTGCGCTAACCAGGACCCCAACATTGGTTTCAAGGAATGCGATGGCGTCGGTTCGAACGGATGGAACTGGAAACCCTGGAACGATGGCCGTGCCGCCAACGCCGAAGGCGAAAAGTGGAAGAACGACGCTGGTCCTGACTCGCGGTTCTTTGAGGCCATGGTGCGCTGTGTCGGTACGAAGTTCCCGCTTGATGCAAAGAGACTATTTATCGGAGGCATCTCGGCGGGAGGCACTGCAACCAATCGCGCGCTGACGTTCAATTCGGACTTCTGGGCGGGCGGCATGCCGATTTCCGGCGAATGGTATGTGTCGAACGACGATGGCTCGGCGTTGTCGTTCAATGACGCGCGTGCTGCCGTGGCCGAAAATCCGACCAAGGTCTTTCAGGGGCGCGTCGGCCCATATCCGTTGCACGCGTCGCTCGGTTCCCTTGTCGTCATAACTGTGTGGGGTGGAGAAAAGGACATGTGGGATTGTGGCCCGCCGCTGGGGCTTTGCTCGGACTATCGCCCCACAACACAGGCGAGCTCCAACTACTTTTCCTCGATGCCGAATGTCGTTCATGTCGCGTGCTCGTCAACGCATGGGCATATGTGGCCGCAAATCAATACCCAGGCGTTCAACGCTTGGGCTCTGAAAACGATGGCGTCCCACCCAAAAGGTTCTGACCCGAAGCAATTCGAGCTAACGCCGCCCCCGGAGGGCTATTCCTGCAAGCTCGGGCCGTTTACGGATCACTACTAGCCGCTTCCCGGAGGTCGCTCGCCTCCCAGAGCGGTTACGAAACTGGCTCCGGCAACAAGCTGGAGACGATCTTTCTGATGGAGGGATGAATTGGGCGAACGGCTGGCTGGGAAGGTCGCACTGATCACGGGCGGTACGAGCGGTATCGGTGAGGCGACTGTCGAGTTGTTCGTCGAGGAAGGTGCAAAAGTCGTCTTCACCGGGCGCAATGCCGGGAAGGGCGCCGAAATGGCGCGCGCTCTCGGGGTCAATGCGCACTACTTTCAGTCGGACGTAAGCGACGAACAACAGATCAAGGGGTCCGTCGATGAAACCGTAAGGACATTCGGGAGGATGGATGTCCTCTTTAGCAACGCGGGCGGACCAACGCACGGCGACGTTGAGACGGTTACACATGAAAATTTTCGACACGCCACTGATCTGCTGCTCGGGTCGGTGATATTCGGCATCAAGTACGCTGCGCCGGTCATGAAAGCGCAGGGGACAGGGGCGATAATCAACAACGCCAGCGTGTCGTCCAATCGCACCCATATGGGCGAGTACTTGTACTCGATTATGAAGGCGGGCGTTGTGCATGCCACGCGCCTCGCCGGCATGGAACTGGGCAAGTCCGGCATCAGCGTGAACTGCATTTCGCCGGGAGCGATCGCCACGCCGATTTTCTTTGGCGGGTCGGAGAAGGCAGCTGCCATGGAGGTAGGCAAGGCCGGCGCCAAGTTGGCCAAACTCACGGACAATCTTTCCAAGGCGACGCCGTTGCGCCGCTCCGGCTTGCCGAAAGATATCGCGTTTGCTGCGCTGTTCCTGGCCAGTGACGAAGGTCGCTATATCAATTGCCACGACTTGGTGGTTGACGGTGGCATGACGGCTGGCGGACGCGTGAATTACGAGTAGGCGATGCCGGCTGATACAAGCATCCCGCAGATTCGTCTCTACCAGAACTGGTTGGCAGAGACGCGAGGGCTTTCCTTCGATAGCTACGAGGAACTGTGGCGCTGGTCGGTAACTGATCTTGAGGCGTTCTGGCGCTCGATCTGGGACTACAACGAGATGTCCTCGCCAACTCCCTTCACGAAGGTCCTGGCGAAGGAGGTAATGCCAGGCGCTGTGTGGTTCCCGGGCGCGCAGGTGAACTACGCGCGGCAGGCCTTACGTCACGGCGTTCGAGCGCACGCTGCAGGTCATCCCGCAATTATTGCTGAAAATGAACTCGGCCAAATGCGCGAGGTGTCATGGCCCGAGCTGTCGCAGCAGGTTGCTTCGCTGGCGTTGACCCTCCGCAGGTTGGGAGTGAAGCGGGGCGATCGCGTATCGGCTTACTTACCGAATACGCCAGAGGCGATCGTCGCCTTCCTCGCCACAGTCTCTCTCGGTGCGATCTGGAGCATCTGTGCGCCCGACATGGGGGGGCCGGCTATTGTCGACCGCTTTCGTCAGATCGAGCCTAAGGTGCTGATCGCCGCCGATGGCGTTTTCTACGCCGGGCGTGAGATGGATCGCAGCACAACGGTGGCGGGCTTGCGCGATGCGCTGCCCAGCGTTGAGAGTCTCGTACTTGTACGGACGCCGTATGCATCGCAGAAACTCGAAGCCGAGATTTCATTTGCCGATGCGGTCTCGATGTCTGGTCCCAAGATCGACGCCTTTGAGCCGGAGTGGTTGCCGTTCGACCATCCGCTCTGGATTCTCTATTCCAGCGGCACGACCGGGCTGCCCAAGCCAATTGTTCACGGCCATGGCGGCGTACTGCTGAACGCTGCAGCCAATGGCCTGCACAGCGATGTGGGGCCGAGCTTCGAACTCAACACTGTCGGCGAGCGCTTTCACTGGTATTCTTCCACCGGTTGGGTGATGTGGAACTCACAAGTGAGTGGATTGCTCGCTGGCGCGACGATCTGTATTTTTGACGGCAGTCCAACGGGTGCGCGCGACAACCCAGACTGGGGCGTACTGTGGCGCTTCGCCGCAAAACATCGTGTGACCTATTTTGGCGCGGGCGCCGCGTTCTACGGCAATTGTATGAAAGCGGATCTGGAACTCGTTTCCTGCGGCGATCTTTCGCGTATTCGCGCAATCGGCACGACGGGGTCTCCGCTGCCGCCTGATGTCCAAATCTGGGGGACGCAACAGTTCCGGGCTGCAGGCGTGCCGGATATTTGGTGGTACAACATCTCCGGCGGCACAGATATCGCGGCGGCCTTTGCCGGCGGCAATCGGGAACTGCCGCAACAGGTCGGGCGCATGCAGTGCCGCATGCTCGGAACGGCAACCGAGTCATGGGGCGAGGATGGAAATCCCCGGATCGGGCAAGTGGGCGAGCTCGTCTGCGTGCGTCCACTTCCGTCCATGCCGATCTACTTCTGGCATGATCCCGGCGGTGAGCGATACCTCTCCTCCTATTTCGATCTTTACCCAGGCGTCTGGCGCCACGGCGACTGGCTGCTGGTTCATGCAGATGGAAGCTGCGAGATATCGGGCCGCAGCGACGCCACGATAAATCGCAATGGCGTGCGCATGGGCACAAGCGAGATCTATGCTGCTGTCGAGCGGCTTCCTCAGATTCTCGACTCCATGATGATCGAGCTGGATGAGGCTGGCGGGGAGAGCAAGCTGATCCTCTTCGTCGTGCTGGCTTCCAGCGCGACGCTTGATGCCGCGCTTCGGGCGGAGATTGACGGCGCCATCCGGGCTGCCCTGTCGCCACGCTTTATTCCCGACAAGGTGGTTCAGGCGCCTGGCGTCCCGCGAACGCTGTCCGGCAAGAAGCAGGAAGTTCCGATCAAGCGTATGTTGCAGGGGCGATCAATCGAGAAGACGATCAATCGGGAGGCGATGGTCAACCCTGAAGTGCTCAGCTGGTATGCCGACTTGCAGCACGTTCTTGCGGGAGGCCGAACCTGACGCGATCTCGTGCGCCAGGGACGAGTCGAGCAAGAGCTATGGCGACAGTCTCAAAATACAACCTCCGCCGGGACGCTATCATTCGGGTGGCGACTGACCTTATGAACCACAAGGGGGTTCGTGGCATGACGCATGCGCTCGTCGCAGCCGAGCTTGACCTCGTGCCGCGAGCGGTTGGTTACTACTTTCGTAGGAAGGAAGATCTGGCTGCGGCTTGCTATGCGAGATCTATCGAACGTCTGGACACGCATATTAGCGAAGCACTGAAGCAGGTTGACCCTGCCGAGACTGTGCGCGCATTCGTGCAATTGTTCTTCGAGAGCCAAAGACAAGTGGTGGTTGAGGAGATCGAACCTGTTGCATGGTTTGAAGAACTGCGCACGTTGAACGATCCCAGCGCCGGGCGGACCTTCACGGACATGTTTCGGAAGGTCAGAAGCATTTTTTCCATGGAAGGAGCGCCGTCATTCCAACGGGTCGAGTGCAATGCGCGCGCGCACTTGCTTCTGTCGCAGATGTTCTGGGCTGTGCTTTGGCTGCCGCGTTACAATCCGGAGGACTATGCCCGGATGGGGGAAAGAACGGCCGACATTCTTTTGAACGGTATGGCTGGACCGAACGCGCGATGGCCACCTCCGACTCTGATGATCGGATCAGATGACGAAGTGGAACGCGACTTTCTGACCGCCGGCACGGAGTTGATCAACGAGAATGGATATCTTGGAGCATCGGTGGAGAAGATCGCAGCGAGGCTTAATGTCACGAAGGGCGCTTTCTACCATCACAACGAAACCAAGAACGAGCTGGTCGAGCAGTGCTTCGAGCGGACATGGGCTATCCTGAGGGAAGCCCAGCAGAAGGCCGACATGGCGGCTCCCGACGCATTCATGAACCTGGCAGCGCAAGCGAATGCGATGGTCGGGGGCCAAGTCTCCGGCAAACGGCCCCTGTTGCGCACATCGGCGCTTGCGGCGGCGCCTGAGGAAATGCGACCACGCCTGATGGCTGGCTTCGATCGTATCACTGCGCGTTATGCAAGCGTGGTCTGCGACGGGATTGGAGATGGATCGATCAGACCGCTGGATGCGCCAACCGCCGCCCAAATTCTGTCGGGCACAATCAACGCCGCTGCGGAACTACCTTACTGGGCGCCTGGCCTGACGCCTCGTACCGCAGAGCAACATTATGTGCGTGCTATATTCACGGGATTGCTGAGCGGTGATGACGCCCCAGCAACTCTTTAATCAGCGTCGCACCGTGAGATCTTCATGGGTTTGGTCTGATCCTCTGGAGGTGGCCCGAAGCTTGAGTTAGTCCAGCTCCACATGAGGAGTTGAGACATGGGTCGCAGGAACCCGAGGAGGGTGAGCGCATGCGCGCCGTCGGTTCGAGCGCGGCGCGAACGCACACTTTCGAGAGATCGAGGTCACTCTAAGCAAGGGCGAGACGACGGGCCATGCTGTCCGCGCTGCGGGGATCACGGAACAGACCTGCTGCAGCTGGCGTCGCGAATATGGCGGACTGAATATGGATTAAGCCAAGCGCCCCAAAGATCTGGAGCGTGAGAACCAGCGGCTCCGGAAAGCGGTGTCCGATCTGACCATCGACTAGATGATCCTTGGAGAAGCCGCGTGGGGAACTGCTAAGCTCTTCGTGTCGCCGGGCATGTGTCGACCACGTGGTGAAGCAGCTGGGCGTTTTGGAGTGCACGGCTTGGTCCGCGTGGTCGGCCGGCGCCGATGCGCAGGTGCTGTCAAGTTAAGCGCGAATGCCGGTCGAGAGCATTTCTTCTCCAGAATGCGGTAGCTGATTTCTTTCTGGATTTTGTTCTCGCGAACCGGCTGCGCGGACAGAAAAGCAGCCTCTACTTGCCTAACCTGACAATGCCATTTCAGGTGCTGGCAATAGCCGTTGGAGCCCTGTTACATCGCCTCGGTAACGGGCGAGGTAACCGTAATTTTCTTGATCCGACTCCGATGCCACGATCAATAGCGGGCTGGTTTTAGAGCGGGGCCGCGGGGGCGGGAGGGCCCTCGGATTCGGGGAACGTCATGAAAGTCCATACTATCGGCCGCGCGCTGGTCGCCAGCGCGAGCATTGTCGCATTGTCCAACGAGATCGCTATGGCCCAGGAGGCGGGCGTCGGCGACCAAGATGACGCTGTCACATCTCTGGATACAGTTGTGGTCGTCGGCGAGCGCGGCTTCCTCGCGGCTGGCGCACAATCGGCGTCCAAGGCGAACATCCCGCTGAAGGAGCTTCCGCGCACGGTTTCCGTCGTAACGGAAGATGAGATCCGCAACCGCGGTGCAGACACGCTCACGCAGATCTTCCAGTACACGCCCTCGTTCAGCGGCGACAGCTATGGTGCAAACTCGCTGTCGCGCAGCTACTCCAATGTGCGCGGCTTCCTGTCCTACCAGTATCTGGATGGAATGAAGCTGCACGACAGTAATTGGGGGATCGAGCCCTATGGCCTTGAGCGGGCGGAGCTGTTCAAGGGGCCGGGTTCGGCGCTCTACGGCCAGGCCAGCCCAGGCGGGGTGATTGCGCTGTCGAGCAAACGCCCGACCGACGAACGGATGGGCGAAATCGCCTTGCAGGCCGGCGACAACGACCGCCTTCAGGGCGCCTTCGACCTGGCCGGGCCGTTGTCCCAGGACGGCGCCCTGAAATACCGGCTGACGGGTCTCGCGCGTACGGCGGAGACAAACGTGAGGTTCCAGAAGGATGACCGTTACTACTTCGCCCCGGCGTTGGGGTGGTCGCTAGACGAAAACACCGAACTCACGGTTCTGGCATCATGGCAGTCGGATCCGAACCTGACCGTCTTCCAGTATCTTCCCCGGGTGGGGACGCTCGAACACGGTCCGGGCGGTTACATCCCGCAGGATACGTTCACCGGAGAACCCGACTTCGACGATCTGTCGATCGAGCGCGGTCAGATCGCCGTGATATTTGATCACCGTTTCAGCGACCGCTTCGCCCTGAGACAGGCGGTGCGTTACACTGATCTCGACATCACGGCGAAATACCTTCAGGCGACGGGCGTCGGCGCCGACCAGCGCACCGCCTCCCGGCTGGCCGTGAACTCCAACTACGCCATCGAACTGACGCAAACCGACACCCAGCTGACCTACCGGGCCAACACCGCCGGCTTGGAGCACAATTTCCTTCTTGGGCTCGACTATGTGACTATTCCCACGTCGCAGGGCGTCGGAACTGGCGCCGGCGGGACCATCGATCTCTATGATCCTGTCTATGGCGCCGCGCTCGCCATGCCGGACATCGCCCAGATCCGCTATCAGGATTTCGAGCAGACCGGGCTCTACCTACAGGACCACATCAAGATTGAACGTCTGTCGATTCTCCTCGGTCTCCGGCGTGATTGGGCCAGCTCGGAGACAAGCCGGCTGTTGACCTCCACGAACGTGCTTGGGGCGAAGACGATTCAGGACGACGAAGCCACGACCGGGCAGATTGGCGTCATCTATGAAGTGGGCGCCGGGGTGTCGCCCTATGTGAGTTGGTCCAATTCGTTCCAGCCGACGGCCGGCACGGACTTTGGTGGAAACCCGTTCGTGCCCTCGACCGGCGAGCAGGGCGAAATCGGCGTCAAGTTCGCGCCCAAGGGTCTGAACGCGCTCTTCACCATCGCCGCCTTCGAACTTGTCCAGCAGAATGTTCGCACGGCGGATCCGGTGAACGCCGGCTACCTGGTGCAGACCGGCGAGGTCCGCTCGCGTGGGATAGAACTGGAGGCGAAGGCGAGTCTGCGCTTCGGCTTGAACCTCGCCGCCGGCTACACCAGCCTCGAACACGAGGTCACGCAGTCCAATTCCGGCGATGTCGGGACGACCCCCGCCGGGCGCCCTGAACACCAGGCGTCGTTCTGGGCGGACTATGCCGTTCCGGGCGTTCCCGGTCTGACGGTCGGCGCGGGCGCGCGCTATGTCGGTTCCTCGTTCGGCGACCGCGCCAACACGTTCAAGGTCCCGTCCTACACGCTGTACGATGCGCTGATCCGCTATGACTTCAGCCGGGCTATCCCGGCGATGAAAGGCTGGGACATCGCCCTGAACGCCCAGAACCTCGGCGATGAACGGTATGTCGCGAACTGCGACGCCGCCACGCAGTGCTTCTATGGGGCCGGCCGCGTCGCGAAGGTGACATTGCGGCGCAGCTGGTAGGTGGTCGCCGGATGAAGGCCTCGACCGTCCGCGCCTGGAAGGCGGTGCACACGTGGAGCAGCGTGATCTGCACCGCCTTTCTGCTCATGCTCTGCGTGACCGGAGCGGTGATGATCTGGATTCACGAGATCGACGCCCACTTCGCCGGCCATCCCCCCATCCCCGAGGCCCCCGTCGGAACCGGCCCGGCCAATCTGGATGAGGTCTTCGACGACGCGCAAAACCGCGTACCGGACGAGCGCATCACCTATGTCGACTGGGCCTTCGACGGCGTCCTGCTTGGCGTCAACATGTCCCCGCCTGACAATCCGCGCCAGCGCCGTCAGCTCGTTTATGATGCGCGCACCGGCGAGTTTCTTGAGGACACGCGCACCGATAATCCTAACCATCCCGTACGCGTCTTCCTCCGCATCGCCAATCGTCTTCACATCCAGATGTTTGCCGGATTGGCGGGCGAGTTCTTCCTCGCCGGGATGACGGTCCTGTTTGTCGTCGCCACGGTGTCAGGGCTGGTCCTCTACGCACCCTTCATGCGTAAGCTGGAGTTCGGCGAGATCCGGAATCGCTCATCCCGCGTGCGATGGCTGGATCTGCACAACCTGCTAGGCGTTGCGACGGCCGGTTGGGTCCTGGTCGTCGCCATAACGGGAATCATGAACGCTTTCACCGTCCCGCTCTACGCTGCATGGCGACAGTCGGCCGTGCCGGAGCTTGTCGCGCCCTACACCGACCAACCTCTGGCGGATGTGCGTGTCGGCCCGCAAGCCGCTACTGACGCGGCTCACGAAAGCAATCCGGGGTCGCGCATGATTCGCATTGTCGAGCCGGGTTTCAGGGACGGCAGTCCGCGCCACTATGTGGTCTGGACGCAAGGTTTCACACCTGTGACGAAGAAGCTGTTCCGGCCGGTCCTCGTTGAAGCGGAAACAGGGGAGGTCGTGGTCGCCGATCCGCCGCCCTGGTATCTTGCGGCGCTTCAACTGTCCCGGCCGCTGCACTTCGGTGACTATGCCGGCTGGCCGCTGAAGCTACTGTGGACCATCCTCGACCTGATCGCGATCGCCATCCTCTGGAGTGGTCTGCAGCTTTTCGTCAAACGGCGGCTGGGGCGAGCGACATGAACCGCCAGTCGGATTCCGGTGGAAAGTCGCTGCTCGCGATCTTCGCCTGGCCCATGGCCCTCGCCGTGCTCACGCTGGTCGGGTTGATTGCGACTCTGTGGGGCGGCACCGTTTGGTCGCCTGTCTCCTGGGGCGCGCTCGCCATCCCGCCGATCGTGATCGGCCGATACCTGCTCGTCCGACGTGGCCCAGATCGAAGATGATAGGTTAGGGGCTTACCACTCAACTCGATGAAGCCGATTTTGACTCGCAGTGCACAAGACATCGAGAGGGGCGGGATGAGGCCGATGCGACGGTAGCCGAACCGCGGGCGCTCGCTCACCACTTCTTTCATACGCGCCTGGATCTCCGGATTGTCCGGCTCCGGTTCGCGCCTCACGGTCTTGGGATCGACGCTGGCCAACCGGCAGGCGCGGCGCTGGGATATCTCGTGTTTCGCCATGGCTCTCAACGCCGCCTCCCGCTTTCGTTGGGGCGTCGTCAGCTCTTTCCCAGGAGGTCTTTCAGGACGACATTGTCCAGCATCGCATCCGCCAGCATGCCCGTCAGCCGGGCGTTCTCGATCTCAAGCGTCTTCAGCTTGCGGGCGTTCGGCACGTTCATGGCGCCGAACTTCGCCTTCCATTTGTAGAAAGTCGGGGAACTGATCCCGTGCTTGCGACAGACGTCCGCGGTCGGCACACCGCGCTCCTGCTCGGCCAGGATCGCGATGATCTGTTCTTCGGTAACTCGGCTCTTCCGCATATCCGTCTCCAGGTGACGGACTCTCCATTCAAACGAGGGACCATGCGAGGCTCAGACCAGGATCACAACCAGCGACATCGGGTTGCCGGGGAAGGGCGGGTTGCTGCGCCAGCAAGGCTGTTATCGTTGCGCCGCTTTTGAAGGTTCGGGCGCGCTGGCGTACTCGAGGGCGGTTTGCAGCTGCCTCAGGGAGAGATCGGCGGGGGCGGCGATGTTCCTGCCTTCCCGGACGAGTCTGAAGTTCAGGAAGTCATAGTCCTGAGTATCCTTCAGGAATTCGGACTTTTCATCACTGAGAACAAAAACGCGCTGTGACGTGTCGGGCTCCAGCTCAGATGCGCGTGTCCAGTCACCGGATTCGAAATGTCGTGATGCCGGCCCGATCGGTTCATGTACGGCGTCTTTCGTCAGACGCATCCAGAGCGCGAAGCGCCCGTCCTGTAGAAACCCGATACGATAGTCTGACTCGCCATCGCCCTTGCGTTTGTCTCTGCCGGCCTCAAATTCCTCTTGCCTTTCCCACGCCACGGCCGCCCAGGGCAGGCCGTCGATCGAGCCGCGGCCATGCAGGCCAACAATACCCACGCCCAACATGACGGCGTTGTCGTAACCAAGCGCGCTGGTTCTGGCCTGCAACAGGTGACCTTCAGCGAGAGCGCCTGCCGCTGATGCGCCGGTGACGGCGCCGTTTGCGCAATCCTGGCGGATTTGTTCGCCAAGGGCGGCGATTGGTGGAATTTTCTTTGGGTCGACGCCGCGCGTTTCTGCGAGGGATTCGCCGCGCGCCATCACCGCGCGGGTATGCTCTTCAGTGATCCACTCGCTACAATCGTCCGGGATTCCTGCAATGGACCAGGCGAGCAGGTAGGTCTGGACTTCATTGCGGAGGTCGGACAAGGCGGGGCTGGCAAGATACGATGGGACAAGCTCGCCGCACGGATCCGAGTGGGTCGCGACCTGATCGTACATTTGTTGGTAGTGCTGTGTAGTGTTCAGGGCATTTGCGCGGATGAGATCCCGCGCCATATCGCTGGCGCGCGCCTTGGCGAATGCATGCTCTTCGGTGGTGAGGAAGCCGCAGCGTTCATTGACCAGGCTCATGGCAGTGTAGGCGTTGTAGAGTTGCGCAAAGCGCTGCCATTGCGCGCGCGCATCAGCCTCTTGCGGGGTGGGCGCGGCGGTGGACGCACTCGACAAGATACAGGCGGCGGCAAACGCGGCCAGGCTGCTCCCCACTCTCTGCATGGCGTTCAATCTCCCAGCTCATCAAGCTGGCGCTGGGCGTCGCGGTAACCTGCCGCGAGAGCCTGGTTGAACCATTCGCGCGCTTTGGTCTTATCCTGCGCTGCAGTCGCGAGCCCGTATTGATAACGTACTCCGGTCTTGAACATGGCTTCAGCGTGGCCGAGGCTGGCGGCTCTCTCGCCGAGTTCGAGGGCCTTGGCTTCGTCGGCAGGGTAGAGATTGGAGGAAGAGAGGTAGTCCTCCGACATCAGGAAGATCGCCGTGGGATTGTCCTGGGCGGCTGCAGCCTCAAGGTAGGCGCGGGCGCGGCTCTTGTCTTCGTCTGAAGGAGATTGCCCGGCGATGGATCCGGCCATGTGAGTTTGTGCGTACGAGTTTCCGGCGTCTGCAAGGGTCTCTACTCTCGCCATGTCGCCGCTCCCGAATGCGCGATCGAATTCAGCCTTGGGGTCGCCGGCTTCGGCTGCATCTTCCATCTCAGCGAGTGTGGAGCGGACGCGGCGTTCAAGTTCCTCCATGGCGTCCTGGTCACCGTTGATCGCGGCTTCCTGAACGGCCGCAAGCTCTTGATCGACCCACACGTTCTGTCCGCCGCAGGCAGCGAGTGCGATGGACAGGGCAAAGGCGTACGAGAGTTTCTGCATGAACGGGTCTCCTGAAAGGGCGACTGTAGTGGGGTCAGTAGCTGTTCTGGTAGCAGGACACCGGGCTCGAGATGCAGCGATTGGTCTGGTACTCGCTGCTCCACGGATTGAGGCCGCCGAATGGGTCTGAATAGGAAGCGCCTGATGAGGATGACCGCGCCGAGCTGTTGTAGCCGTAGCTGTTCGAGGACGGCGAATTGTATTGCTGGATGCGACCTTGGAGCAGGTCTTCGCTGAACGCCGCCAGCGCCTCGAAGTTTCGCTCAGCCTGGCGTTTGCGCGTGACAGCGCCGATGTGGCGAACGCCCCATCGCCCCCAGGCATTGCCCTGTGCGGCGGACGCCTCGTACCAGCGCAACGCCTCGGCCTCATCGGCCTCAGCGCTGAACCCTTCCTCATACATCGCGCCAATTTCGAACTGCGCTTGCGCATCGCCCTGTTCGGCGGCGCGCATGAACCACGAAAATGCCTCGTCGTAGTCCTGCGGCGCGCCCTTGCCGTAGTAGTAAAGGTAGCCGACGCGCCACTGGTCGTAGGCGCGACCCTGGTCGGCCGCCATGCGATAGTAGCGCATGGCTTCCTCATAGGACTTGGATGCGCCGCCCCATCCTTCTTCATGGAAAGCGCCGAGCGAACTTTGAGCATAGGGATTGCCCTGTTCGGCAGAATGCTTGAACCAGTCGAAGGCGGCGTACATGTCGCGTTCGACGCCTTCACCCTTGGCGTAGGCGTAGCCGAGCGCATTCTGCGCGCCGGGATAACCTTCGCGGGCTGCTTGCCGAAACCAGTAGACGCTGGCGGCCGGGCTGGCTTCTATGCCTTGGCCTTCCGCGTAGAGACCTCCCAGCTGCAGCTGGGCGCCTGGGTGGCCGAGTTCGGCGGCCTGCTGGATCAGTTCGAGCGCCCTGTCGTTGGAAGGATTTGGCGCGCGATTTTCAAGGTGCATATAAGCGAGATTGAAGCGCGCAGTTGCGCCCGCTGGAGACAGATCGTCGGCCGCGCGCGTAAACCAGGCAAAGGCTTCCTCGTCAGACTGTGGAACGCCTTTTCCGGCGAAATACAGCGCGCCGAGCCCGTTCTCGGCGGAAGGATCGCCCTGTCGCGCGCTGTCTTGCCAACGCGCTAGAGCGGCGGCGTAGTTGCCGGACGCGAACGCCTCTTCGGCTACCTTGTCCGCGACGAAGCGGCGGATGGGAGGCGCGCCAAGAGACGCCAGCGCCTCCTTTCCACGCGCTTCACCGGCCATTGCAGCCAGCCGGAAATAGCGCTCGGCCGCTTCGAGCGATTCCGGCGTCCCCTGACCGCTGACGTGCATCGCGGCGGCGTTCATCGCCGCGCCGCCGTGTCCCCTTAGCGCTGCGCGCTCGAACCATTCCCGCGCCTTGACGTCGTTCCGTGAGGTTCCGGCGCCGGTTATGTAAAACAGCGCCAGCGCGTTCTGGGCTTTCGCGTGTCCCTGTTCGGCCGCCTTGCGCGTCCATTCGAAGGCGTCCTCATCGGACTGGGCCACGCCGTCGCCGACTCGGTACATGTCGCCGAGCGAATATTGCGCCTCAGCGACGCCGGCCTCCGCAGCTTTGCGGAACCAGTAGGCGGAGCGGATGGCTGACGCTTCAGCGCCCTGTCCATTGCCCGACATGATCGCGACCTTGAGGGCGGCGTCCATATCACCCTGCTGGGCCATCGAGAGAAAACTCTCATAGGCGGCGGCGTAATCTCCGGACTCATATGCATTCAGCGCGTCCTGGAAGGGCGGGGCGGCGAAGCTCGCGCCGGACGTAACGGCGAGGACTGCGAGCCCGATGACGCGCCTCCGAAAGCCCTTGCGGCCCATCTACTCAGCTCCGATATCGCGGAGCGTCTGTGCGGCCGCCTCATTTCCCTGAGCCGCAGCCTTCCTGAACCACATGACGGCTTCATCGAAGTTTTTTTCGACACCCGGCCTTCCATCCACCAGAAAGGCCGCGAGATTGAATTGTCCCATCGCATATCCATTCTCAGCGGAGAGGCGGAACCATTTCGCAGATTCGACATAGTCGCGCGGCACGCCAAGGCCGCTCTCGTACATGCTGCCAAGGATGGCTTGCGATTGCGCGTGATTGTGTCGCTCCGAGTTTGCCAGAGCCAGTTTACGCGCGCGATCCCAGTCGCTCTGCTTCACGAGTTCAGCGATAATGATCCACGCCCCTTCGCCCGTACTCAACACCGATTCGAAATCGACATTCGTCGTGTCCACACTTGCCGGGGACGAGTGGGACGACGATCCGGCAGACAGTTCCGCCAGCTTGGTCTGTGCGAATTTGTTGTCCTGCGCAGCGGCGAGCTCATAAAGCTCTCGCGCCTTGTCGAGGTCCTGTTCGACGCCGTTGCCGGACTCATAGAGTTCTCCCAGCCATGCCTGCCCGTCATCATCTCCCTGTTCGGCGGCCTCGGCGTACCAGTACGCTGCATTTTCATATGACTGGCGCACGCCTGTGCCGGTCTCATATGCGAGGCCCAGATAGGCCTGGGCCAATGCGCCGCCGGCTTCAGCGCCGCGCTCGTACCATTCGAATGACTTGCGCTCGGATTTGCGGACGCCCTCGCCATTCTCGTATCTCACACCAACCTCAGCCATCGCCCGTAGATGACCTTCCTCAGCGGCTTTCAGATACCATTCGAACGCCTTCTGCTGGTCTTCGTCGAGCCCCTGGCCTTGCTCGTACATGACGCCGAGATCCCACATGGCGTCGCGATCGCCGGCATCAGCTGATTTCTTGTACCAGTTGAACGCTTCCTGGTCGGACTGTTCGACGCCGCGTCCGAAGTCGTGCATGCGCCCAAGATACCACATGGCGTCGTCATCGCCAGCCGCCGCCAATTCCCGAAACACTGGCAGCGCCGCAGTGTAGTCATCGGCCTTGTAGGCAGCGATGGCGTCTGAGAGCTTATCGGCGAAGGAGGGTGCGCTAAACACGGCGAGCACCAACGCGGCCAGACTGGATCTGAGGACAGAACTCTTCATGACGGCGACTCCCGAATCGACCTCATTTCGCAATGAGCGAGAAAGATGACTGATGGGATGGTACTTCGCTCCCCCCTCAAGGGGGGTCAGAGATCGAGAAAGCTGCTCATCCGGCTTACGATCTCGTCCGGAGATTGATGCAGGATATTGAATCCGGCCCCTGAAGCGACCTCAAGCTGTCCTCGTGAACCGGTAGACAGAAATTCGCGGGCGGATTGTGGCGATATGACTGGATCCAGTTCGCCCTGAATCCACAACCTGGGAACCGTGACGGCGTCAACGCTTGCGGTCCAGTCGGCCATCGCACTGGCGCCGTCGCGGATCCAGGTTTCCGCTCCCTGCTCGACGATGTGAAAGCAACCATATGCGTCCAGCCTGAGCACTTCTGGATCGTCGAGAATGGACTGGTCCTGGGGCGAGGCCTCCTTCAGATAGTCGCGCAGAAACCACTCAATGCCGCGCTGCTTGTAGACCGGCAGCCCAAGATTCATCACCATGGACATGACGGAGGGCGCTCGCTTGCAAGCGAGCCCCGCCAGCCGTGTGATGATGTTCATGTAATTCAGGTGTCGCGACTCATCGATCGGTATGCCTGCGCCGATCATCACCATACCCTGGACGCGATCGCCAAACGCCGCAGCGATCCTGAAAGCGTGGCTGACGCCGCCCTGGTGGGTGGCGATCCCGAATTTCCGAAGAGCCAGATGGTCAACGAGTGCGCGGGCGTCTTCGATCACCGTCTTTTCGAAACCGGCACGCGAGCAACTGGGACTGGTTTGTCCAAAACCCGGGCGCGAGGGGCAGATGAGATGCATGTCATGTGCGTCCAGCGCGCGAACAAAGGCACGGGAGAAGAACGGTCCCTGGATGAAACCGTGGACGAAAAGAACTGGCTTGTCGCCGCCGCCGATCTTCCGCCAACCGAGAGTTCGTTTGCCCGGTATGTCCAGGTAGTTGACGCCATCAATAGGCGTTTTCCACATGCGCAGGCTCGGCGCTTCGCTATGTGCGTCGACATCGGGAAAATTGCGCAACAGGTAGGCGATGCTCGCCGACAGCTGCACCACATCCGCCATCCGTGCGACGCCGGTCTTTTTGAGAATCGACTTGGATTGTTCCTTTACGGTGTCGAGCGATGTGCCGCGTTGCTCGGCAATCTCCTTCTGGCTGTTTCTGTTCAAGTGTCCAACCAGCACTTCACGTTCGCTTGCCGTCAGACTGAACGCCTCCTGAAGCCGACCCAGCAGAGGCTCGCACCAGTCAATGTATGATATGGAAACGATCACGTCCCCGTCCCGCTCCGGAGCTCGCTGCACAAGAGCCAAACACGAACGTACTTCCGGTCCTTCTACCGTCGTCAGGAAGACGCGGTCGCGCAGGTCGCGGGTTGAGGCGCCCGGAGCAAGATCGCGCTGGAGCGTTTTCTGGGTTTCGTAGTCGAACGGCAGATCTGTCAGCTCGCATGGGAAGCTGCGCCCCACCAGGCGTTGCGCGGCGGCGTTTCCGGTCACGCTCCAGTTGGATGGCCGTATGCGGAGTTGGGCATGGAAGGCCAGCGACTCATCCCCGGCCGGCGCGTTGAGTTCGCGTTCGAGCATGCCGGAGAGAAAGTTCATGCGCCGTTCGAGCGCAGGATCCGTCACTTCATTGACCGATGTATCTGTTCGAGATCCTTTGGGCGGATCGAACAGATACCGGCGAGCGATATCCAGAAGATCGTCAAACCGAGCCGGTTCCGAAGCGATTTCGTAAGCTGTATCGACGACATCGTGGAAAGTGGGGCTGGGATGTGATTGCGCCATGGTCATTCACACGCTCGGTATATCGGTGGGTCGTCACCCATCATCGTGTCAGAATTGATCGACCGGGCAAACACCAGCCTGCATATGGCGTCAAAGATCTGTTGATCGACGGTTCCCGCCTGTCGCCTCAAACATCAGCCTCCGGCGAATTTTCGACTGTCGGCCGGCAATTTGCCAACGTTGAGGGAAATCGAGGGCGCTGTCAGTTCAACGCTAAACGGTCTCTGCTATTCGCCTATGAGCAGGTGGGGAAGGGGAGTAAATGGCGCGAATTCAGAGACTTTCGTTCAAGCGCCACCGCTTCCCTCCAGATGTCATCCGACATGCGGTGTGGTTGTACTTCCGGTTCACGCTGAGTTTTCGCGATGTCGAGGAATTGTTGAACCGGCGCGGGATTGAGGTGAGCTATGAGACGATCCGCTGTTGGACCATCAAGTTCGGACCTCTGATTGCGAAAAATCTGAGGCGGCAAAAACTCCCTGCCTCGCCGCGCTGGCATTTGGATGAAATGGTCTCGAAGATCGGCGGCGAGCGCATGTACATTTGGCGCGCCGTGGATGATGAGGGCGAGGTGCTTGATCTGGTTGTGCAGAAGCGGCGAGACGCTACCGCTGCTCTCAATCTGCTGAAGCGCCTTATTCGGAACCAGCGGGTCAAACCTGAGAAGATCGTCACTGACGGTTTGCCCTCGTATGGCGCTGCGTTACGCTTGTTGGTCTGGGAGACCGCCATCAATCGGGCCGCTTGCGGGAGAACAACCGCGCCGAGAATTCCCACCTTCCCATCCGACGACGCGAACGAAAGATGCTGGGCTTCAAGTCGTGGATCTCGGCGCAGCGCTTCTTGGAAACCCACGGAGCAATCTACAATGCGTTCGACTATCAACGACACCTCATCAGCCGACATACGCTGCGGATTTTCCGAACGCGGGCGGAATCCGTCTGGAATCGAGCGACGGCGGCGTGACTTCCGTCGACTGCGAGCGAAGCTCACCCTCGGTGAGTTAGCGTGACAGTCCCCTGTTCGGTACGATGGGTAGTAGGGAGCGATTGAACCTTGCGAAAGCGCGTAGGGTATAACCGTACCGTACGTGCAGAACGCAGCGATCGAATGTCAAGTTTAAAGGGAGACAGCCGTTCGCGACCGAACGGCCAGGGGGCGGCTATTGGCCAACAGCTGACGTTCGCGGGCGTGACGCGCAGCGGCGACGCGCCCGAGACTGACCAGTCAGCCCTCTCGGCTGGTGGGGCCGGGTTCAGCGCCGTTGGGCGGGGAGCGAAGTTCATCCGCCTTGCCCAGGGAAGGTTCGACCCGGAAAATCGCAACGGCCTTGTCGTTCTCAGGTGCACGGGCCGGCCAGAGGAATCCATCGCCACAGGTCAGCTCGGTTGCATCCATCGGAGCCTTGGCGAAGGCGATCCAGCAGGAGTGAATGAGGTCGGCGGCTTTCTGGTCCTCGTCAGTCTTGGTTTCCACGCGCGGGTAGAGATCCAGCGTGTCGAACACGAAAGGCAGTTCGCCTGCATGGGGCGCCCCGTTCGGGTTCGCTTCCCTGAGATCGTGCGCGACATAGTCGAAAAAATACTGCCAGACCGGCAGGCCATCCATTGCGTGGTCGGCGATGATCTGCGTGCCGCGCAACCGTCCTTCGTCCGAGTTCGTCCCCAGCATCACGAGAACAGGGTTCTCGTTTCCGGTCGCGAAGGCGTCCTCGATCGACTGCGCCTTCACAGACCCATCCAGGATCGTCCGGTGACCACGACCGGAGAGGCGGCTTGAAATGATCGCCTCGGCGTCAAGCGTGCGGAGCTCCGCTGTCGTTGCCTCGGAGCCATCGAGGCCCAGTTCGGTCGCAAATGCTACGCCGCGTTCCTCTGCAGTTGCCAACGGCGTTGCGGGCGTTGCGAGTGATCCTGTCGATTCGAATATCGCCTTCTGAAAGAGCCCATTGGACAGCGGCGACGTTGCGATGTTCGCCGTCATCGTGGCCCCAGCGCTTTCTCCGAACAGCAGGATGTTCTCGGGATCGCCGCCAAACGCCGCAGCGTTGTCCTTCATCCACTGCAGCGCTGCGATCGCATCGAGCAGGTGATAGTTGCTGTGCGCTTCGCCGTTGGATTCCGCCTCGGCCGTCAATGCGGGATGGGAGAACCCGGCAAGCGCACCCAGCCGATAATCGATGGTGGCGAGAATGACGCCGTCGCGTGCGAACGCCGTGCCGTCATAGGTTGCGACACTGCCGGCGCCCACGACTCCGCCGCCACCGAACAGGAAGACCATGATCGGCGCGTGTTGCGCGTTCTCTGGCGCCCAGATGTTGAGGTAAAGACAGTCCTCGCTGACCGGTCCAGCGTAGCCGCCTCCGTTAGGCGCACCGTCTTCGCGGACGCGCTGAAGGCAAGCGGGTTTGAACGCATTGGCCTCGTAGGTTCCCTCCCAGGACACGGGTTGCGGCGCACGCCAGCGCAGTTCGCCCACAGGCGGTTGTGCGAATGGTACGCCCTTGAAGACGCGAACGCCGCCCAGCGCTTCGCCGACGAGTGCGCCCGAGCCCGTTTGGATGGTCAGGCCGTCCGCCGTGTCGGGAGCATCCGCGTCAGGAGCGCTGCATGCGGCAAGCGTGAGCGCAGCAGCGCCAGCGAGCAGAGTAGAGATACGGATCATCACGAGGTCTCCTGGGAGCTTCACGCGGGCTGGCGTCAGCGGGAAGGGCCGGGGCGAGGGCGTCCCAGGCCGCGTCTGCGGACAGGCCAGGGCGGCCGAAGCCATGGTTGCGATCACCATGTCCTGTTCAGGCAGGACAAAGCAGAACTGGCCAAGCGCGCCGGCCGCAAAATACATCGAGCGGGGCGCCTTCTCGACGCGACCGGTTCCGTTCAGCCACCAGAGATAGCCATAGGCCGAGTTGAGTTCTGATGGGCTGGTTGCCGCTTCGATGTAGTCGGCGTCGAGAATGGGGACACCGCCCCACTGGCCCTTGTTGAGGTAGAGCTGTCCGAGACGGGCCATGTCGCGGCAAGACAGCAGGATCGATCCGCCGATCCGCACATTGTCGTTGTGATCCACGCCCTCAGGCTGGTAGCTGAAATTCTCGCATCCCAACGGCGCAGCGACCTCCTCCAGCATGAAGCGATGGCTGGATTTTCCCACGGCGTTCGAGACTATGTCTGCGAGGTGGTCGGCCGGGGCTCCATCATAGAAGAATTGTGCGCCCGGTTCGATTGTCCGCCCATATCCTTCGGGCGTACCGTCCTCGGCTTCTTCGTACCATTCGTACTCAGCGCCCGGCCCGGGCGGTGCGTCGTCATCCAGCCGTCTGGGCGGCACCGAGCTCGGCTTCATGTTCATGGTTCCACCGGAACTCATGGTGAGGAGATGCTTGATGGTGGTGTCCGGCTTCAGCCCCGAGACTTCTGAAGGGTGATACTTCGAAGCGAGATCGTTGATATCGAGGTGTCCCTTGTACTGGGCCACGCCGACCATAGTGGAGCCCCAGGACTTGCCGGAGGAGAAGGAGACATTCTGCCAATCCGGCGTTGCGCGTGCGTAGGGCGTCTCCCAGTATTTTTCAAAGGCGAGCAGGCCGTTGCGGACGACGACGATGCCCTGGCGCTCGCCGGCTTCGGCGAGCTTGTCGGCGGCAGCGTTGAGCGCATCTGCGGACAGTCCGAGATCTTCTGGGTTGGATTGGTGCCAGGGGCCCTTTCCGGGCCCCTGAGCAGGAGCCTGAGACACCTCAGGCGGGTTGTCCGTCTGGCCCGAACAAGCGGCCAGCAGGGCCGTTCCGCCGAGCAGCACACTGCGTCGTGTGGGGATGGGCATCGCCATGGATCTACTCCAGCGCCTTGATGACGTCGGCCGTGAATTTCGCGATGTTGAAGCCTTGGCCGCGATCAAGGCCGCGCCGCACCACCACAAGATTTTCCGAGGGTACGATCATGGCGTACTGGCCGAGCGCGCCGGCTGCCGAGTAGGCCTTCGGCAGACCCTCGCGGCCATCGTAAACCCAGAACTGCGCGCCATATCCCGCGCCTGTTCCCGCTAGATATGAGCCTGGTTGGGCAGGCGCGAGTTCGGAGACATAGTCCGCCCATCCGGCGGGAAGGATCCGCTCACCATTCCACATGCCGTCATTGAGATAGAGCAGACCGAAGCGTCCAAAATCGCGGGCGGTGGACCAGCACTGGCCGGATGCGAGGAAGTCATTGCGCCAATCGGTTTCGACAACAGTGCGGGTCATTCCGATCTTCCACATCAGCTCGCGATGGGGGAAGGAGATGAATGCCTCGTCGTCATCGAGAGCTTCGCGAACGGCGCGGACCGACAGGATGGTATCCGAGCCTGCGTAGACGAAGCGTTCGCCAGGTTTGGCGTCCATCATGTTGAGCGCGGAAATCTCCGAGGGCGGCGCGCCCGATCCGTAGATGTCGCCCTGTGGGTTGCCTGAGCCCTGCGTGTACATGCCGCTGGCCATGTGCAGCATGTCGTTCAACGTGATCTCGCCCCGCGGGTCGCCGGGAGTCCGCCACGCCTCCAGCGGCGCCTTGCCGTGGATGTCGACAAGGCCCTTCTGCACGCCTATCCCGACCAGGCTGATGCCCAGACTCTTGCACATGGAATTGGTGCGTGCGGAGATGTGCGGCCCGAAACCTTCAACGTAGCGTTCAGAGACGATCTTGCCGTCCTTGATGACCACGATGCCCCATGTGTTGCCGGTGTAGGCGCCTTCCTGGTCGCGGAATGCCTCGTCCATGACCGCTTCGAGGGCATTGCGCTCAGAGCGGGGGAGTCGCCTGATCGCGTTCTTGTCACCCATCGGCCAGTCGCTCTGGTCGAAGCCCGGCGCCGAGAGGTCGCCGGTCAGGCGCCGCAGACCGGCGGCGGCGTCCATGCTCGCGCCAATTGGAAGCTGGGTGCAGCCAAGATACGGACGGTAGACGGCAATCCGCGGAGGCATGTCATCGAGATAGGTGACCGAGACCGACTTGGCGTCGCGATCGATATTTTCGCGGAAGCGGTCGCTGGAAATGTCGCCGCGCTGGAAGGTTTGGCGGACGACATCTTCGGACATTTCTGAGGTGAAGATTCCGGTACACAGGTGCAGTGCCTGATACCCCGCCGCCTGGGCTGCCGCGTGCCGCGACATCTCCACTTCGGACCTCGACGCGCTGGCGGGAGCGGGGCCCGACGCTGAGCGAACCTCCTGAGCTGTAGCGAGAGGCGCCGACGATATCGTCAGCGTCGTGAGTGCAGTCGCCAACCACGTGCGTCTCATTGGATTGCTCCTTCCCGTCAGGCCCTGCAGCTGCAGTCTTCTTGGCCCGTCTTTCGTCGTTGTGACGAGGTTTTTGGCTGGATGCAGGTGCGATGTAAAGAGAATTGCGGTCCGAACGGCTGGCAAATTCTGGAAATGTGTTTCACATACTGAAACCCAGAAGATGGTGGACAGGTGCCGAGAAAAGGCGCCATCGAACGGGAGAAGAAGAGCATGGGGAAGGCTTATCCGCAGACAGGAAACGCTCCCAGCCGTCGGGAGGCGCTGGGAGCCGGCCTGATCGGTGTGAGCGCTGTTCTGGGCGGATGCGCAACGGCGTCGAACGCCCAAACGGCCACAGGGACATCGGCGCCGTCGAATGAACCAGCCGAACAGGCGCAAGCCACAGCGCGTGGCGACGGGCGCCTGCTCACACCGACCATCAGCGCGTACATCGCCAATATCCGCACCGCTGCGGTTGATCCCGAATTCCTGGAATTGGGCAAGCGGCATATCCTCGACACGCTTGCCGCAGCGGTGTCGTGCAAGGACCTGGAGCCGGCCGTGCTCGGTCGGAAGTATGCTCTGTCGAAGTCCGCGGGAGCAGAGAACGGCGCGACCATGCTGGCGACGAGCGAACGAGTTGGTCTGGTGGACGCAGTCTATGGTTCGGCGATGATCGTGCATGGATCGGAAATCAATGACTTCATCCCTTCGGCGTTCGTGCAGCCGGGACCGGCGGTGGTCGCCGCTGCTTTCGCGCTGGCGGAAAATCGCGGCGGATCAGGAAGCGATGTGCTGCGCGCCTGCGTGGCGGGCTATGAAATGTGCGGACGCGTACCCAAGGCGCTCGGCGTACGCACGCTCTACGCCGCGGGACTCGCCAATCACGGAATGGGCCCCTGCTTCGGCGCCGCGGCGACCTCGGCGTCCATGCTGGGACTGTCCGAGGAACAGATCAAATACGTCATGTCCTATGCCTGCCAGCAGGCCTCAGGGTCATGGCAGTGGCTGTTGGACGAAGACCACATCGAAAAGACCTTCGTTTTCGCAGGCGTCGGCGCGCGCAACGGCGTTGAGTCGGCTCTGCTGGTCGAGACCGGGTACACCGGCGTTGCCGATTGCTTCGACAATCCCGAAGGCTACATGAACCACAAGATCTTCCGCGAGGGTGCGGATCACGATCCCTACTATCTGATCGAGGACCTTCGGACCCGCTCCGAGTTGCCCCATACCGCGTACAAGCGATATCCGGTTGGCGGTCCGACCCAACCGGCGGTTCAGGCCGTGTTGGAGCTGTTGCCAAAGACGTCCCCGCAAACGGTGGAGAGCATCGTAATGGAGATGCCGGGCCGATGGGAGGCGTTTCGCAATGCAGAAATGCCTGCACTGAACCTTCGCTATCTGGCTTCGATCATCCTGATTGATGGGCGTCTCGACCTGGTTGCGGCGCAGGATCGTGAGCGCTTCAACGCGGATAGCGCGGTCCACGAGTTGATGAAGAAGATGGACGTCGTCCACGCGCCGGATCTGGAAGTGGCCGAAGGGGAGACGCGAACGGAGCCCGCTCGGGTGACGCTGGTCGATAGCCAGACTGGCACGAGCAAGTTGTTCGTTCCGTTCGTTCGCGGATTTCCATCTCACCCGATGACGCGTGAGGATGTGGTGGCCAAGGCCATGGAGCTGATGGGGCCGGTCCTCGGGCGCACGCGGGCGCAGGATGTGATCGACACGGTCATGGAGATGGAAAAGCTGGACCGCGCAGCGGACATCATTCCGATGATCGCCAGCTGAAAGTTTGCGTTGGCATGCGGCCGCCGAGGTCACTGCCGCCTTGCGTGAGACACTACCAGGAGGGAATATCCGAATGAACCGCCGCGAAGTGATGAAAGCTGTCAGCATAGGGCCGGCATGACACTGATGACTGAAGCACCCGCGCGCGCGGAAACGCCCGCGACGGCAGCACAACGCCCAACGGTCGACACGTCCACGCAGCAGCGCAAATGGACAGCTGACAAGCTCGTCGGCCTGGCGCACCTGATATTCCCAACGTTCAAGTCGGACTTCGAGACGCTGGACGAGGAAGGCATCCGCAACGATGTGCGCAATGGCATCGCGCAGGGTTTTTCCGGCGTGATGCCGATGATCAACTGGACCGTGCCAAGCGATCCGCGCTGGGAAGAATATTATCGCATTGTCATTGACGAGGCGAAGGGGAAGCAGTCGGTCCACGGGATTGTCGTTAGCGGCGCGGACGCAGACATCGCTCTGATCCAGCGGCTGGAAGCCCTCGGCGTGGAGATGATCCTGCTTGCGTCCCGGCATCCTGCGGACATTTCGGCGGCGGATCTAGGCGACCAGATGGAGCGGCGCATCCGGTCGACGGAGCTTCCGATCATGCTCTATGCGGCCTTGTCCACCGGCCGTCGTTTCATGCATCTGGGCCCGTCGGGGCAGCCGCTGGACGTCTTCGACCGCCTTGCCGATCTGCCGAATGTGACTGCCATGAAGGTGTCGCATCCGGTTTCACTCACCTCGACGCAGCAGCTTTGCGAAACGGTGGGGGATCGCGTGTTCATGGGGCCCGTCAATCTCGATTTCGTTCCGCTTCTGGCGCGTCATCATCACATCCAGTGGAGCGGGCAGTGGAATGCAGAGGGCGTGCAGACGGCGGAAGATCAGGTCGGCAACGCCCTTCTGGCGGCATGCGCTGCAGGAGACTTCGCGCAAGCCGACAAACTCGCCACGCGGATGCAGCCCGTCATCGAGCAGTTCTATGAGGTTCAGGCGGCGGCGATCGCGGCGGGCGTTCATCCCTATCAGCACAACCGGTACTACGCGTGGCTGTCGGGTGGGAATGGCGGGCTGGTTCCCGCGCCTCCGGGGGCAGAGCATGCTGTGCCCGTACTGACCGCCAAGGATCGCGCCGCCATGCGCGCCGCATTCGCAGCCTCGGGGCTGAAGGTCACGGACGATCCCGAAGAACTGTTTCTGGTCGGCCGGGCAGCCTGGGACCGCGGCGTGCGTCCCTCGGACCTCCCCGCGACGCCATTCTACGAAGCATAGCCATGGACGGCGCGTTCGCGCTGTCGAAGACATGCAGGAGACGCAACTGTCGGCGCTGCGTGCGGTGCGCTAGGGTCGCGGTTCAAGAGGGCGCACAAGACACTCGGGGGCGGGAGGAAGTTCATGGTCATCTATGGCGTGGCGTTGCTGGCGGCCTGCATGCTCGCGGGCATGGTGCTTGGCGACCTGCTCGGAATGCTGGTTGGCGTTGAAGCAAATGTCGGCGGGGTGGGAATCGCGATGATCATCCTTCTGGCAGTATCCAGCTGGAAGAAGGTGCGCATGCCCTTTGCCGGACCGACCAGCGAAGGCATCGCGTTCTGGAGCGCAATGTATATCCCGATCGTGGTTGCGATGGCCGCGAAGCAGAATGTCGCCGCTGCGATTTCCGGAGGATGGCTCGCGTTGATCGCAGGTGCGGGTGCCGTGTTGGCCAGCTTCGCGCTGGTGCCTGTGCTGTCTAGGCTGGCGCTACGCAAATGAGCCTGGTCGGCGCCGTCGTGGAGACGTTGGAGAAATATGGACTGATCGCCGGGTTCGTGTTCGTCGCCGTGATCATGTGGGGATCCTACACACTCACCAACCGGCTGACCGGCGGGCGCCTGCATGGCTCGGCGGTGGCGATCACCATCGGCCTCGCGCTCGCTTATGTCGCGGGCGAGATGACAGGCGGCTCGAATGGCGTGGCGGACTGGCCCATGCTGGCGGGCGTGGCGCTCTTGGGCGGGGGCATGCTGCGGGATTTCGCCATCGTCGCGACAGCATTCGGCGCGGACCCAGCGCACATGAAGGCGGCTGGGTTGGCGGGCGTGGTCTCGCTGGTAGTCGGTGTCGTGCTGTCGTTCCTTGTGGGCGCGCTAGCGGCAGTCGCCTTCGGCTATCACGATGCGGTCAGCGTGAGCACGATCGGCGCCGGAGCGGCGACCTACATCGTCGGTCCCGTCACGGGCGCCGCGCTGGGCGCATCATCCGAAGTGATTGCGCTGTCAATTGCCGCCGGCCTTGTAAAGTCGGTGATGGTGATGATCGGAACGCCGTATGTGGCGCGATTCATCGGTCTGACCACACCCGAAGCGGCGCTCGTCTATGGCGGGTTGATGGGAACCACCAGCGGCGTCGCCGGCGGTCTGGCGGCGACCGATCCCAAGCTCGTGCCCTATGGCGCGATGACCGCTACATTTTATACCGGCCTGGGCTGTCTGCTCGCGCCGTCGCTTCTCTTCATCATCACGCGCGCCATTCTCGGCGGCTGATGCCAATTTCCAGAGCGGAAGGGCCGCACACGTGAACATCATTGAACGATTTCAGGACGCCTGGTCAGAGGCGCTCGATCGGCCCTGCCTCGTGAGTCCGCAAGGTCCCTCTCTGACCTATTCCGAGATGGATGATCTTTCTGCCCGCTTCGCAGCGGTTCTCCTGGGCGCAGGGTTGCAGCCGGGCGAGCGTGTAGTCGTTCAGGTCGACAAGTCGTTCGGAAACGTTGCTCTCTATCTTGGTGTATTGCGGGCAGGGGGCGTCTACGTTCCGTTGAACACAGGCTACACCACCAGTGAGGTGCGCTACTTTATCGAGAACGCCGATCCGAGGGTCGTAGTCTGCCGTCCTTCCAATGTCGACGAAGTCTCGGCAATCGCAACGGACCTCGGCGTGCCCACGGTAGAGGCGCCGGGAACAGACGCAGCCACCGGCCTGTGGGCGAAGGCTCTCGCTGCTGCGCCCGCCAGGGATGTTGTCGAGCGTGAGCCCGACGATCTCGCGGCGATCGTCTACACCTCCGGGACGACCGGGCGGTCCAAGGGGGCGATGCTGTCGCACGCAAACCTGATCGACAACGCGGAGGTGCTGCACAAGCTGTGGGGGTTCAACTCCGACGACGTTCTGATCCATGCCCTTCCGATCTTTCACGTGCACGGACTGTTTGTTGCGCTCCACACGTCCATGCTGAACGCCACGCCGATGATCTTCCTTCCGGCGTTCGACGCCGAACTGATCCGCTCGCAGCTTCCGAAGGCGACACTGTTGATGGGCGTGCCGACCTTCTACTCGCGACTGGGCGCGCTTGATGGTTTTGGCGCGGACGACTGCCGGAACATGCGCCTGTTCATTTCAGGCTCCGCGCCTTTGACCGCCAAGGCGTCCGACGATTGGACCGAGAAATCCGGCCACCGGGTTCTGGAGCGGTACGGCATGTCCGAAGCCGGGATGATCACGTCCAACCCACTCGATGGCGACCGCATCGCCGGCACGGTCGGCTTCGCCGTACCGGGCTATGATATTCGCGTTGCCGACGATACCGGCAAGGAGTTGCCGCGCGGCGAGACCGGCGTCATCGAGATCAAGGGACCCAGTCTGTTTCAAGGCTATTGGCGCATGCCGGAGAAGACCGCGGAGGAATTCCGCGCCGATGGCTATTTCATCACCGGCGACAATGCGGTGATGGACGAAACCGGTCGCGTATCGATCGTCGGACGCGCCAAGGACCTGATCATTTCCGGCGGGTACAACATCTACCCCAAGGAGATCGAATTGGTGCTGGATGCCATCCCCGGCGTGCTTGAGACGGCGGTCATCGGCGCCCCGCATCCGGAAATGGGCGAGGGCGTTGTCGCCGTTCTCGTTGCGACCGGCGCTCCCGTTCCCGACGAACAGATGAAGCAGGCGCTCGAGGGGTCGCTGGCGCGGTTCAAGCATCCGCGCCGCTTCATCTGGCTGGACGCACTTCCGCGCAACACCATGGGCAAGGTGCAGAAGGCGGAATTGCGCAAGCAGTTTGCCGGCGCCTATTCGGCCTAGCCGTCGCGCCGGGCAGTCGCCCTCACCGAGTCGTACTCGCTCATGTACAGGCGCTCGCTACGGAACGGGTCGCTGACGGCGACCGCTGGCGTTTCGAACTGCATAACCGTGCGCGAGGCGAGATCGTAGGTCGGCCAGGGGGGCAAGCCGTCATGATTGGGGTCGCCATTGCGGGCGAAGGCGATCCAGGCATTGGCCATGTAGTCCGCCATGGCGCGCGTCTCATCAGTTTCGGGGCCGGTGAGGTTAGGCGCCTTGTCGACATTGTCGAACATGAAGGGCAGGTCGAGCGTGTGCTGGCTGTAGCGCCTTCCGCCTTCCGTTGGCGACTTCCACGTCACCTGATACATCCACGTCGGGTTGTTCGCGCCGTTCAGTTCGGCGCGCTTCTCGGCCATGACCGTCGCGTTGAGGATGTAGGACCGCCACGAGGTCATGATGAAGAAGAGCTCGGTCGGAGACGCCGCCGGGTTGCTTTCCGTGAAGACGGCGATGGCTTCGTCCACCTCCTCCTCGGGATAGAACCGCGAGATGCGCTCCTTCAGGCCGGCGGCGTCGATCGTGTAGATGGATGGGTCGCGCCCGAGCTGGTTCGAAAGCTCGGTGCGGGTTGTGCCCAGCACCATCGGGACCTGGGCCGTGCGACGAGGCGCGTTGGGAATGAAAGGGTGTTCAGTGAAGTTGATGCCATCGAGATTGGGCTCGAAGCGGTATCCGGCCGCCCCGATCACCTTGCGCTGCACCTCGCTCAGTTTCTCCCACGGAACGTCCTGCAACGACCGGGCGTTCGACGGGTCGATCTGCAACTCGGCCAGCAGCGAGGCGGTCAGCGCATTCGATTGTTCACGCGTTTGCACGCGGTTGTGCGAGCCGGACTGCACCACGCCCTTGGCGAAGAGACCCGAGGAGGCAGCGCCTGCAAAGCACACGCTGACCTTCCTGCCGCCGCCGGACTGGCCATAGATCATGATGTTGTCCGGATCGCCGCCGAAGGCTTCGATGTTTTCCCGAACCCATTCCATGGAGCGGACCAGATCGAGATAGCCGACATTGCCGGACTGGGCGAAGTCCTCGCCGAGATGTTGGGAGAGGTCGCAGAAACCGAATACGTTCAGCCGGTGATTGATCGTGCAGACCACGACATCGCCGCGCTTGGCCATGTGGGTTCCGTCATAGAGCGCGCTCGAGCCGGAACCGGCTTCGAAACCGCCGCCATGGAACCACAGCAGGACCGGACGCTTGCGGTCGCGGCTGGCGTCCGGCGTCCACACATTGATCCGCAGACAGTCTTCGCTCATGGCGGTGTCGGCCGCCAGACCGCCCCGCGCCTGAGGCGTCTGGTCGCCGTACTCGAAAGCGTCAAGGACACCTGCAAATGGCTCGGGCGCACGGGGCGGCATGAACCGGCCTGTCCCGCGGTCGAGGCGCCATAGCGCATGCCCTTGAATACCTGCACGCCCTCGACAACACGTCCACGGTAGCGGCCTGCGGCCGTTTCCACGACGCCGGGCTCCAAGGTGCGACGCGTCGATGCACACGCGCCGAGCGTCGCTGCCGAGGCGCCAGCTGCTAGGATGAGGCTTCTGCGCGAAATGACGTGACGGTGCATGATGGAGTCCCTCCCTCGGCGAGCGGAACAGGGACGCCATCCAGCTCGGTGAATTCAACTCGCTATATCGGCAAGCGCTCGATCAGAAAAGAGTTCTGAATACTGAAACACGATGGGCTGCTCCCTGCCGCTTGAGCGGTGTTCGTTTTCCATATATCGGAACGCGATGGATACAACCATCGTCAAAGGTATGCGGGTGTTGGAGGCGCTGGCGCGCGCCGGCGGGCCGGTCAGGCTCTCGGACTTGTCAAACCAGCTCGCTCTTCAGAAGAGTAACCTGCACCGGTTGCTGCGGACACTTCTCGCGCTTGGCTATGTGGAGCAGGAAGAGAGTTCCGGCAGATACTCCGCGACTCTGAAGATTTGGGAGTTGGGTGTCGGGGTGCTGGCGGTGCACCCCGTTCGGCGGGCAGCCGCGCCGATCCTACATCAGTTGCATGGAACGACTGGTGAGACGGTAAACCTGACAATTCTCGCCGGCGACGACATCATCTATCTCGACAAACTCCATTCCCCGCGCCCGATGCGCTTCCTGACAGAGCCTGGAAGCCGCTCGCCCGCGGCGCTTACCGCGGCCGGCCGGGCAATCCTCGCCTATCATGAGAGCGCGCCGGAAATCATCGCGCGGACAGTCAAATTATACCCCGGCGACCGCAAGATAAGCGTTCGCGCGATTGCGAACGAGCTGTCGGAGACCCGGTCACGCGGATACGCAATTTCGGAGAGCACGCGAACCCCCGGCATCATGGGGATCGCGGGGCCGGGTCTTGATCGAAGTGGTCACGCCTTCGCGTCAATCTCGATCACAGGTCCAAAGACGAGACTATCAGGCGTGAAGCAGGACAAGATCGTCGAAAGCCTGTTGAACGCCTGCGCGGCTCTCTCTGAGCCAGTATTTGCCAACCATTGAGGTTCTGCTCGCAGCCAAAATCGCACAGGTCTGTGCGAAATAGGTCCATGTCTGCTTTCGGCGAATTGCTGCTGGTCTGATCCCCTGAAAGTGGCCCGAAGCTTGAGTTAGTCCGGCTCCACATGAGGAGTTGAAACATGGGCCGTAGGACCTTCAAGCCCGAAGAGAGTGAGCGCCTGCGCGCCATCGGTTCGAGCGCGGCGCGAACGCGCACCTTCGGGAGATCGAGGTGCGGTTAAGCAAGGGCGAGACGACGGGCCATGCTGTGCGTGACCTGAGCCCCGCATGGTCCCTCGTTTGAATGGAGAGTCCGTCACCTGGAGACGGACATGCGGGAGAGCCGATTTGCCGAAGGACAGATCATCGCGATCCTGGCCGAGCAGGAGTGCGGCGTGCCGACAGCGGACGTCTGTCGCAAGCACGGGCTGAGCACGGCGACTTTCTACAAATTCAAAGCAAATATGGCGGTCGGGACATCACTGACGCCCGCAAGCTGAAGCTGCTCGAGATCGAGAACGGGCGACTGAAGCGGACGCTAGCGGACGCGATGCTGGACGACACCGTCCTGAAAGACCTCCTGGGAAAGAGCTGATGATGCCCCAGCGGAAGCGGGATGCGGCGTTGAAGGCGATGGCCAGGCACGACATCTCCCAACGTCGCGCCTGCCGACGGGTCAGCGTCGATCCCAAGACAGTGAGACGCGAGCCGGAGCCGGGCAATCCGGAGATCCGCGCGCGTATGAAGAAAGTGGCGAGCGAGCGCCGGCACTTTGGTTATCGCCGCATCGGCCTGATGCTCGAACGGGATGGCATCGTCATGAACCACAAGAAGCTGAGGCGCCTCACCGCGAGGATGGGCTGGCCGTGAAACGACGAAGGGGCCGCAAGCGGGCGACGGGGACTCGCGAGTCGATGGCTCTACCGGTCGGTCCGACGAAGCGCTGGAGCCTCGACTTCCTCGTCGACACGTTCGGGATCAGTCGTCGGTTGCGCATCCTTGCGGTGATCGACGACTACACCAGGGAGTGCCTGGTGTTGGTGGCCGACACCTCCCTCTCCGGCTATCGGGTGGCGCGAGAGCTGGACGCCGTGATCCGGCTCTACGGCAAGCCGGACCTGGTGGTCAGCGACAATGGGACGGAGCTGGCCAGTCACGCTATCCTCGAATGGTGGAACGAAAGTGGTGTCGGCTGGCATTACATCACGCCGGGTAAGCCGCAGCAGAACGGCTTCAGCGAAAGCTTCAATGCCCGGCTGAGGGATGAATTCTTGAACGAGGAGGTGTTCGACGGCCTTGGCCACGCCCGCAAGGCGCTGGCCGTATGGCGCCACGACTACAACCATGTGCGACCCCACTCAGCCCTAAGCGGCATCCCGCGCGCTCGCGAACTGAGAAAACCTGAGCTATGAAACCCTTGGACTCTCCGAAAGAACCTGGGATCCGAGGGGCTCAGACCAGAGCCAATGTTCCCATTCTTGTGGTGAAACCATGAATGACAAGCGAGCGACCTTGCTCAAAAAATACACTTCGATGACCAAAACGCAGCTTAAAGCTGTCGTCTCGGAGTATGCCGCGAGCTTCCCTGAGTGGGCAATTTTTGTTGATGGGACTGCATTTGTACGTCGTTCTGGTCCGATCCAGCAGATGATCTGGTTCCAAAAAATGAGTTCCGCTGCCTATCGGCCCACGCATGGAATGAGTTCGTTGGTATTGCCCGAGGCGCATGTTCGGATGTTGCCTCAGGTCCTGGACGTGAAGCACCGCGAGATCGAACATCGTTGGCACGATCGTAAGTTTGCCGACACGCTGGCTGCGATGGAGGAACAGTTCCGGCCCGATATCCGCAAGCCGTTAGACTTTGTCGAGGTGCTGGCATTGTGTGAGGCTGAGGCAGCCTCGATGCCCGACACCGCTAATAGTATGGCGATGCTCGCGATCCTCTATGCTTGGCTTGGCCGCGACACCGACGCCCTCGATTGCTGCGAACGGATGCAGCACTGCCCGCTACCGAAGTTGGCGCCGATGCCCGAATGGGAGGAGGCCATGCGTGCCTTCGGTTGCGGCCTTGCAAAAGCAGTGCAGGCCGGATCGGCAAGGGGGTTCTTAGAGGCAGCGCTGGAAAGCGCGAAAGCAAGATAGAAGCGACGGCACCGCTGATCCCGTAACCCATTGTCCGCACATCGTATTGGTGCATGTATCGACCCCGTGGTGAAGTAGCTGGGCGTTTCGGAGTGCGCGGCTTGGCCCGCGTGGGCCAGCACCGATCGACACAGCGCAAGACACCGCAGGGCCGGCAGGATGCCGTGTCTAGCTTCACGCCGGACCACCTCGGTGGGGCAGGCTACTGAGCTATTGTACAGCAAAAGATATTTTTGCTGTATAGCGATATGAGCGGCATTCGATACCACAGCCAGGTCGGGACTTCGGCCTACCACGACCTGCGGCGCATGCTGCAGGACGATCAGGCCCCCAACATTCGCGGCGCACCGACTAAAGTGACCGTCAGGGGGCGATCATTTTGGTATGACAAGTACCGCGTCGGCAATGAAATGGCCCAGCGCTATATCGGCCCCGACACGCCCGACCTGCGCGAACGCTTGCAGAAGCTTGATCAGCTGAAGGCGGAGCGCGAGGCGCGCCGCAAAGAGCGCACCCGTCTGGTCCGCGTGCTTCGGGCGGAGGGCTATGCGTCGGTCGACCAGAAAACCGGGAGTCTCTTGTCCGCCTTCTCCAACGCTGGCGTATTCCGGCTGGGCGGTACGCTCGTGGGTACCGTCGCCTTCCGACACTACGAGGGAGAACTGGGCGTAGCGTTGGGGTTCGACCAGCTGGCGCAGACGAACGATCTCGACATCGCCAGCTTCGAGCGTTTGTCCTTCGCCATCGGAGATGTGGTGGAGACCCCGTTAGCTGATGTGTTCGCCGAGCTTAAGTTCGCCCCCGTGCCGTCGCTTGGCAATCGCAAGACGTGGCGGTGGGCGCAGAGCAACAGCGAAGCGCTGGTGGAATTCCTGATGCCGGCGGAAGGCAAGGAGGGCGTGCGGGATCTCCCTGCGCTTGGCGTCAGCGCGCAGGCATTGCGTCACCTTGGCTACTTGCTGGAGGACCCCATACAGGCGGTGTCGCTCTACCGGTCGGGCGTGTTGGTGAGCATCCCGCGTCCCGAGCGTTACGCCATTCACAAGCTCATCGTCGCCGAGCCGCGGCAGGGCGGATCGGATGTCATGAAAGCTCGCAAGGACCGGGCGCAGGCCGACTTCCTTATCGCGGTTCTGACGGACCTACGCCCGGACGAGCTGCGAGACGCCTACGAGGACGCCGTCAGCCGCGGACCGAAATGGCGGAGCAGGATCGAAGCGAGCCTCGCAAAGCTGCCCGCCAGTGCCGGGCGCATCGAGGCCGTTCTCGGATAGGGGGGCGTAAAGGGAGGAGCTTGGTGACCTCAACAGTGTTTGTCGTGGGCAAGGACGGTACTTTCACGGAGATTCCGCGTACGGAGTATGCGACCAAGGATTTGCTTCAGCGGTTGATCGCGGACCATCCCAAGGTCTTGGCCCATGATGGCGCTGAGAAGCTTCTGCTGGTTCGGCGCGAAGCCCCAGTGCCTGACGAGCTGAGCGGCGGGGGGCGTTGGTCGCTCGACCATCTGTTTCTGGACGACAACGGCGTGCCTGTGTTGGTGGAGGTGAAGCGCGCTTCCGACATGCTGACAATGCGCATATTGAATCGTCCAATCGATCGTGCCGCGGCGAGTGTCTGAACCTGAACTGGTTCGTTTCTGTCGCCGCGGCCTTGTTCGTCATTTTCGCATTGGGGATTGACGTCGATAGAAGGTGGGTATGCGCTTGATCGGAGACCGCATCCCTTGGGATACGAGACAGCTTCCGATACGGAAATCTGGACCTTGTGAGCCATTTGTATCAATGTACGCCTCTGGGAACGGGGGGGCGCATGCAGTTTCAAGCCGTGAAAAGACTCTGAGGGAATGCCGGTATATGAGGCGTTCCATCTCATTGGTCCATATTCCTGGGTCGGTGCTGATCACCAATGATCTCGGCGAGTATGTTATTGTGCCGGAAGCGGTTCATGTCGCGCTGGAGGAGGGGCGTCTCGCGATGTCCGATCCCAGATATGCCGATATCGAGGCGCGTGGGCTTATATCGCGGCATGGCCCCACGGACGGTCTTTCGGCCATCGTTAAACGAACCCGCAAGGGGTTCCTGACCGAAGGCCCTTCGCTCCACATATTCGTGGTCACTTTGCGGTGTGATCATTCATGCCAATACTGTCAGGTCTCGCGAGCGGCGTTGAACGCAACCGGCAAGGACATGACGCGTGCGAATGCGATGCTGGCGCTTGATCGCGTCTTTGAAAGCGATGCTTCGACCCTGACAATTGAGTTTCAGGGGGGCGGACCGGCACTGCGCTTCGATTTGGTGCGAGAGATTGTGCAAGAGGCCGAACTACGCGCGGAAAAGGAAGATCGCGTCGTTCAGTTCACGATGGCGACTACGCTTCATTTGTTGGCGCAGGCTGATCTGGAATTCTGCCGCGATCATCGGATGCATCTGTCGACCTCGTTGGATGGTCCGGAAGACATTCACGCTTCACAGAGGGTGCTTCCGAAATCCAACAGTTGGAAAAGCACAATCGAAGCCCTCAGCCGCGCACGTGCGGTTCTTGGAGAGCACGGCGTAGCGGCGCTTCCGACAATCACGCGGGCCGCTCTATCACGGCCAGAGGACGTGGTGGACGCTTATGTCGAGGCCGGCTTCGGCTCAATCTTTCTGAGACCGCTTGCGCCCTATGGGTTTGCCCGCAAGACGCGCGCGTCGCTGGGATACTCGGTGGACGAGTTCATGACGTTTTATGAGCGAGCGCTGAATTATGTTCTTCGCTTGAATGAGGCTGGCGTCCGGATAGAGGAAACTACGGCGACCATCATGTTGCGCCACATACTGACGCCGTTCCATTCTGGCTATATGGATCTGCGTTCGCCTGCGGGCGCTGGGCTTGGGGTTCTCGTCTACAACTATGACGGCGGGGTCTATCCGTCGGACGAGGCGCGTATGGCGGCAGAGACAGGCGACGCAAGGTTTCGTCTGGGGGATGTGAGTCAGCCGCTCGATAAGATGCTTTCGTCAGATGCGATGATGTGGTTGGCCAAAGGCGCTATCGCTGAGCGGCAGAATGGGTGTCGGGATTGCGCGTTTGTACCTTACTGTGGCGCCGATCCGGTTCACCACGCGATTGTTCAGGGCGAACCGGATGTTGGGCGCGAAGGTACCGATTTTTGTGGTCGCCACATGGCGCAGTTTCAACTTCTGTTTGGGCGGATCGCTGAACGCGATCCAGACACAATGAAGACACTGCTCGGGTGGGTGTTTCAGCGTGACCGTGGGGATGTTGGACCTGGATGGGTCGAACATTGAGGTCGGCGCCCGCCCTTTATACGCACGCAGCTGTCACCGGTGTTGATCGTGTGCGGGTCTTTAAAGTTCTTGCCCCTGACGAGGCAAAGGCTGACCGCTATGATTCATGCAATGTGCTAGTCCTGAAGGGGAGTGACGACTCTCCCACATTGAAGGAGCAGATGCGGGCGACTGAGGGCGCCGCGGCTGTCCGGATAGATGACCTGAGACATCCTGATGTCGTTCGGCCTGGCGATGTGGTCCGGCTGCGTCCCGGCAGTACGCTCGTATCTGTACTTTATCGGAGAGGGAGTAACGCCAACGCCTTGTTTGTCACGGAACAATGTAATTCGTTGTGTTTGATGTGCTCGCAACCGCCGCGGAATGAAAGTGACCGATGGCGGTTGGATGAACTTCATGCACTCATTGATCTCGTTGACGTAGACGAGCCGCAGCTCGGCATTACGGGTGGAGAGCCGACGCTGCTTCGTGAAGATCTCGCATATCTGATCGATCATGCCCGTCAACGACTGCCGAACACGCTTCTTCATACTCTTACCAACGGTCGTTTGTTCTCGGACGCGGGGTTGGCGGACATGCTATGCGCTTCCGCTGGAGATCAAGCGGTCTGGGCGGTCCCAATCTACGCAGATATTGCAGCGCTTCACGATGAGATTGTTGGCGGCGTTGGGGCGTTTGGCGAGACTATGTCGGGTCTCTACGAGCTAGCCAAGCGTCGCGCTCGCGTGGAGATACGCATCGTGTTGCACGCATTGAGCATACCGCGGCTTCCGCAGCTCGCGTCCTACATCTACCGTAGGATGCCTTTTGTGGAGCATGTGGCGTTCATGGGATTGGAGCCAATGGGCTTCGCCAAGATGAATCGGGACCGACTTTGGATTGATCCTGCTGACTATCAGGCGCCGCTCTGTGATGCGGTCCATCATCTGGCGCTGCGTGGCATGAGCGTCTCTATCTACAACTTGCCGCTTTGTGTCTTGCGATCAGATCTTTGGCCCTTTGCTCGAGCGTCAATTTCAGACTGGAAAAATCGAGATGCGCCGCAATGCCGGACGTGTTCGGTAAGGGACGCTTGCTCCGGTTTCTTTGCGTCGGCGGGGCCTCAGTGGAGAAGCCGTGCGATTGCACCGATCACCGGATCGGGAAGCTCTAAGGGGGAGGAGGTATCTCGATATGGGGTGGCGTGAACGACTTACGAGTCTATTCGGGCTGACGACCAGTGCGAGTTTACTCGCAGTGACGCCGGAGGCGTTGGCGGCGCCGAGCAACGATCTAGGGCTCGCCGGTTCGGATCACACGGAGGATCTTTCGGTGTTCAGCGATCCTCGTAGCCGAGGGGCGCTTTTACAGCTTGCTCAACACCGAAGTCACTCCAGCCACAGAAGTCACTCCAGTCATAGGTCGCATAGCTCACACTATTCTGGATCTGGGGGTAGCTATACTGCGCCAGCGTACTCCCCGCCGCCACCGCCACCGCCACCGGCGCCCTCCACATCGCCAGCTCAGCCGTTACTCACGCCAAGGACGCCGTCAAACAGCGGGCGAGCGCTTACCACCACCGAGCTAGCTGAGAAGATCAAGATGGTGCAGTTGGCGCTCTATGCGAAAGGCTATGATCCTGGGCCGATGACGGGCGTGCTGAATACAAAGACGCAAGCGGCCTTGCGCGCTTATCAAGCAGACCACGCATTGCCACAGACCGGTTATATGGACACGGCGACGTTGCTGAAGCTTGGGGTGGCGCCATAGCGCGCTCGCTGTTTGATCGAGCCAATGGCGTTCGTGCTCGTCACTTTCTGCTGGCTTGCCCATGGTAGTTGATCGGTCCCGCCGAGGTGGCGCGGCCTAGCGTTGGACTCCGTGTTTCGATGGTCCTGACCCAGATTCTTCTGGTCCGGCAGCTTTACGACCTTTGGAGCTCACGTGATCTCAAACTCAGAGGCGCTCTCGGCTAGGTCTGGAGCGCCTGTCCGGTATCTCAGCGGCTGACGGGCTACTCCAGCAACTGCCAGGCTTTGAGCTTGAGGGCTTTGGCGATCTTCTCGACCACGGTGATGGTGGGATTTCGTACGCCGCGCTCGACGCCGGAGATGTAGGTGCGGTGGAGCCCGGCGACGTCCGCCAGGGCCTCCTGACTGAGTTCTGCCTGCTCGCGGTAGTGTTTGAGATTGGCGCCGAGGCGCTTGCGGATGTCCATGACCGAGCAAGGCGGTCATGCAGACGTTTGTTCTACAGACGATGAGTCTCATTTTGGGTTGACTGCGTCACGTCCCCATGGATGACATGTGCGCAAGGGTGAGACTTATAGGATGCATTACACTTGAGCGCCCGAAACTTGAGGGGAGAACGGAATGACGAGGTTTTGGGAGAAAACGATGGCCGTAGCCATTGTCCTGGCGGCTGCTGCGGGCTGCACGACGATATCGGAGGAAAGCCGGATATCGACGCCTCTGGCGGCGAGCGAATTCAACGATGTGGCCAGCCGGTATATGGAGCGGCCGACATTTGTCTCGCTTGCGACGATGTCGGACGGCCAGACCGTGCTCAAGGTGCAGATGGATGACTACGGGTCGGGGTATGACGCAACCCTTGGCGTGGCGATGGACTACGTCATGTTCTTCGACAAGCGTTTTGCGGCGGACTACGTCGGCCTGATCGACAAGTATCTTGAATGGGCGCAGCTCGCGACCGAGCGGGGTGACCAGCTGGAACGTGAAGTTGGGCGGACCCGGACCTGGGGGCAGGGCGGAACAATTGAGATGCGGTTCAAGCTCTATAGCGGCAACGCCCAGAACCAGTATCTGGTGATCGAGACCTGCGCGGTGGGGACATGTTCGGATCGCACGATGACGTTCACGCCGGAGAACGCCCGTATCTTACGGGACCTTCTCAAGAAGCTTGGCGAAGGACGCATAGCCAAGACGGACATCGACGCCGTCTATCGTTAGGGTTCCAGCCTAACCTGGGCATTTGGGGAGGCATTTTCCGCACAACTCGTGCCTATGGAGGTCTCCCAAATGCTCCAGCGCGGCAGCAAATCTCGAGTGTCCCGCGTCTATCGCTGCCCGGCGCCTTAGGCGCTTGGTGGAAGGCGAGTTCGGTTGGGGCGAGGAGCGCCTTGAGCGCGAACGTGTGGGCATACCATCGCCTTTCGCCGCGAACGTTGCGTGGGAACGAGGTCAGTCTTCGTGGAGAGCAACCAGTTGAAGGGCGGCGCCGAGACTGGCGAGGCGATCGCATGTCTGGCGCATCTGAGTCAGCCAAGATTCGGCAAGTGAAGGATTGCTCGGCCACGATATGATCGCCTGATCGTGCAACGCCTCGATTTCCTCAATCATGATCGTTCGAAGCAATTCGATCGCTGTTGATTGGGGCGGTGATTGCATGTCTGGCCTCCGACTACGACCAGGACTGACGCTCATTGGGCCCGAGCAGTCCAGCCCTCATCACACCGCTTGGCGCTCTCCCCGAAATAATTTGTGGAATCGCCCAGATCGAATCACGACGTGTACGCGCGGTTCGCGGCGGCGTGATCTCCGGAATGTGGCGCCGGCTGTGACGATATGTGCTGGACCAACCGCACTTGGTTGTTTTGGCGCGCGATGCAGACCCTTGAAAACATTTATGTATTTCCCAACTCAAAACAAAAACAATCCGCAATAGATGCATTCTGGTTGTTTTGTCTTCGTGCACCGGCGGTACAAAAAGTATTCTGCTGTGTACCGGGGGTATAAAATATATTTTTGCAAAAAGGTATTTGATTTATTCGCTTCGTACGATAAATTCTACTTGGGTGAGATTGAATGGACGGTTCCGCGGAACAGTCGGCGTGGTTACGCGCGCCGCTCTAGCGGGGAATTTGAAGAGGAAAATGACGATGGATGATCTCGCTTCCTAGGGGGCGAGGCAAGAAAGGCGTGCGAGGTGAAGGTATGGCGAAGGCAAACCGTAGGCGTTCTGCGTCGAGCGACGCGCAGGAAAGAGGGCGGGTCCCAGAGAATTTCGACCTTGCTCGAGCTAAGCTGCCAAACCGTCAGGTTCGGAGGCACTCCGAGCGGAAAATCCAGTGCCTGGCCGCCTCCCTCGAACGGTTCGGGCCGGTCGTGCCGATCGTGCTCGACGCCGACGAAAACGTTGTCTGCGGTGTTGCGCGGGTCCTGGCCGCCCGTCGTCTTGGGCTGAAGACTTTGCCGGCTATTCGGGTAATGCACCTCTCCCGCGAAGAGCTGGAGGTCTACCGGGTGGCCGACAACCGGCTCGCTGAGTTGGGGGCGTGGGATGAAGAGGCGCTGCGCGATGTTTTCGTGCTCGCCGAGGATCTCGACATCGGCTTCGACGCGCTCGGATTTGAGGTCGCGGAAGCGGATCTCATTTTGTACCCCGGTACAATGGGCGGTGAGGAAACGCCTTCTGATCCGCCTTCCGATAGCCTACTTCAGCTTGGCGATAAGTTCGAGATCGACGGCCATGAAGTGTTCTGTGGTGATGCGCTTGATCCGAGCGCCATCTCCCAAATTTGCGTTCCCGGTGAAGTTGCAGCGATCATTACGGACCCGCCTTACAACGTTCCCGTCAACGGACATGTCTTATGCAGGAACGGGCGCCGCCATTCGGAATTCGCAATGGCGAGTGGAGAAATGTCAGACGAGCAGTTCGTGGCGTTTCTCGAGCAGGGACTTGAGATAGCGAAGGCTGCGGCTTCGCCCGGCGCACTGGTTTATTTTTTCATCGATTGGCGAAGCGTACGCCTGTTGTTGACCGCTGCTCATGAGATTGGCCTGGAGCTCATCAATATCGCGGTTTTCGTGAAGTCCAACTCAGGCATGGGGTCCTTTTATCGGAGCCAACACGAACTCGTCGGCGTTTTCCGCAAGCCAGGCGCGCAGCACCGAAACAACGTCCAATTGGGGCGGTTCGGTCGCAATCGCACGAACGTCTGGGAATACGCTGGCGCCAACGCCTTCGGTCGTACGCGGGACAGCGATCTTGCCATGCATCCGACCGTCAAGCCGACGGCGCTGATCGCGGACGTTATTTTGGACTGCACCAAGCGCAAGGATCTGGTGCTGGATCTGTTCGGTGGGTCCGGCACGACGTTGATCGCCGCCCAGCGCACGGGGCGCTTCGCCCGTATAATCGAGATTAGTCCCGGATATGTTGAGACGATGTTGCGCCGTTACCAGCGTGAGTTCGACCGCGCAGCCATTCATGTCGAGACGGGATTGACCTTCGAAGACCTGATCGAGCGGCGCCGATCGACCGGCCAGCAGCGCTCCGACGTTCAGGCCAAGCCCCAGTCTCCGCGTCGTCGCCCGCGTCCGCGGCCCAACGGTGAGCACTAAGGAGGCGGGTATGGCAAAGCGATCTACTCCTAGCAGCAACGTGCAGCGTCGGACAAAGTCCGGCAAGCCGGACATGCGCGGTCGGTCGCCGGGATCGCGCAAAACGCAGTTTGGGCAGGGAATGGCTGACAATCGGCGCAACTTGACGGGGTGGCCCAAAAAGGTTGAGGCGCGCCACACGCTGGAGAAGGAGCTCGAGGAAAAAATTCCGATCACGATTGGCGGCAGGGAAATGCTCGTCACGAAGGAGGAGGCCGTGATCAGAGGTACGGTGAACGACGCCATTCGCGGTGATCACCGCGCGCGCAAGGCGGTGTTCGATTGCATCAAGGCGCGCGACGCGCGGACGCAAGACGGACAGGAGATAGCGGCCCTCTACGACACGGAGCTTATGGACCAGCTGTACGCCGAATACGAGCAGCAGATGCGTGAGGCTGCGGGCCAACGTGAGACTACAGGCGAAGATGAACCGGGTGGAGAGGATAGGTGACGGATAGCTTTTTAGGATCTCAAGCGCCGGAGCAGATGCTCCGCAACGGTGGGCTGTTGCGGGCGCGCCTCGATATGTTCGTGGCGGTGTTCTTCGAGATGCTCAATGGCGGCGAGCGCCTCGTCAGGGAGCCCTACGTGGAAGCCTATTGCTTCGCCCTGCAGCAGGTCTTCAATCAGGAGGAGCGTCGGCTTCTGGTCACCATGCCGCCGCGTCATCTGAAATCCTTCTGCGCCGCTGTTATGTTGCCGGCCTTTGCGCTCGGACACGACCCTAGGCTCAAGATTGCGGTCGCCGTCTATTCTCAGGGATTGGCGAGGGAGCATGCAGGACTACTGGAGCGGGTTGTTCAATCGAACCTATATCGCGTCCTGTTTGACGGCCTTGAGGTGACGCGGCATGCAGATCAGTTCCGCTCACCGGCGGGCGGCTTTGTTCGCTATGTCACCGTAGGCGGAACGTTTACCGGAATTGGTGTGGACATCCTTGTCCTGGACGACCTGATAAAAGCGGGCGACGTCGTTTCGGCAACGATGCGCGAACAGGTGGAGGACTTCTATCGCAGCACGGCGATGACGCGGTTCAACGATCCGAGGTCAAGTCGTGTGATCGCGGTCCAACAACGCCTGCACATAGACGACTTCGTTTCGGAGCTGATTGAAGGCGGGCAGTATCGTCACCTCAACTTTCCCTCGATCGCCGATCGTGATGTCGTGTCGCCGCTCTACCTCGAACGCGAATGGGCTTGGCGGGAGGGCGAACTTCTGTCGCCGACCAGGTTTCCTCAGGTCGAGCTGGATCGATTGAGGCTTGAGCTCACGCCGACGGTGTTCAACGCGCAGTACCTCCTCGACCCTCAAATATCCGGCGGTCAGATGGCGGATTGGAGCCGTCTCCGCATCGTCGATAAGGTGCTCGCTCAGGAGGACACAGTATTCGTCGCTCAGAGCATCGACACCGCCGTCAGTGCAAGCACGACCTCAGACTATAGCGCCGTCACAACATGGGCCTACAACGGAACGAACTGGCGATTGGCGCACGTTCTGCGGCTTCGGTGCGAATATCCGGATCTTAAATCGACGTTGATCGCCCACGCCCGCCAGCAGCGCGCAGAACTCCTCGTCATCGAATACGCCAATGTCGGTCCGGCTTTGGGCTTCGATCTGCGGCGAGAAAACTTCAACGTGAGGTGGGCTAACACCGATCTCGGCAAGGCGGAGCGGTTTGGTATCGCGCTGGATCAACTGTACGGAGACAAGTTCGAGTTTGCCCGCAATGCGCCTGGGTTTGATGATCTGCACCGCGAAGTCGTGGGTTTCCCGTCGGCGCGTCATGACGACATCGTCGACACGATCAGCCAATTTGTGAGATGGGCCCATGGTGCCTGGATGCCTGAGCAGATCGCATCAAGTCGCGGCCAACGCCCGCCTCGGCGTCCGCGCCAATCACGCAATGATCATGGGCGCATATTCTAGTCGGTACACGGCAAAGATGGCTTTCTTTCCAGTTGACTGGCCGCCTCATGCATGGCCATTGGAGTTTGACGCTGAGACTCATCGTCTGCGCAATGTCGGGAATGGGCGGACGTTGCGCCTTGCCGGACGATAGAGCATGGAGCCCGGCTGATCCGGGCTTGCGCCAGTGGGACGACGGATTGGTTCGTCGTTCGTCAACTGGAGGCAAATCATGACGTCCATACCCATCACTGCAGTCAAGGCCGGCACGCGACAAGCGGAATTCCTCGAACATCTCAAAGGTGAGGGCGCCAGCGTCGAAACGCTGGCCGCAGCCATGGGGTGGCTCCCACATTCGGTGCGGGCGGCGCTCACTGGCCTGCGCAAGCGGGGCGTTCCCATCGAGCGTATCGCCGGAGAGCCGGGCGAGCCCTCCATCTACCGGTTCAAGCCGGAAACGGCCGGTCGCAAACGTCGCGCCCGGCAATGAGCGCGGCTGACCTCTCTGATCTGACGCGCGCGACGCGGGAAGACCTTGTCGCTGAATGGGCGCGCCGGTTCGGCGCGCCTCCGCCAGCCAAGACCGGTCAGCACTTAATGCGCCAGCTGATCGCCTATGAACGACAGGCGCAGGCGGAGGGCGGGCTTACGCCCGCGCTCCGTCGGCGTCTGGAGCAGCATGCGGCCGGAAAGGCCGTTCGGTCAGTTGCGTCCGGCGCCCAGCTGGTGCGTGAATGGAACGGCGTTCAGCATATCGTTGACGTCGTAGCCGGCGGTTTCGAATGGCGCGGCCAGCGCTATCGTTCGTTGAGCGCCGTCGCTGAGGCCATCACCGGAGTTAAATGGTCCGGGCCGCGTTTCTTCGGGTTGCGGCCGTGATCGCACGTCCAGCGAGGGGGCGTTGGTGAGACAGGTCCGCTGCGCCATCTACACCCGCAAGTCCTCGGAGGAGGGGCTCGATCAGTCGTTCAACTCACTGCAGGCCCAGCGTGAGGCATGCGAGGCGTTCGTGCGCAGCCAGCGGTCCGAAGGTTGGCGCGTCTTGCCCGACGCCTATGACGATGGCGGCCTCTCCGGCGGTACGCTGGAACGGCCTGCGCTCAATCGCTTGCTCGTAGACATCGATGCGGGTCGGGTCGATCTCATCGTGGTCTATAAGATCGATCGGCTGACCCGATCGCTGGCCGACTTCGCCAAGCTGGTCGAGCGTCTTGAGGCGCGCAACGTCTCCTTTGTTTCCGTGACGCAGCAGTTCAACACCTCCACCAGCATGGGGCGGCTTACCCTCAATGTGTTGTTGTCGTTTGCCCAGTTCGAGCGCGAGGTCACCGGCGAGCGCATCCGCGACAAGATCGCCGCCTCCAAGGCCAAGGGCATGTGGATGGGCGGTTTGCCTCCGCTTGGTTACGATGTCGCCGAGAGCGGCCTCGTCGTCAATTCGAGCGAAGCCCAGACGGTCCGGGAGATATTTGCGCTTTATCTGCAACTGGGCTCCGTCCGAATGGTGATGGAAGATCTCAACCGGCGTGGCGTGCGTTCTAAGGCGCGTGAGGGCAAGCGCGGCTCGTGGGCGGGTGGAGCGCCTTTTCGGCGCGGTGCGCTGTATCACCTTCTGTCCAACCCCATCTACATCGGCCGTATCCGGCATCGCGACAAACTGTATGACGGCCTACACGAGCCCATCCTTGAGACGGACATGTTCGAAGGCGTGCAACGTCAGCTCGAGGCGCAGCGCGTCGCTCGTCGTCGCCGCGCCAACGCCCGGGCGCGCAGTCCTCTCGCCGGCAAGCTGTTCGATGAGACGGGCGACAAGCTCTTGCCGACCCATTCGGCGCGAAAGGGCGTGCGCTATCGCTACTATGTTTCTCAGCGATTGATCGCCGGGGAGGGGGACGATCCGGGCGCCTGGCGCTTGCCGGCGCCGGAATTGGAGGAACGGATCGTGGACGCGATCGTTGCGGATCCGGTTGTCGTGAGGCTTCAACAGCGTGTCCGGTCCGCGAACGAGCTGTCCGCCGCACAGGTTATCGACGCCGTGCGCCGCGTCGAGGTCGCTCCCGGATGCCTTCAGATCGAATGGGACGCCTCCGAGGCGTTTGGCGGCGGGCGCCCCGAGATCCCTGCGGATCTCACCATCAAGGCGTCGTTTACCCAAAGACGTCGCGGCGTCGAACAGCGTATCGTTCTCGACGCGAACAAGCCGGTCGAACCTGATATCGTTCTCGTCAAGTTGGTTCATCGCGCCACCCGTTGGGTCGAGCGACTGAAAGCTGGTGCATCGATTACCCAACTTGCCGCCGCAGAAGGTGTGAAGCCGACCTTTCTCACCCAGCGCATCCATTTGGGGCTGCTCTCTCCGCGCATCGTCGAGGCGCTCATCGACGGCAGGCTGCCGCCGGAGATCACCGCGCAATCGCTGATCAGCCAAAGGCCGGGGGAGGTATGGAAGGAGCAGGAACAGGCGCTGCTCCGAGGCTCTTAAGCAACGCCTTGGTTCTCACCGCGGGTAATTGCAGGTTGCGCCCCGATACTTGGGCGGTAGTCGTCACAGCGGCGAGGGCGGCAATAGGGCGGTGTTGAAGAGGGCGCGGCGGTCGCGTGAGATACTGGGGTGCGGCTCATCGCGTGCGGTGAGGTCGGTCCAGGCAGATCCGTCCATCCAACGCGGGACGGACGGATCCGACGCCTCTCCGGCGTGAAAGCGCCTTAGGCGATATCCTTATGACCGCGTGTGTTCAGTCTCTGCATCGATCAAGGCCTGGATTGTCTTACTGGGTTTCCAACCTTCGAGCAGGTGAGGCCGTTCGACTTCAGTGAGATCCCGGTCGTGAAGCCCGGTTCGTAACGCCAGATAGGCGCTCAGAATTGTTTGTCTCACCATGTCCGCTTGCTCCCTCAGGCGATCGGCGTCGCCTAGGCGAACCGGGTCGACAGCCGCATCAATGTAGTCGTCCAGGGTCGCGAGGTTCAAAGCGATCAACAGCTGATACGCGGCGCCGAGTTTTGAGGTTGGCTGAAGTTGATGAGCGAGCGCTTCTAGCGCTCGAATTCTCCGGCCTATAAGCCGCGCCGTGTATTGCGGCGTCATCTCGCTCTGGAGCCGGCGGGGCAGCTTTTCTATGGCTGTCGTCAGGCGGGAGGTTCTTTGTAGTCGACGACAGCTGGCGACCTCCCGCATGATCCGCAAAACTGGACAAGACGTGTCGCCAGATACGGCGCGCGAGATTTTGGCGGTCGATTTTGCCTTTAGAGCTTTGGTGGGCATCGGGATGAACTCTCTCCGGTGAAGCCGAGCGGGATCGCTCCCAGCCACACTTTTTGCTCACGCGTTGGGTGGCAACTTCACGCTCGTTGTCGCGGTTGTGTTCTGGGAGGAGCCGCTGCAGTTTTCGGCCGACCTGCACCTGATAGGTACGCGGACGTTGTACTGCAAGGTTACGAGGTCATGTCCCGGGCCACCGATGTGGGGAACGGCATCCGAAAATCGGTAACCAGACGTCTCTAACAATCTCATTGCGTGAGTGGCAGCCGAGATGGATAGTGCGGATAGCCAGTTGTTTTCAGTAGCTTGCGTGTTGTTGGGCACATTGCAGGCACACTGAGATATGGCGAGCGGGGCGCAAACATGCGGCAACGCGGGGCTTCTCTGGATATTTGCCACCGCTGCGGGCTCCCTACAGCGCGTTGTGCTCGTTGTGTGGCGATGAATGGGACCTATGTTTTGCTCGCTTCGCTTGGTCTGGCGTGATGAGATCCGACGACGGCAGCTAATGCTGCGTCTGCCTTTGAAACGTACGGCCACAGATCTGGAACAGCTTGGCAGAGCTTGCGCAAGTGATGACGTAACCCTTGGGCAGTCGCTCTATCCATGGGTTCGTACGATAGCTCGATGAACCAGTCTCCGACTGCCTTGCACCAACCGGGTACGTCTTGATGTGCAGCGCTTGCGATTAAGCCGATGCGCAGCTGGCTATCAGGCTCAGCATCAAAATCTCCTCGGGCTCGGAGGACGCGCACCAGAACACGGATGTCATCGGCCAGGCTGGCGGTGCGAGTAACGGCTGCAATGATCGCGAGACCGGCCAGCAACGAGAACGTGACTCCGGATTCGCCTCCGACGCTCAGACGATACTTCGCCGCGCGCAGTATCTCGCCAATTAGGAGCCCTACGTCCTTTTCGAGTCGAAACACGAGAGCAAGATTGACCACGCCAGCGAAGAACCGGGCCTCCAGTACCTTCTTCTCCGTTGGCTCCTTGAGTTCGTCGAGCATGTCTTGCGGGAAGGGTGCGGGTGCCGTCGCTCCTCCTTCCAGTGGGCCGGGTAGAAACGCAAATGGCATTGCTAGACGGGCCTTGATGCTCTCAGGGCCTTCCTCGACAACTAGCTGGCGCAAGTCGCCTGCCGGGATTTGCTCCTTTGCGTGATCCGACGCGATGTGGATGCGGCTCAGGAACTCGTTCTTCAGTTGCTCAGCCGTCATCAAGTCCGGCAACCAGCGTGGCTCGATTCGAAGATCGGCCAGCGACTGCATGAAGAAGTCTTGTCCTCGGCCCTGCATAGCCCAGTCAGCAGCGCCTTCGAGCGAAACGCCTAGCTCGATCATTTTTCGCTCGATGACGGCAGCATGGGCGATCGCTGCAAGGCGGCGGATAAAAGGAGTGTATCCTTTGAAGAGGCTGATCCTGGACAACTCGCCGTCGACGAAAATGAAAAGACCAGCGCTCAACGCCAGACGACCGTTCTTACCGCGGGCATCCTCGTCCCGTAGCGCTTTGACGATGCGTAGCAGGATAGGCTCAAGGCCGGGATAGCGAGTAAGTGCGCGCACTCCCACCTCGTAACCAGCCACTTGAGAGAAACGGTCGCCTGAACTTTCAAGTTGCTCAAAGAACTGTTCGACTTCGGCGGCTGGCCACTCTGGGAGTGTCAACAGCGGCGCCATCGATTGATGGGCGCACAGCTGAAGACAGAGCAGCAACGCGCGATGAGGCTGCGCCTGGAGAAGATGGTTGAAATGTGACGGTGCGGTTGTGTTGAGATACGCGTCGACGCCGGTGGATTCTTGAAAGTCGCCGAGTAGCCGGTGGTAATATTCCATTGAGCGTGGAACGAGCACACGGAGATTGGCTTCTTCCTTGTGCAGTTCGTTTCCAATTGCCGTTTCGACCTCTCGCGGGTCATCCGCAAAGACCTCATGGAGATCCTGCGCTTCGCGATCCGAGAGCGCGGATTCAGCAAAGCGGGTTCTCCAATTAGAAACGATGGAGGCGGGTAGAGTGCGCTGAGAAACCTCTCGGTCAAATTCGCGAAGGCGCATATCAGCGTCTGGCGAAAAAAACCAGAACGAGGGCAGAGAGGCGGATTCGCTTTCGACCGTCAGTCGAAGCCGTCCATCATGAGCGTCCGGCTCGACTTCGAGATGTGCCGCTCGCCCATCTGCGGTCTTTAGGTCCACTCGTGCGCCCCCGCTATAAAGCGCGCGCACGGCAGGAAAGAAGTCGGACCGGTTGATCGAAATATCACTGCCGCTGAACGAGAGCGTCGCATCGGACGCGAATTTATACTTGTCTTGGAATGCGCGTGACCCGAAAACTGAACGACGTATCGAGGGCGGGAACATCGTGAGCAGGTTACGGGCGACCTCCCGCTCTATCTCTTCCTCTTCCGTCATCTAATCCTCGAACTTCGGCATCTCATCCGTTCCCCGGGTGATCACCTCTTCCAGCATGTCGATCAGCTTCTGATATTCATCGGGTTGCTCCTCTTCGAGCCTGACAAGAACAGCGTCATCAAGCCATTCCCAATACCTTTTTTTTGCCGCTGCTGACGATTTCGGCAGCATCAAGAGCATCCCCACCTGCGCTCGATATCGGTCGAGAGGACTCCGTTTGTCCTGGCCGTTGCGATGCGCCCAGCCCCGCAAATCAAACTGTCGCAGCATCCAGTTGCTTCGCGCCCTTGCGACGTCGTCAGGAACTTCGTCGGTCCACTGAGCGCGAATAACGTCGACGAATTCACGGAGCATACTGTCAATCCAGTTGCTCTCGCTGGGATGCTGAAGCGCATCAGTCATACGAATGCGAAGAATAGACTCCCGAATTGCTCTCAGTTCCGCAGGCTCTTGCAACATACCGCCGTCAACGGTGGTGGTGCTTACGAGCTCGAGAAGCTGCCCAGGAAGAGTCGGAACAAATACGAATCCAGAATCTCGCAGCACCGTAAGCGCCTGAGCCAACTCCGATGCTGAAAGCACACCGGAGCTACGCATGGAAACCAGAATGTCCACGGTCGTAGCAGTGGCTTTAGTCCCGGCCTCGGAGGGCAGGTGCGAGTTTTGGTTCAGCGATCTATCGTCGATAACGATGGCATCCACATCAGCCCGGAAAATTCCCATTGTTGGATGGTGCGCGAGTTGCTTTTCGTCGGCGTCGTCCGTCTCACGTCCCAAGGGGATTAACTGGACCTTCCCGGAGGAAAGCCCCTCCTCGAGAGCTGACCGAATTTCCTCCACCAGCCTCTTGGCTTCTGCGCTGGTTACGTCGTGCCTGATCAAGGCGTCGCCGTGCTTAGCAAATGAGTCGGAGATGAAGACGTTGAATCCCGCAGACTTCAGCCGATCCAGTAGTTTGACGTGTTGGAAGTATGCAGCCGCCAGATCATCAAGGAAGAGCGTAGCGCCCGAATTTACTATCGGCGTGTGAGGCCACGGTTTCTCGTGAAGGGCGAGATAGGCCGTGGCCTGCTCTTCCTCAGCGGCTGTAATTCGACCGAGCTTACGAAGAGCCGTAACGACATCCAAGCATCCCACAAAAAAGTTCTCATGCTGCGTGGTGTCAGCGATCTCCTCTAGGAGAGATTCGGGCTTGGGAAGCGGGTAAGGCCGGACAATCAGCTTTTGGTTTGGATTGGAAGGGTCTGCCGCTTGCGCCGCTACAAGATAGCGAGCGATGTCGTCGCCAAACTGCTGTTCCAGTTCTTGAGAGCCGCTGGTTCCGTCAAATCTATGAAGGTGGCCGCTGTCGATCAAACGTTTTGTCTCTGCAGCCTCTCTGACCTGGCTGGGTTGATGAAACTCCAGTTTTTGGCGTTCCTCGAAGAGCCAGCCCAATGTCGTGTGAGAGATGAACACAGTGTCTTGCGCGGCAATGGTTTTGCGCAACAAGCCGAGTATGGCCAACGTCAGAATGGAGGTAACGTCGAAGGCAAGGCGCTTGCCTGGAAGCGGGACAATCGGCCTTGCTCCGCTATACGTAAAGATCAATCCGCGTTGCCTTGGGTCTTCAGAGCGCTGATTCACAAGGGCAGGGACCACAATGAGATCGACCAGAGTCCGATTAAGACCTTTGGCGGCCACAAAGAGCGGCAACGAAGCTGTGATCAAAGACTGCCAAATCTCCTCTTGCCTCTCGCGATGCTTTGGCTGCATCTTCACAAGCTGGCCAAGATTCAGCTTCTGAATGGGGCCGTTTTCTCCAGAGGCTTCTGCGGCGACATTGAGCCACTCATGGATCGCTGCGTCATCTTCCCAACCGCCGGACGCTGCCATTGAATAGCAGCCCACGAGTACGGCAGGATCGCCGTTCGCTTTGGCTGCCGCCGCTCTCACCAGCTCTTGTGATCGACCAGAAGCGCCGATGTGTTGAGCGATCTGACCTGCTCGCAGCAATTCCTTTGCACTGCGAGTATCGCGCCGCGTCCACTCCGTCTCGACTATCGTGCCAAGGCTGCTCCAATCGCCTGATGCAATCGCGATGTTGATCTGCAAGTGTCGGTCACCAGTCAAATCATGCGAAAGCTGCAGCTTGCTAAGCAAGGTTTTAGCCTGTGCGAGATTGCCTAGTCGGTAGTACGACCAAGCGGCGATGGTTTCCAGTTCGGATGAGGTCGCCAGGAGGTCTGGGTAAGCTTCAACCAACTCGATGACATCACGATCCCGCCCCTCTTCATAGAGCGCGTTGGCGTAAAGGACGGCATGGGCCAGCGAGTGAGTTTCGTCGAACAATAGCTTGCCGTACTCGGCTAGCTTCGCGTGAGCGTTCCGGCCTTTGAGCGCATCTACGAGATGAATGAGATCAATCAGTTTTTTGGAGGCGAGGTATTCAGCTTCTCTAACGATGGTTGGGTCGGCGCCGCTCACCTCTTCGATGACCCGCGCCAATGTTTTGAGCGTTTCGGGCGGCATCACGGACACATCGATGGCTGCTAGTTTCGAGCGAGCTTCATTCACCTGCCCGGAGCGGGCGAGAACTTCCACCTCAACTGCTTCGATGTATTGAGGCGAATAGTACTCAACCAGCTGCTTGCGATGAAGCGCAATATCACGAGCGGTTTCCATGGCGTCCTTCCTGCTCATGGCCATCGCCAAGCGTGCGGCCGCGGCGTCCCGTGATTTTCCTCCTGTTCGGGCAGTCTCGGCGTCAATTTCGCGCTCTACCGCTGCGCGATCCAGCTTCAAACGGAAGTCCAGGGCCATCGGAACGCGGCGCAACCGGAGTTTTGGATCAGACAGACTCGATTCCAGCTCCTTCCGAGCCTGTGCAGTCGATCCGGGATTTCGAAGGTCCAGCCACAACGCGTAGTCCGCAGCAACTCCGGATGCTTGGTCCAACCCAAGCTGTCCCAACGAAGTCGCGGCATTTTTGAACAACGGTTGCGCCGTCTCCAGGTACGCTCGCGAGGACCCATCCGTGCTCAGCGGGAAATCGCTCAAATCGGTTGGAAGGTGGAACGTGATCGCTTCTCTGAAGTCACTGGGAACCGCCTGCACAAGATGCGTCATTCCTGCCAACGTTAAGAGTCCTGGCGCGGCGTCATAGTCATCGAGTCCGAATGTCAGAACGTCAGCAAGGGCGGTGCCCCAGTCTTTCATCTGCAGGCGGCGCTGCAACAGCTGCAACTTTCCATCGGGATCCAAATCCGAAGATTGGAGGTTTGCGTTGTTGAGCCACTGCACGGCCTCTTCCGGCGTCACGCCGTTTGCAGCGATGAGAAATGCCGCAGTTCTTGCCGACTTCGTATCTATCGAACTCACTTTGGCCAGCGCGGAGGCCTTGTCAGCTTTCCCGAAGACCAGCAGGAAAGCCTCGGCCAAGATGTTCTCTTCACCGGCTCCCAGGGCTTGCGCCTCCTTGTAGGCGCCCTCTGCGACAGAGTGATCAAGGCCAGCAAGAAGTCTGGCGCACCATGCGAAGATTTTGCGGCGAGTGTCACGAGCGGCGGTCGAAAGCTCGCCGTTCTGGATGTCATTGAGCAGACGAGTGGCCTCTGCTTTGGCGTCGTAGCCATTGATGTATCGCGACCGGCGGATTTGCCACAGCCGCCGCTCGGCTTCCTGAGTCACAACGCCATTGCCAGATGAGTGCAGCGCCAGGGCCTGGACCAGTTCCTTCTGTTGCGTCTGAAGGTCCGACACTCCGGTCGCTATTGACGCCAGACATTCGTCTCTTGAAGCAGCGGGGTGAGCGCGAACAAACGGCTTTCGGACGAATGCGAGTACGTGTCGATAAACTTCGGCCTGCCTGTCTTTAGGGGACCGAATGGAATCATGGTCTTCATCGACGGGGATTACGTCGGTAGCAGGTGAGAGGCCGGGATCGGCGCTGTCGGGCTTTACGATGAAAAAGCCGTTCTTCATCGGCTTCGTTTCGCGAAGAATGCACGCTTCTAGTTTTGCTTCCTCGGCGTAGCGCCGAAACCAGGTGTTTAGTCCGCGCAGGTTAGGGTCGTTTCTCGAAAGGCCAGTAAGCGTTTCACGAGGCCGGGTCAGCCACGAGATCGCATTTGCGAGCGCAGCTGTGTCCGACCCAAAGTGTGGAGTGCTCAAAAATGCGACGCGCCGAACGCGAGTCAAAAATCCTTCAGCTCTCGTATCGTGGGCCGATTTTGATTGAGCGTCGCGAAGGATTTGCTCGATCACCAGCCCGCCGAGGCTGTATCCGACCAAGATTAGAGAGCCATGGGTAAGATCGGTTTCGTCGAGAAGAAGCGAGAGTACGTTCGCAGCGCGATCAGTTAAAGCCATTGCTCCGCCACGCTTCCACCACGTGGAAGTAGCCGGATAGCCGACGCTCCAAACCGCAACGTCGGTCAGATCTTCCTGCAGCCACTCCGGCCAGAATTGCTTTGGCTCGCCAGCGGACAGCCAGCTTTTTTCGTTGCTGCCGTTCAGGCCATGAAAGAAGACGACGTGCGCGCGTAGCGGCGTCGGTATGGACTTAGGTTTGCGTAGTTCAGCCAGCGGCCCCCCCCCCCAAACAACTTTCGAATCAATCATAAAGTAGTTGGGAGCTTGCCGCATGGAAAAGTGGGCGAACCGGGGAGGAATCGCCCGCTGCTGCTTTCACGGCGCCGAGTTAAGGTGGTTTTTGGGAGATCGAGAGTGGAGTATCGGGAAGCCAAGACGGACGTCCAGCCAGGAGTTCAATCTGGAGGCTGTGAGGCTGGTTCGCGAACGCTGCGTGTCGGAAGCTCAGGCGGCTCCCAACCGACGCTAGTTGGCCGACTTCATCTGTATCTGGACCTGTTCTCGCGGCGCATCGTCGGCTGGTCTATGAAAGTGGAGATGAAGGCCCAGTTGGTGATCGACGTGCTGATGATGGGGCTGTGGCGGTACGGTCAGTCGAAGGGGCTACTGCACCACTTGGACCAGGGCCCGCAATACCCAAGCGACCAGTTGCAGCGGCTGATGACCGACAACGGTGTTGCCTGTTCGATAAGCCGCTCGGGCAATCGCTGGGACAACGCAACGACGGAGAGCTTCTTCTCCTCACTCAAGACCGAACAGACCACATGCAAGACGTACAGATCGCGATGTCCGCCTTCGGGGGCGTTTTCGCGCTGAAGGACGAGAATCTCCGTTGGGGACAAAGGGGATGGTCACGCGGCGCTCAAACCGGTTGGTGTTGCATTTCGACTTGGCCAGAGTTTCTCATGCGAAACTCCGTTCGCCATTCTGGTTTTTGGTAGCTGGCGAGCGTCCGTGTCTCGCGCACATCCAGGTCCCGAACGCCTGACGATTTCGAGGACCGGGGCGGGAGACGATCGACGCATCTCATTGCCATTGCTCATGTGCGCCGGCGCGTTCCTGAGGCACGGCCATCGGATGTTGTTGGCTTGAGGCACCCCGGGGCGTTTTCCGGTTATTTTCCAGATTTTTCCAGATACGCAGGCAGCTATCGGACGAATAGGCGTCGAAGTCGCCCGGTTTCATTGGTCTATGGGCGACGGATTCCGCAATACAGTGGGCCTGACGGGAGAATCTCCAGTTTTTTTCCGGTTTGCTGGAGAAATTTGCGCAAGTTGAACCGGCGATGCGGCGCGCGGAGACGAGCCGGCTCATCCCGCGCATTCGCAGGGATCCGCGAGACGGATTCAGCGCAAATGATCGCGAGTTCGCGCGCTAAGTCCCGGAGACTTCGCGACGTTTTCAGAGACAGAAAATTCTAGGGAGAAGAGACCGACTGTCTGGCGGTGAGAGTGGGATTCGAACCCACGATAGAGTTTCCCCTATACACGCGTTCCAGGCGTGCGCCTTCAACCACTCGGCCACCTCACCTCCGAAGCCGCCCGGACGCCCGGATTCGGCTGGAAAGCGCGCCTCATTACACGAGGCGCCGCGAGTTGCAAGCAAGAGGAGGGGGAGGAAGTGTTTGAAAACCGTGCGGGATCCCCCAAATGTGGCTGCCGGGCTGTCGGCGTGGTCGCGCCGCTGCGCGCCGACCCTTTCTTGCGGACCTCTTTTGAAGGAATCCCCAATGTTCGAAATGGCGAAGAAACCGACGCTTCCTACGGCCGCAGAGGCGTTGCCGGGCAGGCCGGAAGCCATACCCACCGCTGAAACCCATTTCGTGAACGGGCGATCGCTGAAGGCGCCCTTCCCGGAAGGGATGGAGCTGGCTCAATTCGGCCTTGGTTGTTTCTGGGGGGCGGAACGCAAGTTCTGGCAGCAGGACGGCGTGTGGGTGACGGCGGTCGGCTATTCCGGGGGCGTCACGCCTAACCCGACCTATCAGGAGGTCTGCTCGGGCGGCACCGGGCATGCGGAGATCGTTCTGGTGGTCTTCGACCCCTCGAAGATCACGTACGAGGCGCTGTTGAAAGTGTTCTGGGAGAACCATGATCCGACCCAGGGCATGCGCCAGGGCGGCGATGTCGGCACGCAATACCGTTCGGCGATCTATACCTATTCGGACGCGCAGGCGCGCGCTGCGGAGGCCAGCCGCCAGGCCTATGGCGCGGCGCTCAAGGCGGGCGGGTTCGGAGACATCACGACCGAGATCCGCGCCGCGCCGGAGTTCTACTATGCGGAGGACTATCACCAGCAATACCTCGCCAAGAATCCGGGAGGTTATTGCGGGCTGGGCGGCACCGGCGTCGCCTGTCAGACCGGCGTCGGGGTCGACGCGGGCTGACCAGATGGTCTGGGCCTGCCTGCAAAGAAACGTTGAGACGACGCCGAACAGGGAAGACCCGTTCGGCGTCATTTTTCTCGCTACTCGGTTTCCTTCTTCGCCTTCGCCGCTCCCTTGGGCGCTTCGTGCGTCAGCGTGATGTTGAACAGGTTGTAGATGCTGATTGGCGACATGGCCTGCATCATGGCCGCCGCTGCGGCGCCGAGCGGCTTTTCCGGCGAGGATTTGAGACGCAGCGAGCCGCCATCCTGGATCCAGGCGGCGACCGTCCTCAGAAGATCCTGCGCGGGCGGAAACTCGGCCGCCGCCGCCCCTGAGCCGAGATAGACCAGTGACGCCGCCATCTGGCGCAGCCCGTCCGGCGTCTGGCTGGTCAGCATGGCCATCTGGCCGTCTTCGTCGGGCACGAGCTTGGCGATGTCGATGGTCAGCGCGAACGTCTTGTCGAGGCCGCCCTCGTCCTTGAGGTTGTACTCGAACCCTTCGAACAGGGACGACGCCGCGAACAATGTCGCGAGCGCCTGCTGATCCGCTTCTTCCGGGTTTTCCGGGATCAGGTCCGAAACGGCGTCGAAGCTGGGCAGAGATCCCATGATCGTGGCGTCGAAGTGCATGAAGTCGTCGATGCCGCCGTTGAAGGCGATGTCGGTCTTGCCGCTCGTGTCGTTCCAGTCGACGCTCAGACCGTAGTCGAACGAGGGCTTGTCCAGTTCGTACTTGCCCAGCGCCGCGACAACGCCGTCGACCATTTTTTCCACGTCCGGGTCATCCGCGAAAATTTCTGGCTCGACGCTACGGATAAAGGAGAGGAAACCCGGAATGTTCCAGGTCTCGTTCTCGACCGACATGCTGACGCTGGTCGGCACGAGCCAGCGCCATTTGCTGAGATCGAGTTCGGTGGATTTGACCGCGTACAACTCCTGTCCGTTGAGAGAGAAGCGTCCGTCGAGCGTGCGCGACTTTCCAAGGCTTATGAAGTCGGAAACGGTGCGCTCCGGCATCACGCCACGTGCGAGGTGGTCAAGCGCCTTGTCGAGCCGCAACCCTTCGAACTCATAGCGACCGGTGGTTCCTGAAAGCACGATAGGAGCATCGAGTTCGGGCGCTGAGATGTTGGCGCTGTACGTCAGTCCCGAGAGAATTGCGAGATCGGTGTCGCCGCCGCGCAGCCCGCGAAGGCCGTAGTTCGCCGCGGCGATATGCATCGTGTTGGAGACTTCGGGCTCCTCAAGGGTCAGATCGCCTTGAATGTCGTAATAGGCGATGGTGTCGGCCGCGAACGAACGCGCGTAGGCGGCGTATTGCTGGATGTACGGGAAGATCTCGGCAAGCTCGCTGTCCGCGCCGAGATTCTTGAGTTCGACCGTGAAGGGACGCAAAACCACATCGTCCATCACGATCCGCCCGATCGAGAGGTTGTAGTGGGTCAGGTTGATGGCGGCGGCTTGGTTGATCTCCGCGAGGTCGTCCTCAAGCAGGTCGTCGCCGACCACGCCTTCGACCGCATCGGCGACGCCGGCCATGTAAGCGTCCATTGCGGGTTGAAAGAGGGTTTCCAGGCCGAAGGCGGAGATGTTCGTCGCGTCCATGCGGGCGGCCAGGCGTCCGGTTTCATTCAGGCGTTCTCCGGCCAGCCGGGCCTTCGCGAAGTCGGCGTCGAACCCGAAGAGCTTGAGTTCGGCGACCCCTAGGCCGGCGGTGGGAAACGCGCTCAGCGCGATCTTGAGGTCATGCACCACGGTGGCGCCCGCCGGGGCGTCGAAGCTCACATCGCCATGGGTGACGCTGAGCCATTCGGGAAGCGCGCCGAGGACCCCCTCGACGTCCGCGGCTTCCTTCTTGCCCTTCAGCTTGTAGGTTTTCGCTGAAATGTCGGTCAGGCGCTTTGTCAGCGCTTCCGGCGTCGTGTCGACGGCGGCATAGGCGCCGGAGACCGACGGCGTCGTGTTGCAGCTGCTCGCGAGCAGGCCCAGCGCCAACGCCGAAACCCCAACCCTCATGAAATGCATGATATCGTTCCTCGATAACAATTCTTCTCGTTGCCTAACCCGATCTTTGCTCTCTGGCGAGACCTGGCGACGCGAAAGGCGATATGTGCGTCATTTTTCGGCTGCTACGGTGAGAGGGCGTCAGGACGGGGATGGATGCATTCGCGTTCTGGAAAAACCGGTTTCCGCCTGGCTGCGTCCCGGGCGGGATGGATTGGATGCAGGCGCTGCATCGGAGGAGTGTTGGTGTCGGCCGGAAACGCTCAGGCTTCCATCATTGTCGGCGGCGTTCGGCTGACCTCGCCTGAGAAGGTGCTTTGGCCGCAAGCCGGGATCACAAAGCGCGATCTGGCCGACTACTATCTCAGCCATGCCGATCGGATTCTCGAGCATGTGCGAGACCGGCCGGCGAGCGTCGTGCGCTGTCCGCAGGGCCGGGAAGGCGCGTGTTTCTTCCAGCGTCATCACGTGGCCTCGACGCCGGATGAGATCGACTACACCGACATTCGCGAGAAGGACGGCACGGTCGCGAAATACCTCGTGTTGAACACGCCGAAGGCGTTGGCGGCGGCGGCCCAGATCGGCGTCATGGAGCTGCATATCTGGGGCGCCCATATCGACCGGGATCGACCGGACCGGATTGTGTTCGATCTCGATCCCGGACCGTCCGTCGCATTCGCCGAGGTGGTTGCGGCGGCGATGGAGATACGCGCCATGCTGGAAGAGGTCGGTCTGGAGGGTTTTCCCATGCTGACCGGCGGCAAGGGCGTCCACGTGGCGGTTCCGGTCGAGCGGCGCAACAGCTGGAACGACGCCAAGGTCTTCGCGCGCGGTCTTGCGCATGCGCTCGAAGCGCGGGCGCCGGAGGCGTATGTGGCGCAGGCGGCCAAGTCGCTTCGGACAGGGCGTATCTTTGTCGATTGGCTGCGCAATGAGCGGGGCGCCACAGCCATTGCGCCATTTTCACCCCGGGCGAGGCCGGGCGCGCCGGTGGCGACGCCGGTGAGCTGGGACGAGCTTCCCGCCATGGCGTCCGGCGGCGCGTTCACCATGAGCACGATCGATGCGCGGCTCCGCAGCCTGCGGTCCGACCCCTGGGAAGGGTATTTCGCCCTCAGGCAGCGGCTGACGGCGGCGGCCATTGCGCGCTTCGCCTGACCTGCGGCGCGGTGGCCTCCCGCGTTCACTTGACCTTCATCCAGCTCATTCATAGCTAGAAGACATGGCGATACGTCCCATTCTCACCGTTCCGGACCCTGTCCTGAAAGAGGTTTCCAAGCCCGTCGAGGCCGTCACCGACGAGCATCGCGCGCTTATGGATGACATGCTGGAGACCATGTACGACGCGCCCGGCATCGGGCTCGCGGCGATCCAGATCGGCGTGCCGCTGCGGATCATCGTCATGGATCTGGCGCGCGAGGGCGAGGAGCCCCAGCCGCGCTATTTCGTGAACCCGGAAATCCTCGAGAAGGTGACCGAGACCAAGCCATATGAAGAAGGCTGTCTTTCGGTTCCGGACTATTTCGAAACGGTCGAACGACCGGAAAAGGTCCGTATCCGTTATCTCGGCTATGACGGGAACACGGTCGAGGAGTGGGCCGAGGGCCTTTACGCCGTCTGCATCCAGCACGAGATGGACCATCTCGAAGGCGTTTTGTTCATCGACTATCTCTCGCGTCTCAAGCGCACCTTCGCCATCAACAAGGTGAAGAAGTCGCGCAAACAGGCCGCCGCCTAGGCGTATCGCCGCCCTCTCATCGTTATCTGGCATCGGCATTCGGCGCCGCTATCCGGCATCGCTATCCGGGCTTGGCGGTGCCGCGCGGGCGCTCGATGCAACTCGTCTTGTCGTTCGATCCAAATAGAAACGCTGGCCGAGGCGTCCGCCTGGCCAGCGCTGGAATTCTGTATGTGAAGACGGCCTCTGTGCGATTTCCAGCCTCCGCATCACCTGTCTGGAGCGGATGTCGGAACCGGCGCTAGCGCCTGAGTCTTCTAGGTCTTCGGGAGAAGGCCTTCACGCTGGGCGCGTTTGCGGGCCAGCTTGCGTGCACGGCGCACCGCTTCGGCTTTCTCGCGCGCCCGCTTTTCGGACGGCTTCTCGAAGTGGTTCCGGCGCTTCATCTCCCGGAAGAGACCTTCACGCTGCATCTTTTTCTTGAGCGCTTTCAACGCCTGGTCGACGTTGTTGTCACGCACCACGATCTGAACGATGTGACACTCTCCATTTGTTGGCCCGGTCGCGGGACCGGAAACAATCAACGACCCGACGCCCCAAAAACCGGGGCGCGGACGCCATTATTCGGTTAACTTGTTCCGCCGTCATCAGGTTTCCAATGACGGGCGACGCGGCGCTCGTTACCATAGGAAACGCCGTCTGCCTACTGCCGGGTGAATTTGGCCCGGCCGGGACCCGGCGGACCTTGCCCGGAGGGCCACGACCATGGCGACTGCCGCAGAACACGACCCGACCGAAGCGCCGTCGGACCGCTATCGGGCCCGGCTGCTGGATGCGCTCCTGCCGCTGGTTCCCGAGCTTGGATGGACCGAAACGGCGATGCGCCGGGCCGCCGAAGCGGCCGGCCTGTCGCTCGGGGAGGTCCAGCTCGCCGCGCCCGGCGGCGTGGGAGACATGCTGGATGAGCTTGGGGCGCGTGCGGCGCGCGAAGCGGGCCGGCGCATGAGCCGTCCCGACGTCGCCGGCATGAAGATCCGCGAAAAGGTGACGGCGGGCGTTTTGGCCTATCTCGCCGCGCTCGCGCCCTACAAGGCGGCCCTGAAGCGGGCCAGCGGGTCGCCGTTCAATCTTCTGGCGGGGCCGAAAGCGATGTGGTCCGCCGCCGACAGGATCTGGGCGGGGTTGGGCGACACGTCGAACGATTTCAACTGGTACACCAAGCGCATGACGCTGTCGGCGGTGTTGGGCTCGACCTTGCTGTGTTGGCTGGGCACGGACGACGACGCTGAGGTCGAGACCTTTCTGACGCACCGGATCGAGAATGTGATGCAGTTCGAGAAGACCAAGAAGCAGGTCCAGGACGCGTTCGAGAAGATGCCCAACCCGCTGGACTTTCTCGGCCGCAAGCCGGGCGGCTGAGGCCGCCGCCCACGCCGCCGCCTTCCCTGGGCCTTTCGTTCAGTCGGTTCCGCGCTCGACCACCTTGATCGTGTCGGTCGAGTTGTCGGACGTCCAGGGATAGCCGGCCGTGACCACGAACCTGCGATAGTCGGAGGCGGTTTCGTGGCGCGTGACCGCAGCCAGCATATCGTCGAAGGATTTGGGTTCTTCCGGCTCCAGTTCAGCGTAGACGCCCCAGGGCAGGGTGAGCTTGCGCGCCGTGGGCATGTTGGGCGTCAACGCGTGAACGGGCTGGCGCGGCCGGACCGCCGAGACGCGCTGGGCGGACGAACCGGACCGCGTGAACACCACCAGCGGAATTTCGAGATCGTCCGCGAGACGCGCGGCGGCGCGCGCCACGGCCTCCGCTGTGCTCGGGGTCGGCTGGTCGACCATGCGCAGGCGCGAGGGCGTTTCCTCGTTGTCCGCCTCGATGGCGCGAATGATGCGGTCCATGACCGCGACGGCCGCGGACGGGTGACGCCCGACCGCGCTTTCCGCCGACAGCATAACGGCGTCGGCGCCTTGATAGACGGCGGTCGCCACATCGTTGGCTTCGGCCCGCGTCGGCACCGGGCTCTCGATCATCGATTCCAGCATGTGGGTCGCGACGATCACCGGCTTTCCGTGAGCGCGTGCGGTGCGAACGATCCGGCGTTGCGCGATCGGCACCTGTTCGGGCGACAGTTCGACGCCCAGATCGCCGCGCGCGACCATGACGGCGTCCGCCAGGGCGACAATCTCCTCGAGTTCCTCAAGCGCGGCCGGCTTCTCGATCTTGGCGAGGATCGGCACGCCGCCAAACGCTTCGCGCGCCATGGCGACGTCGGCGGCGCGCTGCACGAAGGAAAGGGCGATGTAGTCGACGCCGTGCTCCAGCGCGAACCTTCCGTCCTCGAGATCTTTTTCCGTCAGAGCGGGAATCGGGATCGGGCGGCCAGGCGCTGCGACGCCCTTGCGGCTCTTGAGCTGGCCCGGCGCGATGGGCCGGACAATGCGATCGGCGCCGTCGACCCGAACCACGGTCAGCATCATCTTTCCGTCGTCGACCAGAAGGCGGTCGCCGAGCTGCAGGGATTCGAGCAGTTCGGGATGCGGAACCGGAACGATTTCGGGGTCGTCCGATGAGGTCCCGGCCCTGAGGCGCAGTTCAGACGACATGCGCACGTTCACGGCGTCGCCCGGAAGGTCGCCCAGCCTCAGTTTCGGCCCCTGCAGATCGGCGAGCAGTCCAATCGGCCGTCCGATCGACGCTCTGCTTCGCGCACCGCCGAGATGCGGGCGGCGTGATGGGCGTGGATGCCGTGCGAGAAGTTGAGCCGGAACAGGTCGACGCCCGCCCGGCATAGTTCCTCGATCTTGAGGGCGCCGTCGCTGGCGGGCCCCAACGTGGCGACAATCTTGGTGCAGCGGCGGGAAGTGGGGAGCATGGATGGAAAGCGCCGAATCTTGAGTGAGCGATCTTCAATAGCAGGTTGATGTGGCGAGGTCGCGAAATGCGCGAAGCGCCGTGCTGATTTTCGCTCCGCCGTCTCACGGAGTTGCGCCGACACATGCTATGTGTCGTCACATCCAGTTGGCGCACATGCCTGTTGAAACGAACATCCTTGAAAGCCTGAAGCTGGAGCTTCGTCGCGGCAGCCTGATCCTGGCCGTGCTCGGAGCGCTGCGAGCCGAGCGCTATGGCTACACGCTGAGAACCGAACTCGCGGCGCATGGGCGTCGAGATCGACGAAAGCGCGCTTTATCCCATGCTGCGCCGTCTGGAGGCGCAGGGGCTTCTGGTCAGCGAGTGGCGGGAGGAGGGCAAGCGCAAGAAGCGCTTCTACCGCTTGTCGCCGGACGGGGCCGAGGCGCTGGCCATGCTGGCCGGCGAATGGCGCGCGATGAACCTGCGCTGGTCGAGCTCCTTGATCTGAAGGAGGTCGATCAATGACGGTTCATGCCGCCAGAGACCGGGACGACGCGTCGCCGCTGGTGCAGCGCTATGTCGCCGCTGTCGCACGACACCTGGATCGCGACGCCGCCGGGGACATTCTGGCCGAATTGCGCGAGGCGATCACATCGCGCCTCGATGCTCTGGAAGAGGAACATGGCGTTCCGCCCAGCGAAAGCGCCATCGGCGAGGTGTTGAAATCGTTCGGGCCGCCCATGGTCGTGGCGACGCGGTACGCCAAGCGCGACCGGCTGATCGGGCCGGATCTCTATCCGTTTTTCTGGCCGACAGCGAAGGCGCTGGTCGGGTTGTTCGCCGCGATGAGCGTCGTGATCGCGGCGTATGCGGCCGTCTCCAGCGGTCAATGGATGAGCTTTCCGTTCCGGGCGATCCACGTGTTCATGTCCGTCCTGCTTCCGGGGCTGGGCGTCATGCTCGCCGTCTTCGTCGCGCTCGACCGAACCGATGCGGGGGCCAAGATCGCCGCGAGCTGGGACCCGAAAAGCCTTCCTCAGGATCACATCCGCAAGCCTCGGCCCCTGTTCGACAGTCTGGTGGGGTTGGGGTTCGACGTGCTGTTCGTACTGTGGTGGTCGAAAGCGGTGGACTTTCCGGCGCTCATGGATCGTGAGCCTTCCGTGGTGCTGAACGTCGAGGCCTGGGCGCCCTGGCATGGCGCGATACTCGCCTTGGCCTGCGTGTCGGCGGCGATCCATCTCTATGACCTCGTTCACCCTGGCTGGAGCCGGTTGCGCGCCGTGATCGCGATTGCGGCGTTTGGGGCGGGGACATGGGTCCTCGCGGCCCTGGCGCGAGAGCCGCTATTGTTTGTCGCCAACGTCGGCGAGGACGCGGCTCAGCTCGCTCAAACCATCAATATGAATGTGGGAATTGTGCTCTGGGTCGCCGTTTGCGGTCTGGTGATCGGAGCGGGGATCGAAGTCTGGCGGCTCGCGCGCTTCTACTCAGGTCCGGCGGGAAACGGGCTTGCCGGTGTTATTAGGTAACGGTTGTCACAAAGATTTGTTCGACCGCGCCTGCGGCGCCCGGTTGAGAAATACTGTACTTACAGGCAAAGTTTCGCTCGCCGGCAGGACGCAGCAGGGCACGCCGGTCAAATAAAGAGACACAGGGAGCCTCCTCAATGATCCGCAAGCTGTCAGCGGCGTTCGCCGCCAGCGTGTGCGCCATCGCCATTACGGCATGTTCCAATCAGGCGCCGCAGACCTCGCTCGTCGGCATGAACGCCGACGACTTCCAACTCACCGACCAGGATGGCGTCGCGCAGATCCTCAAATACGACAAAGTCTCGAAGGCGGTCGTGCTGGTCTCGCAGGCCAATGGCGACAAGAATTCGCAAGCGGCGGGCAAGGCGCTGCTGGCGCTCCAGGAGAAGTATCCCGACGTTCGCTTCATGATGGTGAACTCGAGCCCGACCGACACGCGCGAAACCATCGCCGAAGAAGCGAAGGCGCAGGGCTACACTTTCCCCGTGCTCGACGACGATGTGCAGCTGATCGGACAAAATCTGGTCTGGTCGAAAGCTCCGGAATCGAGCCTGCTCGACCATCACGGTTTCAGCTATGTCGGCGAGGCCATGGTGATCGACCCG
>JAWKVD010000015.1:0-103859 GCA_041398225.1 Hyphomonadaceae bacterium | reverse complement strand
CATCACATCGGAATAGACGCCCTCGGCGAACAGCCGTTGCGCGATCGTCAGCAATTCGGGCCGTTCGATCATGTCGATCTTGTTGAGCGCCAGCACGGCCTTGAGGTTCAGCTCTTTGAGCCGCGCCAGAATGTCCTGATCGTCGGAAGGTCCTTCGCGACCGCCGGCCCAGAGTCGGGCATCGACGAGGTGAACCAGGAGATCGGCGTCCTCTGCGCCGGCCCAGGCCGACTTCACCATGGCGCGGTCGAGCCGCCGCTTGGGGCGGAAGATACCGGGCGTGTCGACGAGAACCGCTTGCGCATCGCCGTGCATCATGACGCCGCGCACCGGGAAGCGCGTCGTCTGGACCTTGTGGGTGACAATCGAAACCTTGGAGCCGACGAGCCGGTTCACCAGCGTCGACTTTCCGGCGTTCGGCGCCCCGATAATGGCCGCAAAGCCCGCCCGTGTTGCGTGAACGTCGCTCACTTCAGTTTCTCCTGCGCCTCAAGCATGGCGCGTGCGGCGGCGCGTTCGGCTTCCTGCTTGGTCGAGCCCTGCCCCGTCGCGTCTTCCGCGCCCTCGACGTGTACGCTGGCCGTGAAGATGGGGGAATGGTCTGGGCCCTGACGGTCGGTCAGCGAATAGACCGGCGCGGGCCGGCCCAGACCCTGCGCCCATTCCTGAAGGGCGGATTTGGGTTCGCGCGGCGCAGTGGCCGCTCCGGACAGGGGCGCCTTCCAGTGACGTTTCACGAACGCCCGCGCCGACGACAGCCCCCGGTCGAGATAGACCGCGCCGAGAATGGCTTCCATGGCGTTGGCCAAGAGCGTCGGCTTTTCGGCGGCGCCGCCGTCCCGCTCGGACTTGTCGGTCAGAAGATACGCGCCGACCCCAAGCGCCGCGCCGACCTGCGCGCAGGTTTCCCGGCTGACCACCGCGTTGAGACGCGGCGCGAGTTCGCCCTCGCGCGCCAACGGAAACGTCTCCAGAAGGGCTTCCGACACGACCAGTCCAAGCACCCGGTCGCCGAGGAACTCCAGCCGCTCATTGCTCAGACGCGCCGTGTCGCCGTGCGCCGCGCTGCGGTGGGTGAGCGCGCGATCCAGAAGCGTGGGGTCCTTGAACGAAACGCCGAGTATTTCCTCGCAGGCCTCGCGCGCCGCCGGGCTCAGCGATGGCGGCTTGCGGGCGCCGCGGCTCCGGTTTTTCCGGCGCTTGCCCGTATCGCTTGAATTGGGACGCATCAGCCGAGCCCAACGACGAGAGGCTGCGCCTCGATGATCACCATCGCCTGCGCATAAGGGTATTCGTCGGTGATGGTCAGATGAATGGACGCCGTCATCCCGTTGGGCGTCAGCACCTGAAGGCGCTTCGCGGCGCCGCCCGACAGTTCGAAGGTCGGACGACCGGTCGGCAGATTGACCACGCCCATGTGCTTCCAGTGAACGCCGCGTCTTGGCACGCCGGTTCCCAGCGCCTTCGCGCAGGCCTCCTTGGCGGCGAACCGCTTCGCGTAGGTTTCGGCGCGACGACGACGGCGATCGGCCAGCGCGCGCTCCGTGTCCGTGAAGACCCGCTGAGTGAAACGATCTCCGAAGCGCTCAAGCGACTTCTCGATGCGACGGATGTCGCAGGTGTCCTGTCCGAGCCCGAGGATCATGCGGGCGTTTCCCGCGCGGCGTCGATCAGCTCCTTCATTCGGCGCACAGCCGCTTCAAGACCGACAAACAACGCCTCGCCGACAAGGAAGTGCCCGATGTTCAGCTCGCGAACCTCGGGGATCGCGGCGATCTCGCCGACGGTTTCGAACGTGATGCCGTGCCCCATGTGGACTTCGAGCCCGCAGGCCGTCCCGGCGACAGCCGCCGCCTTCAGCCGACCAAGCTCCACTTGCGCTTCGGCGTCCTCGCCCTGCGCGACGAGATCGCAGTAACGCCCGGTGTGAAACTCCACCACGCGAGCGCCGAGATCCTGGGCGGCCTTCACCTGCTCCGACGACGGTTCGATGAACAGCGACACGCGGATTTTCTCGTCGCGCAGCTGCGCCACGATCGGCGCCAGCTGGTTGTGGGCGCCAACCGCATCGAGACCGCCTTCCGTCGTGCGCTCTTCGCGCTTCTCGGGAACGATGCAGGCGGCGCGCGGTTTGAAGTGCCGAGCAATATCCAGCATTTCCTCGGTCGCCGCCATTTCCAGATTGATCGGAAGATCCGTCGCCTCCCGGACCGCCAGCAGGTCCGGATCGAGGATGTGCCGCCGGTCTTCCCGGAGGTGCATGGTGATGCCGTCCGCCCCGCCCCATTCGGCGGCCATCGCCGCTCGACCGATCAGCGGATGGATGCCGCCGCGCGCGTTGCGCACAGTGGCGACGTGATCAATGTTCACCCCGAGGCGGGCGCGAGGGAGACTCATTTGAGACCCCGCGATCCAGGTTTGATCGCCGGAATGGCTTGCAGTTCGGGCGGCAGATCGTTTGCGTCATAGTCAGGAAAGTCGACCGCCGCGAGCGAGACCAGCTTGAGGCCGCCGGTGTCGGCGCGTCCGTTGGAACGATCGACGATGCAGGCCGCGCCGATCACATTGGCGCCGGCCGCCTTCAGCGCCGCCAGCGTCTCTCGCATTGACACCCCCGTGGTCACGATGTCCTCCACGATGATGACGGCGTCTTCGGGCTGCACGGTGAAGCCGCGACGGAGGGTCATCTCGCCGCCTTCGCGCTCTGTGTAGATCGAACGGCAGCCCAACTGGCGGGCGGTTTCGTAACCCGGAATGAGACCGCCGACGGCGGGGCCCACCACCACGTCAATTTTCCCGAACGTCTCTTTCAGCTTTACCGCCAGCGCCCCGCACAGCCGCTCAGTCGTCTCGGGATGGGAGAAAACCAGCGCCTTCTGCAGGAAAACCGGGCTGCGGCGGCCAGACGACAGGATGAAGTGCCCCTCCAGCAGCGCTCCCACTTTGCGGAATTCGTCGAGTACGTCGTTGGTGTTCATCTAGGTCCGTAACTGGCTGGGGCTGGCGTTTCGAGCCTGCGTACCCCCGTTCGCCCCGCCGCTCAATCGGGCGGTTCTGTTAGAAGCCGGTCCGGGCTGTGATCAGCCCTTCACCCGCTCGGCGGCGTCGACGACCGCCAAGGCCCTGAGAGCCGCCACGATCTGGGTCAGCCGGCGCGCGTCCTCGACCTCGACATCGAATTCGAAATCGAAGAAGTCCGGTGAACGTTTCAAGGTTTTCACGTTGATGATGTTGCCCTGGGCGTCGGAAACCGTCTTGGCGAGCAGAGCGAGCGCGCCACGGCGATTGGCTGTGGTGACGTGGATGCGGCCGACGGCCAGCACTTCCTCGCCCTCGGCCGAACCCTGGCGCCATTTGAGATCGATCCAGCGATCGGAAACGTCCTCGTGCTCGGCCAGGCGCGCGCAATCGATGACGTGGACCTCCACGCCCTTGCCCGGCTTGAGAATGCCGATGATGCGGTCTCCCGGCAGAGGCGAGCAGCACTCGGCCAATCGGATGGTCACGCCCGGCGTCAACTCGGCGCCCACGATCAGGCTGGGCGCTTCGACGCGATGGCTGCCGGCGGCGTGCGGCCCCGGATCGTCCATCCCCGGGAAGGCGCGCGCGATCAGCTCGGCGGTGGTCAGGCGACCGCGCCCGAGCGCCTCGGCGAGATCTTCTACTTTGTCGAAGTCCGCGCGAGCGGCCATCTCAGAGAGGTTCACCTTGGCGCTGTCGAGGTCGATGCGGTTGAGCGCATGCTCGATCAGGCGGTTGCCGATGGCGATGTACTCTCCGCGTTCAGCGGCGCGCGTGAGGCGACGGATGGCGGAACGGGCGCGCCCTGTGACCGCCAGCCCCTCCCAGTTCGGGTGCGCCGCCGGCCGACGACCGCGCAGAATTTCGACGACATCGCCGTTCTCAAGCTGGGTGCGCAACGGGCGCTCGGCGTTGTTGATCCGGCAGCCGACCGTGGTGTCGCCAATCTCGGAGTGCAGCGCATAGGCGAAGTCGAGCGGCGTCGAGCCGGCCGGCAGTTTCACGAGCTGCCCTTTCGGCGTGAACACGAACACGCTGTCGCGGTACATCTGCAGCTTGGCGTGTTCGAGGAATTCCTCGGGCTCCGCGCCGTGGGCCAGCATGTCGGCGAACGCGGTGAGTTCGGCTTCGGCGTCCAGGCCGCCGGCGCGCGCGCCCTCGGCGTCAAAGCCATAGCGCTTGTTCTTGTAGCGCCAGTGAGCGGCGACGCCGCGTTCGGAGATCTCGTCCATCTCCTTCGTGCGGATCTGCAACTCCACGCGGCGGTTTCCGGGACCCAGAAACGTGGTGTGAAGCGACCGATAGCCGTTGGGCTTGGGAACGGAGATGTAGTCCTTGAAGCGTTCGGACAGCACATGCCATTGCTGGTGGGCGGCGCCGAGCGCCTTGTAGCAATCCTCGACCGTGTCGACGATCAAACGATAGGCGAAGACGTCGCCAAGGTCCTTGAATGAAATCGAACGGGATTCGAGCTTGCGCCAGATTGAGTAGGGGCGCTTCACCCTGCCCTTGATGTCGCCATGCACGCCGCGCGCGGCCATGACCTGCGCGATCTCGCCCTGCATCCGGTCAAGAACGCCATGGTCGTCGTCGACCAGTTCGTGGACGCGCTTCTCGACGGCCTCGTAGGCTTCCGGGTTCACGACCTTGAAGGCGCGGTCCTCCAATTCGGTCGCAAAAATCGAGAGACCGACCCGCCGGGCGAGCGGCGCGTAGATGTCCAGCGTCTCGCGCGCGATGCGCAGCCGGCTCTCCGGCTTGGGCATGAACTCGATGGTGCGCATGTTGTGAAGCCGGTCCGCCAGCTTCACCAGAAGCACCCTGAGGTCTTTCGTGGTGGCGAGAATGAACTTCTGAAAATTCTCGGCCTGCTTCTGGAGCGGGCGCGCAGCATCCAGACGCGGCAGCTTGGTGACGCCGTCCACGAGGTCCGCGACCGCATCGCCGAACAGCTCCCGGATTTCCGAGACGGGCGTGTCGGTGTCCTCGACCACGTCGTGCAGGAGCCCTGCGATGATCGTTGCCTGGTCGAGCTTCAACGAGGTGAGCAGACCGGCGACGGCCACGGGATGCGCAAAGTAGGGGTCGCCGCTGTGGCGCTTCTGCTGACCGTGCTTCAGCGTGGCGTAGACGTAGGCGCGGTTCAGCGCGTCTTCGTCGGCGTCCGGTTCATACGCCTTTACCTGATCGACCAGTTCGTACTGGCGAAGGAAGCCGCGCGATCCCCTGGAGTTGCGCACGGCGGGCTTGGCGGCCTGTTCGCCAGGTTCCGGCGCAGCAACATCCTGCGCGGGCGTCGTCTCCGGGGAGACGGCATCCGATTTTGCTTTCACCTTACCGGGCGCCCTGGCGGATTTTCCGCCGGCAGGCGCCGTAGGCGCCGGACCGCCCATGGGGTTTCCTCCGCTAGAAGCGCTCTTCGCGGGCGGACTCCATCTCGACCTGGTAGGCCTTCAGCACGTCTTCTTCCGAAGACGTCGGGGCGGCGGCCAGAGCCTTCTGGTCGGCCTCGCGCTCGGTCTCCTCGCTCGGACGGATCTCCTGCAGGTCGGCGACCAGGCTGTCGCGGACCGTCTCCAGATCGATCGACTCGCCGGCGATTTCACGCAGGGCGACCACCGGATCCTTGTCCCGGTCGCGGTCGATGGTCAGGGGCGAACCCTGGCGGATGAGCCGGGCGCGGTGCGCAGCGAGAAGAACCAGCTGAAAGCGGTTCGGAACCTTCTCGACGCAATCCTCGACGGTGACTCGTGCCATTCAAATCTCCCAGTAAACCGCCTGAATACATGAACAGCTTCGCGGCCGCAACATTTCTGGCCGTTTCCGCGATTTCGCACCGCATATAGGGGCGCCTCGTGTTTACGGCCACCCGGCATTCATCCTAATTCCCACCAAACAGCCTGCCCTGGCCCCGTCCGGGCGCCGCCCGACGCGGGAGAAACCTCTGTAATGTCAGCCCGTTCCGCCTCCGCCGCGGGAAGCCCCGTCCCGGCCGAAGCCCCGCTGGACTGCGCTTTGTGTCCGCGTCTCGCAGCGTTTCGCGCCGCCAACCGGGCGGTCCACCCGGACTGGCACAACGCGCCTGTGCCTTCGTTCGGGACGGACACCGCGGAGCTGCTGATCGTGGGCCTCGCGCCGGGAATGAACGGGGCCAACCGGACCGGCCGCCCCTTCACCGGCGACTATGCGGGCGACCTGCTGTACGCGACGCTAAACAAGTTCGGCCTGTCGTCCGGGACCTATCGATCCGACCCGGGCGATGGGCTGAAGCTGAAAAAGACCATGATTTCCAACGCAGTTCGCTGCCTGCCGCCAGAAAACAAGCCGACCGGCGCGGAAATTGTCGCCTGCCGGCCGTTCCTCGCCGCGCGGATCGCCGGACTGCCCCGGCTGAAGGCGATCCTGGTGCTGGGCCGGATCGCCCACGATTCCACGATCCGGGCTCTGGGCGCCCGGCTGGCCGACTACCCGTTCGGCCACGCCCTCCGATACGTGATCGACGGACCGAACGGTCCCCTCGCCTTCCACGACAGCTATCACTGCTCGCGCTACAACACGAACACCGGTCGCCTGACCGAAGACATGTTCGAGAACGTGTTCGCGGCGATCACGGCCGATCTTTCCAGGCGGATCGCCTGAGCCGAGATCGCTTCAAGCGTTGTTGATGTGTGGACTTGGCGACCGTTTTCGCCTATCTCGCGCGGTCTGCCGGGCACGGCCTGCGCGGGTATAGCACAATGGTAGTGCAGCAGCCTTCCAAGCTGAATACGTGGGTTCGATTCCCACTACCCGCTCCAGCCTTTTCAAGGGGTTAGCCGGAACGCCACGGTTCACCTTAGAAACCCCTTAGATAAACGCGTCTCCGGTTCGCTCGCAGGCGGTTCGTCGACACCCATGGATGTGATTCAGGCCACGCGCCCTGAGCCATCAACGTGACCGCCATCTGCCAGATCCTGGACGCGGATCCCGGCCGCGACCACCTCCTAAGCTTTCGCACCGGAATCCCGTGTGCAAGACACGATCGGCATCGCCTAAAGGCGGATGCCTAAGCGAAATATTAGGGATACCCAGACATTATCCGCCTCGCTCGAAACGGACCGGGAGAAGCCCGCTTCGAGGGGGAGACGTCATAATATGCCTGTACGACCAGACATGGATCCTGTGATCTCGGAAGCGTTGGAGTGCCTGCCTGCCGGCATTTGCGTGTTCGAACCCAGCGGACCGCCACGTCTCTACAACTCGCTATCGCGACGCTGCTTCCCGCACCTCTACGACGCATATGAGCTGCATGGCGCGCAGACGTTCGAGGACGCGCTGCGATACAGCTTGCGGCGCCTTCTGCCCGAGGCCTCCGCGGAGATCGTCGAAGGCCATGTGCAGCGCCTGAGCGCCCTCGCCGATTCCGGCGAACCTCACGATATGACGACCGTGCAGGGCGAGACGGTCGAGGTGCGGTACAAGAAAATGTCGGGCGGGCGACGCGTCGCGATCTCGATGGACGTGACCGAGGACCGCCAGCGCCAAAAGGAACTCGACAGGGCGCGCAAGGACGCCATCGCCGCGTCGAACGCGAAGTCGGCCTTCCTTGCGAATATGAGCCACGAAATCCGCACGCCGCTGAACGGCATTCTCGGCATGGCTCAGGTGCTGGAGATGAGCGCCCTGTCGAAAGAACAGCACGAACAGGTCGGCGTGATCCTGGATTCAAGCCGCAATCTCATGGCGCTGCTGAACGATGTGCTCGATCTCTCCAAGATTGAGGCGGGCAAGTTCTCTATCGTGCCGTCGGACAACGATCTCGCCCACACGATGCGGCGCATCTATCGGTTGTGGAAACCGAAGGCCGAAGAAGCGGGCCTTGAGTTCAATCTCAGTCTGGACGCCGAACTGCCGCCGGTTCTGAACTTCGACTCGGTGCGCGTTCGCCAGTGCGTGTCGAACCTGGTCTCCAACGCCATCAAGTTCACATCCAAGGGCCGTGTCGAGGTGTTCGTCTCGGCCAAACCGCTCGACGGCGGCGACTACATTGTCCGCGTGCGCGTGACCGACACCGGGCTCGGGATGGATGAAGCCACCATGGCCCGCCTGTTCCGGCCATTCGTTCAGGCCGATGAATCGACCTCAAGACAGTTCGGCGGAACCGGGCTCGGTCTTTCGATCGTGCGCCGGCTTGCGGAGATGATGGGCGGCGAGACCTCGGTGACGAGCGAGCCGGATCGCGGCTCGGAGTTCACCTTCAGCTTCCGCGCCTGCGAGCCCAGCGGCGGCTACCGCCTCGCCAGCCAAAGCGGCGACGAGGACGACGACGCGCAACGCAGCAATTTGCGCTCGCAACACCTGCGCGTGTTGCTGGTCGACGATCACCCGATCAATCGTCAGGTCGCGACGCTGTTCCTGCGCCCGTTCAACATGCGCATTGTCGAGGCCAGCAACGGACGCGAGGCGATGACCGCGCTTCACGGGGAGCCGTTCGACGTCGTTCTGCTGGACGTGCATATGCCGGTGATGGACGGATTGGCGACGATCGCGGAGATCCGGAACTCGGACGACGAATGGTCGGATATTCCGGTCATCGCCCTGACCGCCGACGCGATGAGCGGCGATCGCGAACGCTATCTCAACCTGGGCATGACCGGGTATCTTTCGAAACCGCTGGCCGAACGGGACCTGATCAGCGAGATCAGCCGCGTACGCGCGCTGTCGAAGGAAGAACTGGAACACTGCCGGGTGCGCGCCAAGTCGGCCGCCTGACGCGCCCAGCGAAACGGCCTGGCTTCTGCGGCCTAGGCTTCGGCGGCCTGGGCCTCGCCTGACACAATCTGGCGGATCGCCTGCTCGAAGGTTTCCGGCGGCTGCCCGCCTTGCACCAGCCAGCGCTGTTCGAAGATGACAGACGGCACCGCCTGGATTCCCATCTCGCGCCAGCGGGCCTCCTCCGAGCGCACCTCGTCAGCGTAGATGCCTTCCGCAAGCACTCGCGCGGCCTCGGCCTTGGGGAGGCCGACCAAGGCCGCCGTCTCCGCCAGAACCTGATGATCTGACATGTTGAGCTGTTCGGTGAAGCACGCCTTGAAAAGCGCCTCCTTCAGTTTCAGCTGTCGCCCTTGTCCCTTCAGGCCCGCCCAATGCAGCAAGCGATGGGCGTCGAACGTGTTCCAGATCCGGCTCTCGGGTCCGTAGTTGAAGGTGAACCCCAGCGCCTCGCCGTTCATGCGGATGATCTCCCGCACCTGCGCGGAGCGTTCCTCGCTGGAACCATATTTCTCCTGAACGTGCTCAGTCGTGTTCTGCCCTTCCGGCGGCATACCCGGATTCAATTCGAACGGCTGGAAATGGATCTCGGCCGTCACCTCGCCTTCCAGCTTGTCGAGCGCCAGCTTAAGCGTGCGCAAACCGATGACGCACCACGGGCAGACGACATCCGACACAAAGTCGATCCGGATGGTTTTGGGCATGGAAGGCCTCGAGGGTTGCTGAGGCCCGACCCTCCTACCGTTCGGCCCGCGGTTCAACCTCTGGATTGGCGGATCGCGTAAGCCTGACGCGACGATCAGGCAGCCTGCGCTCGCGCACGCTCCACATCCCGGCGATAGGTGAAGCTTGCGAACAAAAGGCACACCACGCTTAGGGCGTTGAACAGGAGCATGACCTGAAGCGCTTCTCGCAACGGCGCGTCAGAGCCGCGATCCGCGAAGAATTCCGACAGAAAGCCCGCGATCGTCGGGCCTCCCCCAATGCCCAGCAACGTCAGACAGAACAGAGTGAAGGCGCTTGCAGTCGCCCGCATTCTTGCCCCCACAAGTTCCTGCGCCGCCGTGTAGGCGATGCTCGCGTAGATCAGACCAATGAAACTGGGGACCACATTCCAGATATATGCTTCCCGCAACGACGCGGCATGGAGAAACCCCCACGCGAACGGAAGACCGATGACGGCGCAAATCAGGATCATCCACGGCCGCCACCGCAGATCCTTCTTCGAAAGTCGGTCACACACCGCCCCAAGGATCACCGCTCCGGCGCCGCCCAGACCGCCCACCAGAAGACCGAGCGCCAAACTGACCTCGCCGACGCTGGCGGCGTATGTGCGGATCAGGAGCGGCGAGGTCCACGCCAGGAACGCGTTGGCGGAAACGCATATCAACATGCATCCGGCCAGCAGCCAGAGGAATGAAGGCTGGCTGAGCATGAAGCGGAACGTCTCTCCTATGCTTGGGACATCCTGCGCCTGTCGAGCGCCACGCGGCGGTTCGGCGACAGTCAGGCGCACAATCACCGCCAGAAGAAGTCCGGGCGCTCCCGCGACGAAGAAGGCGGCCCGCCATCCCCAGTGTTCATACACGAAACCGCCCAGCGGGAAGCCGGCGAGAATGCCCAGACCGATGCCCAGCGTGTAGATGCCAAGCGCTGTCGCGCGCTGATGCGGCGGATAGAGGTCCGCGATCATCGAGGTGGCCGGAGGCGTGCCGCCGGCCTCCCCCACTCCCACTCCCATGCGTGCGCCAAGGAGCTGAATGAAGTTGTGCGCCAGCCCCGAGAGGACGGTCATGAACGACCAGACCGCCAATGAAAGAGCGACGATATCGCGCCGAACGCCTCTGTCGGCCCAAAGCGCAACCGGGATGCCCAGCGTTGCGTAGACGGCAGCAAATCCGATGCCGGTGATCAGGCCCAGATCGCTGTCGCGCAGGTGAAGTTCGGCCTTGATCGGTTCGAGCAGGATCAGAAGAACCTGACGATCGATATGGTTGAAGGCGTAGACCAGCGTCAGCACGATCAGAACGTATGCGCGTGATCGCACCGCGGAACCCTCGCGCTCCGTCTCGACCCCGGTTGTCATCGCCTTCCTCCTGGACAGGGAAAGAGCCGCCCGCACGTTGCTACGCCCGGGCGGCTCGAGGAGATGCGTCCGGGCATGCAACCGGACGCACGGGGGAGATATTAGAACTCGTAACCGAGCGTCAGCGTCAGGGTGCGCGGATCGCCGTAGAACGCCGTCAGCGTACCTTCGAGGCCAAGCGTGGGCGTAATCACGTTCGTCGCCGGATTGATGCTGACGAAGTTATAGCCCGCGACCTTGTATTCCTCGTCGGTCAGGTTCTTGCCGTGCAGACCGAGGCTCCATCCATTGTCGTTGCGATAGACCATGGAGAGATCCCACAACGTGTAGGCTTCCTGATCGAGATACGGGTTGGGCGCTTCAAACTGGCTGGAGTCGCCGCGATAGGATCCCGACCCGATGATGCTGAACGTGCCCGTGGAGCCGAACCACCCCACCGGCGCCACATAGGAGAGGCGTCCGCTGGCGGTCCATTCCGGCGTGTTCTGGAACACCCGCTGATCGGCGACGTTGACGCCGAACGCATCGACGAACTCGTCATACTTGGCGTCGATGTAGCCAATCGAGGTCGTGAAATCGAGCGCGTCGCCGGAGGTGATCCAGTCTTCGCCGACATGCACCATGCCGTCGAACTCGAGGCCCTTGATGGTCGCCGCGCCCGCGTTGGTGGTGACGCCGGTGAAGGTGTCGTTGATGCCGTCATTGTTGGTGTCGACACCGATGGAGCCCGGCACCTGCACGTCCTGATAGTCCATGTAGAACGCCGCGAGGCTGGTCTGGGCGCGACCGTTGAAGTGGGTCCCCTTCCAGCCGATCTCGTAGCTGTCGACCTGCTCCGGATCGAACTGCATGAATTCGAAGATCTCCTTCTCGGAGACCGTTCCGTTCTGATCGAGGTCCGGCGCCGCCGAGGTTTGACCGCGCGGGTCGAAGCCGCCGCCTTTGAAGCCCTGGCCATAGGTGAAGTAGAGATTCTGCTCCGGCGCCGCTTCCCAAGCCACGGAGAAACGCGGTGAGAAGTCGGTGAATTCCTTCTCGCCGTTGAAGTTCGAGGTCGTCGCGATCGGCACCGCCGTTCCGCCGAACAGCGGAGAGTAGCCGCCAATGAAGGTCCGGCGCAGAACCTCGGAGCTGCGCGTATCGTTGGTGTAGCGCCCGCCCAGCGTCAGGGAGACGGTGTCGGTGATGTCGTAGGTGAAGTCCGCGAAGATCGACCAGGTGTCGGTATTCACATCGCCATAGGTCTGCGCGTTGAGACCCGGCAGGCTGATCAGATCGCCGGTCGTTCCAAGCACCACGTCGAAGGCGGTGAGCGCATTCGCATCGAGATAGTAGACGCCGACAAGGCCGTTGAGGCGATCGCCGGAATACAACAGTTGCAGCTCTTCGGAGAACTGGTCGTTCTCGTAGATCGCGGGCACGTCGACGTCGATCGCAGGCAGGCTGTCGAAGTCGATCGGAGTGGAGGAAGCGTCTTCACGGTAAGCGAGAATGTTCTTCAGCGTCCAGGAATCAGAGATTTCCCATTCGCCGACAAGCGACGCGCCCTTGGCGATCAGGTCCTGGGTGGGTTGCGCGAGTCCCGCCTGCGTGTCGTAGACGTCGCCCAGCACCGGCGTGTTGGAGATTTGACCCGGAATCAGACGATGGCCCTGACGCGGATCGGACGTGTCGTGCAGGTAGTCCCCGGAGAAGCGGAATTGCAGCGTATCGGACGCATCCCACTCGGCGGCGACGCGCGCGGCGACAACCTCCTTGTTGTAGTTCTCAACGCCGTTCAGATAGAGGTTGTCGCCGTATCCGTCGTGCGTCAGGCCAGCGACCGAAGCGCCGACACGGAAGGTGTCGGACAAGGGCGTGGAGGCCGTCGCGACGCCTTCGAGACGCCCGTAATCGCCGACGCTAAGACGGAATTTTCCGGCCGGTTTGCTTGCGAGTCGACGGGTCACATACTTCACCGCGCCGCCGATCGTGTTGCGACCATACAGCGTGCCTTGCGGGCCGCGCAGAACCTCGATGCGCTCAATGTCGAACACGTCGAGCACGGCGCCTTGCGGGCGGTTCAGGTAAACATCGTCGATGTAGATGCCGACGCCAGCCTCGAACCCGCCGACCGGGTCCTGCTGACCGACGCCACGAATAAAGGCCGTGAGCGTGGAGTTCGTACCGCGCGAAACTTCCAGTGTGACGTTGGGGGTGAACTTGCCGACCTCTGTGAGCTCGGCGACGCCGATATCTTCAAGCTCTTCGGACGAGAACGCCGACACGGACAACGGAACTTCCTGAAGATCCTGTTCGCGGCGCTGGGCGGTCACGACGACAACGTCACGCTGCGGCGCAACAGCCGCCTCCTGAGCATAGGAGGGCGCGCTGAAGGCGCCCATGACAAGCGTGGAAACGCCGGTGAGGATGGATGCTTTGGTCTTGGGCGACACGGTTTCTTCCCTCTGGTTTATCCTGGCCGGAGGGGTCACTCGCGCGACCCCCTCCCGGACAAGTCCGCCGGAGAAACCCGTGCCCTGAAGCAGCGCTGTCAGGGCGTCCTCAAATGTGTACCGGCCTGACAACGGTTGAACCGTCGTCGCGCTCGCCAATTCGTAGGGAAACAACAGTTTCACATTGGTCTGCCGCGCCAATTCGACGAGTGCATCGGCAAGGGTGCCGGCCTCGATACGAATGTCGTAGGCAGCCTGCTGTAGAACCTGCTGGGCGCTCGCCGGCGAGGCTGTCAGTATGGGCGTGAACGCAAGCGCTCCGCTCCATATGACCGCCCGTAACAGCGGCAGCCCGTTCCCTCCCTTCTGGTTTGCCGGCCGGTACGCCCTGAGCGGGACTCCGCCGGTTCTGACGGGGATGACAGGCTGCGAACGCGCTTCCCCCAGTCGCCCATGAAAATTCTTTGCGGGTTCAGAAATATGTGGCGCGCCCGACACGCTTTCCGTCGCGGCATCGTGCGAGCGCGGTTTGTCGTGCGATGTCTGGGGCGGCCGTCCGACTAGGGAATCAACTCTCACGAATTTCCGTCACTCGGCGGCGGAGACGATCCGGACGTGCGTTTCGTCTATGCGTTCCACCTCGAGGCCAAATCCATCCTCGAGCGCAGCCAACATGCCATCAATGTCGCCAATCTCAAGATAGCCCCCCATGCGCATGGATGCGAGTTGCGGGTCGGCTATCTCGATCGAGACATTCGTGTAGCGGGATACGTCGTGAACCATCTCCGACAGCGGTTCGCCCGAGAAGGTCAGCCGACCGCCGCGCCAGGAGAGCTTGCGTTCGATCGTTTCGGGGTCGAGCGTTTCGATCACTTTGCGGCGGGCGGCGAATGTCGCGCTCTGGCCGGCGGCGACATAAACGACCGGTCCGTCATCCGACTCGTCCGCGGGGATATAGGCGACCTTGCCCTCCTCCACGACCAGGCGAAGCGAGTCGCCTTCTACCTGCACGGAGAACGCCGTGCCGACCGCCTCGACCACGCCTTCGTGCGAGTAGACCCGGAACGGGCGCGACTTGTCGTGGGCGACCTTGAAGTAAGCCTCGCCCTCGAGAAGGTTTACCTTCCGCTCTTCCGGCGTGAGATCGATCTCAGCGCGGCTCGCCGTATTGAGCAGGATTTCCGAACCGTCGGCGACCTCGATCGCCTCGCGTTCACCGACTGTGGTCTCGAAAGCGCCGTCCGTCACCAAAGCGGCCACCTGCACCTGCTGCGGCTCCCGGGCGCCGAACATGACCCAGGCGCCGCCGCCCAGGGCGAGCGCGGCCACCAGCGCGGCGGCCCATGCGCCGAGCGGGCGCGCAGTCCGCACACCGGCGTCCTCGGCGGCGGATGTCGGCCCCGACAGCGAGCCCAGGGCGTCGAGATCGTCCCACTGGGCGCGCAAACGGTTAAATGTCTCGGCGTGACGCGTGCTCTTGCGTTTCCAAGCCTCGAATTCGGCCTGCTCCTCAGCGGAAAGCACCCGTTCGGAGAGACGGACCACCCACAGGGCCGCCTCCTCCTCAACCTGAGCAGGCTCCGGAAACGAGATTGTTCGACCGTCCTTGGTCACTCGCCTTCTCCGCTGCGGCGGCGGATCTCGTGGATCACGGCCGCGCCGTCCGTTCTGCTCCCGTCGCGCCCATCTTGTGACGCGAGGTAGTTTCTAACCATCAACAGGCCGCGGGCGAGATGTTTCTCGACCGTGCTCTCCGATATGCCCAAGGCGTGGGCAATTTCGCGCTGCGTCCGCCCATCCACCTTCTTCATCAGAAACACCCTGCGGCACTGATCCGGCAAGGTCGCAGCCGCCCGAAGAAAGTGGGCGAGTTGCGCGCGTCCCTCAAACTCCCGATCCGGCCCCGGACGCGTGTCGATGCTGATGACATGCGGGTCCGGAAAATCCTCCAATGCCTGCGCGGGACTATTTCGCCGGCGATCCAGTTCGTTCAGCGCGACATTACGCGCCGTCTGAAACAGATATGCGCGCGGCATGCGGATTGTTCGCTCGCGTTCAGCCGCGAAGGCGCGCACGAATACCTCTTGCGCCAGGTCTTCAACGTCTTCCGCGCGGCGAAAATAGCGCGACAAAACCTTCCGGATGGCCGGTTCGTTGGCGATGAATTCCTTCAGGATCGACGACATCGCCTGCTACTTGCACCCGCCCGACCGTTCGCCGGGCCCGATCCGCCATAATGGACGTCATCCAAGCTTCGCTCAAGCCGGGGCAAAAATCCCCGGGATGGCGGGGCGCCTAGTGGGCCTCTATGAAGGCGCCGAGAGCGGCGAAGGCGGCCGGTTCGGTCATGAACGGCGCATGCCCAACGCCGGGCGTCTCCACGACCTCCAGATCCGGCTTGCGCTGCCGCATCCGCTCCACGACAGACGACGCCAGAATATCTGTTAGCGCGCCGCGAATGAGGAGCGTGGGGACCGGCTTCAACGCGTCGTACAGCGGCCAGAGGTCGACGACCGGAGGCTGATCTCCCGGCGGCGGGGCGACGTTCCTTGAGATCGCCGCGTCGTAGTCCAGGACGATCTGGCCCGGAGCCACCTCCCGGAACATCTTGCGCGCAAACGATATCCAGAAGGCTTCATCCTGCTCGTTTGGGAACGCGGCGCCATTGATGGCGCGGCAGTACTCCGCCGCCTCGCGCCAATTTCCCGTGACGCTGACCCCGCCGACATAGCTTTGAATACGCTTGAGACCGACCGGATCGATCTCCGGGCCGACATCGTTGAGCACAGCAGCCGACATCCGCCCCGGAGCGATTGCGGCGGTGATCATGGTCATCAGGCCGCCCATGGATGTCCCGACATAGATCGCGCGCTGGACGCCGAGATGATCGAGCAGAGCGAGCATATCCGCCGCATAGACCGCCGGCGTGTAACGCTCCGGAACGGGGTCCGGGTCGGACCCGCCCCGCCCGCGCTGCGAGGTTGTGATCACCCGTCGACCGAGCGCCGCTATCCGCGGAGCCAGCTCCTCGAAGTCCCGCAGGTTCCGCGTCAGGCCGTGCAGGCACAGAACCGGGTCGCCCCTCTCCTCGCCGACAGCCGGATAGACGCGGTACTCGATTCGCGGCCCGTCCTGAGTCTGGAACAATCCCTCGACGTAAGCGTCCGGCATGCGAATCTCCCTTTGAGTCGGCGCGTCCATGTAACTTTATTTACTGCACACGGCCCTCCGCAGAACTTGATGTTCCAGCACGGGGACGCCATCAAGTCCCATCGGCGCCGGTATGTCGACGTGCGCCGCAGAAAAGGGTTGTGATGTCTGCGCCTGTCCGGATGGTATGGAGCGCCGGAATGACCGGCCGCGCGGCCGCCGAAAACGCAGAGTCATGGGCGGGGGCGGAGATAGCCGTCCGATGAACCCAGACTTCAATCTTGACCTGTTGCTCTCGACCTCCGCCGCTCTGACTTGCCTCGCCCTCATCCTCGAAGCGCTGCTCGGGTACCCAGGCACATTACAAAAGCGATCGGACACCCCGACGAGCGGATCAGCGCCCTGGCGAATTGGTTTCACCAGCGGCTCGCCGATCCGCGATGGTCGTTGCACGGTCGGCGTGTCGCGGGCGCCGCAAGCACTGTTCTGGTCGTAAGCGCCGTGACGGCTGCGGCGCTGGCGATTTCACTGATCCTTCCCAACAACCTTCCCGGGCGCGCGGTTGAGGCGTTGATCATGTCGACGCTGCTCACCCAGCGCAGCCTCGCCATGAGCGTTGCGGGCGCGATCGCTCCGCTGCGACTGGGCGATCTGTCCGGCGCGCAGTCGCGGGTCGCTCATGTGGTCGGGCACGACGTTGTCCGGTTGGACGCCGCAGGTCTCGCGCGGGCGGCGACCGGAAGCCTCGCCAACAATTTCTCTACCGGCGTGGTGGCGCCCGCGTTCTGGGGCGTCCTTTTCGGCCTGCCCGGCGTTGCGGCCTACAAGGCGATCTGCATTGCGCACGAGGCGGTCAGCCGGAACGACGGCGACGACGACGCCTTCGCGTGGCTTCCGGCGCGCCTCGACGCGCTGGTCAACATCATTCCCGCTCGTCTGGCCGCGCTTCTCGTGTCTCTGGCCGCATGGTCACGCGCCATGATCGCGGCGAGTGCGACGTGGCGCGAAGCGCGCAAACACAGGCTCCGCAATGCCGGCTGGGCCGAAGCGGCGATGGCGGGCGCGCTCGGCGTTCGTCTCTCGCGTCCTGCGGGCGGCGACGACAGCGGGACTGAAGAGCGCTGGTTCAACGCGGGCGCCCCCGACCCGTCCGCGGCGGATGTGGCGCATGCGTTGCGCGTCTATGTCCGCGCCGACATGCTGCTTGTGTCCGCACTGGCGCTCGCGGCGCTGATCGGCGCAGCCTATGCGCTGCAGGTCCAGTCCTAGCCGACCGGCGCCGACAGAGACCGGCGCGCGCGCCGGTCTCCTCTTCGTCGTCTCGTCGCCATCGATCAGAACCGGGCGCGTATCCCGGCGAACACGCCCCGGTCCGGAGCGTTGGCTCCCCAGGACATCTGATACTCTTCGTCGCTGACGTTCACGATGCGCCCATAGAGCTCCAGACGATCGTTGATGTCATATGACGTAAGAATATCCAGCGTTCCGTAACCCTCTGTCACGCCGCCATAGCTTGAGGCGTTCTCGGTGCGGTAGCGCAAGCGCGCGCTGAGATCCCAGGCCGGCGTGACCTGGAATGCAACACCGGTCGTTCCCGCATAGCGCGGGCGGCCCTTCCAGAATCCGGTGTCGCCATCCTGAGAGTCGAGCACTGTGAGCGTCTGCGTGATAGCCACCCAACTGGCGAGTTCGACCCGCGCGCCCATCTCGACGCCCCGTGATTTCGTTCGACCGAACTGGGCGTAGCCGCCAAAGGGCGGACGGCTGCCGTCGAACCCGATTTCGTTGGTGACGTCATTGTCGAACACGGTCAGCTCAACACGCGCACGGTCCCAGATCAGGTCGACGCCCGCGTCATAACCCTCGCTGGTCTCCACTTCGAGGTCTGGATTGCCGTAGGTCGGGTCGAAAAGTTGATAGAGACCCGGCGCCTTGGCGCCCGTGCCATAGCTGGCTCGCACCTTGACGTCTGCGCCGGCCAACGCTTCCGGCATGAGGTAGGCCGCGGTGACGCGATAGGTGTCGAAGGTTCCGAACCGGCTGTTGTCGTCGACCCGCGCCGCCGCCGTGACGGTGAGGTTCTCAACCGGACGCAGCGCCAGTTCCGCGAAGGCCGATTTGGTCGTGATGTCGGCGTTGAGCGAACCCGAATAGTTCGTCACCTGCTCCGACTCTTCCTTCTCCCAGCTCAGACCGGCGGCGATATCGATCCTCTCGCTGGCGCGGAGGCGGGTGACATACTGCGCCGCATCCTTGGTTCCGTCATAACCGTCGCCCTGCGGACGGTAGTACATGCCGAAATAGCGACGCTCCGAGTTGTAGCGGCTGAGCGTCAGCTCGTTTCGCCACGCGCCGGTTGAGGTCTCGTGCGTAAGCTGGGCGGCAAGACCGTATTCGTCCTTCTCCACCTTGTCGGAGCTGTCGCTGTCCGTGTTGTCCATATCCGTCGAACTGTCGCTGTAGAAGCCGACAAGCTGGGCCTCAACGCCGTCCGCGATCGACGCACCGACGCGGCCGCTCAGCGACGTGCGGCTATAGCCATCGTCCTCCACAGCGGGTCCGGTCAGAGGGTCGGCCGCCGACGGTCCATCCACGGCGTAGCCCGTCGCCGTCAGCCGGTAGTCGACGCCGGCGTTGCGGCCAAGCAAGGTCAGGCCGGCGCTGCGCGCGTTTTCCGATCCCACTTCAGCTTCGGCGTTGACATGAACGCCGTCCTCCGTGGCGCGCTGCGTGATGATGTTGACGACGCCGCCAATCGCGTCGCTGCCGTACAGCGAACTCTGATTGCCGCGCAGCACCTCGATTCGGTCGACGTCCAGCGAAGTAAGGTGTTCGCTTTGGAACTGGGTGGAGATCACGCTGGGGTCGCCGAGTTCGATTCCGTCGATCAGGAACAGAACCTGGTCGTTGTCGGAGCCGCGAATGCTGACCGTGCTGGACGCCCCGGGGCGATCATTCGTGATTTGAACGCCGGGCACGTCCTGGAGAACGTCTCTCACGAACTGGATCTGATCCGCGCGGATTTGCGAGGCCGCGATCACCGTGACGGCGCTGCCGACCTGATCGGCCGGAAGCCGGGTGCGGCTTGCGGTCACCACGATCGTTTCCCGCTCGACATCACCGTCGGTTTGGGGCGCTTGGGCGTAGGCCGTCGACAGCGTCGAAAGCGCTGCAATCAACGACAGGCTGGATGTTTTGACTTTCATGTTTGGTCCCGTGCGCGTCGTGCGACATGCACAGGGCGTACGCCGGAAGAGCCCCTCCGACGCCAGCGTCGCCAGCCAGACGGACGCGATGCGCCGGGCCGGTTCTGCGGTGCGGCCCTGCGCCGCTTCGTCGCTCAGACGGGTTTCCGCGCCTGGACCATCCCCTGGACCCGGGCAAGAGCGACCCGCGCAGGCCGGTCTCCTGGCTCACGGATCATGGCGCGATGCGACACCTTCCCAGGACACCGCATGCGGTCTCCCAGTGGCTGCGACCAGGACCTTGGGTCCGGGCCACGTTGCGCATCGCGCTAGCCGCTTACAGTTGCAGGGACAGCCGCAGATTTGAGGCCAAGCCTCTCACTGCATTCCCGTTCAGCCCTCTCGGGCGCCAGCGCGATTCTGTGACGGATCACCCGCCACGGCGCGTTGCTAGCGCGCGCTCGGCCCCACTGGCAAGAACATCCCGTAACGCCCAGGCATATTCATCCGACCATGCGACCTGGATGCACCACAGGCCCATTGATCAGAAGATCTCTTGATTATCATCCACCTGCGGCCGGTATGCACCACGCTCCGTATCCCTGCCCCACACAAGAAAAAACAGGCGACCAATTGGCCGCCTGTCGAGTTCTTCGGGGAAAGAGACGTCAGAAGGACTTCTTGACGCCTATCTCGATGGTTCTCCCAAGCGGGTTCGCCATCCAAGGGTCGTAGCCGAACTCTTCCTGAGCCGGCGGCGGGTCACGATCGAACAGGTTCGCGACCGTTGCGGTCAGCGCCAGATCGTCGGAGACCTCGAAACGGTACGTGAAGTCGGTGGTAATCCAGTCCTCACCATCCTCGCCGTACTGGATGCCCGCACGCTCATCTGTCACGGCGCTCACATAGTTCACGCCGAGACGGAAATTGTGACGATCCATGCTGTAGTTCGCGGCTAGGTTGGCCCGCCACTCGGGCGCGGCCAGCGCAAACGTCGCGAAGTTGAGATAGCCCAACCGGTCGTCGCCCGCAGAGACCTCGACGCCGTCAAGCGCGGTCGGCCCCGTCGTCAGCTCGGTGACCTTGGTCGCCGTCAAGTCGAGCGTCAGGTCGCCCGGCCCCGCAGGCAGGCTATAGGTGGCCTGAATGTCGAAGCCATTGGTTGTCTGCCCCGGACCGTTTCCGTAGCGCGTGGACACCGCCGAGAATGCGTTGATGGCGCTCATTCCGACCGTACAGGGGCTGTTGAACGAAATGCGGTTCAGAAGCGGCTGAACATTGGGATCACACGTCGTAGTCGTTCCGCCCGGTCCGTTGAACACCAGGCTGGCGATGGTGTTCGGGTCCGCGATCTGACCGATCTGGTCTTCGGTCTCGATGTTGAAGTAATCGACGATGACGCGGAAGTTGTGATCAGCTGAAAAGCCTTGGCTGTCCCAGATCGCGCCGAGATTCCAGGACTTCGCCGTTTCAGGCTTCAGGCTGCTGTCGGTTACAAACCGCGCCGCGAGCCAGTTGTTCGCCGCCACCGTAAAGGTGCGCGCGCCGATCGTGACTTCCCCCGGAACCACGCCGATCGGCGGGGTCTGGAAGTTCGTGCCGTAAGAACCGCGCAGAGAGAGCGGGCCATAGACATCCCACTTGCCGGCGATCTTGTAGACGGTAGCGCCCAGTCCGCCCGAGAACTCCTCGCGGCGGACAGCCGCCTGCAGGTTCACGCTGTCCAGAAGCGGGATCTGGAATTCCCCAAACAACGAGTACTGCTGCTGGTCCGCATAGTCCGGCGTGTTGGGCGTGAAGATCACAAACGGTCCAGGCGCATCTGGCGTACAACCACGGAAGTTCGGGTCCGTCGTAGGCAGCGGATTGGCCTCAAGGTTCGGCGAGCCCGCACCATTCGCGCTGGTCGTACCGTCTGGCCAGGCGCATTGCATGGTGCCGTTGGCGTATGGGCTCGGAACATTCTCGCGGTACTCCGTCTGGCGCATTTGACCGCCGATGGCCCAACCGATCTCGCCGCCCGGCAAGTGGATGCCGGACATGCCGTTGAACACAAGATCAACCGTCAGGTTGTTGCCGATCGCTTCAACCGCGCGGTCGTCGAACAGCCAGCGCGTCAGTTCGCCGGAGTTCTCGCTGCCAGGGACATAGTTGGGGTTGCTGAGACCCAGAACCGGCTGACTGGCGAACGAGCTCGAGAAGGGGTTCCACCACATGCAACCGTTCTGCCCGGCGGCGGCCGGGTTCTGGGTGCCGAAACGAGTGGGATCGAGGTCCGCGGCGTTGCAGTTCGGTCCGCCGAAGCCGTTCAACGCCTCTTGCAGGCGCGAGGCGATGATGTCCGGGTGGGTGTTGTAGGAAATCGACTGGTTGTAGGTGACGCCGAAGTCGTAGCCGACATCCTTTGCGATTCCGGCCCAGTCTCCCAGTTCCCCTTTCAATCCCGCCGAGACTCTCCAAACCTGATTGTCGACGCGGTCGGCGACGCCATATCCGACGCCGTCGCTCATGAACGGGTTACCGCCGTGACCGATGGCGCGGTAGGTGAGCGGCGTGAATCCCGATGCTGCGCCAAGGCCGTGGTCAGCTGCGAAAGCCGCAGCGTACGGATTGCTGATCGGAACGTAGAACTGATCCAGCAGACCAGTCGCTAGCGCGGTGCCGCGAATAATCGGTTGCGACGGCGAGCCGAACACCTGCGGCACGGTCACTTGCCCGTAGGACGCGTCTACATGGAAGTCCATGTGTTCGTTGACCGCCGCGTTCAGCTGCGCATAGCCCCGATAGGTGTCGGTCGTCGAAACCAGATCGTAGTAGGGAATATAGTTGTAGGCGCAGGTGTAAGCGTTGTCGTACCGCCCGCCGACGGCCGCGCAGCTGTCGGGCGTGAAGTCGGAGGCGAAGCCGACGGCCGCGCCGAATTCGCCCGCAGACGTCGCGCTCGGAACCGCCGGAAGCGGTCCATGCGCCGTCCATCCGGCAAGGTTGGTCAGCGTCGACCATGGGGCCGGGTTGTATCCAGCCTGCGTGGGATCCAGCGAGTCGTAGGTGAAGTCTCGATCGATGGCGCGCAAGCGCGACCGGTGCTCGTATTCCCCCGACCACATGAAGTTGACGGTGTCGTTCCCCACGCCGCCCAGGATGCTGAACCCGTAGTCGCCGTCCGAACCGTCGATGTATTTATACTGCGCCTGGGTTTCTAGACCGACGAAGTGGTCGCGCGTGATGAAGTTGACGACGCCGCCGGTTGCGTCCGCACCGTAGATAACCGCAGCGCCGTCCTTCAGAACCTCCGTCCGCGCCAGGGCGATTGAGGGGATGTTGGAGGTATTCTGACTCATTCGCCGGCCGTTCAGCAGAATGAGCGTCTTGTCCGCCCCGATGCCCCTCAGGTTGTAGTTCACCGAACCCGTAAGCGCGGGACCGCCGAAGTAATAGGACTCACCCGTCGTCGGACCGGAGATCGTCAGACTCTTCGCGAACTCCAGCGCGGTTGGAGACCCCTGCTTCTCCAGATCTTCCTGTGAGAACACCTCCACGGGAAGCGCCGCGTCCTCCGGCGTGCCCTGAATGTAGGAACCGGTGACCACGATCCGCGTGGCGGGCTGATTGGCTGAATCGTCAGCTGGCGTCTGCTGCGAGGAAGTCGGCACGGCGTCTTGCGCCCACGCCGGGAGAGCCCCCGCCAAACCGATCAACAGCGCAGCGCCAGACACGCTGCGAAGCGCGAATTTCATGATTGTAGCCTCCCTGATCGAGTCGGATGACTCTCATTCTTATGAGAGTGAGTTTTGCGTAGCGGCGGCCTGCCGTCAATTAATATTCACGCTCGTGTTAGTGAATATTGACGCTGCGGGCCCCTGCCCTGCATGGTGATCCGCGCGATCAGGCCAAAAGCATGCCGGGCGCTTGCGGGAGGAACTCCATGAAATTCAAGACCCAAACCTGCCCGGCGAGGCGGCCGGTTCGAGACGCGCTCGACCCTCCGCGTTGTTCGCCCACTCCCCTCAAGTCCGAGGGACGGTGAGAAATGGATACCGGACAAGATCCCGAGACAGCCTCCGCCGTCTCACCAAACGCCCGTTCTGGCCCGGGCGACAGTTCACCCGACGGGCGAGCTTGGTTCGTCCTTGGCATGCTCTGGTTCGTCTACGTGTTGAACTTCCTCGACCGACAGCTTCTCTCGATCCTCGCCAAGCCGATCCAGGACAGTCTGCATGTGTCGGACAAGCAGCTGGGCCTCATCGGCGGCCTCTACTTCGCGGTCTTCTACTGCTTCATCTCGATTCCAGTTGGGTGGCTGGCCGACAAGACCAACCGCGTGAAGGTTCTTTCGATCGCTTGCGGCATCTGGAGCGCCGCGACGATGGCGTGCGGTATCGCCTCCAACTATCCGCAGCTCGTGGCGGCGCGCATGACCGTCGGCGTCGGCGAAGCTGGCGGCGTTCCGCCGTCCTACGCGATCATCTCTGACTACTTCCCGCCGGGCATCCGCGGCACGGCGCTGGGCATCTATAATCTCGGACCGCCGGTTGGCGCGGCGCTCGGTGCGGCGTTCGGCGCCTCGATCGCGGCCGCATTCAGTTGGCGTCTTGCGTTCCTTGTGCTGGGCGGCAGCGGTCTGATCGCCGCGGCGGCCGTCATGTTGTTCGTTCGCGAACCCCGGCGCGGCGGCCTCGATATCGCCGCGCCCCAAACCCCGCCCGATGCATCCGCCGCAAGCGCGGCGGCGACGCCGCGCTCCGGTTTCGTTGAAACGTCGAGAATGTTCTTCTCACGACCAGCGCTGGTTCTCGCCGCGCTGGGCAGCGGCGCGACGCAGTTCATCACCTACGGGCTGGGAAACTTTGCGACGCTGTTCCTCATGCGCGAAAAGGGCATGACGCTGCAGCAGGTCGGAATCTACTACGCGCTGATCCTTGGCGTCGGCATGAGCGCAGGCATCTTCATTTCGGGCCGTGCGATCGATCACTTCGCCAAGCGTTCAAGACAGGCCTACGCCATTCTGCCGGCGATTTCGCTCGTATTGGCCCTACCGCTCTATATCGCTTTCGTTTGGGCGCCGTCCTGGCCTCTGGCCCTCGCCTTCCTGATCGGCCCCATGTCGCTCAACTATTTCTACCTTACGGCTTCAGTCGCCCTGGTGCAGGAAGAGGTTCGCCCGGAACAACGCGTAATGTCGGGCGCGCTTCTGCTGCTCGTGATGAACCTCATAGGGCTTGGATTGGGTCCGACATATGTGGGCGCCGCCAGCGAGTACTTCCGGGCCAGCCACCCGGAAAATTCACTGCAGATCGCGCTTTATACGCTGGCGCCGTTCTACGTTCTCGCGACGATCCTGTTCCTGTGGCTTGCCAGTGTTCTCAAGAAGGGGGACAGCATGCAGGCGGCCGCGCCGCTTAGTCCGCCTTGAGCGCCATGAACCCTGCGGCCATGAAGCGAGCGATGCGTTTCTTGACCGCAGGGAAGTCGTCGGAACGGCAGACGCCGCCTGACAGGCGATCAATGCGGCCGGACCGGGCCAGCGTGTTCATCAACGCGCCGGTTACGAAGTGATAGCCCCAGAAAATGTCTTCGTCGGAGTAATTCGGTAGAGCCCGCTTCAATATGCTCACCAGCTTCAAGACGACCGGATCGAAGTGAACGTCGAACAGTTCCGCGCCTTCCGGCGTGTTGCTTACGCGCGCGCAGAAGGCCGCGTAGTTCATCCAGAACTCGCCGCCCTCGTAGTAGAGATCCAGGTCGGTATCCAGAAAGGCGTGCAGCGCGCCCTCCACGGTCGGCTGGTCGCCGGCTTCCTGCTCGTATTGCTCAAGCGCCGTCATGCGGCGGCCGCTGGTCACACCCGCACGGCGAGCGAAGGCCGCTTCGAACAAGTTCTGCTTGTCGTCGAAATAGTAGTGGAGAAGCGTGGTGTGAATTCCGACGCGGCGCGCCACATCGCGAAGCGTCACGCCGTGCAGCCCGTTCTTGGAGAAGAGATACTCGGCCGCATCGAGGATTTGTTCGATGCTCTCCGCGCGCTGTTCCGCTTTGCTGCGTCGCGGTCGCTTGGTCGAAGTCTTGGACATAATGTCTACCCTATCGTCGACAGGGCAGATCTGCCGAATCCGATACGTCAACGAGTGGCTGCTTTAGTTCCGATTTTTCCATTCTCATAGTCAGCACGCAATCGGTTCTTGTCTATCTTTCCGGTCGCGGCCAATGGCATGGCGTCGATCTGTACAACCTGATCGGGAATCCACCAGTCGGCGACATCCCCCAGCAAGGACTTCAATAGCGCCGCCTCGTCCAGCGCGACGCCCTGGCGAGCCTCCACAACGATGACTGGACGCTCGCCCCATTTTGCGTCCACACGCGCGATCACCGCGACGAGTCCCACCGCCGGATCGCGCGCGATTATCTCCTCGATCTCCACGGGATTGATCCACTCGCCCCCAGACTTGATGAGATCCTTCGACCGGCCGCGTATCGTCAGATTGCCGAGGTCGTCGATACTAGCGAGGTCGCCGGTGTCGAAATAGCCCTCCGGATCCAGCACTATATTGTCGGCCTTGAAGTAGCGGTCGACAACGCTCGGTCCCTTGACCTTGAGATGGCCAACCGGACCCCGCTGTTCCGGCAGAGTCGTTCCTCCGGCGTCGGTGAGTTTCAGGTCCAGCCCCATCGGCGGGCGACCAGAAGCCCGCTCGCCGGAGGCGCCCGCCCCCGGCGGCGCAATGGCGCCGACCGGAGAAAGCTCTGTCATCCCCCAACTCGTCTGCACTTCGGCGCCGAGCCTGGACTCCAGTCGCCGTATCAGCGCATCCGGGCAACTCGACCCGCCGATCAGAACACGCTTGAGGTCGGGCAGATCGCCGCCCTCCTCGTCCAGATAGTCGACCACCCCAAGCCACAATGTCTGCACGCCTGCCGCGACCGTGACGCGCTCTCCGCGCATCAGCTTCGCTAGGCTCTCGCCATCGGCGCGCCTTCCCGGTAGAACAAGTTTCGCTCCGACCGCCGGCGCCGCGAACGGCAAACCCCATCCGTTCGCGTGAAACATCGGAACGCCGACAAGAAGCGTGTCATCACCCCGCAGCGCGATCGCGTCCGCCTGAAGGGCTCTCAGCGTATGAAGGTAGTTGGAGCGATGCGTATACAGGACGCCCTTGGGCTGCCCGGTCGTGCCAGATGTGTAGCAAAGTCCGGCGGCCGCCTCTTCACTGAACTCACCCCAGACCACGGGCGCACCGCGTTCGGCCAGCAACACCTCAAGGGCCCAGGCCTGGACGGACAAGCCCCTCGCAGCATCCAAAGCAGGCGTGGCTTCATCATCCAGGAAAATGATATGTTCGATACATGGGCATTGCGGCGCCAGTTCCATCAGCAGCGGCGTCAAGTTCGATGAGACAGCGAGCGCGCGATCCTCGGCTTCATTGATGATCGCAGCGAGGTGCGAGACGGAGAACCGGGGGTTCAACGTATGGCAGACGAGACCACCGCCCATGACCGCATAGTACATTTCCATGTGGTGCTGGGTGTTCCAAGCCAGCGTGCCGACACGTTCGCCGAACGAAAGCCCAAGGGACGTCAGCGCTCCGGACAGTCGGTTGCTCCGCTCTCGCAGGTGCGCGTACTCGATACGCCGCACATTCCCCGCCTCAACCGCTGTTACGACTTCACGAGACCCGGACCATTTGGCGGCGTGGTCGAGAAACTTGTCGATCGTGAGAGCATAGGACTGCATGAGCTTCTTGTTGGCTTGAGGGTTCCAACCGCCGCAACAGCGCAGCGCCGTTCACCCCTCTTCAGATAACAAAGGCGCTCCCGCAGAACGACGCGCCCAGACGCCTTGCTGACCGCCGACGGCTTGAAGCCGCCGCCCGACCCCGTCCCGCACCCAACCGCCAAGACCAAACCTGATGCGGGGCGCCGCAATCGTCAATATTAATTATCGCGTTAGCGAATATATGCTGCCGACAGTCGGTCGATCACGGGTTCGAACTCCCCGCCCTTCCGTCACTACAGCTCCATTTGCCGTCCCTTTGGACTTGAAATGTCGTTCGGATGCCGGAAAGGTCATCCGATGAGCCCCACTTGCCGCGCTACAGGTTTCTCGCTCGGCATTTGCCATCTACGTTGACGGCATTGGGCTCCTTGGGCGCCTCGCCCTGAGTCGGCGTCCAGAAGGATAAGGGTCATACCCGCATCCTTAGCCTTGCGACCGCACCCTCCTCCCTGGGTGCGGTCGATTTCCCAAGCCGCCGGAAAATCAGGCCCCAGACAAGGGGCCAATGGGGCCGCGGACGCCAGCGGTTCTCGGCATAGCGCGCAGGAGGGATCAGTCGTTCGAGGGCGGCTCGAACGGTTGCGTGATCAGGCGGCCCGTCAGGCCGAGCTTGTATTGGACAAGCAGTTTGACGGCGGCGTCCACACGGCCAGCATCGCCGGAGAACATGAGGTCCAGCACCAGCCCGCGCATCGCCGCGATGTGGAGATAGACCATCGTTTCGATCGTCTCCCGGTCCTTGATGCCGGCGCGTTCCGCCTCCTCCCAGACGCCCTCGCGTTGAGCCGCCTCCAGCTCACCCATGACGGGCGCCAGGCGCTGGCGAAGCTCGGGGTCGCTGCGCGATCCCATCATGATCTCGAGCAGCGCGATGGCGGGAGGACCGCTCATCACATCCCAGGTCGCGGCCGTGATGCCCAGGAAGCGCTCCATGCCCGGTTCGGTATCCGCCAGCAGGCGGGCGACATGGCGATTTTGCTTGCCCGCCGCGTACTCGGCGACAGCCAGCATCAGGTCCACTTTCGTCGGGAAGTGGTGCAGCACCGCTCCCCGGCTGACGCCAGCCTCGTCGGTCACGACCTGAAGCGTGGTCGCGCCGAAACCGCGCGTGCAGAGGGAATCGATCGCGGCGGAGATCAAACGCTTGCGCATGGCCGCCGAGCGTTCGGCATGCGGCCCGCGCGCACCCGTCCTTGCTTCTTCCTTCTGCGGCCTATGGGCCATCGACCTTCACCTCCCGCCCCAATCGGGCCGCCTCCATTGGGCCTATCGCCGCCGGAGCGTCCGGACCACCTTGCCCGCGAATACCGCTTAGGCAAGCGTATGCCGGCTTGTGCCGGGATTTCAGTTCGGCTCCCGCGACCGGTCGTCAGTCAAACAAGGCCGTCACATCTTCGACTCGCAGATCCTGAACCTTGCGCTGATTGATGTAGCCCTTGTCGGTGATTTCGCCCTCGTCCAGCGAGGGGGGCTTCAACAACAGCCGGAAGCGACGAATCCTCCGCGAGGCCCCGCCCTGCGCCGCGTTGAAGGCCTCGATCCTGGCGGCGACCTGCTCGCTCAACGCTTCGACCGCGCTGGTCTCGTCGCCGGCCGCGTTCGCCAATGCGGCGGCCCAGGCGCCCGGCGAAGGCCAGACGAGCGAGCCGACATAGGGCTTGTCCTGCCCGCAGATCACCGCGTCCTGCACCAGCGGCGCGCAGGCGGCGACAACCGCCGGACGCAATGTTCCGACAGATACCCACGTGCCCGAATCCAACTTGAAGTCCTCCGTGACGCGGCCGTCGAAGACGAGGCCCTTCTCGGGATGTTCAGGATCTTCAAAGCGCGCGGCGTCGCCGAGACAGTAGAAGCCTTCGTCGTCGAACGCCTCGGCGTTCTTCTCCGGGAGGTTGTGATAACCGGACATCACCGTGGTGCCCTTCACCCGCACCTCCAGCTTGTCGCCGACGGGCGCCAGCTTCAGGGTCAGGCCGGGGATCGGCAGACCGACCATGCCCACGCGCTCAATCGGCCAGTGCGTCATCGTCACGCCCTGCGTTTCGGTGGCCCCGTACATGGTGAGCAAGGGGACCCGCAGACCGCGCGCGGCGATCGCCAGCTTCTGCAGCCGCGCGTAGAGATCCTCTGACAAGGTGGCGCCGCCATAGACGAAGTACTGCATGCGCGAGAAAACCGCGTCCCGCAGCGCGGGGTCCTTTTCCATGGCTTCCGCGAGCATGCCGAACGCAATCGGCGCCGAACCGAAATACTGCGGACGGATATCCTTGAGATTGTCGATGGTGGCATCGAACAGCCCTGCCGCCGGCCGGCCATCATCGATGTGGAACGTCGCCCCGAACTCGATCGAGCGATTGAAGTTCACATTGCCACCCGAGATGTGGCTCCAGGGCATCCAGTCGAGCGAAACCTGATCGTCTTCATCGACGGCGCCGTCCGGCTGAAGCGCGCGCAATGCGGCCAGTTGGGCGGTCATCGCGCCCTGGGTCTGCGGCGCCGGCTTCGGCATGCCGGTTGAGCCCGAGGTGAACAGGAACTTGCCGACAGACTGAGCGGATAGTCGCGCCATCCGATCATCGAGCGCGCTCGTCTCACGCGTTTCCGCCAACATCGCCAGCGCCTCGGAGCCATCGGCCCCGTCGGCGGAAATCACCACGACGCCATCCAGCGGCAGAGCGGCGAGCGCTCGGCGGAACGGCTCCATGGTCTGCACGAAGATGGCCTTCGGGCGGACCGCGTCGAAACAGTATTTCAGGCGCTCGAAGTCCGAGGACAGCGTGGCGTACGCCATCGAAACCGGGGTGGCCGGCGCTTCGATTCGCTGCGCCGCGATCGACATGAGCGCATGCTCGATCGAGTTTCCGGACAGGATCATCAGCGGCGCGTCCGGTCCAAGGCCGCGATCCAGCAGCGCCTGCCCCAGGCGCCGCGTGGTCGACGCGGCCTCGCCAAAGGTCACCTGCCGCCATGGGCCGTGGCCGGGCGACCGCTCCCGCAACCAGACCCGGTCCGGATGCTCGCCCGCGCGCGTATCGAGCACGTGGGGGATGGACTGGGCGGGCTTTGGAACGGCGGTTCGGGACGAGAGATAGATCGCCCCGCCGCCCCCGCGCCGCACCTCGATGTCCGGCAAGCGGAACGGCAGCGGCAAGAATGGCGGAAGATCTGTTTGGTTCCGGCTGGCGTCGCCTGCCATGGCGTCCTCCCTGCGGACGCCCTGTGCCCGGCGCCTCATTGGATGGAAGCCTAGCCGCCGGAGCCCCGGATCGCCATACGCTCGCCCGTCAAGAGATGGCGAGCGCATCGGACGCCATCCTGAAGGGCGTTCTTTCCGGCGCCCGGATTTGGCACAGCTGCGCGTTGGGACTGGCCGAGGGCCATCCGGGATGCCGTGTGCGTCCCCATGCTGATTGGGGAGGCCGGGGCGCGTGGGGCCGCGCCGATGTGCTGGTCGCGAGGACCAGCGAGTAAGACGCGATCGTCACGCGCCCCGCGACCGGTTTGAGATCCGGTGCGGCTGGCGGGTTTGGCTGGGAACACCGGTTGCGTCTCGATCGTCTGAGATCACACGGCCCACGTCCAGCATTTGGACCCATTTCCGCATCCCGGACCCGCGTGCAGATCTCTCCGCGAGACCTGGAACTCCGGTTTCGACACCCCGGAGCCTGTTTGCATGAGCCGGTTTCCGCGAGCTTCCCGGGAGCTCGACACTCCCGGGCGTTGGTCAGGCGAAGCGTCTTGTCCACGCTGCGCCCGCTTCGCGGACCTTTTCTCAACACGCCGGCCGGCGCCTGACATTCGATGGACTCGGAGACGTCTCCCGAACCCTCCCCGCGCCAGACGCGAGGAGAAATATGGGCGACGGAAAAGTGGGTCGGATAAGTTTGCGCCACCCCCTCCGTCTCGCTTCGCCCTTCGGGCTTGCGATCCACCTCCCCCGCCAAAGGCGGTGGAGGAAAGGCGCCGTCGTCTTCTTGGCTTTGGTGACTGGACCCCAGCCTTCGCTGGGGACGCGTGGCTGACGCCACGCTTTCCAGATCCGGTGCGACGCCGCCCTCCGCTGTCATCCCGGGCGAGGCCGCGGACGAAGTCCGGCCGAGACCCGGGACCCATAGAGAGGCCGTCCCGGTTGATGCCCTCCGGCCGCAGGCCTTCGGGCGTTCGTCGCTGAAATCGCAATGCGATTTCCGCCTGCGGCGCCGCTTCTCACGGTCCCGGCTCGCGCCGCTGCGCCGCTTGGCCGGGATGACAGCGGTGGGGCGCGCGCACACACCGGCCGAGCTGTCACTCGTTGGCGCTGGTGTGTTTGCCGACAAGGCGGGCGAGCAGGATGACCGTGTAGAGCACGCCGATCACCGCCTCGAAAGCGGCGAAGGCCTGCGCGTAGAAGCCGCTCGGCGTGATGTCGCCATAGCCCACCGTCGTGAGCGTGACATAGCTGTAGTAGAGCAAGAGCTGCCAGGTGATCTCGGCGCCGGCCGAGGACGCGAACGAACCGGGCGCGAACCATTCCACGCTGGCGAAGATGGCGGCGAACATCGAGCCGATGACCAGATAGAGCGAGGTGGCGGCGAGCAGGACGTCGGTCATCACGGTGCGGGCGGCGAAGGTGTAGCGAGCCAGCACCACGATCATCACGGCGTGATAGACGATGGAGGCGAGATAGATGGCGATGCCCGATGCGCCGGTCGGCGCGAACGCGTTGATCAGGCCCGTGACGAAGACGGCGGCGCCCGATGCCGCGATTGCGAGCCGCAGCCAGCGGACGCGGGTCAACCGCCAGGCCGCGATCACGAACATCAGCGCGTAGACGAGATAGAAGACGATGACCCCGACCGGCCCCGCCACGGTGAGAGGATAGATCAGGTTGTGGACGAGGATCGCGGCGAGCAGCCCGCCTGTCGTCGCCAGATGACGGCGGTCATGGCTGGCGCCGGCGTCCACGGCGCTCACGCCTCACCGGCGGGGCGGCCCGCGCCCGCCATCGCCGCGACGACGACCAGCACCGCCAGAACGCCCGCGCCGAGCCACAGGCCGGACAGATGCGCATAGTGACAGGCCGCGCCGACGCCGGCGAGCGCGATCGCCGCGAGCAGGTAGCTGACCGGCACGCGCCGCGACATGACGCGCCGGAAGATCGCGTTGCCGAGCAGGAAGATGGCCGGGCCGAGCACGGCGATCAGCACGGTCGGCAGGTGAACCGCGTCATGCGGGTGCGCGATGATCAGCTCGATCGAGGCGGCCACGACAATCGCCGAGCCGACCAGGATGCCGTGCGCATAGGCCAGTCCGGCGCGGGCGATCTGGGAGTGGTCGCTGGCGTGCTCGAAGGCGTGTTCGCCCTCGTGGAAGGTTCGCCCGAAATAGATCCACCACAGGCAGACGATGATGAGGAAGCCGATGACGGCGGCGACGATCGTTCCGGTCTCCAGCGGTTCGGACACCAGCGTTCCGCCCAGCAGGAGGACGGATTCGCCAAGCGCGATTATGAAGATGAGCTGATTGCGTTCCAGCAGGTGCAGGCCCTTCAGCGGCCAGGACGCCATGGAGGTGGCGCCAAGGCCGGGCAGCCAGAAGCCCGCGTAGGGCGCGGCGTAGTCGACGATCACCGCCGCCGCCCACAGCGCGATGCGGTGTTGGGGCAACAGCGCGCCGGCGATCCAGAACACGCCGGACAGCGCGCTCCAGAGCCCGAGCTGAAGATAGTTACGCCCCATCCGCTGACCGCGAAAGGCCAGCGCCATGTAGAAAGGCCGGATCAGCGACATCAGGACATAGGCGCCCGCGAACAGGCGCGCGCGATCCTTGAACGCCTGTGGAATCGCGATCGCCATGCCCAGCGCGCAGGCCATCAGGACGACCATGACGATCCTGCCCGCCTTGTGGTCGGGATCGAGCCAGTTGGTCGCCCAGGCTGTGTAGTTCCAGGTCCACCAGACGGCGGCGAACAGCATGACGGCTTCGAGCGCGCCGGTCAGGCTCTGGTGATGGAGCAGGAAGTGCGAGAGCTGGATGATGGTGAAGACGTAAACGAGGTCGAAGAACAGCTCCATGTTGGTGACGCGCGGCGTCGGCGTGGCGGCGTGGTCCCGCAGCACGCTTTTGGGCGCAAGCATATCCGCCAGGCTTTTCGACATCCCGCTCGCCCCTCTGTCCGCGAAGGGGCGCAAATTACTTGTCCGTGGGTGAAAGCCAAGCGGCGAGCGCAAATCCGGCTGGGCGCGTGCGGTTGATTTTGGCGGCCGAAAGGATTATGTCCCGCGACGAATTTCAAGGAGGCGCGGAATGTTCCGCCTGAACGCCATCGCAAACGCTCCGAACGCAGCGACCCTCATCGCGGCGGCGGCAGCAGATTGCCTGGATTTCTGACGCCTCTTGCTTGGGAGGCGACGGCCTCCCTCGTGTCCCGGATCCCAAATCCCGACCCGACCCCGGATGGCCCTCGCCGCCGGGGTTTTCTTTTTCCGCATTCGGCCCGGCCGGACGCGGACCAGAATTGGCGCGCCAATGCCAATGGCCGCTCGGGATCGGACAAGGCCTGCCGGATCCCGTGCGGCGCACTTGAAGGAAGGGAGACACCAATGTCTCAGAAACTGCATGTGAATGTCGGCACGATCGGACACGTCGACCACGGCAAGACCACGCTGACCGCGGCCCTCACCCAGGTCCAGGCGGCGCGCCTTGGCGGCAAGGCGCTGTCGTTCGGCGAGATCGACAACGCGCCGGAAGAACGCGCGCGCGGCATCACCATCAACACCAGTCACGTGGAGTACGAATCCGCCACGCGGCACTACGCCCACATCGACTGCCCCGGGCACGCCGACTATGTGAAGAACATGATCACCGGCGCGTCCCAGATGGACGGCGCGATCCTGCTGATCGACGGGACGAAAGGACCGGCGAAGCAGACGATCGAGCACGTGCTTCTGGCGCGGCAGGTGGGCGTGAAGCACATCGTCGTGTTCGTGAACAAGATGGACATGCTCGACGAGAGCGAACGCGCCGACATGAAGGAGTTGATCCAGCTGGAGACCGGCGATCTTCTGGCCGCTCACGGCTATGAAAACGCGCCCTTCGTGTTCGGCAGCGCTCTTAAGGCGCTGGAGGCTGTGCAGCGCGGCGATCTTTCCGATCCCGCCGTGCAGGTCATCGCCGAGCTGGTCGATGCGCTCGATACGGCGGTTCCGGACCCGGTACGCGACTTCGCGGGACCGTTTCTGATGCCGATCGAGGGCGTCAACACGATCTCCGGGCGCGGCACCGTCGTGACCGGACGTGTCGAGCGCGGAACCATCCGCGTCGGCGACACGGTCGAGATCGTCGGGCTCGACAATGAGGGCGCGCCGGTCGTGGTGACCGGAACGCAGGCCTTCCGGAAGGATGTTCCGGAGGCGCGGGCCGGCATGAATGTCGGGCTGTTGCTGCGCGGCCTCAAACGCGAGGACGTGCAGCGCGGCCAGGTGCTGAGCGCGCCGGGCGCCATCAAGGCCCACAAGGCCGGAAAGGCGCAGGTGTTCGTGGTCACCGCGGAAGAAGGCGGACGGCATACGCCGTTCTCCAGCGGCTACGAGCCGCAATTCTTCATCGGCGTCACCAATGTGACCGGCGTCATCTCCACGGTCGGCGACGGTCTCGTCGCGCCGGGCGACACCGCCGACGTTCGTTTCGAACTGGCCAAGGCGGTCGGATTTGAAAAAGGCGTCCGGTTCGCCATCCGCGAAGGCGGCAAGACCGTCGGCGCGGGCGTGGTGACCGAGGTCGACGCCTGAAGACGGCGCCTTGAGGCGACACCGGCTCCGCCCGGATTTCACGATCCGGGCGGAGCCGGCATGTCGTATCGCGTCCCTGCCCGCGCACCGGGGCGGCCTATGTGGGCGGCCTGGGGGGGCGAAATGCCGTCGGCGTGTTCCCGGCTGAGGGGTTAGGGCTTTTCTTCTCCGGCTTGCCGCCCATTTTGCCTTCTCGCGCAGAGGGAACGCCAAACGGGGGCAGCGGATCCATGTGGACGCACAGGCGGCCTCACCAGCCGTTCGAGTTGACCAAGCACTACATCGACAATCGGGGGCGTCTGGCGCTTTCGCGCGCGCTGAACATTCAACGCACAATCGCCTTCTGCGGCGCCGGGGTGAGCGCGGCCTACGGCATGCCGTCATGGGACGATCTCGTCTCCCACGCCATAGATGCCGCGCTGGATCTCCATACGACACACGGAAACCCGGAGCGAAGCGGCTACGCCGTGCAGGCGATCGCCAGCCAGCTGACCTATATCCAGAACAAGCTCAACGACGGCGACAGCCGGCTCGCGCCCTCCGAAAAGACCATGGCGCTCCACCTGGCCGAAACGCTCGCGGACAAGCTAGGCGAGCGGAGCGCGTTCCGCGAGATGATCGCGGAGAAGTTCAGGCCGAGCAAACGGGTGCCGCGCGATCCTATCCCGATCCCGCTATCCGAGAACAAGACCATCGCCCGCAAGGCCGATCCCAACGCCGCGTTGTATTCGACCCTGAACATTCGCCGGTATCTGACGCTGAACTATGACGTGCAGGTCGAGACCGAGTTCGCCCGGCACCTCAGGACGACGAGCGTTTCCGACGGCGGCAACAAGCCAAAGACGCTCTCGGAGTTCGATGCGCTGATTTCCAGCGACCCGAAGATACACCCTGCACGGTCGCCACGGACCGAATACCGCGACGGTTCGGTGCGGCCGGTCAGCAGCGTTGCGCTCGGCTCGCACAATACGGGCGACCTGATCAACTTCGCCATGCATGCGCGCCAGGCGTCCGCGCAGGTCTTTCACCTTCATGGCCGCTATGACCTGCCTGAAAGCACGGTGCTGACGGAGAAGGACTATCAACGGACCTATCTGAGCGGCGACGTCGAGAACGAAGTCTTCAACGAGGCGCTCGCGGGCGTATTCACGGCCAACGCCATTCTGTTTGTCGGGATCGGCATGGAGGAAGGCGACCCGCTTCGCCCGCTTCGTCAGCTCGCCTCGCAGGAAGACGGGCTGGACGGGCATCGCCGCCAGATTTTCAACCTGCAGCTTCCCAGCGCGCGGATCGACGATACGTATTTCGAGGAAACCCCATCCGGCGACCTCGCCGGCGATTTCCGGAAAAAGCACATCCCCAACCGGAGCGAGGCGGGCGCCCCGCCGACCCGGAACGAACAAGCCGACGCCATAACCAGCATCAATCTCAACGCGCAGTACGGCGTTTTCACCATCTTCGGGCGCGTGCCCGGCGCGCTTGAGCTGCGGCTGCTGGGCGCCCTGTTTCGGCGCCTTGGCGGACAGTCCGGCAAGCCGCGGAACAGCGCGCGCTACCGCATCGCACTGGACACGCTGATCGCGGCGTTGCCGGCCAAGATGGAGATCCTGTCCGACGATGAGCGAGAGGCCATCGAAGGTGCGACCGCGAAGCTGAGCGCCCTGCTCAAGACCGGAGGCTTTGAGCCGACGCTGCTGGAGGAGCTCAGGACGTTCGGCGCGGCGTTCGAAAACGAGATCCGGTCGCGCGAGCTGGAGCTGTCGATCGAAGAGCTGGCGAGCTTCAAGGAAAGCTGGTGGGCCGAATGGCGGACCCTGCCGGCCGAGCGCGATCCCGGGTTCAACAAGAAGCTGCTGCCGATCGAAGCCAAACTGCCGATGCACCAGCAGAAGCCGTGCTATTCCCGACATCGCCAGCACTATGTGATCCCGACGGCGGACTGGACGCCGCCCAAGGTCATCGACGACATTCGGCGGGCGTTCCTGGCCAACCAATCGGACGCCCGCAGGCTGGCGCGCTTCACCCTGCCGCGAGGCGGCGGCAAAGGGGCGCTGTTGAACCTGCTTCAGCATGCCGACGGCGATTCCAGCCTGGTGCTGGACCGGTTTCTGCCGGGCGCAAAGCGCTATGACGCATCCTTCCTGATGCATCTGAGCTTCTCGATGGAGTTCACCTCGGTCATCGATGCGCTTCGGCATTTCGTCATCGACGCCATCGCGAGGCTGGCCGTCGGCCATCCCGGCGAGATCGACGCGTTCGCAGCAAGCATTCCCGAGGAAGAACGCGAAGCCGAAAGCGTCACCGTTCGCCTGCTGGAGATTGTGCAGGCCGCGCTGATGCTCGGCGGCGGGGACAAGACATTCAAGGAACTTTCGGAGACCCTGAAGACGTTCGATCTTCACACCTCGCAGACGCAGCTCTTCGACAAGTCGCATCGCGTCGAGATCCTGCGCGAGATGATCAACTTCTTCACCCGTCTGTCGAAGTGCGTGAGCCTGGCTCACAAGCCGCGACTGTTCATCTGCCTCGTCGGGATCGACGCGCTGTGCGACCAGAGCGGCAACCCGTACAACCCGATGTTTCGATCCTTCTTCCGGCTGCTGTCCGGGAATGGCCTGAAATATGTCGGCGAGAGCAATTCCGACGCGCCCTACGACCTGTTGCTGATCTCCGGAGACCCGCAACGGCCGGTCCGGTATCTGAGCGAACAATGCACGCTGGACGAACTGATGGAGAAGACGCTCTATCCCGTTCCGCCCGGCGGCGGTCGCTATGCCTTCGCGCCGGAATACGCTCCGCTCGAAGGGACGGCGCTTCTTCTGAGGAAGTGGCCGATCCTGCCGCGCCTGACATTCGATGAGCGCTACTGGCTTCGCCAGAGCCAGACCGGCGAAGAGGCGCTGACGGCCCGCCTGACCCAGCTTGAACCCAAGAAGCCGATGTCGGCCGCAGGCGCGCCGCCGAAGGCCGGCCAAGGGGCGCCGCGAACCGCGTTGATGCGCGAGCTGCGTTCAAGCGTTGCCCTGCATAGCTGGATCGCCGCCGCGTTCGCCGCGGTGGTCGAGCAGCAGGGCGTCGCGCTGGGCGAAGATCCCGAGGACGACAAACGCTACATCGACAAGTTTCTGGACGAGTTAGGCTCGATCGTGGACCGGGACGGCGCCAAGGGGCTGATCCGACAGGTTGTGCGCATGCACGCCGAAACGCTTCGCGACACAGGCGGCCTGAAGGTCATCACGACCAGCGATGCCCCGCCCGATCGCGCACTCGTCGACCTGCTGCAGACGGTGCTGTCGCATCTTGCGATCTTTCCGATGCCGATCGAGGAGAGCGTTCTGTATGGCTGTCCGGAGATCAAGTCCGCGCTGTTTCGCGTCTGCCGGCATTCCGACAATCCCGCCAACGCGCCAAAGCGGAAGAAGGACGAGTCGGACGACGCGTTCGAAGCGCGAAAGGCGGCCGATGCGTCCAAGAAACGCGCGCAACGGCTGCGCGCCCTGCGGGACTTTCTGGACTATTTCACCAAGCGGAACCTGATCATCAAGGTGCAGCCCAAGCGCGGCGTGGAGAGCGACGAGGAGAACCAGCACCCGACGTTGTGGCGCTACACGCTGCACAACCAGTTGCGCGACTTCATCGCGGGCGAGATGGATCTGTCGGTGCCCGACCAGGGCGAGCGGAACTTCTTCCAGATCTCGAGCTATTGCGACCAGCCGAAGGATCTGCCGACGCCCTCGCCCCAGCACTATGAATTGTTCCGCCGGATCATGGACGACCAGATCCGCAAATGCCGCAGAACGCTTGGGTATCTCTACCGACTGAAAGTCAGCACCGACGAGCGCCCGCTGCCCGCCGACATTCAGACCAAGCTGGTCAAGAGAACCCGGACGTTCGAGCTGCGGGGCGCGAAACTAAACGGCGGGGAGTTCGTGTCCGATCCCGACATGACGTCCTACCGCGCCGTGTCTCAGCGCATTCGCGCCCTGTATGGAATGCTGCGCGGATCGTTTTCGGTGGGCGCGATCTCGCGCCTGGGCGGATTGGCCGAAGAACCGGACGGCGATCAACCGTTCGAGCGTTTTCGCGGCTGGCTGAGAGGCGTGTCGAACGCCGCGATCGGTCTCGCGCACGTCGACGAGGAGTTGAAGGGCATCCTGGCGCGCACGGAGGCGATCAGAAAGCGGTTGCCCGAGCTGGACGAACCGCCGCCGGGCGATCAACCTCCCCCGCGCCCCCTTTCCCATCCGCTTTATCGCGACGAGATCGCATGGCTGCTGAATGAGCGCGGCTTGATCTCGCTGGTTCAGGGCAAGGTGTTCGACGCCATCCCGCTGTTCCAGAGAGCCATGACCGTGATGAGTCACCGCTCCAATGACGGGATCAACGATCCGGCGCTGGACGCGGCCGTGCGGCGGGTGACGCTGAACCTCGCGATCGCGCGGATCGACCGGGGCGATCTGAAAACCTCGGCGCGCCTGCTTGAGGGGCTGCGGCTTCCGCGCAGCGACTCGATGCACCTTGGCAGCCTCGCGAGCTGGATCGCCGAAGGATATCTGGCGCACATCCGCTTTCTCTCCGGAGACGCGGGCGCATCCGCGATGGTGTACAAGAAAACGCTGGAGCGGGCGCGCGACCGCGACGTGACGCGGGTCGTCAGCATTTTCGAGCGCTTCTACGCCGCGCTCGAACGCAATGCGGGGAATCTGGACAGCGCACGCGAGCACGCCCGGCTGGCCGAATCCGCCGCCCTGCCCTCGGAACAGCAGGACCTGTTGTGGCTTGCGCAGCTCGAGACGGCGCGGATCGACCTTGCGCAGCACGAAGGCTCGCTGCAGCGCCCGACGGAGCTTGTCGACGCCTGCCGTCGATATGCGACCGGCATGGGCGTGCCGAAGCTTGAAGTGGAGTGCCTGTATCTGGAGGCGCAGATCATGCTGAAGCAGGGCGATGTCGCGCGCGCGGGCGCGCTGTGCGCCCAATCCGCGTCAATCGCCTCGTCGAACGGCCTTGGGATCGGCAACCTGGATGCGCTGGCGCTTTACGGCCGGATGCTGATCAAGCGCGGACAGTTCGATCTGGCGCGTAGCGTGCTGATCGAGGCCCGGCGGGAGGCCGAACGGCGCGGCTATCAGAGTCTGGCGGGGCCGATCGGCGACCAGTTGGAGGAGATCGCCGGGATATAGCCCGCGATCTCACCCAACCGCGCCAAGGGGCCGATAGGCCCTCAGCGGAGATCGTCCCAGGCTTTGTAGGTCGCGGTGTTGTCGAAGGTCAGCGTCGCGCCCGCCGCCGAGGGACCGTCCACGATGGTCAGACCGCCGCCGGGATTCTTGCTCAGGTGGAAGGCGTCGTACTCGCCGCCCGTCGCATCCAGGACGCGCGCCGAGAGCGAGGGACCATCGACATCGAAGACGACGAAGAGCGGAATGTTGTCGGCGTACCGGCGCAGCTTGTAGGTTCCGCCGGTCTCCCGCGAGAAGCGTTCCCAGCCGTCCGCCTTGCTCTGGCCGCGCTTGGTCGTCGTCGCGGTGATGAGAAACAGCGTATCGATCTTTCGCGCCGTATCCGCCGGCAGGCTGGCGACATTCTTGCCGATCTCGCCGCGCTGGTAGGAATGACGGTGACCGGTGAGGATGAGATCGACGTGATGCGCTTTCAGCATCTTGTTGATCGCAAGCCGCCTTTCCTTGTGCGCGGGGTGTTCCCGTCCGCCCACGAACGAGTAGAGCGGATGGTGCATGTAGAGGATTTTCCAGGTGGCGTCGGAGGCGTCCAGAGACTTGGCCAGCCATTCCAGTTGCCGGTCAAAATCGACGCCGGACGAGTCGATCGAGAATACGTGCACATCCTTGGTGTAGCGCACGTCGTAGACGGTTTCCTGCAGGTCGGCCGGAAGACCCGCTTCGGTGGGGAGTTCGAACTGAGCGCGCCAGAAATGCGTCACCGCGCGCGGCGAGATGAACAGCTTGTCGTCCTCGACATCGTCCGCGGCGAAGTTGAAATAGTCGTGGTTGCCCGGCGAAAGCAGTTGCGGAACCGTTTGCGCGAAGGCGCCAAGCGCCTGGAACCACTCGGCCCACTCCTTGTCGTACTCGGCCGTGTTGACCAGATCCCCGCCATGCATCGCGAAGCGCGCGTTCGGCGCGACGCGCACCGCCTCGTCGAACGTGCGCGTGATGTGCGAGCGGATGCCCGTTTGCGAGTCGCCGAAGAACAGGAAGGTGAACGGGCCGTCGAGCGGCGCCGTGCGGATCTGACGCCAGGGGCTCCACGCGCCGGGCGCGCCGCGCACCCTGTAGGCGTACAGCGTATCCGGCTTGAGACCCGAAAACGTGACCGAGTGATAGGCGACCGGCCGAAGACCAGCGTTCTGCACGATGCGGCGGACATCGCCCTCGCGGCTGACGAGGGTGGGATCGATCAGTTCGGCGGTCGCGTTCACGGTGTCCGCAGACAGATCGAACCGGGCTTCGTGAATTGCGGGGGCGATTTCAGCGATCGCGACGCCGACCGTCTCGTCCGTGCGCCAGGTGACCGAGAAGCTGGTGGCCGGATCGGCCGATATCGTCGCCACGATGCGGTCCGGCCAGACCGAGGGCAGCTGCCAGACCGGCCGCACGGTGGAGGATTCGACGGTGGACTGCCCCTGGGCCGGCTGGCTCACCGCCAGCGCGATGGAGGACAGCAACAGGGCCAGGGCCGCAACGTGTTTATTGAAGGTCATACCAGTTCCTGTAAGGGCCAGTGTTCTGTTCAAAGAGGCGGGTGTCCCCGGAGGCGGCCGGGCCATCGACAAGAATTGTGCGCTTGCCGTCGTCGACCTGCTCAAGGGTGAAGGCGTCGTAGATATCGCCCGTGGCCATGTAGGCCTTGAGCGTCAGTTTGGGGCCGTCGATGTCAATGGTCTGGAACATCGGCGTGTTCTCGGCCACGCGATCGACGGACAGGCCGCCATCGTCCGGCGCGCCGTCTCCTAGGCCGCTCTGGACGAGACCTGGCGCGACAACATTGTCCTGAGAGGCGGCGGCCGCGGACACGACATACATCGTGCCGACCGCGCGCGGGTCGCCCGTCATGGCGCGCCCGCCAGCGGCGCCCGCAGGCGGCGCCTTGCCGCCGGCCGGGGTCGACGCGCGGCTGTAGAAGTGAATGTGGCCGGTCAATACGAGGTCGACATCGCCACGCTCGATGACCGGAGCATAGGCCTCGCGCATCTCCTTCGCCGCATCCTCCCGTCCGCCGAGATCGAGCGGATAGAAGTACGGGTGATGCATGGTGACGATTTTCCAGCGCGCCTTGCTTGCGGCCAGTTGTTTCTTCAGCCAGGCGGACTGGACCTTGTATCCGCCTTCGAGATTGAATTTCGACGGGGTGGAGTCGAGAACGAAGATGTCGAGATCCGGCGAATAGTGAACCGCGAACACGAGTTCCCGCAGGTCTTCCGGCAGGCTCTTGTCGACCGGCAGGGTGAACTGCGCCCGCCACATCGGCGTCGGCACGCGCGGGCCCCGCCCGTCTTCCGTGACGACCCGCATGTGATCGTGATTGCCGATGACCGGCAGCGTCGCGATCTGGGCATGAAGATAGGACCCGGCCGAGAACCAGCCGCCCCAGTCATGATCCGACGGTCCGTTCTGAACGAGGTCGCCGGCGTGCAGAAAGAAGCGCGCCTTGGGATCGACCTCATGGGCCATGCGAATGACCCGCGCCCAATGCGTGCGCACGCCCTGCTGCGCGTCTCCCATATAAACAAAGGAGAACGGCCCGGATCTGGGCGCTGTGCGGATCTGGAACCATTCGCTCCAATTGCCGCGCGCGCCCATCACGCGGAACGCATAGAGAGTGTCCGGATCGAGATCGCGGAAGACAACCGAATGATGATGCGTGACGCCGAGCTGCGCATTCTCAAGATAGTCGGCGACGCCATCGGGCGTGACGAAGTGGGCGAGATTCAGCGCTTCGGTTTCCGCCGGAACGGTTTCGGCGCCGATGTCAAAGCGCGTATCCGGGCTGGCCTTGACGATCTGGGCGAGGGTTCGACCGACGCTGTCGTCGGTACGCCAGGTCACCGCGAAACTGGTCGCGGGATCGTCCATCACCGTCGTGACGATGCGATCCGGCCAGTCCGTGGCGGCCTGCCAGGGCGGGACGTTCTCGCCCTGGTGGGCGAGCGCCGCGCCGGTGAGCCACAAGGCCGCCGCGAGGACGCTCGCGAATAACGACGCCAGCGACCGCACTAGAACACCCATCCCAGGCCGACCGTGTAGATGCGGCCTTCGACATCCAGCGACTGATAGCGGTCCGCTCTGTCGTAGTAGGTGTAGGCCTGCTCCTCGGTGAGGTTGAGCGCATCGAAGGAGAGCCGGAGGCCGTTTTCGAACCGGTAGCGCAGGCCGAGATCGAGACGCCCCTGCTCTTCTCCGTAGATCGCGTTCGATCCGTCGGCGTTGCCGGACGTCGTTTGCAGGAAGTCGCTGCGGAAGGCGTAGGCGAGGCGCCCCGAGAACCCGCCGCGCTCGTAGTAGGCCACGAGGTTGTAGGCGTTCTCCGACGCGCCGGGGAATCTGAACGCGTTTCCGTTGTCGTCGACGAATTCGGAGTCCGTGTAGGTGTAGTTGGCGTAGACGCCGAAGTCGCGCCAGAAGCCCGGCAGGAAGGTGAACGGCGTCTGGACGCCGATTTCGACGCCCTGAATGGTCGCCTCGCCGCCGTTCTTGAAGGTGGAGACGAGATAGGTCTGCTCGGGCAGGCCGACCTGCGGGAACGCTGTCGTCTCGCTGTACGTAACCGGGGCGATGAAGTTCTTGACGTCCTTGTGGAACAGGGTCGCGGTGAGGCCGCCCTCCTTGTCGCCGGTGAAGTAGTATTCGAAGCCGAGGTCGTACTGCCAGGCCGTGAACGGATCGAGCGCCGGGTTGCCGCGCACGATGTCGCCGTCATCCGTGTTCACTTCGACGCCGGGATTGATCTCGTTGATCGTCGGGCGCGAGAGCGCGCGGGAAATGGCGGCGCGCACCTGGAAGGGCGCTCCGTCGTGAGCCGAGGCGACGACGTTGAAGGAGGGAAGCCATTCCGTGTAGTCGCGATCGATCGAAGGCTGGTCGTCGAGAAACACTTCGTCGTTGCCGTCCGGATCGAACTCGTCGGGAAGAATCGTCGACTGGATGTTGACCCTGCCCTGACCGGAATATTTCGTCTGCACGCCGCGCACGCCGGCATTGCCTCGCAGGAACAAGGCGCCCGTATCGGCGCTGAAATTCGCCATGCCGTAGATCGCGGAAGTGTCCTCGGTGATCGTCCATAGGTTCTCGTCGTCGAACACGAATGTGTCGGTAGAGGGGTGCGCTTCGTAGAAGGGGCGCGGATCGACCGTCGGCCACATGTTCAGAATACCGGCGGGCGCGAAGTCCTGTGCGAAGCTTCCATCCAGCACGAAGCCGGGCTCGCCGTCGGCATAGGTGAGGCCGCCCGCATCCGGGCTGGCCACCTGCCCCTGCTTGCGGTCGTATTCGGCGGATGAGAAGCGCCCGCCGAACTTGACCGATGAGATGAAGCCGGAGCCGAGCTGACGTTCCGCGTCCAGTTTCGCCGCCGATTCATCCAGCGAGATGATGCGGCGCTGGAAATCGAGGTTCTGGATGGACAGGCTTGCGGGGTCCGCCATCGTCGCCGGGGTGTCGACGACCGGATATTGCGGATCGGCTGTGATGCTGTAGCCGCCCACGCCGTCGCGGTTCACCCGCGTCGATGCGCGCCACTCCCTGAAATTCTCCTCGCTGGAGGAATAGGACAGCTCGCCTTCGACTTTCCAGTTGTCCGGGTCCCACTCGAAGCCGCCCGTGGCTCCGACGGTTTCGATGTCGGCGAGGCGCGTGAAGTTCAGCATGTCGACGCGCTGGCGGTCGAACCTGCCCTCGGTCAGCGTCTCGCCTGACGCATCAAGCGCGCCGTCGCGCAGCCGCCCGCGGCTGAAGTCGACCTGGATGCGCGCCCGGTCTTCGTCGCGCGACTCCTCGGTGTAGAAGCCGTTGAGCGACAGTTCGAGCGTGTCCGTCGCCGCGTACTGGATCTTGGCGTTGAGGTTCAGCTTGTCCGCGCTTCCCGAGCGTTGTTCCTGACGCGGGCGGCCGGGATAGGCGGCGCCGATCAGCGCGGCAAGGTCAGGGTCGCTCGAGTCCAGGAGCGTGCCGGCGTCGACCGTCTGCCAGCCGATATTCTCTTCGAGCTTCTGCAGGGAGCGGTCGCGCTTTTCGTACGTTCCCGCCAGAAGCACGCCGACGCGGCCATCGGCGAGAACATTGGAGTAGAACCCGGTCAGCGAGGTTCGGCGTCCTCGCGCTGATCGGCCTGCGAAACGCCGGCCTGCAGGCCCCACCGCAGCGTGCCGATCTCCAGCGGGTTCGGCGTCTTCAGGCGGACGATGCCGCCAACGCCGCCTTCGACATCGGCGGCGGTCGGCGATTTGACGACCTCGATCGTGCTGTAGAGGTCGGAGGCGAAGACCGAGAGAACGCTGGCGCGATCGGGGTTGGCGCTGTCGATCGTGACGTTCGTCGAGCGGCCGTCGATCTCGACCCGCGTGAAGTTGGCGCTGAGGCCGCGAATGTTGACGCTTTCACCCTCGCCATTGTTGCGCGTGATCTGCACGCCAGTGACGCGCTGGATCGCTTCGGAGACGTTCTGGTCGGGGAACTGGCCGATCTCCTCGGCGGAGATCACATCGATCACCTGATTGGCATTGCGCTTCAGTTCGAGGCTGTTCGCGAAGGACTTGCGGTAGCCGGTGACGACGACGCTTTCGCGGACGGGCTCAGCGGCGGCCGGCTCCGGCGCGGCCGGCGGGCTCTGCTGGGGGCCGGCATAGCTCGCCCGCACCGGCTGACCCGCTTGCGCGGTGGTGCGCACCAGAACCACGGCGCCTTTCTCGAGGCGCGGCGCCAGGGCGGCGGTTCCGATCATGCGCGTAAGCGCATCGAGCGGCGACATGCGCCCGGAGACCTTGCCCGCCGTTACGCCCTCAAGCATTTCCGGAGCGGCGATGACCTCGATGCCCGTTTGCCGGGAGAAATCACGCAGGGCGGACGCAAGCGGCTGCGCGGTGATATCGACCGTGACGGTGCTTTCCTCGACCTGCGCGTTCGCGACCGGAATGGACGCCGCCACGCCAACGAACAACAAGGCCGCCGCCGCGGCTGACGACATCACGCCGCGCTTTCCAGATGTCATGGTCATCAACGTCGCCCCTCTGTCGCGGGCCTTGGGCCTCGCAGCTTCGATGCTCACAAGACACGCGGAGGGGCGAAGTCCGGACGTTTTTTTTGGTGAAGTTTCTATGAAGGCGAACCGACGACGGCCGGCGAGATGATCACGCCGGACCGAGTGGCCTGAATCTCAAGGCCGAGAACGAGGGCGATGCGCTGAAGCGTCGTCGCCGGATCGTCGATCCTGAAGCGCCCGGAGACGGTGCGCGTTCGCACGGCGTCGGCCAGAACGATGCGCTCGCCGGTTCGACGCTCGATGAGCTGCGCCAGATCGACCAGCGTGATCGAGGGGGTGTCGATCCAGCCTTCGCGCCAGTCGAACGAACTGTCCGGCTCGAAATTCGTGACCTGCAACGTCTGGGAGTCGTCCGCCTCGATCCGCGTGCCAGCCGCCGCCGTGACCGATCGGCCGCTTACCTGAAGGCTGTCGACGCGGACACGGGACTCGATGACGTAGACGACAGTCGATGCATCGAACCGGTTGACCGAGAACACCGTTCCGAGCGCGGTCACACGCGTGCGTCCAGCCTCCACGACAAAGGGTCGGTCCGGGTCCTTGGCGACGCTGAACACCGCATCGCCCGCGATGACTTCGATCTCGCGTACGTTCCGCTTCAGATTTACGGCGACCTGCGTGCCGCCGTTGAGTTCGAGCACGCTGCCGTCCGCCAGTCGCTCGATGCGCGGCTGGCCGTTCAGGGTGGTGAAGGTGATGGTCGACGGCGCGCGCTCGCCCATCCAGGGGAAATGGACGCCAAGCAGCGGCGCCATGACCAGCAGGGCCAGCGCCGCAGCCGCAGCGCCGATAAACGCGGGCGGCGGCGTGAACCAGCTGAACCGCGGCCGCCGCCGTGCCTGACGCAATTCGGAGTCGACGATCGACAGCGCAATTTCCAGCTCCGAGGAATCCCGCAAGGAGCGCGCCAGATCCAGTTCAAGGGCGTTCGCCGGGCTGTCGGCGATCCAGCGGTTGAGGCGGGCGCGTTCGTCGTCGTCGAGCGGGCCGCAGGCTTCGCGCTCGGCCCAGCGGGCCGCCTCCTCGCGGATGTCCGCCAGCCGGTCTTCGTAGGTCTTCTTGCCGCTCACGTTCATTCCCGAAGCTCCTTCCGGAGCAGGTCGTCGAGGTCCGCCCGCAGCGACGCCATCGCGCGCACAACGTGCTTTTCGACCGCCGCAGCCGAGAGCCCCATGGCCTCGGCAATCTCGCGGTGGCTTTGCCCCCTGAGACGGCGACGGATCAGAACCTCGCGACGCTTGGGCGGCAGGCGTTCAATCGCCTCGCGCAAGGCCGCCAGTCGCTGGTCTTCACGGGCCTTGAGGTCTTCCTCGGCCGGCGGCGCTCCGACATCCTCCACCAGCGCCACCTCGCCGCGTATCCGGCGACGCCTGAACGCGTTGATCATGAGGTTGTCGGCGATGCGGAATGCGAGCGCGCGCGGCTTCTCGACACGTTCGCGCGCCATGAACGCGATCAGACGCACCATGACGTCCTGCGCCAGGTCTTCGGACAATTCGCGATCCCGCGTTCGCCGCACCAGATACCGAAGCAGGCCCGCCCGATCAGCTGCGGAGAGCGGGCCATCGGACGCCATGGCGCACGCCTCCGCGGTCAGGGCCAACCCGGTCCGGTCGGTAATGACATCGTGCGAAGGGTTTATGACACGCAAGTGCCGCAATATGTGAATCTGCCCTAAGGATCTCGGCTCGGTCGATGGGTAGACACACCGGATCGAAAAACCGGACACACGCCCGAGCGCGCGGCTGGCCGGCGCCTTCCGAACCCCAGGGGACGCGCCTGCGGCGCGGATGAGCCGCAGCGTAACGCTCCGCGAACGTTACCGCCCGATCAAGTAACGGTTATTTCCCGAGCGGGGGAAACAGATCCTTCCAATGCAGGCGTTGTATTGTCTACCATGTCGCGGCCAGCGCAGACTGGGCGATATAACTCGATACAGATACGGGGAGAGAAGCATGTGGGTTCGCAAGGGTGACCGGGACCGGGCCAAGGGCGTGGATCGCCGGTGCCGACGCAGGTGGTCTCGAACGAGGAATACATTCCGCGCCCACAGACCGAAAAGCAGAAGCAGGTTGAAGACCTCACCATGGAGTGGGGCGAGCGCAACGCCAAGAAGGTCGGCATGAGCCGCCGCGCCTACATGGCCTCCTCCATGGGCATCGCCACCGCCTTTCTGGCCTCGAACTGCGTTTACGGGAAGAAGAACTGGGACGTTTCCGACGAGGAGCAGTTCGACCCGCAGGCAGTCGAAGCCAAGCTGACGGGCGGAAAGAAGGGCAAGTACTTCGTGATGGACGTACAGGCCCACTATTCCAACGGCATATCCCTGGGCTTCCGCGACTCCGAAACCGCGAAAAATATGGGTTTCAATCTCTCTGACGACGTTGAAGCCTATTCCTACAAGAACTTCGTCAAGGAGATGCTGATCGATTCCGAAACGTCGATGATCGTCATCTCCGGCGTGCCGGGCAAGGAAGAGCAACGCGCGCCCGACGGCCGCGTGCTTGTCGACGCCGAGCGCACGCCGCGCGGCGCGATCCTGCCCTCGTGGCTGATGTCGAAGAGCGGCAAGCAGATCAACGAACTCGCCCAATCCCAGCGCGCGCTGTGGCAGGGAAATCTCGCGCCCAACCATTACTGGAACCGCGAGACCGACTCGATGGACAAGTCGGCGACGCTGGAACAGATGGAGCGCGAACTCAGCGTCTACGGCATCTCGTCGTGGAAGTGGTACTGCCACACCGATCCGGCGCGCACCGGACACGGCTTTCAGGTCGACGACGACAACGCGCAGTGGTTCATCGAGGAATCCAAGAAGCGCGGCATGAAGACCTTCTCGGTCCACAAAGGCTATTCCTACCAGTCGCGGACGCTCGGCCACCTCGCCAATCCCAAGGACATGGAACAGGCGGCGCTGCGCAATCCCGACTGCAATTTCATCGTCTACCACTCCGCCCTGAAGCACGGCGCGACGGACGGCGAGAACTGGAAGGAGATGAACGAGTACAACCCCGAGACGGGCGACTTCCTGTGGCACAAGGTGCTGATGGACATCAAACGCAACAACCCGCAGATCAACAATCTGTATTGCGAGGTCGGTTCGTTCTTCAACACGCTGGCCGTTCAGGACCCTGAAATGGCGATGCACGGCATGGGTCTGAACATCAAGACCTATGGCGCGGATCACGTTATCTGGGGCACCGACTGCCTGTGGTGGGGCAGCCCGCAATGGGCCATCGAAGCCTTCCAGCGCTTCCAGATCTCCGACGAGATGTGCGAGAAGCACGGCTACTCCAAGATTTCCGAAGACGACAAGGCGAAGATTTTCGGCCTCAACGCGGCGGGCATTTACGGTGTCGACGTCAAGGCGCAGCGCAACGCGCTGCCGGCGGACTCGCTGAGCCGGATCAAGGAAGCGTATCTCGACCGCGGCGGCCTGCGCTCCAACTATGCGCAAGGCTGGGTGAGGGAGCGCGCGTAATGACGGAGCCCGACTGGAATTTCGAGGCCGAAGCGCCGTTCGAGGAGATGAGCGAAACGGGCGTCAATCTGTGCGCCTATTTCGACGCCATGCCGGACGCCAAGCTGACGACCTACGACCGCACGTTCGACGATGGGCGGCTGATGTCCTGGGACGGCAATTTCACGTCCGAGGGGACGCTTCTCCTGCCCTGTTGCGAAAGCGAGGATGTCGATCCGGCCATGTACCGGCGATATATCGAGGCCTGCATCGCATATCGCGACCGGATACGCAGTCTGGAGACGACCTGACTCCGGTCGCGGTCATGTAGAACAAGAGTGCGAGCCGACGATTGACCCGAGCAAGCTTCTATCGCCTGTGCCGAAACTGGCATGGCTATCTGTCGGCCTTCTCGTTTCTGGCGCTGATCTTCTTCGCCGGCACGGGCGTTCTGCTCAATCATCCGGGGCTTCTGCAGGGCGCGCCTCCGGAGCCCAGGGAAGCGCGCTTCCAGCTGGCGCCAGAGGAGCTGTCGCGCGTGAAGGCGGCCGACGATCCCGGTGAAGCGCTCGCGGAGATCGCCCGCGCGAAAGCGCCCGTCGTGGGCGCCTATCGGAGCGGCGACGTTTCCGGGAACGAACTCTATGTGAACCTTCTGGGGGCTCGAGGGCGATCCGACCTGGTGGCCGACCTGACGACGGGCGAAACGTCCGTCTATGTCGAGACGCAGGACACGGTCGGGGTGTTGAACGAGCTGCATCGCGGCGAGCACGCCGGAAGCGCGTGGCGCCTGTTGATCGACGCAATCGCCGGGGTGATCCTGCTGATGGCGGTGGCGGGGTTCGTCCTGTTCCTGACCATGCGTTTCCGGTTGAGGACCGCCCTTGTCCTGATGGGCGCAAGCGTCGTTGTGATGGGCGGCCTGTTCTGGTTCACGACCCTATGATCGTCGACCCTTCGGCTCTTCCGGCTGCTCTTCCGGCCATCGAGACGCCCTATGGCGCGCCACGGCCCTGGCGCTTTCATGACGCGGCGATCCTCGGCACGCGCATGAACCTGATCGTTCATACCGCGAACGGGAACGACGCCATGGCCGCCGCCCATGCGGCGCGCAACGAGATCGACCGGCTGAACCGGCTGTTCAACACGCGCGACGCCACGTCCGAACTTTCGGTGTTGAACAGGTCGGCGTCGCTGTCGGCCTCGCCCGATCTGTTCGAGGCGCTGGCGTCCGCCGAAGCGTGGCGAACGAAGACGGGCGGCGCGTTCAGCCCGCGACAGGGGCGCGCCATCGATGCGTGGCGTACTGCAACAGCAGGACCGCCCTCGCGGGATCATCTGCGAGAGCTCGCCGCGGAGGCCGAGCAAGCAAGGGTGGAGATGGATGCGGAGACGCGCACCATCGTGCGGCCGGGCGCCCTATCCTTCGCGCTGGATGGGTTCGCCAAGGGCTGGATCGCCGACGCCGCGCTGGGGGCGATGCTGCGGTCGTCCGCCGTGCTGGGCGGGCTGGTCGAGATCGGCGGCGACATCGCCTGCGGCGGCGTGGCGCCCGAGGACGGGTGGCTTGTCGCGATCCCCGACGCTCGCCTGCCGTTCGACAACGCGCCCGCCGCGACCTATGTCGCGCTCGCCGCCGGCGGCGTCGCCACCAGCGGTTTCGGACCGCGCGACCGAAGGATCGGCGAGCGACGCTATAGCGAGACGCTTTCGCCGGCCGACGGCTGGCCGGTTGAACACATGCTTTCGGCAAGCGCATTCGCCGCTTCCGCCGCCGACGCCGAAGCGCTGGCCACCGCAGGGATGGTGATGGGGTCGGACGATGCGCTTGGCCTCGCCTCGTCGCTTGCGGGGGCCGGCCTGCGGCTGACCGAGCCCGGCGGGAGCGTGCGCGCGCTCGGCGCGTGGCGCAGCGCCGGTCCGCTGCAACCGACGCTGGTGCAGTCGACCGAACCCGGACGCTGGCACGACCGCTGGCAAACGCTTGTGACGTTCACGGCGCCCCGGCGGCAGCTGGTTCGCGATCCCGGCTTCCGGTCGCCCTACATGGCGATGTGGATCACCGACGAAAGGAACCGCCCCGTGAGGACCTTGCTGCTCGTGGGCACCAAGGACGCATGGCACAAGGACAACTATATCTGGTGGCGGCAGAACAAGGCGAAGACCGGCAAGCTGATGGCCACGCGTTCGATGGCGACGTCGGGCTCCGGCGTCTACAATGTGTTCTGGGACGGCGTGGACGACGAGGGGCGCAGCGTGGCCGCCGCCACCTATGTGCTGCACGTGGAGACCAGCCGGGAGCGCGGCAAGCACACCTATCGCAGCATGACGCTCGACTTCACCCAGCCAAAACGCTTCCGGTATGTTCTTCCGGCGACGGAGGAAGGCGGCGGCCTGACGGTCAGCTTCGATCACTTCTGACGCGGGAGACGGAGCGCGCCCCAGCGCCCAGCGGGCATCGTTCTTGGGCTTTGCGCGGGTCTGGCTGCCGGTCTGTTCGGGGATGTCGGCGCATTTGGTTGACGGGGCCGGTCAACGCCCCAGTTCAGCCATCGCGCCAAGCTCGTTGAGCCGGGCGGCGAAGACGCCGAGCGCATCGCGCCTCGCGGGGTCCGGCGGCGGCACAACCGGGATAGGCGGCGCCTCAATGGACGACTGGGCCAGGTGTTTCACCGCAGACTGCTGTTTGGCGAGCCGGACGGATACGTCTCCCATGCGGCGGCGTATCTTGTCCTGCAACTCAGACACCGCGGACGCGGCCTCGGTATCCCCTCGCCCGCGTATCCAGTTCCAGGCGCGGCCGACACTAAGACCCAGCTTGCGCGTCTCGATCAAACCGATCTCCGAAGCCGCCAGCGCACGCAGGGCCGCCTCGGGCGACTGGCCCGCGCTTGCTCCGACAAAACTCTCGCGAATGCGCTGGTGATCGGCCTCCTCCGGGGCTCGCGCCTCGGGGTCGATAGCCAGGGATGAGAGATTGAACGCAAGATTGTGCATATGCGCCGTTACGGCATCGCAGGCCGCCTCCACCACGTCGCTGGTGTAGCTCATGTCGGCTTTATAGCCCTTGGCGGATATCTGGGCGGCCTGTGCGGTCGCGGCCGCGCCCATCGCGCTCTTCAGGTTTGAGAAGCACTGGTCGACGAGGCGCTGGGCGTCCTGCTGAAGCCGCGCCCGACGCGCCATCCGTTCCTGATAGGCGGCGTGAAGCTGGCGAGCCGTTTCGAAGGCGCTTTCGGCGGCGCTCTGCTCGAAGTCGCTCCATTGCCGGCAGAAGACGGCGGCGCGCGCCAGCCGGACCAGTCGCGCGGTCTTCATGACGCCGATATCCTTCTTGGCCGCCTGACGGAAGAACCGACGCAGCTCCCGGCCGCCATAGGTGACGCCCCAGAAGCCATGGCGAAACCCGCGAGCGTGCACCGCCAGCAGATTGGCCGCGTGACTGTCGTCCAGCCCCGAGTCCAACGCGTTCTCGGAAATCCGGAGACGGTGAACCGGCAACCGCTCCTTTTTGAAGGCGCGCCAGGAAGAGGCCTTCGGCTTTTCGGAAATGACATTGACGACAAGCTGTACGACGTGGGCGCCGCACGTGGCGGTGATCGCCGAAACCGCCTCGGCGTCTTCCTTACTGAAGGTGTGATCGGAGCGAAACATCCAGATCACGACGTCCGCCTGATAGGCGATCGACAGCGCGAGCGTGTTCATCGCCTCACTATCGCGCAGACCCGGCAGGTCGATGATCGACATTCGCTCGTCCAAGGGCAGTTTGGGCGAGTCGATCTCGAGCTTTTCGGCGAGACTGTCCGATCGATGATGTCCGTTCTCGTCGTAAAGCGAGGTGCGCTTCGCGATCTCCTGTGGTTCGGGGGCAAGGTCTTCCTGAACGCCGCCGCGCGTTTGAACCCGCGCCCGCAACGTCTTGCGGCGCCGGAGCCATGCGGGCGCGCCGGTTTCGGGTCTGTCGCTATGAGGCAGGATGACCTGACGCAGAAGGCCATTGAGCAAGGTGGACTTGCCCGCGTTGAACAGCCCGGCGACGACATACTCGACTTCCTTGCGGCCGATCGTTGCGACAGCGGATTCCAGCCGCTCGCGCATCTCTGGCGGCAGGTCGTCGGGCGCGGCGGCCAACGCCGCCCGCCCGTGTTTTTCCGCACTGTCGAGGGTCGCCTGCGCAGCCGTCTTCGTGCGCCCGGCGTACACGCCTGAATCCGCCACCTAAAGCCCCCTTGGCGCCGCGCGTTCAAACTCCGCGTCCATCGCTTGAACGTCCGCGAGGGTCTTCTCTACGGACGCCCTGAACTCGGCATAGAGGTGCTGCAGGCGCTCCTTGTCCTTCTGCTTGCCGGCAAGCGCCTTGAGTTGATCGAGACTGTTGCGTTCCGCGTCCACCAGCTTCCCGAGGTTTTCGGCCATCCTCTCGCGGACATCCCGGAAGTATCCCTGCAGATGGCGCTCAAGCTCGCGACGCGCGTCCGCGTCGCGACCCAGCTTGGCGAGCTGCGGGCGGACCTGCTCCCAGGCTTTGTCCTTGAGACGTTTCTGAAGCCCGGCCATGGAGCCGAACACGGCGCCCAACGCGGCGCCGACGACGCCGATCGCCGTAGCGACCCAGGCCGGCGGAAAGGCCAGATGAGCGAGCCCAATGCCGATGCCCGCAAGCACGCTGACCCCGATTGCGCCGGCGGCCCCGCCCGCAACCGAGCGCCAGCCGCCCGAACTCATGATGCCGCCCAGCGGGCCAAACAGGAGCGTGCCGGCGACGACCGAGATCGCGCGCTCCGTCGATCCGTACAGATCGCCCTGGCTGTTGTCCAAGGACGGGGTGAGCGACTGGATGCGCGTGTGCATGCCCTGGATGATCTCGCCGATCTGTTCGACCTGATCGCGCAGTCCGTTCGACATCTGGCTGAAGGGGCCATCAAGCGCCTGGGCCAGGCCAGCCTGATCCGCGGGTGCGCTCGCCCACGCGTCGAACTCCTGTTCGACCATGCCCTGGATCATGGCGATCGTCGTCTTCACGGCGTCCTTGCCGCCCACGGTGCCCGCGGAGACTTTCTTCCAGAAGCCGTCGATGCCCGGGATGCTGCGCGCGGCGATCTTGGTCGGCATCTCGTTCAGCAGCTGGGTGGTCTTCGCCTCGAAGGCCATGTGCGCCGCTGAAATGGATGCGCGCTCGGCGGTTTTCAGAATGTCGTCGATCACCGCACGACGCTTGCGTATTTTCGAGAGGTCGTCCTCGCAGGCGCTGAGCACCTTGCGCAGAGCCTTCTCCTCGGTCGAGGCGGCCGCGACGCGATCGTTCAACGCCAGAAGCAGTTGCGCGGCGGCCGGCGCAACGATGCGCAGCGTACGCCGCACCTGCGCCGGCATCCGCTCGGTGATGAGAAACCGAGCCAGCCGGACCTGCACCGTGGTGAGACCGGAACGCTCGCCGAGCGCGCGATCATTGTCGATCCCGGCGCGCAATCCCTGCCAGAAGTTCGCGAAGTAGACGTCCTGACTTTCGAAAGAACGATCGGGCTTCAGAGCCAACCGCTCGCGCGTGACGTTCACAAGGCTCTCGCTCGGCGGCATGTCGTGGCTGCCGCGCACGTTCACCAGCGTGAAGACCTTTCCCGCCTTCTGGGTGACTTCCTTGGCGAACTCGATTTCGTCCATACCGGCCAGCATGTCGCTGCGATAGACGACGATGGCCGCATCCGTCGTGGCGATGGCGCGGCGCGTGTGCGAGGTTCGCGTTGAATGCTCGCCGATGCCCGGGGAGTCGACGAGACAAACGCCGTTGCGCAGAAGAGGCGCGGGCCAGCCTATGTCGAATTCCGCCACCTCGTCGAATGTCGCCGAATTGTTCTTGCCGCCGACATAGATGCGGGCGCGTTCATGGTAGTCGCGGAACCGCCACTCCTTGCGCGAGGATTTCGACTTCGCGTCCGCGCCCTCCACCTCGCTCCACGACAACGGACGAACATAGGGCTTTTCGGCAAAGTGAAGCCGCGACAAGGTCGCGGTGCATGGAAAATCGTCGGTCGGCAGCGGTCCATCCGGCGCATCGACGGCGTCCGCCGGTCCAAGCAGCGCATTGATCAGCGTGGACTTGCCGACCTTCATTCGGCCGACAACGACAATCGTGAAGAGATCCGTGTCGTTGAGGCGGTTGCCGGCCGCGGCGAGTTCTTCGTCGATCTCGGCGAGCCTCACATCGGGGTGACCGGCGACGGCTCGCAACGGCTCCACCAACTCGCGAATGCGGGAGCGGTTGAGCTCCAGCGCCATCTTCAAATTGTCGGAAAGCGCGTTCGCGGACAGCAAGGGCCGAGCCGCCCTGGAGTCTTCCACCCGCTCCGACACGGTGGCGGCGAACTTTCGCCATTCCGGGGTCGCCTCCCCGGTCCATCCGGCGAGATCGGTCGTCTGCAGTATGTTGAACGGGGCGTGGATCTTGAGACCGGATTCGATCGCGACCGGGACCAGCGCCTGCCGCTCAAACCCGATCAGCGCTTCGGCGTTGACATGCGGCGAGTCCAGCGACCCCTGAGACCACAGCACGATGACGACGTGCGCATCCTGAAGCCGGTCATTGAGTTCTGTAACCCACGATACGCCGCCTTCGAGGTCGGCGTCGAAAAAGACGTCCAGACCTTCCTTGCGCAGGGCCTGGGCGATCGAGATCGCCTGCGCCCGGTCTTCGCGCCGATAGCTTAGAAAGATATCCGTCAAGACGCCGCCCCCGCTCTCGCCACCCTCTAGTTCTGGCAAGTGCGATTTCCAAGAACCTTCGTGGGGAAGTCAATGGGAGAACGTCATGCGCCGCGAACGACCTTGTGCCGCAGGAACGCGCCGCCGAACAAACGTGCAGCGCGTCTCGATGTCGTGAAACCCATTCGGGCGCCGCCGCCCACCCCACGAACGATGCGAGCGGGGTGATCTCAGCCGCCCACCGTCATTTATCTGACAAACTCTCCGCAGCGGTTTTCGCGTGCGCCAGCGCGGCGGGGTTACGGCTTACACATGCCGAGTTGCGTCTTGATGACGGCTCGCTGCTCTTCTACGTCCGCCAGCTTCAAGAGCGGATCGAGCCCGGCGAGCGGAAAGCGAATGCGGCCCAGTTCGCCCGTCTCCAGTTCGCCCTGCTTGCCGGATGCAAGCGCCTGCATGGCGGGGTCTGAAAGCACCTTCCACTGGCCGCCGCCCTTGCTCCATTCCTGAACCAGCACCCCGTCCACGCGCAAAGCGCGCTTCTCCGGGACGAACTCCCGGTCGCCGTCCTGAGCGGCGATGTAGATGCCGTGATGAAGATCTTGCCGGCCCTTCTCCGGGTCGACGTTGCCGCCAACCATGATTCCGAGCCGAACCTTCTTGCCCGTCATCTTGGCGGCGTCGGCGAATGCGGGCCGGCGGATATAGACCATCGCCGATTTCGGCGACCATGAGACAACCCAGTTGTCGTACATCCGCACGTCCTCGCAGGCTTCCGCGTTCTGCGGCTGCGCATTCTGGACGGGCCGGGACGCGGCGGGTTGCGGCTTGTCGCGGTCGCTGATCTTGTCCATGAATTCGTGAACGGCGCTGCGGGCGGAACCGAGCTTCGTCGTCAGCGTGTCGCCCCTGTCGGTGATGAAGGCGTAGAGCATGGCGCCGCGCGCATACTCTCGCGCGATCAGCACGCAGTGCGGCCGCTGTGCATTGTCCTTCGCTTCATAGCCGATGATCGACAGCGATTGCCCGGCGCCGGCATCCGGATCGGTGACCTTCGAGATCGCCGCCATGGCGGCGTCGAACTTGTCGTATTCCGGCTCGCTTTCGGCTGTGATCAATGCGGGGCAGTTGTCGGCCTCGCCGTGACGGGCTTTCGCCTCCTCAAAGGCTTGCGCCATGGAGACGTTCGCGCGGGCGTCCGGGCGCACAATGACGATCGTGTCTTTCAGGTCGGGATGGTGGAGCCGCCAGAAGCGGGGCGAATGATCACGCACGACCCACTTTCCGGAGAGCGTCACGGCGTCGGCGCCCTGCGCATAGGATGCGGACGCCCACAGCGCCGCGCAGATCAACGTGACAACCGCTCGTATCATTATTTCCCCTCTTTCTTCTGGCTGGGCGCCGCGCTGGACAGTGGCGCGATTTGGCGGCTTTCCGGAATCAACATTCCGCGTGTGTTGGTCTACCCCACCGGGCAGTCCAGCTGAACGCCAGCCCCGGCCGCTTCGCTCGCGGCGCTCAAGCCGACCCGTCTGGAACGTAGGGCGACTTGTTCACTGGGGGCAAGACCGTTCGCTGCAACGCCTCCCCCTCTCGCTCATCGACACGCGGCCTCAACATTCTGCGGGAACAGTAAAGCGCCGCACAAGCAACACGAGTAAAAAGACAGACTGCATCAGCATCGAAACCACGTATTTAGTCGGATCCGGTCTAGCTGCACCGTACGCGCCTAGCATTGTTTGCCATGACAATGGGGAGCTTCCCGTGCGATGTTCGATCGCGATCTGCGCCGATGTTTGACAGCGCCGATCACGACGCGCATTGAATCGCGCACATCCACCGAGGAGCAGACGATCGTGAAGCTTGAACTCAGCAGGCGCCGCCTCATCCACATGGGCGCGGCCGGACTGCTCCCGACTCTGCTGTCCGCTGGATGCGCGAACACTGCAATCGACGCTGTGGGCGCGCTCGACACGCAGGTGACCGGCCCCATATCCGGCGGAGACAAGGGCTGGATCTATCGTTCGCCGGTCCTCGACCTGGATGCGCTCGGCTATGTGATGGAGGAGTTCTTCGTTTCAGGAACCGCGCGCTCGTTCAAACTGGCGGATGGCGCCGAGACAAGCTTCGACGGCGAATGGCGAACAGAGCCTGATCTCGCAAGTCCGTTCACCACGCGCATCTTCATCCTTCGCCCCGCCGATCCGGCAAAGTACAATGGGGTGCTGCTCGCCCACTGGCAGAATGTTTCCGCAGGCTATGAGAACGGCTACCCGACCGGCGATGAAATCTTCAAGGGCTATGCCTGGATGGGCGTTTCGGCGCAGGCTGACGGCATATATGGAACGCCGCGCACCAGACCTTATTCACTCAAAGAGTGGGACAGCGCCCGCTATGGCGAGCTGAACCACCCCGGAGACGCTTTTTCATACGATATCTATGCCAAGTCGGTCTCCGCCGCGCTTGCGCGATCGGCGAAGGCTCGAGGAGGTTCGCTGGCGAACCTAAAAACGAAGTCAGTGATCGCGATGGGCGGGTCGCAATCAGCCTGGCGGCTGGCGACCTACATCAACGCGGTTCACCCCCATCAGAAGATATTCAACGGCTTCCTGCTGCTTTCTCACTTCGGCGTTGCGATGCCGCTCTCTGAACCGAGCATTCCGCAATTGTTGGGCCCAGCAGGCAATGGCCGGAGCGGCGGATCATGCCAGATCAGGGCTACGAGCGACGCGCCGGTTCTCGCCATCGGCAGCCAGGCCGAGGCGCTGACGCGCTTTCCCGCGAGACAACCGGATACCGACACGTTCCGGAGCTGGGAGGTCGCCGGCGCGCCGCACGCTCCGCCTTCGACCATGGCCATGAAGAATTTGACGCTTGAGAGAGACGGCATTCCGCTTCCAGGCGGCGCGGACCAGAACATCGTCGAATGGGGGTATGTGGTCGACGCTGGCATTCGCAAGCTCGCCAAATGGATCGATACCGGAGAAGCCCCGCCGCAATTCCCGCCGATTTCGATTGTTTTGAAAGACGGACGACCGACGTTCGAAACGGACGCCGCCCAAAACGTGCTCGGCGGGATTCGTCCTCCGGAAGTCGCCGCGCCCGTTGGCGTGCACACGGCGGCGCTGACGAAGCTTCTGGGACATAGCGAGTTGTTCGGGGAGCCGCGCATGCTTGAGCTTCATGGAAGCCGCGAGCGCTTTCTGGCGTCCTGGAATGAGGCGGTCGATGTTCTTGTTCGCGCGGACCTGCTTGAGCCGGAACAGGAGGGGCCAATTCGCGCGCATGCGAGCGACTTCTGGAAGTAGCCCTCTTTCAGGCGCTTTCCCCTGGGGGCGCTTTGCCCGGATCGAGCGCGCTAAGTGGTCAGCTTCGCTGCGGCAGCTAGTCGCCGCTGCCGGCAGCCTGTCGTCCATCCAGCTTCGCCAGGATCATCGCGTGCCGTTCGCGGCTGAGGCGATACCCCCTCATGAATGAAAGGCCGACGAAAAGAATGAGGAGCATCACCGGCGCGTAGACCACGCCAAGGCGCACGAGCAGATCGGGCGCTACTTCGCCCGGAACGGCCTTGGCGGGAAAGCGGATCGCGTCAATCAAAACGCCCGCGACGGCGCCGCCCAAACCCAGCGCCGCCTTCCTGCAAAAGGCGTTGACGCCAAAGAAGAGACCTTCCGCGCGCGTTGAGTGGTCGTGATCGTACTCGTCGGCCAGATCGGCCAGCATCGCCGACGACAGGACCACTGGCAGCGCTCCGATCATGCCCGATCCGAAACCAGCAGACACCAATATATAGAAGAGCGACTCGCTGCCGTTTGGCGGCATCCAGCCGATCAGACGAAAAATCGTAGGCCCCGAGCTAAGCAGCACGGAACCAACGATACCCGCGATATAGATGGCTTTCTTGTCGAAGAGGCCGGACGCCGGGCGCGTTAGCGGAACGCCCAAAAGATAGCCCGCCATTCCCGCGTACATCACGAATTGTATCTTCTCTGGCGGCAGTTCCCAGAAGTAAGAGTTCATATGCAGGGCCAGCGCGAACTGAACGCCGTTGTAAAGGTACATAATCAGAAGCGCGATGAAGAACGATCGGAAGGAGCCCGACCGAAGCGCTTCGCGCAGGGACCGCAGCGCCCCCGCGCCGACTTGCGTCGCGGCGCGTCGCATGGCGCGTGTTCGGAGCGCGGCCTTCTGTGTTCCTACCGCAGAAGCCAGCACGGAAACGATCACCAACGCCCCCACCGCAAGCGCCAGCCCCGGATAGCTCGACGGATCGAGCTGCCCATTCTCGAAACCCGGGCGGTTGGCGAAGAAGATCGCAAATGCGAGCGCGAGCGTGGCTATGCGCCCGACATAACCGAACAGGGTTCGATAGCCACCCAAGGCTATGCGCTCGTTGAAGTCGTCGCTCAGCTCTGCGCCGAGGGCCATGTGGGGCACGAAGTAGAGAGTCATCGCAAATCGGGCGGCGATTGCGAACACCGTCAGCCACACAGCCAGAAGCGCCTGCGATCCCTCGGGGGGAGAGAACAGGAGAAAGAGCGCGATGGCGAGCGGAACGGGCGCCGCGTAGAGAAAAGGATGCCGCCGCCCGAGCGGCGTTCTCAGGCGATCAGACCAAGACCCAACCATCGGGTCCGTCACGGCGTCGAACAGCAGGGCGACCATCAGCGCGAGACCGGTCAACGATCCCGACAGACCGATGACTTGGACATAGTAGAAGAACAGGAAGGTTTCGAGCGCGGCCGTCTTGGCGCCCTCCCCCACCTCGCCCAGTCCATAGAGCGCCTTCAGGTGAAACGGCAGTGATCGCGATGAAGCCACTATTCGTCCCCTCGCCCAAAATTTTCGTCTCGACCTTTGCGTTGGTAGCAAAAGCCGCTTAGTGCCAGAATGGGATGTGGACGTCCGCCGGTCGGAGAGCTTGTCCACGAAGGGAGAGGGACATGGCGGCGGACAGCCTTCGAGAGCGCAAGAAAGCTAGAACCCACGATCAGATCGCGGAAGTCGCGCTCTATCTTTTCACGACGCAGGGATACGACGCCACAACGCTTGAGGAGATCGCGGCGGCCGCAGACGTCCACAAGAGGACGCTGCTGCGCTACTTTCCCTCCAAGGCGCATCTTGTCCTGCACCGGCAAATCGCGGTGCTTGAAGCGTTCAAGTCCGAGCTTGAAGGACGCAAGGACGCCCCCGCCCTCGAGGTCTGGCGGCGACATGTGACGACGCACGCAAAGACCGTCGCACGCAGAGGCGCAAATCTCGACATGACGAAGATCACCGAAGCGACGCCTGAACTCCGCGGCGAGATGCTGAAGATCCAGCTTGAATACCAAACCGCCCTGCAGCGGGAACTTGAAAGGGACTATGCGCGCATTCCCGATCGAGAGCTGCGCACCAATGTGGCCGCCGCCGCACTTGTCGGCGGGAACTACGCGGTCGCCGGAAGGATTTCCCAACGTGACGCCTACCATCGCCTGGAACGGTCCGTTCTCAAGGTCATCGATCTCGTCCGAACCCGTTTGCTTGAGTCGTAGGCTTCGGCGAAGATCGCCGACCCGATCAGGCGGTTACGCGCGCAATAGGGTCGTGAAAATCACCAACTCTGGCGTCTCGCCCCGTCTTGTCGCCCATCACCTGCAACTGGCCGCTCTCCTTGAGGTGCCCGCCCAAGCTGGCAAGCTCCGCCATGCGCACAGGATCCCCGCGCGTGTCGTAGCGTCCGAGAGCGACGATCGCCGCATAGTCAGCGACGACCTTGAACTCCACGTCGTCACGCTCCTCAGTTCCGAAATCCAACTGCCCGCGATCGACGACGCAACTCCAGACGAGCGGAGCTCCCGAGGGAGACAGGTGTTTCGGCGGGTTGGTGAAGACCTCGCATATGGACCAGGAGATGTCCGGCGCCTCCGGCAAGAGGCGCCGGAGACGTTCGACCATCATCCCGTGCATGAAGGCGATCCATCCCGGAGAGGCAAATTCGTACTTCATGCTCAGGACCCGAATTCGTAGCGCAGTTCGATCCCGAAGGTACGCGGCTCGGCGTAGCTCTTCACGGCCGTTCCAAGCGAGTGAAGCTGCGTAATCGCTCCAGTGGCGTACCCCTCGTCGGTCAGGTTGTTTATGAACGCCCCCACACTGATGTTGCTGTCCATCACGTTTTTCCAGTCTGCGCGGAAGTTGAATCGGCTGAACGCGGGTTGGGAAATCGCGTCGCGCACGCTTTCCCCGAACGCTTCAACATTGCGTTGAGCCGCGTCGTTGAAGTAGCGGCGCGACTGCGTGTATGCCGAGAGCTGAACGGAGGCCTCGCCTAGGTCCGGAGACATCGGGACGAAGTACTGCGCGGTCAGGCTCCCCTGTTGTTCGGGAATGTTCGGGAACGGGTTGTCGCTCAGATCGATCAGGCAGATGGCGGCCGTCGACTGCGGCAGACACCGCGAATTTCCCGGGCGTATCTGGGCCAATGGATCGGCGCCGGCCCACTCAGTGAATTTGGCGTCTGTATAGGCATAGGTGCCGAACAATCCCCAATTCCCGAACTCGGCCTGCCCCTGCAATTCGAGACCGTTGATCTCGGCAGCCGATGCGTTGACGATGTAAGTCGTCGTCACACCGTTCACCGAAGCGCTGAAAGTGCGCTGGATGTCCTTGTAATCGGTCTGATAGAGGGCGCCGTTGATCCGCCCCCTCACCCCGCCTACTGCGAAGTCATACTTCGCGCCGAGTTCGACATCCTCGACGGTCTCCGGAGCGTAGACCGTCGAATAGCCAGGCAGCCCTTCGGCATCGAGCACCGAGTTGATGCCTCCGGGGCGGTACCCCTTCCGTGTCGCGGCGTAGACCAGAAGATCTGGCGTCAGCTGTGCATCGAGCGAAAGCGTGGAGTTTTCGCCGTCGCTCTTGGTGAAGTAGCGGTTACGCGTATCCAGCGGCACATATTTACCTGTCGCGATGTCAGTGGTGACGGGACGCGTGAACAACTCCGATTCATCCCAGGATTTCCTTAGCCCGCCGGTCAGCTTGAGCGAAGTCAGCACCGGCGCCAGAGAACTGATGTCGACGGTCGCCTGCCCGAAGACGGCCTTTTGCGTCGTTTCCCCACCATCGCTGAACGGGAAGGACGGGTTGTAGCCCTGCGTCGGAAGCGTTGTGCCGGACCAGACCCGCGAAAGATTTCGGATGCCGTCCAGATTCGTGACACCCGGCGTCAACTGGTAATATCCTCCGACGCTCCAGGTCAGGAAATCATCCGCGATGGATCCACGCAGCTGGGTCTCGTTGGAGAAAACCTCCTGCCAGGGACCGCTCAGCGTGTAGCCGTGCGCCCCGTCTTGCTGCGCCGTCACCGTAAAGGCGTAGGATGCGGTTTGCGTCACCGAGATGGACGACTGGATCAAGCCGCCGAGGCCATCCACATTCCACCCCGTTGCGCCGCGCGAGGACTGGTAGCCAAAAATGTTGCGCAGCTGGAGCTCTGTGAAGCCGACCTTTCCGAAATCGATCTCGGACTGGTTGACCAGCGTCCACTTCTCCATCGTCTCACTGAGATCGAGATCACCGCCGCCGGGAGTATAGCGCCATGCGTCATCGCCGGCGGTGAGGCGAGCCACCTCCGCTTCCGCGGCCGGCCGGAATTGCGCCGCGATTTGCAGCCGTTCGTCGATGCACTGATCGACGCTGGCGGTGATGCCGGCGTTGAAGGCGGCCGTGCATGCCGCGCCGAATCGCGCGGTTCCCACCGTCATGCCGTCCGGCGCATCGATCGACGCGGGCAGATTGTACATCGGCAGCGAAGTGTTCGCTCCGACCAAAGCGAACGCCGTCGCGGCTTGATCGACATTGTAGTAGTCGGCGACCGTATAGGTCTTGAAGTGCCCGCCCGACGGTCGCCAATCCACGCTTAGACGCGCGCCCCAGCTATTGTTTTCGCTGTAGCGGTCGCTGCTGTTCATCGACTTCACATAGCCGTCGAGATGATCCCGGTTGGCTGCGAAGCGAACACCCAGTTCGCCTGGAATAATCGGCGCGTTGAACACGGTGGTGAACCGATTGAGACCAAGATTGCCGACTGCGACCCGCGCGGATCCGCCGGTGGAATTCAGGTCGGGACGGTTGGGAGACACCAATACGGCGCCGGCGGTGTTCGCCCCTTCCAAACAGAGTGCCCTGCGGGCCGTTCAGAACCTGGACCGATCCGATATCGTAGAATGCCGAGGAGGCTTCCGTCGGTCCGCCGGGCACTTCCGCGAAGTATGTCTGCGTTCCCCCCGACAAGCCCCTGACCGCGAATCCCCCGTTGAGGCGGCCATAGGTCGTCGTCATTTGAACAGAGGGCGCTGTGAATTGCAGGTCGGTCAGCGTGAGGATGCCACGTCCCGACAGCTCTTCCTCGTCTATCGCCGTGATCGCGACTGGGACGGTCTGGATATCCTCTTCAACCCGCCGCGCGGTCACCAGAACAACTTCCCGCTCGGGCTTGCCGTTCGCCGTGGTTTCGTCTTCGGCGGTCTGGGCGAAGGCGCCGGCGTTCAGCGCGGACAAGGCTACGCCGCTAAGCAGAATCGCAGACAGAATCCGCCCGTTCGCATTGTCGGTCATGGGTCGTCCTCCCTCAGTTTCGCGTACATGCGCGAACCGTTGTTGCCGAAGGTAATGCCCCTCGGTGACATTTGTCACCGACAAACAAATGCGCCCTCGCGTCGCTGTCAACTCGAACGAACGGGATATCGCTACGGAACCCGATCACATTTTTCGTGTTCGCCGCCAGCATCGTGACACCTTGCCGAATTTGTCACTCAGTGTCAGTTTTGGCTCGAGCGGCCTCATGACAACCCGCCGCGACTTTGGGAGGACTAACACCATGCAAATCGGCGAATGGTCAGCCACGCCCGATCTGAACGAGATCTATCGCGAGATTCGCGACGCCGGACTTGAAACCAATCTGGCCGAACTGGAAGCATTCGGGTTCACCGTCGTCCCCGACGCGCTCAGTCGTGAAGAGGTCATGGCGATGCGCGATCTGATCGTCCGGCACGCGGAAGGCCAGCTCGGCAGAAAGCTCGACATCGAAAAGGAGAGCCAGTCGACTGCTTCGGCAGGCAGCGGCAGCGACGTGTCGCTTATCCCCTTTCTTCTCTACAAGGACCCGTTGTTCAAACGAGGGGTCATCAATCAGAAGACGCTGCCTCTGATCACCTACCTGCTCGGCAAACAGTGCATCCTTTCAAGTCTCACCTGCCACCTGAAGGGACCCGGCGGCCACGGGCTGCTTCTGCACAGCGATAATGGAAACAACATTCCGGATCCCTTCCCGCCCTTCGCGCTGGTGGCCAACTGCAACTACGCCCTGACCGACTACACCGAGGCGGGCGGAAGCCTCGCCATGGTGCCCGGCAGCCACAGGCAGTCGCGCCAAACCACCAAGTCGGAAATGAAGCTCGACGGAAATGATCGCTACCAGCATGTCATCCCGGTTGAGGTCCCCGCCGGTTCGGCGATTATCTGGCATGGCAACACTTGGCACGGCTCCTTCCCGAGAACGATTCCGGGCCTGCGCATCAACCTCTCGACCTATTTCTGCAGGGAGTTCATCCAGCCGCAGGAGAACTATCGCACCACGGTTCCCGAAGGCTTCCTGGACCCGGACAAGGAAGAACGCCTCGCGCGACTGTTGGGCGCGGATCTGGCGTATGGATGGACCGATGAGGGGCCGCTCAAATACTACAAACGCAGAACGGCCGCGAGCGCCGGCGTTCGTAGCTGGTATTCCTGACAGACCAAAACGCAACTCCCCCCGGAGCGTCTTGCCGGCGGCCCCAAGGTCGCCGGCATTTTCTTGGCGATCGGCTCCAGATCGGCCCACTACATGTAAGTCGTTCTTCCGAGTCCCAAATTCAACTTCCGCGGCCGAGACGGTGAGCCCGCTCCGAACCGCAAGTCGCCGCCAATCTACATTACTGGAGTCAGCCCCCCTCGCCTCGCTGGCATCTCGACGAGATGGTCTGCACGATCGGCGGCGAGCGCATGTTTCTCTGGCGCGCCGTCGATGATGAAGGCGTCGTGCTCGACATGGTCGTTCAGAAGCGCCGAGACACGCAAGCAGCCCTGAAATTGCTGAAGCGATTGCTCAGAAACCGGGGAGTTGAACCTGAGCGCATCGTCACGGATGGCCTCAAATCTTACGCCGCCGCGATGCGCGAGCTCCGCCTCCAAGATTGCCACCATCCAGGCCGCCTTCGTGAGAACAATCGCGCCGAAAACTCACACCTTCCGATCCGGCGACGTGAACGCAAAATGCTTGGCTTCAAGTCGCGATCCTCAGCCCAGCGATTCCTCGAAGTTCACGCCGCGATCTACAACGCCTTCGACTATCAGCGGCATCTCATCAGTCGGCCCACGCTTCCACTGACCACGGCTCGACGACCCGTATACCGCTTAGCTAAAATCTGATCGCTTCGATTGAGAATAAGCGGAATGCAATCAGTCCCCTTGCCGCTCATTTTCGCCTTCAAACAAGGAATAGACGTTGACGCCCGTGGTATCGAGCACACCAATTACGCTAAGATTTGACGTCGGAGCCAGATCACCCGTCTGAACTCTAGAAGGAATCGTCCCTTGCTGAGCGACGCACCCCGAGAGGGCGACAACGGCAAGAACAGGGATCAGCGGCGGCTTGAGCATCTCATTCCCCCTCCCGAACTCGCTCCTCGACCGCTGCCACCCTTCATTCGGCCTGAGGTTGCTCGAATGACGCGGGTGCCAGGCTGACGACCTCCAAGACCCTGATAGGTAAAGCCGGAACTGACAAGTTAAGTCACTCTCGCAGATCTTTGTCGGGCGCGTCTCGGCTCCAGTCGCAATCTTCGGCGCAAACTCCTCGAAGAAGTCCACGCCGCGGTCTACAATGCCTTGGACTGTCAGCGACACCTCATCAGCCGGCGCACCCTGCGCATCTTCCGAAGCACGCGCGGATTCCGTATGGAACGAAGCAACCGCTGCTTGAACCGACGTGCGCCTGACAAACAGTTCAAGTTCAGCGTATTAAATTGTCGATTCCGCGAATAGAAGACACCTTTCGCATTGGACTGTCAGCCCCCCCTTCAGCGCACTTCTCTCGCAAACAGCCCTTTCTGGCCTGAGACGATCAATGGATGGCACCCATTATTCGCGCACCTCCGGTGGTCTGCCCCACCGAGGTGGTCCGGCAGGGCAGACCACGAAATCGCGCTTTTCCCAAATAATATCAATATGTTGCGCCATCCAAGCTTCGCATACGGTGTGCGCGTAAGGCTTCCCAAATTGCGAACGGCGATCCGGTAAATGAGCCGGGTCGTGCCATTTTCAATATGAAAAACTAGAAAGCTCTTCCCCACCCAATCACGGTTTGCCCTACTAAGACCACTTCACCTCAGGTGAAAGCACCGCCTATGCCACAGGCCACTTCATCGACAGCATGACCAACGATAGAAAAACGGAAATCCGGAAAATTGTGGCTCACTTGGAGGAGATGATTCGAGTAAATTTTTAGATTCTCTGATTTGATGTGAAACAATTTATCCTTTTCACTCAAAAGGGCGAACATAGAAATCAATACATTGATTAAAACTACCATCTACACATTCTTCGCCGGCAGCGGGTCGAACAATGATCGCTCCGATTGGAGGATCGGCGAAATATCTGACGAACTGCGATCGTAGTTCTTCACGTACATGGTCTTTTGCCTCGATATCAGTGTAGCTCGTACTGCAACCTAAAAGAACGCTTGTGAATGAGTTAATGGTTAATACCTTTAGACTTTTCATGTTATCGGGGTCTCCGTACAGCCGTGACAGGGGAGCTGTAAGACTAATGCGCTATGGTCTCGGCATCTGAGTAGCTGAGCGTGTCGAGTTTTTCCAATGTCGCGACGTTCCTTCTAACGACACCTCATCAGCCGACGCACCCTGCGCATCTTCCGAGCACGCGCGGATTCGCCCATGGAGCCAAGCGACTGCTTGAGCCGAGATGAGCCCAATAAAAAATTTGCGAGAGTGACTGAACTTGTCAGTTCGGCCGGAAGGGATGCAACGGGAAACGCGCAGCGCGTTTCACTTGCCAAGATCGTGTACTACACGCACATCTCTCGCATACAGCGCTTCAGCACATATCTCTCTCGCGCGTACCGCGAGCAGCACTTCAACTGCTCGGTCAAAACCGCATCGAACTCAAATCTCAATTCACTCCCTGGAGATCAAACCAAATTGTCAGATCCATATTTCTACCTTTTCGTTCCGCCTGTGATCACACCTTGATAGGCGTACATCTCTCTTGGAACGGCTTGTAGCAAGCGCCAAACATCCTCGTCGGGCACAGCTGCAAAAATAAAAGTAACTACATAGGCGTCTGGCGCGAGTTGCTTGCGCGGACAAAAGCCCGCTTGAAGAAACAGCTGTCGAGCTTTATCCGAATTTTCGCGTAAAACCGTAATTTGTATTGGTGTACTATTTTTTGATTTCGCCATGACTATAATCACTTGGTGCACCCAGGGAATCTGTGCTCACCCTCCCAAGTGAATGGAATTACTTCTCCGGAGTTCAATCCGATAGGGATTCCCTTTCTCCCAACGACCGCAAGCATCCCATGTGGATAAACCAATTTCTGGTTGGGAGTAAGCGGCGAATTGCCTGTCTTGACCTCACCCAGATAGTAGAGACCAGTTCCCGGAATTCAGGCAATAAAGTCGGCGACGGCTGTGACTGACCCGTGAATTTCCGGGGCGCAAATCCGTGGTCTTCCCCCTGGAAAGTGGTCCGTTCCTTGAGTTAGGCCCGGCCCTGACGAAGGAGCTGAGACATGGGCAAATCGGCGCGTTTCGTCGTTTGAAAAAGCGACTGTCTCAAGCGGCAAAGAAGCGTGGTGGAGGGGGCTGGATTCGAACCAGCGTAGCCGAAGCACCAGATTTACAGTCTGGCGGTTTTAACCACTCACCCACCCCTCCGGGTCGCTATCTTCGCTTTGACGGCGCAGGCTTGACGGCGCTTGCCTCAAAGCGGAAACGGGCCGGACGGTGAATTCCAGCCGCATCGCGGAGCGCGTCTTATAGTGACGAAGGATCGAGCACGCAACCGCCCCGGAAACGGGGTCAGACGCTCTGAAAATCGTGGACATTTCAAGGAGCCCGAACGGGCAGGCGCCGCCCCTGTGGGCGATGGGGGCGTTGCGGGCGAACGCGACCGCAGCGGCGAGGCCCCGTGGTCCGAGCGCCAGGGCGGGAAGCCCCCCGCCCGCAAGGACGGCCGCAAGCCCAACCATCGGCGCGGACCGGACCGCCACGGCAAGGGCGCGAGCCGGTTCGAGCGGCCGCCCTCGTTCATGGAAAACGACGAAGTCTGGCTGTGGGGTCTGCATGCGGTGGCCGCTGCGCTGGCCAATCCCGCGCGGCGGCCTAGCCAATTGCTGGTCACGCGCAACGCCGCCCACCGGCTGGAGCTGGACCCAGAGGCGCTTCCCGCGTTCGCCGCCCTCGTCGAACCGCGCGATCTGGACCGCCGCCTGGGCGACAACGCCGTGCATCAGGGCGTCGCGCTGAAGGCGCCTCCGCTGGCGGCGCTGGAGATCGACGACGTGGTGCTGAAGCCTGAAGCGCCGCTGGTTATTCTGGATCAGGTGACCGATCCGCAGAATGTCGGCGCCGTCTTCCGTTCGGCGGCCGCGTTCGGTCTGGGCGGCGTGGTGATGCAAACCCGGAACGCGCCCGCGCTGGGCGGCGCGCTGGCGAAGGCCGCCGCCGGCGCGATCGAGCATGTCGCCGAGATCCGGGCCGTGAACCTTTCCCGCGCCATCACCGCGCTGCGTGACGCCGGATGGGTGGTCGTTGGCCTAGACGGACATACGCAGACGCTGCTGTCGGACGCCTTCGCCACCACGGCGCCGGTGGCTGTGGTGCTGGGCGCGGAGGGGGCCGGGCTGCGCCCCGGCGTGGCGGAAGCCTGCAGCCTGCTGGCGCGCATTCCCATGGCCCCAGCGATGGAAAGCCTAAACGTGTCGAACGCGGCGGCGATCGCCTTTTACGAAACCGCCCGGCGGGGTAAGAGCGAATCGTCGGCCGGTTGAGATAGCCGCAGCCGGACTTCGGGGAGACGCGCATGCGCACTGCGATCGCCATTCTGTTCGCCATCGTCGCCCTGGCGTCCGCCGGCGTATGGGCGCTTCTGCAATATGGGCTGGAGCCGGAGATCGCCGCCGAAGAAAGCGTGCTCGCGGATGCGTCGGACCTGGAGGCGGCCGCTCCCCCGCCCGCTCCGCCGGAAGCGGTTGTCGAGGCCGCGCCGGACGTTGCGGCGGATGTTGCAGCCGAAAGCGCGATCGAAGCCGCCAAGGCGGGAGCGATGGTGCGCGAGGCCGCCCCCTCGCCATCAGCGCTGGAGACGCTGGCGCTTGATGAAGACGGCGAGTCCGACCTGGAGAGCCGCGGGCTTGAGGTACGCACGCAGTCGGTGACGACGGCGGCGGAAGAAGCTAGCGCGGCGCCCGCTCCGCAGCCTACCGCGCCCAGCCTGGAAGATCGCTTCAAGTCGCGGGAAGTCGCCTATAACCGGCCGCCCAAGACGCTCGCCCTCGGACGCTCCATCGACGTTTCGCTGACGATCAACGCCACCGACCAGTCAGGCGCAGGGGCTGACTCTCTGCAGGGCTTTCCGGGCGAGATCGTCGAGCGCGATGTCGATCTGTCGGACGTCGTGTCGGCGCAACTGACGGGCGTCGGTTTCGACATCACCACGCAATCTGTGCAGCGCCAGAAGCTCTCCGACAAGGTGGTCAATCGCTGGCAGTGGCGCGTCACGCCGACCGAGGAGGGCACGCGCACCCTGATCCTGGAGATTTTCGGCTACGCCAACGGCTCGCCCGACGCCGAACCGCTCGACCAGTATCGCGACGACATTACCGTCGAGGTGAAACAGCTCGACCGCATCATCACCTGGGCGCGCGGCGCGCAGCCGGTGTTCGCGGTTGCGGCCGGCGCCGCGGGCGTGTTGTCGGCGCTGTTCGCGTTTCTCCGCTTTCGCGAAGAGAAGAAGCGCAACGTCTGAGGCGCCGCCCGCCGGCGGGCCGGTGGCTCGGGGTCGCCGAACTACTTCTTCATGAGCTCCATGGCCGAGGCGGTCATCGCCTTGACGGCGGCGGCCAGCGTCGGGTCAGGGTCTGGCGCGAACAGCGACGAATGCAGCGCGGGCAAGGGCTTCCCTCCCGGTTTGCGGGACGCCTCCCATGTCGCTTTCGAAACCGCGCCGACCCAGAACATCATCGTCGGAATGCGGGGCTCTTCGCGGCCGTAGCGAGAGAAGTCCTCCCCTCCCATTGAGGGTTCGGACCTCACCAGATCGTCCTCGCCCATTACTTTCGCGAGTATGGGCGTCAGTCGTTCCGTCAATGAGGGCGTGTTGTAGAGGGAGGGCGTGCCTTCCGGCGTGACCACGACTTTCGGAGCCATGTCACCGTCCAGCCCGGCGGCGAGCGCTTCGGCCCTAGCGATACGCTCAATGCCGGCGTGGAGCTTCTTGCGCGTCTCGTCGGCATAGGAGCGTACGGTCAATTGCAGGTGCACGTCGTCGGGGATGATGTTGTGCTTGGTTCCCGCGTTGAAGGCGCCGACCGTCACCACGGCGGCGTCCTGCGGATCAAGCTCACGCGAAACCAGCGTTTGCAGGGTCGTGACGATGCGCGCAGCGACGACGATCGGATCGATTGTGTCCTGCGGATAGGCGCCATGCCCGCCCCTGCCCTTCACGAAGATGTCGACGCTGTCGACATTGGCCATGACGTAGCCGGGCGCTGTCCCGATGACGCCCGCCGGTTCGCCCGCGCTGTCATGCAGCGCGAGGTTGTAGTCGGGACGGGGAAAATTCTCGAACAATCCGTTTTCGATGAGCGAGCGGGCGCCGAGACCGATCTCCTCAGCCGGCTCGGCGATCATCACCAACGTGCCGGACCATTCGCTCGTGCGCGCGGCCAGCTCTCGCGCCGTACCGACCCAGGCCGTCATGTGAATGTCGTGACCGCAGGCGTGCATGACGCCGCCTTCCTCGCCCGACCATGCGATGTCGGTTTTCTTCGAGGCGTAAGGCAGTCCGGTCCTTTCCGTGACCGGCAGCGCGTCCATGTCCGTCCGGATCAGAACGGTGGGGCCGGCGCCGTTCTTCATGACGGCGACCAGACCATAGCCGCCAACGCCGTCCTCGACCTTGCCGAAGCGTTCGCGCGCGAGGTTCTTCACCCATTCGTCGCCGATGCCGGTCGTCACCTCGAAGCCCAGCCGCCGCATTTCAGCGGCCAGGATCGCGGCCGAGTTCTTCTCCTGGAACGACAGTTCGGGGTTTGCGTGCAGGTGTTCGTAGATCTCGCGCAATGACTTGCCGGCAGCCGTGAAACCGGGCGCGGGATCGGCCCCGGCCGGGGCGGTCGCGCATGCGGAGAGCGCCAAGGCCGCGCACACGGCCGTGCATGTCGACAAGAACGATTTCATATGGGGCCTCCCGAACAGCGCGATTTCGCCGCGTACTTCCGCAGCGTGATGCGCGCTCAGGGGTAGCGGGGAACGCCGCTTGTGTGAACCCAGGGTGTGAACCGGGCGCGTGAACCGGGTGCACTCGCGCGAAGACGCCGCAGTCTGTCTGCGACGCGGGCCGGACTACGCCGCCTGCATCGCCTGAAGCTGCTCGAGCAGGTCGGCGGGGAATGGCGAGTCATAGACTTTCACGCCGAGACGTTCGCGAATGTCGTTCGCGGGCAAATCCCACAGGGACGGCCAATCGACTCCGAGAAGCTGCGGCGTCTGTCGGCCATGACGCCAGGCGCTGAAGATGGTCGAGAAGAGAACGATCCCGCCTTCCGGGCGCACAAGCGCGGTCTTGGCGGCGACGACAGCCAGAAACTGCGCCGAATAATTGTGTCCGAACTGCGCAAGCTGGAATCCCGAAATCGCGACCTCATGGAGACCGGTGGTGCGATAGCCCCCAATGATGTGCCAGAGATCGTGGCACTGCAGGATACGAACGTTGAGATAGTCCAGCGGCGGTTTCAGGTGCGCGAGTCCAAGCGCATCCCGATCGAGAACTTCAAGATCAAACTGGTTGTCCACGATCAGGGCGTGAAACTCCCGCCCCAGAGATCCGGTCGGACAGCGCCCCAGAACATCGAGGCGGAACCGTTCCGGCCAGCCTTGCGCGGCCGCCTCTCGAACGCCGTCGAAGGCGAGCGAGGCGGCGATAGCGCGATCGTCGAAAGCGGGCGGCAGATGACGCGCCAAACCCGCCGTTCGCAACGTGAAAGCGCCGGCATCTGTCGGCGCCTCATCTTCGATGAAAGCCCAGAAGTCGCTCCACAGCGCTCGGGGCGCTTCGCATTCCACGGGCGAGACCACCCCCGGCGTATCGACCGCATCGTCGAGCCATCCGGCGGCGGCCGCATCGTAGATGGTCCGGATTTCGCCGGGCTCCATAAATCCGGCGCGGAAAAAAAGTGCCGCAAGATCGGCCGCCGCCGCAAGATCGGCCGCCGCCGCAAGATCGCCATTTCGAGCCGCCGCAGCGAGTGCGGCCGGCGACCCGCCTCCGGCGTCCGCGAACGCCTCGAAACGCGCGCGGACCGCATCTGCAATGATCGCCAAATCCACCTCCCCCCAATGCTCACCGTTCTTGTTTTTCGGAAGGCTGCGACTTCACTTTCGCGCGGTCAAGAAAGTGACGGCGGAATAAGCGCGGGCGCCGTAGCGGCATCGGACGATCCTCCGCTGCAATGACGATTTCAACTGAACCGCGCGCGTTCTAGGGTCGCTCGGATCATCAATGCGAGAACGATGCGATGAAGCTCTACAACGCCCCCATGCCGGCGCCGAACCCGCGGCGCGTTCGAATGTTCCTGGCGGAGAAAGGCCGCGACGCCGCAGCCTCGGTCGAACTGATCGACATCTCGATTCTGGAGGGCGCGCACAAGCACGAGGCTCACATCGCACGCAATTCTCTGGGGCAGCTTCCAACCCTGGAACTGGATGATGGGCGAATGCTGAGCGAGACGGTCGCGATCTGCCGCTATCTGGAGAGCGTTTGGCCCGATCCGCCCCTTTTCGGTCGCGACGCGTTCGAGGTTGCTGAAATCGACATGTGGGTGCGCCGGGTGGAGTTTCAGGTGATGAGTCCGGTCGGCATGTTCTGGCGCCATGCGCATCCCTTCACGGCGCGCGTGGTGACGCCGCAGTACAAGGAGTTCGGCCAGAGCAATCGCCTTCACTATGAGCGCGCGCTGAACTGGCTGGACAAGGAAGTCGCCGAGCGTCCGTTCATCGCTGGCGAGGGCTACACCATCGCCGACATCTGCGCGCTGACCACCATCGATTTCGCGGATTGGATCGGTCTCAAGTTTCCGGACAATCTTCCGAACCTCGGCCGTTGGCGTGCAGATGTCAGCGCTCGACCAAGCGCCAGCGCATAGCCTGCGTCGCGCCTTTACCCGGGAAGCCGGCGGCGCTCTTGCGTCGTCAGGTCAGCTTGCGTTGGGCTATCGAGCAGACCTGCGCGTCAGCCGCCGCCGAAGCGCTCGGTCCATTCGGCGACTTGCGCGTCTTCGATCTTGGCGAACAAGACCGGCGGCGGCGTGATGCTGTGCCCTCGCGGCAGCGCATCCAGCAGATCGGCGAAGGTCTTGCCGCCCTTCAGGAAGTCGAAGCTGCGGTTCGCCTCGGGCACGCCGACGGCGTCGAGAATGGCTTTTCCCGCCGCCGGGATGATCGGCATGGCGAGCATGCCGAACAGAGCGCAGAGATTGAGACCGGCGCGCACGCCGACCGCCGCGTCGTCCACGCTGGACTTGAATTTCACCCACGGCTCCGCCTTGGTGAGATATTCATTGCCGGCCGCCCAGATGGCGCGCGTCTCGGCTGCGGCCTTGCGGAACTCCATCGCCTCGTAGTGAGCGATCAATTGCGGCAAGCGCGTTTCGAGTTCGCTCGCCATCCAGGCTTCGGCCTCGCCCGCTTCGCCCTGGTCCGGAACCTTGCTTTCAAATTTCGAGGCGCAGTACTTCGTGATGCGGTTGACGAAATTCCCCAGAACGTTCGCCAGGTCGGAATTGATCGCCGCCTGGAAGCCCTCCCAGGTGAAGGCGCTGTCCGAACTCTCCGGCGCGTTGGAAACGAGATACCAGCGCCAGTAGTCGGCGGGCAGCAGTTCGAGCGCCTGATCCATGAAGACGCCGCGCTTCTGGCTGGTTGAGAACTTGCCGCCATACCAGGTGAGCCAGTTGAACGCCTTGAGCCGATCGACGACTTTCCACGGCTCGCCCGAACCGAGGATCGTGACGGGGAACGATACCGTGTGGAAGGCGACGTTGTCCTTGCCCATGAACTGCACATAGGTCACGTCGTCCGCGCCCTTGTCGGTGCGCCACCAGCGTTCCCAGTCGGTTCCGGTCGCGTCGGCCTCACTCGCGCGTCGAGCCGATGTATTCGATCGGCGCGTCGAACCAGACGTAGAAGACCTTCTTCGAAGCCGGGGCGCGGCGCGCCGTGACGCGTGACCGGAATGCCCCCGCGACAGGTCGCGCGTGACGAGCGATCCTGAAGGCCTTCGTCGAGCCATTTGTACGCGATGGAGGTGGTGAGCTGCGCCCGCCTCCGCCGGTTGTCGACGCCAAACGCCTCACCTTGTCCTGCATCCGGGTCTGCGAGAAGAAAGAGGTGACGCGTGTCTCGAATTTCGACGTTGTGCGAGCCGGAAAACAGACGAATACGGATTGATCAGATCAACCGGGTCGACAGTTCCGCAGCTGTCGCACTGATCGCCCTTGAGCCTTTTTCGTACCCGCAGTTCAAGACGTTCCCTCGACATAGCGATCCGAAGAAAGCGCTTGTCGTCGATCGAGGACCCTACGGAGTGCGCTCCTCGATAAGCCCGTTGTCCTCCAGCACGTCGGCGAAATGTTGGGTCAGCTCGCGGTTCGGCGCATTGGAGGAGCGCCCGAACCAATCGAAAGAGAGCTGAAAGCCCTCGCCCACCCGCTTCTGGATGTCGTGCTGCTCGTCGCAGTACTCGCGCACCGTTTGTCCGCTGGCCTGCGCCGCCAGTTCGGCGGGCGTGCCGTGTTCGTCCGTGGCGCAGATATACAGAACCTCGTGCCCCATCAGACGCTGGAAGCGCGCATAGACGTCGGCCGGCAGCATCGAGCCCGCCAGATTGCCGAGGTGCTTGACGCCGTTGATGTAGGGCAGCGCGGAGGTGACGAGAATTCGGGACATGAAACTTCCTGGGTGCAGGCGGCGCATATCGCCCGCCGGCCTCTGGCCCCGCTTCTAGAGCACGTTGCTTCAGAGACGCAACGACTGTGGGCGACGCCGCGAAACCTTCCCCGTCGCCGGACAAGACCGGGGGTAGCGAACGATACCGGAATATGCATGTATTTGCCTGGAGCGCCACGGGCCGGATGCGGCGGAAGGCGGTGCAGGATCGGGGAGCAAAACGATGCCGAGACTTGGCGGAACAAACATTGTGGCGGTGCTGGCCGCCGGCGCGGCGATCTGGATTGTCGGTGCGCTGTTCTTCGGCGTCGTCTTCACGGACATCTGGGAGCGGGAGTTCATCGTCGGACACGGGCTCGCCACGTCCGACGCGGTCGGCGATCTCGATGAGGAAGCGATCATGGCGCTGCTCGCCGGCGTGCCCGGTCAGATCCCGATGGGCGCGGCTCTGGGCGCAGGGTTTCTTGTCGCGCTGATCCAGGCGGCAGGGATCGCCACCGTGCTCGCCTGGACGCGGCCGACAGGACTGGGCGCCGCGATCCGTCCTGTGATCGCGGTGTGGGCGGCGTTCAGCGCAACCATGCTGGCGTACAATGTCATCTACTACGCGGAGTCGCGCATCACGTTCGGCATCGACATCGCGCACACGCTAGTGGCGTTCATGGTTGGAACGGTCGTCATCTACCTGATCGACGGCAAGGCGCTGCGGCCGGCGAGCGCGCCGACCTAGCGGTTATCCAACGGGCGTTTCACCAGCATTCAGACGCACGGTGACGGTGCGCGCCGCGATCGGCTGATACCCGTCCATCGCGGGACGAACGCTGGCGGGATAGGCGCGCAGCCCCCTCGCGCTGAGTTCTGCGGTGACGCTCGCCGCGCGTGCGATCGATTCCCGATCCGCGCCCGTTTCGGCCACCAGCGAGGTGACGCCGCATTTGCGCGCGTCAGCCGCGATGCGATTGAGCATGGCGGCGTTGGCCGCATTGAGCCGGGTTTCGCCCGCGGAGAAGTAGATCGTCGCCTCGTCTAGCCGGCAGCCCGCCTGCTCGCGCGGCGCTTCCGCCAGAGCGGACGGGACTAGTGATGCGGAAGTGGCGACCGCCAGAGCGGCTGCGCCATAAAGATAGAACTTGCGAAGCATTTCGGCCCTCCATGTCCGTCAGTCTTTCGACCAACTCCCACTGACACGAGGAGTTCCCCTCATGCGCTGGGCCTTCCCTTGACCTGAATGGGGCGAAACGGGGTCCTTTAGGGGCGATTTGGGGGGCGCACGCTCCTTCGCGCCCGGGATTCCGGAGGTAACGTCGGGACTTGCGCTGATGGCGAGCCCCGTCCTATTGGGGCGGTCCCCACGGACGTGGAACGCCGGCTTAGCTCAGTTGGTAGAGCAGTTGATTTGTAATCATCAGGTCGCGGGTTCGATTCCTGCAGCCGGCACCATCCGCTCGACGGCCTAGCTATTCCATTGCGGCGGCGAGCCCGGACGAACAGACAGCCGGACGGTCGCCAAACTGGAACAAGGCCAACAGCCCTTCCTTCTCGGCCACCCTTGGTGCGTGTTCGCCCCCCAGCGCATAGAGCGCGGTGGCCCACGCGTCCGCCTCCATACAGGTTGCGGAAAACACACTCACGCTCGCCAGCGGCGCATGCGTCTCTTCGCGAGCCGGGACAATGTGCGATATGCGGCCCTCTGCGGTGTCGCGCATGCGTCGGTATCCGCCTGACGTGGCGAGCGCCCATCCTGACATCGCCGCGCGCCAGAGCGGATCGTTCGCCCGGACCGGTTCGATATCGACCCACCATGGCAGGCCTTCCGGCGTCGCGCCCCAACCCACGAACTCACCTCCGATCTCGACAAGAAAGCTGGCGACGCCAACCTCATTCATCGCGGCGGCCATGCGATCGACCGCATCGCCCTTGGCGATGGCGTTGAGATCCATCATCACGCCGCCCGGTTGGATCAACGTCTCGCCGATTTCCAGAACCTCTCGCCAGCGACCGGGGCGGCTCTCGGCTTGCGCGGGTCCCGCTGGAATGAATCCGCGGCGGCTGGAAACCGCGCCGAGGCACGGATCAAACGCGCCGTTCGACGCCTCGGCGATACGGACGGCGGTTCGCCAAATTCGCTGCACGCCGGACGGCGCAGCGAGCGCTTCGCCAGCGGCGAGCGCATTGAACCGGCAGATCCAGCTATCGGGCTCCCACAGGCTGGTCTCGGCGATCGCGCGCGCAAAGACGCCGTGCAAGGCGTGACCGATCTGCGCTTCGCTGACATCGCCGGGGGCCCACGCGACCAACGACCAGCTCGTGCCCATCGTCTCCCCGGCCAAGGCGAGGCGGCGGGCGCCGGATGACGGCGGCAACGCCGCCTCCGGCGTCAGGGCGGGCGGGATGAGGACGTTGACGCGAGTTGCAGCGCCGTCTGTCAGGGAGCCAACGCCTCGAATGTGCCGGTGTAGCTCAGCGAGCCTTCCATCGGCACGCCTTCGACCTTGGTCGAGACGCGCGAGCTGGATGACATCCAGTAACGGCCCGCCTGATCCAGCGTGAAGGAGAAGGAGCCGTCAGCCCCGGTCTTCACCTTGATGACGCCGGCCTCATCGCGATAGCGATCCTCGCCACGAACGATGTCGACTTCGATATTCTGCGCCGGCTTGCCGTTGGCGAGCAATTTGAAGGTGACCGCCTCGCCGACATAAACGTCGTTCGGGTGGGTGACCGGCTGCAGCTCCAGCCCTTTGCCTGTCGGTTCGAACGCTTTCATGGTCGGCGCGCCGAGCGTGACATAGGTCTCGACGCGACGAATGTTCTGGCGAATCTCCACACCGGGCTTTCCGACCAGGCCGGCCGCCTTGAAATCCTCAAGCGAACCACGACGGCGCTGCGGCTTGCCGTTCTCCGTCCAGGTTGCGAAGTATCCAGCCCCGCTGTCGCTGAGGCGGTATGTGCCCTGCTGGGTGAGATGCAGGTCGAAGACCGAACGAAACTTTCCCGTCGAGGGGTTTTCGATCGCCGCCACAGAACCGTCCGGCGCAGTGACCTTCACGTTGTCGAGCCGCATCGGGACGTGGTTCGGGAAGAACAGATCGTTCGATACCGCGCCATCGACAGTGACATACTGTTCCTCGCCCGAGAGCGTGAACGTCGACGGCAGCATCCAAGCGCGGTGCGCGTGAGCGACGCCCGCCGTCGCGAGCGCCATGCTTGCGACCGCCGCCACGCGCAGGACGACGGCTTTGAAGGGGGTTTTGCTTACCGAGGTCATTGGGGATCCTCTCCGACTATTGTTGTTGTCCCGGCCGGGACCTGCATCGAGTTTTCAGGCCAGACTCACCCGGCCGTATCGTCTACGGGCTTAGAGTGACCTTGACCGAGCCAAGCTCGCTCTCGCCCTTGCCTTCGAAAACGCCGCCCGATGCGCCGTCCCACTTGAACGGCACAGAGACGACCTCGCGACCGCCGACTTCACGCGCGGCTTCGATATTGAGAACGTAGTCGCCGGGCGGCAGCGCCTTGAGCGGATCGCCCGCCCCCTCATAGACGAGCTTGTGATCGCCCGGCGGCTTTGTGGGGCCGGAGACGCCGTCCGCCGGCATCGTCATGGAACGTCCCGCCCGGCGCCACCACTGGCGAATGTCCTTGAGCCACGTCTCGCCCTCGCCTTCCGGCCCGCCCTTCTGGCTGTAGAGCACGGATAGCGTCGCGGCGGCGGTGTTGTCGGGCCGAGAGATCCAGATCGCGACATAGGGCCGGTGATATTCGGCAACCGACATCTTCGGCAGTTCGAACTCTACGGTGAGGCCGTCGGCCCAGGCGGGCGCGGCGACGAGACCAAGGCCGGCGACAAAAACAACAGAACGCATGAACCCCTCACGCATGGACGAAGACGATGAGCAAAATCACCGGAAGAGCCAGACCGCCTGCGACGAGCGCCCAGGTCGAGCGGCGCGCGCTCGCGTGCATCTGCAGCAACCACAAACCGGTCAGGCAAAATACGATCGCGGCGACAGCGAAGATGTCGAGGAACCAGCTCCACGCGACGCCTGTGTTGCGCCCCTTGTGGAGGTCGTTGAGGTAGGAAATCGCGCCGCGGCTCGTGCTCTCGAGCACGGCCTCGCCGGACTCGCGATCAAGCGTGAGGTAGGCGTCTCCGCCCGGCCGCGGTAGATCGATGTAAGCGTCGATATCCGTCCACTCGACCTGGCGGTTCTTGAGCGACACATTGAGATCGGATTCGAGGTGGCGACGAACGAGCTCCGGCAGTTCGGGCGTGGCTCCCTCTTCGGGTTCGGCGGCCAGTTGCGCGATCAGGTCCGGCGGAAGCACCGCCTCGACGGTTCGGGCTTTCAGGCTAGCCGGGATATCCGCCGCGTGGTTGAGGGTGATCCCGGTGACGGCGAACAACAACATGCCGATCAGGCTGATCGCGCCGGACATCCAGTGCCAGGTGCGGGCCTGGCGCTTCCAGAACATCATGGCCATGGAGCGCGGTTTCCCCGCTCGGCGCTTCGGCGCGGGCGCGGCGGCGTCCAACCGATTGCCGCCAGGGCTTTCGGGGGCATGCGCGGGCGGAACGCCCGGCTTCGCGCCGACGGAGGTCGCTTGATCCATCGCCTAGCGACTAGACGAGTTGCGACTGACTTGCAACCGCAATAATGCGGCAACCACCTAGTCCAGTGTGCGACGGTATCTCAGGAATGCGATCAGCCCGACGACAAGGGTGAAAGCCAGAATCGCCAGCAGGTCGAAACGGATTTCCGCCAAGCCGGCGCCCTTCAGCATCACGCCCCGGACGATCCTCAGGAAATGGGTCAACGGCAGAACCTGCCCGATGGCCTGCGCCCAGTCGGGCATGCCCCGGAACGGAAACATGAAGCCCGACAGCAGGATCGACGGGAGGAAGAAGAAGAAGGTCAGCTGCATCGCCTGCATCTGGGAGCGCGCGACGGTCGAGAAGGTGAACCCGAGCGCAAGATTGGCGATCACGAAAAGACTGACGCCAGCCAGAAGCACCCAGAACGATCCCACGAACGGAACGCCGAACAGAAGACGGCCAGCGACAAGGATCAGCGTCGCCTGGATCGCGCCGACGACGATGTAGGGGGTGATTTTGCCCACCAGAACCTCCAGCGGGCGGGCGGGCATGGCGAGAAGGTTCTCCATCGTGCCACGCTCGGTTTCGCGCGTCATCGCCATGGAGGTGATCATGACCAGCGTCATGGTGAGGATGACGCCCAGCAAGCCCGGCACGATATTGTACTGCGTAACGGCTTCCGGGTTGAAGCGCGCCTGCACGACGACGTCGACCGGCCCCGCCTTTCCCTGCAAACTCGCGAGCGGCCCTTTCAGGTCATGAGACATAGCGTGGTTCACAATGTTGCCCGCCTGCGCAAGCGCCACGGACGCCGCGACGGGATCCGACGCGTCGGCTTCCACCAACATCTGCGGGCGATCGCCCCGCAAAAGACGCTCAGTGAACCCGGCAGGGAAAGAGACGACGAAGTTCACCTTTCCGCTCACCAGCATTTCGGTCGCCTCTTCCGCGTCGGCGGCCTGCTCTGTGAGGCGGAAATAGTCCGACAGTTCGAGCCCCTTCAGGATCGAGCGAATCTCGGGCGACTGCTCCTCGGCGACGACAGCCGTCGGCATGTGTCTGGGGTCGGTGTTGATCGCGTAACCGAAGAGGACAAGCTGAATGATCGGCACCGCCAGCATGATCGCGAACGTGAGCCGGTCGCGACGCATCTGCACCATCTCCTTCATGAAGATCGCGCGTATACGGGCGAAGCTGTGAGAGAGCGCCTTCATGCATGCATCCGCATGTCTTCGCCGGCCTCGGCCATGAGCGCGATGAAGGCGTCCTCAAGGCTTGGGGCGACCCGTTGCCATTGAACGCCGTCGCTGGAGGTCGAATGGATCGCGCGCTCGATCGCCGCCTCGTCGTGACCGCTGACGTGCAGCGCGGCGCCGAAATAGGCGACATGTTCAACGCCGGGCGCATTCTTGATCTGCGCGGCGAGACGGCGAACCCCGTGCCCCTCGCCTCGCCAGGTCACGAGGTTGGAGGCGCGTATGACCTCCGCCACCTCGCCGCGCACCAACACGCGACCGTTGGCGAGATAGACGATGCGATCGCAGCGCTCGGCCTCATCCATGTAGTGGGTGGACACCAGCACCGTGATGCCTCGGTTCGAGAGATTGTGGATCTCGTCCCAGAAATCGCGACGAGCCTGAGGGTCGACGCCGGCGGTCGGCTCATCAAGCAGCAGCAGTTGAGGATCGTGCATCGTGCAGGCCGCCAGCGCGAGACGCTGCTTCCAGCCGCCTGACAGGTCGTCGGCAAGCTGATGCTGACGTTTCAACAGCCCCAGTCCTTCAAGGGTCCGGTCGACCGTCTTGCGGACGTCCGGCAGGTCGTAGAGGCGCGCCACGAATTCGAGATTTTCGCGGATCGTCAGATCGCTCCAGAAGGAGAAGCGTTGGGTCATGTACCCGGTGTTGAGTTTGATGTCGGCGGTCTCACGAACGATATCGTAGCCAAGGCACTCGCCTTCGCCCTGGGTCGGACGCAACAATCCGCAAACCATGCGAATGGTCGTGGTCTTTCCTGACCCGTTGGGTCCGAGGAAGCCCCACACTTCGCCGCGCGGCATCTGCAGATCGACGCCGTCGACGGCCGTCTTGTCGCCAAAGCGTTTCACGAGCCCGCGAACATTTATGGCGAGGGTCTCGGTCATTTCGCGTTTCCGGCGGGTTCCTGCGTCCCGGCGGACGCAAGTCTGACGTCGACCGGCAAACCGGCGCGCAAACGAACGCCATCCGGCAAGCGCGCCTCCAGCGCGAAGACAAGACTGTCCCGGGAGCCCGTCGAATAGATCACGGGCGGCGTGAACTCAGCCTCGGGCGCAATGTACGAAACCCGCGCATCGACAGGCGCATCAAGACCATCGGCGATAACCTCGACGGTTTGCCCGACCGAAAGTTTCGGCAACTCGGCTTCCGGCACGTAGAACCGGACCTTCAGTGCATTGTCCGGAAGGATCGACAGCACCGGCGAACCGGCGACGACGTATTCCCCGGCCCGATGCGAGATGAAATCCACGCGTCCGCTCACCCGCGCAATGACGCTGCGCTGGTCCAGCGTGTATTCGGCCTGCCCGACCGCCGCAGCCGCGGCCTCCTCGCTGGCTTTCGCGGCCTCGCGGACGCCCTCGCGCGCGGCGAGCCTCGCCACCGCCACCGCTTCTTCAGCCGCTTTCACCTTCGCTTCCGCCGCCTGCTGCGAGGTACGGAGCTGTTCCAGCTGAGCCTCTGCAATCGCGCCGCCCGGTTCAAGGCGCTCGCCCCGCGCCAGCTCGGAATTGGCGTAGGCCAGTTGGGCGCGGGCTTCTTCAAGCTGGGCGAGATAGGCGTTGACCTCAGCGGGCCGGGCGCCCCGCGAGGCGTCCTCAACCTGAGCGCTCGCCGCCGCAAGCCGCGCGCGCGCCTCCTCGACCGCCTGGCTTTGCTGCTCGGCGTCGAGATCAAATAGCGGCGTCCCGGGCGTCACCACATCGCCTTCACGAACATGAAGGGCGGCCATCCAACCGGATTGAGGAGCGCCGACCTGCGCGTATTCGACTTCAACATAGCCGGTGTACTGACCGGGATGACGGGCGCCACCGCATCCGATCAATGTCAGCGCCAGGATCAGCGGGGTGAAACTGCGGACCTTCATTTCTCTGCCCCATCGACAGCCAACGCACGCCCCAGAAGGTCGGCGTGCAAACGAAATAGTTCTTCAAGGTTCACTGCGGCGTCTGGATCGGCGCCGAAGAGTATGTGCCAGATGCCAGACAGCGGAATCGGCGACACCACGATGCGCGCGAGGAGGTCGGGATCGTGCCGGGCGATCTCTCCACGATCCATGGCCCGTTCGAGCGCGGCTGAAATCGCGCCGAGAACACGTTCAAGCACCTCACGCCGATAGCTCTGAAGGATATCCGGGAAGGTTTTGGCGTCTCCGATCAGCACCTTCATGAAGCGCGGCAGCGGCGACTCGCGAATGATCGTCGGCGCAATTGCCGACATAACCTCCAGAGCCTGGCGAATGGACGGCGCGCCGGCTATGGCCGCCTCGATCTCCTCCACGCGCGGCATCGCCACCGTTTCGATCAGCCCCTTAAAGAGGGCCTCCTTTGAATCGAAATAGAGATAGAGGGCGCCCTTCGAGAGGCCCGCCCTGCGGGCGATGTCGTCGATCTTCGCGGCGGCAAACCCGCGCTCGACAAACTCATCCAGGGCGGCCGCCAGCAGCGCATTGCGCCGGGTGTCCTTGGCTTCTTCCGATCGTGCGCGCTTGATCATCTGCGCCATCCGCGGCCGCTCACCATATCTGACTAACCGGTCAGTTATATATTATCGCTGATCTGTCAACGAATGACTGACACGACCCCGAAAACGGACTGGAAAGTGAGCGAACGCTCACATATGGTTAAGCACAGCCTGTTGGGGAACGGCGCAAGAAGCCGGTAGGCTTGGGATCAGGCCCCGCAAGCGGGCCACAAGATGGGAGACATGCGTGAGGTCAGCCGAATACTTCGCCCCGGCGTCGGTCTCCGAGGCCGTGGCGCTACTGGCGCAGGCCGGAGAAGCGGGACGTCCGCTCGCCGGCGGAACCGACCTGATCGTGCAGATGCGCGGCGGGCGCGCCAAACCAGCGGTGATCGTCGATCTGAAGCACATTCCCGAGTTGATCGGCATACGAGAGGAAGCCGGCGGTTTCCTGATCGGCGCCGCCACCAGCGCCGCCGAACTGGGCGAACATGAAGCGTTGTCGCGGGCATGGCCGGGCGTGGTGGAAGCGGCCAACCTGATCGGATCGACGCAGGTGCAGGGCCGCGCCAGCCTTGGCGGGAATCTCTGCAACGCCTCGCCCGCCGCGGACAGCGTTCCGGCGATGGTCGCCGCCGGCGCCACATGCATCATCGAAGGCCCCCGTGGGCGACGCGACCTACCGGTGGAAGCGGTTCAGGCGGGCCCCGGAAAAACCAACCTCGCTCCGGATGAAATCATCGTGGCGTTTCGGCTTCCTCCGCGCCCGGCGCGCTCGGGCGACGCCTATCTGAGATTGATCCCGCGCACGGAGATGGACATCGCCGTTGTCGGCGCCGGCGTGAACCTCACTCTCGACACCGAAGGAACCTGTATCGCCGCCCGTGTTTCCGTCGGCGCAGTGGCGCCCACCACGCTTCTAGTTGAGGGCGCAGGCGCAGCGCTCGTCGGATCGAAGCTGAACGAGGAAGCGCTTGCCGGAATGGAAAGCGCAATCGCCGCCGCCTGTCGCCCGATTTCGGACAAACGCGGCACCGCTGACTACCGAACACGAACCGCCTGCGTGCTTGCGCGGCGCGCGACGCTGATCGCCAGGGAAAGGGCGGAATAATGAGCCGGATTCGGATCGCAACAACCGTCAACGGAGAGCCTGTCGAATTCCTCGGCGGCGGTTCGCAAAGCCTGCTGGACGCCTTGCGCGACGAACTTGGCCTTACCGGCTCCAAGGAAGGCTGCGGGACCGGGGACTGCGGCGCATGCTCGGTCATGGTCGACGGGCGGCTGGTCTGCTCGTGCCTGATGCTGGCGCCGGAGGCCGAGGGTCGGCGGATCGAAACGATCGAGGGGATGGCCGAAAACGGCGAGTTGCACCCGCTCCAGACGTCATTCCTGGACGAGGCGGCCCTGCAATGCGGGTTCTGTACGCCAGGACTTCTGATCGCGGCGAAGGCCCTGCTCGACCGCAACCCCGATCCAACCGAAACCGAGGTTCGATACTGGCTGGCCGGCAATGTCTGCCGGTGCACGGGGTACGACAAGGTGGTGCGAGCCGTAATGAGCGCGGCGGCGACGATGCGCCAGGCGCCTAAAGCCACGGAGGCCGTGACATGAGCGACGGTGACGACGCTCCCGCCCGAGAGCTGAAAGTCGTCGGGCAGCGGCCCGTCCGCCCTGACGGCGCCGACAAGGTGACCGGGCGCGCAATGTTCGGCGCCGACTTCCGGTTGCCTGGCATGCTGGCCGGCCGGGTCAAGCGCAGCCCTCACCCGCATGCGCGCATCGTCAGCATCGACACGACCGCCGCCGCCGCGTTGCCCGGCGTGAAGGCCATCGTGACCGGCGCCGACTTCGACCTCGCCGCCGCAGGCAAGATCGAGGCGGGCGAAAGCGCGACCGACGTCAAGTCGGTCAGCATCAACTGCATGGCGCACGAAAAGGCGCTGTACCAAGGCCACGCAGTGGCCGCCGTCGCCGCCACTTCGGCCGAGATCGCTGATGAAGCGCTCGACTTGATCGAGGTCACCTACGAGGTGTTGCCGCACGTCATCGACGTGGAAGACGCAATGAAGGACGGAGCGCCCCTGCTCTACCCGGACATGATCACGACCGGTGAAAGCCCAGCGCCCACAGAGCCGTCGAATATCGCGAGCAAGATGGTGGCCGGGTGCGGCGACGTCAAAGGCGCGATGGAACGCGCCGACATCGTCGTCGAGGGGCGCTATCGAACGGCTGCGGTCCACCAAGGATATATCGAGCCGCACGCCTGCGTGGCGTCGTGGGGCGCGGACGGCCAAGCGGTCGTGTGGGCTTCCACACAGGGACAATTCCTGGTGCGCGCGCTGACCGCGAAAATCTGCAACATGCCGCTTTCCGATCTGAAGGTGATCCCTTCGGAGATCGGCGGCGGCTTTGGCGGCAAGACGACCGTTTACCTGGAGCCTGTCGCTCTGACGCTGTCGCGCAAATGCGGTCGTCCGGTGAAACTGGTCATGTCGCGCGAGGAAGTTTTCATCGCCAGCGGTCCGACATCAGGCTCCGTGATCGACGTGAAGCTTGGCGCGATGAAGGATGGGACGATCATCGCCGCCGAGGCGACGCTCGCCTATCAGGCCGGCGCCTTCCCCGGATCGCCGGTGAATCTCGGCTGCATGACCGCCTTCGCCTGCTACGACATCGAGAATGTCGGTCTCGTCGGATATGATGTGGTCTCGAACCGCCCCAAGGTCGCGGCCTATCGCGCTCCAGGCGCGCCGATGGCGGCGTTCGCGGTGGAAAGCGCGATCGACGAGCTGGCCCTGAAACTGAACATGGATCCGATTGATCTGCGCCTGAAGAACGCCGTTCGCGAGGGCGCGAAAGCGGTCTATGGCGCGACGTTGAAGTCGATCGGGTTTGTGGAGACGCTGGAGGCGGTCAAGGCGCACCCGAACTACACAACGCCGCCGGCGCCCGGCGTGACCCGCGGCGTCGCAGCCGGCTTCTGGTTCAACATTGGCGGGGAATCTTCGGCTTCCGTGCACGTCGATGAAGACGGCGGCGTCACGGTTGTTTCGGCCAATCCCGACATTGGCGGCTCGCGCGCGTCAATGGTGATGATGGCGGCTGAAGTGATTGGCGTTCCCGTCGAGCACGTGCGCGGGATCGTGGCGGACACCGCATCGATCGGCTTTTCGAGCACCACCGGAGGGAGCCGCGTGACCTTCGCCACTGGGATGGCGGTGGTTCAGGCGGCGGAGAGGATCGTGGAAGATCTCAAACTACGCGCCGCCAAGACCTGGGATTGCGACGTATCGCAGGTGGACTGGAAGGAGGGGCGCGCGCTCTGCCTTGATCCGTCGAAAGATGTTCAACCCTTGGACCTTCGCTCGATTGCGGGCAAGTCGGCGCGCACAGGCGGCCCAATCGGCGCCGAGGTCTCGCTAAACGCTCAAGGCGCCGCGCCCGGCTTCGGCGTGCATGTCTGCGACCTGAAGGTCGACCCGGAAACAGGCCAGACCACGATCGTCAAGTATACCGCCGCGCAGGATGTAGGACGGGCGATCCATCCTTCCTATGTTGAAGGACAACTTCAAGGCGGCGCGGCCCAGGGCGTCGGCTGGGCGCTCAATGAGGAATACGTTTACGGCCCAAATGGAACGCTCGAGAACGCCAGCTTCCTTGACTACCGGATGCCCGTGGCGTCCGACCTTCCCATGATCGACACGATCCTGGTGGAGAGCCGCCCGAACCCACGCCACCCGTTCGGCGTCAAGGGCGTCGGCGAGGTCCCGATCGTTCCGCCGCTGGCGGCCGTCGCAAATGCGATCAGCCGGATCACTAACAAGCGTATGACGTCGCTGCCCCTGTCGCCGATGAAGGTGCTCGACGCGCTGTCGGGCGACTAAATGCCATGCCGGTAATCACAACGATTTCCCGCCAGGTGCACGACCTCGCGGGGGATGAACCTCTGATCGTGTCGGCGGGGACCGTGCGCAAGGCGCTGCACGAACTTGAAGCCCGCTGTCCGGGGTTGGGCGCCTTTATCGAAGACAACATGGCGATCGCGATCGACGGTGAGATTCATCAGGATGCGCTGGACGCCGTGATCTCGGACGACAGCGAGGTCGTACTCATCCCGAAGATATCGGGCGGCTAACGCACTGCGTTCGCAGCCATGTCAGCCCTGCGCAGGCGCCGGTGCATGGAAAAACAGCGCCTGACCGATCGCCGCCTTCACCTGCTGTTCGCGGAAGGGCTTGGAGATCAGATAGGTCGGCTCAGGGCGCTCACCCGTAAGCAGGCGCTCCGGAAACGCGGTAATGAAGATCACCGGCACGTCGAACTTGGCGAGGATATCCTTTGCGGCGTCAATTCCCGACGAGTTGTCGGCGAGCTGGATGTCGCAGAGAATCAAACCCGGCCTGCCCTTGCCGGCCATCTCGACCGCCTCGTCGCGGGTGGTCGCATTGCCCAAGACGGTATGGCCGAGATCCTCGACGATGCTTTCCAGGTCGGCGGCGATGATCGGCTCGTCTTCGATGACCAAGACCGAGGTCTTCAACTGGGCCTCAATTTCGGCATGTGCGCGGGCGACCAATTCATCAACTTCCTCGACCGTTCGATCGAGAATGTAGGCGCAGTCTTCCCGACTGAACCCCTCGACCGCCTGGAGGAGAAACGCCTGACGGTTAACCGGCGCCAGAGCGACAAGGCGCATGTCGGCGGCCGTATCGGCGGCGTTGGGGGCGCCCTCCAGACGCGCTCCGGTCCCCTCCCAGATGGTGTGGAAGAAACGGTACAGCTCAAGTCGCGGGTCGGCGGTGGTGTCAAACTTGTCCGGCGTCTCGGAAAGAGCCGTCAGCGACACCCGGATGTAGTTGTCGCCGCTTTGCTGGTTTCCGGTGAGCGCCCTGGCGTAGCGCCTGAGAAAAGGCAGATGGGGCGCGAGCGACTGGGCAAACGACATCCGGAACAACCTTTCTTCGCAAATCAGAGTCTTAACGTCGCCCCCAGACCGGGGTTCCATGAACCGGCGAGATTTCTCCCAAAACAGGGAACCGTATGCAGTTACGCACGTTTTTGCCCGACAAGTCAGACCTTAATCTCCCGCCTTGGGGGAAAGGCGACCGAACGAGGCGGGATCGGGATTGAGCCGGGGAGGACGAGGATAAGGTGTCGAAAGGCAAGAACGATATGGAGAACCGGGGACGCCGCGCCCGGCAACGCGACATAGCTGACAGGCTTCAGCGCATGTACGAGCAAGTGCTCGATGAACCTGTTCCAGACGATTTTCTCCGACTTCTCGATGAAGCCGACCGCGCCGGAAGCAAGTCGTCCGGCGGCACGTCCGAGGAGAACTCGTGAGCGCTCCAGAGACAGCACCCGACACATTTCGCGACGAGCTGACGGCTCTGATCCCGCACCTTCGGGCCTTCGCTCGCAGTCTATGCAATGACGCGACGCTCGCCGACGATCTTGCGCAGGAAGCTCTGCTGAAGGCGTGGAAGTCGCGCGAGGCCTACATTCCCGGCACGAATATGAAGGCATGGGCCTTCACCATTCTGCGCAACCATTTCTACTCGGAAACCAGACGGTCCTGGCGGCGCCAGCCGCTGGACCCGGAAGTGGCCGAGGCGACCCTTGTCGCCGCCGACGACCCTGCGGCCGCGCTGGATCTCCTGTCCATCCGGAACGCCATGAACCTGCTTTCGGCGGACCAGCGTGAAGCGTTGATCCTGGTCGGAGCCGGCGGCATGTCCTACGAAGAGGCGGCGTCCGTTTGCGGCTGCGCCGTAGGCACGGTAAAAAGCAGGGTGAGCCGCGCCCGGAAGGCGCTGGAGGAGATCATTTCCCAGAATGGGGCGGGATATTCGAGCGACGATTCGCTAAATGCGGCCGACGCCTTTGAAGACCTGGTCCAACAGGCCGAGGACCTAAGCCGTGGTCGAGACCCGGTCGGCTAGAACACGCGCCTCGGTTCTGGGGCGCGGTTCAGTCCGGCAACGCCTTCTACTCACCCTAACGCTCGCGCTGACCCCTATCCTGCTGCTCGCAGGCTTACGCTCAGTGCTTGAGGTTCAGGAGGGGCGTGAGCGCCGGAAGACCGACATTCAGTTGATCGCCGACGACATGGTCGATGAGGTCGAGCGCGTTCTGGTGCGCTCGGAGGTCTTGCTGCGCCTGTTCAAGGACGATGTTCCTGAGGAGGGGTGCTCCAAGGTCTATCAGCGGGTGAAGGCCACCGTTCCGGTTCTCTATAGCGTCACGCAGTTCGACGTTCTCGGCCGCTCGGTCTGCCGGTCCAGCGAGGGACCGCAGATCACGATGCGACGCATGGAATGGAATGAACGGCTTGCAGCCGGCGAGCAGATGGTGATGACCGACGCCTTCTCAAGCCGATCGACCGGCGAATGGGTCTATGCGTTTATCGGACGACTGACTGACGAGACGGGCGAGTACGCCGGGTCGGTTTCCTTCGCCATCCGCATCCAGGATCTTTCTATCCTGCCGGAACGCTGGCGTCTTCCCGAAGGCGTGGAGGTGGCGCTCGCCAACGAGGACGGTCAGGTCCTGAACAGCCGGCGACTGACTCACGTCGACCAGTCCTGGCTGAACGAAGTGCGGGACGCGGGCGCTCCGGGACTGTTCGAGGTGCGCGCGAAAGCCGGCGAACGCTACGATGTGGTGATCGCCAACCTGCGCCCAAACAGCGCCTTCGCCGTGATCTCACGCCCCGCGCCGGGCCCGATCAGCGAGTTCACGCTGGCGCCTCTGTCGTCATTTGGCCTGCCGCTCGTGGCGTTCACCGTCGCCCTGATTTCGGCGTGGATGCTGATCGACCGGCTTGTTCTCGCCTGGCTGCTCCGGCTGCAGCGGCGCGCAGCGGCCTATGCGGCCGGCCACTACTCGGTTCGCGACACGAGAACGGTGGAGGAATCGCCCCGCGAACTCGCCGAGCTCGCCATCGCCATGGACCATATGGCCGACGGCATCACGCGCCGAACGTCTTCGCTGAACGAGGCTATCCATGACCGCGAGATGGCGGTGCGCGAGATCCATCACCGTGTGAAGAACAATCTTCAGATCGTGACCAGCTTTCTGAATCTGCAGGCGCGGCAGATAAAGGACGCGGACGCACGCGCGGCTCTGGACACGGCGCGCTTTCGCATCGAAGCGCTGTCGGTGGTCCACCAGACGCTCTATCAGCATGACCGACTTGAGAGCGTGCGCACCGGTCCGTTCTTCGACAATCTTCTCAACCAGCTGATCGACGCGCAGGGACTGGAAAACCGCAAGATCAATCTGGAGTGGTCGGTCGACGACATCGCCGTACCATCGGACGACGCGATCCCTCTCGCTTTGTTCACGGTCGAGGCTGTGACGAACGCAACGAAGTATGCGTTCGAGCGCGCGGGCAACATCAAGGTGACCCTCACACAGCAAGATGGACAGGCAACGCTTACGATCGAAGATGATGGGCGCGGCGCGGATTTCAGTGAAGGGGAAGAACGGAGCCGTGGGCTTGGACGCCGGTTGATGGTCGCGTTTGCGCGGCAACTCAAGGCGGAAAAGACCGTGGTGACTTCGCCGGGCAAGGGCTACCGCGTTTCGCTCACCTTCCCCATCAAGCCGGGTCGCAACGACGATCACCCACAGCAGGCGGGCGCTTCAACGCCCGCAGGCGCGCATCAAAAAGACGGCTGACCGCCGCCTCAGTTCGCATGATGCACCAGGCAGCGCGCGCACGGAGCGATGCAGACAGGCGCGCATTCGCGCGCCCGCCGTACTCGCTATTTGGCGTCCTGCGCCGTGTCTTCGATCGCGCCCCCCGCCGCGCTGACGTCCTTGCCGACGCCCTCCACCGTGTTGCAGGCGGCGGCCATGAAGGCCAAAGCGGTCGCGAGCAGAGCAGCAATGTTCGATCTCATGTCTTCCTCCATCGGATCAGCCACACGACAGAAACGCTGGCCGGCATCGCCGGTTCCCGCGTCAACGGTGCGGGCGAAAGCCGACGCCCCGGAACCTCCGCAGTCGCGCGGCGTAGATTCCACGACCGCAAGACAATTGGAGGAACAATCATGTTAAGCTGGGCTCTCGTTTTTCTCGTGCTCGCGCTGGTGGCGGGCGTCCTGGGATTTAGCGGCATCGCCGGTGCGGCCGCCGGCATCGCCAAAATACTGTTCTTCGTTTTCCTGGTGCTTCTGGTCCTGTCGTTCGTGGCCCGAGCGCTGAAGGGGTCGCCGCCGGTCTGACCGGCGTCAGCCATCACCGTGACTGAAGACTGCGAGACCGGGGAGCCCAGCTTCCCGGTCTCTACGCGTTTTTGTCCCCACAACTGACGCACATGACCAAGCGGGGGCTCGCCCAAACGCCCAGGAGCATCTAGACACATGGCATGGACTGGCAGGGACTCCTGAACACGACGCTGATCGCCATTGGCGACAGCCACATAACGCCCGCCGCACTTCTGGTGGCGCTGGCGATCTTCGTCGTCGCACTTACCGTTTCATGGTTGTTCCGCAGCGCGATGGACCGGCTGAGGAAACGCGTGGACGCGGGCCACGCATCCGCCCTCTACGTCGCCGCCCGGTTTGGCCGGTACCTCATCGTTTTCGTCGGGCTTCTAACGGCGGGTTCCGCGCTCGGTCTCGACATGAGCAGTCTTTCGTTGTTCGCCGGCGCTCTGGGCGTCGGTATCGGCCTTGGCCTGCAGGACATCGTGAAGAACTTCATGGCCGGCCTTGTGCTGCTGCTCGACAAAAGCATCGAGGTCGGCGACTTCATCGAGCTTGAAGGCGGCATAACCGGAGAGGTGAGCGCGATCGGCGCGCGCGCCACGACGGTTTTGACGAATGACAATGTCGACGTGTTGCTGCCCAATTCGATGCTGCTCTCCGGGAGCCTCACCAACTGGACGCGCAACCATGCAACGCGCCGAATCCATGTTCCGTTTTCAGTCGCGTACGGCTCGGACAAGGAAAAGGTGCGCATGGCGGCGGTCGAGGCCGCCCGCTCCATTCCGTTCACCCTGCCCGACACCGAAAGCCGCAGAACGCAGGTTTGGCTGACTGGGTTTGGCGATTCCGCGCTCAATTTCGAACTTGTCGTCTGGCCGACGCTACAAGCGGTCAAGCGCCCCGGCAGCATGATGGCGGCGTATTTCTGGGCGATTGATGACGCCCTCAGACGCCACGGCATCGAGATACCGTTCCCTCAGCGCGACCTGCGTCTGCGCGGATTTTTCGGCCTGGAGCGCGGTGAAGCTCAGGCTGCGTGGCGAGGCGAGAGCGCTCCGCCCCCTCACGATGCGGCACCCGAACGGCCGAACAGCCGCAGCACCAACGACGCCGCGCGTGAGATCCAGACCAAGGCGCACGAAGAAGCGCGCGCACAACTGATCGAAAACGCGCCTGCCCCTGACCCCGCTCCCGACGAAGAGTAACGCTCGTCGGCGTTACAGTCCGCGACGCCAGTCGATGGAGGTACTTCCACTTGGACGACAGCGCCTGGACCATCGCCGCAATCTTTATGGCGGGACTGGCCGGCTTTGCCTCCGGGCGGTTGCGCCATGATCTGGTCGCCATACTGATGCTGCTGGCCGCAGTCGCTCTCGGTCTGGTCGCGCCAACGCAGGCCTTCGCCGGCTTTGGCGACCCCGTGGTGGTTACGGTCGGCTGCGTGATGGTGTTGAGCGCGGCGGTGGCGCGCGCAGGCGTCCTGAAAGTCGCCCTGACGCCCTTTCGCGGCGTGCTATCGACAGAACGCGGGATCGTCGTCCTGTTCTGCATGCTGTGCGCCATCGCGTCGGCCTTCATCAACAATATCGGCGCACTCGCGCTTCTTCTTCCGGCCGCGCTTTCGGCGTGTCGCGCAGCAGCTGTGTCACCAAGCCGTATTCTGATGCCGATGGCGTTCGCGTCTCTGCTGGGCGGGCTTTCCACGGTCATCGGCACGCCGCCGAACCTCATCATTTCCGATATCCGAGCCAATCTCGGCGGGGCGCCCTTTTCGATGTTTGATTTTGCGCCAGTCGGCGCCGGCGTCGCGCTCATAGCGATCGTCGCTATGGTGCTGAGCCGCAAGCTCATCCCAGTCAGGCTCGCCGCCGGCGCCGAACCCTTGAGCTTCAAGGTTATCGACTATCTGTTCGAGCTTCGGGTTGGCGACAAGGAGCGTGAAGCGCCTCTAACCGTCGGCGACGTACGCAATCTGGTTGAGGGGCAAGACCGCATATCGGTTCACGCCATCGACCGCGACGGGATCATCTATGTTGCGCCGGCGGATTGGCGGTCTCTTCTGCCCGGGGACATCATTCAGACCGAAGGACGCGCTCCGGTTATCGCGACCGCATCCGAAAAACTCGGGCTGGAAGTGGTCGCCGAAGAAGTTGCGAAAGGGCTCGAGGCGGCGACGTTTGAATGCGTCGTTCCGGACCGCACGCCTCTTGTCTACGCAGAAACCCCTCGCCGCACGCTGTCGGCGGCCGGCGCCGCGTTGTTGGCCGTCAGCCGAAGCGGCCGCGCAGTCACCCGGCGTCTCGACGAGTTGAGGCTGCAACCGGGAGATGTCTTGCTGTTGCAAGCCTCCAACAACTCCAAGCAGGGAATTATCGAGTCCTTTCGACTGCTCCCGCTGGCTGAGCGTCCGCTGGAGTTCGGCGGAGGAAAGCCCGACTGGCGGGCGCCCGCTGTTCTGGCGGCGGCCGTCGTCGCCGCAACCACCGGAATCGCTCCGCTCGCGGTCGCCCTGCTCACAGGCATTGCGGCGCTCGCTCTGCTCGGGCGCGTCACAGGGCGGGTTTATGCCGATATCGACTGGTCGATCCTTCTTCTTCTGGGGTGCCTGATACCCGTGGCGGAGTCCTTTTCAGAACTCGGCGCCGGGGACGGCATCGCCGCCTGGATATCCGGCCTCACCTCAGGCGCGTCGCCGGTGCTGGTAATCGGGGTAATGTTGGCGACGACAATGGCTGTCACGCCCTTCCTCAACAATGCGGCGGCGGTCCTTATCATGGCGCCGATCGCGGCGCAGGTCGGCACGCATACTAACGTTCCACTGGACGCGATGCTGATGGCCGTCGCCGTCGGCGCCAGTTGCGACTTCCTCACGCCGATCGGACATCAGTCCAACACGCTGGTTATGGGCCCCGGCGGCTACCGCTTTCTTGACTACACCCGCTTTGGCGCGCCGGTCAGCGTGCTGGTGCTGATCGTCGGCTCCTTGTTGATCCAGCTGGTCTGGGGCGGCGCCGCGTCGGGCTAGATTGGCAGCGCCGTGGAGTATTTCTGCTGCCGCAATGCAATCTGCGAAGTGGCGGCGCGAACAGACGGATGTCCGAGAATTTTCTCCATCAGAAGATGTTCGAATTCCGCGACCGTGCGTGTGCGGACAATCATGGTGTAGTCATGGGCGCCGGTCACCGAGAAGCACTCCATGATCTGTGGCGTCTCCTGTACGAATCGCTCGAATGCGGCCCGTATTGACTGCTCGTGTCTTAGCAGGTCGACGAACACGAAGACGCAGACCGGAAAGCCAACGCGCTCCGCATTGAGCAACGCGACTTTCCCCGAGATAAGTTCCGCCGCCTCCAGATCGTTCACGCGCCGCCAAATCGTGGACGGCGAAGCGCCTAACCGCTCCGCGAGCTCCTTCTGCCCCTGCGAAGCATCCCTCTGAAGCTCGCGCAGAATCGAAAGATCCAGTTTCGAAAGGTCATCTGGCTGCATATTTTTTCGCGCTTGGTGCAAGTTTTTCGAGATAATCATTGCACATTACCCGAAATGCCGAAGCGTTTTGAACAGAAATTCCGCTCGATCCGGGCTATTCTGTCGCGGCAATGCCCCCAGCTGACGACGCGAATATTCAGGCGGACCGAGCGAAGAACCGCTATCGCGACGCGCCGCGCGCCGCGGACTACACAATCGCGCAGAACTGGTCCTCTTATTCGCCGGAAGAGCATGATCGGTGGGACCGGCTGTTTCGCCGTCAGCGCGACGTCCTGCCGGGGCGTGCTTGCGATGCGTTTCTTGCCGCGATGGGACAGCTTGAGCTGTCGCCCTCGGGCATTCCAGATATGTCCAAGCTGTCCGACAAGCTCGCCGCGTTGACCGGGTGGCGCATCGTGCCCGTGGCGGATCTGGTTCCGGACGAAATATTCTTCGAGCATCTCGCCAACCGGCGCTTTCCGGCGGGGGCCTTCATTCGCCCTGAGTCCGAATTCGATTACCTGGAAGAGCCCGACATCTTCCACGATATCTTCGGGCACGTGCCTCTGCTGGCGAATCCAACATTCGCGGAGTTCATGGAGGCCTATGGCAAGGGTGGCTTGCGCGCCATGGGGCGTGGGCAATTGCACAACCTCGCACGCTTGTACTGGTACACGGTCGAGTTCGGGCTAACGGCGTCGCCGGACGGGCTGCGTATCTTCGGCGCTGGCATATTGTCATCGCCGCGCGAGAGCGTATTCGCGCTTGAGGACCCGTCGCCCAACCGCATCGGCTTCGACCTCGAGCGCATCATGCGGACGCGATACATCATCAACGACTTTCAACAGTCCTACTTCGTGATTGAGAGCTTCGAGAGGTTGCTCGAAGACTGCTACCGCGACTTCGCAACCGTCTATGACCGCGTCGGCTCCATGCCCGACCTGGAGGCGAACGCCGTTCTCGATACGGATTTCATCATGCATCGCGGGACGGGAGCCTACTTCCGCTCGCGCAACGAAACCAAACCTGCATCCAAGGGAGACGCCTGATGGCTGATCTGTTCGACAATCCCGCCGGACTAGACGGCTTTGAGTTCATCGAATTCTCCGCACCGGAGAAGGGCGTTCTGGAGCCGGTCTTTGAAACGATGGGGTTTTCAAAAGTTGCCCGTCACCGCTCCAAGGATGTTGAGCTGTGGCGTCAGGGCGGGATCAATCTGATCACCAACTATGAACCACGATCCGCCGCCTGGTTCTTCTCCCGCGAACACGGCCCGTCTGCCTGCGGCATGGGCTTCCGGGTGCGCGACGCCCGCAAGGCCTATCGACACCTGCTCGAACAAGGCGCCGAGCCGGTTCAAGCGCAGACGGGACCGATGGAGCTGCACATTCCGGGCATCCGCGGGATCGGCAATTCGATCATCTATCTGATTGATCGCTATGGCGACGGCCTGGACATCTACGACATCGATTTCGAGTATCTTCCAGGCGTCGAGCGGCGCCCCGTCGGGGCCGGCTTCCAGTTCATCGATCACCTGACGCATAACGTCTATGGCGGACGCATGAAGTACTGGGCCGACTTCTACGAGAAGCTCTTCAACTTCCAGGAGATCCGCTATTTCGACATCAAGGGCGAGTACACCGGCCTGACATCCAAAGCCCTGACGGCGCCGGACGGAAAGATACGCATTCCGCTGAACGAAGAGGGCAAGAGCGGCGGCGGACAAATCGAAGAGTTCCTGCGCGCCTTCAATGGCGAGGGCATTCAACATATCGCACTGATCTGCGACGACCTGTATGCATGCTGGGACAGCCTGAAGCAGAAAGGCGTGCCGTTCATGACCGCCCCGCCTGCGACCTATTACGAGATGCTGGACGAGCGGCTGCCGGGCCACAACGAGGATGTGGGCGCCCTCAAGGCTCGCGGCATTCTGCTCGACGGCACGACGGAGGGCGGAGAACCGCGCCTGCTCTTGCAGATCTTCGCGCAGGCGCAGGTAGGGCCGGTGTTCTTCGAATTCATCCAGCGCAAGGGCGACTACAAGGACGGATTCGGAGAGGGCAACTTCAAAGCCCTGTTCGAAAGCATGGAGCGCGATCAGATCCAACGCGGGGCGCTGAAGGTCGAAGACGCGGTCTGACAATCCCCGCGAAGACGGATCAATATGGGAGAAACACATGGCGAGCCTCGCCAAACTCAGCGGCGTTCACCACGTCGCCTATCGCTGCAAAGACGCGAAAGAGACGGTCGAGTTTTACAAGAATGCGCTCGGGATGGATTTCCAGCTCGCCATCGCCGAAGATCATGTTCCGTCCACGGGGGCCTATGACCCCTACATGCACATCTTTCTCGATGCGGGGAACGGCAATGTTCTGGCCTTCTTCGAGTTGCCCGAACAACCGGAGATGGGCCGCGACCCGAACACGCCGCAATGGGTTCAGCACATCGCGTTCCGCATCTCCTCACTCGACGAGTTGATGGCGACGAAGGAGCATCTGGAAAGTCTGGGCATTGACGTTCTGGGACCGACGCACCACGGCATATTCAAGTCAATCTACTTCTTCGATCCGAATGGACATCGCCTTGAGCTGGCGGCCGACATCGGCACGCCGGAACAATATGCGGAACTCAAGCGAGTTGCGCCGGACATGCTGGACGAGTGGAGCAAGACGAAGAAGGCGCCGCGCCACGCGGCCTGGCTGCACCAGAAGATCGCAGACGAAAGCAAATGAAGCTCTACGGCTATTACCGGTCCTCCACCAGCTATCGCGTTCGGATCGGCCTGAACCTGAAGGGCTGCATCTACGAGACCGCCCCGGTGAACCTGCTGGCGGGCGAGCAACGGCAGGATGGATACCTTTCCATCAATCTGGCCGGGACGCTGCCGACCCTCGAGTGGAACGGCGAGCGGTATGTGCAATCGCTGGCGATCCTGGAAATGCTGGAAGAGCGGTTCCCTCCCCGTCCTTCTGGCCGGAACGCGCCGCTGATCGCTCGTTCGCGCGGGAGCTTGCCTACGCGATCGCAACCGAGATGCATGCGCCCAACAACCTGCGCGCATTGGACTGGATGCGCCAACACCTCGGAGCAAGCGAGGAACAGATACGCGAGTGGTATGCCGCCACGGTGCGCGCCACATTCGATCCGCTGGAACAAAGGCTGGCGTCGATCTCAACGGACAACGTGCTTCCCTTCGGTGAACCCGGCATGTTCGAGATCATGCTCGTGCCGCAGGTCTACAACGCGCGGCGGTTCGGGATCGACATGAACGCTTATCCACGGCTGTCGGCCATTGACGCCCACTGCCGGGCGCTGGATGCTTTTGCGACGGCTGCCCCCGAAGCGCAGCCCGACGCTCCCGCCGCAAGGTCCTGATCCCCATGAAGCTCGCTTCCCTGAAAAATGGCACGCGCGACGGACGTCTGGTCGTCGTGTCCCGCGACCTGACGCAATACACGGGCGCTGAGCTGATCGCGCCCACACTCCAGGCCGCATTGGACGACTGGGCGCATATCGCCCCCAAGCTTGCTGATCTGGCCGAGCAACTCGAGCACGGCTCCGTGCCCTCCGAGCGCTTTCACGAGCACGACTGCGAAAGCCCGCTGCCACGCGCTTACCAGTGGGCGGACGGGTCGGCCTACATCAACCACGTGGAACTTGTGCGAAAGGCGCGCGGCGCCGAGGTCCCTGAGAGTTTCTACCGCGACCCGCTTCTCTATCAGGGCGGTTCGGACGGCTTTCTTGGGCCGCGCGACGATATTCCGTTTCGCGATGCCGCGTGGGGCTACGATCTTGAAGGAGAGGTCGCTGTCATAACTGGCGACGTCCCGATGGGGGCGACGTCACAACGCGGCCGACGCTATCCGTCTGGTGATGCTCTGCAACGATGTCAGCCTGCGCAGTCTCATTCCCGGCGAGCTGACGAAGGGGTTTGGCTTTTATCAATCCAAACCAGCGTCGGCCTTCAGTCCCGTCGCAGTGACGCCCGACGAGTTGGGTCTCTCGTGGAGGGAGTGCCGGCTTCACCTGCCGCTCAAGGTCGACCTCAACGGCACACCGTTTGGCCGCGCGGATGCCGGCGTTGATTGCACGTTCTCGTTCGCGGATTTGATCGCGCACGCCGCAAAGACGCGCTCCTTGTCGGCGGGGACCATTATCGGATCAGGGACTGTATCCAACAAGGGCTCGGATGGCGGTCCGGGCAAGCCGGTCGCCGCAGGCGGTTCGGGATACTCATGCATCGCCGAAGTGCGCATGATCGAAACGATCGAGCGTGGCGAACCGGCGACGTCCTTCCTCGCGCCGAACGATGTCGTTCGCATCGAAATGTGCGACAGCCATGGCCATTCGATCTTTGGCGCGATCGAACAAGCCGTTCGGGAAATCTGAAAGCCGCCTGCGCTCGTCTATTTTGAGCCGGCCGCCGACGTATGGCCGATGCGATCGTGGAGCGAGCCGGGCGCGGTTGTGGTCAGCCCTGCGATTACCGCTTTCGCCTGTGCGATCGCCGCCTCAGTCGTGGTTTCACCCGACTGAATTTTATCCGCGAGGTCGAGCAGCGGAATGTAGAGCGGCTCGGGCTCGCCCTGCACGGTAAGGCCGAAGCCAGACTCTGAAGCTTCAAGGCGGCTCCATTCCTCACGTACCCCCGCCCAGTAGTCTTTGGTGGCATCCCAGTACTGGGTCGCTATCTCGGCCGGAAAGCCATCGTAGTGACGATAGGTGTTCACGCCGACTTCCCGCACCAGAACCTGCGGTTGATCCCCTCTCAGGACGAGCTTGGAATTGTCCTGTTCATGCACCCAGCCTTCCGGCGTGATGGCGTGCCGATTGACGGCCAGGATAGCGTCGTAATCGTCGCGCTTGGTCGCGTCGCGGCGCGGCAGCGGACGCCATTCCGCCTGGCCCGCCCATTCCGACACGCCGTTATCATGTTTCCACATCCCGACCGCGCCATAGCGCGGGCTATCCTCCACCTGGTAGACCGTTTGAGACCATTCCCCCGCGCGCTGCGCCTCGGGCACCGGTCGCGTCTCCCACGCATTGCCGCCAATAAAGACCAGCACCTTCTCCGGCTCGTACCGCCAGTCCTGCCGCCAATGCTTGATGGGAAACTTCTCATCGCCGCCAACCACCAGAATGTGCTGCAGGCTGATGAAGTCCCCGGAATCCTCGATTACCCGAACGACCTCGTAACCGCCTGAACGCTGCGGCTTGTGCAACTCGTAGCCAGGGACAAACGCCACCGTCTCCTGAAAATCGAAGTCGACGTCGTAATCGCCCACCATGGACAAAATCGCCTGGCGGTCCTGCTCGAACTTCGCCTGCTCGGCTGCGGGTTGAGCCGGGCTGAGCTGCGCCGACGAAGACGCGCCCGAGACCTGACTCGACGCGCCCGTCGCGCATCCGGCAACCAAAGCCAACGCCAGCACTCCCGCCCCGAAATGGCGCCAGCCGCCCACGTCAGATCTCAACATGCCGTTCTCCATTGGCTTTTCGTTCGAAGGGACACATTGGCGAATACTCTTTTTGCGAATGACTTGCAATTGCGAATGTTGGTGGTAGATATTTTGCGACTCGCTCGCATTCGCAAGTGTGGCGCTCCCCGCTGAGACTGGACGGCGCCGCCCAATTGAGGAGACCGGCCATGTGCATCCCCATCGACAAGGCTTCGCTGCAGTGCTGGCTTCGGCACCAACTCAACGTGATCCAGGCTTGGCGCGACGAAGCGCTGATGCAGCTGCAGGGTGAGACTGCCCTGGCCCAGGCATTGAGCGGTCACCACGCATGGCTGATGCGGGAGCTGCGTCTGCTCGGAGACGACCCAACCGTAGCAAGCGTCCAATCCAACTCCGCGACCCCGATCGGCCCGTCGGCCCGGGCATTCGCCAGCGGAGAGGGCTGAGATGGCGGGCCCGATATTTCGACGTTGCTGGCTAGCCGCGGGCGCCCTCGCCCTGCAAACGGGCGTCGCCTTCGCCGATACCTCCTACGTGCGGCCGAACCTGTTCACCACCGTCGTCGCCGATCGCGTAACAGCCCAGTCGTCGTTCACCGAAGATTTCTCCAATCCGAACATCGCGGTCAGGTCTGATGCATGGACCCTGATCAAGCCCGACGGCAGCATGGCCCCGCCCGACCGCGTCGAAACGTTCACTCAACTGACGATCCTGGAGACAACGCTCACAGGCGGAGACGGGACCTACCGCCTCTCGACCGGCGAGCGCCTGGGACGAGTGGGACCGCAAGTCCTGGAGAACGGCGTTTGGAGGCCGTATTCGCCGGGCCGCGATATTCCCGAAGGAACACCGACGCGACAAAGTCAAACCGCGACGGTCGCCGACGTCTACATCACGCGAGGCGCGCCGACCCGGGCTGCGGTGGACGCTCGCATCGGCGCCCTGCAGCTGTTGCCGGTGACGCACCCGAACGATGTCTATCTCGATACGGGATTTGAGTTTCGGGTGCTTCTGAACGGCGAACCCGTCGCCAATCAACAGGTCGAGATGTGGCGCGAAGGCGGCGCCTATGAAGAGCCGCAGTATCGAAAGCACCTGACATCGGACGATAGCGGTCTGGTCACGGTCCAGTTCGACACGCCTGGAGTCTATTTGATCTGGACACGCCTTTCAGCGCCCGCGCCCGCCGGCGCGCAGACCCCGATCCGCTCCTACACCACGTCGCTGACGCTGGAAGTCCAACCCTGAGGCGGACTTACCCGCCCATTCGTCGCCCCCCCAAAGAAAACAATAGAAAGCCGCTTCATGTATCTGAAATCTGTTCTAGCGCGTTCGGTTGCTCTGGCCGCCGCTGTGACCGCGCTCGGCGGGACCGCCTACGCACAGACTGGGCCGAACGAAAGCGCGCCCGACGATGAAGGCGCACGCGAAAAGGTGACGGTCACAGCGACGCGCACAGCCGAAGCAACCGACGAGGTTCCGGCGACCGTGTCCGTCATCACCGCCGAAGAAATCGAAGCCGAGTTGGCGACA
>JAWKVD010000014.1:0-104073 GCA_041398225.1 Hyphomonadaceae bacterium | reverse complement strand
AAGACGATGTAGAGATAGCTGGTCAGCAGACCCAGCCCCATCGCCACGCCGAGATAGATCCAGTCGCGCGGGCGGCGCCAGGTCAGGATGCGGGTCATCGCGTGCAGCGTCATCGACAGGCACGCCATCAGCGCCACGGTATTGAGCAGGTCCTCGTGCGCGCCCCAGCCGATGTAGAAGGTCATCGCCCAGCAGGCCACGGCGGCGGCCGAAACGCCGGGCCGCACCAGAACGTTGCGCGCCGCCAGGTAGAACAGCGTCAGGCCCGAAAACAGCAGCAGGTATTTCACGCCGAACACCAGCGGCGGGCTCAGGCCCGGCCACATTTTCAGCGTTGCGAAGATCCACGCCAGCAGCGGCGGGTGGGCGGCGTCGTATCCCAGTTGCAGCGACTGGGACATCAGAAGCTGTTCGGCCTCCTCGACGGTGTAGACGGGCGCGATCAGCGTGCGCACCACCCAGTGGGCGAGGCAGTAGATCCAGATCAGCAGGATGACGGCGGACTTGTCGAGGCGGCCCAGCGCGTCCCAGGTCAGCGGCTTGCGCCGGCGTTTCGGACGTACCGCCTTCACCCGCACCTGGGTGCGGGCCTTTCCGCGCCGGGTGACAGCCTTGACGGGCTTTTGCTTGCTGCTCGTCCTGCTCACGCCATTCCTTCCGGGCACACTCAACCGGACACTACCAATTTTTCGCCGCGATCATCCCCCGGATGCGGCTGTTCCGGTCTTTCCGGTCATGGCCCGCAACAGGAGCCGGACTATTCCGGAGCCGGACCGGTATGCGGGGCGAAGCGTTCCGGCTTCGTCCGGGGTCCGTTCCCCGCTCGGGTCCGAGCGTGATCTACGCGCGCGGATCGTTCCATTCAACCGCGACGCCATAGCCGCCGCGCCTGACCAGCCAGATCATCCCGAGCAGATCGAACATGCCCGCTCCGAGCCGTCCGAAGAAGCCGTATTTCGAAACGCCGTGCAGCCGCTGGCGGTCGGCGACGGGTTCCTCGCGAACCTCCCAGCCCGCCCGCTTCACCAGGGCCGGCAGAAACCGATGCATGGCGCTGAAATAGGGCAGGTCCTCGAAGGCGCGGCGGCGCAGCAGTTTGAAGCCGCATCCGGTGTCGGTGGCGTCGTCGCGCAGGCAGAAACGGCGCACGCCGTTGGCGACCCGCGATTGAACCCATTTGAAGCCGCTGTCGTTCCGGCTGGTGCGCCGGCCGCAGATCACCCCGAGCCGGGCCGGGGCGGCTCGCGCCACCTCGTCCCACACCCGCCGGCCGTCGGCCGGATCGTTCTGCCCGTCGCCGTCGAGAAGCTGCACCCAGTCGCCGCGCGCGATCCGCAGGCCGGTGAACAGCGCCGCCGATTTTCCGCGCCGCGCGACATGCGTCAGCACGCGGACATGGCCGGGATCGGCGGCCAGCGCGTCGGCGAGTTCGGCCGCCGTGGCGTCGTCCGAAGCGTCGTTCACGCACACGACCTCGTAGTTCAGCCCGTCATAGGCGGCGCGCACTTCCGCCAGCAGCGGATGGATGTTTCCGGCCTCGTTGTAGAATGGGATCAGGACAGTCAGGTCGTGATACGGCTCGGACACGTGGATTATCCCGCTTGCTAGGGGCCGCTCACTTCGGGGTTTTCCCAAACACGTGTCCGTTTGACCCGTCCGAACACAGGCGTCGGCGCAGATAGCGGCGCGCCCTGCAGCGTCCGGTTCAGGCGAGGCGTCTCCGGCCCCCCGGAATTTGTCTTTCCCGTCTAGCACATCCCGGACTCCCGGAAAGTCGTTTTGCGTCTCATGTGCATAATCGGTCATTCGGGGCGTCGTCTGTCGCGCAAGTCATGCCGCGAACTGGCTGGTGATCCGGCCACGACGCGGCGGTTGCGCGGACCGGTTTCGCGGCCGCGTGCTGCGGCCAACTGCTGCCTGCCGTTAAGGAAGGACTGACGCTTGCGTCACTTCCTGCTATGCTCTGCGCAATCACATGAACGGTCCGGCATGGCGCGGATCGTCATTACGTGGAGGTTCAGATGGCGGACACAACCACAACCGCGGACGCCCCGTCCTCGTCGCAGTCCTCGTCTTCGGGCGTCGCCGACGAAGCGCTCCGAAAAGACGGATATGCGCGCGATGCGGTCATCCCGCCCGCTTCGGAGATCGATCTCGCGACCCTCGACATCACCGATCCCGAGCTGTGGCGCCAGGACGCGTTCTGGGACCGCTTCGCCCGCATGCGCAAGGAAGACCCGGTGCACTACTGCCCGGACAGCCCCTACGGCCCCTACTGGTCGGTGACGCGCTATGACGACATCATGAAGGTCGACACCTCGCACGGCGTGTTCTCCTCCGAGGGCGGCATCACCATCGTCGATCAGGACGAGGACATGCCGCTGCCGATGTTCATCGCCATGGACCCGCCCAAGCACGACCTGCAGCGCAAGACGGTGCAGTCGATCGTCGGGCCGGACAATCTCAAATCCTTCGAGGCGCTGATCCGTTCGCGCACGCAGAACCTGCTCGACAGCCTGCCGCGCAACAAACCGTTCGACTGGGTCGACACGGTCTCGATCGAGCTCACCACGATGATGCTCGCCACGTTGTTCGACTTCCCGTTCGAAGACCGCCGCAAGCTCACACGCTGGTCGGACGTGGCCACCGGCAGCGCCAATCCGGAGATCTGCCCCGGCGGCGAGGAGCAGTGGCGCACGGAACTCATGGAGTGCCTGCACTACTTCACCGTGTTGTGGAACGAGCGCGTCAACGCCGATCCGCGCGGCGATCTGGTCTCGATGCTGGCCCATGGCGAGCACACGCGCGACATGAACCCGCAAGAATATCTCGGCAACATCATCCTGCTGATCGTCGGCGGCAACGACACCACCCGCAACACGATGACGGGCAGCCTCTATACGCTGAACAAGTGGCCCGACCAGATGAAGAGGCTGCGCGCCAATCCCGCGCTCATCCCGTCCATGGTGTCGGAAGTCATTCGCTGGCAGACGCCGCTCGCCCACATGCGCCGCACGGCGCTGGAGGATGTCGAGCTTGGCGGCAAGACGATCAAGAAAGGCGAGAAAGTGGTGATGTGGTACGTCTCGGGCAACCGCGACGAAGATCATTACACCCGCCCCGACGAACTCTGGATCGAGCGTCCGCGCGTGCGCGGCCACCTGTCGTTCGGCTACGGCATCCACCGCTGCGTCGGCAATCGCCTCGCCGAGCTTCAGCTGCGCATTCTCTGGGAGGAGATTTTCGCGCGCTTCCCGACCATCAACGTGCTCGAAGAGCCCGAGCGCCTGCCGTCCTCCTTCGTGAAAGGCTACACGAAGATGATGGTCGAGATTCCGGGCTAGAATTCCGGGCCAAAACCAGGATCGACGCAGACAGACAGGGCGGGGCGCTTCGGCGCCCCGCTTTCGTTTTCCTGCCCGTATTCTCGTCCGCTAGCTCTCCCCGCGCGAGCGGGTCAGGCCGGCGGCGAGGAAGGCCGTCAGCATCCATCCGAAGATGGTGAACAGCGGCTGCAGCGTCTCGAACAGCAGCCCCACGCCCTTGGGCGGGTTCAGACCGCCATCGTCGGCCTGACGCAGCCATGCGCCGGGCCGCATGAGTTCGCCGAGCGAGCGTTCGCGCGGCGCCACCGTCCAGCGCTGCTCCTGTCCGAACTCGACCACCGGAACCACCACGTCGAGCGCGTAGAAGATCGAGCTGTAGCCGCGATATTCGCGGCTCACCGCCGGGTCGGCCTGCATCCAGCACTGCGTTGCGCGGTCGGGCTGCTCGGCCACGCAGGCGCGCCAGCTGTCCGACTGCACGATCTCCGGGTCCCTCGGCACGAACGCGCCCTCGCGCCAGGCGAGGTGCGCCAGCCCCGACGCCAGCAGCAGCGTCGCGACCAGCGTCACGGCGGCCCGCCACAGCGAGAAGCCATAGCCCGCGAACACGCCGTAGGCGTAGTGGATCGGAACCGCGGCGAAGCTGATCTGCCCGGCGCTCCGGCGCCGCGCCTCAAGGTCGCGCAGCACGCTGTCGGCTTCCGCGATCCGGCCCGAGCGCCTCAGCGCGGCGGCCATGTTGCGGTGGGGCTGCGGATTGAAGCGCCGCGACCAGTTCTGGTTGAGGAAGGCCAGCACCGCGCGAACGATGTTCGGTTCGCGCTCGTCCAGCGTCTTGGTCTGCAGGCTCTCGAACCGCATCCGGTTGAGGCCGATGCCCGAAAAGCCTTCCGGCGTCGGGGTCGTGCGCGAGGGCGGCCTGGTCAGCGGGCTGTTCTTGGGATCGAGCAGAAGCAGGCTGCAGCTCGTATCTTTCAGGTTCAGCCGCATCGGCTCGCCGACGCCGGCGATCTTCAGGCCCGACAGGTCGAGCTTGTCCTCGATCCGCACGCTGGACAGGTCGATGGTGCGCTTTTCGGAATCGCGGCGGAACTCCACCCGACCGAGCACCAGGTTGGGCGCGTGAAGCTGGCGGGCGCTCAGCCCCCCGGTGATGTAGATCGCGCCATAGGAGGGCGCGGGCACGCTGGTCGGCTCCATGCTGAACTGAACCGCGCCGCCCGCTTTCATCTTGTCGAGCACGAGGGCCGGCCGCGCGCTGGCGCGCGTGAAGGTTCCGCCGAAGATTTCGAGACCGCCGCCGAAGGACGCGGATTCAAACGTCACCTGGCCGGCGAATTTGCATCTCTGCGAAATGCTGACTTCGCCGCCGGCCTGCACCCGCGCGGCGTTCATGGCGACACGGCCGCTGCCCGGGTCGTTGTGCACGACGCACTGCGTCGCCACGAAGGACAGATCGCGGGCGATGCGCGCGCCGGTCAGCGCCAGCCCGCAGAAGCCGATATCGGCGATCGCCACGTCGTAGAAACGCACGTCGCCGCCGATCTCGGTGTTGTCCAGCTTGAGCCCGTTGGCGATGATCCGTCCGGGATAGCTGAGCTGCTGGTTGCCGGGGCCGGTCTTGAACCGCGCCACCTGGAATTCGCCGGCGATGATCGCGCGACCCATATTGACGAGACAGGTGCGGCTGGCCGGTCCCAGCTTGAACGTCTCGATCTTCACGTCGCCGCCGACACGGGCCCAGCGGAACAGCGCCAGGGCGGGCTCGCGGGTGCTGGTGAAGTCGAGATTCTGCAGAAACAGGTCGGCGCCTACGCGCACGCCGTCGCCGTTCAGCGGGCAGTGATCGCGATCGGCCCGTTGCTTGTCTTCCCGCGCCGTTTCCTGATCGTCCCGTTCGCCATCTCGGGCTTCGCCATCCACGCCGGGGCCATCTTCGTTGCGGAGGACGGCGCCGAGGCGCGCGGGCGTCTCCTCTGGCGTCTCCTCCGGGGTTTCGTCCTGGGCGGGTTCGGATGCGCTGGCTTCGTCCGCGAGATCCTCGTCGCTGTCCTGCTCGACCCGGTCGGCCGCCGCGCTGCTGGCGGCCATCGCGGCGTTCTGCGCCGGATCGTCCTCCTCGATGATCTCCTCGGGCTGTTGCGCGGCGGCGGTCGCGGCGCCCGTCTCGGCGTCGAGGAAGGTCACGCCGCGCACCGTCAGATTGTCCGAGACCTGCGCGCCGCGCAGCATCACCTCGCCGGCGAAGGTCGCGCCCCGGATCAACAGGTCGCCTTCGACCTCCACCCGCGACAGGTCGAGAGCCGGGCATGCATAGGAGGCGTCGCGTGTGTTCCACCCCCTCGCCGGTCGCGGCGCGCCGCGAACCGTCAGCTTGGTCAGGTCCAGCGTGCCGTCGACCTGCGCGTTGCGCAGATCGAGACGATAGGCGTTGGCGGCGTAGAGCTTTTCGTCGTCCGGGCTGCCCGGCCTCGGGCCGCAGACGGTTTCGCGAATGCTGACATGCCCGGCGAACTTGGTGCGCCACATGCGGATCGAATGCACGTCGACCTTGGTGAAGACGACGCTGCCAAGCGTCGCTTCGGTGAGGTCTATGTTGCGCAGGAAGGTGCAGTTCTGAAACCGCAGCGGCGCGGGGAAGTTGGCGAACTTCCAGTCGAGGTAGTGCGGAATGACGGCGTTGAAGATCCGCAGGCCGGTGCGCGGCGGCGTCGATTCCAGCACGATCCAGTTGAGCAGGAAGCTGCGCACCTGCCGGTCGCGCCCCTTCAGTTCGTAGAGGTCGGCGGCCTGGCCGCGCATATAGGCGTTGAACACCAGTTCCTCGCCGCGGGTGGGATTGCGCACGATATCCCGCAGCGAAACGCCGGATTGATGCTCCATGCCGAAATACCCCGCTACGCCCTATCGCCGCCCGGAAGCGGCGTCCGTCGATACGGGCGAAACTTTCCCACCCGCGAGCGCGAGAGTAAACCCTTCAAATTCAAGCTGTAAGATCTAGACAAATCCGGAATCTCTGCTATAGTGCAAATATACTGGCCGGGGTTTCACGCCCCGGCCGTTGTTTTTTCCGGTCGGTTTCGCCGTCCGCTTCGCCCGCACCCGCCGGCTAGCCGGGGCCGATCTCGCGGCCCTGCAATTGCTGCGAGCCGATCGTCTCCATCATCAGGCGCTGTTCCTGGCGAATGTCGTCCTCCACGCGCATGTCGGTGTCGAACACCAGCGAGGGGCGTCTGGGAACGGAATAGGCCGGCCAGTCCGGGATCGCGGGGTTGTTGGGATCGCCCGAGCGCGCGAACTCGGCCCAGGTCGCGCTCATCCGGTCGGCCAGCGCCTGCGCCTCGGGCGTGGGCTGTCCGCCGATCGAGATCGCCTTGTCGAGATTGTCGAACACGAACGGGATCTCCGATGCGTGCGGCACGTGATAGCGCCCGTTCTCCACCGGCGTCTCGCGATAGAACTGGTAGTGGAAGGCTGGCGCGCCGGCCTGCTGCGACTTCAGCGCCGCCTGCACGGTGGAATCGTAGAAATAGCCGCGATCGGTGCCGGCCATGTACAGCAGCTCGTCATTGCGAACGCCGGGATAGATGCGCCGGTACATGGCGATCACGTCTGCCTTGCGCGCCTCGGGGACCCAGCCGCTGAGCCGCCGCACCAGCTCGGCGTCGGTCATGCCGACGATGTCGGGGTCGCCGCCCAGGAAGACCGACTGTTCGGTGCGGTTCGATCCGATCATCATCGGTATGTCGCGCGAGACGCCCGGCGCGTCGGGCCAGAACGGATCGCGCGGGGTCGAGGGCGCGCCGGTCACCGGGCGGAACTGTCCCGTGCCGTCCACCGCGCCGGCCACGGTGCCCAGCAATTCGTCCAGCGACTTGTCCTGCAGCGCGCCGACATTCGACTTGTCGACGCCGAGCGCGGCGAGGAATTTCTCCGTGCGCTCCATCGCCACCTCGGGCTTGTCCAGCGTCAGCTGCGAGCCCGACTGCACCACGCAGCGGTTGAACAAGCCAGCCGCCGGCGGCATCGCCATCAACGTCGAGGTCTTCCGGGCGCCGCCGGACTCGCCGAAGATCAGCACGCGCGAGGGGTCGCCGCCGAAGCGGTCGATATTGTCCTTCACCCATTGCAGCGCCTGCACGCAGTCGAGCATGCCGACCGAGGAGGCGTCCGCGTATTCGCCGCCGCCGAGATCGCCGAGATAAAGATAGCCGAACACGTTCAGCCGGTGATTGATGGTCACCACCACCACGTCCTGCCGCCTGGCGAGATTGGTTCCGTCATACCAGGTCGAGGAGCCCGACCCGGCGGAGAAGCCGCCGCCATGCAGCCACACCAGAACCGGACGCTTGCCGGCGTCGAGCGCGGGGCTCCACACGTTCAGCACCAGGCAGTCCTCGCCCGGACCCGTGCCCGAAGGCAGGTTCACGATCAGGCGGCGCTGCTGCTCGTCCGGGAAGTCCGGCGGCAGATCATTGCGGGCCGGGAAGGGCGCGGTCGATGCGCCCTGCGGCGACCACGGTCCGAACGCCGTCGCCTCTTTCACCCCGGTCCACGGATCGGGCGCGCGCGGCGGCATGAAGCGGCGCGGCGGCGCGGTGGTCGCGCCATAGGGCACGCCCTTGAACACGTGCACGCCGTTCTCGACGGTTCCGGACACCTTGCCGGCCGAGGTCTCGACCACGCCGCTCGCGGAAGCCCCGTTCGCCGAGGCGGGTCCGGCCGTCTTCTGGCAGGCGGTCAGAAAGCCGCCGGCGAGCGCGGTCGCCATCATGGTGCGGCGGGTCAGGCCCGGCCGCGGGCGCGGCAGGTACAGAAAGGACATGGTTTCGCTCCCCGATCATTCTGTGATCTTCTCTTATGCGGCGAAGACTAGACCGCGCCCCGCGCCGCGATCAACGTCCGCAGGGGCGCCGCAAAGCCCCCCAAAACGTCACCGGAACGTCAGGGGAAAGACCCAAAGAGCCGAAGGAAGGAGTTCGCCATGCAGCCGCGCATTTCGCTGATCACGCTCGGCGTCGCAGACGTCGCCGCCGCCCGCGCCTTCTACGAGCGGCTGGGCTTTCGCGCCTCTTCGGCCAGCCAGGACGCGGTGAGTTTCTTCCAGCTTGGCGGCGGCATCGCGCTGGGCCTGTTCGGCCGCGCGGCGCTGGCCGAGGACGCCGGGGTCGCCAACACGCCGCCGGGATTTTCCGGCGTCACGCTCGCCCACAATGTCCGCTCCGAGGAGGAGGTCGACGAGACCCTCGCCGAAGCCGTGGCCGCCGGCGGGCGTCTGGTGAAGGCGGGCGAGAAAGTCTTCTGGGGCGGTTATTCCGGCTATTTCGCCGATCCGGACGGCCATCTCTGGGAGGTGGCGCACAATCCGTTCTTCGCGCTCGAGCCGGAGACCGGCGCGCTCACCCTGCCGGTTTAGGCGGTCGCTCTAGGCCGCCGGGCGGGTCTTCGCGGCGAAGCCCCTGGCCAGCGGGTGCGCGGCTTCGAGAAGGTCGCGCAGCTCGTCGGTCACCACATGGGTGTAGATCTGCGTCGTGGCGATGTCGGCGTGGCCCAGCAACAGCTGCACCGCGCGCAGATCTGCCCCGCCCGACAGCAGGTGCGTCGCGAAGGCGTGGCGCAGCGCGTGCGGCTTCACCCGGTTGTGGTCGACGCCCGCCCTGATCGCCAGGTCCTCCAGCAACTGCCCCAGGCGGCGGCGCGTCAGCCGCCCGCCCGATCCCGACGAGGGAAACACGAAGCGCTCGGCCGTCTTGCGCACCGCGCCCTTGGGCAGAAAAACGTGCCGCACCTCAAGATACGCCTTCAGCGCCGCCATCGCCGGTCGGCCCAGCGGCGCGATGCGTTCCTTGTCGCCCTTGCCTCGAATGATCAGCGTCGTGGCGCCCGGCGCGGGCAGGGCCGAAAGCGGCATGTCGCAGCATTCGCTGGCGCGCAGTCCGGCCCCGTACAGAAGTTCGATCAGGCAGGTCAGGCGGATCGCCATCGGGCTGTCGCCTTTGGCCGCCTCGATCATGCGCGCCACGTCTTCGCGCGAGAGCACGTCGGGCGGGTCGCGCCGCAGCGACGGGCCGTCCAGCCGCGAGGTCGGATTGTCGGTGCGTTCGCCGTCGCCGATCTCGAAGCGATAGAAGCGGCGCAGCGCCGAAAGCCGTCGCGCGATGGTGGCGTCGCTCATGCCGCGCTCGTTCAGGTCGCGCACGTAGAGGCTCAGGTCGCGCTCGCCCGCGTCCACAAGGCTTGCGCCCGCGCCGGCCAGAAAGCCCGAGGCGTCTTCAAGGTCGCGGCGATAGGCTTCGATGGTGTTGTCGGCGGCGCCGCGTTCGGCGCGCAACGTGTCGAGAAAGGCGTCGATGCGACGCCCATCGTTACGCGCGGGCGCGGGCCGCTCGTTCGCCGTCGACTTCGACGCGGACTTGCCCGTGGTTTTGCCCGAGGTTTTGCCCGAGGTTTTGCTCGTGATTTTGGCCGTGCCGGTTTCGCGCTCGCTCATGGCGGCGCAGCTTGCCGCCCAACCGTGAAGGAGGGGTTAGACGGATTGAGCCTTCACCAACCTGTAGCCTGCGTGCGCCGTGCCGAAAAACTAACACGGAGCCGCGTAGCTCCGAGAAATACGCAGCAGCGAGAGTAATGGGCATCGAGTTCGCGTCATCTGGACCGTCCATTAACCATCCTGTAATATGGGTTAACAGAGGCAGAGCGCGGCGGGCACCGCTGCAGTTGGGGACGCGAATGCTGATCACTCACGAAGACAACGTGGCCTTCCGAAAAATTGCGGATTCCTTGCGAATGTCGCGTCGCATGGAAATTGAGGGTGAGAATGACGAAAATGTCGCGGCCCTCTTATACGAAGATCCATTCCCCGATCAGCACCTCCATCAAGAAATCGCGCGTCCCAGAACTGCATTTATAGTAGGGCGGAAAGGCACCGGAAAATCAACAATTCTACAGAAGGTACAATCGGATCTTGAGGGTGAACGACGGGCGATAACGGCGTACTTGGATGTCAAGAGCATCAATCGCGAAGCAGATTTAAGTCATGTCGTGTTTCCTAATGAACAGCACAGGCTCTTTGGGCGCCGCATTGCTTGGTTTCAGGCGTTTCTGCGACCGCTCTTGGAACAAATAACAGATCAGCTGGAGCGGCGTTCACCGCAATCCAATTTTATATCCCTGATGCGGGGTAGAAATGGGCGATCGGAGGCTCTTCAAGGCGTAAAGTCCTTGGTTGATGTTAATCGTTACATTCAGGATGTTGACGTCAGCACAAACTCTATGGCGACCGTTGGCAGCAGAACGGCACAACAAGATGATCGTGGCTACGTTGGTGGGGTACGGATAACGGCGAACGGACCCGCTGCCGAAATGGGGGTGCGCGGGGGGCGACTTATTGAAACTGAGCAAACGGTTGAGCATCGAGAGCGAAATATCATTCGCGTTTTCCAATTTGGTCGTTTTGTGCACGAACTAAAATCCGCACTACACGCAGTCGGCGTCAAGTATGTCTATGTATTTTTGGATGATTATTCCGAAATATCAAAAGACGATGCGGCGTCTCTTATGAATGAGATAATTCACCCGCTAGACACTGCGACCGACGAGCTTTTTAAATTTAAGATCGCCGTCTACCCGAATGCTTATGACTTGGGTCTTCTGGAGCCAAGCCGCATAGATGTTCATTATCTGGATATATCGTCTCTTCATTCTAGAAGAAATGTTCCCGAAATGGAGGCGTCGGCAATTGATTATGTGCGCCGGCTTTTGGTCCGCCGTTTCGAGTATTTTAGTAGACGAAAGAAGATTGATTCTTTCTTTCGTGCCCCTATGGGGGATGTCTATTCGTTGCTCTTTCAAGCTTCGTTTTGTAATCCGCGTACATTGGGTTGGGTGCTGTATTTCGCCGCAGAGGATGGGCTCGCAGATGGGCAGCCGCTTTCCCTGGAGGCGATCAGAAATGGCGCGCGGAAGTACTACGAGCGCATATTGAGCGTGCAGATTAGTGACCGACGTATGATTTCAGCTCCGCGAGAGCAGCGGGACAAAATTATTGTTGCAAACTCGTTGCTGGATGAATTGGTTCGGGATGCCAAACAGCTTAGGAAATTTAAGGGCACAAAATACTTCAGCGAAATAAAAAGGGACAACCCTACCAGCCATTTTTATTGCAGCGTTAAGTACGATGAGTTTTTGGTCGACCTGCAAGAATTTCAGTTGTTGAATTTTTACAAATCCATAAAAAACAAAGATGGAAAGTTGGTCAATCTATATGCGTTAGACTTTGGTTTATGTGAATTTTTTGGTATATTGTACGGGAAACCCGGCCGGGGGAGCGACGACAAGGATTACTGGGTGCAGCGCGTGTTTGATTTTGATGCGTGCGTTAGGAACTCGTATGAAGGCGTTCAGATATTTAGGTGTGATAAATGCTCGGCCTCGCGTAGCGCGGTGGATTCGGAGCGTTTTCGTGAATATGATTTTTTGTGCCCGGCCTGCAAGCAGGGGCGGTTGGTGAAGGAGGTTCTTAGTAGGGAGGATGATGTTTCGTCGTCGACCGAAGAGGAAGTTCTTTCTAATGACGAGTTCAACCTTCTTACTATTCTTAGAAGCGTGGGAGCTGACGAGCGTATCGGGGCTAAAAAAATTGCGTCGGTAATAGATATATCCCCGCAAGCTGTTGGAAAAATCGCGAAACGTCTTGCGGAGGCGGGGCATGTCGAGCGGGTAAAAGCTGGGTCCGTTTACACCTATGCGATAACGGAATCTGCAAATCGACGTTTTTTCCCCAATGTTGCTCGTCGCGATGGGGAGACGGATGGGCGTTCTGTGGGGGGGTGGCGTCACTAACGTCGGATCCATTTGGGTTGGGTATGGGCCCGGAGGTCGTTTATTCGACCGGCGTGGTGTTCGGCTCATTATGGCCTCGCGTCTGGCGCGGGGAGGGTTCGGGAGACGTCTCCGAGTCCATCGAATGTCAGGCGCCGGCCGGCGTGTTGAGAAAAGGTCCGCGAAGCGGGCGGAGCGTGGACAAGACGCTTCGTCTGACCAACGCCCGGGAGTGTCGAACTCCCGGGAAGCTCGCGGAAACCGGCTCATGCAAACAGGCTCCGGGGTGTCGAAACCGGGGTTCCAGATCTCGCGGAGAGATCTGCACGCGGGTCCGGGATGCGGAAATGGGTCCAAATGCTGGACGTGGGCCGTGTGATCTCAGACGATCGAGACGCAACCGGTGTTCCCCAGCCAAACCCGCCAGCCGCACCGGATCTCAAACCGGCCGCGGGGCGCGTGACGATCGCGTCTTACGCCAGCTCCACCTCCCAAAAGGGGAGGGCTGGCAACTTACCCGGCGCGGCCCCACGCGCCCCGGCCTCCCCATCTCTCGTGGGGACGCACACAGCAAACCCGGAGAGCCAGCGGCTCGTCCGGCTGAAGGCGCATCCGCTAGAACCGTTTCGACGGCGCCAGCGCCTCCAGCGTCAGCGCGCGCGCATCGCCGTCAAAGCCTGCCCGCCGCAGATGGCTCATCAGCTCGGCGAGCCCCAGGAACGACATCTCGGCCGGGTCCGGCTCCAGCAGGCTCACCGCGCGCATCGCCGCCTCGCCCATCGCGCCGGCGTCGACCGAGGCGCCGATCGCGGCCATCTGCGCGTCGGGAACCGGATCGCCGCGCGAGCGCATGTCCGCGATGCGGGCGCGCATCGCCGGAGCGAGCTTCACGCCCGCGCCCGCGGCCAGCGCGAGGATGCGGTCGGTCTCGGCGCGCTTCGCCAGTGCGGCCTGCTGTTCGGAGGTCAGGCGGCGCGCCGACGGCGGCGCTTCGGGCTCGCCCGAGACCAGGTATTGCAGCGCGGCTTCGGCGGCCGCGTCGTCCCCGGCGGCCAGCGCCAGCATCAGGTCGATGCGCGCGACGACCCAGGGATCGGGCCCCGGATCAGGCCCCGGATCGGGGGCCGCATCTGACCCGTCCGCCTGCGCATCGGCGTCAGCGTCGGGCCCGGCCTTCGGGTTCATGCGCAGGCGCATGGCGCGCGCAAGATCGAGATCGCCGGCGGCCAGCGCCATGCGCGTGAAGGTCTCGGCCCAGGGTCGGCTGTCGGACTCCGACAGCGCCTTCACCGGCGCCAGAAGCGCCAGCGCGGCGAGGCGGAATTCGTCCGCGCCGCCGGTCTTGCCGAGCACGTCGGCGTAGGCGCTCGCCTTGTCGACGCCGGGCGTTTCGGATGCGCCGGCCAGTTTCAGCGCCGCGCCGATTGAGCCGGGGGCGGTCTTTTCATCCTCGGCCGGCCTCAGCGCCTGCATGATCTCGTCGGGCGATGCGCCGCGTGCCATCGCCGCGCGGGGCAGGGCGGCGCGTTTCTGCTCCGGGGTCGACCCGGGATGGCGCAGCACCGCCAGCGCCACGTCGGGCGGGGCGGCGTCGAAAGCGCCTTTCCTGGCCGGCAGTCCGGCGGCGATCGAGGCGGCGGCGTCCAGCGCCGTGGCGTAGCGGCCGTCCGGGCGCGACTTCATCGGCGAGCGCATGGTCTCGATGGCCGAGATCAGCCAGGCGCCGTCTTCGGCGGAGAGCGCTTCGGCGATCACCGCCTGTTCGCTCATCATGCCGGCGGCGTCATGGTCGCCCGCCAGCGCCAGACACAGGGCGCGCACCGGCATCCACAGCGGATCGGAGGCGGGTTGGGCCGCCGCCCGTCCGCAGGCCGACTGCGCCCGGCCGTCCGCCAGCTCCAGCGCCGCCTGGTCGCGGGAGGCGGCCATGCCCCAGTCGCGCGCGCCGAAACGGGCGCCGAGGCTGGCCGCGCGTTCGCCCTCGCCCAGCGCCGCGAGCAGGCGCAGGCGTTCGGGCGTCAGGTCGAGGTCTCCGGCGGGCGCGCGCGTGGAGGACATCAGCAGGCGGCCGAGCAGCGCCCGTCCGGCCGGCGAAAGGGTTTCGGGCTTCACCGCCGCGAACAGGGGCGCCAGCGCCTCGGTGTCGGTGTTCGACCACAGCGACAGCGGCGCGCCGTCCGATTGTCCCATCCAGCCGATCCCCCAGGGATCGACTTCGGACAGGGGTTTGGCCTCGATCTGCGCGGCCGCCGGCGGCGCCAGCACCGGCGCGGCGATCGGCGCCAGAACAGACAGGGCGGCGACGGCCGCAGCCAGACGCCACGCTCTCGGTTCGAAGCGGAAGAGGCGTCTAACCGGCGGAGACATTCTCTGCCTCGATGCGGATGTCCTGTTGTTCGGGCGGGTTCTGTTCGGCCTGGTGCGCGAACCAGAACACGCCGCCGATCAGAACGACCGCGACGACGCCGATCGCGATGGCGATCAGACGGAAAGGCGGCGAACGGCGTCTCGAAAACTGCATCAGCACTCCCCAGCACAGGCGCCCGACAGGTCGGGTCAGCGGGCAAATCAAACCAGAAGCCGCTCCGCCGGTCCAGCATCGGGGTCATTGCAGCCTCGGCAGAGCATGTTAATGCGTCGCGCAGGTGACAAAAATGCCGAGCGTACAAGAGACAGACAACGTCCCCGACGCCGATCGCGCGCTCGATCGCACAATTGCGCTTGTCGGGTTGATGGGCGTCGGAAAATCCACCGTGGGCCGTCTGCTCGCCGAATCGCTTGGCGCGCCGTTCGTCGACAGCGACGAGGAGATCGAGCGCGCGGCCAATCTCAGCATTCAGGAAATCTTCGATCGCCATGGCGAGCCGGAGTTCCGGCGCGGCGAAAGACGGGTGATCGAACGCCTGCTCGGCGGTCCGCCGATCGTGCTCGCCACCGGCGGCGGCGCGTTCATGGACGCCGAAACCCGCGCCCTGATGAAAGCGCGCGCCGTCACGGTCTGGCTTCGCGCCGACATGGACCTTTTGTGGCGCCGGGTCAGCCGCAAGGAGACGCGTCCGCTGCTCAAGCAGGACAATCCGCGCGGCGTTCTGGAGCGGCTCAACGAAATACGATCCCCCGTCTATGCGGAGGCGGATATAGTGATCGATACGGACGACGGCCCGGTGTCCCGCACGGTGGCCGCGATCCGGGAGGCGCTTGGACGATGACGACAGACACGCAAGCCGCGGACGCCGGAACTGGACGCGCGCCGTCGGGCGAGCGCCGTGTGCGTGTGGAGCTGGGTTCGCGCGCCTATGACATCGTCATCGGATCGGGTCTTCTGGCGCGCGCTGGCGAGCTGATCCGGACGCTCACGCATCGCAAGCGCGTGTTCGTGGTCGCCGACCGCACCGTCGCGGGTCTTCATCTGGCGACGCTCGAGGCCGGGCTCGCCGCCGGCGGGTTCGGCGCGACGGTCTCTCTGGTCGATCCGGGCGAGGGCACGAAGCGGCTTGAGGTGCTTGAGCGGGTGCTCGACGAATTCATCGAGGCGGGCGCCGAACGCGACGACGTGCTGGTGGCGTTCGGCGGCGGGGTCGTCGGCGATCTCACCGGGCTGGCGGCGGGCCTGCTGAAACGCGGCGCGCGCTTCGTTCAGATTCCGACCACGCTGCTGGCGCAGGTCGATTCCTCGGTCGGCGGCAAGACGGCGGTCAATTCGCGCGCGGGCAAGAACCTGATCGGGCTGTTCCATCAACCCGCGCTGGTGATCTCGGATCTCGACGTGCTGTCGACGCTGCCGGCGCGCGAGCGCTCGGCGGGTCTCGCCGAGGTCGCCAAGTATGCGCTGATCGGCGACACGGATTTTCTCGCCTGGCTCGAAGCCAACGCCGAGGCGCTGCGAGCAGGCGAGCCGCAGGCGACCGGCGAAGCGGTGCGGATTTCGTGCGAGGCTAAGGCCCGCGTGGTGGCGGCCGACGAGACCGAGAAAGGCCAGCGCGCGCTGCTCAATCTTGGCCACACGTTCGGCCACGCGCTGGAGCGCGCCAACGGCTTCGGACCGGCCCTGCTGCACGGCGAGGCGGTGGGCGCCGGCATGGCGATGGCGATGCGGTTCTCGGTTCGTCTCGGCCTGTGTCCGGAAGCCGACGCCGCGCGCGCCGGAGCGTTGCTCAACGCGCTCGGTCTGGTCACGCGTATCCCGGACCTTTCGGGCGGGCCTTATGTCGCCGAGGAATTGCTCGCCCATATGGGGCACGACAAGAAGAACCGCGACGGCCGGATGACCCTGATCCTCGCGCGGGGCGCGGGAGAGGCCTTCGTTCAGCCCGACGCCGACGAGGCCGAGGTGCTGGCTTTCCTGCGGCAGACTTGCGCAGCCTGAGACAAAATTTCGCTGGGCGGGCGTTTGTGAACGATTCCGGGTCGTCTACGGACCATCCATCGCATAAACATGTCTGTGGAGCAGGTCTGCGGCGAAAGGCGGAGACAAATGACGGCGCCTTACAAATTGCGGCAATCCGAGCGCTTGCTCGATTTCGTTGTCGAGGCTGCGGAAGCGAAATCGCGCAATGTTCTGGAGGCCAGCCTGTTGCGTCTGGTCGGCGAGTTCGGCGCGGCGCGGTTCCTTTGCGCCTATGTCGTCAACGAGGGCGGGGCCTATGTTCCGCGCAGGTCGATCTCCAACGTGCCGGTGGCCTGGCAGCATGAATATCTCGCGCGCGGTTATGACAGCACCGATCCGGTGTTCGACGGCGCGATCAATTCCGGCGCGCACGGTTTCTGGAACGAACGGACCCGGTGGAGCGAGCGTGTTCCCTTCGACAGCAATGTCTTCGATTTCGCGCGCCAGCTCGACATGGAGGACGGGTTCACCAGCCGGGTGACGCTTTCGGAAAACAGCCGGGCGATCGTGATGATCGCCGGCCGCGATCTCGATCATTCGGCGCGGGGGCGCGCGGCGTTCCGGGTGGCGGCCGACATTTTCGCCCGCGAGGGCGTGCGTCTGCTCGGCGATGGCGGCAACGGTCCGCATGAGGACCCGAACGAGGCGATTCGGCCGCTGACCGTGACCCAGCTGACGGTCTTGCGCCTGCGGGCGGAGGACGGATTGTCGCTGGAACAGGTGGCGGTGCGGATGAATGTGACGCGCAAGACGGTCGAGAGCCACGTCACCCAGATCATCCGCCGGCTCGGCGCCCGGAACTTCCTGCACGCGGTGCAGATCGCCCGGCGCAACAGCCTCTTCTAGGCCCGGTTCGCCGGGGCGTTTCAGGACATTTTCACGGGCCCTTGGGCCTGTTCGGGGAATTCCCCAATAGCGCAGGCGATTGCCGTTGCGGATTATGCCTGCGGGGACGGGCCGGATGAGATCCTGCCTGCTCCGCCCGGAATTTCCGGTTCGGATGCGGATTTTCAACGAGGCCCCGGGTTGGCGGGGCGGCGGTCCTCCCCGCCGCCCCGTTTTCGCTTTTGGGCGCCTTCAGGGGTGGCGCGTTCCGCTCCGGCCCCTATATGGGACCTCCGATCGACCCCAACCCCGCCGTTCATCGACCCCCGCCGTTCATCGACGATCGAACATCCGTTCAACCTCTTGCCGCGGGTCGGAAACGCCTGCGGACCAGCCTGTCTCAGTCCGTGCGAATGGTGAGGGCGTGCAGTCCGGTGCGGAATTCCTCCGCCAGGGCGTCGTTCACCGCGCGATGGCGCTCGATGCGGGATTTTCCCGCCAGGGCGTCCGCCACGATCCGCACGGCGTAGTGGGTCTCTCCGCCCGGCCGCGCGCCGGCGTGACCCGCATGAAGCTGCGACTGATCCTCGATTTCGAGGATGCTGGGCGAAAAAACCCGATTGAGGGCCTCCGCCATGCGTTCTGCACGAGTTGTCAATTCTTGCGGCATTAACCTTCGACGCCCATCATTGTTGAATGTCGTTCGCTGAAGATTACATGCGCGATTACCGCGTCAAGTTCATAGATGTCCGGGTCAAGCCGCCCGGCGGCCGCAAGGGCAGCGCCCGTGCGCGCGTTTGCGAGCACAAGGGCTGCGACGCCGTGGGCGACTGCAAGGCGCCCAAACCCTACGCCGCGCGCGCGACGCCGGTGCCCGGTCAGCGCGAGCCGCAGGAGGACGTTCACTGGTTCTGCCAGCGCCATGCGGCCGAATACAACCGGAGCTATGACTTCTTCGACGGCATGACCGAGGCCGAGATCGAGGCCTTCCACGCCTCCGCGCATTACGGCCACAAGCGCACCTGGCGCTTCGGCGCCGGTCCGGCGGGCGGGGCGAAATCCGCCGAGACGATCAGCGCCAACCGGTTCTCACGGCGTTCATGGATTTTCGAACAGGACCAGGGCAAGGACGCCTCGGCGAGCCGCCGGCGCAATCTCACCCGGCTGCAGATCCGCGCGCTGGACGAGATGAACCTGCCGCACGATTCCCCGCCCGAAGCGGTGCGCCAGCAATATGCCGTGCTGATCAAGCGCTACCACCCGGACTCCAATGGCGGCGACCGCTCGATGGAGGCCCGCCTCAACGTCGTCATCAAGGCGTTCAAGGCGCTGAAATCGGCCGGGCTGGCCTGACGCGGTAGCCGTTCGCCCTAACTTGCGGCCCTAACTCGTGGTCCTAGCCCATGGCCTTGGGCTGCCAGAGTTCGATCTTGTTGCCTTCCGGGTCCATGATGTGGGCGAAGCGGCCATTGGCCTCGTCCGGAAAGGTCTTCACCGGGGTCACGCCGTGTTTCGCGCAATTCGCAAGGACGCCGTCGAGATCGTCGACCGCCAGATTGATCATGAAGTCCTTCTCGGACGGGGCGAAATAGTCGGTATCCTGCTTGAATGGGCTGAACACCGTGCCGGCCCCGGGCTGGGCCGCCATCGCCTCGGGGGTGATGAACACGCCGCCCCAGTCGTGGACCTCAAGGCCGACAACCTCCTGATACCATTTCAGCAGCCCCGGCGGGTCTTTCGATTTGAAGAACACGCCGCCGATACCCAGAACCTTCGCCATGGACTGTCTCCCCGATTTTCGGCCGGTCGCCGGATGGCCGCCGGTTCGCCGCCAGCGGGCCGCGGACGCTATCCAGACCCATCCGGAGCCTTCGCGCAATCGCCCGGTGCGGGCGATCTGGCCGGAACGCAGCCGGTTTGCTACCGATTTCAGGTTCCGGCGGGCCGGGCGCCGCAACCGAACGTCGCACCCGGGCCGGCGGCGGCCCATCCCTGCGTCAATGGTGCGTTGCATAACCGCGCCGGGACCGCCTATCCTTGAGCGACCTAATCAGAAGAAGCGCCTCCCATGTCCGTTATCGATACCGCCGACGATCTCCTGTCCCTGGAGCCGACCAAGAATGTCGACATCCGCAAGACGTTCGGGATCGACATGGACGGCAAGGTTCCCGCCTTCGCCGAGCGCAGCCCCTATGTGCCCGAGATCGACAAGACCTATCGCTTCGATCCACAGACCACGATGGCGATCCTAGCGGGCTTCAAGCACAATCGCCGGGTGATGGTGCAGGGCTATCACGGCACCGGCAAGTCCACCCACATCGAACAGGTCGCGGCGCGCCTCAACTGGCCGCTGATCCGCGTCAACCTCGACAGCCACGTCTCGCGGATCGATCTGATCGGCAAGGACGCGATCGTTCTGCGCGACGGCAAGCAGATTACCGAATTCCGGGAAGGCATTCTGCCGTGGGCGCTGCAGCGCCCGGTCGCGCTGGTGTTCGACGAATACGATGCGGGCCGCCCGGACGTGATGTTCGTGATCCAGCGCGTGCTGGAGGCCTCCGGCCAGCTCACCCTTCTGGACCAGAACCGCGTGCTGTCGCCGAACAAATCCTTCCGCCTGTTCGCCACCACCAACACGGTGGGCCTTGGCGACACGACCGGGCTCTATCACGGCGCCCAGCAGCTCAACCAGGCGCAGATGGACCGCTGGAGCATCGTCACCACGCTCAACTATCTCGAACACGACGCCGAGGTGGAGATCGTGCACGCCAAGACTCCGGAGATCGACAAGGAGATCATCTCCAAGATGGTCCGCGTCGCCGACATGACGCGCAACGCGTTCATCGGCGGGGATATCTCGACCGTGATGAGCCCGCGGACCGTGATCACCTGGGCGGAGAACCTGCAGATCTTCGGAGACGTGGGTCTCGCCTTCCGCATGACCTTCGTGAACAAGTGCGACGAGCTTGAGCGGCCGGTGGTCGCCGAATTCTATCAGCGCGCCTTCGCGCAGGAGCTTCCGGAAAGCGCCGCCATGGTGAAGGTGGCCTGAGATTGAACGGGCCGGGGCCGCAGGGCCTTGGGTCCACGCCGCCGCCGGAGAGCCAGACCGGGAAAGGCCGTCCATGACGCCGAGCGACAGCGAGATCGAAGCGCAGCGCAAGGAGGCGCTGCAACGTCTGTCCGGCGCGCTGCATCTGGGCGTTCCGGTGGAGGAGGCCTTCGCGCCGGGGACGCTCGGCTGTCACGAGGCGCTGCACACCGCCAGCCTGGTGCTCGACATGCTTGAGCGGCACCTGTTCGAACACCCCGCCATCGCCTCCAACCCGGAGTGGTACAAGCAGGCGGCGATGGCGCACCATCACCTGTTCACGCTGTATCAGGCGATCGGCGGAACCCATCTCGACGGGGCGCAGGCGCGAGACGATTGAGCGCCGCCTGGCGGCGGCGTCCGGCGAACGGGCCCGAACCGGGCGCGAGGCCGAACAAGACGGTTTGAACAAGACAGTTTGAACAAGACTGCCTGAACAAAACTGCCTGAACAACATTGGGAGACACGCACATGGCCAATGGCGAAATGATCCGCATCACCAGCCGCGACGGGTTCGAACTCGACGCCTATTCCGTGCAGCCGACCGGCCCCCGCAAGGGCGGAGTGATCCTGATCCAGGAGATTTTCGGTCTCTCCGACCACATCAAGGCCATGAGCGAGCGCTTCGCCGCGGCGGGATATGAAGTCCTGGCGCCTTCGATGTTCGACCGCGCCCGTCCCGGCTACATCGTCCAGCCCGCCGACGTGAAGGACCACCTTGAAGAAGGCGGCACGCTCGCCCGGGAAAACGGCCCCCAGAACGCCCTCAGCGACATCGGCGCCTGTTTCGATCTGCTGGCCAAGTCCGGCAAGGTCTGCATCACCGGGTTCTGCTATGGCGGCACGATGAGCTGGCTGGCCTCGGCGCAGATTCCGGGCCTCGCCGCCGCCTCCTGCTATTACGGCGGCAACATTCCCGACATGGCCGACATGAAGCCGAACAACCCGGTGATCTGCCATTTCGGCAAGAAGGATGTCTGGATTCCCAAGGAGAAGGTCGACGCCTTCGCCGCCCGGCATCCGGATGTGCCGGTCTATTGGTACGAGGCCGATCACGGTTTTGCGCGCAAGGGCAGCTACAGCTATGACGAGGCGGCCGACGCGCTCGCCTTCGAACGCACGGTCGAGCTGTTCGACGCAAACGTTTCCTAGAGCGGGTCGTCCGGGATCGATCGGGCGCCGCGCAAGACTTTCCCATGACGCGTGAGCAGACTAAACCAGCCCTATGAGCCGTCCCACCGACCGCAACGAGATGTTTCGCGACGCGCTGGCCGCCGCCACCCGCGCCCTCGCCGGGCGCGAGGAGACCAGCGTCGAATTCGCCATGGACGGCGGCCGGGCGTCGGGACGCGACATTACGCTCACCACGCCTCCGCGGGCGCTGACCGTGGAGGCGATCGCGCTTTCGCGCGGCGAGGCGGACGCGCTGGCGCTGAAGCTGGCGCACCACGACGCGCGCAAGCACACGGCTCTGTCGCCCCGGCGGGACGATGCGCGCCGGCTGTTCGAGTCGGCGGAGACGGCGCGGATCGAGTCGATCGGTTCGGTGGCGATGGAGGGCGTCGCCGAGAACCTCGACGCCGCGCTTGAGCGCCGCTGCGAGCGCGCCGGCTATGGTCGCACCGACATCAAGGCCCGGGCGCCGATGTGGGACGCGGTGGAGTTTCTGCTGCGCGAGGCGATGACGGGCCGTCCGCTGCCGGTCAGCGCCGAGGCCGCCGCAGCTCCCTGGCGCGAGGAAATCCTGAAAAAGGCCGGCCTGTCGATGTCGAAGCTTCCGGCCGCGATGCGCGACCAGAACGCCTTCGCCGAGATCATGCAGGCGCTGCTGCGCGATCTCGACATGGGCGACGACAGCGCGGGCGAGGAAGGCGAAGCCGACCAGGACGAGGCCGCTGAAGAAGAGTCCGAAAGCGAATCCAAGGCGCCTGAGCCCGGCGAGGACGAGGGCGAAGGCGAGCAGGGCGAGGAAGAGACGCAGGCCGGCGAGCCGGGCGAGGGCGAGAGCGAGGACCAGACCGAGACCCGTGTCGAAACCGACGCCGACATGGACATGGACGCCACCGATGTCGACGACGAGGATGAGGACCCTTCGACGCCGGTGCGTCCCAATTTCCGGCCGAGCGACGATCTCAAGTCCGACTACAAGGTCTACACCACGCAGTTCGACGAGGTCGCGCACGCCGATGCGCTGTGCGACCCGGAGGAGCTGACGCGTCTTCGCGCCTATCTCGATGCGCAGTTGCAGGGGCTGCAGGGGGCGGTGTCGCGTCTCGCCAACCGGCTGCAGCGCCGCTTGATGGCGCAGCAGAACCGGTCGTGGATGTTCGATCTGGAAGAGGGCGTTCTCGACACCGCGCGGCTGACGCGGGTGATCGTCGATCCCACCGCGCCGCTGTCGTTCAAGCAGGAAGATGAAAGCAAGTTCCGCGACACGGTGGTGACGCTCTTGCTCGACAATTCCGGTTCGATGCGCGGTCGGCCGATCATGGTCGCTGCGCTGTGCGCCGACATTCTCGCGCGCACGCTCGAGCGCTGCGGGGTGAAGGTCGAGATTCTTGGCTTCACCACGCAGGCGTGGAAAGGCGGCCAGTCGCGCGACATGTGGATCAAGGCCGGAAAACCCGCGCATCCGGGCCGGCTGAACGATCTGCGTCACATCATCTACAAGTCGGCGGACGCCCCGTGGCGGCGCACGCGGCGCAATCTCGGGCTGATGATGCGCGAGGGGCTGCTGAAGGAGAATATCGACGGCGAAGCGTTGTTGTGGGCGCATGACCGCCTGCTGGCGCGCGGCGAGAACCGCAAGATCCTGATGGTGATCTCCGACGGCGCGCCGGTCGACGACTCGACGCTTTCGGTCAATGTCGGCAACCCGTTCGAAAAGCACCTGCGCGAGGTGATCCATCATGTCGAGACGGTCTCGCCGGTGGAGTTGATCGCCATCGGCATCGGGCACGACGTGACGCGCTGGTATCGCCGGGCGGTGACGATCGTCGACGCCGAGCAGCTTGGCGGCGTGATGACCGACAAGCTGGCCGAATTGTTCTCGGAAGAGGAATCCCAGCGCGGGTCGTCGCAGCCGGAGCCGTCGCGCGCGTCGCAGCGATCGAAACCCGCGGCGAAGGCGGGGGGGAAGATGTCGGGATCGGTGGGAACCGGAACGACCGACCTTGGTCGTGCGGTGAAGCGCACCTCCTTCGGCGAGGTCAAGCGTGGCGCCAGCTAGGATTCCGGCCTGGGGGTTCGCCTTGGGGTGCGCGCTCGCCGTGTCGGCCTGCGCGGTTTCGCCGGACGCCCCGTCGTCCGCATCCTCCTCGTCCGCATCGTCCTCGCCGGCGCCATCCGTAGCCGCTTCCGTCGCTGCGCCGGCGGTCGACGCCGCGAAGACGGCGGATGCTACCGGTGACGCTGGCGCCGCGTCCGTTGTCGCCGCCGAGAGCGCCGCGCCGGACGTGACCGCTTCGGCCCGGTCCGATCTTGAGTCCGATCTTGGGCCAGATCCTGGGCCCGACCTTACATTGGCCGGCTATCTGAAAGGTCTGCGCGAGGCGTCGTGTCCGCTAGGCGTCTCGATGAGCGAGCCGGAGACGATTGATCTTCAGGCGAAGCCGGTCTCGTTGAGCCGCATCGGGGCGCGCAAGTCGATCGGCAAGCTCACCTATCTGGGCGGGTTCCAGCTCACCAGCAGCGATCCCCGCTTCGGCGGATTGTCCGGGCTCGACGTGCTGGAAACCGGCGACCTGCTGGCGGTGTCCGACACCGGCGCGCTGGTCTGGATCGATCTCGCGGACGATGGTCTGACACCGCTCGCCGCGCGCATGGCGCCTTTGAACGGTGCGGACGGGCGTCCGCTTGACGGCAAGCTGGAGGCGGACGCCGAGGGGCTTGCCTATCAGGATGGCCTCGCGCTGGTGTCGTTCGAGCGCGACCACCGTGTTCTGGCCTATGATATCGGAGGGTGCGGGGCGGCGGCGCGCGGCGCACCGATCGTTGTGCAGGGGAGCGGGCGTTCGCTGCCGGACGCTTTCGCGAAGGCCGGCCTTTCGGTCGGCGCGAATTCAGGGCCGGAGCCGTTGGCGGTGACGCCCGACTGGAACCTGTTCGTCGGGCTTGAAACCAGGGTGGGCGGCAAGGGGCCATTGTCGGCCCGGGCGCTGGAAGGCGCGCCGTCGTTCGATCTCGCGCTTGGCGAAGGCGCGCCGGACTTCGTGGGGCTCGATCTGGCGCCGGCGCCGGACGATGAAGGCGACGTTGTCGCCTATTCGCTGCATCGCGGCTTCGACAATGTGCTCGGCAACGCCATCATGATCGAACGTACGGTGTTTCGTCGTGACCTCGACCAGTCAAACCTGCCCGCGCGGATCGTCAACGAGCTGAACGAGCGCTCGCACGTCCGCTTTCGGGGCGGCGAGAGCGAGGTGTTGGCGAGCATGGGCGCGCTGGCGATCAACGTCGACAATTTCGAAGGCATCGCGGCGACGCCCGAGCCAGGCGGCGGGACCCGGCTCTACATTATTTCGGACAACAATTTCTCGGGCCGCCAGCGCACGCTTCTGATGGCGTTCGAAGTCGCAGGCTAGCCGGGCGCCGCCTATGTCGCCGGCGTGATCGCAACCTCGCCGCTTTCACGGTCGACAGCGCATTGCAGCCGTTCCGACCGCTCGTCCGAGAAGCGCACGGCCAGCTGATAGAAGATGTGCGTCTTGGAGGTGGTGGTTTCCTTGTTCCGCACATTGACGGATTCCGCTGCGGGCTCCCGAGCCTCGGCGGCGGCAACGCAGAGATTGCGTCCTTTGGTGAGGGAGACCTTCGCTTCGGCGGGCAGAGCCGTGAGCGTGATCGCGGCGGCGGCGAGCGCCAGAAGCGGGAGGTGGGCTCGGGGAGCGTGAAGCATGTTGTGGATCTCCATTAATTCCATAACAGAACTTGCATGGGCAACAGGCCATGCCAAGACAGTGGCGCTAATCCGTAGCTGGATCGCGCCTATACATAGTTCTGTAATGGAATTGTCTGGTTGTCCCGACGAACACCGGTCCGTCGGGACAAACCGGCTATTCGACGAATTCGACCGCGGAGACTTTGCCGTCCGCGTCGGAGATGGTGCAGGTCGCTTTCGCCGACGCGCCATCCTTGGTTTTCACGCGCAGGGTGAAGACATACGTGCCGGCGAGCGCGCGGGTCTCATTGTCTGAAACCTTGGCGCTTTTGACGTTCTCTTCGGCTTTCACCGCAGCGATGCAGGCCTTCTTGGCGGAGGCGATGGAGGTTTTTGCGTCGGCGGGCGCCGCAGCGGCGACGGCCAGAATCAGGGAGGAAAGAACCAAAGACTTGCGTATCACGACCTTCTCCAATGTTATCCTGGTTGAAGTGAGGGAGGAAAATCTTGTAGGTGCAGAAATAACGCGCCGCAATCGAAAAGGCATATGCAACATTTATTTGACGAGATGGAGCTGCTGAGAGCGATCTGCCTTGGCACCAACACACGATGCGCCTCGCGCACCGTATCCAATTACGCCAATGCGCTCCTGCGTCCGCTGGATCTAAACGTCGCACAGATGACGTTGCTGGCGGTGATCGCCATGCGTCCCGAAAAGACCATCGCGGCGATGAGCGAGAACCTGATGCTTTCAGAGAGCACGTTGACGCGGAACCTGACGGTTCTCGAGCGTCGAGGGCTCGTCCGCTCGGAAGGCGGACGAGGACGGCGCGGCAAGCAGGTCGAGCTGACCGAAGAGGGCGTCGATCTGCTGGAGCGCGGTGTCGAGGTCTGGCGCCAGTTCAACGATACCCTCGCCGCCGAGATCGAGCCCGTTCTACTAGAGAACGGACGCCGGTTTCTGACCGCTGTGACCGATGCCGCCGAACGTCTTGGCGCGCAGGCCGGCGCCTCGCGGGGCGGCGACGACGACTGACGGTTCGGCTTGCGCTGCAGCGGGGCCGCCGGCGGTTGCGCGCTCAACCATTCGTGGTCGCGGGCGTCCGTCCCGACACAAGACTTTCATCTCGCCCTGCGATACTGTCCGCATCGAAGGGGGCGCGATTGGCGCAGCGAGAGCCGCACACCTCCGCGGGCTGGGAGCCCTTCGCCGGACTGGCGGCGTGGGCGAAGGCACGATCGAACCGCGCCGTCGAGGCGGAAGCGGTCGAGCTTTTGGCGCCTAAATCCGGAGAAGACATCCTGGTCGCGGGCTCCGGTCCCGGCGTGGCGGTCGCGCTTCTGGCTGATCGCAAGACCTGCGGGCGGATCATCGGCATTGAAACGTCGGCGTCCCTGATGCGCGCCGCGGTGCGCCGCAACCAGGCGTATCTCGATGTCGGATGCGTCGATCTTGTCGAGGCGCGGGCGGACGCGGTTCCGCTGGCGGACGGTTCGGTCGACGGCCTTATCGCAATCGATGCGCTGGCCCCGGAGGACAAGGTGGGGCGGATCGCTCGCGAGTTCGCGCGCGTGTTGCGTCCGGGCGGCCGTCTCGTATCCATGGCGAGAGATGTCGGCCTCGAACAGGACGCAGGACAAGCCGAGGCGAAACTCGCGCGCGCGATAAAGGCGCTGGAGCTGGCCGGGTTTTTCGATGTCCGGCATGTGCGGATGCAGGCCGACAAGGGGCGCACGGTTGCTTTGACCGCGGCGCGTCGGCTTTCAGCAGAGACCGCGCGCCCGACCGAGCGATCGTCAGCTGTCGGCGCCGCCGATCCGATCGACGAGACGTGACGTCGAGTGTCCTTCGGTGAGCGCCGCGCGAACGATGCGTCCGCCCCGCGCCTTCACGAAGTCCGCGCCGACAATGTCCGCTTCTTCGTAGTCCGCGCCCTTTATCAGCACGTCCGGCTCGATCGCCTCGATCAGGGCGAGCGGCGTGTCGTCCCCAAAGAGCACGACGGCGTCGACGCCGCGCACCGCCGAGATCACCGCAGCGCGGGCGGCTTCGGTCTGCACCGGGCGCGCCGGGCCTTTCAGGCGCTTCACGGAGGCGTCCGTGTTCAGGCCGACGATCAAGCGGTCGCAGGCCGCTGCAGCCTGCGTGAGCAAGGAGACATGGCCGGGATGGAGGAGATCGAAACAGCCATTGGTGAAACCGACGACAAGACCTTCCTCGCGCCAGCCGGCTCGCAGCTTGCGGATCTCGTCGAGATTGGCGGCGTCGCGCAAACCCGGGCGCGGAGGCCATCCGGCGCCGGGTAGGGCGGCCGTCAGCTCCGATTGCGAGACCGTGGCGGTTCCGCGCTTGGCGACCACCAGACCGGCGGCGATGTTGGCGATGGCGACGGCCGCTTCGAGGGCCGCTCCGGAGGACAGGGCGAGCGCAAGGGCCGCTGCGACCGTGTCGCCGGCGCCGGACACGTCGAAGACTTCGCGCGCATCGGCTGGAAGGTGCAACGGCGCCCCGTCCTTGCGGTAGAGCGATACGCCGAGTTCGGATCTGGTCAGCAGGATGTCTGCGCCCGTCAGCGACATGGCTGCGGCCGCGGCTGCGGCGCAGCCCGCGTCGGTGTCGCAGGCGATGCCGGTGGCCAGCGACAGCTCGCGCCGGTTGGGCGTGATCAGATCGGCGCCCGCATAGCCGCGCCAGTCAGGCCGCTTCGGATCGACGATGACATAAGCGCCCGCGGCGCGCGCTTCAGAGATCACGGCGGCTAGGACGCCGTCGGTCAGGACGCCCTTGGCGTAGTCCGACAGGACGACCGTGTTGCACCCGTCGAGCGCGGTGCGGAAAGCGGCGAGCAGCGTCGATTGGGTGTCGGGATGAAGCGGGCCCGCTATCTCGCGATCGACGCGGAGCATTTGATGCTGGCCGCCCATATAACGCGTCTTGATGATGGTGGGACGGTCACGCGCGATGACGAGTTGGGCCTCGAGGCGATCGCCTTCGCTTTCGAGAACTTCCGCGAGCCGGCGTCCTGCGTCGTCGTCGCCGGCGACGCCGACCAGACGGGCGAGGCCGCCAAGGGCCGCGACGTTCGCGGCGACGTTGGCGCCGCCGCCCGGCGTCCACCGCTCGCCCAGGACGCGAAGGATCGGCACTGGCGCTTCTTCGGACACGCGGGTGACGCCGCCGCTGACGTAATGATCGAGCATGAGGTCGCCCAGCACCAGCACCTTGCCGGCGGACAGGGCGCTAATCTGCGCCGGGCCGGGAACAGGGCCGTTGTGAGGCGTCGCGTGGGGGGCGGTCATGGTGTCGGTGTAACTTTCCCCAGAGGCGGCGTCAGGTGATTTTTTCACGGTGAGGTGAAATTCGGAGGAGATGAAGTCGACAGGATCGCCGTGCTTTGCATCAGGCGGCTTTTGTTTGCCTCCGTTTGTCGCGGGAAGGATTCGCAACAGAAAAGAGCTCATTTGCAAGCTTGTGTTGTGAGGAAATTCAAATAGAGAGTCGCCCCGGGTCGGACAGGTTCGACATTCCGCTCTGTCCAATGGGGGAGACTGACGACGTCCTGGGTGGGGATCCCGGGCGGCCGGGATACGAAAGGGCAAGTCGCTGCGGAACCTGTACACTCTCGTGCTGGACGACAACGCGCATATGCGGTCGCTCATGCGCGCAATACTCAGCAGTTTCGGGGTCCGGAACGTCGAGGAGGCGGCCAACGTCTGGGAAGGCTTCGAGGTGATGGCGCGGCAGAAGGTCGATGTGGCTTTCGTCGACTATCGCCTGGGCGATCTGGACGGGGCGGAGTTCGTGCGGCGCGTTCGCAACGATGAAGAGAGCAGCGACCCGTTTTTGCCGATCATCATGATTACGGCCTATTCCGAACGCTCGCGCGTCTATCAGGCGATCAACGCGGGAGTTGACGAGTTTCTGGTGAAGCCGATCCGCGCCGTCGACGTCGCCTCACGGATCAACGCCATTATCGAACGTCGCCGGCCATTCGTGCGCTCGCCGGATTTCTTCGGTCCGGACCGGCGGCGCAAGAAAGACACGCGCTACAAGGGGCCGTGGCGGCGCATCGAGGACCCGGGCACGTTCAGTATCTGATGCGGCCTGCGATTGCGTTTCGCTAGCCGGTCAGCGAGTTGATCCAGGCGTTGACGCCCCAGCCGAACTTGTCGTCCAGGCCGAGGATCAGGATGACGCCCACCGCAAGCGGCGCAGGATAGCGCACCACGAACCGCCAGAACGCGAACATGCGATCGCTGGCGTGCGGTAGTTCTGCGCGCATCGCCGCGCTCGGCGCGACCCAGCCGGCGAGGATCGCCACCAGCAATCCGCCCAGCGGAAGAAGTACGCTGCCGGAGAAGAAGTCGAGCCAGCCTCCGGTATCCTTGACCAGGATCGACAGCGCGCCGACCGCCCACACGATGATACCGACGACGATCGCGGACGCCGTCTTGGAGAGGCTGGTGTAGTTCTCCAGGGCGACCGCGGGCACGATCAGCAGCGAGATCGCGGACGTGATGGCCGCGACGAAGGCCAGAACGAAGAACGTGCCGCCGATGAAGGACCCGGCCGGCATGCCCGAGAAGACGGCGGGAAGAGCGTTGAAGATGAGGCCCATGCCGGCGGCCGGATCGAGACCGAAGGCGAAGACCACGGGGAAGATCATCAGGCCGGCGATGATGGCCACCAGCGTATCGGATCCAGCGATGACGGCGGCGTTCGCCGGGATGCTCTCCTCGCGGCTCAGGAAGGAGCCGTAGGTGATCATGATCGCGCTGCCGAGACTGAGCGAGAAGAACGCCTGACCCAGCGCCGCGAGCACGCTGGACGTGGTTATTTCATCGAAGCGGGGCGTGAAGAGATAATCGACCGCCTTGGCGCCGGCGCCGGTGACGAGCGCATAGATCGCGACGCCGGCGAGCAGGAAGAAGAAGATCGGCATCAGGATGGTGACGATCCGCTCGATGCCGCCGTGGAGGCCCTGGGCGACGATTGCGATCGTCATGACCATGAAGAGCGTATGCCAGAGAATGGCGGGCAGGGCGCCGTTGTAGAGCGGCGCCACGGTCGCGGCTTCCGAGGCGGCCCGGCCGGCGAATTCTCCCATGTAGGACATGGTGGCGTAGGCCATCACCTGACCCGCGACGGGGCTGTAGGTGGAGAGCACCAGACCGGAGCAGATCACGCCGATGATGCCGACGACGCCCCAATTTTTCGACTTGCCGGCGTCCTTGGCGAGTTCGCTGATCGATTCGATGGCGGACAGACCTTTGTGGCGGCCCAGCGCCAGTTCGGACATCATGATCGGGTAGGCGACCAGGACGACGCAGATCAGATAGACGATGACGAAAGCCGAGCCGCCATACTGGCCGGTCATGAACGGGAAGCGCCAGAGATTGCCGAGGCCGACCGCCGAACCGATGGCGGCCATGAGAAAGGCGAAGCGCGAGGTCCATTGCGGCGTGGTTGCGCCTTCGCCGCTCGGGGTGATTGCCATGGTGGTGATGCTCTCCTGCCTGCTGCGCGGCGATTCTGTCGTCGCCTGGCTGCGTGTCCCAATGCCGAATGAAATGGTTAGCCGATCCCGGTCCGGGCAACAATCTGCCGCTGCGTTGCTGCATGCGCGAAAGTTCTCGCTTATCCGGAGACTGGCGCGAAAGGCGATTGCCTGCGCAATCGTACGGCGTTTTGTGCGATTTCGCGCCGGGTTGTGCCTGCGCATCCCGCCTCTATGACTGGGGGAGACGTTTTTCCGGAAGATGAGTCGCCGTTCCTGACATGCCGATAGAAGCCGTTCTTTGGGATTTTGGCGGGGTGATCACCGCCTCGCCGTTCGAGGCGTTCAACCGCTATGAGGCGGACCGCGGCTTGCCGCGCGACTTCGTGCGTCGCGTCAACTCGGTGAATCCGGACACAAACGCCTGGGCGCGTCTGGAACGTTCCGAGATCGGCGCCGAGGCGTTCGATACGGCGTTCGAGGCGGAGGCTTCGGCGCTCGGCCACGCCGTGCCGGGGCGGGATATTCTGGCCATTCTCGCCGGGGCGGTGCGCCCGCGCGTGGTCGATGCGCTGAAGGCGTGCAAGGCCCGCTTCAAGGTGGGCTGCATCACCAACAACGCTCCGACGGGCAAGGGCGCGGGCATGGCTCGGTCCGAGGAAGCGGCGCGTCAGGTCGCAGAAATTCTCTTGCTGTTCGATCACGTGATCGAAAGCTCGAAGGCGGGGGTGCGAAAGCCCGACCCGCGCATATACGAAATGATGTGCGAGGCGATCGGCGTCGCGCCCTCCGCGTGCGTTTATCTCGACGATCTGGGGATCAATCTGAAGCCCGCGCGCGCGATGGGCATGACGACGATCAAGGTGGTGTCGGAGCCGCAATTGCTGTCGGACCTGTCGGCGGCGACGGGGCTGGCGTTCGACTAGGGAGGCGAAGATGAGCGCCAACAAACCGCAAGCGATGGGCGCGAAAGCTGCGCTGGCCGGTCTGCCGGACTGGGCGGCGGTCGACGGGCGCGACGCGATCCGGCGCGTCTACGTTTTCGAGGATTTCAAACGGGCCTTCTCCTTCATGACCGAGACCGCGCTGATGGCCGAACAGATGGATCACCATCCTGAATGGTTCAACGTCTATTCGAAGGTCGATGTGACGCTTGCGACGCATGATGCGGGCGGCGTCACGCAGAAGGATGTCGACCTGGCGACGTTCATGGATGCGGCGGCCGCGCGTCTGGCGCGCTAGGCGCTATTGCTTGAAGACGATGACGGACGCCAGCAGGACCTTCGCGACGTCCTTGCCGAGCATGGCGTCAATCGGTTTCTGGATACGTGCGCGCAACATGTCGGCGTCCGGCCGTTCGCCGACGACGTAGGACAGCGTGGCGTAGTTGAGCACCGCGTCGCGCATGACGCTGACGAGGCGCGGTTTGACGCCTTCGGCCTTCTTGCGCTGCTTGGCGTCGGGAATGTCCAAACCGGCGTCGACGGCGAGGACGCCATGGACCCGGTAGCCGCGGGAGATAGAGGCCCTGAGCCCGAATGTCGGCAGGTAGGATTCCGCGCCGGTGATGCGGGTGGCAGCGGGGTCGGCGGTGGGCGCAGGAGGGCTGGCGCGCGCGGCGGGCGCCACGGCGAGGGCGGCCAGGGCGGCCAGCAGATCGGCTCGTCTCATGCTCATCCCGACAAGCTGGCAGGGGAGACTTAACGGCGTGTTTAGGCTGGCGGGGAAGGATTGGCCGGCGCCGGGCCAGCGCCCGGATTGGTGGAGCCGAGGGGAATCGAACCCCTGACCTCGTCATTGCGAACGACGCGCTCTCCCAACTGAGCTACGGCCCCGATACCCGGGTTTGGGAGCAGGCTAGCTATGCTTATGAGGCCCGGACGTCAAGCGGGCTGAGGAGCCGGCCGGGACGCGCACCGCCGGGCGGCGTTGCCGGGGAGAGGGGACGGCTAGAGGTGGGCCGTTCGGTTTTCAGGGACTTTTCCCTGGGACAATCGGGCCGGAAACCAGAAGGAGCCGGACTTGCAGGAACTGCTTTGGGCCATCTACCAGTATTTTGTGTCGCCAGTGCTCTGGCTGCTGCAGATGGTCGTGATCGTCTACGTGGTGATGAGCTGGCTGATCGCGTTTGGCGTGGTCTCGGCCTATAACCCGACGACCCGCCAGATCGTTCGGTTCCTTGAAAGCGTGCTCGGCCCGATTTTGCGGCCGATTCGCCGGATCATCCCGCCGATCGGCGGCTTGGATCTGTCGGTGTTCGTCCTGATCCTGCTGATCGGCTTCCTGCAGGGCTATGGGCTTCCCAAGCTGATTTCGCTGGTGCCGTTCTGACGGCTCCGCCGATGGCGGAGATCTGGCGCAATGTAGAGGGCGGCATCCTCGTCCGCGTGCGGGTGACGCCGAACGCTTCGAAAGACGCCATTGAGGGGCGAGGCGAGGATGCGGCCGGTCAGGCGTTTCTGAAGGTCCGTGTGCGCGCCGTTCCCGAGAAGGGCAAGGCCAACGCAGCCGTCGAGAAGACGCTGGCCAAGGCGCTTGGCGTGCCGAAATCGTCGATCAGCGTCGAGACGGGCGACACGCAACGGCTGAAGGGCGTGCGAATCGCGGGCGGTGCGGATATAGGGGCGAAACTGGAAGCATTGCTCGGTTCCGTGGAAGGATAGCGCATGACGGCCGCCCTGATCGACGGGAAGATCATTTCTGAAAAGGTGAGGAACGGCGCGGCGGCGGCGACGGCGAAGCTACCCGGCAAACCCTGCCTCGCCGTCGTGCTGGTCGGCGATGATCCGGCGAGCCAGATCTATGTGAAGTCCAAGGGCGAGAAGACCGAGGCGGCGGGCATGCGCTCGATCACGCGGCTGCTGCCCGCGAACGCCGGTCAGGCGGAGGTCGAGGCCGAGCTGAAGGCGCTGAACGCCGATCCCGAGGTCGACGGCATCCTGCTTCAATTGCCGTTGCCCAAAGGGTTGGACGAAGCGGCGGCGGTCGCCTGCATCGATCCGGCGAAGGATGTCGACGGGCTGACCGAGATTTCCGCGGGAAGACTGGTTCTGGGCAAGCCGGGTCTGCGGCCGTGTACGCCGGTCGGCTGCGTGATCATGGCGAAGCATGCGCTTGGGCCGGACCTGTCCGGAAAGCATGTTGTGGTGGTCGGGCGCTCCATTCTGGTCGGCAAGCCCGCCGCGCTGTTGTTCCTGGCGGAGAACTGCACCGTGACGATCGCGCATTCGCGGACGGCGGATCTGCCGGGGTTGTGCCGCACCGCCGACATTCTGGTTCCTGCCGTCGGGCGGCCGGAAATGGTGCGCGGCGATTGGGTGAAGCCCGGCGCGACGGTGATCGATGTCGGCATCAACCGCATCCCCGCGCCAGAACGCGGCGAGGGCAAGACGCGGGTGGTGGGCGATGCGCACTTCGCGGCGTGCCGCGAGGTTGCGGCGCACATTACGCCGGTGCCCGGCGGCGTCGGGCTGATGACGGTGGCGTGTCTGCTGCGGAACACGGTGCTGGCGGCGTGCGCGCGGCGCGGATGGGCTGTTCCCGAAGAGCTCGACGCCTGAGTTGCCGGGCAAGGCGCTTTTTGAGCGACTTTGGGTCGCGCAGGCTGGCGCATGCGCGCTGTGCGGCGAGGCGATGCCGGCGTCGCGTTGGGAATGCGCTCACGCGACGATCTGGAAGAAGCGTCGACCGACCTTCGATCACGTAAGGCCGCGCTCCAAGGGCGGCGGAGACGAGCCGGAGAACCTCCAGCTTGCGCACGCGATCTGCAACAAGCGGAAAGGCGCCGCCTGGTCCACCTGACGGCTTTGGTGCGGAAACCCGGATCAAGGCTGTCGACCGCCCTGGACGCTAAAGTCGCCGTCTAGGCGGGTTGGGCCGCGGCTATGCGCAGGCGAATGAACTTCACCAGCCGCCAGGCGAGCAGGAAAGCGAGGATGGCGCCGTGGATCAGCGGTCCCATCTGGATGCCCTTTTCCGCGAAGAAGTGGTGCGCAACGGCGAGGATTGCGATCGGGTAGACGAGATAGTGCAGGCGTTGCCACGCTTGGCGACCCATGCGCCGGATCATGCCGTTGGTTGAGGTGATGGCGAGCGGGATCAGTCCCGCCACGGCGCCCATGCCAAGCGTGATGTAGGTGCGCTGAAGGATGTCCTCCCAGAGTTTTGGCATCGACCAGTCGAGGTCGAGCCACACATAGGCGAGGAGATGCGCGAGGGCGTAAAAGAACGCCGCGAGGCCGATGCGTCGGCGGATCAGAATGATCGGGGCCCAGCCGGTGATGTCGCGCAGGGGCGTGATCGCGAGCGATACGAGCAGAATGCGCAGGGCGGTTTCGCCGAGAAAATGGTGGGTCCACTGGACCGGGTTGAAGCCCATGTCGTGCGGAAAACCGCTGAGCGCCAGCGTCCATTCGAGCACGACATAGGCGCCCGGCAAGATGAGCGCCAGAAGCGTCAGCGGCTTCATCCAGACCTTTGCGAAGGTCCGCAGCAGGGGAGACGGCTTGCGCACGGGAGCGATCGCTAGAAGTTCTTCGTCAGGTCCATGCCCGAATAGAGGCTGGCGACCTGCTTTTCATAGCCGTTGAAAATCTCGGTCTTGCGGCGTTCGTTGAACTTCTTGCCGCCGATGACGCGTTCGCTCGCCTGGCTCCAGCGCGGGTGATCCACATTGGGGTTCACGTTGGAGTAGAAGCCGTATTCGTGCGCGTTGGCCTTGTTCCAGGCGGTGTCGGGCATCTTCTCGACGAAGCGGATCTTCACGATCGATTTGGTTCCCTTGAAGCCGTACTTCCACGGAACGACGGTGCGCAGCGGCGCTCCGTTCTGCTTGGGCAGAGCCTTGCCGTAGACGCCGACCGCCACGAACGCCAGCTCGTTCATGGCTTCATCGATGCGCAGACCCTCGACATACGGCCAGTCGATCACGGGGTAGCGCACGCCGCGCATTTCGGACGGATTGAGATAGGTTTCGAACTGGACGAACTTCGCCTTCGGTCCGGGCTTGAGTTTGGAGATGATCGAGGACAGGGGAACGCCCACCCACGGCACGACCATCGACCAGGCCTCGACACAGCGATGCCGATAGACGCGTTCTTCGAGCTTGCCGTAGTCGACCAGATCCTCGACGGCGTACTTGCCGGCTGCTCCGGTTTCGCCCGAGACCTCGATCGACCAGGGCGAGACGGTCATCTTGTCCGCGTAACGCGCCGGATCGCTCTTGTCGGTGCCGAACTCGTAGAAGTTGCAGTAACCGACCACCGCCTCTTCAGAGGCGAGTGAGTCGGAAATGGTCCAGGCGGTCTTCTTTGACTTCAGCGCGGTTCCCGGCGCCGGCTGAGCGCCGGCCTTCGGGCCGTTCGGCGCCGGATCGCCATGGGCCGTCCCGGCGAAGGCCAGACCAGCCCCGATCGCTCCGCTCGCGGCCATCAGCTTGCGCCGGTTCCAGAACAGATCCTCCGGCGTCATTTCGCTCCGGAGGTCCTGATAGTCGGGATTCCTGCGGAATTTCATGATGCGTTTCCTCGAATGTTCTCGCGTTTCGCGATTGGGTCGCAATTGTCAGACGTACAGTACGTACGCCTGAAGTGGACGGTCCAGACCCGTAAATCTCACGGTTTTGATGAGATTAGGGCATTGTGCACTGCAACTTCGGTCCCGAATCAGAAGGGTCTCATGACGGGATTTCGTTCAAGAGCCGCGGCGGGTTTCAGCGCCCTGCTGCTTTGCGCATGCGCCCATGACCCGTCCGGGAGCCTCGGGAGCGGCGAGCCGACGCCGACAATGCGCTCGGCTCTGGCGCAGGCGGCCTGCTCGCACCGCGTGAGGGAAGCCGAGGCGTGGGTGAATTTCATGTCCGGCGGCGGGCGTAATGGCCGCAATCTCAACGTTCTGGCGAAGCTCGCCGATCCGGGCGCGGCGGCGTTGCTGATCCGGTCGTCGGCGAGTACGCCGGAAATGCTGGTGCTGGAGGTGAGAACGGCTGACGAGGCGCCGATCCTCGGCCAGATGTCCTACCGGGAGGCGGCGCCGGAGCCGCTCTACCGGCGAATTTCGCTGACTTGCCGGGGCGGCGAGATTTTCGCCATCACCGCCATCGAACGGGTCTACTAGCCGGGGATCCGCCGTCGAAGCGTTCTGGGGGCCGGATTCAAGCTTGGAGATCGCGACCGGTTCCTTTAGTGGTCTGACCCGCGACGGAGGGCGCAACGGACAGAGGCAGGTGATGCGACTAGCGTTCTTCGGTGATGTGGTTGGCCGCGCGGGCCGCGCCGCCGTCACCGAACACCTCCCGCGCCTCAAGGCTCAGTACGCATTCGATTTCGTCGTTGTGAACGGCGAGAACGCCGCTGGCGGTTTCGGGATAACCGAATCCACCGCCAACGAGCTGTTCGCTGCGGGGGCGGATTGCATCACCCTTGGCAACCATTCCTGGGATCAGTCCGAGACCATCACCTATATCGAGCGCGAACAGCGTTTGCTGCGACCCTACAACTACCCGCAGACGCTGAAGATGCCGGGGCGGGGCTCGCAGCTCTTCACGACGCCGAGCGGCAAGCGCGTGTTCGTGATCCAGATTCACGGCGCGGCGTTCATGGAGCCTCTCGACGATCCGCTTCAGGGCGTGCAGCGCGCGCTTGAGGAGGCGCCTCTGTTACGCGTTGCGGACGCCGTGTTGATCGAGATGCACGCCGAGGCGACTGCGGAAAAGATGATCCTCGGGCATTTCGTCGACGGCCGCGCGACGGTCGTGGTCGGCGCCCATACCCACGTTCCGACCGCCGACGCGCAGATCCTGCCGGGCGGCACCGCTTATCTCACCGATGCGGGGATGTGCGGGGATTATGACAGCGTGATCGGCATGAAGAAGGGGCCGATCGTGCAGCGCGCCGCCACGCGGTTGCCCACCGAACGCAAGTCTCCGGCGGACGGCCCGGCGACGCTGTGCGGTTGCATGGTCGTGGTCGACGACGTGACGGGTCTGGCGCGCAGCATCGAGCCGATCCGTGTCGGCGGGCGGTTGAAGGAGACGTTGCCGTCGGCGGTCCCGGTGCGGACGAGCGTGCTGACGGGCGCGGATTGAAGCCGTTGCGTTGGGCGTCAGGGGGGCGTCAGGCGTCGCTTCTGCGATCACTCGCTGGCGATGATGACGCTGCGAACCTTCGGGTAAATCTGACTTTCCCAGCGACGGCCGTTGAAGACGCCGTAGTGGCCGACACCGGCCTGCAGATGATGATGGCGCAGGTGCGGGCGCAGCTTGGTGACGAGATCATGAGCGGCCGACGTCTGCCCGACTGAGCAGATGTCGTCGCGTTCCCCTTCGACGGTCAGCAGAGCCGTCCTGCGAATGGCGGACGGATCGACGGGGACGCCGCGATGCATGAGCTTTCCGGTCGGTAGGCGCATCTCCTGAAACACCCACTGCACGGTCTCGAGGTAGAATTCCTCGGTCAGATCGAGCACGGCGAAATACTCGTCGTAGAATTCCTTGATGCGATCCGCCTCGGTTTCGTCGCCTTCGACGAGGCTTTGATAGAGATCGCGATGGGCGTCGATGTGACGTTGCGGGTTCATCGACACGAAGGCCGTCACCTGCACGAAGCCCGGGTAGACGCGTCGGCCCCATCCGAGATTGGGGAAAGGCACCGTCGAGATCAGATTGTTGCGGAACCAGTTGATGTCGTGCTCGGTGGCCAGATCGTTCACAGTCGTGGGATTGATGCGGCAATCGATCGGGCCGGCCATCAGCGTCAGGCTCGCGGGCTGGCAGGGGTGGTTGTCCGCGGCCATCACGGCGGTGGCGACCAGCGCCTGCACGCAGGGCTGGCACACGCCCACAATGTGCGCGTCCGGACCGAGATGTTCGAGAAAGCGGATCAGATAGTCGACATAGTCTTCGAAGCCGAAACGGCCCGCAGCCACCGGGATGTCGCGGGCGTTGCGCCAGTCCGTGATGTAGACATCATGATCGCGCAGCATGGTTTCCGCCGTGCCGCGCAGGAGGGTCGCGAAGTGTCCTGACAGGGGCGCGACAAGCAAAACGCGGGGTTGGGGCGCGTCGATGTCTTTCTTGAAGTGCAGAAGGTCGCCGAAGGGAAGAGACAGCGCCACTTCCTCGGTGACGGCGGCCTCGCGGTTCTCGACCATGACCCGATCGATTCCGAAGGGCGGGCGGGCATGTGTAAGAGTCGCGCGGCTGGTTAGTTCCATGGCCGCGGCGATGCGGCGGAAGGCCGGCGAGTCGGCGGCCCCGTTAAGGGTTTGCTTCCACTGAAGAGATGCTTGTGCGGCGGCGCGAAGGGGCGCAGAAGCCCTCATCTGTGCCTCATAAATATGATACCACATCGATCCGCGCGCTCTAAATCCGGGCAGTCGCCAAAGTCACGGCCACTCTGCCTGCAAGTCTAGTTTCCGGCATACTGCCCGACGACATACAATTGCACACCAAGATTAAAGGGAAGGAAAGTGGTGACATGCCAGGCGCGAAACTGAGAATTTCGAGCAGGAATTACTCGTCCTGGTCTCTCAGGGCCTGGTTGTTCTGCCAACTCGCCGATCTTGAGGTCGAGGTTGAGATGGTGCCGCTTGACGATCCGTCGATCCGGGCCGAGCTGCTGCTGCTGTCACCGACCGTGCTGACGCCCCGTCTGGAGCACAATGGCGCGTCCGTATGGGACACGATCGCCATCGCCGAGTATCTCGACGAACTCAAACCCAAGGCGGGCCTCTTGCCGACAGAGCGCGTCGAAAGGGCGCACTGCCGCTCGATCGTCGGTGAGATGCACTCCGGCTTCTACAATCTGCGCTCGGCGCTGCCGATGAATCTGCGTGCGCGCTACAAGGGCTTCAAGGTCTTCACAGGCGCCCGATCGGACATCCGGCGCGTGGTGGCGATCTGGACCGAATGCCTGGAGGCATATGGCGGCCCGTTTCTGTTCGGCAAGAAGCCGACGATCGCCGACGCCATGTACGCGCCGGTGTGCACCCGTTTCCGCACCTATGACGTGGCGCTGGAGCCCGAGGCGGAGGCGTATTGCGCCCGCATTCTCAGCTGGGCTCCGATGAAGCAATGGATCGCGGACGCCGAGCAGGAGCCGGTCGAGATCGAAGAACTCGACATGGAGTTCTAGTCCGGCGCGGCGCGAAGCGGCGCCTAGAGGCTAGATAGACGTATCCTGCAGCCCCGGCAGGAAATCGAGCAGGCTCCGCCGCAGGTCGATGCGGCTGAGCGGCTTTCGTACCCAGGCATTCATGCCGAGCGCCGTCAGGCGCGGCCGCAGATGCCGGTCGTCATCGTCGATCAGGCCGATCACGGGGATGTCCGCCCACGCCGTTTTGTTGGAGCGCAGCCAGGACAGCGTTTCGAGACCGTCCATGAGATCCATTCGGGTGTCGAGGAGAAGCAGATCGAAGCGGCGCATGGACAGAACGTCGATCGCGGCTTCGCCGTTCTCCACCTCCATGATCTTCACCATGGGCGAGGCGAGCAGCAGCTTCAGAACGCGACGGTGATAGAGATCGTTTTCGGCGACCAGGATGTGGGTCATGTAGCGATATCCCGGATGCGCGCGCGGGCGTAGCTGGGCATGCACGAGGCTGGGGTCGTATGACGCGGACAGGCTGTCGGCCGAATGGCTGCCGGCCGTCTGGGAGAAATCGGGATCGCAGGCGGATTCGCTGAGCGACCGAACGTGGCGATTGGAGCGCGGCATGTGAGAAGGTCCCGAGGCCGGTCAGGTCCCGGCTGATCGACAAGCGGGATTTTCGACATCGCGTGCTAAGCTGGCGTAAGCGCAACCGCGTGAACTTGCGCGACCCGGTTTACCGTGTTGCGGAGCGTGTTTCGAAAAGATCGAAAAGATCGAAGAGATCAGATCGTTTCGGACGGCGGCGGCCGCCAGCGCGGCAAAGGTTCGTCGCAGGTGCGTTTCTGTCCGTCCTTCAACGCGGCCGCGGCGGGGTCGGAACTCTTGACCGGATAGGCGTCGAACGCGCCGCCCGGATTGCTCTGGATGATGTTCGGCAGGGGATCGACGCCCGCGGGATCCTCCACGAATACGTCGATATGATTGCCCTTGATGGCGCCGCCGCGATCGCTGGCGATCAGGTAGCCGTCATGAACGTAGACCTCGCCGCGATATCTGAAGACCTGTCCACGCAGATCCGGCGAGTACAGCACGGTTCCCATCCGGAAGCGGTGCGGATCGACCGCGATCGTCCGATAGGGCTGCAGCGGGTAGCGGCGGACGTCGCACCCGGCCGGATGCTTGAAGGTGGCGAAACGCGCACGCCCCGTGGCGTTCTTGATGCCGGTGGAGAGGTTGCCGAGATGGCCGCCGCAATCGGTCTGCTGCGGGCCGCGGGCGTCCACGAAGACATAGGCGGTGGCGTCGCCGTCCGGACGTTCGACCCATACCGATCCCTGAAGCGCGGCGTTGCACCAGTCCGTCTTGGTGAGCGGCGCGGAAATGTCCTCGCCCTTGCGACCCTTCAGGGGCACGGCGAACGCCGCGAGGCTCGCAGCCCGGACGGTCGGCATGTAGTACCAGGTCGCCCAGAGGCGCTGTTTTGCGCCGAGCGATTCATCCTGCGGTTCGGGCAGCATGAACTCCAGCGCGCGATCGGCCTCGTCCGCCGGCTCGGTGAGGCGAGGCGGTTCAGGTGCGACGGCTGCCTGGGTTGTGAGACTTACGCATCCGGCGAGGGAGACAAGCGCGGACAGGGCGATACGGTTCATGCTACAGACCTGACACACAGCCCCATATACGCGGGCCGCGACACAACAGACCTCCCCGAATCCGGCGCAGAATATGCCTGCATGTCAGGCAAAAGAAAACCCGGCGCTCTGCATCGTGACGGATTTGAAAGACGGCTCCGTTCAGGGGCGTTTCGCCGCGGCGATCGCGTCGCACCGGTTCGATGATTGACGCCTGTCATTGCGTTTGCGGCAGGCGTCCTTGTGCTCGCTGCGGATGCGCGAACGACGATTTCGCAGAGCATGTTCGCCGCGTCCCCCTGCTGATCTCAGGGACAAGTCTTAACGTCCGAGCGTGAAGATCGGGGTAAGCGCGTCGCGCGATTTCCATCAATTCGGCGGCTGGCGTGCGGCGCCTTACGATGTGATGACGCCCGCAAGCGCCGCCTTGGCTGCTAGGACCGGGCTCATCAGATGGGTTCGTCCGCCGCGTCCCTGCCGTCCCTCGAAATTCCGGTTCGAGGTCGAGGCGCAGCGCTGTCCCGGCGCAAGCGTGTCCGGGTTCATGCCGAGGCACATGGAGCAGCCTGGCTCGCGCCATTCGAAGCCGGCGGCGATGAACGTCTGGTCGAGGCCTTCGGCTTCGGCCTGGGCGCGCACGAGGCCGGACCCCGGAACAACCATGGCCCGGACGTGGTCGGCGACCTTGCCGGTCTTCGCGATTTCGGCCGCGGCGCGCAGATCCTCAATTCGGGAGTTGGTGCACGAACCGATGAAGACACGGTCCACCTTGAGGCCCTCGAGCTTCTGTCCCGGTTCGATGCCCATATAGGCGAGGGCGCGTTCAGCGGCCTCGCGCTTGACCGGGTCGGCGATCTGCGAGGGAACGGGCGCCGCGCCGGTGACGGCGGCGGCCTGTTCCGGGCTGGTGCCCCAGGTGACGGTCGGGGGAACTTCGGCGGCGTCGATCTCGACCACACGATCCCAGACAGCGTGTTCGTCCGAGAACAGCGAACGCCAGCCGCTGAGCGCGGCCTCCCATTGCCCGCCTTTGGGGGTGGAGGGGCGGCCCTTCATGTATTCGAAGGTTGCTTCGTCCGGCGCCACGAGACCTGCGCGCGCGCCGCCCTCGATGGAGAGGTTGCACAGCGTCATGCGCGCCTCCATGGACATGGCGCAAACGGTGGACCCCATGTATTCGATTACGTGACCGGCGCCGCCATTCGTGCCGATCAGGGAGATGAGGTGCAGAGCCAGATCCTTGGCGCCGACGCCGGGCTGAAACTCGCCTTCGACCTTGACGGCCATGTTCTTCATCTTGCGCGCGCGCAGCGTCTGGGTTGCGAGGACGTGTTCGACTTCCGAGGTGCCGATGCCGTGCGCCAACGCGCCGAAGGCGCCATGGGTCGAGGTGTGGCTGTCGCCGCACACGATGGTCATGCCGGGCTGGGTTCGCCCCTGTTCCGGGCCGACGACATGAACGATGCCGTTTCGGATGTCGCCCATAGGCAGGAATTCGATGCCGTGCTCGGCGACGTTGCGGGCCAGGGTTTCGAGTTGCTCGCGCGCCTCGGGGTCCTTGACCCCCGCCATCCCCAGGGCCTGACCTTCCGTCGGCGTGTTGTGATCGGCGGTCGCGAGCGTCAGATCCGGCCTGCGCACGCGACGGCCGGCCGCCTTCAGGCCGGCGAACGCCTGCGGCGTCGTCACCTCATGAATGAGATGGAGGTCGATATAGAGGAGCGCTTCGCCTGTCTCCGGTTCAAGCTGGACGACATGGGAGTCCCAGATCTTGTCGTAGAGGGTGCGGGGGGCGGATGTTTGCGTCATGTCCGGCTATATGCGCGGCGAGATTGCGCGAGGCAAGCAGGGGCGGGCGGACGGTTCGCCAGTCGTCTTGGCGCCGCCGCCTAGTCGCAACCGTCGCGTCGCCCGTCAAAGTCAACGCTTGTGGTCCGGTCTTGCCCATCGAACTCGTAGCGCTGGAGTTTCAAGCCTTCATCGGCCGAAATGGCGACATACCCGACCCTTTCGGTTTCGCTCGAGGTCCAGGCGGCGATAGCGACGCCGGGGTGGATCGACAGGGAAAGCGGGCGGTCGTGCAGTCATTGTTTCCCGGCGCAGGATTTGGCCGTCCGCACCGCGCACTTCGCGGATCAGGCGGCCGCCGTCGTCGACAATGCTTAGACGACCCGGCGCGCGGAAGGTGAAGGGACGCCAGACAGTTCGGGGATCGATCCGGACAGGTCTGGCGATCCGACCTTGGTCGGGAGAAGGCGGATATGGCGTGCGCCGGCCGGGGCACGTTCAATCCAGCAGCCGCGCTGAACTCAATATCCGTCGACGGCAGCTCAGCGGTCGCCGGACCCAGCGCACAAGCGGCGAGAAGCGGCGCGCCTATTCCGAGCGCGAGCGCCAGGATGCGCACAGGCGTCGAGATTGATCGAATGAACCGGGTCATGCATCCTTCCATGGCGTGAACCACGCTTCCCTGCGCAGCGGCCGGTCTGCGCGCCCGTCCCGGAGAGACCATGAACGCTTCCGCCGAAACGAGGTCAGATGAAGGCGATCTTGCGACCTTCATCCGCGCCCTGCCCAAAGCGGAGCTTCATCTGCATATCGAGGGGTCTCTGGAGCCGGCGCAGATGTTCGCGTTCGCCCGACGCAATCGGGTGGACATCCCCTTCTCGACGGTCGAGGAGGTCCGCGCGGCCTATGCCTTCTCGAATCTGCAGGACTTCCTCGACATCTACTATCAGGGCGCAAACGTGCTGCGGACGGAAGAGGATTTTCAACGTCTGGCGCTGGCGTATTTCGAGCGCCTGCATGCCGACGGCGGACGGCATGCGGAGATCTTTTCGATCCCCAAACGCATACTGACCGCGGATTGCCGTTCGCCGTTGCGGTCGAGGGCTTGCTGGCCGGTATGGCGGAGGCGGAGGCGCGCTTCGGGATCACCTCAAAGCTGATCATGTGCTTCTTGCGGCATCTCGACGAGGACAGCGCCTTCGCGACGTTGCGGTCAGCGGAGCCCTGGCTCGATCGAATCGCCGGCGTTGGCCTCGACAGTTCCGAGGTGGGGCATCCGCCGTCGAAGTTCGCCCGTGTGTTCCAGGCGGCGCGAGAGCGCGGTCTCCGCTTGTGCGCGCATGCGGGAGAAGAAGGACCGCCAGCTTATGTCTGGGAGGCGTTGGACGTTCTAGGCGTTGACCGGATCGATCACGGCAACCGCGCCCTGGAGGATGAAAGCCTGACGCGCCGTCTGGTCGAGGAAGGCAAGACGCTGACCGTGTGTCCGCTCTCCAATCTCAAGCTTTGCGTCGTCGACGACCTTGCGAAACACCCGCTCAAGCGAATGCTGTCGCTGGGCCTCAAGGCGACCTGCAATTCGGATGATCCGGCCTATTTTGGCGGGTATATCGGGGACAACTACATCCGAACCGCCAACGCCCTGGGGCTGGAGCGTGCGGAACTCGCCGTTCTGGCGCGCAACAGCTTTTTGGGTTCGTTTCTTGCGCCCGGCGACATCGCCGCCCATCTCGCGGAGATCGACAATCTTGTCGGCGGCGCCTGAGCGTTCGACGTTGCGGAGGAAATGCGCTTGTTCAATCCGGAATCCACGTCCGAGGCCGCGCGTCATATCCCGTTCGCGGGCATCTCGGAATGGAGTTGGTCTCGGTCGAAGACGATCGAATCGTCGGACGTTTGGGGGTGCGTCCGGAACTGTGCAACCCGATGCGGGGGCTGCACGGCGGCGCCATCATGGCGCTGGCCGACACGCTCGGAGCTATGGGCGCATTCCGCAATCTGCCGGAAGCCAACGGCACCACAACGCTTGAAAGTAAGACCAACTTTATCGGCGCCGCCCGGCAAGGGGAAACGGTTGTCGCTGAGTGCACGCCCGTTCATGTCGGGCGACGTACATCGGTCTGGACGACGCATATCCGTACCGAGGCCGGAAAGCTTGTGGCGATCGTCACCCAGACGCAAATGGTCCTCTAGCGACGTTTCGACCAGCGTCGTCGAAACGTCCCGAGAAGGCCCCGTTTCTTGAAGACTTTAGCGCCGGAGACTTCGGCGCTCGCGTCGTCAGGTGGTGGTGTCGACGATTTTTGCGTTTGGCGCGTTCTTCATCACCGAGTTGATGCCGTTCTGACACGCGCGCTCTGTCTCGTATGCTTCAGAGGTGCCGATGATCTGGCGGTTGCCTGCCTTGAGCAGGAAGCGGAACTTTCCGCCCGCGCCGGGCTTCTTTTCGAAGCGTTCTTCAAGGCCGCCATTCTTCATCACGGAAGCGACGCCGTTCTTCACTCCGGTCTTGGCCTTGTAGCCTTCGCTGGCCAGGATGATCTCTCCGTTCGACGCTTTCAGACGGAAGCGGAACTCACCCTTTTTGTCTTTGAAGATTTCAAACGTGCCAGGCATTCGTCTCTACAGCCCCCTTTGTTGATCAGTGGTGTTCAGAGCGGGGCAAACACTCGTGGAAAAGCCGGGCGGGATCAAGGGCGAATGGACGCCGCCGGGCGTCCAAGATCAGGTTTGACGGGTCGCAGCCGCTCGTACACGATATATCGCCGCATACGGAGGCAAACACGCTGCGTTCCGATGCCTCGAACCAATGTCTCGAAATGGAGTTGGAAGCGTGTCGCATGAGAGAACATTGCGGGCGCTTCTTGCGGCGATCGAAGCCGGCGCTTCGCGCGACGATATCGCGGTCTTCTATCATCCCGAGGCGTTGATGGAGGTGTTTCCCAACCGCATGAGTCCGGCGGGCGCCCGCATGGACCTCGCGGGCATTCTGCAGTCGTCTGAGTCCGGTCAGAAGCTGATGGCGCGTCAGCGTTTCGATGTGCGGACGGTCACGGAACTGGGAGACCGGCTTGTCGCCGAGTTCAAATGGACCGGCGAACTCGCAATGCCGCTGGGGCTTATGGGCGCCGGCGAGCGCCTTTCCGCCCAGATCGTTCAGGTGCTGGAGTTCGAGGACGGGCGGATCATTCGTCAGCGGACCTATGACTGCTACGACCCGGCCTGAAGGCTGGCGCGTCGGCGGCCGGTCGCCCGGACATGGCTCAAACTGAAACACATTCGGGATCGCGACGCCTGCGGTTGTCGTTCAGAGATCCGGCGTCGCCGCGTGGCGAGTCGGCGACAAGCGCCAGAAACAGCCTGCTCCCCGCCCTGATTGGGAGGGGGCGGGGAGCAGACGACGACTGGTCCAGTCAGAGGGGGGGACGGGGGGTAGGACCAGCCGAAACTTCGTGATCTCACTGATTTAGTGCGCTCACTGCCTCCAATACGCTCGAAGCGGGCGGTCGGTTCCGATAATTGCGCTCAAAAAATCGCGCCTCGATCACGCCGGTATCGGAGATGACGTAAATGACCGGGTGGGGAATGCCGTTGAAGCGCTTGTTGCCGAGCACTTCCTCGTTGCGGACGCCGAAAGCGTCGATGACTTTTTGAGTCAGGGTCGGACAGCAGCGTGTAGGTGAGCGCCTTCTTTTCCGAGAAGCGCTTGAGCGTCTCGACCGGGTCGTAGGACAGGGCGACCAGCGGATAGCCGGCCGCCGCCAGCTGCGGCGCCACGGTGTTCAGGTCTTCCAGTTGCTTCTTGCAGAAGGGGCACCAGTCGGCGGAACGGAAGAAGGCCAGCACCATGCCGTGTTCGCCATTGAGCGAAGCGAAGTCGGCGGGGCGGCCGTCTTGCGTGGTTCCTTCAATCGCGGGGACCGTTTCGCCGACCTTCATGCCGAACTCCATCGGCGCTTCGGCGAGCGCGGGCGCAGCCTGGCTGACCGCTCCTACACCGGTCATTGCAAGGGTGGCGGCGATCACCGCCCGACGAAAACCGAATCGTTTCATGGCGAACTCCCGTTTGCAGCATGCGTGCAACTGGGTTCGCCGTGATGCGACGGACGGTTACGTACGGCGACCGGCTTCCCGGGGCCTCGGGAGAGGCTCTGAAGCGGTCAGAAGTTCTTGCGCAGGACCAGGCGGAAGGTTCTGGGCTCAAGAGGATGGATCAGCCGGTCCAGAACAGGGTCTGTTTCGCCCGCAAGGCGGCTCTCGTAGTAGTATTCGATCTCGTTGTCCTTCGAATCCGTGATGTTGAGGATGTCGAGGCCGACATAGAATGGGCCAAAATCCTTCGACACGCCGACATTCATCAGGAAAGAGGGATCAGAGCGCACCGAGTTGTCCTCGGCGAGCGCGGATTCGCCAAGATACCGGATGCGCGCCGAACCTTCCCAACCCTCGCCAAGCGTGACCGTCGCGCCTGCGGACCCCACGAAGTCGAGCGCGTTGGGTATGCGTTCCTCGTCTCTGGGCACATCCTTGAAACGGGAATGGCTCCATGCGCCGGAAGCGTCGAACGCCAGCCAGTCCATGGGACGCCAGAATGCGTTCACTTCGGTTCCGTAGCGGCGTGTGGCGCCGGACGGCTCGGACGTGCCGGCATCGCCGACAAATATGAGTTCGGAATCGGAGTCGAGATTGAAGACCGCCAGCGAGATGTTGAACGTGCTCGACGGCTGATACCGAACGCCGATCTCGCCGCCTTTGCTGCGGACGAAGACGTCGGAAGGATCGACAGGATCGCCCGTCACCGGATCGACCGTCGTTACGCCGCCGCGGGGGTCGTTCGTATGGAAGCTTTTTCCGTATGATGCGTAGGCCTCGAACGCCTCCGTGAAACGGTAGGCGGCCAGAATCTTGGGGCTGAAGATGGAATCGCTGTCGCTGCCCGAGTTTTCCGGTTGGACGGCGTCAAAGTCGTACCAGATGACGTCCTGGCGCGCGCCGATCGTGGTGCGGAGGGCGTCCGTCCAGTGGATGGTGGCGTCCGCCCACACGTCCGCCGTGGTCACGGTTCCATTGTCGTCGCGGATGACCTGATAGGGCTGGCGATCTTCGGTGAGAGACAGACCATCGCGTTCAATGAAGTCGGTTCGGATATCGCTTCCCAGGCGCCAGTCGACATTGAAACCGCCGAGCTGAGCCGTGCGTCCCATCTTTCCGCGTGCGCCAAGCGCCGTACGGTCGGTGATCTGGGCGAACTCGTCGCCGCGCACCGGATCGTTGAGGTAGAAGGTGGGGTTGTTGAACAGGCGGAAGTTGTAGCTTTCGCCATAGACCAGCAGTGAGTTGTCATCATCCCAGGTCAGGCCGGCCGAGAGGATGTTGCGATCGGTATGTCCGCCGAGATCGGGATCGAGGGTCCCATACCGATCGATCAGTCCGGACTGCATGGCGCGCAGCGGCATCTGGTCCGTTGCGTACCAGTCATTGTCATAGCCGACCCACTCGACGTGGAAGCGCGCATCGCCCCAATCGAGCGAGTACTTCAGGAACCCGGCATACTTATCCAGCTCCGAAGGTCGCGTATTGTACCCGTCCCCCCATTCATATTGCAGCGCACCGTAGAGCTGTCCGGTCTCGCCCACATCCCGGCCGGCCAACAGGAGGGCCCGGTAGTCGTCGTGATCGGTCACGTCGAGCTCGGCGAAGCTGTGATGCGGCATGTCGTGCGAGATGAAGTCGGCGGAAGCGGCGGCTGAGTGATCGCCATTGGCGGCGTATGCCGTTCCCTTCTGGAAAGAGACGGATTCGACAACGTCCGGGATCAGGAAGTTGAGATCCAGATATCCGCTCATATGCGGGTGGGCGATCAGGTTGAGCGGCACGCCGTCGAAAGACGCTGCGAAGTCCGTTCCATGATCGAGGTTGAAGCCGCGCAGGTAATACTGGTTCGCCTTTCCGTTTCCGGAATGCTGCGCCGCGACCATTCCGGGGATCACCTCGGCCAGTTCGCCGGGGCGTTGCAGGGGGCGGATCTCAAGGTCAGCCTCGCCGACGATGCCTTCGGAAGCGGAAAGGGCGGTCCCGACCAGCTCCGTCGCCCGGCCGTAGACCACCACGACCTCGGGATCGGCGTGGTCGGCGGAGGCTGTTGCGGCCGGCTTTGCCGGCGCCTGAGACTCCTGCGCCAGGGCGGGAGCCCCGGCGATCATCAAGGCCAGGCATCCGACAGAGCCAAGGAGGCGTGTCCGGGCCGTCCAGATTGCGAACTTGTACATTGTGCAGGTGTCCCGAGGTCCAGCTTCTTGCCGACGTTTTCGTCTTGGCTCAGGCGGCCTGACGAGTTTCGGCGTCCATTGTTCTGTTGCACGGTCGTTGTGCCTCAGGGCGTCGAAATCGTAATGGCAATTACCGTAACCTCTGCAGTTACAGCGCGTTACTCGGCCCGTTACACGCCCCGGCCGGGGGGCACGCCAGCAAAGCCCGGCGCGAATAGAGGAACCGTCAGGAGGTCGTCGGCGTTAACGGACTGAGCGGCTTCGAATGAGCCGCCATGGTGGGCTGTCGCGGGGAGGCTGAAATGGCCTGGTCTCCGAGAATATCGACCGTATTGATTGTGGCGGCGTCGGCTGTGTTCTGCGGCGCCGGACACGCCATCTCGCAGGAGGCGCCGGCGTTGTTGTCCGCGGCCAGCGCCGTGCGCATGGGAGCGGACCCCGGGCCGGCGCCAATTCCCGATGGGCTTATCCCCAGCGCGATTCCGGACTTTCGCGGCCCGAGCAGCTGGGGTTGCGCGGATGATGCGCGGCTGGACGTGATGCCTGTGTCCTACGACGCGAGCGCCGAGGGCGGTCCGGCTGCGTGGGTGGTCGCCTATTACTATCGGAACGAGCTGGTCGCCTCGGAGCGGGTCTCAAAGGCGGAGGCTCGGAGCCTTCTGTCGGAACGTTGCGCGGACGGGCGTCTCGCCCACACGAGCGGGCGGATCAGCCGATAGCGACTGCGCGCAGCCCGCGCGCCGAAAAATTCTTTGGAATTAACGCACTACGTTCCTAGGTGGCCGAAGGCGCAGCGGTTTCTTCGGTCGTGTCGTACTTGCCGCCCTTGAGCACGAAGACGCGGTCGCAATACTTGCACTCGACCTTGTCGTCCTCGCCCATGTCGTACCAGACCTTGGGGTGGCCGAGCGCCCCGCCGCCGCCGTCGCACGCAACCTTGCGGTCGTCGACGACAATGCGTTCCGGGTTTTCGACATACCAGACGCCGCCGTTTGAGACCTTGTCGTTCATCGCATTGCCCGCCGTACCTGCCGGCCCCGCCGAACCCGAGTTCACCCCGGCTGCGCGACCCTGTTAGCCGACGCCTCTTTGCGCGCCAGCCAATTGCGCCTACCTACGTCTGCCTTGCGCGGATCGTCAATTGGGCGGTCGCGCTGTCGCGGGGCGTCCCGCAAAGCCTGCTGGAGTTCGGATGACCGCCAACACGCCGCTGCCGGCCTTTGCAGTGGAGGCGAAAGGCCTCGCCAAGACCTACGCGCCATCCAGGAAGGCGCCGGCCAAGGTCGCGCTGAAGGGGATCGATCTCGCCGTGCCGCGCGGGTCGGTCTTCGGGCTGCTCGGGCCGAACGGGGCGGGGAAGTCGACTTTCATCAATATTCTGGCGGGGCTGGTGAACAAGACCGCCGGTCAGGTCTCGATCTGGGGGCGCGACATCGACCGGGAATCGCGATCGGCGCGGGCCGCGCTGGGGGTGGTGCCGCAGGAAATCAACATGGATCCCTTCTTCACGCCGTTGGAGACGATGGATCTGATGGCCGGCTTCTATGGCGTTCCGAAGAAGGAGCGCAGGTGCGAGGAGATTCTCGAAGCGTTGGGGCTGGGCGACAAGAAGGACGCCTATGTCCGTCAGCTCTCAGGCGGCATGAAGCGCCGGCTGATGGTCGCCAAGGCGATGGTGCACTCGCCGCCGGTGCTGATCCTCGATGAGCCGACCGCAGGCGTGGACGTGGAGTTGCGGCGGCAACTCTGGGAATATGTGCGGGGTCTCAACGCTCAGGGCGTCACGGTGATCCTCACCACCCACTATCTCGAAGAAGCGCAGGAGATGTGCGACACCATCGCGATCGTGAATCACGGCGAGGTGGTCGCCTGCGAGCCGACGCCGAACCTTTTGCGGCGCCTCAACTACAAGACGCTGGTGGTTCATCCGACCGATGGTCTCGATGCGGTGCCGCAGGCGCTCGCGGATCTGGACGCTTCGCTGCGCAAGGACGGCGCGCTGGCGATCACTTACCGGTCCGGCGAGAGTTCGATCGAAACCCTGCTGACAAAGGTTCGCGACGCGGGCGTCGGAATCAGCGATCTCGCCACCGAGGAACCCGACCTCGAGGACGTCTTCGTCGCCCTGACGAGCTAGACCAGTCGTTCGATCTTCTGTCTGCGCCAGACAAGGTAGTAGTACGCCCCCTGCATGACGGCCATGGCGGCGAAGGCTGCGGGATAGGCCCACCACACGCCTTCGACGCCGATGTGGCGGGTCATGACGATCGCGACCGGTATTTCCACCGCGAGGATGGCGAAGATCGCGATTCCGGTGGGCGCCAGCACGGTTCCGCTGCCGCGCATGATGCCGGAGAAGGCGACCGATACGCCGAACAAAAGCAGGCTCCAGAGGACGATCGCGATCAGCCGGTCCGTCATCTTGATCACGTCGGGTTCGGTGATGAAGAGCGAAATGATGGTGTGCGACAGGAGATAGACGACAATCACGCCCAGACCGGTGATGACCAGATTGAGCAGTTGTGCTGTGCGCATGATCTTGTCGAGCGAATCCGCCTTGCCGGCGCCGATCGCCTGAGCCGCCAGGATCGAGGCCGAGATGCCGATCGACATGGCCGGGAACTGAACATAGGAGAGCACTTGCGTCGTGGCCCCGTAGGCGGCGGTCACGTCGGAGCCGTAGGCGTTGGCGAGACCCAGCAGCACGATCTCCGACAGAGCGAAGATCACCATCTGGACGCCGGTCGGCACGCCGATGCGCAGTACGCGCGCCAGCATGGCGCCGTCGAAACGCATATGCCGGAAGAGTTCGATGTTGGGAGCGACCGCCATCTTCTTCTGGTTCATGCGCCAGCACAGCCAGGCGAGCGCAACGGTTATGGACACCACCGACGCGATGGCGGCGCTCGGCGGTCCGAGCTTTGGAAGGCCGGCCCATCCCAGGATCAGTGCGGGCGTCAGGATGGCGCCGGTCAGCGTAGAGAAGATCAGCGCCCACAGCGGGGTCACCGTATCTCCGACGCCACGCAGGATGGAGGTCGCGAGGATGAAGAGGAACATCACGGGCATCGACACCATGATGATGCGCGCATAGCGGGTCGCGTCAGCGAAGATGTTCTCGGGCGTGCCCAGTATGCGCAGCAGATCGGGCGCGAAGACCGCTCCCAAACCGCCGATGACGACGCCCGAGATGAGGACCACCAGCAGAACCAGACCGGCGATGCGGCGCACCAGCGCCATGTCTCTGGCGCCGTAGGCTTGCCCGATCAGGACCGTTGCGCCGGTCGCGACGCCGATCACCAGCGAAATGCAGAAAAACATGACCGGGAACAGCACGCTGGCCGTCGCCATGGCGTCGACATCGATCAGCTGACCGAGAAAAACCCCGTTCAGCGTGCCCGAGAGCGACTGGAGGATGTTGGACAGCATCATCGGGAGGAGGAAGACGAGAAACGTCCTCCACAGCGGGAGCTGGCGCGGTGCTTCGGTTGTCATGAACGTCCCCGCCGGTCTCTATGAGGCAAGCGCGTTTAGTGACGATCCCGACAACACGCAAGCATTCTCGGTTCGGGAATTACGGACTAGATGAGAATGAAACGTTTTCTAGTCGATCCGGGAAGCAGAGCGTCATGGGGCAAGCATCAAACGATGCCTCCGAACAGCCGGCATTTCGCGGCCGTGTGTTGATCGTCGCCGGATCGGATTCCGGCGGCGGAGCGGGAATACAGGCCGACATCAAGAGCGTGACGGCGCTGGGCGGGTTCGCGGCGACGGCCGTGACGGCGATCACCATCCAGAACACGCTTTGGGTGTCGGGTGTGATCGGGCTCGACCCCAAGGTCGTGCGGGCTCAGATGCAGGCGGTCCTCGGGGATATCGGTGCGGATTGCCTCAAGACCGGGATGCTTGGCGACCGGAAGCTGATCGAAGCGGTCGTCGAGGCCGCGGATGATCTGGCGCGCGATGTTCCGCGTGTGGTCGACCCCGTCATGGTGGCGACGTCCGGCGACCGACTTCTGCCCGCGGACGCCGTCGATGCGATGCGTCAGTTGATGGTGCCCGGCGCCGTACTGGTTACGCCCAATGCGCCGGAGGCCGAGGTTCTGACAGGCAAGGCGGTGGAGACGCTGGACGGACAACGTCGCGCCGCCGAGCGCTTGCTGGAGATGGGGGCGGTGGCCGCGCTGGTGAAGGGCGGCCATATCGGTTCACCCGATAGCGATGAGCCGATCATTGATGTGCTGGCGATGCAGTCCGGAGAGCGCTTTCTGGACGGACCTCGTATCCGTACATCATCGACGCATGGAACAGGGTGTTCGCTCGCGTCCGGGGTCGCCGCCGGATTGGCGCGAGGGCTGGATCTTGTGGACGCGGTCGATCTGGCGCGCGCGTATCTGGTTGAGGCAATTCGGCGGGCTCCGGGTCTGGGTCGCGGTCACGGGCCTATCGATCACGGCTGGCCGTCGCGCGATCCCGAAGGGTTCGCGGAGTTGTATTCCAGATATCGCGTTCAATAGGTCCTTCGTGACGTCGCGGCGCGATTGCGCAGAAAATCTCATCGTTCGCGAAGAGAATATCGTTCGTGAGCCGATGTCGGGAATGGTATCTGCGGTTTCCGAAACTGGAGCCGACGATGTCCGACTATCGCTTCTTTCAGGTAGACGCTTTCGCGGAACGGCCGCTGTCGGGAAATCCGGCTGCGGTGATGCCGATGGACGCCTTCGCGGATGACGCAACGCTGCAGGCGATTGCGGCCGAAAACAATCTTGCGGAGACGGCGTTTCTGGTCGCCGAAGGCGAAGGCGTTTGGCGGCTGCGTTGGTTTACGCCGACCCTGGAGGTGCCTTTGTGCGGGCATGCAACGCTCGCCAGTGCGCACGTCCTCTACGAACATCTCGGGTTCGACGGACCTGAAGTCGGGTTTGAAACCAGGTCGGGCCGGCTGACGGTGAAGCGGGTCGCGGATGGGCGTCTGGAGATGGACTTCCCCTCCACGCCGCCGCAGCGCGTTGATGCTCCGGCGGGTCTGGCCGAAGCGCTGGGCGCTCCGCCGCGCGAGGTGTGGGCTGCGTCCTATCTCATGGCGATCTACGACACGGCTGCGGTGGTGCGGGCGCTGAGCCCCGATCACCGGGCGATCAAGCCAATTGCGAGCGCCGCGGTAGGCGGCGGGCGCGGCAACGTCATCTGCGCTGCTCCCGGAGACGGCGGATATGACGTGGTGTCGCGTTTCTTTGCGCCGGGTTCGGGAATCGACGAGGACCCCGCCACCGGCTCGGCCCATTGCATCATCGCGCCCTATTTCTCGGCGTTGCTTGGAAAGGACGAGTTGCGCTGTTTCCAGGCCTTTCCGGGGAGAGGCGGCGATATCGTCACACGGATGGCGGGCGATCGGGTGAAGCTGACTGGACGCGCTCGCACCGTGATCGAGGGCGTCTTCCGGGTCTGATTGTCGCGTCGAGATTTTCGTGAGCAAGGCTGGCGGAACGGCTCGGCAATAACCACGTTCTGCTGGTGGGGACGGCGCCTCCGCGAGGCGACACCACAAGGAGGACAACATGTCCGATAAAAATCGCGATAAACTGACCCAGACACCCGATCAGCAGGAAGAGGAAGCGTTTGAGCGCTCCGCCGGCATCGACGTCGACCATGACGAGCATCACTCGATGATTGTCGACGACGGCGTCGGATCTTCGTCGGGCGGCCCCCTTCTGCGTTCCGGCGATACGTCCGAGGCGACGCACAAGCAGACCCGGTGAGTCAATCCGAACGAAACCCCGCCCAGCGCAAGGATCTGCTCGGGCGGGGTTCGTGATGTTATGCAACGATCGCCGTCTTCATGTGATTGCGATGGCGATGGACGGGCGCGCGATCTCATGCGAGTGCGTCACCTGACCTGATTTGCGAAATGTCTGACCGACCAAACAGGCGGCGTGGATCCCGGATCGGGCTGCGCGGGCTTCAATTTCGAGTGCGGGTCGGGGATGGCGGCGTCAGGTCAAGAGGCGGTTGGTGCGCAGAGCGGCCCGGATTCCGCGGACTGGCTATTGTTGGGCTTTACGGTGCTGGTCTGGGGCACGACGTTCGCCTCGCTGCGCATCGCTGCTGAAACGATTCCGCCGATCTGGATCATCGCCGGCCGTTTGACGGTGGCGAGCGCGCTTCTGGCGCCGCTCGGGATTGCTGTCCTGTTGCGCAGACCCAAAGGGACCGGCGCCAGCGCCCAGACCGTCGTCGGGGGCAGGGCGATCTGGTCGGCCGCCGGGTGGATGTCGTTGGTCGGAATCGTGTTCACGGCCCTGCCGTATCTTGCCTACGCGAATGCCGCGCGAACGGCGGATTCCTCCGTGCTGGCGATCTGCAACGGGGCCGCGCCGATCTTCACCATTGTGCTGGCCCACCTGATCTTGCCCGGGGAGCGAATGACGTGGGCGCGTGCGAGCGGCGTGGGATTGGGGTTCATCGGCTTGATCGTCCTGATGACGCCCCGCCTGGCGAACGGCGTCGACCCCCGTGCTGTGGGACTTGTCCTTTCGATTCTGGCGGCGAGCCTCTACGCGGCCGGAAACATCGCGACGCGTCAGGCCCCTCGCATTCAACCGATCCTGTCGAGCTTCATTCTGGTGTCGTCCGGCGCCGTTGCGGCCCTGCTTGCGGCGTTGGCCACGACGCCGTTTCCCGAGGATGTAAGCCGCGAGTCGCTGCTTGCCCTGCTTTGGATCGGGATCGGTCCGACCGGCCTGGCGATGATCGCGTTTGTCATTCTGGTGCAGCGGGCGGGGCCGGTGTTCACCTCGTTCTCGACCTATCTTGCGCCGATGGTGGCGCTGGCGATCGGCGTCGCATTCCTGCACGAACGGCCCGGCTGGGAAGCTCCCGCTGCGCTCGCTCTTATTCTGGCGGGCGTCTGGATCGGCAACCGGCGGGCGCGGCCCGCTCAGGCCTTGCGCATCAAAGTGTGATCCACGGCCGGCGCCGGGTGGATTGACTGTCCGATCGATGGGGCTCATATCCGTCGCGGGCCAATCGCCCCCAACGGCGATCAGCCCATCTGGAAGGATGGGAGTAAAACCAGATGTCGACTGTCACGAAGCCGGACGTGCGTCCCGCGCGCCCGCATTTTTCTTCCGGCCCCTGCGCCAAGCGCCCCGGCTGGTCACCCGCAAACCTCTATCTTGAAAGCCTTGGGCGCTCGCATCGGTCCAAGTTGGGCAAAGCGCGTCTGCAGCTTGCGATCGACAAGACGCGCAGCGTTCTTGGCGTGCCCGACGATTATCGCATCGGTATCATGGCCGGATCGGATACAGGCGCCATTGAGGCGGCGTTGTGGTCGATGCTGGGGCCGCGCCCGGTCGATGTGTTCGCCTGGGAAAGCTTCGGCAATGATTGGGTGACCGACATCACCAAACAGCTGAAGCTGGATGCGGCGGTCTACAGGGCCGAGTACGGACGCCTTCCCGATCTCGCGAAAGCCCGCAAGGACGCGGACATCGTGTTCACCTGGAACGGCACGACCTCAGGTGTGAAGGTTCCGAACGCCGACTGGATCGCGGCTGACCGCGAGGGAATCGTGTTTTGCGACGCCACCTCCGCTGTTTTCGCCATGCCGATCGATTGGGCCAAGATCGATGTGCTGACCTATTCCTGGCAGAAAGTGATGGGGGGCGAGGGCGCCCACGGCATGCTGATCCTGTCTCCGCGAGCTGTCGCGCGCCTTGAGAGCTTTGCGCCTGACCGCCCGCTGCCGAAACTCTTCCGCATGACCAAGGCGGGCAAACTCAACGAAGGCATCTTCAAGGGCGAGACCATCAACACGCCCTCCATGCTCGCGGTTGAGGACTACATCGACGCGCTTCAATGGGCTGAGAGCGTCGGCGGGCTCAAGGGACTGGTCGACCGTTCGAACGCCAATCTTGAAACGCTTGCGGGCTGGGTTGCGAACACGCCTTGGGTGGACTTCCTGTGCGAGGATCCCGCGACGCGCTCAAACACCTCCGTTACGTTCAAGATCGTCGATCCGCGGGTCGCGAAACTAGATGTCGAGGGACAGCAGGCCTTCGTGAAAAAGATGACGAGCCTGCTGGAGAAGGAAAACGCAGCCTACGATATCGCAGGCTACCGCGACGCTCCTCCGGGGCTTCGGATCTGGTGCGGCGCCACGGTTGATGCATCCGATCTTGCCGCGGCGATTCCCTGGTTCGATTGGGCGTTCGAGACGGCGGCGGCGGAACTCGGTTGAGACCGCTCGTCTGAGCGAGACCAACCGTAACCAACCAGTACCGGGAAGTCGGGATGCCCCGCGAAACCAGCGCAACCATCCGTGAGTGGGCCGATGCGACGTTCGGAGAGGTTTCCGACCTTTCCGCGCTCGTCGCCCGTGCACGCATGGAGCTCGACGAACTCGAGGCCGCGGTTCGCGCAGGGGATATTCCCGAAATTGGGCGCGAAGCCGCGGATGTGGCGATTCTGTTGCACAGGCTGGCTGCGTTGGTGGGGCGGGACCTTTCCGCGGAGGTCGACGCCAAGATGGAGATCAACCGATCTCGCAGATGGCTCGCTTCCGGCGACGGGACGGGCCGACATGTTTAGCATACGTACATATCCCGGAGCGTCATCCGCATGTGATCGCAGCGTCCTAAGGCAGGTATTTTCCCGCCTTGGAGATACCGCGATGAAACGTCTTTTCTTGATCGCCGCTTCCTTTTCCGCGCTCGGGCTCGCTGCGTGCCAGGAGACGGGGGCGCCTGCGTCGCTCGCTGTCGACGCATCCGCGTGCGATCTCGCCGCGCCGACGGCGGATGCAGCAGGCGAGGGATGCGCTCGCTCATGGATCGACGCGAACCTGAAAATGAACGACATGCAGGTTCTGGGTACGCACAACTCTTACAAGCAGTGGATTTCGCCAAACGAACTCCAGCTGTTCGCGGAGCGGTCGCCGGCGCACGCGAAGGCGCTTGAGTATGCGCACGAACCTATCCCCGCGCAGCTCGACTGGGGCATCCGGCAGCTTGAAATCGACATTGTCTATGATCCGGAGGGCGGGGTCTATCTCGATCCATTGTTGCGTCGTCAGGTGATCGAGCGGGGCCTCGGTGCGCCGGACCTCGCCTTCAAGGAGGAGTTGGCGAAGCCGGGCTTCAAGGTGATGCACGTTCCGGACATCGACTACCGGACGTCGTGTCCGACGCTGGTGGCGTGTTTGACGCAGATACGAAACTGGTCAAAGGCGCATCCCGACCATGCGCCCATGTTCATCATGCTGAACACCAAGGACAGTGCGGTGGACATTCCCGGCGCGGCGCCTGTGCGCAGGTTCGATGCGGCGGCCTGGGATGCGCTTGATGCGGAAGTGCTCAGCGTGTTTCCGCGCACATCGCTAATCACCCCCGCAGATATTCAGGGCGACTACGCCTCTGTGCGCGAGGGCGTTCTGGCGGATAACTGGCCGGTGTTGGGCGAAGCGCGTAGTCGGGTGATGATCGGCATTCTCGCGAGCCGCACGTCGACGGAGCCCTACCGCAACGTCTCAGGCGGCATCAAGACGCGCCCTATGTTCGTGCGGGCGGTTTCAGCCGATCCGGACGCCGCATGGCTGATGTGGGATGACCCGATCGTCAATCAGGACGCAATCCATCAGGCCGTGAAGGATGGCTTTATCGTTCGCACGCGCACGGAGCAGGACACGGTCGAGGTGCGCGCCAATACGACCGTGAAGCGCTCGGCGGCCTTTGCATCGGGCGGCCAGTACATCTCGACGGATTACTACAAGCCCAACCTCAACTTCAGCGACTACGCGGTCGCGATGCCCGGCGGCGCGATCGCCCGCTGCAACCCGCTCAGGGCGGCTGACAAGTGCGGCGACGCCAGGATTGAATAGCGGAACGGAGACTAAACCATGGTGAAAGTTCTTATTGCCGATGATCTCGCCGATGGCGCGACGGACATCTTCAAGAACCGGGGCATTGAGGTCGATCGCAAGGTCGGCCTCAAGAAGGATGAGCTGATCAAGATCATCGATCAGTATGATGGTCTCGCCGTTCGTTCCGCATGCAAGCCGGACGCCGATGTCATCGCTGCGGCGACCAATTTGAAGGTGATCGGGCGCGCCGGGATCGGCGTCGACAATGTCGACGTCAAGGCCGCCACGGCCAAGGGCGTGGTGGTGATGAACACGCCGTTCGGCAACGCCATCACGACGGCGGAACATGCGATCGCCATGATGTTCGCCGCGGCGCGCCAGATTCCGGCGGCGAGCGCCCGCACGCAGGCCGGCGAGTGGCCCAAGAAGGATTATGTCGGCACGGAGCTGTTTTCAAAAACGCTCGGCCTTATCGGCGCCGGCAATATCGGTTCGATCGTCGCCGACCGTGCGTTGGGCCTCAAGATGAAGGTCGTGGCCTATGACCCGTTCCTGACGCCTGAACGCGCCACCGAGATGGGTGTGGAGAAAGTCGAGCTGGACGATCTGCTCAAACGCGCCGACATCATCACGCTGCATACGCCGCTGACCGATCAGACGCGGAACATTCTGTCTGCCGACAATCTCGCCAAGACGAAAAAAGGCGTGATCATCGTCAACTGCGCACGCGGCGGACTGGTCGACGAAGCTGCGGTGAGAGCCGGCCTTGAATCGGGTCAGATCGGCGCTGCGGCGTTTGACGTGTTCTCCGAGGAACCCGCGAAATCGAACGTTCTGTTTGGCGCGCCCAACTTTGTCGCGACGCCTCACCTTGGCGCCTCGACCGTCGAGGCGCAGGACAATGTGGCCTTCCAGGTGGCTGAGCAGATGGCGGACTATCTGCTGACCGGCGCGGTGACCAACGCTCTCAACATGCCGAGCGTGACGGCGGACGAAGCCCCGCGCCTCAAGCCGTTCATCGAGCTTGCAGAGCGGCTGGGCGCGTTCGCGGGGCAAGTGGCTGACGGCGGGTTGTCGGAAGTCGAGGTCGAGTATGAGGGCGAGGTCACCAAGCTGAATCGCAAGCCGCTGACGGCGGCATTGCTGGCGGGTCTGCTGCGCCCGTTCATGGCTGAAGTGAACATGGTGTCGGCTCCGTCCCTGTTGCAGGAACGTGGCGGGCAGCTCAAGGAATCCAAGCGCGACGACAGCCCTGTCTTTGACAGCCTGATCCGGGTGAAGGTCAAGGTCGACGGCAAGTGGCGGTCTGTCGCTGGCGCCATCATCGCCGGGAAGCCTCGCATCGTCGAGGTGAAGGGCATGGCGCTGGATGCCGACTTCCATCCGTTCATGCTGTTCGTGAACAACTCAGACAAGCCGGGCTTTATCGGCGCCATGGCCGGTCTTCTGGGGGAGGCGAAGGTCAATATCGCGACCTTCAACCTCGGCCGCGAAGATGAAGGCGGCGACGCCATCGCCCTGGTCGGGATCGATCAGGATGTTCCCGAGGATACGCTGGCGAAGATCAAGGCGTTGCCTCAGGTCCGTTATGTGAAGGTGTTGCGCTTCTAGCGACGGGCGCCAAACGGTCGGTCTGGTCGTCTGTCGTCGGGCGGCCTAGACTGATCGCGTGAAGACGCAATCGCATTCAAGCTATGCTTTCACTCGTCGGGCGGCGCTCGCTGGGTTAGGTGTTGCGGTGATCGGCGGCGCCGCGGCCGCGCAGTCTCCGGGGCTTTCGCGGTCTCCACTCGTCTACTATGCGGGGATGCCGGGTCGTCTGACGATGGAGCGTGACGACACGGGCGGAAATCCGTTCGCGACCGCTCTTGTCGAAGTGCTGGCCATTCCAGAATTGCCTCTGCGTGATTTTGGCGAGCGGCTGGCCGCTGCTAACGCCAAATACTCGTTCGGTTGGCATTCTGCGGAGATACCGCGCAGCGTGCCGCTGCCGTTCTGGACTTTCGCGCGCCGCCGGGAAGAGCAACGCGTCGCGCTTGTGCTCGCCGTCTCCGACTACAGCCACGCAGGAGGCGGGGTCGCCTCGCTTGGCGGATCGCGGTTCGACGCCGGCAGAGTGGCGGAGGCGTTCAAGCGCGTCGGTTTCGACACAACAGTTCTGCTCGACACGCCCCACGATGCACTGGACGCGGCGTTCGATGCGTTCGCCAATCGTGCAGCGAACGCCGATGTGGCTGCGGTCTACATTACCGGCCATGGCGTTCAGCGTGGCCGAGACGCATATCTGATCCTGGGTGATTATCCCGAGCAGAGCGCCCGATACCTGGAAACGAACGCCGTATCCCTCAAGCGTATTTCGGGACTTGCCAGAGCGAGCGAACTCAATCTTGTGTTCTTCAGCTCCTGCCGCGACAACCCATTTTCCGGAAGACGCAATGATTGACGGTGAATTCGCCCAAACCTTCGCTCGCGAATGGGTGCAGGCGTGGAACGATCACGACCTTGAGGCCATCCTTTCGCACTATGCGGAGGACATCGTGTTTCACTCGCCACGCGTCCGGATGGTTACGGGGGAGGACGTCGACTTCGTGTTCGGCAAATCGGCGTTGCGTTCCTATTGGTCCGCTGCGTTGGCGCATGCGCGCGATCTGTATTTCGAGATCAGCCAACTCTATGTCGGTTCAGACGCTCTGACGGTGCAGTATACCAATCAGCGAGGACAGGCGGTGTCTGAAACGTTTGTCTTTCGCGACGACGGCAAGGTCGCAAGAAGCATCGCGGCCTACGCGCCCTGACGGCGCGCTGAGCCGTTTCCGCCGTTTTTGCGTCGACGTTTTCCTTCGCCGTTGCTGCCTGTTTTTGTCGAACGCTTAGCTGGAATTCGATGCAGCGCGCTTCCGGCAGGGGGCCGTGTCTTGCGGGTGCGGCCCATCGCTTCGAGCCAGTGCTTCCTGCAAAGCGAAACATACTGACCGCGTTCGACGCCGACCTGCTCTCCGTTACGTTCCGCCTTGCCCGTACTGTCCGTGCGCACCACCATGGTGGCCTTTGAGCCGCAATGACAGATGGTGCGGATCTCCCTGAGGCTGTCGGCGATAGCGAGCAGGGCGGCCGATCCCTCAAACAATTCGCCGCGGAAGTCGGTGCGCAATCCGTAGCAGAGTACGGGGATGTTCAATTCGTCCGCCACGCGGGCGAGTTCCCAAACCTGGTCCCTGGTGAGGAACTGGGCTTCATCGACGAACACGCAATGGACGGGCAGACGACGATGCGCGCGCGCGATGCCGGCGTAGAGCTTGTCTCCGGGTGCGAAGGTGCGGGCGCGCGTACGTACCCCGAGACGCGAAACGATCTCGCCATCGTCGTGTTTGGCGTGATGCATCGACGTATAGGCGAGCGTCCGCATCCCACGCTCCTGATAGTTGTACGAGGCCTGCAGGAGGATGGTGGATTTGCCCGCGTTCATGGCGGCGTAGCTGAAGTAGAGTTTGGCCAAGTTCCGCTCCGGCGTCTCGCGTGTTCCACGACCGTCATACTGGCCGTCGCGATGGGGCGGCTCCAGCGCCAGAGGCGAAGGTTTCTGGGAACAAATACCCGTGAGTGCGGCATTGCGGCCGTCGTCTGGGGCAGAGCTGCACCAAGCTCGCCGCATTGCGTCCATAATCGGGGAGCAACTGAGACCCGTTCGATCGATGTTCCGCCCCCGGCCGCCCGATGGACGACGGCCTCGCGGCGGATCTGCTTCGCCTCGAATTCAGGAATATTGGAGATGAACAGTATGGCACGTGGTGCACTCTTTGGCGGTTCCGCCGGGCTTCTGGCTGGCGCGGGGCTGGCCGCCCTTGTTTTGACAAGTCCGTCGCAAGCCGGAACCGAGGCAATGTCGTCTACCGCGGCGATTACCGCCGGACAGGTCGCCGCCTCAGTCGCGGGACAAGCGGGGCGGTGGGGTACGGCGCCCAATCTGGCCGACCTTGTCGAGCAGGTTTCCCCGTCGGTGGTTCAGATTGTCGTCCGGTCGCCAAACCGCGGTTCGGCCGGCGTCCCCGACGCGTTCCGGGGTTCGCCGTTCGGCGAGTTCTTCCGCCGCAGCCTGCCGGACGGAAACCAGGAGCTGCCTGACAGTTTCGGGTCCGGTTCCGGGTTCATCGTCGACCGCGATGGTCATATCGTCACCAACAACCATGTGGTTGAGAACGCCAAGAGCGTGACCGTTCAGTTCGCCGACGGTCGTGAGGAGACGGCCGAGGTCATCGGAACCGATCCCAAGACCGATCTCGCCGTCATCAAGATCAATTCGAAAAACCTGCCGGCGCCGCTGGCGTGGGGCGACAGCGACAATGCGCGTCCCGGCGACAATGTATTCGCAATGGGCTCGCCCTTCGGGCTGGGCAACACCGTGACGGCTGGCATCGTGTCGGCGCGCGGGCGGACGACGGGCGGCAGCTATGACGACTTCATTCAGGTCGACGCCCCGATCAATCGCGGCAATTCGGGCGGTCCGCTGTTCAATGAGAAGGGCCAGGTCATCGGCGTGAACTCGCAGATCCTGTCGCCCAGCGGCGGAAACATCGGCATCGGGTTTTCGATCCCATCGAAGCTGGCGCAGTCGATCGTTGGGCAGATCATCAAAACCGGGACGGTCGAGCGTGGGTGGCTGGGCGTCGGCATCCAGCCGGTGACGCCTGAGATCGCCAAGAGCCTGGGCGTCGATACGCACGGCGCCATGGTCTTCAAGATCGACGACGGCGGCCCCGCCGCTGCTGCGGGCATCAAGGAAGGCGACATCATCCTTTCGTTCGGCGCCACGAAGGTCGATACTCTGACCGATCTGACCATCGCGGTGGCGGAATCCAAGCCGGGTTCGACCCAGGACGTCAAAGTCCTGCGTCAGGGCAGAGAGAAGACCATCAAGGTGAAGATCAAGGAGCTGCAGGACCCGGATGCGGCTCCCAAGCAGTTGGCTTCGGCCTCGCGCGGGTCCGGTTCGGACGACGCGACGGTTACGCTTTCGGGGCTGGGGCTTGATCTCTCCAACGACGACGGCGCGGTGGTGTCGGATGTTCGCGTGAATTCTCCGGCGTTCGATGAAGGCCTGCGTCCTGGCGACAAGGTTCTGATGGTCAATCAGACGCCTGTCAGTTCAGCGGAAGCGGTGAAAAAGGCGGTCGACGACGCGGCCCGGCAGAAGCGCGAAGCGGTTCTGCTGCAGGTTCAGCGTGGCGACGGCAATACGATGTTCGTGGGCGTACCCTTCTCGGAAGGGTGACGACGCCGAACAACAAGAGCAGCGGGAAGGGCGACGCAAGTCGCCCTTTTCTTTTGGGGTGATGCGCAACCAGGCGCTCTTGTCCGGGCGTCTATCCGGGGTACGTTCGTCCTCCAGAAGAGGGAGCTGCGAGCCATGACCAAGACCGTTCTGGTGACTGACTTCAGAGGGTTTGCAAATCCGGTCATCGCGGCGAGGCTTGTTCGAAACGGCGTGCGGGTTCTGGCGACCGACCCATCCATATCCGCGGACGGCGAAGAGAATGGCGTCGAGCTGTTGGCGGCGGATACGCCCCGCTCGCTCGTTCGACGGGCGGCCGACAAGGCGCGGGAAGGCGGCGGACGACTCGATGGGGCGGTGATCTCATCCGCGATGCCGGCCCCCCGTTTGAACGCGGAAGACCTGACCGAAGAAGCATTGACCCCTTACTTCGCCAACATCGCCGCGGTGTCTCTGGCGTTTGGCGGGGCGGCGCTCGAAGTGATGAAGCCGAACAAGGCCGGTCGCATCGTATTCGGATCGTCGTCCGGGCCGATCGGCGGCATTCCTGGATTTTCCGCGTACGCCGCTGCGCGAGGCGCGGTAAACGCAGCCGTGCGCTCGTTGGCGCTCGAGGCGGCCCCCCATGGCGTTTCGGTCAACGCCATCGCAGCCAATTTCATCCAGACCGAAACCTACTATCCGAAGGCGTTGCTCGACGATCCGGTCAAGGGGCCGAAACTGCTGGCTCGCGTGCCCATGGGGCGTTTGGGCGACGCCGAAGAAGTCGCGGCCCTGGCCGAGTTTCTGGCGGTCGGGGATTGCGGATTTCTGTCCGGGCAGGTGATTTCGATTTCCGGAGCCTGGTGCTGACCGGAAACCTCGCCAAGCGCTCGACGATTGAAGCGCTTGCGCGAAGACGGGCTGCCTGCTTGAAGTGCAGTGATCGCAATCGAAGGCGGGCGTTCCGCCAATCTTGAACGGGAAATGCGTATGTCTGTTCTCAATGTCGAACGTCCGCCCTTCATGCAGGACGAGGATATCCGCATGTTCGAGGACATGACGGCGAAGTTCTTCGACCAGCATGCGCCGCCCGAACGGGTTGAGAAATGGCGTCAGAACCACGTTGTCGAACGCGAGATGTGGAACGAGGCGGCGGCCAACGGGCTGATGGGCCTGTCGATGCCGGAGCAGTATGGCGGCGCCGGCGGCGACTATCGCCATGAGGTTGTCCTGATGGAGCAGCTTGGCCTCAAAGGCGTCGATGGATTCGGAATCTCGCTGCACAATGCGATCGTCGCTCCGTACATTCTTCACTACGGCACGGAAGAGCAGAAGCAACGCTGGCTGCCCGGAATTTGCGACGGAACCTATGTTTGCGCGATCGCGATGACCGAACCCGGCGCCGGGTCGGACCTGCAGGCGGTGAAGACCACGGCGGAGAAGTCGGGAAACCAATACGTCATCAACGGATCGAAGACTTTCATCACCAACGGTCAGGTCGCCAACCTGATCTGCGTGGTGGTCAAGACGGACAAGGGTCAAGGCGCCAAGGGCGTGTCGCTGGTCTTTGTCGAAACCGAGGGGGCCGAGGGGTTCGAGCGCGGACGCAATCTCAACAAGCTCGGACAACCCGCCCAGGATACCTCCGAGCTGTTCTTCAATGAAGTGAAAGTGCCGACCTCAAACCTGCTCGGGGTTGAGGAGGGGCAGGGCTTCTATCAACTGATGCAGCAGCTTCCGCAGGAAAGGCTCAACATCGCCGTGCAGGGCATGGCCAACATTGAGCGCGCGCTGGTTGAAACCATCAACTATGTGAAGGACCGTCAGGCCTTTGGTCGAAGGATCCTCGATTTCCAGAACACGCAGTTCGTTCTGGCTGAGTGCAAAACCGAGGCGACAGTTGCGCGGACGTTCGTCGATTACTGCATCGGCCAGCATCTCGAGAGCAAGCTGGACGCCGCCACCGCGTCGATGGCCAAGTACTGGGTGACGGACATGGAAGGCAAGATCATCGATCGTTGCCTTCAACTCTTTGGCGGCTACGGGTTCATGGATGAGTTTCCGATATCGCGTCTTTATCGCGATAGCCGTATCCAGCGCATCTATGGCGGCACCAACGAGATCATGAAGATCCTGATCGCCCGGACCTTATAGGCCGGCGTCGATCCACGCCGCTTGCGGCGGGTCGTCGACGGCAGGATGATAAGCGGATCGAATGTCGACCTGATGTCGAGTTCGGCTGGTGTATCCTGTCTGATCCTGGAGGCGCGCATGAAGGATCTGTTCGCTGCGCTTGAACTTGATCCGTTTTTCGGCGTCACGGGACATGGGAGGTTCGCCTCGCGCTATTGCGTGAGCGACCTGGCGGTTTCGTCGATGGGGGCGGTGGGCTGTGCGCTTGCCGATCTGATTGAAGCGCTCGGTTTGGCGCCCGCTCGTCCGGATGTGACGGTGGACCAACGGCTCGCCTCGCTTTGGTTTCGGTGGTCCTTGTACCCGGACGGCTGGAAGCTTCCTCCCGTCTGGGACGCCATCGCTGGAGATTATCGATCGACCGATGGGTGGGTCCGGCTGCACACCAACGCCATGCGCCACCGTCAGGCGGCGTGTTCGGCGCTGAACGTCGAGGCGGACCGCGCGGCTGTCGCGGACATTGTTCTTCGCATGCCGAAGAGCGAGGTCGAGGATGTCGTCGTTTCGGCTGGCGGGGCTGCGGCGGCGATGCACTCGCGAGAAGAATGGCTGGCGCATCCGCAAGGGCGAGCGGTATCGGGCGAGCCGATGGTGGATTGGAGCGCGCCACGGCATGTGCGTGCGGGCGCCTGGCGCCCGACTTTGGCCCGGCCGTTGGCGGGTCTTCGCGTGGTGGACCTGACACGTGTTCTGGCCGGACCGGTTGCAACGCGTACGCTCGCCGGGTTCGGTGCGGAGGTTCTGCGGATCGATCCGCCTGACTGGGACGAACCGAGCGTCGTTCCGGATGTCACGCCGGGCAAGCGTTGCGCTCGCCTGGATCTACGGAAGGCTGATGGTCGAGACCGGTTTGCGGCTCTGTTGGCCGAGGCGGATGTTTTCGTTCATGGCTATCGACCAGGCGCCCTGGATGGATTGGGGTTGGACGAAGCGTGGCGTCGGTCTGCGGCGCCGAATGTATTGGAAGCCTCGTTGTGCGCGTATGGGTGGACGGGGCCTTGGTCACGTCGGCGCGGGTTCGACAGTCTGGTGCAGATGAGCAGCGGTATCGCAGCGTCCGGCATGGCCTGGGCGGGGAAGGATACGCCGACGCCGCTTCCTGTGCAGGCGCTCGATCATGCAACGGGGTACATTATGGCCGCGGCGATCATCCGCGCGCTGGAAACCCGTATCCGGGACCGGCGAATACGAGACGCGCGCCTTTCCTTGGCGCGAACCGCAGAGTTGCTGGCCTCCAGCGAACAGGACATCCAGGATGATGCAATCGACGGGGTGGAAGGTGGGGATCTCGATCCCGCCATCGAGCGCACCCCGTGGGGCGCCGCGCGGCGGTTGGCGTCCCCGCTCAGGGTGAACGGCGCGATATTCGGTTGGGACAGCCCGGCCTGTGAGCTCGGTTCGTCCCCTGCGCAGTGGGGCTGACAGGGGAGCGTCGTCATCGCCACTCTGATCGCGGGTCTCTAAAACTAGAATAAAAACAGAACTAGGTGCGGCGTCAGAGATTTCTGCCCGCGACAATTGCGACTGATTATCTTTCGCAAAATGTATTGCCCTCGTCCGCTCTTGCGAGTAATTCGCAATCACAATTTCGGAGAGGGATAGATATGCAGAACACCGGCATCGCCGCCGCTGGCGGACGAGATTTCACGCACCTGATGCGCAGCACAGCGCTCGGAGTGGCGTTTTCGGTGGCGGGCTTGGCGGCGCATGCGCAGGAAGCGCCGTCCGACGACCAGAAGCAGACTGAAGAGAAGAAGAAGCAGGATGACGACAACACGGTGGTCGTCACCGCGCTGGCGGAATCCTACAAATCGGAACAGGCGAGTCCGAAGGCGACCGCCTCTCTGCTCAATACGCCGCGGTCCGTGACCATCGTCACCGAGCAGGTTCTGAAGGACACCAACGCCACGACTTTGGTTGAAGCCCTGCGCACGGTGCCGGGCATCACCATGGCCATGGGCGAGGGCGGCCAGCCCTTTGCAGACCGTCCCTTCATCCGGGGATCGGAGTCCACGTCCGGCATCCTGGTCGACGGTGTTCGCGATTCCAGCGCGCAATCGCGCGATGTCTTCAATCTCGAACAGGTCGAAGTGTCCAAAGGGGCGAACGGTCCGCTGGCTGGGCGGGGCGCCGCTGGAGGTTCGCTCAACCTGGTGACGATCACCGCGAAGCCGGAAAACACGTTCGGGTTGACGCTGCAGGCCGGCAACGCCGACCAGAAGCGCGCGACCGCGAACATCAATCGCTCTCTTTCAGACACCGTCGCCGCTCGTGTGGCGTTGATGTACCAGGATTCGGGCATTCCGGGTCGCGACGCCGTCTTCGACAAGCGTTGGGGCGTTACGCCCACAATCGCCTTCGGGATCAATGGTCGGACGCGGGTGGACCTCACCTATACGCATTTTGAGGGCGAGGGCATCATCGACTATGGCCACCCGCTGGACACGACCACCGGCCAGCCGGTGGAGGGCATCGACCCCGACAATTTTTATGGCCTTCTTGCGAGAGACTTCCACGATACCCAGCAGGATGTCGGGCAGTTCGAGATCAATCATGATCTCAACGAGAATCTCACGCTCCGCAATCTCACGCGCTACTCGGAGACGAGCAACGCCTATATCGCGACCAACCCCGACGATAGCCAGGGCAACGTCGTCAACGGGCTCGTCCTGCGCAACACGAAGAGCAACAACTCGCAGAACGAAACCTTCTCGAGCCAGACGGACCTGATCGCCAAGTTCTCGACAGGCGGCGTGAAGCACTCAGTGGCGACGGGCGCGGAATACACCGAGGAGGAAACGGTTCGCGCGACCTACGCGGTCGAGATCCTCGCTCCGGGCGATGTGAGCATTCCGCGAGGCGGGTGCGATCTGTTCGGCGCCGGAGCGGCGAGCGGATACAACTGCACCGACCTCTACAACCCAAACCCCAACGACCCTTGGTCGGGGGCGATCTCGCTCAATGCGCCGACGACCACAAAGGCGGAGACGGTCGGCCTCTACGCGCTCGACACCATCACATTGTCGGAGAAGTGGCTGCTCAATCTCGGCGTGCGGTGGGACGATTTCAGCACGGACACTTCAACCGGTCTGTCCAACGACGCGGACTTCGTCACCTATCAGGCGGGGTTGGTCTACAAGCCGACCGAAAACTCCAGCCTCTATGCGTCCTATGCGACGTCGGCGAGTCCGTCGGGCGTTACGGTGGGCGATGGCGGCGAGAACATCTCGACCACGAACGAAGACCTCAAACCGGAGCATAGCAAAAACTATGAACTCGGCGCGAAATGGGAGCTGTTCAAGCGCAAGCTGGCGCTCGATGCATCGATCTTCCGTACGGATACGCTGGATTCCCACGTCGCGGTTGAACCAGGGCGGGGCGGCGCACAGGAGGCGATCGGCAAGGAGCGTGTTCAGGGTCTGGAGCTGACCGCGGTGGGTTCGCTCACCAACGCCTGGCAGATTACCGCCGGCTACAGCTATCTCGACTCCGAGATTCTGGAAGCGGGTCCGGTGAACGCGGCGATTGAGGGCAACCGGATGCCGAATACGCCTGAGCACAGCTTCAGCACCTGGACGACATATCAGGTGACGCCGAAGTTCACGTTGGGCGGCGGCGCGACTTACATGTCCGAGCGCTACGGGGACACGGCGAACACCAAGAGCGTCGACAGCTATTGGCGCTATGACGCCATGGCGTCGTATGACTTCAGCGACCGGATCGCCCTGCAGCTCAACATTCAGAACCTCACCGACGAGCGTTACTATGATCGGGTCTACACGACTCACATGGCGACCATCGCGCCGGGACGGTCCATTGTGGGAACGCTGCGGTTCTCATACTGATAGAGGTGATGGTCGGCGTGGTTATCCGCGCCGACCGCCTTTCCGGATTAAGCCATGTTGATCAACCTGCCTGAGGTGTTGTCGAAGACGGAGGTCGCCGAGATCCGGCGCATCATCGACGCCGGGAACTGGGTGGACGGCAATCAGACGTCCGGCGCACAGGCGGCCCAGGCCAAACGGAACGCGCAGCTGTCCGAGGCTTCCCCGGAACGCCAGAAGGCCGGCGATTTCATCCTCGACAGACTTCAGACGTCAGCGGTTTTTGTGGCGGCGGCGCTTCCGTTGAAAGTCTATCCGCCGATGTTCAATCGTTATGAGGGCGGGCAAACGTTCGACAATCATGTCGATAGCGCGATCCGCCCGGTCCGCGGCAGCGACTTTCGTATCCGTACCGACGTATCCGCGACGCTCTTCCTGTCGTCGCCGGACGAGTATGACGGCGGCGAACTCATTGTCGACGATACGTATGGTTCGCACACCGTGAAGCTGCCGGCGGGAAGCATGGTGCTCTATCCGTCAACGAGTCTTCATCGTGTGACGCCCGTTACGCGCGGGGCCCGGGTGGCGTCGTTTTTCTGGATTCAGAGCATGGTGCGCGACGTCGGTCAGCGCGCGCTTCTGTTTGATCTTGATACGTCGATTCAGGAGCTGGCGGCCGGGGACGTTTCGCGCGAGGCGGTGGTGAAGCTGACAGGCGTTTATCACAACCTGATCCGGCGCTGGGCTGAGGTCTAGCGCCCACGCCTGACGGCGGGCCATCTGCTTCCGTGAGGGAAGCGCCTGGCGAGGATTGCTGTCGGCATTTCGCCGAATTGGCTCACTTCGTTCTTGTTTCAACGATATCTTGTGGTTGGATGCCGGTGTTCGCGGGCGTCAGGCGGGACGTATCGCGCATGTATTCGCGTAGGTCCGCAGCGCGGCGCGCGACAGGGGAGGCCGGCAAGTGGAAACCTATGACGCGGTGATCGTCGGATCCGGCGCCGGCGGCGGTATGGCCGCCTATGTTCTGACCAAGGCCGGCGCCAAGGTTCTCATGCTGGAGGCCGGGCGCGACTACAGTCCGGACGAAGCGCCCATGCTGAGTTTTGCGCGGGACGCACCGTTGCGCGGGGTCGGCACGCCCGACAAGAATTTCGGATACTACGACGCCACCGTCGATGGCGGGTGGCAGGTGCCGGGCGAGCCCTACACGGTCTCGGAGGGCTCGGAATTCATCTGGTGGCGCAGCCGGATGCTTGGCGGGCGCACCAATCACTGGGCGCGCAATTCGTTCCGGATGGGTCCTTACGATTTCAAGCCCTATTCGCGCGACGGCCTTGGGGTCGACTGGCCCATTTCCTACGACGACATTGCGCCCTGGTACGACCGCACGGAAAAACTGGTCGGCGTTTACGGCGCCAATCTCGGGATGGAGAACCATCCCGATTCAGGTCCGGGCGCGTTGCAGCCGGCTCCCAAAATGCGCGTCTGGGAGCTGTTTATGAAGGCGGGGGGCGAAGAGATCGGGATTCCCGTCGTGCCGGCCCGGCGCGCTATCCTGACCAAAAAGATCGACGAACGCGATCCGTGCTACTGGGCTTCGCCCTGCGGGCGCGGATGCGGCATTGGTGCGGCGTTTCAGACCACAACGTCTCTGATTCCGTGGGCTCGTGCGACCGGCAAGCTCTCCGTCGAGACCGGGGCGATGGTCTATGAGGTGATGCTGGACGCCTCGGGGAAGGCGTCGGGCGTCCGCTATATCGACAAGGCTTCCGGCGCGCATCGCGAAGCAAAGGGCCGGGTTGTTATTCTGGCGGCGAGTACGGGCGAAACGGCGCGCATTCTCTTGAACTCGCAGCCAAACGGACGTTCGGAAGGCTTGGCCAATTCGAGCGGGCAGGTCGGCCGCAATCTCATGGATACGGTGGGCTCGAACGTCTCCGCCTATGTGCCGGCGCTTGAGGGGCGTCCGATCTACAACGAAAGCGGCGCGCACGGTCTGCATGCCTACATCCCCTTCTGGCTCTATCAGGAGCAGGCCGCCGGGAAACTCAACTTTCCGCGCGGCTACCACGTCGAAATCGGGGGCGGTTTCCGCGAGCCCGGCATGGGCGGCTATGACGGTCTCGACGGGTATGGCGGAGATCTGCGTAAACAGGTGAAGCAGCGCTATGGCGCTTCGCTGGGATTTACGCAGCGCGGCGAAATGATCCCGAACGACAAGTCGTATTGCGAGATCGACGGCGACGCCAAGGACAAGTACGGCATCCCGGTTCTGAAGTTCAGTTTCGGCTGGTCCGATCACGAACTCAATCAGGTGACGCAGTTTCAGAGCGCCATGCGGGAACTGATCGATCAGCTTGGCGGGGAGGTCACGAGTTCCGAGAAACCGGCGTCAGAACTGATCTCGACCGGAGGTGAGATCATCCATGAGGTCGGCACCGCACGGATGGGAACGGCGGCATCCAATTCCGTCACCGATAAATTCAACCGCACGTGGGACGTCGACAACCTGTACCTCGTGGATGGATCGGTTTTCTGTTCCAAGGCGCACAAGAATCCAACGCTGACGATCCTTGCGCTCTCGATGCGTGCATCGGAGCACATCGCGGATCGTATGCGTATGGGCGAACTGTAGGGGGCGAGGCATGAAACATACGCTGATCAACACGCTTCCGTTGTCTCCAAGCGTAAGCCGCCGGACGACGCTGAAATGGTTCGCCGCGGTCATGGCCGCCGCGCCGCTCGCCGCTTGCGGCGAGTCCGAGACGGGGCTCAGCTGGGCGACGCCGCGTCCGCTGGAGGGACCCGGCTACGGCACCGATCCGGATATGCTGGATCCGAGCTATCCATGGCCCCTGACGCTTTCTCCCGAAGAGCTTGCGACAACCGCCGCGCTTGTTGATCTCATCCTGCCCGCCGACGGCGATGCGTCGGCGGCGTCCGCGGTCGGCGTCCCGGATTTCATCAATGAGTGGGTAAGCGCGCCTTATCCCGGTCAGCAAGCCGATCGCGGTCTGATCCTGCCGGGCCTTGCGTGGCTGGACAGCGAGTGCCTTGCCCGCGGCGGTCAGCGCTTTGCGCACGCCGCTCCGGAGGCCAAGGCGGCGATTCTTGAAGACATCGCCTGGCGGGATCGCGTGAAGCCGGGATTGGAGAAGCCTGCGGAGTTCTTCCGGAAGGTGCGATCGCTCACGCTTGGCGCCTATTTCACCTCGGCGGAGGGGTGGGATTATCTTGGCTATCTCGGGAACACGCCCTCGACCGGCGATTATGCGGGGCCGACGCCCGAAGCTCTGGCGCATCTCAAGGGCGTGCTCGACACGATGGGCCTCAAAATGCCCGAGGGGCCGCTCTAGGGCGGGCTCCTTGATCGTTGTGAGAAGCTAGTCGACCGGTCCGGCATGATCCGACGGCGGCGGCCGCCCGACGGCGAGCGGCTCAAACCTGGCCTTTGCGCGCTCAAGTCTGGCCTTCATGTCCGCGACCACATCAGGGTAGCGAGCGGATACGTCGTAGTTCTCGCCCGGATCGGCATTGAGGTCGATGAGTTGCCAGCCGCCCACAAGCTCCAGCGGCACCTCTATGGTCCGATAGTAGGACCGAACGACATACTTCCATCGCTGGGTGCGGATGCCGGCGACCATCTCGTTGTTGAACAGGATCAGTTCATCGTGCGGCGATGGGCTGGCGCCGGCCGTCAGAAGCGAACGAATATCGGCTCCGTCCAGTTCGACCGACGGGGCAGGCTTGTTCGCCATCGCGCACAATGTCGGCATGAGGTCGATGTTCATGGCGATGGCGTCGGATTGCAGGCCAGGCGGGATCACGCCGGGCCAGCGTGCGAGAAACGGAACGCGATAGCCGCCTTCCCAGCCTGCGCCGCCCTTTCTGTCCCTTAGCGGTCCTGCTGACCCGATAAACCATGGCCCGTTGTCGGACAGGACGATGACGAGCGTGTTATCGTCGAGCTTCAGCTTCTTGAGATGTGCGAGCAGGCGACCGACGCCAGCGTCGACTTCTTCAACAACGTCCCCGTAATCTCCGGCCATGGAGTCCATGGCATGATCTGGATTGGGCACGAGCGGTACGTGCGGCGCTGTCAGCGCCAGCAGAAGAAAGAAATTCCGCTCCCTGTTGTCGCTGATGAATTTGAGCCCACGGTCAAAGAAGCGCTGCGTGAGCTTTGAAAAGTCGACGTCTTCTTTCGTCAGCTCCACGCCGGGTTCGGCGGTGTAGAGATTCAGCGGTTTCATGTCGTGGCTGTAGGGCAGGCCGAAAAAGAGATCGAAGCCCTGGCTTGTCGGCGGCCAGTACGGCGCGATGTGGCCGAGGTGCCATTTTCCAATGAGCGCGGTGGCGTAGTCCGGCTTCAGCGCCTCGGCGAGCGTCACTTCAGACTGCGGCAATCCTCGCGTGTCGGTCGGCTGAATGACCTGATAGCCCAGCCCTGTGCGGATCGGGTATCGGCCGGTCAGAAGCCCTGCCCGCGATGGCGTGCAGATGTTTGCCGACGCGTAGAAGGACGTAAGCGTTGCGCCCTCCCTGGCCATCCGGTCCAGAGACGGGGTGCGGATCATCTTGCCGCCGAACGCGCCGACGTCGCCGTAACCAAGGTCGTCCGCCAGAACGACGACAAAGTTGGGGCGGCGCGCGCCTTGGGCGAAGGCGGGAAGCGCGCCGGAAAGACCCAGCGTCGCCAGCGCTCCGGCGACGACCTCTCTGCGATCGGGATTGCTTGCTTTCATCTAGAGCGGTCTGATCTTGATGTTGCGATACCAGACGGGGTCCCCGTGGTCCTGAAGCGCTATGTGACCGGTCGAGAAGGTTCCGAAGAGCGGCATGGTCTTGAATTTGGAGTTTGCGACTTTCTCCCTCCACGCGTCGTCGCCATAGCTCGTTTCGGCGACTTTCTGGCCGTTCAGCCAATGCTCGATGCGATCTCCGGTGTAGAGGATGCGCGCTTCATTCCATTCCCCGACGGGTTTCGCGGCGGCGACAAAGGGCTCGGCGAAATCATAGAGGGCGCCGGCGCGATGCGTGGGAAACTGCCCATCGCGATGACCGGCATCGTCCAGCACCTGCATCTCGGGACCCGTATTGTAGGTGTTTGGCGCATCGTCGGCTTCGTGCACGAGATAAATGACGCCGCTGTTTCCGCCGGGCGATATCTTCCACTCGAGCGTGAGTTCGAAGGGACCGAACTCTTCTTCCGTCATCAGGTCGCCGCCGCCGCCACCGGCCAGCATGATCGCGCCGTCGTCGATCGTCCACGGAGAAGCCGGCGTTCCGCCGTGATAGATACGCCACCCTGAAAAATCATGACCGTTGAACAGCAGGCGCCAGCCGGCCGTCTCTTCGTCGGTGGTGAGAGCGTTCACGGGCGTCGCCTCCGATGGCTGCACATCTATCTGTTCCGGTTCCGCCACGCTGGCTTGGTCTTGCTGCGGCGTGCATGCGCCAAGCGTAGCGGCAAGCAGGCCGCAGGCGATTGCTGGGATGCGTCTGTTCGATAGGAGAAAATTGGTCACACTGGTTCTCCGTCAATTGGCGTCCATGCGCCGTTGTTTCGATTGGAAGCGATCGTCGCTTCGATGAAGGTGACGCCACGAACGCCGTCGCGAATGTTCGGGCAGACCGCCGCCAGAGGATCGGGCGGTCGTCGTTCGTTGTGAGCGCGTACGAGTTCGGCGGCGTCCGAATAAATCTGCGCGAAGCCTTCAAGGTAGCCTTCGGGATGTCCGGCGGGGATGCGGCTGGCATGCAGGGCGGCCGCCGATAGCGATGGGCCGCCGCGACGCATCAGGCGCGGCGGTTCGCTGAGCGGCGTGAGGAGCAGGGCGTCAGGCGTTTCCTGCATCCATTCCAGACCAGCTTTTTCACCGTAGACACGCAGGCGCAGCGCATTGGCTGCTCCGACCGCCACCTGGCTCGCCCAAAGCGATCCTTTGGCGCCGTTCTCGAAACGCAGCAGGATGTTGGCGTTGTCGTCGACGCGTCGGTTCGGAACGAAGGTCGACAGATCGGCGGCGAGCGAACTCACCGCCGTGCCGGTCGTGAATTCCGCCAGATGGAAGGCGTGCGTGGCGATATCTCCCAAAGCGCCGCCCGGCCCGGCCCGCGCCGGATCTCCGCGCCAGTCGGCCTGCTTGTTTCCGGAAAGATCGGTCGCCAGCCAGTCTTGTGCGTATTCGACCTGCACAAGCCGAATATCGCCGAGTTCACCTGAAGCGATCATGGCGCGCGCTTCGCGGATCATCGGATAGCCGGAATAGTTGTGCGTGACGATGAAGGGGAGGCCGGTGTCGCTGACCAACCTTTCCAACGCGCGCACCTCGGCGGTCGAGACGCCAAGAGGCTTGTCGCAGATCACCGGTATGCCGGTGCGCAGGAAGGCGGATGCGGCGGGTGCATGAAGATGGTTGGGCGTGACGATTGACACCGCGTCGATGCGGTCGGCGCGCGCGGCTTCACGTTCGGCCATTTCGTCGAATGAGGCATAGCAGCGCTCATTTTCCAGGCCGAGCGTTCTTCCAAACGCAACCGAGCGTTCGGGGTCGGACTGGAACGCGCCCGCCACCAGCGTCCAGCGGTCATCCAATCTTGCCGCCATGCGGTGCACGGCGCCGATGAAGGCGCCTTCGCCGCCCCCGACCATGCCGAGGCGAAGACGCTTGGCGGTCATCGATCAAGACCCAGCAGCCGACGGTTCGCCTGTTCGTCAACGCCGCTGGCGGCGAAGTCATCGAACGCCCGGTCGGTCACGCGGATGATGTGATCGCGAATGAAGGCCGCTCCCTCGCGCGCGCCGTCTTCGGGATGTTTCAGGCAGCACTCCCACTCGAGCACAGCCCACCCCTCAAAATCGTAGCCGGCGAGCTTCGAGAAGATCGCCTTGAAATCGACCTGTCCGTCTCCAACCGAGCGAAAACGTCCGGCGCGCTCCAGCCAGGGGGCGTAACCGGAATAGACGCCCTGGCGTCCGGTGGGATTGAACTCCGCGTCCTTGACGTGAAACATCCGGATGCGTTCGTGGTAGATGTCGATGTATTCGAGATAGTCCAGCTGTTGCAGAACGAAGTGGCTGGGGTCGTAGAGCAGGCAGGCTCGTGCGTGATGGTCAACCCTGTCGAGGAACATCTCGTAGGTCGCGCCATCGAAGAGGTCTTCGCCGGGATGTATCTCGTAGCAGAGATCGACGCCGGCTTCCTCGTAGGCGTCAAGGATCGGCCGCCAGCGTTTCGCCAGTTCATCGAAGGCGCTGTCGATGAGTCCGGCTGGGCGTTGCGGCCAGGGATAGAGATAGGGCCATGCGAGCGCGCCGGAGAAAGTGACGCTGGCGTTCAGTCCCAGCCTGCGTGAAGCGCGCGCGGCCAGCCCTAGCTGGTCCACGGCCCATGCCTGGCGCGCGCCTGGATTGTTTCGCACGGAGTCGGGCGCGAAGCCGTCGAACATGGAGTCGTAGGCGGGATGCACGGCGACCAGCTGGCCCTGCAGGTGCGTCGACAATTCCGTCAGTTCAACGCCGGCGTCCGCCAGTACGCCTTTCACTTCGTCGCAATAGGCGTCGCTTTCCGCAGCCCTCGCCAGATCGAACAGGCGGTCGTCGGTCGTCGGCATCTGAACGCCGGCAAAGCCCTTGTCCGCCGCCCATCGGGCGATCGACGCGAGAGAGTTGAACGGCTTATCGGGTCCCGCAAACTGCGCGAGAAAAATGCCGGGTCCCTTAATGGTCTTCATGGGGCGCCTGTCAGGCTTGCAGCTGATTCAGGAACGCGAAGTTCTTCGCCGCGGCTTCGATTCTCGGAATCGCGAAAGGCGGTTCCTGCTCGACAAAAAACTTGCGTACGCCTGCTTTGTAAGCCGCAGGAATGATGCGGGTCCAGTCAAGGCGCCCAGATCCGATCTCGGTAGGGTCCATGCGGAGGTCGACGTTCGGCTGGGTTGTCGCCTTCACGTCCTTGACGTGGGCCAGGCCGAAACGTCCCGAGTGTTTTTCGAAGACCTTGGCGGGGTCATACCCTGCGGCTGCGGCCCAGCCGATATCCAGTTCGAAATCCACGAGATCGGGATCGGTTTCAGCGATCAAGATGTCGAAACCGGTGCGGTCGCCGATCTTCGCGAATTCGACATTGTGATTGTGATAGCCGAAGCTTAGTCCGCGCGCCTTGAGCGCGCCGCCGATCTGGTTGAGTTGCGCCGCCAGCCGCTTCCAGTGGTCCTCGGTCATCAGGGCGACCATGCGCGTGAGAACGCGAAATCCTTCGCCTTCTTTGGGTTCAACCTTGATATCGGATGGCGGCGTCAGTATCGGGCAGACGACATGCCCGGCGCCGATCGCTTTCATGTCGGCCGCCAGTTGATCCAGATCGCCTGTCAGACCCGGTTCCTGGGCGGTTCCCGCGCGAAGACCGACATGAGCGCTTGTGCAGACGACGCCGGCTCGGTCGAAACTCGCGCGCAGCTCCTGCGGCGTCTTTCCCAGATATCCCGCGAGTTCGACCGCACGGTATCCGATCCCGGAAACCTCGTTCAACGTGCCGTCGAGATCTGTTCGCGCAAGGTCGCCCAGCATGTAGAGCTGAATGCCGATCGGCAGGTCATGGTTCGAGAAGAAAGGTCCCGCGCCACTCTCGCCGGCCGTCGTGTTGCAGGCCGCAAGCGGAACGGACGCTCCCGCCGCGCACATACCCTTCAGGAAGATCCGACGGGTGGCGGCGCTGAGATCTGGAAGCTGATTTTCGATGTCGAACGGATGCATGTGATCCTTCCTACTCAGCCGGCGAGGAGACCGGTTGCGTTTCCTGGCCGATGTCGACGGGTTTGTATCCGCCGCGAGAGCGGAAAAAGACGATCAGTCCGATGTAGGCCAGCATCATGAACACCGGCACCAGGGCCACCTCGCGCAGCGCGCTCTTCTTGCTCTTGTCCGTTACGGCCACGATGGCGGCGCGGTCTGTTTCCGGCGCTTCGGCCAGCTTGACCTGATCGATGGCCCTGTATTTTCCAAGCAGGCCGGTTCGCTCGGTGAGATAGGTTTCGGACAGATGAGATTGCCCGGAGGCGTCGTGCGCCTCGAGGCCGCGGCTGATCGCCCTGTCCTGCAGCGCGCCCAGCATAACGGTTCCAACGATGCCCGCGGCGAGCATGCCTGCGCCGGCCATGACGTTGATGGTGACGGCGCCGCCTCGCGGAAACTGTTCGGACGCCACGGCGAGGCTTGTGCCCCAGAAGAAACTCTTTCCGACGCCGTAGAGCGTCGCGGCGGCCAGAAGCGCAAGACCCGTCGCGCCGGAGAGCCAGAACAGGCCGATCGCGGCCAGCGCCGAAGCGCAGGCGAGCACGCCAATCGGTTTGGCCCGGTGCAGGAGCGGGCCGGCATACATACGCACCACGAACATGACCGCCGAGGTGTAGACCAGCACCCATCCGGCCTGCAGGCCGATGGCGCGCATTTCCGGCTCCATCAATTCGGTGATCCAGCTGTCCGTGGAGAGTTCGGTGACGGCAAGCGGGATCATCAGAAGAACGAAAATGATGTAGAGGGGCCGCCCGGCCGATCGTGAGAACCAGGCATACACCAGCGTGAACGCTCCGATCAGGCCCCAGATAACCGGGCTGGGCAGACTGGCGACACGACCGACCTCCAGCATCATCAGGGCGATGATGATGAAGGCGCTGATGAAGCCCGCTTCCGCCAGCATGACCTTGTAGGGAATGCCAGCCGCCGCACGCTCGCTTTGCGGGAAGGTCCGCCCGAAGAGCAGGAAGGCGTAAACCGCGACCGGCGCCGCCATGAGCCCGACCTTGATGCGCCAGCCCACGCTGTCGCCCAATCCTATGGCGAGCACGCCGCCAAGCATGAGGCCCAACGGCCACGCGGCATGAAGCCGATTGAGCCATTTGGGTTTGTCGTCGCTGAACAGCGTAGCGATCAGCGGATTGGCGGCGGCCTCAACCGCTCCATTGCCGAGCGCCATGATGAAGGTTCCGGCGTAGAGCGCCCAGTATCCCTGGGCGGTCAGCAGGATCGACAGCCCGACGACATGGCAAAGGGCGGCGAACCAGAACGTCATCCGGAATCCGATCCGGTCGATCAGAAGGCTGAGCAGAACGATGGTGATGGCGAACGGCCAAAGGCCTGCGCCGGTCAGCTCGCCTTTCTGGGTCTCGGAGAGATCGAACTCCACGCCCCATTCGCCGATGACCATGGCGCGCAGGATGAAGCAGAATGACGTTGCGACAATCGCAAGGAAGGATGTGACGAACAGGCCCGATCGCCGTCCTGCGGCTGCGTCCGACATAGCATTCCTCCCCAGGCCGTCATTGCGGCTTCGTTTCTCGCCCGGCGTAGTTCAGGCTGGCGTTCCGTTCTCGCCGCGTCGTGTAAGATTGAACATGCCGTTCACGAGAAGACCTGTCCACGGGGGATGATATGCGAATTCGGGAATACGTATTCGCCCTGGCGATCGGCAGTTGCGTCCTAGGTGGGTGCGTCCTTGGCGGGTGTGTGGAGCAGGGCGGGGATCGTTCGCCAGAAGGACAGTGGCGCGCGCTCTTCGACGGACATACGCTGGATGGATGGACGCCCAAGATCCGAGGGCATGCGCTGGGCGACAATTACCGCGATACTTTTCGTGTTCAGGACGGCGCGATCCGGGTCTCGTACGACCGCTACGATCAGTTCTCGGAATCGTACGGTCATTTGTTCTATCAGGCGCCCTTCCGCTTCTATCGCCTACGGCTCGAGTATCGCTTTTATGCGCCCCCATTGCCTGAGACCCCGGACTGGGCGCGCTACAACAGCGGCGTGATGATCCTGTCGCAGCCGCCGGAAACGATGGCGCAGAGCGCGAGTTTTCCCGTTTCCATAGAGGCGCAAATTCTCGGGCCGGTCGAAGGCGAAGCCCGCACCAACGGCAATGTCTGCACGCCTGGAACCCATATCGTCCTGAACGGACAGCTCGAGACGCGCCATTGCATAAACTCGCGCACGTCGGCTCAGCCGAACGGGCAGTGGCATAGCATTGAAATCGATGTGTTGCCGGACGGCCGCATCATTCATCGGCTGAACGGTGCTGTCGTGATGGAATATTCCGGTGCGCAGCTCGATCCGGATGGCGGCATGGCGGATTCCAAACCGCTCGTCGCCGCGCAGGATGGTCGTACGGATATTGTCGACGGCTACATCTCGCTGCAAAGCGAGGGTTCGCCGATTGAGTTCCGCAATATCGAAGTGATGACGCTGGATTGAGGCTTTCAGATCGCCCACGCGGCTCCGATTTCGGAGTAGGGCACGTCGCCGCGGAAGGGGCCTGGGATCGGGTCATAGCGCAGGAACTTGCTCGCTCCCGCTTCGGAGGTGAAGAAGCCGACCGTGGTCAGCTCCTTCATCGTGCGGAAGAAGTGTCGCTCCGCATCCGGGGTCGTTCCGGCCCTGACTGACTGTTCGTATGCCTCGCGGTCGTAGATCTCCATGAGCGCGATCTGCTGTTCGGCGGTCAGCCGGGCGAAGGTCGCGCCGTGGCGCTCTTTGGCATCGGCGTCGACGCGCGCGAGGCCAGCGCGCAGGATCACGCGATCCTTGTCCTGATAGAAGTCCGCCATCATGCGGTCGATGAAAGCGGGAACACCCGCATCGATCGCGCCCGGCGTGCTGGTGCGCGGGATGATCTGTTCGGCCATCGACGTTACGGTCGCCATCTCTTCGCTCGTCAGGAACCTGCCTGCGCCGCCAGGGGCCGCAGCAGCCGTTTCGGGCGTCGCGGCGCAGCCGCTTAGAAGGCCCAGCGCCGCGCTGGAGGAAATCGCTCCGCCGAGCGCCATCGCCGCCCTCTGGATCAGTTCGCGTCTGTCGATCATCTGCCAGTGTCCAGACTAGAGGTTGCCATTCTTGAGTTCGCGGACGGCGTGGTCGGCGGCCCGTGCGGTCAGAGCCATGTAGGTCAGCGAAGGGTTCACGCATGAAGCCGAGGTCATGCATGCGCCATCCGTCACGTAGACGTTGGTGCAGGCGTGAACCTGGTTCCATCCGTTGAGGACCGATGTCTTTGGATCGCGGCCCATACGCGCGGCGCCCATTTCGTGAATGCCCAGACCGGGCGCATAGGGGCGCTCGTATCCCCGGACATTCCGGAACCCGGCCGCATGCATCATCTCCATCGCGGATTCCTGCATGTCCTTGCGCATGGCGCGTTCATTGTCCCGAATGGTGACGTCCATGGTCAGCGTCGGCAGGCCGTGGATGTCCTTGACGTCGTGATTGAGAACGATCCGGTTGTCGGCGTAGGGCAGCATTTCCCCGAATCCCGTGACGCCCATGGTCCACTGTCCGGGATTGTGCAGTTCGTCTTTCATCGCTTTGCCGAAGCCCAGCTCGGCGACCAGACGCTGCCATCCCTCGCGGCTTGCGCCGCCCTGGTAGCCATATCCGCGAATGAAGTCCTTCTTTCGGGTCGCGTCGTCGCCAAGATTGCGGAAGCGGGGAATGTAGATGCCGTTGGGGCGGCGGCCGGCGTAGTAGCGATCCTCGAAGCCCTCGACGTCCGCCTGCGCGCCGACCAGGAAGTGGTGGTCCATGACATTGCGGCCGAGCTGGTCGCTGTCATTCCCGAACCCGTTGGGAAAGCGCTGGCTGGTCGAGTTGAGCATAATCCACGCGGTGTTGAGCGTGGACGCGCACAAAAAAATGACCTTCGCGAAGTACTCGGTTTCCTCGCCGGTTATCGCATCGCGAACACGAACCCCTGCGGCTTTGCCGGTCTTATCGTCCAGGATGACCGACAATACGATCGCATCAGGTTCAAGGGTCATGTTGCCCGAGCGTTCGGCCGCGATCAGGGTGGAGCCGTTGGAGCTGAAATAGGCTCCGAACGCGCACCCGCGCATGCACATATTCCGGCTCTGGCAGGCGCCGCGCCCTTCCGCCTTCTGGGCGTCGGTCGGCGCGGTGAGATGCGCCGTGCGCCCGATGGTGATCCTTCGCTCGGGGAAGGTGGTTTCAACCTTGGACTTGAACGTCTTCTCGACCACGTTCATGTCCATGGGCGGTTGGAACTGGCCATCGGGCAGATGGCGCAGGCCTTCTTTCGAACCGCTCACGCCGATATACGTTTCGACATAATCATACCACGGCGCGAGGTCGTCATAGCGGATCGGCCAGTCGACGCCGACGCCGTCGCGCGCGTTGGCTTCGAAGTCCATCGGACTGTGACGGTAGCTTTGGCGTCCCCAGGTGATCGAGCGGCCGCCGACATGATAGCCGCGAATCCAGTCGAAGCGGTTCACCTCGGTATAGGGGTGTTCGTCGTCCTTTACGAACCAGTGGTTCCAGGCCTCGTTGACCGTGTAGCCGGTTCGGATCTGCTTGAAGTAGTGTTTGTCGATTTCGGCCTGCGGGAGCTTTCCCCCGGGATATTTGAAGTCCCATGGGGCGTACGCAAAGGTCGTGTAATCCTTGATGTGCTGGACCGCCCGGCCGCGCTCCAGAACGAGCGTCTTCAGCCCCTTCTCGGAAAGCTCTTTTGCGGCCCATCCGCCGGCGATGCCGCTGCCGACGACAATGGCGTCAAATGTGCGTTTCTCACGCGACGCGTTGCCCAGTTCGCTCATAGTTTCCCGCCCTGTCATATGCGTTTCTAACGACGCTTGGGCGAGACTGGCGCCAAATCCCGGGCCTATCCAGACTCTGTTTTGCTTTTCAGGAATGCGACGCTCGGCAATGCGCGCGAGATGACCGAAATCGAGGAAACGAAGCGCCTTTACGTTACGGCTCAGGCCGTTTGCGGTCAGGCGGTTTGGCCAAATACGAGGCGGTTGTTCTTCCGGTCGACACGCCTCAACATTTTCAGTCCGAGCAGGGTGTCGGCTCCGGTCTGCTCCAGGAGACCTGTGCAGGCGCTGCGGTCCTGAGCGCCCATGCACGTCCATTCGTCAAGTGCGCGCTGGAGCATCCACAGCGTCTGGACGCGCACGCCGGCGAGCAACGTAGCGCCCCGGAACCGGAACCGCACCTCCGGAAGACTGGGTTGATCCATGCCGTCGCCCGTGATCGGCGATCCGGCGGGTGCATCCTCATGATCGTTGCAGTGACTGTTCCATGCCTCCACGTTTGCGACGAGTTCCGGGCCAAGGTCACGCGCCGTCATGGCCAGTAATTTTCTTGTCGGTTCGGGGACGATGTCGCTGTCCGACCAGGCTGTCGCGCCTTCCGGGAATTCGGGGGACGCGACACCAGGCTCATTCATCTGCTCGACCCAACGTGCGACGGACGGCGCCGTTGTTCGCATGATCTTGTGCGGGACGGGGTCTCGGCCGAGATGCGCGTAGAGCGGTCCCATCAGGGCGTAGTCCGCAAGGCTGGGCAGTTCGCCCAGCAAGTAGGGCGTGGCGAAGGCGCAGGCCTCTAGATGCCGCAACAGGTCGTGGAATGACGCCTCGATTTCAGGGATTGTATCGGGGATGACGCCGAGGGGCGCGAGCTTCCCGGCCATCTTTTCGGCGACGCGGCGTCCGGCCGTCTCGATTTCTTCCGGCGTTCCTCGCGGCTTCAGCGAGCGGCCGAACTCTGAAACAATGAAGTGTCCCTGCTCATGAAGAAAGTTCCAGCGATAGTGCATCGCGGGCCGGATCAATCCGTCGAGCAACAACACTTCCAGCAGACGCATTGCGATACGGCGCGCAGGCCCAGGCGGCGTCGCCGGCCGTTCGGGATGACGCACCTCCAATGTATCCAGGATGACGGTGGAATCCTGAATGAATGCGCCGTCCGGCGTTTCGACCGCCGGTATTCGGTGATTTCCGATCGCCGGCCGCACGACCGCGCGATAGCGCGGAATAGACGGCAGGACCTCGATCATGGGTATCTCGCGCTTTCGAAACCAGCTTCGAACTCGCCCTGAATAGAGCGAGGAAGGGGCCGCATACAGCGTGTAGGGCTTCGTCATTTCAACATCGCTGTCCGGCGTTCAGTTGGCCCAGTACACATAGTCGACGTCATCGCCGATATCCTCGAAATAGCCGTCGATATCGACGCGCGTGCGGGCGACCGGCTGCCATGCCGGCGCGACGTACTTCTCCTCCTGCTTGTCGTAGATGGCGCGCAGCTCGGCGACTTTTTCGGGCATGGTATCGGCGAGGTTGAAGCGTTCGGTGGGGTCGTTCTCCAGATCGTAGAGCCATACCCGGTTGGGGTATTTCGCTGTCTGGAGCTTCCATTGCCCATGCCGCATCGCGCGGTAATCGCCCTTCCTCCAGTAGAGCGTGCGATCGATCAGGCTGTCCGGCTCCGCGCCGGTGATGGCGGGCAGGATGTTCACGCCGTCATATTCGCGATCGGCGGGCAGCGCGCCGCCCGCGGCGGCGAGCGCGGTGGGAAATATGTCGAGGCTGGACGTCATCCCCGGAATGATCGTTCCGGGCGACACCTTGGCCGGCCAGCGCACGAGATAGGGAACATTCAACCCGCCTTCGAAATAGCTGGTCTTCCATCCACGCCACGGGAGATTCTCGGCGGGTATGTGATGATAGGAGGCGCCGCCATTGTCGCTGGTGAAGAAGATCAGGGTGTTCTCCTCGAGGCCGTCCTTCTTCAACTTCTCGAGCACGCGACCGACTTGCGCATCGAGATTTTCGATCATCGCGTAATAGGTGCGCGTGCGCTCGTTCTTGACGTGGCCGAGCTTGTCGTAGTCGCTAATCGGCGCCTGAATCGGATTGTGGGGGGCGTTGAACGACAGATAGAGGAAGAAGGGTGAGGCTTTGTTGCGATCGATGAATCCCACAGCTTCATCACCGAGTTCCTCGGTCATGTACTTTGTCGCGGGAACCATCTCGCCGTTGCGCCACACCTTGGTTGTGAGGTTGTCGTAGAGATATCCGTCGATGCCGCTCCAGGGAAGCTTCACGGTTTTGACCGATGGGTCGTCCGGAGAAGCATAGAGCGATGCGCCGCCCGGGAATCCGATGAACTCGTCGAACCCGCGATTGATCGGCAGAAGCGGCTTTGATGTTCCGAGGTGCCACTTGCCGACGAGGCCGGTGTGATAGCCGAGCGGCTTCAGCGCCGAGGCGAGCGTAATTTCGCTGTCGGGGAGGCCGTTCCTTTCCTTGGGGGGAGGAGGGGCGGGCGGCAAAAGCACGGCCGGATGTTGCTCGGTGACATAGGTCCCGTCGCGCGCCCGGATAAATCCGGGAAGATGCGGCAGCCACTCAAAGCCGAAGCGAGAGAAATCTCGTCCGGTCAACAGGGAGGCTCGTGAGGGCGCGCAGACGGCGTCGCCTGCATAGCCGGCCTGGAAGCGTGCGCCGTCACGTCCGATCGAGTCGATGTTCGGGGTCCGGACCATGACGTTTCCGCTGATCGAGAGATCGTAGTGGCCCAGATCGTCCGCAAGTATCACGATGATGTTCGGCTTGGATTCAAGATCCGCGCGAGGGGGGCTGAGTGCTGCGCCGTCCTGTTCCTCGCTGGGTGCACAGCCCAGCAGTGTCAGGGCCGCAGTCGACACCGCGATCACCTGGCGAAGACCGCCCCGGCGACGATCGCGGAGGAAAGGCGTGTTGTTCTGGTTGTCTTTGCCCATGACTACATCTGCTCCGTGCGTGAGCGTTGACCGAAGAGGATGGCGGCGGCTTCCGGCGAGGGACGTATCTGGCCTGGAACGCGCATCTCCCGTCCCACATTGCTTCCGGCCCTGACGGCTGGCCGCTCCCCCATGCGGTCGAACCACGCGCGCAGGTGTGCGAACGAATTCAGGTCGACGCCGTAGCGTTTGTAGATCCGGATCCATGGCCAACAGGCGATGTCGGCGATCGAGTATTCGTTCGCGAGCCATTCGCGTTGCTTGAGAACGCCGTTCATGACGCCGAACAGGCGATCGACCTCGTTGGTGAACCGATCGATCCCATACTGCCCCGGATCGTTGGCATAGTTTCGAAAATGGTTGCATTGACCCGCCATCGGTCCCAGGCCTCCGACTTGCCAGAAGAGCCACTGATCGACGGAAGATCGAGAGCGTTCGTCTTCCGGGTAGAAGCGTCCGGTCTTTCGAGCGAGATACTGGAGAATCGCGCCGCTCTCGAAGATCGACAACGGCCCGGCGCCGTCCGCCGGAGCATGGTCGATGATCGCCGGCATCCGGTTGTTCGGGCTGAGCTTGAGGAATTCGGGCTCAAACTGCTCGCCCTTGCCTATGTCTACCGGAACGATGCGATAGGGCAGATCGCATTCCTCGAGCATGATGGTGATCTTCCAGCCATTCGGTGTGGGCCAGAAATGAAGATCGATCATTCGAAATCTCCAGGTTTCGGACGCAGAACCTTCCCGTCGGAGGCAAGAGGTCGGCGCGAAACGGCGAAAGAAGCGGCCGTCCAAACACGAGCGTTTGGACGGCCAAGGGAGGTAGGTCAGTATTTCAGCGTCAGCTCGACGCCGTAGGTTCTCGGCGCGCCATACCAGCCGATATAGCCGCCCGCCCCCGCGACGCCGCCGGCGCTGACGAACGCGCGCACAGGTTGGGGCGCGCCCTCGGAGTAGTAAGCTTCATCGGTGAGGTTCCGGCCCCAGAGGGCCAGTTTCCAGCTGCCGTCGGCGGGCTGGAGCGTCGTCCTGAGATTGAACAACTGATAGCCGTCGACGTTGAGCAACGGGTCGAGCGTCGGTTCCACATAGTAGTTGCTGGTGAAGGTGACCTCGGCGCGCGTCGTCCAGGAAAGATCCCCCGGAAGCGGTTGATCCCAGACCGCGGCGAGGCTGCCCTTCCATTCCGGCGATTTCTCGGAACGCATGCCGTTGTAGTTGCAGGTTCCGGGAAGGTCGCCGTCAGGCGTGCGGCCGGTGGCGCACTGCCCCGAAGGGTGGTCGGTGTATTCGGCGTCCATCCATCCGAGCGCGCCGTCGAACGATAGACGCTCGGTCGCGGCGGCGCGGAAGTCGAGTTCGACGCCCTTCACTGTCCGCTGGCCGGCATTGCCTACGATGAATCCGGTCCCGGTAACCGGATTTAGAACGGCTTCCTGAAAGTCGTTCAACTCCATGCGGTAACCGGTGGCGTTGAGCACAAGTCTGCGATCAAACAGCTCGCTTTTCAGACCGGCCTCGTAAGTGAGCGAGGACTCGTCCTCGAACTCAACAGGGTCGGTCGCCGAACCTCGCCGGCTGTTGAAGCCGCCCGCCTTGCTGCCGGTCGCCGCGGTGGCGAAGAGCATCACGTCATCGGAGAGTTGGTATTTGGCGTTGGCCTGCCAGGTGACATTGTCTTCCTTGCGCTCCAGGCCGCCAGGCGTGTAGGCGCGTTGAACCGCGTTGAACACGGTGCTGGCGTCGGGAGAGTTCGTATGCTCGATGTAGACGTCCTTGTTGTCCCACGAGAAGCGTAGACCGCCGGTCAGGCTGAGCCTGTCGGTCGCATTCCACGTCGCCGTACCGAAAAGCGCGGCGCTGCGGGTTTCTTGCTCAAAGAGCGAGTCTCCAAAATCCCCTTCCTGCAGCATGCATGGAGCAACGCCGCACAGAGAGGTCGGGAAGACGCGATTTGCGCCTGATCCGATCCAGATCGTGTTGGTGTAGGTCGTGTCCTGACCATAAAGAAACAGGCCGGCGAGGTATTCGACGGTCTGTCCGGTCGGGGAGGCTATGCGGAATTCCTGGCTCAACGATTTGTTGGTCTGACGCTGGAAGTTGCGCGTCACCGACTGCGGCAGACTATCGACCGCGATCTCGACATTGTTGTTCCAGTATTCGAACGCCGTGATCGAGGTGAGCTGCAGCCCGTTCGACAGCTCCTTGGAAATGTCGGCGGATGCGCCCCAGGTCATGGTGCGGTCGTTGCCGGTATCGTCCGCGTCGACGACGAAGTCGTGGTCATCGAAGTTTCTGAACGGGAAGCCGAGCGCTTCCTGCGCCGCCAGGAAGCCCGGCGTGGCGATGCCTTGCGGTCCGCTCGGATCGATTTGCTCTCCGACGCAGCAATGCGCTTGAAGCATGGACCAGTGGCCGATCAGGTTGATCTCGAGATCGTCGGACGGTTCGAACAGCAGCCGTCCCCTGAGGCCTTTCCCGGAGAAATCGTTGGTGTCTTCGCCCGTAAACAGGCTGTCGACATATCCGCCACGGTCGCGCCACCAGCCGGAAACGCGTCCCGAGACGCCTTCGGCGACGGCACCGCCGACATAGCCCGCCGCGTTCAGCAGGTCGTGGCTGCCGGCCCCGAGGCGAACCTCCGCCTCGAAATCGTCTGTCGGTTTGCGGGTCGTGATGTTGATCGCGCCGACCGGCGTATTGCGCCCATAGAGCGTGCCTTGCGGTCCGCGCAAAATCTCCACGGAGGCGATGTCGAGAAGCTCGCCCTGGATCATGCCCCCCGATGGCAGATATACGCCGTCGAGAAAGACGCCGACGCTGGGCTCGATGCCCGGGTTCGTTCCGGAAGACCCGATGCCTCGAATGGCGACCGTTGTGTTGCGCTGGTTGTTGGACGAGTCGATCTGAAGCCCGGCGACGCCGGTCGCCAGTTCCGTCATGTCGGTGATGCCCGCGGCCTCAAGCTGTTCGTTCCGGAAAGCGGTGACCGACAGCGGGACATCCTGGATGTCTTCGGCCCGCTTCTGGGCGGTGACGACGATGACCTCGACGCTGGGCTTCTCGGCCTGTTGAGCGTATGCTGCGGGGGCCAGCAAGGCGGCGGCGGAGCAAAGCATCACCGTCGCGTGCGGCAGGCCAACGCCGCACGCCCATTTACCAGAGCGCATTTGTGTTTTCTCCCTGAATTGGGTCCGGTCTTTTCGCCGGCCCTGATCTTGTCGTTCGCTAGTCGTCCTTAGGTCGTTCCTTACGTGTCCTTGTCGGTTCGATCCCGAGATAGCGCGTAAGGATCAGCGCCATTTCGCGGTGGAGTTTGGGGTCGTCGGATCGATAGGGGGCGGCCTGGTGGATGACCGACGAGATCAGAAGGCCGTTGATCATGCGAACGGCGAGCTGCGCCGCCGTGACGACGTCGTCGTGTTTGATGCTGATCCCGCGCGCTTCAAGCATTCCCGCAATCCGCTCGCCCTGATGGCGCTCCAGCGCGCGCATGGGGTCCCAGACCTTGTGTCCCCGAAGGCTCATTTCGTAGAGCGCGCGATAATAGCCCTGTATGCGGACGATCGTGCGCGCGGTATTGCGCATCAGCTGCTCGAACATTTCGGGCAGGGGGCTCGTCAGCCAGTTCGGATCGTCGAAGGCGGCGTCGATATTGCGTTTGGCGTGTTCGGCCATGTCTGTTTGCAGCGCGAAGAACAGGGCTTCCTTGTCCTTGAAGCGGCGATAGAAACTGCCGACGGAACAACCGGCCTCTTCGGCGATCTGGGTCACATGAGCGCCCCAGAATCCTTCGCGGGCGAATACATGTTCGCCAGCCTTCAACAATCGGTCCCGCTGGTCGCGTGACCGCTCCTGCAGGGCAGGGCGGACCCATTCCTCCGCTTTCGGTGATGTTTGCTGGGTGCGCCGTGTTCTTGCCATGGCTTGCGACGGTCTCCTGGTTGCGCGTCCGCCAAATGCCGCCGCCTTGGCAGGTTCGTCCATATGGACGACAGCCCGCCTGTTCGACGTGTTCCGGGAAAGAAAGACCGGTTCCATACCCAGCGCCTTGCGCCGCAGCTTGCTCGTCGCTGCGACGACACAAAGCAGAACCGAAATTCCGGTTTCGGTCAAGAGGACAAACACCTTCGCCGTGCGTCGCTGGGGTCGACGTTGGCCCAGGCGGCCGGACGCGCCTTTTGCGCCAATGTCGACAAGCTTGCTTCGGCGAGTTGGCGGTGCATGCTTGACGGATGTGGCGTGCCCTGATCAGGGCTGCGCCGGATCATGTCGTTAGACGTCGGGAGGAATAGGCGCGTGACAGATATTGACCGTGAAGCTGAGCTCAATGACCTGCGCATGTCGGAGAAAGCCCGGCCCCTTTTCGAGGCTGTGAAACGTCACATTGCGGAGAATGTGGCGCCGATCGCCGAGGAGTTCGAAAGGCTGGGCGAGGGGCGAAAGGACCGTTGGAGCTGGGCGCCGGGTCAGCTGGAGCTGCTGGATGAGGCCAAGGGCAAGGCGAAGGCGGCGGGGCTTTGGAATTTCTTTCTGCCCAACGCCGAAACCGGGGAAGGCCTCAACAATCTCGACTACGCATACATCGCGGCCGAACTTGGCAAGCAGCCGCTCGCCTCCGAGACCTTGAACTGTTCGGCTCCTGACACCGGCAATATGGAGGTGCTGGAGCGTGTCGGCACGCCTGAGCAAAAGGAGACATGGCTGAAGCCGTTGCTGAACGGTGAAATTCGCTCGTGCTACGCGATGACCGAGCCGGCGGTTGCTTCATCCGACGCCAAGAATATCGCCACACGCGCCGAACTGGTTGGCGACGAGTGGGTGATCAACGGCGAGAAGTACTACATCTCGAACGCGGGGGATCCGCGCTGCAAGATCATGATCTGCATGGTGAAGACGAGCCCGGATGCGCCCGCCCACCTGCAACAATCGCAAATTCTCGTGCCGATGGATACGCCCGGCGTTCATGTGCTCGGCCCCATGCATGTGTTCGGCCAGGACCATGCGCCGCGCGGACATATGCATATCAAGCTGGAAAATGTGCGCGTGCCGAAGAGCAATATCCTGCTCGGAGAAGGCCGCGGATTTGAAATCTCCCAGGTGCGGCTCGGTCCCGGGCGCATTCATCACTGCATGCGCACAATCGGCAAGGCCGAGCAGGCGCTGGAGATGATGATCAAGCGCGGCCTGTCGCGCGAGGCGTTCGGTCAGCCCCTGATCAAACTCGGCAAGAATCCGGAACTCGTGTCGCGCGCACGGATCGACATCGAGGCGATGCGGCTGATGGTTCTGAAAGCGGCGAAAGCCATGGACGTTCTGGGCAACCGGGAAGCGCGCGTGTGGGTGAGCATGGTGAAAGCTATGGTGCCGGAGATGGCCTGCAAGATCATCGACGAGGCCATCCAGGTGCATGGCGCCACGGGCATCTCGCAATGGACGCCATTGGCCGAGCTTTATGCCGACGTTCGGCATTTGCGGTTCGCCGACGGCCCGGACGAGGTTCACCACATGGTCGTCAGCCGAGCCGAGATCAAGAAGCATTCGGGCGGCAGCAACCAGCCCTAGCCTGTCCGTTGTTGCGTGAACGGCCGCCCTTTTGGGGCGGCCGTTCGTTCGCGACGCGGGTTTTGTCGATCAGGCGCTGCGGCGCATGGCGCGCATGTCGGGCAGGGCGCTTCCCGAGGTGTCGATGTTCAGGGCATGCGCGATGCCGGAATAGACCTCGGGCTCGGTCATATGGCGGCCGGGTTCCGGTCGCCCGGTTTCCGGATCGAAGCCATAGGTCAGCATGGTGTCCGGATCGACGCCGCCAAGCACGTGTCCACCGTTCGCAAACGGCGAGACGATCAGCGAACCATTGTTCAACTCATGTCCCGAGCCGAACGTCATCGCATTGTTCGGACGACGGCGCGTACGTCCGAACTCGGTCGCGAAGTAGATCATCGACCGATCCCAGAAGCTCTGCCCGTCGCGGAACTCCTCGGATTTCAGCAGGGTGATCAACCTGTCGGCGATCATCAGCTGCCGGTTCCACATCAGCGCCTGCACTTCGCGGTTCGCCTGGTGAGAGAAGTCGAACGAGATCGGCGGGTTCACGATGTCGCCTTCGCCAAGTCCGCCTTCGCCCAGCTTGACGCCCTTCTTGAAGACGGCGCTGCCGTCCGGGCCAAGCGTCACCGTGACGGACACGCCATAGCGAAGCAGCATGAAAGCGAGGGCGGCCTGGGCTTCGAGCGGATCGAACTCGTAGTTCGGGAAGGCCTCCCGGACTTTCTGGCCTATTTCCGATCCTTTCAGTCCATGGGCCGTCAGCGGCATGGCTTCCGAGTCGGGGAACAGCATCAGCTTGGTGATAAGGTCTTCGGCCTCCACGCCCCGCAGCGCGTCGCCTCGAATGGAGGTCCAGTGCTTGACGCGCTGGCTTCCGCTGAAGGTGCGATAGAAGGCGGACGACGGATCCAGCTGTTCGTTTCTGAATGCGCGGGCCTTCTCGAACAGGCCGCGTGACGGCGCTCCGACAACGCCCTTGTAGCCGTCAAGGGACAGCGGCCAGAGGTTGGGCGTCGGCGCACGCTCGCCATAGACATAGGCGGGCATGGTTTCGTCGGTGCCGCGTTCGGTGAAGCCTGTGCCGTTCACCAGGTGCACGTTGGGGATCGGATAGCCGGCCCCATAGGTGAGCGCCGTCGCCTCCTGAAGCGTTCGCCCAAGCCATGCGGCGTTGCCGTTGATGGAGCGCTGCTGAGCGACGAAGTGGTTCACGCTCGTTCCGGTGTGGGTGATCACCATCATGTCGTTCGAGTGCTTGCGCACAAAGTTCGACTGGTTCGCCGTGAACGACGCCGGAATGGCGCCGATCGTGGGCGATTTGAGGTCGATCGCCCTGAACTCGCCGATGTTCTGCACCAGGCTGTCCGGGTAGGCGTTCAACGTGGCGGCGTTCGGTATCTCGGACTCGCGGCGCGAGAGGAAAGCGTCGACCTGGTTGGCGCCCCCGAACGAGCTGAGCACGATCAGAAATCGTGGGTTCCGCGCTCGTTCGATCGCGGCTTCGTCGGCATATGCGCCTTGAGATGCCTGCGCTGCGACGGCGGCGCCGGCGGCGCCGAGAGATGCATTGCGCAGGAAACTGCGGCGTGACCAAAGGGATGTCATATTGTTGCTCCCGGAAATTCTAGTAGAAAACGGCTTCAAGCGAAGAGGCGACGGCAAAGCAGCTGAGGGTGACCCAGTCTGCGGCCACCTCCTTGCTGTTGGCCGCGCGCCCATCTCTTACCTGATCGTAGAAACTGACGAGGTTCTGGACCTCCTGCTCGCTGGGCGTTCGCATGAGCACGGATCCATAAATCGTGTCAGCCGTTTGGTGCATCCAGGCCGGATCCGGCTTCTTGGCCTTGTCCTTCTTTCCGAAGGCGCCCGCCTGAAAGAGCACCGCCTGCTCCGGCTTTTCCTGATCGAGTTTGACCCGGTTCGTGCAGACATGCAGAGCGACGCGATCCAGCGCGATGGGCGATGTCAGCGCGGCGCTCTCGATGGGGTCGTTGACGAGCAGGTTCGGCGCCTCGACGCCGCCAAGGACGATCCTGAAAGCGTCCGTCATGCAGTCATACTGGGACAGCTCCTTGCAAATCTCGTCCCGGGGAATCTGGAGATTCGCCGAGAGGTCCCGAAGGTAGCGCTCGCCGTCCTTGAACTTCACGCGCGGATCGGATGAGGCCACCGGCGCCGGCGATTCGACGGCGGCCAGATCGGTTTGCGGCGAGGGCGCCGAGCTTGCGCAGGCGGCGACCAACACCGAAACGGACAACAGTCCAAGATGATAAGATATCTTCACTCGATCCTCCCCTACGGACGGCCATAGGCGTTGGTGAGCACGAGGTCGTGCAGCATGCGCTCAACGCGGTAGTTGTAGGTCGTTTCTGATTTGAGGCCGCGCCAGAGCCGGTTGAACTCGGGCTGGTCGTTGACGTCCGGGTCCCGCCCGATGAGCAGTTTCCAGTAGTCGCCCGTAACCTTCATCGCGAAGGCGTCGCTGTTGGCCGCAACCTCGGCCCACTCGCGCAGATCGCTAACCGGCTGGCCTAGGATCATGCCGCTGGCCGGCGCGTCCGCGACATGGGCTCCGTCGACCCGTACGTAATCGAGAAGGCGTTTGTCGTTGTAGGTGTAGTTGCCGCTGATGCCGTTGTAGCGGGTGAACGGATAGCTCAACGGGTCCAGCGTGGCGTGACAGACGGCGCAGGCCGGCGCGTTGACGCCCTTCGCATCATAGTCGACCGGTTCGTTCGAAACCGAATGAAGTCCCTCCATCTTGGCGATGTCGTAGCCGAGATAGGACCGGTACGCCTGCGCGGCGGTCGTGCGCGGGATCGCGGTGAACATGGTGTGCACCGCCGCAAACCAGCGGGTGGTGATCATGCCGGCGCGCTTTTCTTCGGGAACCGGCTGTTTGGTTCCCCGCGGCCGCGCCGCCAGTTCGGTCTCGCTCACCTGTTCGAGGCGAACCGGGTCAGACGATGTCCGTTTGACGAAGTACTGCGCCAGAAGGAGGTCGCGAACATCGTTGTCGTCGCTGTTGGCCCAGGTGAAGAGATTGTAGTCGTCGTCATAATCGCCGAGCGGCACCGGGCCCGGATTGTCGCCGGACTTCACGGCATGCGCCGGGCGGATTTTCGCGTTCGCCATATTCCAGACGACGCCGTCCTTTCCGAGCCAGTAGGTCGAATTCAGGCACTGATCGAGCGCCTGCCCGATCCGGTTCAGCTTCTCGTTCTGGTCCTCGACCTTCAGGAAGGCGTCCATATTCGAGCGTGACGGCGATTGTCCGCAGAAATCGAGGTGCACCTTCCTGTAGGCGTAGGCCGGATCGTATTCGCAGACATTCCAGAGAGCGCCGGCTGCACGCGCCTTGTCTTCCGGGGCGCACGCCAGCATGCGCGGAACGCTCGTGGCGTCGGCGGTCTGGGTCCCGGCCATGATCTCGACGATGTTCGAGAAGCCGTCCGTGTCGGCATCTAGATCCTCAACGGCCTTCAGGGCTTCGGGAAGGTATTTCAGGAAGGCCTCGTCGCTCAGCGGGCGGGGGAGGCCCGGCGCGAGGTTCGCCTCAACCTGAAGTCCGAAAGCGTTTCGGGCCGGCGGCGTCGTGTGACAGGTCGCACAGTCGGTAAAGCCGGAGCTGCAGGCCTTTGCATCCGGATATGCGTGGCAGAACGCCATCGGCGCCGGCGGTTTGGCGTTGGCCGGGGGCGCCAGCGGCGCGTTCGGCGCCAACAGAGCGATTCCAAGCGCGGCGACTCCTCCGCAGAGCGCCGCCAGCATTCCGGTGTTTGTCTTGTTGCGCTTCATTTTTGTTGTCTCGTGGCGGTTATCATTTTGATCTGTCGTTTTGATCATCGGCTTTGTTGAGTTGACTGTCTGTCGAATGTCTCTGGGCGGTTCGGTCTAACCTTGGCCCGACCTGGACGGCGTACGGCTCGCTTGGGCCAGGCGATATCCGTCCGTCGTTTCCTCTCCCGTGCAAAGCAATTGTCGGAGACAAGCGGGCGCATCGCCTATGCCGAACGCGTCGGCGGTCCGGTTGGTGGTGCGTGTTTGGTCCAGTGCGCCAAGCGGGCGCTGGGAACGGAGGCCGCGAACGCATACTCGAATGCATAGATCGATGCGGACACGGTCAGCGTCGGCGCAGTCGAAATCATCGACGTGCTCGCCATCGCGTACGCGCACACATCTTCGTTCGGATCCGGCGTCTTGTCGTCGGGCAGGCTCGCGTCCGTTTCGGCCGCGCTCGCGGAACACATGACGATTTCGATGGAGCCCGAATGATCGGCGTTCGGCATATACCCGACGGGGACGACAGCGCGAAGCAAAAGGGCGGCGAGAGTCGTCATGACCCACGCCAGCATAACCTTTTCTCTTATCCTCCCTAATATCATCGTTCGAGCATGCCTTGCTTTATCGCGGGAGTGAAGCGCGGCTAAAACGCCGACCACAATTCACGCTTTTGTGGTCGGCGCGTTATTTCCGGCGCGGACATCGACGCTGACTCCGGCCCTCGAGCGCGCAGGTTGTCGTAGGGTTAGCTGGCTCGGCGCAACCTTTGTCGCGTCGTCCCGTCTGCGATCAATCGAACGCTGCCGAACGCATCGTCGACGTTCTCGATGTCGCCGGTCATGTCGACCATGTCCCGCGAGCGACCTCGTGCCCGGGCAGACGATCAACGCCACCGCCGTGGGCTGATGTCGGCGTGGGTCATCGCATGAGACGGGAAACCAGAAATGAAACGGACGGAGATCGCCGTTCGCCTGCCGGTCAGGACTAGGCGCCGGCTCATGGCGTTCTTCGTCGAGAACGGATTCCCGGGCGATCGCCGCGATCTCCGATTGCGGTGTTGTTCGATCGACGCCTTGCTTGCGTTCCCGTTATGTTCCAACATCTGCCTGGAACGGGAATGAGCGATGGATGAGCCCTCTCACGATCAGCGGACGAACGTGTTCTTTGCGCTGAAGCCGGCGCCCGGGGATGCGCACCGCTTGCATGATGTCGGCAGGAATCTCGAAAGACGTGGAATGATCCGCGGGCGGCGAGTGGCGCCCGCCTGCCTCCATCTCAGTCTTGTTGGTGTCGGCGGTGGGCGTGGGCGCATTCCGCCAGACGCGGTGAGCGCCATGAAACGTGCGGTCGCCGAAGTACGGTTTCCGGCGTTTGAGATCGTCTTTGATCGCGTCGTGACGTTCAGGACCGGGCAAGTTCGGGCGCCGATCGTTGCGATCGACAGCAACGACGCGATTGAGGCGATGGCGTTGCGGTTGGCGATCCGCGCGGCGCTGGAGGCGAAAGGAATCCGCCTTCCGGTTCGATCGAGTTTTGCGCCTCACATGACGCTTTGCTGGGGCGAAAGCGACCAGCCTGAGTTCCCGATCGCGCCCATATCCTGGCCTGTTCACGAGATGTGTCTGGTTGAAAGCTGGGTCGGCGCCGGGAGACATCTGGCGCTTGCGACATGGCCGCTTGGTCGTTCAACGAGCCGAGCGCACGTCTGACGTTTGCGATGCGCCTACGATGTACTTGTAGTGAGCCCAGCGTACCCTTTCTCAAGATGTTGGCTGGGTCTTACGCTCTCCTAGAAGGGGTGCGCGTCGGCGTCGCTGGTCGCGACGTCCGGGATTGTGAAAACGCGCACCGTGCCGGTGGGCCGGTTGATCGCGTACACGGTGCGCGGCGCGCTCCTGTCCCACGAGAAGGCCTGCCCGGCGACGTCGATGTCGATCGTGGCGATGTGAATCAGTTTCGGTCCCATCGTCGGGCGGGCCAGCACATACATTTCGGGGCGGTCGTGTCCGAGCATGTAGAGATAGCCGTCCGGTCCGAGCGCGCCGCCGGATGCGGCGTGGGGCGCCATGCGCTCCAGCACGCTGTTGGGCAGCATCCATCCGCCGGTGCGGCGCCATTGCGCGTCATAGGTCACGACGCCCGCGAACCGGCCGTCCTTGTAGGTCAGGCCGCCTTCGCCGTCATAGTGGGCGAAGCCCGCCAGCCAGCCGTCCTTGTAGGATTCGAAGAAGGTCAGCGATCCCTCGTCGAGAATGCCCAGGCTGCGGCTTTCGGAATGCGTCATGTCGGCGGTGTCGATCACCTCGACCGAGCTGGCCATCGGCGTCTCGGGGAAGTTCGAATTGGCGCACCACAGCTTGCCGGCGTTTTCGATGCAGGAATTGATGTGCCGGATCAGGCCGCCGCGCGGGCTGAACCAGTAGGCGATGCGCTCGCCGGTAAGCTTGTCGTACTTGGCGATCACATTGTTGACGACGGCGTAGAAGTGGGTCGCGTCGACGGCGACGCCCTGGCGGGCCTCGGGCGCTGTGTATTCGCGGACCTTGCTCGCCGTCAGATGAAGCGGGGCGATCGCCTCATAGGTCGGGATCGACAGTCGCGCGACGCTCGGCGCCTGCTGGGGCAGGGCCGGCGCGGCGGCGCAGGCGCCGCACACGATCAGCCCCGCGGAGATCAGGAAAGAACGTCGCATGCGGTCTCCAATGCCGGTTCAGGCGGCGGGGCGCGGCAGCCGCGCCCCGCCAAAGGTCAGGTCTAGTAGCGGAACGCGGCGCCGATCCAGAACTGGCGGCCATAGAAGCTGACGTCCCGGACGATGTTATAGTCCGGGCCGGTCAGGTTGACCTTGTTCTCGTCGGTCACGTTACGGACTTCGGCGATGAACTCGATATTGTCGTTCAGGGTGTAGCGTCCCTGCAGATCGAGATTGTTGGTCGCCTTGTCCTTCCGGGTCGAGGAGGTGGGCACGTCGTCGACATAGGCGTAGGTCGCGCGGGCGCGGAACGGTCCCTGCTCGTAGAACACCGCGACGTTGGCGAGGAAGTCGGCCTGTCCGGGAAGGTAGTCGGTGGGGCTGCTGCCCTCGGTCTTGCCGTCCAGGAAGGTCGCGTTGGCGGAGAAGCCGAAGTTCGACAGCGCGCCCGGCAGGAAGTCCAGCCGGTTCTGAACCAGCGCCAGCTCCAGGCCGGAGACCTTGGCGCTGTCGGCGTTCACGGGCTGGGTGACTTCGGTCAGCGTTCCCTCGATGTCCTCGAAAGTGGTGCGGGTGATGATCTCGTTGTCGATCGATTTGTGGAACACGCCGACCGAGAAGATGCCCTGATCGTTCGGGAAGTAGTATTCCAGCGATCCTTCGATCGTATCGCCTTCGCGCGCCTTGAGGTCGGCGTTTCCGCGGCTGATCGAGCCGTCGTCGTTGACCGTCTCCGATCCGCCGAGGCTGGACAGGTTGGGGCGGCCAACCGCGCTGGCGGCGGCGAGGCGAAGCTTCCAGGCGTCGGTGAGGTCGTAGCTGAAGGTCACCGAAGGCAGGAAGTTGTCATAGTCGCCGGACTGGGTGGTGGGCGTGAAGTCCGAGACATTGGCGCCGCCGGTCGAGGTCCGGCTCCAGCGCTGCACGTCGGTTTCGGTCTTCTCCCAACGGCCGCCGAAGATCAGGTTGTGGCGGTCGCCATGGTGGCGCACCAGGCCGTAGAGGGCCGCGACCGTCTCCTCGACGATCCAGTCCGAGCCGATCGTCTGGCGGTTGGTGTTCAGCGTATCGACCGTGAAGCTCGCCACGTTGTCGCGGAAGAAGCGTTCGAACGCGGCGTAGTCGATGAACTGCTGCTGGAAGTTCGCGTAGATCGGCGTGTAGACGCCGTTATACATGTCGAACTGGTCGAGCGTCAGCGGCGTCGCGCCGGTATACCCGTTGTAGATCGTCTGGGTGCGGTCGTTGTTGCGGGTGATCTTCCTGATCTTGGTCCCGGCGCCGAAGCCCCAGCCGGCGTCCTGCGGGTCGGTGTTGTAGCCGTAGTCGAGACGGCCCTCGTGGACGTATTCGTCGCTGTCGTCGGTGTAGGGCGCGTACGAGTTGAACGAGTACTGGGTCGGGTCGCTGAAGCGCGGATCGACATTGGTCGCGACCGGCGTTTCGCCGTTCAGCTCGATGTCGAAGTTGGCCGCGGCGCCGTCGAGGCTGAAGATCAGCTGGTTCGACGGTTCGAGGAAGGTCGCTTCCGAATACGACACGCGGCCTTCAAGGCGCTGGTTGTCGTCCGGCTCCCAGTTGAGCCAGCCCTGCGTGATGAACAGCGGCTTTTCGATCGGGTAGTCGTTGAAGCGCACGAAGCTGGCGCTGCTTCCCGAGCGGTTGCGAAGGCGCTGGGTGTTGCGAAGCTCGTTGTCGTCCTGTTCGAAATAGGTCATCGACACGCCGGACTCGAGGGCATCGCCATTGCGGTACTCGAACTTGACCGTGCCGCCGAAGCGGTCGACCGAGTTCGGGTAGGACGACCAGAGCAGGTCGATCGAGCCGAGGCCGGAGGCGTCCTGCGGGTCCTGGGTGACGTCCGAAGGAACGGATTGCGGCAGCAGGCGTTCCTGGTCGCGGTGTTTCTGGCTCCAGTTGGCCGAAACCAGCACGCCGAACTGATCGAGGTCGCCGAACGTGGTCGAGACGGTTCCGTCGACGCGGAAGTTCATCGCATCGTCGCTGCTGCGATTGTATCCCTTGCTCGGAATGTCCTGGCTGTCCGAGGTTCCGACCAGCGCGTTGCCGGCGGCGTAGAGGCCGGTGTGGTCGAAGGCCGAACGGCTGACCAGGTTCACGGTTCCGCCGATGGCGTTGCCGTCCATGTCCGGCGTGCGCGATTTCAAAACCTCGATGCTGCGGACGGCTGTCGAGGGGATCGCCTCCATGTTCAGCTGGCGGTTGCCGCGCTCGGCGCTGGCCATCGTGGCGCCGTCGAAGCTGCCCAGCGTGTAGCTCGGATTGAGGCCGCGGATCGAGACGTAACGGCCTTCGTCTTCGTCGAACACCGTCTGAACGCCGGGCATGCGGCGGAAGCTGTCGGCGATGTTGTAGTCAGGCTGCTGGCCGATGTCGTCGCTGGTGAGGAATTCGGCGATGATCTGGCTGTCGCGCTTTTCCGCGATCGCTTCGGCGTTCTGCGCGGCGTAGCCGATGATGGTCACGGTCTCGCGCGTGGGCGCGGCCGGTTCGGCTTCCTGCGCGATGGCCGCGTTGAAGGGGATCGCCGAGAGCGCCAGCGTCGAGACGCCGATGCGTCTCATCCATTGGACCGACGTGGTTCTGGACATGGTCTGCTCCTCGAACGATGCGTTGTTTGATCGTTGGGGCAGCTATCAATCGGGTACGACTGGTCCGTGACGGTTTGAACAACGATTCACGAAATCGAACACGCTCACCGGATCGTGCGCGGCGTCAGGCCGGCGACCACGCCGATGCGCCATGCGCCTGCGTCGCTTCGGATACGGTGCGTTCGACCGATGTGGGCGGACAATCGCGGTTCGTCAGATCGTTGAAGCCGATCCAGTCGGCCGCGCTTTGCGTTTCGGTTACGTGGATGCGCGTGTATCCGCACTCGGCCAGATTGCACCAGCCGATCTCTGGGCTGGAGGCGCGATAGGCCGATTCCCGCTCGCCCTTGATCAGCGCGCCGCCGCGCGCCTTGCCGCTGCTGGCGACCGCGAAGGCCGCCGCCTCCACGCATGCCGGGCGGCCGTCCTTGCCTCCCGGAAGGTTGAACGCCCAGCCCGCGTGCGTTTCGCCGCCCAGCGCCAGAACATTGCGCCCGTGTCGCGCGCAGATGTCCAGAAAGCGCCGGCGCGCCTCGGGATAGCCGCACCAGAGCGGAAGGTCGTAGGGCAGTCCCGCCGCGCCGAGCCGCGCGCGCATATGCGCCATCTTGCGCTCGCCCTCCGAGGCGGTCTGCGCCAACGTCTCGTCGCTGTCGGGCGGGGCGACCGCGGCGCCAAGCACGGAGCCTTCGATGACGATCTGCCAGGGAATGTCGCGCGCCGCCGAATCGCCAAGCCGGTCCGCGAACCACGCCTCCTGATCGGCGCCGAGGATGGTGCGGCGCGGGTCCGACATCGGGCCGTTATAATAGTCCCATGCGATGCGGCTGAAGGCGTCGTCCGACTGGTCGAGCGCGGGAAACAGAACCGGGCGCCAGTCCATCTGGTTGGTGCGCCCGACCATGCGGCTGTCGAGAACGATCAGGTCGGCGAGGCGGCCCCAGCTCAGCGTGCGATGCAGCAGCCCCACTTTCGAGGACGAGGCCCGCGTCGGCGTCCAGTCGCGAAACGCCTTGATCGCCGCGGCTTTTCGCGTCTCCCACGGGCCTTCGGTTTCCGGCTGATGGTTCTGCGCCCCGCCCATCCAGGCGTCGTTGGCGAAGTCATGATCGTCCCAGGTCATCACCCATGGCTTCTGCCGGTGAAGCTCCTGCAGATCGGGGTCCGAGCGATAGGTGGCGTAGCGCGAATAGTATTGCGGCAGCGTCACGCATTCGAACGGATCGACCGTGCGTCCCGGCAGCGCGTCGGCGCCATAGCGGTCCATCGCGTATTCATAGAAATAGTCGCCGACATGGACGCACAGATCGATGTCCGGATCGCACGCCGCGTGGGCGTAGGCGTTGAACCAGCCGGTGGGAAGGTTGGAGCAGGCGAACAGGGCAAGCGTCAGGTCGGCCTGGTGGTCGCGCGCGGGGGCGGTGCGGGTGCGCCCGGCGATCGAGACTCCGGACAGGCTGTTGAACCGGTACCAGTAGCGCGCGCCCGGCTTGAGAGTCCCGGCGATCGTCTTGGCGCAATAATCGGTGTCGGGTCCGGCGGCGGTTTCGCCCGCGGCGACGATACGCTCGAACGCTTCGTCTTCCGCCACCTCCCAGCCGAGATTGGCGCGTCCGCCGTCCGCAGGAACGAACCGCGTCCACAGAACCACGGACTCAGGGAAGGGATCGCCGGATGCGACGCCATGCGTGAAGACGCCGTTCTTGCGGTCCGGGGCGGCCGATCCCAGCCGGCCCAGCCCGGGCGAGGCGGCGGTCGTGCAGGCCGACGCCGACAGCATCGCTCCAAGGCTCAACGCGGTGCGGCGGCTGATGTGTTTCTGGGTCATGCCGCAAACTACGACGTGCAAATCACGTCCTCATGACAGCGGATCGATAGCAGTTCGTGCGCATCTCCCACCGCCGTCACCACCGCTGTCATCCCGGGCGAGCGCAGCGAAGACCCGGGACCGTGAGAAGCGGCGCCGCAGGCGGAAATCGCATTGCGATTTCAGCGACGAACGCCCGAAGGCCTGCGGCCGGAGGGCATCAACCCCGACAGTCTCTCGATAGGCTCCATTTCTGGAAAGCGTGGCTTCAGCCACGCGTCCCCGGCGCCGGACGGCGTAGCCGTCCGGGAATCCAGCCGGGG
>JAWKVD010000013.1:0-104325 GCA_041398225.1 Hyphomonadaceae bacterium | reverse complement strand
CTGGAGAAGGAATTGCAGGATCGAAAATCCAGATCCTCGCGGATCAAAGCCCGATTGAGCGCAAACCGCCATTCTCGCAACGGCGGTGACTTAAATTTCAATCCTGAGACAGAAACTTCGGGCTGAAGCGTTGACCGACTGCGCTCGACCAGCGCCCTAACAGTCTCCGAAAAAATTGGAACCCGCGCCAGATTACTGAGCGGGTTTTGAAGGTATGGGCGCACCGAATCGTGGAAAACTCTATATATAGAGAGTGAATCGGCGGAACAGACAAATATGCGCACGGACCGGCGATAATGAAGAAGGAGCCTTTATCGGCAAGACCCCATGACGGGACCCAAGGAAGAGCGCGACGTAGTCTTCATCACGAAGGCGACGCCGGAAGACAACGAATTCACCGAATGGCTCGCCCCGCGCCTTGAGGCTGCGGGGTATCAGGTCTTTGCCGACATTTTGAATCTCGAAGCCGGCGAACGCTGGCGAAAGACGCTGACCCGCACGCTCCAGGATCGGGCGGTGAAGCAATTGCTGATTTGCACCGACATCGGCTTGCAGAAAGACGGCGTTCAGGAAGAGATCGGCATCGCGACAGACGTCTCTCGTGAAATCGGCGACGACAAGTTCATCCTGCCGCTCCGTGTGAAGCGCTTCAAAAAAGTCTTCGGTATGGGGGAGCTGCAATATCTCAATTTCGAAACAAGCTATGCGGACGGTCTCGCCGATCTACTTGAGACGCTTGAAAAGCAGAATGTCCCGAAGCTCAAAGAGCCCGTTGTTCAGCCGCAATGGGAGCAGCACCGCCGGCGCAATGAAATCAAACTGGAACACCGCGACGAGACGCTGACCAGCAATTGGGTCGCGATTGAAAGCGCGCCGGACGAGATCGCCTATGTAGCCCCGACCGGACCATGCGATCGCGACAAGCTGAAAAAGCGGGCGAAGAGCTTCGCCTTTCCGACCTATCCCCATCTTTCCGGTTTCATCACCTTCGCCTCCTCGCTGGAAATGGCGGAGCATTTCGACGGGTTCGGACCGATCAAGACGATTTCGACGATCCGCCTTTCAGCCTTCATGGAGAAGGGCTGGTCTGAACTCGACATCAAGCGCCGTGAAGCGAGCAACATTCTCGTCGCGCTCTTCCGTCAGGCATGGGAGCGGCGTCTCTCGGCAATGGGGTTTCAAGAATATGAATGGGCGAGCGGGCTCGGGCATCACGCCGCAGCCGAACAGGTGCGGATCAATGAGCGCATCCCGTGGGGACCCAAGGAGGGCAAGCGCCGGTCTGTTTTGCGCAATGTCGCGAGGGGACGGGTCTGGTCCTACGGGGTCAGCGCGATTCCCAATTTTTATCCGTTTCCTCATTTCAGGCTGAAAGCGCGGGTTCTGTTTTCGGATCTCAAGAAGAACGCTGAAGGCGAAGAAGACCGACAGGGCGATGTCATCGACGACACGGAGAAGCAGCACCGCAATCGGCGGAGCGACTGCAAGGGCTGGCGGAACAAAGCCTGGCACGGTCGCATGATGGCGTTTCTGGAGCTGATGGCGGGGGAAGACCCCTATATCACACTCCCCGTCGGGGCGGGTGGTGATCTCGTGCTCAATGTCATGCCTATCCAGATGATCTCGCCCATGACGACGCCGATCATCGATGATGATGAGGACGCGGAGGAGGCCGATCCCTCGACGCTCGCCGGCGACTTCGACCCGGAAGACGGCGAGCCGTCGGAAGATGGGGAGGCGCCGGAATGAAGTTCAACATCGCCACGCCGAAACTCATTCATCTGCCCGAACCCGGACTTGCCTTCGGGCTCGGCCAGTCGACGGATCACCCGAAGGACGGTCTCTTCCTCTACGGTCCGCACAAGGCGGACGACCGCAACAAGGTCATCACGATCGGCGTCATCGGCACGAAAGCGGGGCTGGGCTATTTCCGGACCTGGGCGCGCGGCGCGCTCGGCGATGTGCTCGTGCCGCCGCCGAAAAAGACGGACAAGGAGCATCGTCTCCATCTCAGCAATTTTCCTGGAATGCCCGCGGCCTTCGGGGTGAGTTATGATGCGGACGATTTCATCGGATATGAGGTCAGCGCCGACAGGATCGAAACGACGACCGCTTTGGAAAATCACCATGAGGCGGTTGCGCAAACCGTCGAGATCTTCCTCGACCGCGTCCGCCATCATGATGACAATGAGGAACGCCGGCCAGATGTTTGGATGTTCGTCCTGCCGGAGATCATCTATGCGCGCTGCACACGTCAGGCGCGCCGCAGCGGCGTGACTCTATCCCCCGGCGAATATGTGAAGCGGCAAAAGCAGCGCAGCAGCCTGCCACTGCTGGAGGACGTGCTCGATCTTACGAAAGAGGACATTTTCGACGACGTGCCGGATTTTCACCGGCAGGCGAAAGCGAAGCTCCTGAAACTCGGCTACACTTCTCAGCTTGTCAGGGAAACGACGCTGGCGCCGGATGCTTTCACCAACAAGCACGGCTATCCAATCAGGGGCGTTCAGGACGCCGCGACCATCGCCTGGAATCTTGCGACGGGGCTCTATTACAAGACGCAGGCTGAACCGCCCTGGAAGATCGCGGGGATGCGCGATGGGGTCTGTTATGTCGGTCTTGTCTTCAAGAATCTGCCCAACGACAAAAAAGACCATGCGTGCTGCGCCGCTCAGATGTTTCTGTCGGAAGGCGACGGGATCGTGTTTCGCGGGGCGAACGGTCCCTGGCAGACCGAGGACGGCGAGTTTCACCTGAAGAAGGCCGCCGCCAAGGATCTCATCGGCAAGGTGCTGGAGACATATGAGGAGAAGTTCGGTGGGCCGCCGAAGGAATTGTTCATCCACGGCCGCGCCGGCTTCTCAAGGGAGGAATGGGAGGCGTTCGAGGAAGCGGCGCCGGTGGAAACCAATATTGTTGGCGTACGGATTAAGACGACAACCGGCCAGGTGAAACTTTTCCGGGACGGCAAATACCCGACCTTACGCGGGACGGCGATGATCCTCGACGGCAACAACGCCTTTCTCTGGACGTCGGGTTATGCGCCGCGGCTCGACACCTATATCGGTCCGGAGACGCCGAACCCCCTGAACGTCACGGTGCTGAGATCGTCGGGCGAACGGCCGGACCTTGAAACAGTGCTGTCCGACATTCTGGCGCTCACCAAGATCAACTACAACGCCTGCAATTATTCCGATGGGTTGCCCGTCACCATCCGGTTCGCAAATAAGGTGGGCGATGTTCTCGTCATGGGCAGCGCCAAGGGCGGCGGGAAGCAGCCTTTTAAATTCTACATCTGAACCAGAGACGACGAAGAGCGCAGCATGGGACCGGAGACGACCTATTCGGCTGTCGTGCACCATCCCCAGCTTGTCCGGTATTTGTGGGAATACCCAGTGGGCGCCGGTCTGGCCGCTTTCAAGCATGTCGATAAGGACGAAATTTCAAGTTAAGCTACCCTGGATCGCCGCCTCTACTACTTCTAGTGACGCTTTGAACCACTCGGTTGCTCTAAATATCCTTCCGTCCGGCCCGGTTACTCGGAGGGTGACGTGATAAGCTCGAAGAGCATGATGGATTCGTTTCTCGGCCTCTTTCGCGGAATGGCCGGTTAGCTCAAACGTTTCAACGACAGTGACCGGCGCGAACAAAAACGTCGACTGGGTTTCCGCTCGTGCGATACGGTCTTCGACAGACCCCGATGTCGTGCCGATCTTCAACAGGCCTTGTGCTTCGGGTTTGTCCGATAATGATCGTAGGACATACACTAATCCCGTCCGCGCGCCGTCGAAAAGTGGGCCCGCATCTGTGGTCCCGATGCGTTGAGCGTCCTTATCCTCATAGAGCCGACGGACCAGTGATGACATAAGAAGGTTCGACTCCGTGCCGTTGTCGAAGATAACGCGCAAACGTGCATCGGGTTTGCCATTGCGGCGGTGTTCGTCGCGCACGTCCGCGACATGAACGAGCTGTCCTTTGAGAACGAAGAACTCGCCAAGATCGACGCGTTCCTGACGGAAAGGTTGCGGTTTTCGCGCACCGTCTTCGACATTCTTGCGAACTTCATCAAACAGGGGCTCGAAGCGCTCGAAGTCGGGGCACGGCTGGCGGTCGGCAATGTAGTCGGGACGGGCCATTGGTTTAAGCTCATCCCGGACCTCAAAAATACCGATGTCATCTGAAAGCAACGGGTCGTCGAGCGGATCAATCTCGCTGGAGCCTCCAAATACGAGGCCTCGTACATCAAATGGTTTGAGGTCTACCAGGTCTGGCCTCGACGCCCGCAATCCTGCCAGCTCATTGGCCAGCATACGTTCTCGGACACTGCGTTCGGGCTCGGATACGGGTTCGGCGCCTGTCTCGTCGATGAATGTGTTGATGCGAACCAGCACTTCGACTGCACGCTCGACAATAGGTGTTCGGGCCGCTTTCGGTTTCTCTTCCGGTGTGAGGAGAAGCTTGTCGTTGAGATAATCGATCTTTTCGCTTTCCTCAGACATCGGCGCCTCCCAACGCGCCGGATGGCCCTTCATCCGCCCCCGCCATTTCGGCGCGCTTCTGTCTCGAAATCTTGCGCAAGAAGGCGAGCGCTTCCGCAAGCCGAACCTCGCGTCCATTAGGAGCGTTCAAGTTGGGTTCGCGACTTTCGCGCTGAATAAACTCTTTGATGCGAGGGTAGAGCTTTTCTGCCTCCTCTTGCGTCATGTTCACCTTGAGGGCCCGAACCTCGCCATGCAGGCGTGCGAGCAATTCCTCGGAAAGCTCTTTCGACAAAAGCTCGTAAGCGTCATGGAAATCGCGTCGCCCGCCGAGCAGATCGACTTGCAGTTCCTTGACGTTGATGAACCGCTTGGCTTGCTGGACGAAGCGGTCTCCGGCGTTCGGGCCTTCCGAAGACCTCTCGCCAGTCCCGGCCTCAGGCTCCCGGAACAGCGCCTGCTCTCCTTCTGACATGCCAGGCGTTTGTATGATGCTCGGGTCTTTGGCCACCTCGCGTCCCAGACCGGCGCGCACGCCAAACAGGCCGACGGTGTCATTCACCTGCGCCTCGGAAAAATCCGGATAGCGTTTTCTGACCACGTCCGTCACAACCAGATCATACATGATGTCAGTATGATGATCGTCAGGATTGATCATCACCGTTAGTGTGCGCGGATCGTTCTGCACGTCGGCGAACAAGTCGTTGAAGTCGGTCTCGATCGCCTCGACGGCCTTTTTATCGATCTCTGGCATGCCCATGATTTCGATCTCACCGGCGTTGCTTACCGGATCGGGCTTCGTATCCGTGCCCGGCGAGCCATCGAATTCGTCCGCGCCTTTCTGGGTGCGAAACTTGAAGACGGGCGCCATCACTTGCTCCATAAGGAGCGATACAGAGATGGCCTTGAGCATGTCATTGACGGCGCGGCTGACGGCTTCATCCTTGGCGAAAGGAGCTGATACGAGGTTGGTGAAACACGCCTCGGTCTTTCCCGGCGCGTCGCGCGTCGCCCGGCCGATGATCTGCACTACCTCAGTGAGCGAGCCGCGATAGCCGACTGTCAGGACATGCTCGCACCAGACCCAGTCGAAGCCTTCCTTGGCCATGCCGAGGGCGATGATGATGTCGACGTCGTCACGCTCTTTCACTGCGCGGAGAGAGGCGAGAACTTTCTCCCGGTCGGAACTATCATCGACAAGATTGGCGATGCGTAGCGTCTGCCCACCAGATGTGAGGTGGACAAAGCCTGTTGTAGGATCAACGCTTGTCTTGGCGTTCTCGCCCAGCCGATCGCCGATCGCATCCACAATGGCGTCGACTGCGAACATCTTGTTGACGCCACTCCCTTCGGCTGAGCCGACATGGGGAATGTGCACGATGGTCTTGAGAGCCGGATCAAGCGCCTCTCCAATCGCGTCGAGATAGCGGCCTTGATAGAAGCGAAAATTGATGTGCAGCGTTTTGAGGTGCTCGTAACCATTTAGCTGTTCGTAGTAGGTATAGATTACCCGCTCGAAACGGGCTTCATCCTCCGGGTGCAGAACGGCCGTGCCGTCGCCGCGGAAGTAGGAACCCGTCATGGCGAGGATATGCGCCGCATCGCGGCCGACTTCGCCCGCCCGATCAATCAATCCCCGGAGAAGGTTTCCGAGGCGGCTGTTCTCGTCCGCAGAAGCGTGGTGCAGCTCGTCAACGCAGACCAAGCACCCATCAAAAATCGTAACATCATTGGTCTTCGCATAAGCGGCGCGAAGCGTGGAATGGGTACAAAGCGCCGTGCGCCCTTCATCGGCCGAGAGGAACGCGATGAGCTCGTCCACTTTTCGGCCGGTTTCGGAGCCAACGGTGCAGAGGTCCAGATCGAGAGTCCAGTCAGAATGAAAGCCATGCGCCGCCAGCGATGTATCGCGGAACGAGGCGCCGATGGAGCGTTCGGGAACAGCGACCAGAACCTTCCGCACCGCGCCTGTGCGCAGTTTCTCCAACCCGACGAACATCGCCGCGCGTGATTTGCCGGAGGCCGGCGGCGATTTCACGAGAAGATGCTGGGCGTCGACCTTGTCCCACACACGCGCTTGCATGGCGCGCATCCCAAGCGCGTTTGTGGCTTTGGAGGCGCCCGTCGCCGCATAATGCAGCGTGGTGGAGCCGATACTGTTGCCTTCCGTGTTTTTGGTCGCTTCGCTCATGCGGTGGTCCTCTTTTTCATTTTCTTGGCCGCCTTGGCCTCCTCAATGCTTTTTGTTTCCTCCGCAATCATGCGCTCGTAGAGCTGGAGCATGTGCTCGATGCGGTCCGCATCCGAACGGTAGCGTCGTGAGCCGAAGATCGTCTCCATCGTTTCGTCCAGTTCCTCGTGCTCTCGACGCAACGCGCGCGGCATCGTCTTGGGAGCATAAAGATCCCCCAAGCTCCGACCGAATCCCGCCTCTTTGCGGGCAAGGTCGATCTCCCACCAGTGCTCCTCCAACTCGTTCTTTCGACGGTCCGAGAGTGGCGGTAGCGGGAAAGTGTTCCAGACTAGCGTGTTGGAGTAGCGCGGGTCTTCTTTGAGCCGCCCGCCTACTGTTTCCAACCACAGTCGATGTAGGCGCGATGACAACACGGCGGCTTGCCAGAGGGCGCCGTCAAAAATTCCGAAGGCCTCGCTTGAAATGATATTGGTTTCGTCCTTCACGTCGACAGGTAGGTAATCGCGATCCTTGCTCGCCGGACGAGGCACCATGATCGTGTGCGAAATTGCAGCCCCCGGCCTTTGCAGGAATCGATGGGGCCGATCTGCAAACGATTTGGATATGGCGCTTGCTTCCTCTTTGGATCTGTCTCGCGTCACTGCAGCGAAGCGACGGGCGATTTCCGGGATACCCTTTGCTGTCTCCACCTCCTCATCAGCCACCCACAGGCAATACCGTTCGATGCCCTTCATCAACTCTTGTGATCCGTATAATCGCCTTATGAAACGTACTGCTTCGGGGTACATATCCAACAGGGCATCACGCTCGTCGCGGTTGAGTATCAGGTTACCGCCATCAGTCGGCTTGTTACCGAATAGCATTGGTTCAAGGTCGGCGAGCGGCTTGCTTGCTTTGGCGACGATCGCGGTCGTACCCGGCGCAAGATAAGGACCGATCATGTCCACGTTGCGCACGGTGTCGCCGTCGAACAGACGTTTCGGTTTGCTGCTTGGCAGCCCCATGCCGACGATCACACAAATCACGCCCGCGTTATACGCCGCGAGGTTCGACCATTTGAATGAGCGGTGCGCAAAGCGAATCTCAAGTTCATCGAGAAGGTGCGGCCAAAGCTCGGGCACTTGCACACCCTGTACAATAGAATTGGTAGAGACGAAGGCGAAAGGCGCGCCGGTTGCAAGTGCGTAGTCGCGCGCTTTAGCGAACCACAGCGTCACATAGTCTAGATTGCCCCAATTTTTGACACGTCCCTTAAAAACTCGCGCCATATCGGCCTTTTGTTCGGCAGACCAATAGGATGATCCGCGAAACTGCGGGTTTCCGACCACAACTGTCTCGGCACCGTCGTCCGCAGGGCAAACTTCCAGCCAGTCGAGTTGAGCCGCATTGCCTCTAACGATGACACCCGCCTTCTGCAGCGGAAGAAATTCCGTATGCTGGCCAAGGTCTAATTCGAGTTGCTGATCGCACTGATACTTTGCGATCCAAAGCCCTAGCCGCGCGGCCTGACAGGCGAAGTCGTCGATCTCGATCCCATAGAACTGCTCAAGCCGGATACTTGTGAGGCGTGGCTCAGCCAGGCGGCGTAAGGCTTCCACCTCAAACATCCGCATTTCTTTGTAGGCAAGGATGAGGAAATTGCCGGAGCCGCATGCCGGGTCGAAAACCCGAATACGCCCCAGCCGTCCAAGGAAGGTCCGGAGCTTGGTCTTGTCCTTTCCGGCGCGGTTCAGCTCGGCCTTGAGAGGATCGAGCAGGATAGGTTCCAGCACCTTCATGATGTTGGAGGGGGACGTGTAGTGCATCCCCAACTCGCCGCGTTTCTCAACGTCCACCACGGCTTGGAGCATTGAGCCGAAGATATCGGGGTTGATGAGCTTCCAGTTCAGGCCCGCGCAGTCGAGCAAAAGCTTACGGCACCGCCCATCGAGCGCAGGCATGGGCGCCTCGTCCTCGAAGAGCGAGCCGTTGACATATTTCAGCCTCGACCAGCCCCGCGTCTCCGGCGGCCGCTTCGCCAGCGGCGTATTCATATGAAGGAACGCCCCGTCGAGAAATTCGGAGAGGTCCGTTCCGTCGACCTTTGTCGATTGGCGCACTGCCTTCTCGAACACGTCTTTCTCGAAGATGCCGACATCATCCGCGAAGAGGCAGAACAGGATGCGCGCCATGAAGATGTTCAGGGCACGCCGATCGTCATCAGTCGTCCACTTAGGGTTCGCATCGCGGACAGCATCGTGGAAGCGCGAGATGAACCGCGTGGCGCGGACATCGGCCATGCGCTCCTTCTTCGGTACGTACCGTTCATGCCCGCCGAGCGGGAAGAAGACGTCACCCTCAAGCGACAGCATATCGAGCCCAGCGCGCAGAGGTTCGTCAGCGATACGAGTATCGAAGGCCGCTATGCTGTCACCGTCATAAGCAAGAAGGATGCGCGGGCGGCGGCTTTTGGGCGAGGCTTCCGCCTCGTCTCTCATTCTGTCGAGGGCCTTGCCTGCTTGTCCCGGTTCAGTCGCCTCGAAGCGTAGCATACGCGTCCAGGTGAACGCGCCTTCGGCCGCTTTTTCGCGGAGCTTGGTAATCGTCGAACGCGGTGCTCCCACAGCCTCCATCAACGCAAGTCCGAACGCTCCGCCCGCTGGGGGATTGGCGGCAAGGTTATCTAGGTTCGAGTAGATTTCCCCAGGAGTCAGCATCGTCTAGGCGTCTTCTAGAACAAACGAGTCTTCCGAACCGTCCGCTCCCTTCACTGTCAGCCGCACTTCGTCGCCCAACGCCGATAGGCAGCGCGCCAGTCGTTCAACCGAGTAGCCATTTAACTTGCCATGCAACACTGCCGACAAATCAGGCTGCTTAAGCCGCATATACTCAGCAGCTTGGGTCTGCGTCAGTCCCGCCGCTTCAATGCGGCAGGCTATATGAAAGGCGATCCACGCTTTGAGATCACGCTCGCGAGCATTGGCGGAAATGGAATCGGACATAGACATTACCAGAAATAGTGCGTTCAATTGTCGGGCGAGTATAGCCAAACAACTATGATTCACATGATTACTCAAGTTAGGGGCGGAACCGGGGCCCCACGTATTCAGAGGGCGTGTGATACAACCAAGAGCGCAATAGAGCGGATTGCGCTCGAATCATGTGAATCGCTCCAAATTGAAAAAGCTCAAGAACTCCCTACTTTTCTCCCTACAAAATTCCCTACATTTTGAATGTGATTTCGAGTTAAGTTATTGAAATAGTTCACATTATAAATGAAATAGGAGCGCATCGCCCGCTCCAGTTTCTGCGTCGCCCGGCCGGCGCATAACGCGAAAACCTCACGATAAATCCTCTCGCGCGGCCCCTCATGGCGGCCCCTACCTATGGCGGGTCCCGATAGCGGGTCCCGCATGGCGAGCCTCTCTCGGCGGCTCATGGCGTTGCGCCCACCCGCGATGCCGGGAAGAACGCCGGCGCGGATATTCTGTAAATTCGGCGGCGAACACGAAACATATACTGTTATTACTGTTTGTAATTAAGTAAATTTTATGATTGGGGCGCCAAGAGTACCCTCGCAAAGGTGTGTTCGACCGGACGGGGGCCGTTCGCAGCGCAGCCGGCCGGATGTCGTCCTCGGGCGGCGTCCCTGAGAGGCATAAGAGGGCCCCTTGAAGACGCGGCAGGACCTGCTGGTCGATATCGAACTGAGACGCGGCCGCGAGGCCGGCGTGATCAGTTGCGTCGTGACCGTCGGCATCGACCGTTTCGCCCGCATCCGCGCCGCGATCGGCTACGACCTCGCCGAGGATCTGGTCGAGGCGCTGGCCACCCGCATCCGCGATTTCAGCAGCAGCGCCATGGTCGCGCGGCTCGCCCCGGACGCGCTCGGCGCGCATATCCTGTTTCCCGGCGGCGCCGAGGAGGCGCGGGCCTTCCTGTCCGACATGCGTCTCAACCTCGAACAGGCGGTCGAACTGCACGGCCACTGCGTCAACGTCAGCGCGCGCATGGGCTTCTCGCAGATGAAGCAGCCTGGCCTCAGCTGCACCGATCTTCTGCATCAGGCCGAAATGGCGCTCGACCAGGCCCGCGAGCAGGGCGCCTGGCTGCAGCCCTTCTCGGCGCACGAATACGGCGACCCGCTGGGCCGCCTCAGCCTGCTCGACGAACTCCGCGACGGCCTCGCCAATGGCGAGGTCAGGCTGGTCTACCAGCCGCTGGCGCGTCCGCGCACCGGTGAAGTCGTCGCCGTCGAAGCGCTCACCCGCTGGACCAGCCCGACGCGCGGCGAGGTGCCCCCCAGCGCCTTCATCCCGACCGCCGAGGAAACCGGCCAGATCCGCGATCTCACCCGCTTCGGACTTTTGCGCGCGGTCGAGGACAGCCAAGCGTCTCGAAGCCGAAGGCTATCCGCTGCGCATCGCCATCAACGTCTCGGGCCGTCTGCTCACCGATCGCCGCTTCGTCGAAACGACGATGGAGATCCTGCAGCAGGCGCCGAACCGCATCTCCTTCGAGATCACCGAAAGCGCCGCCATCGACGACTGGAAGATCGCGCTGCATCACCTCAAACTGTTCGCCAACGCCGGCGTGCGCATTTCGATCGACGACTATGGCGCGGGCGTCTCCTCGCTCGCCTATGTGCAGCAGCTCCCCGCGCAGGAGCTGAAGATCGACCGCTCGTTCATCTCTCACCTGACGCACAGCCACCGCGACCCGCTGCTTGTCCGCTCGACCATCGAGCTTGGCCACGCGCTGGAGCTGGAGGTCGTGGGCGAGGGCGTCGAGGACGCCGAAACCCTGGCGCTGCTCTCGATGATGGGCTGCGATCTCGTGCAGGGCTATTTCATCGGCTACCCGATGCCGCTGGATGAATTGCTGGAGTTCCTGCGCTCCGATGAGTTGAAAGAGCGCATCCGGCCCCCGTCGGCGATGCATTTCGGCGTGGCGGTCTGACCCTCGCGGATGTCCCGTGCGCAAGGCCGGGCAAGCGGCGAAAACTGCGACCAAATCGTTAGCGAGTTCGGCGAGCTTTCAGGCGATGGTTATCGGGATCGTAGCCTTTCTGCCTTAGCGTTTCTCGTAGAGTTGCCGGGTATATTGTCTATGCGTTCCGCCGCACTTTCAGTTTTGCTCTTCGCCGTTGCGGCCGGCCAGTCCTTCGCTCAGGAGGCTGGCGCTCCGGCGTCGCCCGCGCAGGAAACCGCGCAATCGGCGCCCTTCCAGGATCTGGCGGGGCAGGCGAAGTCGCGCATGATGGCCGACCCGGCCGAAGCCCTCGATCTCGCGCAACAGGCCGACGACCTGGCGCTCGCCTGCGGTCAGGACTGCCTGCTCGACCACGCAACGGCGCTCTGGCTGCAGGGCGAAGCGCTCAAGCGCCTCAACCGCTCCGACGAAAGCGTCAAGGTGCTCGAACAGGCGATTGGGATCGCCCGCGAGCATGGCGCGGACACCAAGCTTTACGGCGATCTTCTGATGGCGCGCGCGGGCGCGGCGCGCGTTTCCGGCGACTACGCCAGCGCGCTTCAGGACTATCAGGACGCCCAGTCCACCTTCGCCGCGCTCGGCGAAAACCGCAGCCTCTCGCTGGCGCTGCAGCAGGTCGGATCGATCTACACCGACGCCCACAACTACGAACGCGCGCTCGAATTCTATCGCCGCGCCGGCGAGGCCTTCGCGGGCGATCCCTCGGTCAATCTCGCGCGTCTCAACAACATGGCGCACGCCTATCGCGAGCTGGCGCAATACGACAAGGCCGCCGAAGGCTTCCGCGACGCGCTGAAGATCGCTGTCGACATGGACAGCCCGATGCTTCAGGCGCGCATCCTCACCAACCTCGCCGCGGTCCAGCTAGCGCAGGGCGATCTCATCGGCGCCGAGGACACGGTGAACCGGGCGCTGTCGCTCTCGCGCGGCGGCTCGGCGCAGGAATGGGAGCCCTTCCTCTATGGCGTCCTCGCCGAGGTCGAGTTCGCGCGCGGCAATGTCGCCGAGGCGGGCGACCTCATCACGCGCACCTTCGAGGGCGTCGATCTCGACAGAACGCCGATGCCGTTCCGCGAATTCCACGACGCGGCTTCGAAAATCTACAACAATCTCGGCCAGACCCGTCTCGCGCTGCGCCACCTCAAGGCGTTCAAGCGCCTCGACGACGAAGCCCGCAACGTTTCGGCGGCGGCCAACACCGCGCTGATGGGCGCGCAGTTCGACTTCACCAGCCAGGAGCTGCGTCTGGCGCGGCTGCGCACCGAAACGCTTGAGAAAGAAGTCGCGCTCAACAAGGCGCGCGCGCGTCAGCGCAACACGATTTTCGTGGCGCTCGGCGCCATCGGCCTGATCGCGCTGGCCGGCGGCGGCGTGCACTACGCCTCGATGCGCCGCAGCCGCAACGACATCCGCAAGGCCAACGTCAAGCTTGGCGAAACCAATGTCGCGCTGGAACGCGCCCTGAAGGCGAAGTCCGAATTCCTCGCCACCACCAGCCACGAGATCCGCACGCCGCTCAACGGCATGCTCGGCATGACGCAGCTTCTGATGCGCCGCAAGGACATCGACGCCGACGTCCGCGAACGCGTCGAACTGGTGCATGGCTCCGGCCTGACGATGAAGGCGATCGTCGACGACATTCTCGACATGGCCAAGATCGAAACCGGCGCGATCACCCTCGAGGTCGAGGAGTGCGACATCGCCGACACGCTGAACGATGTCTGCGGCGTCTGGTCCGACAGCGCCCGCAGCAAGGGCGTCGCCCTCAACGCCGACATCGAGGCCGTGAAGTCGCGCGTCGTCACCGACGAACGCCGCGTGCGCCAGATCGTGTTCAACCTTCTGTCCAACGCCGTGAAGTTCACCGAGCACGGCGCCGTCAGCCTCAAGGCCGAACTGCGCGGCGAGGGCGCCGAAGGCGAGCTTGTGGTCCTGGTCTCCGACACCGGTTGCGGCATCCCGACCGACCAGCTCGACCAGATCTTCGAGCCCTTCCACCAGATCGACGGCGGCAAGACCCGCAAGCACGGCGGCACCGGCCTTGGCCTCTCCATCTGCCGCAAGTTGGCGCGCGCCCTTAACGGCGACGTCACCGTCGACAGCGTTCCCGGAGAAGGCTCCACCTTCACCCTGCGCGTGCCGGTAACCATCTCGCACCGCACGGCCGGCGCCGAAGCCGACGCCACCGACGCGGGCTGCATCCTGATCCTCGACGCCAACCCGCTGCGCCAGAACGTCATCGAGGCGATGCTCGACGCCGAGGGCCGCACCCTGATCGTCCACGAGGACCCGCTCGACATGGTTCAGGCCGTGCAGCGCAAGCGTCCGGGCGTGGTGCTCGCCTACACCGAAATGCTGGGCGACGATCTCGGCCAGGTGATGGACGCGCTCATGCAGCTCCGCGAGGCCGCCGGCGAGGCGCACATCGCGATCGTTCTGGAAGAAGGCTCCCTGATCGAACCGCCGATGCTGCGGCTGGCGGGCGCGGACGCCGTGGTTACGGGAGATTTCGACCCCGTGGCCATCGTCGCGGCGCTGGGGCTGGACGAAACCACTGATAAAAACGGCGAAATCTCGGGAAGCGCCGCAAGCGCCGCTTAATATTGGCGGGTTAAAGGGATACCAAAGGAACAGGTTCGTCATGCGTGTGCTCTTTGTCGACGATGATGCAATGAACCGGCGGGTCGTTCGCGACATGCTGCTGGTCGCGGGCGTGACTCTGGACGAAGCCGAGGACGGCCAGGCCGGTCTCGATAGCGTCGACCGCGAGGAATACTCGCTGGTCCTGATGGACCTGCGCATGCCCGGCATGGACGGTCTGACGGCGATCCGCCGCATCCGCGCCCGCGAGGACGCCAAGGCCCACGTTCCGATCATCGTGGTCACCGCCGACACCTCGCTGCACATGCGCGACGAATGCCTCGCGGCGGGCGCCGACGACGTGCTGATGAAGCCGGTGGCGATGAAAATGCTGTTCAAGGCGATGGGCCAGGTCGTGGCCATGTACGCCAAGCGTCAGGCCGCGTCCGCCTAGACCCGCTCCCGGCAAGCCGGCCCCGCACGCCAGCGCTGCGGCGATTGCGCCCGCGCGGCGCGTCCCGCCCACGATCTCCCGACAAGCCGGTTGCCCCGTTCGCGGGCGAGGGCTAACCCGCTCGCATTGAGCCGGGGAGCTTCGCCATGAAGGTCGCCATCGCAGGCGCGGGGATCGGCGGCATGACCGCCGCGATCGCCTTTGCGCGCATCGGCGCCAGCGTCGTCCTGCTCGAACAGGCCGGCGAACTGACCGAGGTCGGCGCCGGCCTCCAGCTCAGCCCCAACGCCGTCAACGCCCTGCGCGCCATGGGCGCCGACGCGCGCGTGCGCGAAACCGCCACCATGGTCGAACGTCTCGAAATGCGCGACGGGCGCAGCGGCGATCGCATCTTCGCCATCCCCATGGGCGCCGCCGCCGAACGTCGCTACGGCGCGCCCTATCTGCACGTGCATCGCGCCGATCTGTTGCAGGCGCTGACCGATATCGCTCTGTCATACGAGACTGTCACCCTTCGCCTCGGCGCCCGCGTGGTCGGCGTCGCCCAGTCCCGTGCGGAAGCCCGCGCCGGTCTGGACAATGGCGACATCGTCGCCGCCGACATTCTTCTCGGGGCCGACGGCGTGCGCTCCGCCGTGCGCCGCCAGACGCTGCATGCCGGCGCGCCGCGCTTCACCGGATGCGTCGCCTGGCGCCTGACCGTTCCGGCCGAGGGTCTCGACGCGGTCTTCCCGGATCGCGCCGCTTCCGTCTGGGTCGGACCCAACCGCCACGCCGTGACCTATTATCTCCGCGACGGCGGCCTGATGAATTTCGTCGGCGTCACCGAGGGCGACACGTTCGATGTCGAAAGCTGGCATGAAACCGGCGATCTCGATCATGTCCGCGCAGCTTTCAGCGATTGGGCGCAACCGCTTCAGGACGTGCTTGGCCGCGCCGCCTCGTGCAACCGCTGGGCGCTCTACGATCGCGACGCCTTGCCCTACTGGTCCGAGGGCCGCGTCACCCTTCTGGGCGACGCCTGCCATCCGATGATGCCCTTCCAGGCGCAGGGCGCGGCGATGGCGATCGAGGACGCCTATGTGCTGGCGCGCTGCGTGGAGGAGGGCAAGGCCGACATCCCCGCCGCGCTCAGGCGCTATGACGCCCTCCGCCGTCCGCGCACCACCAGGGTGATGGAGAGCGCGCGCGCCAACCGCGCCATCTTCCACCGCGCCGGTGCGTTGTCGCAGCTGGCGACCTATGGTCCGATGAAGATCGCAGATAGGCTGCTCCCCGGCTTCGTGCATTCGCGGCAGGACTGGATCTACGCGCACGACGTCACGGCGATGAGCTGACGGTCCGCCCGTTCGCCGGTCCGCGAGCGTGATGCGAGCGACAGGATGCGAATGACGGTGGCGAACGGGAAGCGGACATGACGGGACATCTCGGGATCGCGCTGGGTCTCGCCGTTCTGGCGCTCGGCCTTGGCGCGTGCGGTCCGGGCGAAACCACCGACGAAGACCTGACCCGCCAGGCGCGCCGCGAAATGCCCAAACAGGCCGAGGCCGGCGGGTTGATGATCCAGCATTGCCTGCGCAGCCCGTCCTGCTCGCTGACCCGCGCCAGCGCCGATGGAGCGGGCGAGGCCTCCGGCGTCGCGGGTTGGACGCGCTGGTTCGCGCAAGCCGCCGACATCGTGCAGGAGGGCGGGGCGGATTATGGCGCGCGTCTTCTGGTCTCCGCGGTCGGTCCCGGCGGCGGCGGCGGCGAGGCCGGCCGTCCGCTGACGCTCGATGAATCGCCCTCCGATCCGATGAGCGCGCGTCTCATTCGTTCCTGGCTCACGGTGGAGTTTCGCACGCCGCCGCCCGATGGCGCGCCCGAACCCTATTTCCTGACCATCATGCCGTCTGCGGTTCTGCTCGCCTCGCGCCCGGGCGAGGGCGCGCGCACCCGCGCCGAACTCGAAGAGAAGACCGCCGCCGCCGTCGACGCCTGGACCTGGCCGGACGGACAGCACGGCGCGAAGGTCGAACTGTTCGCCAGGAAGGGGCTGGTCTGGTCCGGCTACACCGTCGGCATGCCCGCGCATGCGCGCATCACCGATCGCGCCGCCCTGCGCCTCGGATCGGAGCCGTGGCTGTTCTACGCCTCGCAGAACATTCGCGACGAACCCGCACGCGACCTGCTGGCGGCGCTTGAGGCCGACGAGTCGCTCTCGATCCGCGTCTCCGCCCCGTCCGGCGCGCTTCAGAGCGATGCGCTCTACGGCAAGGGCTTCAGCGAGGCGGTCCGCGCCGGCATGGAGGCGCTGGCCGATCCCGACACCGCCCGTCCGCTCGCCGAGCGCTGCGGCGCGGGCCGCGACGATTTCTATTTCGCGAACGACGGCGACCTCTTCGCGGTGCGCAGCTGCGATCCGCGCACCGGCGAGCAGGTGGCGCAACTGGCCTATCAGGCGCAGCAGGGCCTCATCCGCCCGCGCGAGCCCGAGCCAGAACCCCAGCCCGAACCCGGGCCCGCACCGCCCGCCGACTAGCGCGTCTGCGCCATCAGCTCCTCGGCGCGCGCGCGGCAGGCGTCCACGGGTATGCGCAGCGTTCCCGCCGCATAGTCCGCCAAAGCCTGATCGGTGTGGGCGTCGGCATAACGCCCCGCCGTCGAGCGATCGGCCGCGCCTTCGGAGATCAGCTCCGCCACGCCGGTGTCCGACAGCAGGATCAGCGCATCGCGCCGCGCCTGCGCCGCCTCCGACATCACGTCGGCCGCGGCGCGGTGATCGGCCCACAGCACGCCGGCGCAATAAAGATCGCCGCGCGCTCGTTCCGATCCCGCCGCCAGCATCTCCTCGACGCTCGGCGCAAGCGCTCCCGGAGAAGACGCATCCGGAGCAGAATCATCGGGAGCGTCAGCGCCAGACTGGGCCGCCGCGAGCGGATCCGGCGTCAGAATCTCGTCCGGCGAGGGCAGGTCGCGCAGATCGACGCCGCTGGGCAGAACCATCGGATCGCGCTTCGGCTTGGCCAGGGTGAAGATCAGGATCGACCCGAACACGACCACGCCGACCAGGCCGGCAATCTGCATCGGTCTAAGCTTCATCGGTCCGTATCCTGTGCGGGCCGTTTGCGATTCCGCCCCATCGGGGCGGGGCGCGTTCGATCAGGGCGTTTGCTTGGGCAGCGCGACGGCGCGCGCCGAGCAGTCCTCTTCGGTGAATTTCAGCGTCTGGTCGGCGAGGTCCTTGGTCACCACGGCGAACCACGCATCTGAAACGTCGGCGGTCTGCTCATAGGTGGTCGCGCCCTCGGCGACCAGCTTGGCGGCAGAAGCCTCGAACAGGGCGCCGCCCTGGATCTGCGCCTTCATCTGCTTGCCCATCTCGCTGGGCGAAAGTTCGCTTTCGGGCACGTCGTTGGCGAGGATCAGCAGCGCCGAACAATACATGTCGTCCTTGGCGGACTGCGAGCCGGCCTCCAGCGGGTTCTCCAGCGGTTCGGCCGGAGCTGCGGGGGTTTCGACAGGCGCTGCGGCCTCGGCGGGCGTCGCTTCCTCCTTCGCCGGCGTATCGGAGGGCGCCGAACAGGCCGCGAGGCCGAGCGCGACGGCGCCCGCGAGGGCGAGGCTGCGGGCCGCGCCGGAAATACCCGTGCCGGACAGACTCATGCCGGAAATACCAAGGCGCATGCGCGATCTCCCGTGTTTCAGGGGTCCTGTCACGGACCAAAGGGCGGGCGCCGCTGGGCCCGCTTCATGGATAGAGCATCAACGGGTCGGATCAACCGGCTCAACGGGGTTTGATCCAGATCAAGGCCCCGCCCGGCATACGCCCCTGTCATAACCCGCGCCCCGATGGGGGGATGCGATCAAACGACAGCCGGGAAACGCCGGCGACGATCCGGGAGGACGCCCATGTCGATCACCACACGCGCCGCCGCCAGCATGGCGCTTGCGCTTTTTGCGCTGGGCGCCGGTTCCCAGCTGGCCCCCGCGCTCGCCGAGGAGGGCGACGCCTTCCGGGGCGGGGCCTATTCCGGCGCGATGTGCGCCGCCTGCCATGCGGTGGCCGAGGACGCCTCGGTGTCGATGGACCCCGCCGCCACCCCGTTCAACGATATCGAGATCGTCTGGGCCGACGCCGCCGCTTTCACGCAGTGGATCAACACCAAACACCCGCTGATCCCCGGCAAGGTGCTCACCGAGGCCCAGTGCGCCGACATCCTGGCCTATATCCGCTCGATCGCGCCGCAGCCGGGCTAGGCGAGGGCGCTCAGCGCGCCTTCTTCACGAACTCGGATTTCAGCTTCATCGGCCCGAACCCGTCGACCTTGCAGTCGATGTCGTGGTCCTCGTCGACCAGGCGGATGTTCTTCACCTTGGTGCCCTGCTTGATGACCTGCGAGGAGCCCTTCAGCTTCAGGTCCTTGATCAGCGTCACCGTATCGCCGTCTTCGAGAACATTGCCGTTGGCGTCCTTGTAGACGCGCGGGCCGTCCGCGTCGGCGGCGGCGCTGGGCGACCATTCATGCCCGCACTCGGGGCAGATCAGCAGCGGCCCGTCTTCATAGGTGAAGGTCGAACCGCATTTCGGGCAGGGGGGAAGCTCGCTCACCCGCCCCCTACGCCTCCACGGCCTGCTTGGCGAAGCGCTTGCGGTCGTTCGGGTCCAGCCAGCGCTTGCGCAGGCGGATATTGTCCGGCGTCACTTCCACCAGCTCGTCGTCCTGGATATAGGCCAGCGCCTTCTCCAGCGTCATGCGGATCGGCGGCGTCAGGCGCACCGCTTCGTCCGAACCCGAAGCGCGGACGTTGGTGAGCTTCTTGCCCTTCAGCACGTTGACGTCGAGATCGTTGCCGCGCGTGTGCTCGCCCACGATCATGCCCTCATAGACCTTCACGCCGGCGTCGATCATCATCGGGCCGCGATCCTCGAGGTTCCACAGCGCGAAGGCGACCGATTCGCCCTGGCCGTTGGAGATCAGAACGCCGGTGTGGCGGCCCTGGATCACGCCCTTGTGCGGGGCGTAGGCGTGGAACAGCCGGTTCATGATGCCGGTGCCGCGCGTGTCGGACAGCAACTCGCCCTGATAGCCGATCAGGCCGCGCGTCGGCGCGAGGAATTGCAGGCGCGTGCGCCCGACGCCCGACGGACGCATATCCTGCAGCTCGGCGCGGCGCTCCTGAAGCTTCTGCACCACGGCGCCGGAATGCTCGTCGTCGACGTCGATCACCACCTCTTCGATCGGCTCCAGCGTTTCGCCGGTGGCCTCGTCTTTCTGCATCACCACGCGCGGGCGCGACACGCCCAGCTCGAAGCCTTCGCGGCGCATCGTTTCGATCAGCACCGCAAGCTGAAGTTCGCCGCGTCCGGCGACCTCGAAGCTCTCGCTGTCGGTGGCGCGCGAGACCTTCAGCGCGACATTGCCCTCGGCTTCTTTCACCAGGCGGTCCCAGATCACCCGGCTGGTGACCTTCTTGCCTTCGGTGCCGGCCAGCGGGCTGTCGTTGACGCGGAAGATCATCGACAGCGTCGGCGGGTCGATCGGCTGGGCCTCCATCGGCTCGGTGACCGACGGGTCGCAGAACGTGTCGGCGACGTTGGCCTTGGTGAGGCCGGCGATCGAAACGATGTCGCCCGCCTTGCCTTCCTCGATCGGCGCGCGTTCGAGGCCGCGGAACGCCAGCACTTTCGACACCCGGCCCTGTTCGACCAGTTCACCGGTGCGCGAGAGAACCTTGATCTGCTGGTTCGGCTTCACCGAACCGGCGGCGACGCGCCCGGTCAGGATGCGGCCGAGGAAGTTGTCGGCGGAGATCGTGGTCGCGATCATGCGGAACGGGCCGTTGTCGATCGGCGGCGGCGGAACGTGTTTCACCACCAGGTCGAACAGCGCCGCCATGTCGTCGGTCTTGACGTTGTAGTCCGTGCTCATCCAGCCGTTCTTGGCCGATCCGTAGATGATCGGAAAATCGAGCTGCTCGTCGGTCGCGTCGAGATTGGCGAACAGGTCGAAGACCTCGTTGATCACCTCGTCCGGGCGGCTTTCCGGCTTGTCGATCTTGTTGACGCAGACGATCGGCCTCAGGCCGATCTTGAGCGCCTTGGAGACCACGAACTTGGTCTGCGGCATCGGGCCTTCGGCCGCGTCGACCAGAACGATGGCGCCGTCGACCATGTTGAGGATGCGCTCCACCTCGCCGCCGAAGTCGGCGTGTCCGGGCGTGTCGACGATGTTGATGCGCATATCGTTCCACACCACCGAGGTCGCCTTGGCGAGAATGGTGATGCCGCGCTCGCGCTCCTGGTCGTTGGAGTCCATCATCCGTTCGGTCGTGCGCTCATTCTCGCGGAACACGCCGGACTGTTTCAGAAGGCAGTCGACCAGCGTGGTCTTGCCATGGTCGACGTGAGCGATGATCGCGATGTTGCGAAGCTGCATGGGTAATCGTGCTTTTCGGCCGGGGAGGGGGCTTTTTCGCCGCGCCGTCTACTAGGGTTTGGGATAAAAAGCGAGGGGCGCCGCGCGTCAGGCTCAGTCGCTGTGGGCCGGAAAGGCCCCGAATGCGCCTGTTCCGCCGTGTTTTGAGCCGTTTCAGCCGCCTCAAACGCTGTTAATCATGGGGAACATGAACGCTTGACCATGTACGCGCCGCCGCCGGGGACCCAGCCATGAACTATATCGACCACCAGCTGGCGGACGGGGAAACCATCCTCGTGCGCGGCGAATTCAGCTGGGTGCAGAAGGCTCTGCCCTGGCTGGCGCTGGTCTTCCTCGGCGTCGTGCTGGTCGGGATCTATCTCTGGGTCCGCGAAAGCGTCCGGCTCGCCACCACCGAAATGGTCGTCACCAACCGCCGCCTGATCGTCAAGAAGGGCCTGTTCAACGTCGATCTCGACGAACTCACGCTCGGCTCGCTCGAGGGCGCCCATATCGACCAGTCCTTTCTGGGGCGCATGTTCGGCATGGGCCGCCTGCTGGTCCGGGGGCGCGGCGAGACCCAGCTTCACTTCCCCACCATGGCGCATCCGGCGCGATTCCTCGCCGCCGCCGAAACCGCCCGCATCGAGGCCGAACGCCGGGGCGAGCTTCCGCCCGCCGACCCGCCTTCGCCCCAATCCAAGGCCAAGGCCAAATCGGGAGCGAAGTCGAAGACCGCGTCGCGCCCACGCCGGGGGCTCTTCGGCTAGCGCCTTCCTTTGGGCGTCCCGTCAGCTTTTCGCTTTCGCCCGCGCGGCGATGCAGGCACAATGATCGGCATGGGATTGTCTCGCGCCGCCTTCATCCTCGCCCTTGCGCTCGCCGCCTGCAGCCAGCCGCAGCAGGCCGCCGACGCCGATCTGCCGCCCTCGCCCAAATCGGGCGACGAGGCCGACATGATCGCCCAGGGCCGGGAGATCGCCGATCGCGAATGCGCCCGCTGCCACGCGCTGGCGAGCGGAGAGGAAAGCCCCCATCCCGAAGCCCCGCCGATGAGCGAGCTTCTGGGCCGCTACTCGGCCGATGCGCTGAACGAGGATCTCATCGACGGCATCAAGCTCGGCCATGAGGACATGCCGCAATTCGACTTCGACATCGCCACGGCCGATGCGCTGATCGCCTATCTCAAATCGATCCGGATCATGTCCTCGCCGGAATAGGGCGCCAGAATAGGGTGCCCGAACAGGATGGCAGCGGGCCCTAGCCCGGAAACACCTGCACCCCGACGCGCTCCAGCACGCCCTCGCGCAGCACCATCACCGCCATGCTCTCCAGCCCTTGCGGGTAGGCGAACACCGGCAGGTCCGCGCGGCGCAGGTCTTCATAATAGGGCTGGTCGATCCAGCTCTCGGCAAAGAACGGAAACTCGCTGTCGGCGGCGGGATTGTCCGCGCCGCGCTTCCACTCCGGCAGATCCTTCGAAACGCTCACGCTGTTGTCCTGCCGCACCCATTCGCGCAGGGCTTCGCGCATCGCCGTTCCGTTGGCGGCGTCCTGCAGCCCGAACGTGTCCGCCGTCGGCTGCGCGGCGGCCAGCAGCACCGCGCCCGCCTCGTCGCGCACCACCAGCACGGCGACGGCGTTCCGGCACGTCTCGCCCATGGTCAGGGCGCTCACCGACAGGCGCACGCCGTCATGCGGCGACCAGTCGGTGTCCAGCCGCGTATCGCAGGTCGCCGAAGCGTTGTCGGGCGTATCGGAAGCGTCCGACAGCAGCGGGCCGCCCTGGCCGCACGCGCCCGCCAGCGCGCATGTCGCCGCCACCGCGCCGGCGAAAGCCGGCCCGCGAAGCAGGTTGGGAAGAATGGAAACGTGCAGCATTGTCATCCGGTTGCGCGCCCGCGCATCAGCGTCCGGGCAAGACCTGTCGCCTCTTGGGCAGGCTCTGACATAGGCGCCGGGGGCGCGTCAGGAAAGGCGCGGACCGCCCGAACCGGAATTTGCGCGGCGCGGCGCGGCATTCGCGCCACAATCGCCGGATGACCGCGAGATCGCCGGAAAGCCGGGCCGGCGTCGCCGCCGACCCGACCCGGCTGAACCGCATCGCCGGTCGGAGCGGCTAGCGGTTGGTGCGCTGCTTGACGTCTTCTTCCTTGGCCTCGGAACGGTCCTGATCGTTGAACTCCACCGTCGCCGAAGCGCCGGCGGCGTAGTCGCGGGATTTCTGCGCCAGCGTGCCCATGGTCTGCGACAGCTGCTCCTTGGCGACCGCCATGTTGCGCGACTTGCTCTGGCCCACGCCCTCGGCGTCGTCGAAATTGGAGAATTCGGCGCCCAGGAACACCACTTCCCAGCCCTTGGCGCGGGCGCGCTCCAGCGCCGCCTTGGCGCCGTCGCGGGTGGTCTCCTTGCTCGAATTCTCGCGCCCGTCGGTCATGATCACGATCACGGCCTTCGACGGCGCGTCCTGTTCGGCCATCGCGACGATGCGGCCGATGGCGTCATAAAGCGGCGTCATGCCCCGCGGCGAGGCGTCGGCGCTGGTCACCTTGCGCCACGTTCCGGGCGTTGCGTTGTCGCGGATCACGTCGAACTGCAGCCCGTCCTGGCTGTCGAACACGGCCAGCGTGATGTCGGTGTCGATGGTCTTGCCGTCGTCCAGCGCGCTCAGCCCCTCGGCGTAGGCGTTCACCGACGACAGCGCTTCGCTCCAGATGTCCGACATCGAACCGGTACGGTCGAGCAGCACGTAGGAGTGCACGGACGGTTCGCCCGCCAGCTCCTTCGCCGGCTCCTTGGCGTTCGCGAAGGGAATGGCGCACAACGAGAACAACGCGGCTGAAAGTGCGATCGGAATGAATTTCATGGGGCGTCCTCCACCTGAACCTTTTGAAAGGCTCGGGGGAGAATGCGGCCAAGAGGCGGCGCAATCGCGGTCGGCAGGCGGTGTTTCGAGGGTTTCGGCCCGTTTCGCCGCCCCCAGGATGAACGCCAGACAACAGGGGCCGATAAAGCCCGTGCTCGGCGGTCGTTCGCGTATTCCTAATCGTCGCCTTCTTCATCCGACGAGTCGGCATCTAGGTCGATTTCTCGGACGCGCTCACGGAACACCTCTGAAAAGCGCTCCATCTGGTGAGCCATCCACTGATGATACTCTGCGAATCTGTCGGAGTCGGAAGGATCGCAGTCGTGCTTGAATACGCCTATCCGCCAAGCCTTTCGTTTTGGAAGTTCCTGCCAGTCCAGTGTTTGCCCGTACTCCTCCTCAATCTGCTCCTTGTCGTCGAGTAATGTGCGAAAAACGCGCTTCTGAGGATCGTTGCTGGCGTAAAGCGCGACGCCGATGCGGCGGTGAGCCGTGCTGATTGTCGCGCTGATCGCAAACCCGGCACGACCTATGGGAAATGAAAACCAGTGGTCTCGGTTGGGACGGCGAATACTAAACAGCGATCCAATATTCTTGAGATACTCGCTCATGGAGGCCCAATAGGCGAGGCGTACTTGGTGGCTCACTCGATCCACGTCATCAAGCGCTGAACGCGCGGCCGTGCGTGCCTGACGGGTCCAGTCGTTGGGGCTTGCAACAACATTGAACTTTGGAGCTGGAGGCGAGCCCGCGATTCGCCACAGCTCGATTTCCACCGCAAAGAAGGAGAACTCTTCGTCGGTATGAGAGTTCAGCCAATCTAGGGCCGCCCGATGGTCGGGTTGTATGGACTCGGCGATCCAAACGACAGTCTTGGCGTATTCGATGCCCGCCAAGTAGGTCATCATCTGACCTAGATGCTTGTGATCGGTTCGTCCGAATTGGTTTTCGATCAATACGCGATGGTCAGTCTCGCTGGTGACTTTGGCGATGATATCGGCTCGAAACGGCCCCACCCAGTGTTCGATCGACTCGACTTCCAGATCCAGTCCCAAGGCGTCGCCGAGTTTGGCGATAGGTTCACTTTCCGCGAGCCATGGAGTGAAGTTGCGGTCCTCTGCAGGCCACGCTTCGGTGAGCGGTACCCGCTCAATGTCCGCCAAACGAATGATCGCGCTCATGGTAGTATCCCCCCAGTATGGCGTTTAGTGCGTCTCCTCCGGCTTCGGCGCGTCCGGCGCCTCCGCCGTCGTATCGGTCTTCTTCCGCGCCAGCAGGTTCAGCATCTCCACGAAGCACGAGAAGCCCATCGCCGCGTAGACATAGCCCTTCGGCACGTGAACCCCGAAGCCGTCCGCGATCAGCACCATGCCGATCATCAGCAGGAAGCCCAGCGCCAGCATCACGATCGAGGGATTGTGGTGGATGAAGCGGGCGAGGGGGCCGGACGCCATCGCCATGCACGCCACCGCGATGACCACGGCGACGATCATGATCGGCAGATGGTCGGTCATCCCCACCGCGGTGAGGATCGAGTCGATCGAGAACACGATGTCGAGCAGCACGATCTGGAAGATCGCCGAGCCGAGATTGAGGCTGGCGCGGCCGACGCGCGGCGCGTGTTCGTGCTTGTCCGGCGCCACCGAATGGTGGATCTCGCCGGTCGCCTTCCAGGTCAGGAACAGGCCGCCCGCGATCAGTATGATGTCGCGCCACGAGAACGAGGTCTCGAAGTCCGGCACGCCATGTTCGTTCAGCGGGCCCTGAACGCCCAGATCGATCACCGGCGTCGTCAGTCCCACGATCCACGAAATCGTCGCCAGCAGGGCGAGCCGCATGATCAGCGCCAGCGCGATGCCGATATTGCGCGCCGAGGCGCGTTGCTCTTCGGGCAGCTTGTTGGTCAGGATCGAGATGAAGATGAGGTTGTCGATGCCGAGCACCACCTCCAGCACCACAAGCGTGATCAGGGCCGCCCAGGCCGCCGGGTCCGTCAGAAGCGCGATGATGTCCATGCCTGTCCCGTTCTCCCGGCCGGTTCCGATGCGGCGTGCATCGCGGCTCCGTGCCCGATTCCGGCCCGATATTGAACCGAACGCACGGCGCGCGCAAAGCCCGCCGAACTCCGCAAGTGCGTCAGTGAAGCGCCAGCTTCATGATGATTTCGTTGTCGCGCGTGTTCCCGACCGGAAATTTGTACGCGCCGACCTTCTCGAATCCCCGGCTTTCATAGACGGCGATGGCCCGGTCATTGTGCTCATAGACGCCCAGATAGAGATTGGCCGCCCCGCGCTGGCGCGCGCAGTCGATCGCCCATGACAGCAGAATGCGCCCCACGCCCACGCCCTGCCGCGCCTCGTAGACATAGATGCGGTGCAGCTCCAGCGCCGGTTCCGGTCCCGTGTCGATCGGCAGCTTCACCGGCCCGACCTTGACGTATCCGACGATGCGTCGGCCGGCGAGGGCGACGCGCAGGCCGACCGCTTCGTCCGCCAGATCCGTCTTCATGTTCTCGAGCGTGAAGGTCGCGTCCAGATACGCCTTCAGGTCCGCCGGTTCGTACAGATGGCCGAACGTCTCCACAAAGGTGTCGCGACCGATAACCGCGAGGTCTGCGGCGTCCTCGGGGCGCGCATTGCGGAAGGTGAGATCGCGATCCACTGTTGTCGGCAGCCCCTATGTCGCCCCGCCCGGCGTGCTCGAGCGCGAAGCATAGACGAAATCCCGCAACGCGTCTCCAAGCAGAACGAGCTTGGCGAGCGACCACAGTCCGGAATGTTCGAAATTTCCGGCCGGTTGAATCAACCGCTCGGCGATTTCGCGGCGCGGCGCGAGCCACGATTCCACCACCCGGCGAGCCACGTCCCGGTCCACCATGTTCGGCGGCACGCCGTCGCGCTTGGCCGCCTCCACCGCCGCCACCGCGAGTTCGATCTGCTGGCGCGGCAGATCGTCGGCCACCCGCTGCAGGGCGAGCCGGTCCCAGTGATCGTGCGGTTCGAGATCGCGCGTCGCCGAGCGCATCCGGTCGACGCCGAGCTGCACGCCCACCTGGTGCTGGATGTGCGCGGCGGCGTAGAGCGGCCAGCCCGTGCGTTCGGCGATGTCGACCGTCTCGCGCGCCGAGGCCAGCGCCCGCATGATGGCGACGTTCAGCGCCGTCTCCGAAGGCGCGCCCGCCATCCGGTAGCGTTCGGCGCGCGCCTCAACGCGGTTCGAAACGATCGGCGAGATCACGTCCGGCAGGAATTTCCGCACCTCGCCCACCTTGTCGCGATAGCGCGCGATGAAATCGCCCAGCGCGTCGGGCTCCGACAGGCGCGCGTCCGACAGGAAGGCGCCGGTGATGATCCTGAGATTGGCGCAGGTCTCGGCCTGCATCAGCGTCTGCGCCGCGGCCGGCGCCTTGCCGTCCAGCGCCGCGATCTCCGCGAACACGCCCTCGAAGCCGAAAATCGCGTAGGCGGCCTCGAACGCCAGCGCCATCAGGCCGGGATCGAGCCCCTCGTCGCGCTTCTGCGCCGCGAAGGTCGGCCCGGTCATGTTGACGATCCGGTTCGACAGCCGCGTCGCGATGATCTCGCGCCGCAGGCGGTGGCGGTTGCGGGCGCGGTGGAAGCGCCTCAGCTCGTCCGGGAAATAGGTCACCAGCAGCGATTCCAGCGCCGCGTCGTCCGGCGCGCGCGAATCCACCAGCTCCGCGAACAGGTCGATCTTGGCGTAGGCCATCAGCACCGAAAGCTCCGGCCGCGTCAGGCCCAGCGCGCGTTCGCGCAGCTGACGGAACGCCTCGGTCGGGGGCAGCCCCTCGACATGCCGGTTGAGCTTGCCGCGCGCCTCCAGCGTCTCGATGAAGCGCTCATGGCTGTCGAGGTCGGGAACCGCGCTGAACTCCATCATCGAAAGCGCGCCGGTCTGGTCGTAATTGTGCTGCAGCACCAGATGCGCCACCTCGTCGGTCATGCTGGCCAGCAGATCGTTGCGCTCGGAGGCGGCGAGGTCGCCCGTGGCGATCGCCTCCGACAGCAGGATCTTGATGTTGACCTCATGGTCCGAACTGTCGACGCCGGCCGAGTTGTCGATCGCGTCGGTGTTGACCCGTCCGCCCTTGCGCGCGAACTCGATCCGGCCGGCCTGCGTCACCGCCAGGTTGGCGCCTTCGCCGATCACCCGCGCCTTCAGGTCGCGCGCGTCCACGCGCAGCGTGTCGTTGGCCTTGTCGCCGACATCGCCATTGCTCTCGTGCGAGGCCTTCACATAGGTGCCGATGCCGCCGAACCACAGAAGATCGGTCTCCGCCGAGAGCAGGGCGCTGATCAGTTCGGCCGGCGTCGCCTCCTGCGCGGCCAGCCCGGTCAGCGCGCGCACCTCGTCGCTCAGCGCCACGGTCTTGGCCGAACGCTCGAACACGCCGCCGCCCTTCGAGATCATCGAGGCGTCGTAATCCGCCCACGACGAACGCGGCAGCTCGAACATGCGCTTGCGCTCGTTCCAGCATGCCTCGAGGTTTTCGGGATTGGGGTCCAGGAAGATGTGGCGGTGATCGAACGCCGCCACCAGCCGGATCGTCTTCGACAGCAGCATGCCGTTGCCGAACACGTCGCCCGACATGTCGCCGACGCCGATCACGTCGAACGGCTCGCTCTGGGTGTCATGCCCCAGCTCGCGGAAATGGCGCTTCACCGCCTCCCACGCGCCGCGCGCGGTGATGCCCATCTTCTTGTGGTCGTAGCCCGCCGACCCGCCGGACGCGAACGCGTCGCCAAGCCAGAAATCCGCCTCCTGCGAAATCCCGTTGGCGATGTCCGAAAAGGTCGACGTGCCCTTGTCGGCCGCGACCACCAGATAGGGGTCGTCGCCGTCCCACGTCACCAGCCGCGGCGCGTGTACGGGCTTGCCGTCGACCAGGTTGTCGGTCAGCTGCAGCAGCGCGCGAATGAAGGTCTTGTAGGCGGAGATCCCCGCCGCCTGAATCTCCTCGCGCGTTCCGCCGGCCGGAAGCATCTTGGGAAAGAAGCCGCCCTTCGATCCCACCGGAACGATCACCGCGTTCTTCACCTGCTGCGCCTTCACCAGGCCCAGCACCTCGGTGCGGAAATCGTCGCGCCGGTCCGACCAGCGCAGCCCCCCGCGCGCCACCGGTCCGAAGCGCAGGTGCACGCCCTCCACCTCGGGCGACCACACGAAAATCTCGCGATAGGGTTTGGGCTCGGGCAGCGGCAGCGCTTCCTGGCTCGCCACCTTGATTGAGATATAGGGGTCCGGGCGGCCGGCCTCGTCGACCAGGTAGAAATTGGTGCGCTGGATCGATTTCACCAGTGTCAGCAGGCGGCGCAGAACCCGGTCGGCGTCCAGCGCGCTCACCCGCTCCAGCAGGTGAACGATGCGCTGCTCCAGCGGCGCGCTGGCCAGCTTGCGCGAGGCGATGTCGCCGGGCATGCCGGCGTCGAAATGGATCGCGAACATTTTCAGAATGCTCGCGGTGATCTCCGGATAATCGCACATCGCCGCGACCTGAACCGCCTCGGACGGGTCCAGCCCGCTCTGGCTGCGATAGCGGCACAGCGTGCGCAGCAGCGCCGCCATGCGCCAGTCGACGTCCAGCGCCACGACGATGGCGTTGAAGCCGTCGTTTTCGGTTTCGCGGGCCCACACCGCCTCGAACGCGCGTTCGAAATTGATCCCCAGCGGCGGCCGGCCTTCCGGCACGTCCATGGTGATCTCGTGCACCCACACCGGCTCGCCGCGCGGTCCGTCCTTGCGGATCGGATAGGCGCCCTCGGCCCGCACGCGCAGCCCCATGCGCTCCATCACCGGAACGATCTCGGCCAGCTCCAGCGCCGATCCGCGGTGATAGATCTTGGCCCGCGCGATGTCGGCGGCGTCGTCATTGCCGCTCACGCGCACCCTGAGATGGCGGTCCTCGCCCATCTCGATAATGGTCGAAAGGTCGGTCAGGCCCTCCTCGGGCGAGAACGCCTCCTTGTAGGCGGCGGTGAACGCGGCGTGCGCGACCGCCGAGGTGTGCGTCATGGTCGAACGCGCCAGCCGCGCCAGCGTGTCCTCCCAGCTTTCGAACAGCTGGCGCATCTGCAGGTCCAGCGCGTCCTCGTCCGGCTCCGGGTGTCCGGGGTTGAGGCCGATGATGAACTGCACCCGCGCCAGCGGGCCTTCGCCGAAGAAGGGGTGGAAGGCCGTCATCCGTCCGGCATAGGCGTCGGCGAGAATATGGTGCGCCTTCTCCCTCAGATCCGAGTTGAAGCTGTCGCGCGGCGTGTAGAGCAGGGCGGAGACATAACGGTCGAACCGGTCGCGGCGGATGAACAGCCGCGTGCGCGGGCGGATCTGCAGGTGCATCACGCCCATCGCGATGCGCGACAGGTCTTCTTCCGAAATCTGGAACAGCTCGTCGCGCGGGTAGGACAGCAGCATCGCATCGAGACGCTTGCCCGAAAACCGCGACGCGCTGACCAGGCGGGCGCGCACGCGCGCGATCTTGTGGCGGATCAGCGGCACCGTGTCGGCCGCCATCGTGTAGGCGTCCGAGGTGAACAGGCCCACGAAGCGCGTCTCGCCCAGAAGCTGGCCGTCCGGTCCGTAGCGCTTCACGCCGATATAGTCCGAATAGGCGCGCCGGTGCACGCGCGAGCGGAAGCTGGCCTTGGCCACCACCACCAGCGACGGCTCCGACAGGAAGTCGCGGATCGCCGGCGTGATCACCGAAGGCTCGGCGCTGCGCGACAGAACCCGGCGCGCCGGGTCGCGCAGAATGCCGAGGCCGGACGCCTCGTCGATCTCCGGCTCCTCGGCGGCGAACTCCCCGCGCGTGCCGCGCGCATAGTAATAATCGCGCGCGCCCAGGAACACGAAGCGGTCATGCGCCAGCCACGACAGGAACGCCTCCGCCTCGCGGATCTCGTCGGCCGAGCGTTCGCGCGTCTGGGGCAGGCTGGCGACGCTGCGCATCGCGCCTTCCATGCGTTCGCGCATCGCCACGTGGTCGGCGTTGACGACGCCGACATCCTGGAAGGTCTCTTCAAGGCTGTCCTGCAGCGCCTGCCGCTGGATCTCGTCCATCACCGGCAGGTGAATCTGGATCAGCGAGCGGTCGCCGCGTTCGCCCTTGATCACCGGGTGCAGCACGGCGCGGATTTCAAGCCGCGCGTCGTGGCAGGCCGCGATCGCGCTGTCGACCAGGAAGGCCATGTCCGGCCCGACGATCTCGGCCACTTCCAGCCGCAGCGGCTTGCCCTCGAAGCCGGTCGCCCGGCGCACCCGAATGCGGTGCAGCGTTTCGGGCGGGGTTTCGTGGTCATAGCTCCACAGGTCCAGCGCCAGCGAAACCGCGTCCTCCGTGGTCAGCGACAGGAAGTCCTCGGTGAAGGCGTCCGAACGGTATTGTTCGAGGAAGGGCGTAAGCGCGTTGATCCCCGGATTACCCGGTCGCGAAGGCGCCTGCCGCTCGGCGGCGGCGAAGAAGACGTCGCGATTGAAGGCCAGTTCCTGGATACGGTTCACGTGAACACTCCGAGGCGACGAACCGGGGCGGGTCGTGTTGCGCGATTGCTAGCTCCGCACCGGCTTGCGCCGCAAGCCTGAATGGCTGGTGAAGACAGCTTCGCGCCCATGCCGGTCCCCTGTGCCGGGTCCCATGCAAAAAGGGCATCGTGACATGCGTGTGAAGGCGACGCCTTAAGGCGCCGGTCGGGCGGGAGTAGGTCGCTAGGCGGCCGCTGCGTCGGTCTCGCCGGAATTTGCTGCATCCGCTTCCGCCATCGCCTCGCGGTTGGCGCCGGGCGGCGTCCCGTCGGCCGACAGCACCACCGAAATCCAGCGCGCGCCGGGCACCTGCGCCAGGATGATCATCAACAGCACCGTCAGCGGCGCCGAAAGGAACATGCCCGGCACCCCCCAGATCGCGCCCCACACGGCAAGAGAAAGCAGAACCGCGAGCGGATCGAGGTTCATGCTTTCGCCCATCATCCGCGGACCGACGAAATTGCCGATCGAGAACTGCCACAGGCTCACCCCCAGAAACACCACCACGGCGCACCACATCGGGTCGTCGGGCATGTAGGCCGGCCAGCTCGTTTCCGGTTGTGCGATTGCGAACAGCGCCGGCAGCACGGCGGCGAGAATCGAGCCCACCGTGGGGATATAGTTGAGGATGAAGATCATCGCGGCCCAGAACAGGGCGTTGTCCAGCCCCAGCGCCAGCATGGTGGCGTAGGTGAAGCCGGTGGTGATCAGGCTCAGCGCCGTCTGCACCCACAGATACTGCTCCATCGTGCTGCGGATGTCGTCGCCCATCCGGCGCGCGCGCTCGCGATTGTCGTCGTGCAGGAACACCGCGTCGAGCTTCTTCGTGAACGTCGAGGACGAAACGTAGAGAAAGCCGACATAGATCAGGATCAGCACCAGGTTCGAGGCCACGCCCTGGATCGAGGTCAGCAGCGGCTCCACGAACCGCGTCGCCGCGTCGGAAAACACCAGGCTCGACAGCGTCGGCGCGTCCGACAGCCCGAACTGGTTATAGACCTGGGCGATAAGCGTATCGATCCGGTGCTCGTACAGCGCCGACTTGTCGGCGAACTGGCCGATCGCGGTCCGCATCACCCCGATGAAGCCGATCACCGCGCCGGCCACCACCAGAATCGCGAAGGCGTGGGCCAGCAGCGGCGGCAGCGACGGCAGCGGCTTGCGGATCGCCCGCGCGAACCCCTCCATCACCAGCCACACGAAGCAGGCGAGGGCGAACGGCGCCAGAATCTCGCGGCCCTGCTGCAGCACGAAGCCGATCGCCACCGCCGCGATGATCCACACCCCGCCGCCAAGATTGTTGAGCTGGATCGCGGTGCGCGAGATCACGCCCGATTCGGCGTGCCGCACGGCCGCCTGCACCTCGGCCCGGGTCTCGGCGCGGGAATCTGCTCGAGCGGCGCGTGATTCGCCCGTCCGCGCCTCCAAATCCGCGCTCGACGCATCGCCCCCCGGCGCGGCCTGTCCTGTACGGGTCTCGCTCATCCGCAAAGACTTACGGCTCCGCCGCCGGCAAGAAAAGCCGCTTCGGCGCGCCAAACCGCCAAAACTGCAGCCGGCGCGCCGCTCGCCCGCCTTCGCTGTCCGGATGGTAATGCGCCAGCCGCCCCCGGCCGCCCCCGGCCGTCGCAGCCGTCGCGCTTGCCCGCGACCCTCCGGCCCCTTAGCTTTCGCGGCTCTAGCGAGGGACAGGGCGCGAGGCACTGGGCGAATGACCGACAGCATCTTCATCGGCGGCGGCGGGATCAATCACGACCTGCCGCAGAGCCTGCTATTGTCCAAGGCCAACCGCCACGGTCTGGTCGCCGGGGCCACCGGCACCGGCAAGACCGTGACGCTCCAGATCATGGCCGAGCAATTCTCGGCCGCCGGGGTTCCGGTGTTCTGCGCCGACGTGAAGGGCGATCTCTCCGGCATCTGCGTCGCGGGCGATCCGGCCGGCAAGCTCGACGACAAGCTGCAGTCGCGCGCCCAAACCATCGGCATGGGCGAGCTCGCCTACGCGGCGTCCCCGGTCATCTTCTGGGATCTTTACGGCAAGGCCGGCCATCCCGTCCGCGCCACCGTCTCGGAGATGGGCCCCCAGCTTCTCGCCCGCCTGCTCGATCTCAACGACACCCAGGAAGGCGTGCTCACCATCGCCTTCCAGTACGCCGACGACAACGATCTGCTTCTGCTCGACTTCAAGGACCTGAAATCGCTCCTCACCCACGTCGCCGAGATCGCCCCGGAAATCCAGAAGACCTACGGCAATGTCGCGGCCGCCTCGATCGGCGCGGTGCAGCGCTCGCTGCTCTTCCTCGAGCGCGAGGGCGGCGACGTCTTCTTCGGCGAGCCCGCGCTCGAACTCTCCGATCTCATGCGCACCACCACCGACGGGCGCGGCTATATCAACATTCTCGACGCCACCACGCTGATCAACAGCCCGCGCACCTACGCCACCTTCCTGTTGTGGCTGCTGGCCGAACTGTTCGAACAGCTCCCCGAGGTCGGCGATCCCGACAAGCCGAAACTGGTCTTCTTCTTCGACGAGGCCCACCTCCTGTTCGACGACGCGCCCAAGGCGCTGGTCGACAAGGTCGAGCAGGTCTGCCGCCTCATCCGCTCCAAGGGCGTCGGCGTCTACTTCGTCACCCAGAACCCGCGCGATTTGCCTGAAACCGTGCTGGCCCAGCTCGGCGCGCGCATCCAGCACGCCCTGCGCGCCTACACGCCCACCGAACGCAAGGCGGTGAAGGCCGCGGCCGAAAGCTTCCGCCCCAATCCGGAATTCGACACCCAGACCGCGATCACCGAACTGGGCACCGGCGAGGCGCTGGTCTCCACGCTCGACGTCAAGGGCGCGCCCACCGTGGTCCAGCGCACGCTGGTGCGTCCGCCGTCCTCGCGTCTTGGTCCCGCGACCGCCGCCGAGCGCGCCGCGCTTCAGGCGCAAAGCCCGGTCGCCGCGAACTACGACAAGGTGATCGACCGCGAGAGCGCCTACGAACTGCTCGAGCGCCGCGAGCGTCAGGCCGAGAAAGAGGCCGAGGCGTTGAAGAAGAAAGAAGAGAAGGAAGCGGCCAAGGCCGCCAAGACGCGCAAGACCACGCGCTCGCGCCGCCAGACGCCGACCGAAGCGGCCACCAACCAGTTCATGCGCACCGCCGCGCGCGAACTGTCGAAATACGTCTTCCGCGGCATTCGGCTCCCGCCGGCGATAGCGCCGGCCCGATCCCGCACACTTGAAGCCCGTGCGCGTTTCAGCCCGGCCTGCCCATGCTATATTTGAAGCATGGCCTGGATCAGGTCGGCCATGTCCGGCTGGCCGGTTCGAGTTTGAAAGCAAGGGCCGAAAAGCGCTGGCAGGAAAGGCCGGGCGATGACCCGGGCATTGTCATGGACAAGTGGATGATTCCGGCGATTTACGTCGCGGCGATGGTCGCCACCATCGTCAGCATCGATATCGCCTTCTTCAAGGACCGCATGCTGCTGCGCCTGCTGGCGAATGTCGGCGTCGTGCTGGTGTTCGGCGCGTTCTATCTGCGCTTCTTCCGAAACGCCTGACCGGCGCTTTCCATCGCGGTCAGCCACACTTGTCATCCCGGGCGAGCGCAGCGAAGACCCGGGACCCATTCTTTAACGCTGATGAATTTCCAGATCGGCCACCTCTGGAAGCGTGGCCTTGGCCACGCGTCCCCGGCGCCGGACGGCGTAGCCGTCCGGGAATCCAGCCGGGGTCCAGTTCAGAAGAAACCTGCCGCCTTCGGCGCGGTCTTGTCATTCGCCTCTGGACCCCAGGGGCCGCGTCTCTGCGAGACGCTCTTCCATCGCGGTCACTCACAGTTGTCATCCCGGGCGAGCATCGCGAGACCCGGGACCCATTCATCAACCCCGACGGCCTCTCGATGGGTCCCGGCTCGCGCCGCTGCGCGGCTTGGCCGGGATGACAGCAAGGAGTTATCCGACCGGCGTGGCGTTCGGCTCAATATTGGCTCGCGTCTGGCGCGGGGAGGGTTCGGGAGACGTTCCGAGTCCATCGAATGTCAGGCGCCGGCCGGCGTGTTGAGACCAGGTCCGCGAAGCGGGCGGAGCGTGGACAAGACGCTTCGCCTGACCAACGCCCGGGAGTGACCTCTCGGGAAGCTCGCGGAAACCGGCTCATGCAAACAGGCTCCGGGGTGTCGAAACCGGGGTTCCAGGTCTCGCGGAGAGATCTGCACGCGGGTCCGGGATGCGGAAATGGGTCCAAATGCTGGACGTGGGCCGTGCGATCTCAGACGATCGAGACGCAACCGGTGTTCCCCAGCCAAACCCGCCAGCCGCACCGGATCTCAAACCGGCCGCGGGGCGCGTGGGCGTCACGTCTTACTCGCTGGTCCTCGCGACCAGCACATCGGCGCGGCCCCACGCGCCCCGGCCTCCCTGTTCAGCATGGGGAGCAACGCAAACCCGGACGGCGCACGCCGGTCCGGCCAAACCCGCATCCGCGCCAAACACCAGCCCGGCTCCCAACCACCCCGGCCACAAACCCGCCCCCAAACCCACGCCGAAACATTGCCCCGCCGGATCAACGCCTTAAGGTCCGGGAAAACAGCGACCGGGGAGGGCCGCCATGACCGCAAAGACCGAGGCGCCGCCGCCGGACCGGGTCTACACCGCGCGCGATTCATGGCGCTGGGCGGCGCTCGCCCTGGTCTTCTTCGCCGCGCTGCTCAACTATCTCGACCGCCAGACCATCGCCTTCCTGAAAGCTCCGATGAGCGACGAGTTCGGCTGGTCCGACGGCGACTACGCCCACATCGTCTCGGCGTTTCAGCTCGCCACCATCGTCTGCACGCTTCTCGCCGGCTGGTTCATGGATCGCGTCGGCCTGCGCGCCGGCTACGCCTTCGGCGTCGGCGGCTGGAGCCTCGCCCAGATCGGCCACGCCGTCTTCACCTCCGTGACCAGCTTCTACTGGGTGCGCGCGGCCCTCGGCGCCACCGAGGCGATCAACCTGCCGGCGGCGGTGAAAACCGTGGCGACATGGTTTCGCGGCGGCGACCGGTCCCTGGCGCTGGGCGTGATGAACGCCGCGCCCAATATCGGCGCCATGCTCGCGCCCTTCATCGTGGCGGCGCTGTTCCTCACCCTCGGCTGGCGCGCGGCCTTCGTCATCACCGGCGCGCTCGGCGCCGTCTGGCTGGTCGCGTGGATGCTGATGCCGCGCCCGCCGCAGGCGCCCGGCCCGCAGGCGCGCACCCTGCGGCAGGAGCTTGGCGCCATCTTCGCCATGGCCGGCGACCGTCGCGCCTGGGCGGTGGCGCTGGCGAAGTTTTTCTCCGATTTCGTCTGGGTTTTTCTCCTCTTCTGGACGCCGGATCTCTTCGCCAAGCGCTACGGGCTCGACATGGCCTCCGGCGCGCTGCCGGTGGCGATCGTCTTCACCATCGCCGCGTCGGGGTCGCTCATCGGCGGCTGGTCGGCCAGCCGTCTTCTGGCCTCGGGGGTCAGCTACAACCTGTCGCGCAAGCTTCCCATGCTGGCCGCGGCCTGTCTCGCCATCCCGGTGCCGTTGATCGCCTTCGGCGGCGACATGTGGCTGGGCGTCGCCCTGGTCGGCCTCACGCTCGCCGCCCACCAGGCTTTCTCCACCAACGTGTTCGGCCTTTGCACCGACATTTTTCCCGCTCGCCAGGTCGGCCTGGCCATCGGCTTCGGCGGAACCTTCGGCGGTCTGTTGGGCCTCGCCATGAACGAGTTCACCGGCGCCGTGCTCGACGCCACCGGGTCGTATGCGCCCATGCTCGCCATGTGCGCGGTCGGCAAGTTCGTATCGCTGTTCATCCTGCACGTGCTGGTCCCCTCGATCGATCGCACGCGCGCGCAAATGCTCGCCGGAGAAGAGGAGGCCGCCGCCTAGAGCCCGTCCAGCGCCAGAACCGCGAAGGTCGCCAGCCAGTGCTCGCCCATGTAATCGCCCGCGACATGATCGAGGCGAGCCTCGATATGGCGTTGCGCGGCCGCCTCCATCGGCGCCCGACGCGGATCGTCTTCGTCTAGCGCCCCGGCCAGTTCGCGCCAGCACCAGGCGCGCGAGAAGTTGAGCCCGTCGAGATGCGCGATCTTGCCGTCGCTTCGGTCGCTGACGCGCGCGGGCGAGAACAGAACCGCCGGCTCGCCATGCACGACGCCCGGCAGAAAGTCGGCGAACCAGTCGCGGAAGTCCGATGCGGGCATGAGGCGTTTCATGCACGCCGCCTCCATCAGGGTCGGCGACAGGAAAGCGTCCTGGCTCGGCTCCCACGCCTGCGCGTCGCGGTCGGCGCCGTGCCAGGCGAGCGCTTTCTCCCGGATCAGCCGGTGCAGGCCGGGATCGCGCGCCTCGCTATGGTCTGCGGCCAGCCGCAACGCGAAGGCGGTGGAGGTGTGAACGCCGGTGCGGACAGGATAGTCCGCCAGCGGCAGGAAGTCCGCGAAGCGCTTCGCGAACGCCGTCGACAGCGGCTCCAGCGTCTGCGCCGCCGCCGCGAGCGGACCGTCATGACGGTCGAGCTCGGCCTGCAGCGCCAGCAGCCACGCCCAGCCATAGGGCCGTTCGAATCCGCGCGAGGCCGGCGTGTCGAGATAGGCTCGCTCCGCCTCGATGGTCTCCGGCGTGAAGCTGGTCTCATAGAGGCGGCGAACATCGTCCGCGGCCGACATCTCCGGATGGCGTCGCAGCGTACGCGCCAGAAGCCAGTAGCCATGGACGCAGGAGTGCCAGTCGAAACTTCCGTAGAACACCGGATGAAGATCGCGCGGCGAGCGCACATCCTCCGGCCCGGTCATCACATGATCCAGCTTGTTGGGATATTCCACGCACACATGCCCGAGCGCGATGCGCGCGAACCGGTCGGCGAGGTTGAGCGTAAGATCGGTCATGACGGAAAGGCCAGAAAGCGCATCAGCAGGATGTTGGCGACAAGCAGGGGCAGGGCGGTGGGTATCTGCGCCCGGATCACGCCGTTGAACGCCCGCTTGCGGTCGGGAAGCTCCAGCAGGTTGGCGGGGACGACGTTGAAGTTGGCGGCCATCGGCGTCATCAGCGTTCCGCAGAAACCGGCCAGCATGCCGATGGCGCACACCCGGGCGGGGTCGCCGCCGAACACGCCCACCACGACCGGCAGGCCGACGGCGGCGGTCATCACCGGGAAGGCCGCGAATGCGTTGCCCATCACCACCGTGAACAGCGCCATGCCGATGCAATAGGCCGACACCGCCAGGGTTCGGTTGTCGAGCGGAATGAAATCCGAAACCAGAATGCCGACCTGATCGCCCACGCCCGCCGCCAGAAACACCGCCCCGAGCGAGGCCAGCATTTGCGGCAGCGTCGCGGCCCAGCCCACCGCGTCCATCAGGCGCCGGCCCTCCTGAAGCGGCGCCAGAAGCGGCGGCTTCAGCCAGACCATCACGGCGGCCACCGCGATCAGAACGCCCAGCGCCAGCGAGATCAGCGTCGCTTGAGAAGGATCGATCAGATGTTTGCCCCACTCGGTCTGCTTGGCGATCAGCGTGCCGATCAGCGCCGCCGCCGGAATGATGAGCGCCGGCAGGAACAGGGCGTCGCCGCGTCGGACAGCGCTGGCGCGGCGCTCCTCGGTCGTGGTCGTTGCGGGCTTGCCCTGGCCAAGCCCCACGGCGGCGAGCGCCACAAGCGCCAGCGCAAGCAGGCCGTTGCCGAGATTTCCAAGGCGGTCTCCCGCAAGAAAGCTCAGCGCGATGAGGCCCCAGAACAAGGCGTTGACCGGTCCGCGTCGATTGGCCTTGTCGAGCGCCGAAAGGATCGCGATGGCGGCGAAGAACAGTCCGCCGATGATGTAGGCGTGGCCGAGCGTGATCATGGCGTCGTCTCCGGCTTCGCGCCGAGCTCGCGTTGCAGCCTGCGGTCGAGCAGCCACAGCCGCACGCTGTGGATCGCTAGCGCCGAGAGCGCGGTCGGGATCGCCCAGACCGACAATTGCAGCGGTTCGACGACGATGCCGTTGGTTTCCAGATATCCCTTGATCAGCAGGATCGAGGCGATCGCCAGGAAGATGTCCTCGCCGAAGAACAGCGCGACATTGTCGGCCGCCGCCGCGTGCGAGCGGATCAGAAAACGATGCCGGTCGGGCAGCGGACCGAACCGCGCTTCGGCCGCGCCCTCGGCCATCGGCGCGATCAGCGGGCGCACCATCTGCGGATGTCCGCCCAGCGAGGTGAGGCCAAGGGCGGCGGCGATCTGGCGGACGATGAAATAGACCCACAACAGCCGGCCCACCGTCGCCGCTTGGACTTTCTCGATGGCCATGCGCGCGCGCTCCTGAAGGCCGGCGCGTTCGAGCAGGCCGATCGCGGCCAGCACGATCCAGATAAGCGAGACATAGCGGTTCTTGTTGAAGGCCTCTCCGAACCGCGCCAGCGTGGCGACCCCGGCCTGGTACATGGCGTTGAGATCGGTATCCGGCGACCATGCCGCCGCAAGCCCGGTCACGATGGCGGCCGCCATCACCACCAGAAGCGGATTGGCCCGGACGATAAATCCGAACACCACCACCGCGATCCCAAGCAACACCAGCATCTCGATCGTCCCGCTCCCGCGCCTGTCCCGGAGGTCGCCGCTTCAGGCTTGTCCGTAGCCGCCCCCGCCGGGCGTTTCGATGATGATCACGTCGCCCGCATCGACCGCAAGCGATCCGGTCGCGCCAAGCTCGACAACCTCGCCGCCTGCGCGTTCGACGCGCGTGGCGCCCGAAGCGCCGGCTTCGCCTCCGGCCAGCCCGAACGGACGGGTAAGCCGGCGATTGGAGAGGATCGAGGCGGTCATGGGTTCAAGAAAGCGTATCCGCCGCACGGCGCCGTCGCCGCCGGTATGGAGCCCGCCGCCGCCCGATCCGCGCCGCACCGCGAACGCCTCCACCACAACCGGAAACCGCGTTTCCAGCACTTCCGGATCGGTCAGGCGCGAATTGGTCATGTGGGTCTGCACCGCGCTGGCGCCGTCGAAATCCGGGCCCGCGCCGGACCCGCCGCAGATGGTCTCGTAGTACTGGCGCGTCCCGTCGCCGAAGGTGAAATTGTTCATCGTGCCTTGCGACGCCGCCATCCGTCCCATCGCGGCGTAGAGCGCATCGACCACCGCCTGGCTGGTCTCGACATTGCCGGCGACGACCGCCGCGCCGGGGCGTGGATTGAGCATCGACCCCTGCGGGACGATCAGGTCCACCGGTCTCAGGCAGCCCTCGTTCAGCGGGATGGCGTCGTCCACCAGCGTCCGGAACACGTAGAGCGTCGCGGCTCGCGTGATCGAAAGCGGCGCGTTGAAATTGTCCGGCTGCTGATCGCTGGTTCCGGTGAAGTCGATCGTCACGCGCCGCGCCGCCCGATCGGGCCTGACCGCGACCCGAATGACCGCGCCGGTGTCCATGCTAACGTCGAATGCGCCCGGCTCGAGCGTGTCGATCACGCGGCGAATGTGTTCCTCGGCATTGTCCTGAACATGCCGCATGTAGGCGGAAACGCCGTCGCGGCCGTAATAGGCGGTCATGGCGCGCAGCTCGTCGCCGCCGCGCACGCAGGCGGCGATCTGCGCTTTCAGGTCTGCGAGATTTCGGTCGACGTCGCGGGACGGATATTCGCCCGACGACAGCAGCGCGCGCGTCTCCGCTTCGCGCAGCCGGCCTTCGCTCACCAGCAGGAAATTCTCGATCAGTACGCCTTCCTCGTCAACGCGGGTGCTGTCGGGCGGCATCGATCCGGGCGTCGTTCCGCCAATGTCGGCATGGTGGCCGCGCGCGCAGGTGAAGAAGGCGGGACTGTTCCTTCCGTGGATGTCGTATCCGGGAACGAAGACCGGCGCGATCACCGTGATGTCCGGCAGGTGGGTGCCGCCCGCATGCGGCGCGTTGAGCATATAGATGTCGCCCTCGCGCATCTCCTCGCCCCGCCGCCGGATGATCTCGCGCACGCTGTCGCTCATCGATCCGAGGTGAACGGGAATGTGCGGTGCGTTGGCGACCAGCCCGCCGGACGCGTCGAAGATCGCGCACGAAAAGTCCAGACGCTCCTTGATGTTCACCGAGGCCGCCGTGGTCTGAAGCGCAAGTCCCATCTCCTCGGCGACGCCCATGAAGCGGTTGGAGAACACTTCCAGCAGCACCGGGTCGGCCGCCGCGCCGATGCGTTCGCGCGCCATGCGCGGCGTTCGCCGGGTCAGAACGAGATCGCCGGCTTCGGTCAGTTTCGCCCGCCAGCCCGCGTCGACATAGGTCGTTGCGCCCTGTTCGAGGATCAGGGCGGGGCCGTCGACGATCTGGTCGGGCGCAAGCGCTGCACGGTCGTGAACCGGGGCGTCGGCGACGCCTTCGGCCGTGGTCAGGCGAACGGTGGTCGAGGTCGCGGGCGCGGGCCCGGGGCCGGCGCCGGAGGCTGCAAGACCGGTCTCGCCATAAGGCTCGCTTGCGCCGACGGCTTCCGCGCTCAGCGCCGCGACCATCACCTCCCGGTCCGGGTCGGTGAAGCCGAAACGCGACATGTGTTCGAGCGCGAAGCGCTCGGCCAGCGATGGTTCGCCCGCGAAGGGCAGGGCGAGCGTCGCATCCGCGCCGGCATAGCGGACATGCGCCGTGACGCGGGTTTCGATGTCGGGCACGTCCTGCGCCGCAAGCCGGGCGTGCGCGGCGTGGGCGAGGCGTTCGGCTTCGGCGGTCAGGCGCGCCGTATCGCCGGCGGGCGCGTCGATCGTGGCCTCGACCACCGCGCGCGGCTGAGCGAGACCCATGCCCCAGGCCGACAGCACGCCGGCCAGCGGATGCAGCAGAATGGCGTCCACGCCCACCGCGTCCGCGACCGCGCACGCGTGCTGGCCGCCCGCGCCCCCGAACGCGACGAGCGCGTACTCAGCCGGATCATAGCCGCGCTGGATCGAGATTTTCCGGATCGCCTCGGCCATGTTGAGATTGGCGATGGCGAGAAAGCCCAGCGCCGCGTCTTCCGGCGTCATGGCGCGGCCGGTTGCGGCCTTCACCTGATCGCACAGATCGCGGAAACCGTTGCGGACCGCCTCCACGTCCAGCCTCTGGTTCGCCTCCGGTCCGAAGATCGCCGGGAAGAAGTCGGGCTGCACGCGCCCGAGCAGAACGTTGCAGTCGGTCACGGTCAGCGGGCCGCCGCGCCGGTAGCAGGCCGGGCCGGGATCGGCCCCGGCGGAGTGAGGTCCCACGCGCATGCGCGCGCCGTCGAAGAAACAGATCGAACCGCCCCCGGCCGCCACCGTGTGGACCTGCAGCATCGGCGCGGCGATGCGCACCCCGGCGGCGATCGTTTCATGCGTGCGCTCGAACGCGCCGGCAAAGTGCGAAACGTCGGTCGAGGTGCCGCCCATGTCGAAGCCCAGCGCCTTGTCGAACCCGGCGCGTCGCGCCGCCGCCGCCATGCCCACGACGCCGCCCGCCGGCCCGGACAGAACGGCGTCGCGTCCGCGAAACGCGTCGGCGCTGGCGAGGCCGCCATTGGACTGCATGAAGCGCAGGTCGGCGCCGTCGTCGAAGCCGGCTGTAAAGCGCCGGATGTAGGCGTCGAGCACCGGCGAGAGATAGGCGTCGGCGACCGTGGTGTCGGTCCGTGGCACGTATTTGATCAGGCCGCTGACTTCGGAGCTAACCGAGACCTGCGTAAAGCCCAGCTGGTGCGCGATGGCGGCGATGCGGCGCTCATGAGCCGGGTGCGCCCATCCGTGCAGACAGGCGATCGCCGCCGCGCGATAGCCCTTGGCATGGGCGGCGGCGAGATCGGCGCGAACGCGGTCCTCGTCGAGCGCGAGCAGGACCTCGCCGGACGCGGTGATGCGCTCGCGCGCCTCGACGACGCGGCTGTGCAGCAGGTCGGGTTTGACGATGTGGCGCGCGAAGATGTCGGGCCGCGCCTGCGCGCCGATCTCGAGAAGGTCGGCGAAACCCTGCGTGACCACCAGCACGACCTCGGCGCCCTTGCGCTCCAGCAGGGCGTTGGTGGCCACCGTTGTGCCGAGACGGACGGCCGCGACGTCGTCGCGCCGCGCGCCATGTTCTTCGAGAATGCGGCGGATCGCCTCCAGGGCCGCGTCGTCATACTGGCCGGGGTTCGACGACAGCAGCTTGCGCACCACGGTCGCGCCCGCGGGGCTTGTCGCCACCACGTCCGTGAACGTGCCCCCGCGATCGATGAAGAAACGCCAGCCGGTCATGCGTCGCGACTCTCGGTCGGCCGCAGGAAGAGATCAACCGGGGCGCGCGCCAAGGCGGGCTCAGTCCGCCGATCGCCGGAGCGAGATCAGGGCCTCGTCGAGGATTGCGCGGTTGGCGGCGGCGACCACCTGGCCGCCAAGTCTGGCGGGCGCGCCGCGCCAGTCGGTCACCACCCCGCCGGCGCCCTCGACCACGGGGATCAGCGCGGCGACGTCATGCGCCTGAAGGCCGGTTTCGGCGACCATGTCGATGGTCCCGGCCGCGAGGCGCGCATAGGCGTAGGCGTCCCAGCCATAGCGGGTGAGGCGCGCGGTTGCGCGCAGATGCTCGAACGCGCCGCGTTCGGCGGGCGTCAGGATGAACGGATCTGTGGTCGACAGGATGGCGTCGGTCAGCCGCGCGCAGGCGCTGACCCGCAGCGGACTGCGCTGGCCGTGACCTGCGAACCACGCCTCGCCGCCGGCGCCGATATAGCGTTCGTCGATCCAGGGCTGGTCGATGACGCCGGTGATGGCGCGGCCTTCGACCGCCGCGCCGATGAGGACGGTCCAGGAGGGCAGTCCGGCGACGAAGGCGCGGGTGCCGTCGACCGGGTCGAGATGCCAGACCACGCCGCTCACGCCGGGCGTCGAGCCGTATTCCTCGCCTTCCACGCCGTCGTCCGGCCGTTCCTCGGCGAGAACCTCGCGCATCGCTCGTTCGGCGGCCTTGTCGGCCTCCGTGACCGGATCATAGCCGTTCGCGGACTTGTTCTCGGCCGTGGTCAGGTTGCGGAAATGGGGGAGGGCCGCGCCGCGGGCGGCCTCGGCGAGCCGCTCCGCCAGGGGCAGGAGGGCGCGGGACAGGTCGGCGAGGTCGGTCTTGGGGTTCGGCATGCGGGTTTCTCGCCCGCCCGGCCGCCGGAGACAACCGCGAAACGGATGCGCAAACGGCGGAGGCCGCCCGGCTGTGCGCCGGACGGCCCCCTCGGATTGCCCATATCCGCGTGCGCGGGACTGTTAGGCCACGCCGGTCGTGCCGGTGGTGTCGGTGCTGTCGCCCTCGAGCGCCTTGGCGAGATCGAGGAGACGACGGCGGGGGCGTTCGCCGAGGCGATAGTAGGCCCGCACCAGTTCAAGCGTCTCTTTCTGCGAAAGGATGTCGCCCGAGAGACGGTCGGCGGTGTCGTTGGCGGGGGCCTGGGTGCCGTCCGCGGAGAGACCGTCGAAGAAGTAGTTGATGTTGACGTTCAGCGCGCTGGCCAGGCTGAACAGCCGGCTGGCGGTGATGCGGTTCGCGCCGCACTCATATTTCTGGATCTGCTGGAACCGCACGCCAACCTGACCGGCGAGGTCTTGCTGGGTGAGGCCGAGAAGGCGACGGCGGCGACGCAGTCGCTTGCCGACGTAGATGTCGATATCGGTAGCCATGTACTCTTTACTCCCGCACGCGGGCCCGTACCAATCCGGGCCACATGGCTGCTTTCGCAGCAATCCCCGCGCCACTCTTACCTATGGTTAAGGAATTGGACGGGCGCCTGCGCCGTCAACCGGGGTATCGCAGCGCAGCTGCGACAGGTGTGCAAGCCGGACTCCACAGGTGGCGCTGAGGTTTTTTCGGGCGTGTTGCAACGCAACAAGAATGTCGCACGGATAGCATGCGGACGGCGCCTAATTTGTCGGCTGAAGGTTCAGAAACCGCGACAACTGCGGAATTTCGCCGCACTTTCCCGAATCCGGGTTGAGTTTTTTGCGCTGCAGCGTAGATAGGTTTCGTGGCGCTTCGGCGCCGCTGCCCTTATGGGCGTTTCCTCCCTAAGACCTTGGCCGCGTCGGCATCCGACGCGGCCTTTTTCTTGGGCCGGAGGCGGGATGGCCGGCCTCCGTGCGGGCAAATTCGCTAACCTCTTCAAAGATCGCGGTGAGGTCCTGGCGCAGCCGGATGAGGCCGTCATGCGGCTCCACGCGGGTTTCATCGAGATACAGATCGCGGCGGATTTCGATCTGCACGGCGTATTGCCGGCGCGTTCGCAGACCGTGCCGGACCGTGGCGTGCCCGCCGGCGTACGGAGCGTTCCGAGCCGTCGAATACCCTCTGGAGCGGAACGCCGCTTCGACCTGGCTCATGAAGGCCGGCGTGCAGGTCTCGCCATACCGGTCGCCCAGCACGATTTCGGCCGTCTGCGGCCGCTCCACCTCGCTGGGCATGGAATGGCAGTCGATCAGCCAGGCCGACCCGAACATCGAGCGGGCGCGTTCCAGCAGAGCCTCAAGGGCGCGATGATAGGGATGGTAAATGGTCTCCAGACGCCATTCGGCGTCGGCCCGCGTCAGTTTTTGGGCGTAGATCGGCGCGCCGTTGTGCGCCACGCGCGGCAGGCAGCCGATCCCGGCCTCGACCCGCGTCGAGCGCTGCATGATCCGCCATGCCGGGTCCGGATCGGCGAACATGTCGGCGTCGAGCTCGTTCGGCGCCCGGTTTAGATCGATGCAGGCGCGCCCGATCAGGGCGCGCAGCACCGGCGCGCCGATCGCCGGCACATCGCACAGAAGCCGGTCGACATAGGCGTCCTCGATCCGCCGCAGCGCCATCGACCCGGCGCTGCAGACGCTCAGGAAGCGTTCCGGGTAGATTCGGCCGGAATGAGGGGAGGCGAAGACCAGCGGGGAGACGATGGAGACCGGTTCGTCGATGGCGAAGGCGGGTTCAGGGCGGTCCTGATCGTCCGCCGGGCCGGCAGAACCGCGCCTCAACCATCCCTGATCCGCCAAGTTCGAAAACATACCGCCATATTTTAGGCGGCTCGCGTCAGGTCAAGCGGCGATATTCACGGCGGCTTTACCACGTCGAGGCAGAACGGTTAGGTTCAACAACGGTGCGCACGTCCACGCGGGGGTGACATGGCGAAGATTCTCCTGGCGGAAGACGACGACAGCCTGCGCGGCTTCCTGCTCAACGCGCTGAAGCGCGCCGGCCATTCGGTGAAGGATTTCGAGGAAGGCCGTTCGGCGCTGGCGGCGCTCGAACGCGAGGTGTTCGACCTTCTGCTGACCGACATCGTGATGCCCGGCATTGACGGGATCGAGCTGGCCCGGCGCGGCGCCGAGCTGGATCCGGCGATGAAGATCGTCTTCATCACGGGTTTCGCCGGGGTTTCCCTGTCCAATGGCGGCGCCACGCCGACCGGCGCGAAAGTGCTCTCCAAACCCTTCCACCTGCGCGAGCTGGTGGACGAGGTCGAGCGGGTGATGGCGGCCTGAGGCCGCAGGTCCGCGGAGGTCAGTTGGAGCGCCCCGATCCGGCGGCGCCGCTCCGATAGGGGGCTCGCCCTGATGTCGCGCCTGAAAGCCGCCCGAAATCCTCTCCGGAATCCGTGTCCTCGGCCATGGGCCGATTGCGTTGAAATTGATCGTTGAAATTGGTCATTGACGGACGCCTGCGCGCGCGGCAGTACCTGCCTTCCATCGCGCGGGGCCTCGTTCGGGCCGGCGCAGACGGGCGGTTAGCTCAGCGGTAGAGCACTACGTTGACATCGTAGGGGTCACAAGTTCGATCCTTGTACCGCCCACCATTGCTTTCAAGGCCTTAGGCCCTCCCGGCCCTTGCCCTGACTCCCCCTCCTGGCAACGTGCTGGCAACGTCAGCGGCCGGATGTCGGTCGACACGAGGACCAACTCAAGCAGCTTTTCAAGCGCGTCGGACGCCGCCGAGAGATATGCGGGATCGAACGGCGCGTAGATTTCGGTGATCGAAAAGCCGTGCTGCTTGTGCCCGAGCTGGGCGGAAACCTCCCACGCAGGTACGCCGCTAGCACGTAAATGCCGCGCGACCGTGTGGCGCAGAGAGTAGGGCTGAACCCGATCGTCGAGCCCGCAGGCCGCGCGCACGCGCCGCCAGGCGGCCTTCATCTCCTTGACCCGCTTCTTCCTGTACATGATGAGCCACGGGCCATCGCCGATCTGCTGGCGCAAGGTCGGCGGCAGCTTCACTGTCGGACGGTATTTCTTGGTTTGCTCGCGGCCCGGCGGATTGAGATGGACGAGGCCGTGGTCGAGATCGATCTGCGAGAGATGCAGTTCGCAGATGGCGTCGGGCCTGCCGGCCGTGCCGATCATCCAGAGGATGAAGCGCTTGAGATAATCCCTGTCGGCAAGGTGATAAAGCGCCCGCAATTCATCGACCGAGAGCGGTCGGCCCTTCGGCGGAACGTATCCGACCTTTTCGGTCCGGATGAATGGCGCGCTTCTGATGATCCCCTTCTTGTAGGCCCGGTTGATCGCAGCTCGGCCGGAGGAGAGCACCCGGTTGATGTAATTGGCGCTGCGTCCGGTCTCGCCGAGCCAGTCGATAAACTTGTCCAGCTCTTGCGGTCTGGTCGCTTCAGCGACGGTCTTGGTTCCGAAATAGTCGAGCCAGAGATTGAGTGCGATGCGCGCGGAATCATAGCTCGGGATATTCATCCCGTGCTCTTCGTAATAGAGCCGCAGCACGGTTGCGAGCGGGATGTCCTCGATGGCGACATTCTCGGGATGGTGCTCGCGGGCGTAGAACTCCCTCAGGGCTTGCTTGGCGGCTTCAACATCTTCCGTGCCAAGGCTAACGCGGCGCGTGCATCCTCGTTCTGCGTCCCACCAGTAGCGGTACCACGCACCGGAATCGCCGCGCCGGCCGAGCCAGTGCTCGCCGAGCTTGAGGGGAGATTTGGCGCCTTTGGCTCCGGCCATTGCACGCTCTCGATCAAATGGTCGGCGATCTGAAACCCGAAATAGGCGATCGTCCGTTTGCCCTTGCGGATGAAGCCGATCTTCCCGTCAAGGCGCAGCTTTTTCAAGGTCGCCGGGTGTATGCCGATAAACTCGGCCGCTTCAGGCTCGCCATACTGGCGATAGAGCGCAAAGCCGTTCTCGGAGGCGATCTGGCGGCGCATCGCTTCGATGTCGAATTCGCCGCCCGCCGTCATGCCCGATCTGTTCCCCCCCTGATTGAATCCGGCCGCGTACCAGTTTGCAGCCTATCACAAGCCGCCGATGTGACGATGTGATATAGCGCCCAAGGCGAGGAATTCCGGGGCGCGCCAAACCGCTCGCGACATTCTGGAAATTCGTGTTAGCCTCACCGACGCACGCAGATGGGACGCGGTGATACGGGCGATTTTCGATGGCGGATGCAGGTGAAACCACAGGCGTGATTGACCGCGAAGGCCAGGACGCGGTGAGTTCCGCGCGGATCGACAGCCTTCAGGAAGCTCTCGCTGAGCTGAAACGCTTCGATCGGCAAGTGGAAGCGGGCGCCGAGCACCTCGGAGATGAAGCCGACATTGCCGCTGCGCGCGAAGTCCTCACCAACAGCGTTAAGGAACGGGCCCGCATGATCTCATCCTCGGAAATGGCGCGCGCTCTCGATCGTCTGCCTGAAGACGAGGGAGCGGAGTTGGCCGTCGCCTGGGGCGAAGCGCAGCCGGACCGCGATGCGGATCGAGATCGCGGCGATGAACGCGAGAGTGGGCGGACAGATTAGCCGGGGAGCTAGGGGGGCATCGAATGAATCAGCTTGAGTGATCCATCTACGGCGCATTCTCTCACTGCGGTGACGCGCGCGATCCAGTGCGCGATACCAGCCCCCAAAACGGGGAGGGCGTTAGCTAATTCAAAAACTATAGACGAGAGTTTTATGGCATTGAGAAAGTTGCTTCTATTGTTGGCTCTTGCAGTGATTGCTCGGCCGGCGCACGCTGAATTTGGGGTCAATCTAAATATATGCAATCGAGGGGAGGCCGAAGTTAAAGTCGCGCTGCTCGATCACGCGATGTTGGTAGACCGCCTGGCCGGTTGGTGGACCATCCGCCCGGGCAAGTGTCACAATTTCTGCAGATGCGCACGGAACTACCTTTGCCTTCATTCAGGAGGCGTCGGACGGATCGGTACAGAATGTCCAGTTCGGGTACCAAAATAGCCATCTCGGTTTCTGGCCATGGACCTCGAGGCGCCGTGGACCTGCGCGTGACTTCGACAAAAGGCGGATCTGGGAACGTTCAACCATGAACCGCGCTCCAGCCGGACTTTCCTTGATAAAGGCAAACTTTGGAGTGTATGGAGACAGCGATTACAATTTGATCTTACATATGAGTGTGTAAATCCTAAAAAAGGATATCTCCCGCAGATTCGTTGCCGAAACTAGATATTTCTGACTTGCCGTTATCAGAGTGGCTCAAAAATAACCCGCATCCCGGCTTCGAGTTAAAGACGACTATCAAATCTGGAACAACTGTACGGGACTCAGGCATGTCACAATTGTAACAAACAAAACGGGTCACTGGGGTTTTGAAGGAGATTACTTTTCTCGCGACCTGGAGTTGATGCCTGGGGGCGGTCCGATATCTTTAGCACGAACGATCCATATCTCTTATTCGGCACCCAGTCGGATCCGCAAGGCGGTCCCGGCAATATTCATCGAAGTTGACGGTATCTGGACGACCTTCAGGAGGGTCGAATTGAAAACTATCCTCAGGCGACCAAAGACACTGGCGGGTAATGGTGTACATAATATTGGGGTTTGTGTGGAAGTTGATGTTTTAAGGCTTCCAGGCCTAGCGGTCGTAGTCAGGGGGGCGTCTTCCGTTTTCCGCCGTGCAGTCATGACTTCAATTGGGGTGTGGATGGCAATATCACAGCAATTCTTTCGGTCATAATCGCCAGCATGATCATCGTCGTTGGCGTCGGCTGCGTCGATGCGCAAGAGGTTTGCGAGAATTACAACCAAGATATGTGGAGGACTCGGGATACCGCCCATAGAAACATCTTGACATTCAATGGGCTCGCCGATTTTCCAGATGAGCCGGTCATTCTTCGGAACGATCCGAAGCCCGATAAGTTATATTCTTGGGTTTTGGTCTATCCCCTGAAAAAGCCGCTACTGTTGCGCGGATTCACATGCAGCGCGGAATATGATTCCGAGCACGACCGTGGCGCAGGAGCAACAACGATTGTGTGCGATTCAACTCAAACGTCGAGATCATTGGAATCATTGAAACTGTTTCTGTCATCGTGCTTAGTCGAAGATGGTTTCGAAATGACAAAGTATACTCATTCATATGTATTCGAGAAGGAAGAAGATACATCGTCCGGCCATAATGAATATAAAATATCTGTCGGGGGCTACGGCGACGCAATATCTCTGGAGTATTCTTACAAATATTGGAATTTGGGGTTTTGAATCATCCTTCGCCGAATACTCCTCGTCGCAGCGGCGTCAAACAGGTGGACAAGCGTAAGGGGATCGAAATCCTGGACGTCAAATGAGGGAGAATTGGGGGCGGTCCGTGCATGTGCTGGCGTCTGGTTGAAGCGAGCCTGCGCAGGATGCGAGCTTGAGATCAGCTTTGCGACGGACTGCTAGTCCCGATCCCGATCGATCTCGCGATCTCGTTCGACATCTCGCGGGTCGGAACCGCCATCACGCGCCCGATCAAAAGCCCCGCGCGCGTTCATCAGCTTCGCCAGATAGGCGAGATGCGGATCGTCATCGCCGCCCTTGGCCGCCTTGCGATAGCTCGCCAGAAAGTCGTCGCGCCGCTCGGCTTTCACTTGGGCTTGTTCAAGAGCAGCCGAGCGTTCCGCATTGCGCTTGCGCCAGTCCGCGCCATGCGCCGATCGTTGCGCATCCTGCCGCGCCTTGAGCTGATCGCGCTCCTTGAGGAAGTGCGCGCGATTGTCCTCCAGCTTTTTCGCTTGGTCTTTCTTCGCAGCCTCCGCCGCTTCTTTCATGCGCGCATCCTGTTCGCGCTGCAGCGCCCGGCGCTTGGCGGTCTGCGTCTTTTCGAACAGGGCGCGCCGCTCGGAGGCGCTAACGATCACGCGGAATCCTTGCGAGAGCAGACCCTTCGCCTGTTCGTCTTTCACGCCGCGTGACTTGCTGAGGGTGGAGACAATGTTCTTCGCCCGTCCGAAGAACGAGGTTTCCAGAGCCACGAAGGTCGCTTGCTCGGCCTTGAGCGTCCGGTCCAGATCGCTCCAGCGCGGCCGGAAGCTATCGCGAATGTCCGCACGCGCCTTGTTGAGGGCGCGCTTCGCGCCGCTCGCAACGGCCTCACGCCGGCTCTTGTGCTCGGCCGCGAGCTGCTTCCAGGCGTGAACGTGCATCGCCTTCATGTTGCGCCCCTGAAGCGCCAAGGCGGCGTCCTTCTTCGCCTGGGCCGCCAGCACCGCTTCGACAATGTCATTGTCATTGGCGGCCTTGGCGGCGCGTGTCTCCTCGAAGGCGCGTTTGAGGCTGCGGCGCTTGCCTTTCACATACTCGCCCTTGTCGCGCGCTTCATTGTTGATCTGGCGATCGGGCGTGGCGTGCTCGGTGCCGTATTTCTCCGAATAGGCCTGCGCCCAACGCGAGGCCTTGAGCTGGTCGTTGGAGGAGGGGAGCAGCACGCCATGCTCGCCATGCACGCGGTTGAGCATGATGTGGAGATGGCGCGAGTCCGTATCCGAATGGGCGTAGTACACCGCCTGATGTTCGCTCGCCCGTTGAATCCGGATTGGCGCTTTCTTGCCTCGGCCGCCGGTCGCGCCGAGTTGGGAGAGCAATTCATCGGCGGCGGCTTGCATCTCCTCGGGGCTGCGTCCCTCTTTCTCATGAAACGACAGCACGATGTGCATGACATGAGCGGAGGATTTGCGCCCCGTTGCCGGCACGCCGGCCGCCGCCTTGAGGGCGTTCTGCGCGAGAGCGGTGGCGGCCATTATGCGCCAGGCGTGATCGGGATCGTCCGATGCGAGATTGCGGGTCGCCATCCACTCGACGCGTTCGGCCGAAGAGGATGATCCCGCGTCATGGGCGCAATAGGCGTGTAGCCCCTTGAAGGAGTGTCCGGCCGATCCACTGGGATTGATGACGACGATCATCGCCCGGCGACTCCTTCAAGCGCGCGGGCGAGCACCCGGCGCAGCTCGATCCCGACGGCCTGCCAATAGTGCTGGAAGTCGCGCCCGGTATGCACCGCTCTGGCGAGCTGGTTCACATTGTTGCCGATCGCGTTGAGCTCGGCGATCAGCGCCGGATCGACCGAAGCGCGGCGACCTGCAACCGGCTGGCCCAGAACCCGGCGGCGAGCGAACTCGATCTCACTGACCCCGGCGGCGCGCGCCTGGCTCGCCAGCCATTCACGCTCGGCGAGGGTCAGTCTGAGATTGTAGCGCTCGGAGCGCTTTTCGCTCGTAGCCTTGGTCGGTCTGGCCATGATCGCGCCTTCCGCTCAGCTTCGAATCCAAGGACGGTCCTTGGTCGTGTTCCGGGACGAAACCCGGATCGCCGTGTGGGGGCGAACCCCCACGAGCTGGTTTTGAAAGGGGCGGCGACAGGCCCCTTCAGCCATGGTTCGGTGCAGGTGGAGGGGGAAGTCTCCAAGTCCTGCGAGGCATCCAATCCGCGGAGGGTTGGACGCAAAATCGAGGGGTCGCATGACCCGATTTTGCGGAAGCGTTCAGAGGCAGAACAGCTGACTTTGAACGCTGCCGTTCGGGGGCGGAACCCCGACCAGATCGCGGCGGGCTTCCCAGGAAGTCCCGTCCAAGCGAGTTTTTGGGCACCAAAAACATATCTGGCTCCCCCTCGCGGCTCAATTTATCCACAGCCACAAAAAGAGCGCAAGTCGCAAGCGTCTAAGACATGCAGGCGTATGCCGGCTATGCGCGCAATCGGTTCGGCCCTGACCCGAAAATGCGCCGCGCGGCCGCCTCAACATAGAGCCCACGCGGTTCGTCCGCGTGGTCGATATTGACCCGCTTCAAGAGCAGGGCGCGGTAAGCGCGCAAAGGCGAGACCGCCGAGCGGTCCCGCCTTGGTTGTGCGCGTGGAAGCGTCTTACTTCTTGGCTTCGATGGCGTTCACGAAAATGACGCCTTCGCCGAGGTCAGCTCGATCGGAACGTGATCGAAGCGCAGGATGCCGCCCTTGCCGTTTCTGCGGGGCCAGACGGCTCCGATCTCGCGGGCGGGGCCGAGCTTATCATTGCCGTCGTCGTCTTCTCCGACAATGCAGGCGAAGGATACGCGGTGCGTGGGTTTGAGTGTGCTGGTCATTGTGTTCGTCCTTTCGTTGGGCGGAAGGACCATTCCTGCCGCGCGAAGGACGATCGGGACCGCGCAGCGCCGCTCCGCATGGGCCACACGGCCGGCGAAGCCGGGTGGTGCGGGCCGCCCATTGCGGACCCGGAGGGCCTGGCGGCGTGGCGACGGTTCCAGTCTTCGCGGCTAGTGGCTGGACTTGGTCTCGCGAGCCCAATCCGAACGAGACGACAATCGGCGCATGAACGCCAATCACCGGACTTCCGACCGATCAATTGCGGGTTGTGAACGGTTGGCCAAGCCGAACCCCCGAGATAGTCTGAATTTTGCACCCGTACCGGCACCGTGGCCCGGCGGGATTCTGATGTGTCGCCCAATCATATGCGCGTGCGGCTGAGAGGTTTTCGTCGCTCGCCATCCTCCCTTGCAGGACGGTTCCATGCCCAACCATTTCAGTGCGGACATCGGCGTTCTCGCCAAGATGAGCGAAAGCGAGCTGCTCGATTGCTTGGGCAAATTGCCGCTCACTGAAGACGCCTATCTCGAAGCCTTGGTCAGCATGGTCGAGCTTCTCCGGGTCAAACCGAAACTCGCGCCCGCCATGGCGCCCTTTGCCGCTACCACGTGCGAGCATTTTCCAAGCGACACGGCGTTACAGCTCTTGTCAGCCATCGGCCAGGTCAAACCCAAATTTCTCGACACGGTCACCGTTCGAAATCACATCGACAAATGGTGTGAGAGATGCCTGGACTACGCTCATGAAGACTCGCCGAAATCGCGCGAGCGGCTCGTGAACTCGCTTGAGGCGATGGCGGTCATCGTCAATGCCTGCCCGCAGAGCGCAGAGATGTATCTCGAAATAGCGTATATCGAATACGCGCTCGGGCTAGACGGCGAACTGCACAAGCTCCTTCTGTCGCCGAAAATCATCGACCACGTATCGGCGACCGATCTCGAAATGCTGGAGGATGTGTGCGCGGTTGAGGGCAGCCATCCCATCTTCGCCCGACTAAACGGCCCGGCCGAGTTCATCGACATGTTCCTGAAGGCGAGCCCTGCGCTCGCAAAGGACTTCCGGCCCTGGGACGGCTGACACAGTCGGACCGGCCAGGCGACACTCAGCATTGAAGGGGGACCAGTACGTGCAAAAGGATATGGGGCCGTCGAGCGAAGCGCTCGCCACGGCGCGATGGGCTGATCCCGAATTCGTGGCGGGCCGCTATGAATTCAAGCCCGGACAATTCTGGCTCGGGCGTCATCCCCATCACAGCGAAATCCCGATTGGTTATCTGGATGATCGGCATGTGCTGATGTGCGCCGGAAATCGTTCCGGCAAGGGCCGCTCGCTCATCATCAACAATATGGCGATCTGGCCCGGCTCGATTGCTTCCTATGATCCCAAGGGCGATCTCGCCACCATCCTCGCTCCACGGCGCGGTAGGGGAAATGAATATTGCGATGGCATGGGGCAGGACGTTTTCGTCCTCGACCCCAAGCGGGCGGCTGAGGTCGATGAAAGCTACCGGGGGTATTTCAATCCACTTGATGCGCTCGATCCTGAAGATGACGATTTCCTGATCTGGTGCGACCGGATTGCGAACGTCATCGTCAAAAAAACCGAGGGGACGGAATCGGCGCATTGGGTCGACAAGGCGAAGATATTCATCTCGATGCTGATCGCGCACGTTGCGAGCTCTCCTCACTATCAAGGCCAGGAGCGGTCGCTGCTGACGGTCTATCGGTTCTGTCAGGAAGGTCACTACGACTATGCGAAGCGGCTCACGGATGCGTCGGGCAAGACGCAGGACCCGTTTGTTCTGCTGCTGACCGAGATCGAGGACAACAATGCCGGCAACGGCCAACTCAAGACGCTCGCGCGCAGTTTTGCGACCGACAAGTCCGATCAGCCCAAGCTGTTCAATTCGGTGCGCAACGAAGCCGCGATGCAGCTTGCCTTCCTTAAGTCGCAGTCGATCATGCGCGTGATTGCTCCGCCCGAAGACGAAAGCGCGGGCAGGGCGCTCGATATGCGGAGACTAAAAAGCGATCCGAAAGGCGTCGCGGTATTTGTTGTTCTTCCGACCGAGGACAGCGAGGAGTTCTCACGTTGGGCGAACACCGTATTTCTATGTCTGTTCGCCGCCGCCCGGCAACAGCGCGGTCAGCCGGCCAGCGGTCATCAGACCCTGTGTGTGCTCGATGAATTTCTCGACCTCGGTAAGAACGACTACATTGCATCCGCGCTGCGCAATATCGCAGGCGCCGGCGTGAAGCTTGTCATCGTCGTGCAGGGTTTGGGGGAACTGAACGGGTTCTATAAGGAAGGCGCCGATGCGTTCTTCACCAATAGCGGTGTAAAATTGTTCTTCGGGGACACGGGGCGCGAAGGCAACGCCTACATCGAAAAGACGCTCGGCGAGACGCAGATCGTGATGACGGTTTACTCCGCGTCCGAGAGCGCATCCCGGCAGACCAGCGCGTCAGATTCTTACGCTTTCGGTGAAAACTCCAGCACCAGTGAGTCCGACACGACCGGCGAGAACTGGCAGCGTTCGCGCACCGATACCACCGGCGCCCAATGGTCGAAGACGCGCGGATGGAACGACAGCGTGAATTGGGGCAGCTCGAAGAACTGGGGTCGTTCGGAAGGGGACAGCGCCGGCCGCAATTATGGCCCGCATGTATTCTTCCAACCGCTCGATCGCGCGACCAGCTATGGTACCTCGCTCAATCATTCATCGGGCGAGGCGTCCTCGCGCGGCCATCAGAGGGGAAGGAACGGCGCATCGACGCGCGGGGGACAGCGTTCGACCGCGAACACGACCTCCACCGGCGGCCAATCCTCGACCACGCATACGAGCCAGTCTGGCCAATCGCAGACCTGGACACAGACGAGCAGTACGACCGAAGGCTATACGGTTGGCGGCGGGACGGCCGAACAATTTCACAAGAAGCCCTTGCTTGCCGCGCACGAGGCGCAGAGCTATCTGCGCGCATTTTCTGATGTGGACATCGATCATCCCGCATATCCCGGATTGATGCTGGTGATGATTTCCGGAGAGCTGCCGTTCTTCCTGCGGCGATCGAACTACGATCAGGACCCTTACTTCGTGCGGTGTTTCTCGCCCGATCCTGGGCAGACCTACATTCCGATCGAGAAGCAGCCGCTTTTGGGCCATGAATATACAGAGGAGCATATTTGGCAGATCAAGTTGCCGAAATTGATGCTCGACGACGACTACGAAGGCGCGGCCAAGGTCCGCAAGCATGCTCGCTTTGCCAACAGCGATATTCTGTTTGCCTATCACGCTCCTTCCGTGAGCGCGCAGTCTGTCGCCGCGCCCCTCAATGGGACGGTCGTCGACCTGCCTGATGAAGAGGAGCGTAAGACAAGCGGCGCGATCATGACCATTCGCGCGGAATGGCCGATCCGCGAGAACGAGCAGACCGCGCTCAAGCGCAGTTTTTTCGGCAAGCCCATTGCGGCGATCAAGAACAGGATCGAGGAAAAGCGACTTCGCGCGGAGGCCGAAGCGGCCGCCAAGCGCCAGGCGGAAGAGGCTGCTCGGGGCGCCGAAGAAGCAGCCCGGCAAGAGCGGGCGGCCCGTCAGCGCAGAATTGAAGAGGAGGCGCGCAGGCGGAAAGAGGAACAGGGTCAGGCGAACTTCCAGACTGCGCGAACAGTGAGCTTTTCCTTGATTTCACTGCTGATGGGTGTTTGTGCAATTGGGGCGATCGTCATTGGTGCGGCCAGCGGGAACATTCTCGTGGGTCTGGCGACGGCGGTTCTTCCCGCTGGAGGAGCGTGGATCTTCTATGACATGCGGCGGTAGAAACGCGCCCTAACGCTCCATCCCGTAGTCATCGCCGCGATCAATTTGCTGATCGCCGGATTCCTGTTCAGGCGTATCGCGTTCGCCGGCATCGCGCTGCGCGGCCTCGCGTTGTCCGCGCAGCTCGGCGATCTTCTCGCGCTTGTATTGTTCGGCCATGGCCTCGATCTGCTCATCCGACCAGCGTTCCGCGAAATTCTTTGCGTCGACTTCCTTGCGCCATTCATCGGGCGGCACGTTGTGGATGGCCGGCGCGTCTTTCTCGACCATGGACGAACCGCGTTCCTTCAGGCTCTCGCCTGGTGTGTTGTCCTGTTCCTGAGCGTGCTCGGCCGCTTGCTGAAAATCGGGCTGTGCGGTGAGGCCCATTTTCTCGGCGAACCATTTGAGCCGCTCTTCATCGAGCGTCTTGGCATAGGAAGTCGGCTGCGAAGACATCTGCGCGTCCCGGCGATTGGTTTCGCCAAGACACTGAAGCAAGATCACGATGCGTCAATGCGCGTTCCCCGGTGCGGGGAATCCGATGTTCAGTAGCGCGCCCATTTGGGGCGGGGGATGGGACGCTTGCGCGGCCGAAAGCGCGGCCGGAATTTTGTCGTGTAGAACAGGCCGCTAACTCGGCGTTGCGGGATACAGACCTTCCTCCATTCCTTCACGAGTTCCATAGGCATCCTTCGGAGTGGTCAGCAGACCACAAAAGGCGGCTCCGGTTCAAATCCGCATGCGGGAGTATGCAGCCGCCTCACGACAGCGCGTCGATTTCCCATTCTGCCCGCATGATGAACTCGCTCACGACGTCGATACGGCCCATCCACCGGCGCGTTTCGTGAGGTGTCGGACGGCGATGAGCCCTGATTTCCCGATACCATGTGCGGACCTCTTCTCTCTCAGCTTCAAGGCGCGAACGGTAGGACCGCCATTCATCGATCGAGAGGTGGTGCAGTTCAAAGCCGGTAAGGGTGCGCATCGTCGGGACTTCCTTATCGCCCGGCTCGTTTCGTCCGCTCCGGGCGTTCAGAGTGGGCCTTTAGCGGCCCCTCGCGTCAAGGGTAAACGCTGCGCGCCGCGTGTCGCGGCCCTTGACGCTTCACCCCGCACGCTCGCCGCTCGGGCAGGGGATGCGGAGGGCCGCATCCCCGCTGCACAAGACTACAGATCGAACAGGTCTCGCTGGCGCGACAGCAATTCTTCCAGCCAGATCAAGTGCGCAAAATCATTGTACAGATGATTGTGCTTGAGGCTGATGTTCGTGTGTACGTCGGCGCATTCCGGATCATTGTGGTTCAGGGCATGATGTTCGCGCCAAGAGCGAAGCGCGTTGGCGCATTGCCGATAGCGCGAGAGATCACGCTTGAGGTCGTCGCGAAATTTCTCACGATAATCGCGCAGCATTCGGGAGCGCTTCGGTTCGCTCAGCGCATCGGCGGCAACGATGTCGGAGGCCGCATATCCACGATATCCGCGATTGTGCACATCGTTGACGATCTGGCGAGGGAAGAGGACCGCGCCCCCGAGGACATAGTACCAAGGATGACCGGAAGAGTATTCGAAATGCTTCGTCATCACGCGGCCTCCTCTTGTGCGGGTTGAAGCCCATGCAGGAAATCGCAGGCGCGTTGCGCATGCGCGGCGGCGGAAAAGATCGCGCGTTTGTCCTCACGCAGGACCTGAAGCCAGTGGCCTATATAGGCGGCGTGATCGTCGCGATCCTTGAGACCAAGACCGAGATCGGCGCAAAGAAAAGCGGCTCCGAGTTCAGCAACCAGTTCTTCGCGCGCATATCCGGCGTCGCCGAATTTCTCGCGGCCGAAATCGCGATCGAGACGTGACTTGTGGCGCGTCCAGTGCGTGCATTCATGCGCGAGGCTGGCGTAATAATCCTCGGCGCTGCGGAAGGCATCGAAGTTCGGCATCTGCACGAAGTCGGGACCCGGCGCGTAGAAGGCGGAATTGCCGCCATGACGGATGTCGGCGCGCGTTGAAGCGAAGAAGGCGTCCGCCTCGGCTACGCGTTGATCGGGATTCTTGGTGTCTGCGGCGGGCGCGTAGTAGTGCGCCGGAAGCCCATCGATCTGCTCGATGTTGAAGACCGTGTAGCCCTTGAGGAACGGGATGGTCCGCTCAACGTCCTCGCCGGTCTTATCGTCCTGTTCGGTGCGATTGAGCGATCCGGCATAGACGACCGGAGAACTTTTCTCGCCCTTGCGGACGCATCCGCCGAGTTCAAGCGCCTGCTTGAAAGTCATCCAGATCGGGCCGGCGTAGCCGCGCTCCATCGCGGTCGCCCAAAGCACCAGCACATTGATGCCGGAATAGGTCTCTCCGCTATGGCGCAGAGGCCGCGATACCGGACCAGCCGCATGCGCGGCGTTCCAGGGCTGGGTCCAGGGTTTCACGCCCTGTTCGAGGGATGAAATAATCTGATTGGTGATGCGGGTATAGATATCGGGTCGGTTTGCGTCCGTTTTCATGTCCGTCTCCTTTCGCTTTCGGTTCCTTGAGGACGCGAAGGCAAAAGGACGGAGGCATGAGCCCGAGGGTCACCCTGAGTGCAGCGAAGGGTCTACGGCCAACACGGAACTGGAGCGGGCAGGCCGTTGACCGGAGGGTGCCTCCGGCCAGACTTGCGGCCACTACTTCAAGGACCGATGAGCGAAGACGGCGAAAGGCGCAAAATCCGACAAAGTTGCGTAATAACAATGTATTATGGCATACTGAAAAGTAGGTATGTCGAAGAAGGGTTTTTTTCAGCTACGACCGGATTTTCTGGACAGCGGGGTTACCGTGGAGGTCCCGCATTTCGACGGCCTCATCGATCTTGGGAAGGCCCTGAGACGCGCAAGCGCGGCCACGGGCGTGCAGCACGAGCGATCGGGCCAGATGCCCGGCGGATTCTTCGTCAAATGTGCATCGCCGGAGGATATGGGCACGCTGTGGTCAGCGCTGGAGCCGATCCTGCTGGAGGATGGACACAAGGCCGCGCTGCGTCTTCATGCCTTGGCGGGAAGCGCGTTCAAGTACGATCGGGAAGCTTACCTCAAGACGATGGAAGCGTTTGACGGCGCATCGCCCCTTGATCCGCGCTTCGATCCGGATGCTCCCATCGAACTCGATTCAACACCGTCCTGAGCGGCTCTCAGGTCCGATTCCGGGGCAGTATTTTTCGTAAGATAAATTATCACCCGGATGAGGCGACTAGCCTTTGACAAGCTTCGAACGGAAGTCTCCGCCTGTGACGCTCCGCATTACCTCTCCCGCAACGAACTGGGCGCCCATCGCGATCTCACCGGATTCAAAATGGTCCGGTTGTTCGCTGGAATAGCGATTGGCGACATAGGCGGGAAACGCGTCGACGGTCGCCAACACGCTTGCCAGGTCGAAAGATGCGTATCGTGTAGCGAGCTCAGTCGCCGCCGATTTGAGGTTGTGACTGTGGCTTTTGATCTGGGCTTCAGTCGAGCCCGAGGCCAACAATCCCGCCTTCAACGCGAGCTCCGTCCCGATCAATGAGCTTTGGATGGCCCCTCTTGCGTCGAATGCCGCACTCAGGGTCGCTGCTGCCGCCTGAAATTGAAAGCCAGCGAGACGAAACATATCCAACGCGGGCTTGGGGGGCGGCGCATAGCCCCCGAGGCCATAGGCCCCGCCCGCGAAGTCGAATACGTGGGCGAATTGATCGATGTAGTTCTCAACGTCCTCCTGTCGCGTGCCGATCCATCGCAATTGGTCGTCGGAGAAATCGGTAAGCTTGAACGGATCGATCATCACCGCGCCGTAGCTAATGGGGATGTAGAAGCGACCGAAGATGCCGCGGAACATGAAGACGCCGCCGTGCAATCCGCCAATTCCGACATCCTCGGTTCGGTAGAGGCGTGCGTGAAGCCGTTCAATGCGTGTAAGAACGGGAGGCTTGCCAGCCCCGCCCAATATGAACGACCGATAGCCTAGCCGTTCCATCACACGCGATGGAATTTCGAAGTGACGCCCTTTCGGGGCCATGCGTTCGGCGAGTGCCTTGTCTTCTTCTTCGAAGATAAGACCAAAGAGTTGCTGGTCCGTAGGTTCGTTCATCGAGCAGCTTCAGTCGCAACATGGCCCGCAAGTGCGGTGACGAACGTCTTCAAGTTCGTCATTTCGGAGAGCGACCTGTATGCGCCGGACAGCGCTGCTTCGCGAGGGGAGGCGAGCAGACAGGCGGTTGTATAGAGCTGCTCCTGGACGAGCTTCTGGCAAAGTATGTCGTAGCGCTGGAGATACGACGCGCCTTGAAACTCCGGAAACACGGCGAAGTGAGGCGAGCTTTCGCGCACGGGAGAGTTCGAAGCCGGCGCGTCCTCCACCATCATCATCCAGCCGACGAATGGCCTCGGTTGCTTCCCGAAAGCCCCCTCGCGATACGCGGTCCAGAGGTCATGTGCTGTGCCGATTGCTTCCTCGGCGCGATTGTTGAAGTTGTTGCCGAAAGAAGGCCCGACCTGACTCTTGAGTTCGACGGCCGCGATCAGACGCCCCTCATGGGTCACGAGGATGTCCCACAATTTCGTCGGGCGAAAATATCCCGGCAGGCAAAGCACCTTGCGTTCAAGATGAATCTGGGCGTGCGCGAGACCATTGGCGGTTACGAGGTCGCGAACAATTCGGACGAAGCCGTCCATGTTCTTGCCGGCGGTAACGCCAGCGCGCTCCCCTTGATCGGCTTTTCCTGATTCTATCTGCTTCTGGCGCGCCTTCTCACGGCTTCCCCAGAAGGCCATTGTTGCATCTTTGGCTTTGGTTTCGAAGTCTGCAAGATCAAGCGCCACGCGTCCCCTCTTCCCCCATGAGCGCCACGCGCTCCGCGTCATTCAGATTATAGAGTTCAGCGACCGCTGCGTTGCATGCCGCCATATCTCCCGATTTTGCCGCCGCCATCAATTTGCGGCGCAACGGCGCTCTCACGCTGTTCCATGACGGTAAGCGGATTCGCCGAAGATACTGCGCCTGAAAACGCAGATACCCACCGCGCATTTTGGTCGAATAGGTCGAGATGAACAGGCGGGCGATCCCCGAGAGGAGCACAGCCTGGAGCGCACGCAGGTCCCACGCCTCGGACGTGATGAAATAGAGATTGTGGTGCGGATAGAGCCGTCCCTCCTCGAAGACGATTTGAGCATCGCCCTTGATGTCGGGAATGAGGAGCTTCGACCGAGCGGTCAGCTCGGGATAGATGCGATCGATTGTGCGATACCAGTTGGCGGGCGCTTTCTTTGCGACATGCCGTTTCGCGATGACGTCTTTTCTCGCTTCAAGATACCGACGCAATTTTGGAAATCGAGCTAGGTCAACAAGTTTGCCGTCGGGGCCAAACGGATTGATGACACCGAGGCCTCGCCATTCGACGTGTCCCGTCTTGATGTCTTTCGTCATCACCAGCGGGAGCTTGCGATCCGGTTCGACGTCCAGGTCATCGAATGAGCCGATGAAGGCGGCGTCCGCCCCGGTCGCCACCCCTATTCCGACTGCGCAGCCCGCTTCTTCAAGCGTTGGCAACTCGGTTTCCAGCCGACGCACGAGATCAAGTTCGGGACTGGTATGCAGGACCCACGGTGAAGCCCCCGCGGGCAGGGCGGCAATTTCCTGCACCACGCCGTTGAGCCTCGGTTTGGACAAGGCGACAGCAAGATTTCCAAGCGTCTTTTTGTCGATGGCTGGTCGCGCGGCGATACGCGTCGGCCCCGATTGGGTCTTTGCGATGACCGTGATCGCCGGATACGCGATGACATCGCTCAGAAACGCGGGCGTATCGACCATGTCGATGAAGTATTTGAGGTGATAGGATTCAGACACCAGCTTGCGCAGCGGCCCGCCGTATTTGTTCTTCGTCCATCGATCGGCGCAAATGAATCCGAGTTGTCCGCCCTTTTTCAAAGCGCGCAGCGTTCGCTCGATGAACGGGACGTAGATGTCGGCGCGATCATAGATGGTCGTGAAGCGGCGGCGGTATTCCAGCATGAGCGCATCGGGAATGAGTTCCTGACGCACATAGGGCGGATTGCCGACCGCCACATCGAAACCCTCATCAAGAGGCGCGAGCAGGAAGTCGCCGTATATGAGCCAGGCGTTGAGGATCGCCGCCGTATCTGCTGCGCTGATTCCCTCTTCACGCAACAATTGCTCCGCTTTTGCGCGCGTGCGGGCGTAGCTGTGGCGGTGAAGCTCCACGCCTCGGATGGCGGGCGCCAGCCACTTGCGGGCCGCCGGGCGTGCATGAGCATTCCATGCGGCCAGCAGGCGGGAGATTGCGGGAATGAGAAAATCGCCTTCGCCGAAAGACGGCTCCAACAAGCGCAATTGGTGAAGCGGCTTGTCTGTCGTGTAGCCCGTGAGATCGAGGATGAAATCCACCACCTCGCGGCGCGTGAAGACCGCCCCACGCTCCTCATGGCCTGCTTCTGACAGCATGGCGACTGCTTCGCGAACCGGACAGGTCTCGAAGAGGGAAGGCTGGGCCATATCGATTTGCGGTTGCAAGCTGCTCATGAGAACAAAAGTAGAATTTTTCTCAGCATCGTGGCAAGAAGACCGGCAACCTTATCCACACGAGACCCGCGCAGGATTGCGCCCCGGCCGGGCATACGAGCAGCGATGCATTTGCGAGTCGCGTCAAGGATTTGGAGGAATTTGCGAAAGAGGTTTGGCTAGTTGTCGCGGGACGGATTCCTGTATCGCCGCGTCTCAGAGTTACGATCTGATACGCGCCGCAAGCGCCTGCAAACGCTCACAAATCATCCCGCAGCATCCCTCCTCGTCCAGCCTGATACTCATCCCACGATACGCTGTGGTCGAGACCGACGATTGAGGTCTTTTGCTTTCAAGGGGTCGGTCATTTTCCGTATTTCGGAAGACCCGAAGTCCCCGCTCAGCCCTCTGGCCTCCCTTGAGGCCTGGCCGCCTTGCGGCGGAGTTCGGTCTCGGTGGGGAGCGGGTTTTCTCTGGAGCCATCCCATGTCGGATGCGGCGGTGAGGGAAGGGCGTTCGATCGCCCTCACGAAAGCCGGGGCGATCGAACGCCCGTTACGCGCTGATACGCGAAGGCGATACGGCCAAAGCCCCCGCTCCCGGCCGTTTTCCTTGATCGGGTTTTTTCTGGTGAATCCTGAGAGGATGGCTGGTACGCGAGATGTGACGTCGCAGATGAAACGCATGGGAGCCCCCTCTTCGCCCCGTATCGTCACACCATCACAGACAGACGCCAAAGGCTGTGACGGTCCGTGCTGGCAGAGATACGCCCCGCGTCCTTCCTGAAAGCCCTTCTGACCCCTCCTCCTGGCGCAAGTGCTTGCTGGGCGCATATCAGGTCCGAGCCGTCGCAAAACGTCTCGCTGGGATGCGGCGATAGGCTCTGGGATGTCAGACAAAAGCATAAGCGAGAGCATTGCGCTCGCAGATGGCGCGTAACGCGCCTGCAAAACCGTCCGTATCATCCCTTGATATAGATATGATTGTCTTAGTGTCGGACTCATCTGTCGTGGCCGGGTTTCTGCGGGCTTGCGCGCCGCTCTCCCGCGTATCGCGGCCTGTATCGCGGTATGCGTAACGCCCCGTATCGTCACGCCTATCGGGTGAAGCCCCCTGCTCACGCGCGCTGTGCCTGGGCGGCGCATAAACGGCCGCCGCGTTTATCCGGATGCGCAGGCCGACGATATAGCCGAGGCGATTGGCGATCTTGGAATAGAAGAGATAGCCCTCCTCGGCCGCATCCTTCAGATAACGCTGTATCTGGCGCTCCGAGCGCTGGAGCTGACGCGCCAGGCTCGCCAGAGTGGTCTCCACCGGCCGTCCCGAGCCCTGCCAGCCGGCCAGGAGACAGATCAGGCGCAGCGTTCCGGGCATCAGCCGCGCATCCTTGAACAGAGACTGGCGCACCGGCTTGACGAACGTTCCGGAAGCTTCCGGCCGCATCAGCCGCTTGCGGCGAGGTCCTGTTCCGGAGGCGTCTGAGGGCAAGGCGTAATAGGGCAGCGCCCCGAGCGAGTGGACAAGAGGTTTGAGCATGGCGTTTCCTTTCGTTGAAACACGAGGAAACCCGCCAGTTTCAGGCCATAAACATACATCGCAAGAAAATTCTTGCGTTATAAATTCGAAATAAGTAATATTGGAATTGCGACAACCAATAATACTGTATATCCCAATACGGACCCGCTTCGGCGGGTTTTCTTATGTCATATTAGAACCTTTCTGTTGAAAATCTCCACGCAAGACCTGCGCAAAGAATCGTAGTCTGTTAGACTATACACTGTTACGTCACTTTGTGACAACATGATATTGATTGTTACAGTTTGATACGGAGAATTAAAGACGGAGAGTAAAGTGTTCTATTCATTATCAGAAGCGGCCGACGAAATCGGCAAATCCAAGATGACCATCCAGAGGGCGATCAAGAAGGGCCGCCTGTCCGCCGACCGGGACGAGCAGGGGTCCTACAAGATCGACCCGGCCGAACTGCACCGCGTCTTCCCCCAGGAGGAGCGTCCCAGACACGAGACGGGGAAGGGGAACAAGCCGTCACAGGAGGCGTCACACGCCGCAACGGCGTTACGCCGCGAAATCGACATCCGCGAGGAAAAGATCGAGCTGATCGAGCAGGAGCGCCGCCGCGAGCGTCACCAGCTCGAGGGCGTGATTGACGACCTCCGCAAGCGCCTGGACACCGAATCCGCCGAACGCAAGCGCCTGACGCTGCTCATCACCGATCAGCGCGAGAAGGAGGCCAGGGAGCGGGAGCAGGCCGAAAGCCTGGCAGCCGAAGAGGCCGAGAAAGCCAAGAAGAAGAGGGGCTGTTCCGTTGGGCGTAACGAGCCGAGGAACCGAACCATACTGGCGGCACGGAATCTTCGCTTGTGGGCGAGAGGAAAATCCCGGTCTACTTTTGTTCCGCAGAATCGGTAGACTGAATTCTATAGCAAGTACGGAAGTGCCAAATGCGACCTTGACTGGTGCAGGGCGCGTGGTTGGGGTTTTTATGAAACTACTTTGTCTGTCGGGCGGGGGTTACCTCGGTTTGTTTTCAGCCGCTGTGCTGGACAAGCTGGAAGAGCGAATATGGTGCCCGCTCGCCCGATATTTCGACCTCACGGCAGGTACCTCCATTGGGGGTATTCTGGCGCTGGCCCTTGCGGCGGAAGTACCGATGCAGCGCGTGGTAGCCTCGATGGTGCAGAAGGGCCCGAGCTGTTCGGCGTTCAGCGGCCTCCGCGCGGAATTTGGCGGACGCTGGATCTGCTAAGAAACGTCCGGCACCCAAAGTACCGATCCGAAGCGCTGCGCAAACTCATCGTAGACTTCATCGACCCAGAAATGCGCATCGGGGACTTGAAGCACAGGGTGTTGGTGACCTCCGTAAATGTGACCAAAGGGTCGCCCCAGGTTTTCAAAACGGGTCATCATCCGACGTTTGTGCGCGATCCGAAAAAGCGCGTGGTGGACGTCGCGCTTGCTACCTCCGCTGCTCCGACATTTTTTGAAATGCACACGATAGACAACGAACGCTTTGTAGACGGCGGGCTGTACGCGAACTCTCCTGACCTGCTTGCGGTTCACGAAGCAACGAAGTTCCTGGGTGCGAAGGAAGAAGACGTCTCGGTACTGAGTGTCGGGACAACAACTGCAAAGTTCTCAATGGCCGGCTCAACCCCCAGCAAGCTGGGCTGGCTTGGCTGGATGGAAGGGCAGCGACTAATCTCCGTTATGGTTTCGTCTCAGCAAATGATGAGCGACTTCATGCTGCGTCACAAATTTGGGGACCGTTATGTCCGCATCGACAGAAGCCAATCCAAAGAACAAGAGCGCGAGCTGTCATTGGATACAGCGAGCGAAATAGCACAGCAGGACCTAAGAGGTCTCGCAGAGGCCGCGTTTCAGGACGCTATCCCGACCAGTCAACTCAAGGCTTTCTTTGTCGAGCAAGTCGAACCCTTCGGAGCAAGTTGATGGGCACGAGTGCATCTCTTTTTTATTCGACCGACTCCAACGCGCAAACGCTGCACCGTCGCATCAAGCCGTCTGATGAGCAGTGCGAGAGCCAACAGGCTGAGTGGAACAACTTGAGGGACTATCTGGTCGCGGGACTAAAGGAAGAACTTGGTTTGGCGATCGATAGCTGGCTTCAGGGTTCGTACAAATTCGGAACGCAAATCAGACCTTCGAAGATGGGCGAAGAGTTCGACATAGACTTGGGCATCTACGCGATTTGGTCGGGCAAGCCAAAGGATGGGACTCTCGGTCCGCACGACCTCAAGCAATGCGTCCAGAGCCTATTGGAAGCGTATGCCGATGACGATGAGGAAGAACGTTGTGAGGTGGTATCGCCCAAGGAGAGGTGCAACCGAATTCGTATCGGCGATGACTTTCACATCGATACGCCCTGCTACCATCTCGACCGTGGAGCGGATGCTCGGCACTTGGCGACCGAGTCCAATAATTGGGAGGAGAGTGATCCCAAGGCCATCTACGTCTGGTGGAAGGAGGCTTTCGCGGAAGAGCTTCGTCCACGTGCGAGACGCATTGTTCAGTATTTCAAGATGTGGGCTGCACTGGCGTTCGAGGATGGCGAACGGCCTTCATCGGTCATGCTCACCGTTCTTGTCGGTGTGGCCCTTCAAGAAATCGATGGCGAGCATCTGACGGGAGATGACGAGTGGTTTGCGGAGGTCGTGAATCACCTGAATATGCAGTCTGACCTGTACCATGTAGAAAACCCAGTTGACGAAACGGAAAACCTAAATCGCCTTTCGGACGCCCAGACAAAAGCCATTGAAGATGCTCTTGACGAGTTGGATGCGCTCTGCGCTCGCGCCTTAGGCTCCGACAACAAACTAGCGGCGGCAGAGGTTTGGAGCGAAGCGTTTCAGCACTTCTTCCCGATTCCGGACGAAGATGTTGTTTTGAAAGAGGGCGCTGGGGCTCTTGTGGCCTTCAGTTTCAAACCGGTCGTTTCAGTGAGAGCCCAGCCGAAAAAGAAATCGGGAATGGTGTTCAAGGGCGTCAATGAAATCGGTCCGATTCCACGCGACTGCAACATCACATTCACACTGGAGAACGCGCACGAGTTGCCGCCAGGGGCCCGAGTCCGGTGGACCGTTCGAAACGAAGGAGCTGAAGCCGAAGGATTGAATGACTTGGGCCATTTGGCGGGTGAAGGCGTCACTGCCAACGAACACTCGGCCTATAAAGGCAAGCACTTCATGGATGTATCTGTTTGGCGCTTCGGGCTGTTGATTGGGCGTTGCAGAATTCCGGTGACGATCTCAGGAGCGACTATGCCGGTTCGAAATCCGGCGCGCCCGAACTGGACACAGTTTCGATCTAAGCGCCGGCGAAGATAGTTCGTGGCAACGCCCTAGTGAGGTTTAACATCGATTTCGGTATGAATTATTCATACCATGTGGTATCCTAATAGAACGGAGACCGCCATGAGCACGACCGAGAAACGCACCATCAGCCTGCTAATGACCAAGCCGCCTTCATCGACGCCAAGGTGAAGTCGGGCGATTACGCCACCGTCAGCGAGGTGGTTCGCGCCGGCCTGCGCGCCCTCAAGGAGCGCGACGAAGCCATCGAGCGTTGGCTGCGGGAAGAGGTGGCCCCTGTCTATGACGCCATGAAGGCCGATCCCACGCGCGGCGTTACGATCGACGACGCCTTCGCCGAGGTCCGCGCCCACCACGCCGGACGGCTGAAGGATGTTCAGTGAAGTCCCGCGCCGTCGTTCTGTCTCCCGAAGCGCGTGATGATCTGATCGCCATCTACGAATGGGTCGCCGAGGCGGCGTCCCTCGGCGGGGGACACTCTTACCAGCATCGCAATCTGTCGATCGTCGTCACCCGATCTCATCAAACTTGGCCCAGCAATCACTGTGGCCACGCCCATGCTTCTAGTGAGGTGGCTTGATTTTGGACGTTGTCAGCTCCACTCAAGCGGCTTAGCTTGCTCTCTAGTTGCTGGGCTATTCCGGGCTGAGGGCGGGGCGAATGCGAAATCTTCACCAGATGACTCTGATCGCCATTTTAGGCGCCGCTTCGACCGTTGCAGCATGCGCAAAGGAAGTCGAAGCGCCCATGTCTCGCGAGCAACTCTGTGCGGCAGTCGAGATGGCCCAAAAACATACCCAAGAGGTGAAGGCGCAGGTTGAGGCCGGCTCACTTCCTCCACCAAAGTTAGCTGAGGCGTCATTGGATGAAGCCGAGGCGAGACGCGCTGCGGGGATGGATGACGTGCAAGATGACTGTCCACGTTGATCTCAATTTTTGGCGTTGCACGATATATCTTTTCTTTGGGCGAAACGCGCCGCTTACATATTGTGGAATCATTAATATAAAATAGCGACGCTGTATCGACTGAATGAGCAATATGTCCCCTCGCTCATTGCGGGAATAAATATATATTTTCTTGTCGCGCCGATAAGATCAATATTTCTGATGGGAAATAGCTTCTTGAGTGACATGCTGATGAGGGGTGGATGGCGCTGTGTCCGGGGACTGTTGGTCGCCTGCGCTCTAGTATCGAATGCGATTGCTGACTCAAACAGCATAACAATAAGTAGCTGGGAGGAAGAGCTTTCAGATGTCGCAAGTCTTGAGCGACTGAATGCTGATTTGCTGGCTTCGGCGAGCGCGACTCTGACTTTGGAGGCTTGGTGTATGAGTCACAAGATGGCAAGTCCTGCGATCATCACAGTTGAGCGAGACACTACTACGCGCCATTCGATTGACGCTGAGCAGCGGCACAGGCTCGGAATAGGTCCCGATGTGCCAATCGAGTATAGGAATGTGAAGCTCAAGTGCGGCAATCACGTCCTTTCAGAAGCCGAGAATTGGTACGTGCCGTCACGGCTCAGTCCCGAGATGAATGCCGAGCTGACCGAAACGAATATTCCGTATGGCAAGGTTATCCACTCATTGCGCCCCTTTCGTCGCACGTTCTTGATGAAACGGGACTGGGATGTGTTGGGCCAAGAGGGAGAATGTAGGGAGACACGCTGCGTCGCGAAGAGTTGGCCATGCGATGAGACAGCGTTCACCCACCATGCTCTCGTCATCAGCGGCGAAAATATACCGCTGGCAGAGGTTCGGGAGAACTACAAACTCGAACTGATATGCGAGACACGTTCAGGCTATAATGAATAGTGTCAAATGTGGATCGAAAACTCGTCTTTTTGTGTAGTCGTTTTCTTCTCGATCTCGTGCAAAACGTTAATTCTTGGCTATTGCCACCGGGTAGTCACTGTCGCTCGCAAGATGCGGGTCGGGTTGGATGGCGGTTCCCCTGGAGGCAGCCGCTCAATATACTCCATTCCCTTGGTTACTTTGCCAACTGGCGAATAATGTCCAGAGAGAAACGAACAACTCGAACAAATAAAGAATTGTGAGTTAGCGGTGTTCGGTCCGAGATTGGCCATCGCTACCGTTCCATAGACAAACTCATCGCTACTCAGCTCATCCACTACATCGGGTAGATTCGATCCTCCGGTGCCCAAACCGGTAGGATCTCCTGTTTGGGCGAGGAAGCCCTTAATGACCCTATGGAATATCACGTTGTTGTAGAATCCGGATCTAGCGAGCTGCTCAATGCGTGCTACGTTTCGAGGTGCGTCCTGAGGAAACAGACTAATTTCTACGCGCTCGCCGGTCGACAGCTCCAAAAGCAGAATATCGACTTTCCGAGCCAACTGAGCTTCTGCGCCTTGCGAGAAAGCCAACGCTGCGAGAAGTGCAAAACAAAGTCTCTTCATCTTTTTTCCAACCCAAGAGGTGCCGAGGGACAGTTGACCTCCGACCCAGGAAATATTGCGATTTGGGCATCATATTATGAAACTGGTTCCTCTTTTAGCCCTGACTTTTCTCAAGTCCGAATTATGATTTTGGGTAGATGAACCGCTGCCTAATCCACTTCCTCCCAAGCTTGATGACATGCGCACGGGGGGGGGCGATGATGAGGGGACCAGTTGGGGTCGTTGTTGCTTTGGAATTTTGGAGCACTAATTGAGGGAATTGCCCCGTGTTGGTTGGGGGAGACTGGCAACGTACTGGCAACGTTTAGGGCTTTTTTCCTGCTTTGTTCCGCAACGTACCGCTCTCTCCGACGTTGCCAGACTCGAAAAACTTTAATGGTTTGGCGCGTTTACGGAAGGTTGACATCGTAGGGGTCACAAGTTCGAACCTTGTACCGCCCACCATTCTTCCCGATGACCTGCGTATCTTGAGCGTTCCCGCGCCGCCCGGATCGGAACGGCGGGATCGGAACGGCCAGATCAGAACTGGAAGTAGACGAAGGGCCGGTAGCCGGTGGGCACGAAGGCGAGGGCGATGGCGCCCGCCGCGCCCAACGCAAGCGCCAGCGGCACGGGCTTGAGGCCGCGAACGACCTCCTCCCACTTCATGTGATTGGCGAGGGCATGCACGCTCGCCAGTCCGGCCAGCAGCGGCCATACGGGCAAGGGCAGCGTTTGCGCGCCTTCGGACTGGAAGGTCAGGTAGACGCGCGCGATCTTCAGCGCTTCGGAAAGGTCCGCGGCCCGGAAGAAGATCCAAGCGAAGTTGACGAAGTAGAAGGTGACGGCGACGCCGATGACCGGGCCGATGAAGCCCATCTTCGGAAAGCGGCTGGCGACATGGGTTTTCCAGGTCCGCTCGATGGTCAGCGCAAGACCGTGCAGGCCGCCCCAGATCACGAAGTTGAAGCTCGCCCCGTGCCACAAGCCGCCGAGCAGCATCGTGGTCATCATGTTGATGTCCCGCCGCATCGCGCCGCGGCGGTTGCCGCCCAGCGGAATATAGAGGTAGTCGCGCAGCCAGCTCGACAGGGAGATGTGCCAGCGCCGCCAGAACACCTGGATGTTGGGCGAGAGATAGGGCGAGTCGAAGTTGGGCGGGAATTTGTATCCCAGCAGTCCGGCGCAGGCGATCGCCATGTCGGAATAGCCCGAGAAGTCGCAATAGATCTGCACCCCGTAGAGCAACACGCCGCCGATGACGGACAGGGCGGAGAAATCGCCGGGGCTGGCGAACATCATGTCGACATAGGGCGCGATATTGTCGGAGACGCCAGCCTTCTTGATGTAGCCGATCAGGAACAGGACCGCGCACGCCTTTACGTCGACGTCCGACCAGCGGCGCAGGCTCTCCATCTGCGGAATGAAATCGGATGCGCGAACGATCGGACCCGCGACCAGCTGCGGGAAGAAGGCGATGTAGAAGGAGACGTCCATCAACGACCGGTCGGCGCGGATGTCGCGACGATAGACGTCGACCATGTAGGAGATGGCCTGGAAGGTGTAGAAGCTGACGCCCACCGGCAGAACGAGGTTCAGCGTTACGTGGCCGGCCGGCAGTCCCATCAGATGAGCGAGATCGGCGAAGCTGTCGGCGAAGAAGTTGAAATACTTGAACAGGCCGAGCACGGCGAGCGAGACCGTCACGCCGACGGCGATCCACACGCGCTTCGCTCCGTCCGACAGGGGCGAGGACTCGCCCACGCGCATGCCGACGACGTAGCAGACGCCGGTCACGAACCAGATCAGGGCGAGGAAACGCCAGTCCCACGCGGCGTAGAAGACGTAGGACGCGACCGTCAGAACCGTCTTGCGCTGGCCGTTTTTGGGCAGCAGCCAGGCGAGCGCGAAGACGATCGCGAAGAAGATCAGGAAGCGGAATTCAACGAACAGCATGCAGGTCGCTCGTGCGGGTTCGGGTCTGCGCGTCGCACAGCTCCGCGCCGATCTTGTGGCTCAGGCGTTTGGCGCCGGCGCGGTGGAAGTGGCTGAAATCGTGCCAGAGGCTGGTGTCGAAGAGGTCCGGATAGACGTCCGGACGGTTGAAGTTCAGCACTTTGAGATCGGGCGCCTGACGGCGAACCGCTTCGCCGGTTTGCGGCGTGCGGTCGATCTCCATGATGTCGGGAGAGACGAAGAGAACGGGCTCGACGCCGGCTTCTTCGATGCGGCGCATCTTGGCAACCATATAGGCGGCGCGCGCCTCGATGTTGGGGCTGGGGTCGCCATAGCGCGCGAGGATGTCGGACACTTCGGCGATATGCTCGAGGAAGTCCTTGCGGCGGGCTTCGCCGTCGGCGGTTGCAACATCGTCCAGCGCCTCGAAGCCGTCTTCTGACAGGTTCATCCTCGACGGCTGATGATTGCCGGGCGGCGGGAAGAAACGCGTCGAGAGCCGGCCCACGCCGGAAAGGTCGTAGGCGACGCCGAGCGCGAAAATGCCCGACCGGAAAACGCGTTTGGGGGCCGATTCCGCATAGGACCAGATGCTGCGGCTGGCCGCCGGCACATCCTCCAGGCCGTGGAAGAACCGCGACCGGTCGGTCAGGATCTCCCCGACCGAGCGGTATTCCGGAAGCGGCGGTTCGAGGATGATCCGTTTGAGGCGCGGGCTGCGGGTTTCCAGAAGCCGGTTGAGGATCCAGTCCTGCTCGGACCCCGTCATTCCGTAAAAGCCGAAATTGAAGACGCCGAGTCCGGGGCATCCGGCCTCGGCGGCGGCGGCCTCAACCTCGTCGGGAATGACATGGTAGAGCGTCCGCGAGGTGCCGAGAAAGATCGTGTCGTACCGGTCGCCGTTCTCGGCGACCGCATCGAGCTTGTCGCTGAGCATGGCGATATGCGGCATCGGCGAGGTGGCGCGCAGATAGATCGACAGCCCGCTCGAAACGAGCGCGAACGCCAGCACAAACAGCAGGCTGACGCCCACGCGGGGTCCGGGCCGCAAGCGTGCTGGATTGAAACGCATGGACTGTTTCCAACCTGTCGCGGCCGTTCCGGTGCGGTCGCATCAACGCGAGCAGGCGTGCAAGGGGCGGGCCACGAAATTCTCTGACGTCACTCGCCTTTTGCGCGAATGGCGACGATACGGTAGCCGCCGGCCCTTAACCGTTTAAGCAACAGCGACGTCGCTTCTGGGGCGCTTTCGAACGGATCGTGAAGAAGCACGATGCCCCGGTTGTTCGTGTTCGCCAGCATGGTGAACACGTGATCAACCACGCTTTCGGGGGACTGAATCTCCCAGTCGTGGCCGTCCGCGTCGACCGGAATGGAGACGAGGCCCAGATCGGCCACCATTTTCTCCAGCTTCTTCGTGGAGGCGACGAAGGGAAACCGGAACAGCCCGACCTTGATCCCCGATGTCGCGGGCGAGCCCGCGAGCGCCTTGTTGATCGACGCGATCGAACGCTCGACATCGCTGCGCGCGGCGTTGGGGGTCATGTTCACATAGGGTTTGTGGTGCTGGCTGTGGCCGCCGAGCGAGTGGCCTGCAAGCGCGATGTCGCGAACAATATCCGGGTGTTGAAGGACGTTCTCGCCCTCCAGGAAGAAGGTCGCGGCGACGCACTGCTCCCGCAGCGCGGCGAGGACTTTTCGGGTCGTGGTCTCGGCGGGTCCGTCGTCGAAGGTGAGCACAACCTCATGGTCGTGCAGCAATGAATGCAGGGCCGGGTCGCCGACGGAGAGGGTGATCGTTCTGGAGACGCCGATCGCGTCGGCGGCGCAGTCGGCTTCGGCGTGGGCCGGCGGGAGCAGGGGCGCGGACAAGGGCGAGACGATCAGCAGCAAGCCCGCCGCAAAGATCAGCGCGCACCTCATGAACCGCGACGGCCCGTTGGCGGCAGACATGACATCCCCCACATTCGCGGCCTCCGTATCGGAGAGCCGGCATCACGACGCCGCAGCGCAACGATCCTGCATCTATGCGTCGCTGAACGCCGCGGGCAAGCGCGTTGTGGCGGTTTTATCGTGCAATCGCGCGGCCATGTGCTCTCTTCGGGCGCCGGCGCCTATTCGTTCGCGGGCGTATCGGCGGCAATGACGTAAATCGGATTGCCGATCAGGATGAGGCGTCCCTCCGCGTCATGCACATTCACGCTGATCCATCCGGGGCGACCGTCCGCAACGAGATCAAGCACGCGGACATCTTCGCGCTTCAGGGGAGCGCCGAGACCGTCTATCGTGATCGTGCGCCCATTGCGCCAGAGCTCGTAGCGCCCGCCTTCCGCGGCGGAGGCGGACACGCGCATCCGCAGAACCTCGCCAGCGCGTGCGGCGATCACACCGCCCATTTCGGCGGAAGCTTGATCCGTCCGCGCCGACAGATCGAGCGTGCGCGTCTTCGTGCCGTCGATATCGACGAAGACACGTCCCTTGCGCACGCCGTCGATAATCGCCGCCGAGGAGTTGTCGGAAGCGAAGACGACCGTGGTCGGCCCGCCGATCGCGGACAGCTTCCCGGCCGGCGTGTCAGGGTCATGATTGTCGCTGCCGCCGATCGCCGTCACGCGCAAACCCTGGTCAAGGAGACCGCGCCAGAACGGAAGTGAAGACTGCGGACCTTCCGGACCGCCCGAATAGAACGAGGTGACGCCGTTGACGACCTCGACCGCATCCGGCGCCTCGCCGTCTTTCAGCGATGCGGACCATCCGCAACCGGGACACCCGTCGGTAAGGGAAATGCCCGGATGGTTGATCGACAGCAGCCCTCCGAGCGCCGTCGCCTGGGCCTTCACGGCGCTGAAATCGGGTACGCTTGGCGTTCCCAGGCGGAAGTCGACCGGCGCCGTCGTGCCGAACACGTTCATGTGGCCATGATAGGTCGTCACTTCCTGTCCGGGGAGCAGGGTCAGCTTGTTGAAATAGGGCTGAAGTTCTGCGAGCGCCTCCATGTGCGACACCGTGTTGTGGTCGGTGACGGCGACGAAATCGAGACCGGCCGCGACGGCGGCTTCCAGCGTGCGATAGACCGGGCAGGGGACGCGCTCTCCGGCGGGCGCGGCGCAGCGGCCGTCGCTGTGACCGGTGTGGACGTGAAGATCGCCGCGATACCAGCGCGCATCCGGTTGCGGCGTTAGCCCCACGAAGCCTTGGGCGCCCGGCGCCGCACGGGTCATCGAGATGCGCACCGTATAGGGCGTCGAGCGGCCTTCAGGCGCGTTGGCGCCGCCAAGCACCAGCGTCCATTCGCCGGCGGGGATCGGTCCGGGCAGATAGGATGGGGTCGCTTCGGCGTTCGCGATCTCGATCTGCGTTTTGGCGAAACCGCTGGCGCCGCGAAAGCGCTCGGGATCGAACAATGCGAGATCGATCGCGGCCCATGGATCGCCGCGCTCATAGTCGATCGACACCGAGATGGATAGGACGCCCTCGGGCACCTGAAAATGGATGTCGTGATAGGCCCGGTGGAGGGACGCGTCGAAGACGCCGGTCAAGGTCTGCTCGAGAAGGCGTTCAGGATCGCTTGCGGCGGTGGTCGCTGCTTGGTCGGTTGGAGCGGACACGGCAGCAGGACCTGGTGCGCTCGCGCAGGCGGCGACGGCGAAGGCGAACGCCATTGCGGCGGAACGGCGGAGTCTTGCGAGCGCGTCGATCATGCGGGTCTCCTTCATTCGGATCGCCCGTCAGGCGCGTTGGTCCCGAGCATTCGGGCGAGAACGCCGTCGCGTGCGATGAAGTGGTGATGCAGCGCCGCGCCGACATGGGCGGCCGCAACGGCAAGAAACGCATAGCCGCAAACGTCGTGAACGCTCGCAAGCAAGGAAGCGATCGCTTCGGGGCGCGCGGAGACCGGCGGAACAAGCTGAAACCCGTTCACCGATATTCCGGTCGAGAGGAGTGCGCCGATCAAGCCGCTCGCGGCGAGAACGATCGTCAACAACGCCAACACGATTTGGGTCAAAGCGGAGACGCGCCGCATGAGCGAGGGTCCGGTTCGCGCCGGGCGATGCGCATGTTGCAGGATCAGCGCAATCAGGCCGATGAGAGCGACGATTCCCAGAAGCTTGTGCACGCCGATCCAGCGGTCGTAGCGATCCAGATAGACGTTCGACCAGTCCGGCGGGTTGATGAGAACAAGCACGAAGCCTGCGCCGCCAAGCGCCGAGATCGCCGTTAGCCAGTGCGCCGCGCGCGCCGCTCGCGACCAGTTCGACGGCGAGGGCCGCTGATCAGCGGCCCTCGCGCCGAGGTTCGGGCGCTCTGGGCTCAGAACGTCCCCCGCAGGCCGATTGTCCAGGTGATCGGCTCGCCACGATAGGCGCTGGGATCTTCGTAGCTTTCGTCGGTCAGGTTGCGCACCGAACCGTAGACGGAGATCGCGTCGGTCGCCTTGTAGGTGATGACGGCGTTGAGAAGTTCGTAGGCGTCGACCGTACGATTGCCGAGATAGCCGCCGCCTTTGCCGTAGGGATTGGTGTCGCTGTAATAGACGTCCTCGCGGTGTCCGCGGCGCAGATAGCTCAGCGTCATCGACAGCTTGTCGGTGGGCTGGAGCTTGGCGCTGGCGCTCCACTGGTGGGGCGGGCGGCGCAAGAGCCGTGCGTCGGTGTCGCCATTGCGGGCGTCGGTGTAGGTATAGGCGATGCGCCCCGTAAGTTGCGGGAAGGGCGAGGCTTCCAGATAGGTCTCGTAGCCTTCGATCTTGGCGACGCCGATATTGATGTTCTTGTAGAGGCCGGAGCCGACATCGTACTGGCTCTCGATCAGGTTATCGATGTCGGACTTGAACCAGGTGAAGCCGAACCGCGCATCGGCGCCGGGGATCGGCGGCTCGAAGTCGAAGCCGGCTTCCCAGCCGTCGCCCTCTTCGGGCTTCAGGTCCGGGCTGGCGCTGACATACGAGCTGGTCGAGAAGCGCTCCGACAGGGTCGGCGCCTTGAACGACGTTCCGGCGGAAACATAGACCCGGCTATAGGCTTCCGGGATGTCGACGACGGCGCCGAGATTCCAGGTCGTGGCCTCGCCGAAACTGTCGGTGTCGTCGCGCCGGACCGATCCGGAGAGGTCGATCCGGTCCGCCAGGCGACCGCGGAGCAAGGCGTAAAGGGCGAGATTGCTCTCGCTGCGCGACAGCGCGTCGGAATACCCGCCGGAGGAGCTGATGTCTTCGTCCTGCCACTCGACGCCGACATTGATCGAGGCGTCGCTGAGCGCGCCAGTGTCCTCGAATTCGTAGATGTTGCGCCAGTTCGCGAACGTGCGCGTGCCTTCGGCGGAGCTGTTCGGCGCCGGGTAGGGTTGGTTGGCGTCGGCGGCGTCCGTGCTGGAACGCTCGTTCTTCACCTGTCCGCCATTGACGTCGACGGTCAGGCGGTCGTCGAGAAGCTGAAGGCGCGATCCGACGCGCCAGACTAGGTACTGATCGTCGGTCTTGGAGGCGATACGATCGAGCGCGGCGCTGTCGATGTCGGTTTCGGCTTTGCGCCAGCGCACAAGGCCGCGAATGGTCGCCAGATCGTTCACGCGGAGGTCGCCGACGCCGGTCAGCGTGTTGAACGTAGAACCGTCGTCCTCGCCGAGATTGTCGGGGAAGCGGTCCGGCGTGTTGTTGAAACCGCCTGTCTCGAAGTGTTCGCCCGATATGGCGTAGGAGGCCGCGCCGACCGTTCCGCGTGCGCTGGCCGTGCCGCGATAGGTGTCGCGATCGCCCACGGCGACTTCGTAAGAGCCGGCGAACGGCGTGTCGCCGCCCACGCGCGGGATGAAGTTGATGACGCCGCCGACGGCGTCGGACCCGTAGATGCTCGAGGCCGCGCCGCGCACGACTTCAATGCGTTCGAGATCGCCGGTCGTGTCCTGGCCGAAATTGTACTGGCCGTTGGGCGCCGACGGATCGTTCAGGCGGATGCCGTCGAACAGCGCCAGCGTATGTTTGGAGTTGGTGCCGCGCGAGAAGACCGATGTGATCGCGCCGGCGCCGCCGCTTTGCACGACCGTCAGGCCCGGCGTCGCCTGCAATGCCTCGACGGCGGTGACATAGTTGTAGTCTTCGAAATCTTCGCGGGTGATCACCGCGACGCGGGCGGGCAACCGGTCGATGTCGGTTGCGACCTGCGTCGCCGTAACGACGACACGGTCCGTCCTTTTCTCATCGTCGGTTTCCTGCGCCAAAGCCATGGGCGCCAGCGCCGCCGTACAGAGCGATGTGGCCATGGCGCCGCACATCAGGCGCAGCGTGAGGGGACGTTCATCAAAGTGACGCATTGGAAGCATAGGGACGCGCTCGTCAGCCGTGGTTGGATTTGCGCGTGTTCTAGGCCCGGAATGCGACACCTCTGGCACAGCCAGAGAACAGTTGCGTAAAGCCTGCGCCTAGAAACGCCTAAGCGCGTTGTCCGGTCCGCGAGGGCGATGGTGTAGGACCATGCACAGGTACGAAGAGCAGCTCTACTGGCCGCGGCTCATCAAGGCCCTGAGGGCCCGGGAAGGGCTGACGCAATCCGTTCTGGCTGAGCGGTTGGGCGTGAACCAGACCGCCGTATCGAGATGGGAGAGAGGCCGGGACGTTCCCGGTCTCGGTCATCGCAGAAGGTTGCGCACGCTGTTTCGTCAGGGCTCCGGAGGGCGCCAGGACCGTGCGGTGCGGCTGCGCGTGGTCAATGCATGGCGGCCGTCGACGCTGATGGCGCGCGGCGCCGTGTTTCTGGAGATCAACGAGGCCGGCGCATCGCAGGCGGGCGTCCGGCGCGATCTGCTTCAAGGGCACAGCATTTACGGGTTCTTCGGCGCCCACACGGATGAAGTGACCTACAGATGGGAGCGCGCGGGCATATTCGACGGCGAGATCGCGCTCTCCATGTCCGTCAATCGCCTGGAAGGCGAAGCCGGCTGCGTTCACATCCGCACGCTCGACACGCCTTACTTCTCAAGCGACGGCGAGGTCTGGTGTCTCACCGATATCTCCCTCATCGACGAAGCGTCATATGACTTGCTTCGGGCCGAATGGGGCGGCGACACCCTGAACATCCCGTTTGCGGGCTGACAGATAGATCAGAGGTCGTCCCGGCGGCGGCTGCCGGCCTCGGCGGCGCCGGTGTCGGGAACCTCATGCGTCGAGGCGCCTTCAGTCCAGGGCGGAACCGCACTATGGAGGGGGCGAGCCCGCGCAAGGCAGGCGGGTCGTGTGGGAGGCACGTCATGCAGTTCTTTATCGATTCCGCGGATGTCCAGGAGCTTCGGGAGGCCGGCGCGACGGGGCTGATCGATGGCGTGACCACCAATCCATCCCTGATCGCCAAGTCGGGGCGCAAGATGGCGGACGCCATCGCCGAGATCTGCGGCGTCATCCCCGGGCCGGTGAGCGCCGAGGCCGTTGCGACCGATGTCGAGGGCATGCTGCGGGAAGGCCGCTATCTGGCGGCGATCGCGCCCAACGTGGTCGTGAAGCTGCCGCTGACGCGAGAGGGGCTGATGGCCTGCCGCGCGCTGACCGACGAGGGTATCCGGGTCAACGTCACGCTGTGCTTTTCGGCCGTTCAGGCTCTGCTGGCCGCCAAGGCCGGCGCCTATTTCATCTCGCCCTTCATCGGCCGCTTGGACGATGCGGGCGTCGACGGCATGGAGCTGATCCGCGAGATCCGCCATATCTACGACGTCCACGACTTCTCGACGCAGGTTCTGGCGGCCTCGATCCGCACGCCGGCCCATGTGCGCGATGCGGCGCTGGCCGGCGCGGACTGCGCCACCATCCCGACCAAGATTTTCTTCTCGCTGTACAAGCACGTGCTGACCGATACCGGGCTGGAAGCCTTCCTGAAGGACTGGCGCTCCACAGGCCAAAGCATCATCGAGGGGTGATTCGAGCGTCTGGGCTGGGGATAGCCGGCCATCGCCGCAAGATTCTGTCGTTCGAACGCTTGTGTGTGCGGTCTTTCCTCGCCATAGGGGCCACCAAGCGGGTCTGGGGACGCCAGAGATGACACGACGCCGGCTGTTGCGGCCGGTCATGGAGCTGACCGCATGAACGTTCGCGGAAATCCCAGCCCCCTCGCCAACGCGATCCGGGCCCTCTCGATGGATGCGGTCGAGGCCGCCAAGAGCGGCCATGTGGGGTTGCCGCTGGGCATGGCGGACGCGGCCACGGTGCTGGTGTCCAAATTTCTGAAATTCGATCCGTCGCGCCCGGATTGGGCCGATCGCGACCGGTTCGTGCTCTCGGCCGGACACGGCTCGATGCTGCTTTATTCGCTGCTCCATCTCACCGGCTATCCCGGGATGACGATGGACGAAATCCGCAATTTCCGTCAGCTCGGCTCGAAAACGCCCGGCCACCCCGAATACGGTCACACGCCCGGCGTGGAGACCACCACTGGACCGCTGGGGCAGGGCATCGCCACCGCGGTCGGCATGGCGATCGCGGAACGCCATCTCAACGCCCGCTTCGGCGATGATCTTGTCGATCACCGCACCTATGTGATCGCCGGCGACGGCTGCCTGATGGAAGGCGTGTCTCAGGAAGCGCTGACGCTGGCCGGCCACCTCAAGCTCAACCGGCTGATCGTGCTGTTCGACGACAACGCGGTCACCATCGACGGCGGCACGGATCTGGCCGACCGCACCGATCAGCTCACCCGCTTCCTCGCGTCCGGCTGGAACGTCGCCCAGGTCGACGGCCACGACCCGGTCGCCGTCGAGGAGGCGCTGCGCGAGGCGCAGACCAGCACCAAGCCGGTGCTGATCGCCTGCCGCACCATCATCGGCTTCGGCGCCAAGATCGCCGGAACGGGCGCGGCCCATGGCGGCCCCTACGGCGCGGACGAAATCGCGACGATCCGCGAGTCGATCGGCTGGACGTCGGCGCCGTTCGAAGTGCCTGACGACATCCGGAATGAATGGTTGTCGATCGGCCGTCGCGGCGAGCCGGTTCGCGAACGTTGGGAGGCGCGGCTGAAATCCTCGCCCCAGCGCGCCGACTTCGAGGCCGCGATGTCGGGCGCCGCTCTGGAGAACGTTCCCGGCATTATCGCCTCGCACAAGGAAAAGGTCGCGTCGGCGGCCAAGTCCGACGCCACCCGCAAATGGTCGGGAGCGGCGCTCGAGCCGCTGACCGAGGCGGTTCCGGAAATGATCGGCGGATCGGCGGACCTGACCGGCTCCAACAATACGCGCACCTCGCACACCAAGGCGCTGACGCCGGAATCCTATGGCGGCCGCTACATCCACTACGGCGTACGCGAGCACGCCATGGCGGCCGCGATGAACGGCATGGCGCTGCATGGCGGCGTGGTTCCCTATTCCGGCACCTTCCTCGCCTTCGCCGACTATTCGCGCGCGGCGATCCGCCTTGGCGCGCTGATGGGCGTGCAGGTCGTGCATGTGATGACCCACGATTCCATCGGCCTTGGCGAAGATGGTCCGACCCACCAGCCGGTGGAGCATGTCGCCTCGCTTCGGGCGATGCCGAACCTCAACGTCTTCCGTCCGTGCGACGGCGTGGAGACGGCGGAGTGCTGGGAGCTGGCGCTGGCGCGCCGGCAGGGCCCGTCCGTGATGGCGCTGACCCGGCAGAACGTGTCGCCGGTCCGCAAACAGCATGTCGCCGAGAACCTCTGCGCGAAGGGCGGCTATGTCGTTGCGCCAGCCGAGGGCGAAGAGAAAGTGGTGCTGGTGGCGACCGGCTCCGAAGTCGAGATCGCCATCGCCGCGCAGGCGAAGCTGGCCGAAGAGGGCGTCGGCGCGCGCGTCGTGTCCATGCCGTGCTTCGAACTCTTCGAACAGCAGGACGAGGCATATCGCAACGAAGTGCTGGGCGGATCGCTCCCGAGGGTTGCGGTCGAGGCCGGCGTTCGCATGGGCTGGGATCGCTGGATCGGTCCGCAAGGCCGCTTCGTCGGCATGGACGGTTTCGGCGCTTCGGCGCCCTACAAGGTTCTGTACGAGCATTTCGGGATCACCGCCGAAAAGGTGGCCGAGGCCGCCCGGGCCTCGATCTGACGAAGGATGGGGGGCGTTCGCCAGCGGCTGGTTCCGGCAGGCGGCGCACTCTCGCGACGATCCGTTCTTGGCGGCGGCGTGGCGGCGCTCACGGCTGTGGCCGTCGGGGCGTGCTCGCCGGGTCAATCGTCGACGGCCTTGGCCGAAGGCGAGTCCGGCTTGATCGCACGCGTTTCCGACGGTGATCTTGTGGTCATGGAAAGCGGCCTGCGCGTTCGGCTGGCTGAGGTCGAGGCCCCGGCTGGCGGACGTCAGGGCGCATCGCCCGAACCCTACTTCGACGAGGCGCGCCGTCTTCTGGATCGGGTCGCGACGGGGCGTCCGGCGCGCCTCTGGTATGGCGGTCTGACCCGAGACCGCTACGACCGCGCCATCGCGCATGTGATCGTCGACAGCGCGGATGGGGGGCGGATCTGGCTCAACGGTTTGATGGTGCGTCAGGGCGGGGCGCGCGTCCGGTCCTGGCCGGACAACACGGCCCGCGTGCGCGAACTCTATCGGTGGGAGCAGGAGGCGCGCGCGGCGCGGCGGGGCGTGTGGGCGCTGGATCACTATCGGGTGCGCGCGCCGGACGACCTCGCGCATGCGCCGGCCTTCGCGATTGTCGAAGGACCGCTGGTCTCCGTGGCTGCGCAGGCGGCGCGTGGCGCGGCGCGGCTGGACGAGACGGGCATAGTGATCGTTCCGGGCACGGATATGGGCGCTCCCGATGCGGCGCTGGATCTGACGATCGGCGGAAACGTTCGTCTGCGCGGCCGGCTTCGGCGCGAGCCGGATGGCGGTGCGATCGCGCTGACGCACTGGGGGCAGGTCGAGACCTGAAGGTCGGCTGAGGTCGGTTCAGGCCAGGAACAAACGCCAGACCAAACAAAAGGGGCGCTCTTGCGAGCGCCCCTGATCAGGTCTGCGTTTGCAGCTTTCCTACGCCGCGCGCTTGGCCAGCGACTTCGAGAGCTTCTGCACAGCTTCGGCGTGCTCGATGTTCTCGACGGCCGCCAGTTCGCGCGCCATGCGGTCGAGCGCCGACTCATAGAGCTGACGTTCGGAATAGGACTGGTCGGGCTGGTCCTCGGCGCGGTGCAGGTCGCGGACGACCTCGGCGATCTGAATCAGGTTGCCCGAGTTGATCTTGGCTTCGTACTCCTGCGCCCGGCGCGACCACATGGTGCGCTTGATGCGGGCGCGGCCGCCCAGCGTCTTGAGCGCGTCGTTGACGACGCGGGTGGAGGCGAGGGGGCGCATGCCCGCAGCCGCCGCCTTGGCGGTGGGGACGCGGAGGATAAGCTTGTCCTGATCAAAACCGACGACATAGACTTCCAGCGTCATGCCGGCGACCTGTTGGGTCTCGATGCCGGTGACGCGACCCACGCCATGCGCGGGATAGACGACGTGTTGTCCAACCGTGAACACACCTTCGACGATTTTGGCAGGCTGCTTTTTCGACATTCTCGTTCTACCTTTCACTCGCGCCACAGGCCGAACGACACGGATCGCCCGCATGGTGCGGGTACGTCCCAATCCCTCGGCTGTTTGCGTGTTGCGCGCGCCCGTCGGCGACCGTCTACCCTTACCACATTTGTAAGATTTTTCAACCGAGTGTCACATGGCAGACGCATTGGGACACGCTGGGGGAGCCCCCTAGCGTCATTTCGCCACACAGAGCGTCAAAATCCCGCAGGACGGGAAGGGTCTAGGAACCGGTTCCCGGCTTCGGCGAGAACAGGCTTTCCAGCTTGTTCGTGACCTTCAGATAGTCGTCGGCGTCGGCCGGCGGCGTTCCCTTGATCGTGATGTTCGGCCACGACTTCGCATATTCCGCGTTTAATTTCAGCCACTTGCCGTCCGGGTCGTCCTCGGTGTCCGGCACGATGGCCTCCGCCGGGCATTCGGGCTGGCAGACGCCGCAGTCGATGCACTCGTCCGGATGGATGACGAGCATGTTTTCGCCTTCGTAGAAGCAGTCGACGGGACAGACTTCCACGCAATCCATGTATTTGCAGCGAATACAGGCGTCCTTGACGATATAGGTCATGCGATCAGGTCTTCAGGAAAGCTTCCACGGGCGTCGTTCCGCGCACATGCGGTCCGGAAAGTTGAAAGTCAATTGAGAGGGCTGAATGGCTGCATGAGCAGGCCTCAACCGAGCCCGGTCAGGCCTCGCCCGCGGATTCGTAACAGGTCGCTGCCTCGGGCGCCGGGCCGCGCCGGTCGGGCAGGGCGAGAATGCGCACCAGCCCGGCGCGGGGACCCAGCGTGAGGCTCAGCAGGTCGCCGACGGCGACGGTCGTCGAAGGTTTCTCGATCCGGCGCACCTGGCCGTCGCGCTCCACGCGCATGTCGCCCGCCTCGATCGCCGCCGCCGCCGCGCCGCGCGTCTTGAAGAAGCGCGCCCGCCACAGCCAGATGTCCAGACGCATCCGGTCGGTATCGCTCAAGCCGGACCTCGCATCATGTCGAGCTGTCTTCCTTCGGGCGATCGCCCGGAGGATCGCTCCGACTGTCGTCGGACGAACGCGCGCCGGCCGAGTGCGCGTCGGGCCTCGTTGCGCCGTCGCCGGATTGCGCCTCGCGGCGGGCGCGGGGCGATCGCCGCCGGCGCTTGTGTTTCGTCGCCGCGACCGGCTTGGTCTCGACCAGCTCGGCGAGCGCCGCGAACGGGCCGCTGGGCGGGGGAGCCGGCTTGCTGGGCCGCGCCGCGTCCTTCGCGCGTTGCGCGGCCCGATAGCGCCAACGCGTCACGGCGCCGGTCGCCTTGTCGCGCTCCGCCGGCGTCAGTCCGATCGAGCGCAGCACTTCGGGAAACTCCGCGCCGGGGCAGCCGACCAGCGCCGCGAGATCCGCCGGCGCCTCGAAGTGCGAGGTCTCCGACGCCTTGCGCGCCTGCGACACCGACCAGGCGAGCCGCTCCGCCATATCGGCGCGGACGGCGCGGGGGCCCAGCCTCAGATAGCCGGCCGTCTGGAGCTGTTCGTTCGACCAGGCCTGATCAGCCCCTTTGAGGGCGAACGACGCCGCGGACGGCGCTTCGCGCCATACCCGTCCGGTGTGAACAGCGCGCAGCAACAGCAGGAGACGTCCGGCCGCCGGCTTCAGCAACGCCGGAATCCAGGCCGCGATACGGCCCGAATGCACGCCCGCCGCCTTCAGCGCCTCGCGGGCGGGTTTGGCCAGCGCCATGGCGCCGCCCTTGTCGCGTTGCGCCCGTTCCCGCCGGTCGACGGCGGCGCCGGTCTCCAGAAGCTGATAGGCGATGCCGCGCGCCGGTCCCGGCAAGGCGTCGCCGCCGATAACGTCATTGAGCGTCATCAGCGGGCCCAGAACGGCGGCGCTGTGCGCGCGCACCCAGGCCTCGATGCGCCCGCGCGCCGCCTCTCGCTGGGGTTCGTGCGCCTCCGGCGCGCCCATCAGCTCCACATTCGGCCGCAGCCAGTCGCTGGCGGCGACCAGCCGCGCGACCGGGGCGCCAAGATGCAGGATCTCGCCCGTCTCATGGCGCAGCTCGAAGGCGTGATCGCCGGCGCTGGCGATCGCGATCAGGCGCCGTTCGATCACTGGTCGCAGCGATTTGAGGGCGGCGTTGCGGAGCGCCCGGCCTTCCAGCGTCCGCGCCGTGGTGTCCGGACTGAACACCAGCCCGTCGAGATGTCCGACGACATGGCCGCCCACGGCCACCGCGCCGTCCTGCGCGACTTCGGCGGGTTCGTCGTCGGCGGCGGACAGCGTGCGCAACAGAGCGGAGGTGCGGCGGTCGACGAATCGCTGCATCAGCCCCTCGTGCAGCGCATCCGACAGGCGGTCCTCGATATCGCGGGCGCGAGCGCGCCATGTCGGGGCGTTCTCGATCCAGTCGGCGCGGTTCGCCGCATAGGTCCATGTGCGAATGTCGGCGAGACGCTGCTGCAGCGTGTCGATGTCGCCCTCGATGCGGTCGAGACGTTCGACATGATCGTACACCCACTCATCCTTGAGCCGGGCGTCCGGCTCGATCAGCTCTTCGACCAGGCTCGACACCAGCCGCAGATGGGCGTCCAGGCCCGACTTGCGGAAGTCGGGTAGGGTGCACAGGTCCCACAGCCGCCTCACATGGGCGGACGACCGCGCGAGGCGTCGCACGTCCGGAATTTGCGCGATCTGCGTCAGCGTCGCTTCGTCCAGCGCTTCGGGCGCGCGCCGCAGGGCGGGGTGGGGCGAAGGCCTTTGCAGCGCGGCGATCAGCCCTTCGACGCTGGAGAAGTCCAGATCGGAATTGCGCCAGTTCAGATGGTCGAGCGGCTCGAAGCGATGCTCGGTGATGCGCTCGACGGTTTCCTCGTCCAGCGGCTCGCAATCGGCGGTCTCGCCGAATGTGCCGTCGTCGCGAAAACGCCCGGCGCGCCCGGCGATCTGGGCCAGCTCGTCCGCGCGCAGCGCGCGCCGCTGGCGTCCGTCGAATTTGCGGCGGCTGGCGAAGGCGACATGCGACACGTCGAGATTGAGACCCATGCCGATCGCGTCGGTCGCGACCACATAGTCCACCTCTCCGGATTGGTAGAGCGCCACCTGCGCGTTGCGCGTGCGCGGACTGAGCGCGCCCATGATCACCGCGCAGCCGCCGCGCTGGCGTTTCAGCAGTTCGGCGATCGCATAGACTTCCTCCGCCGAGAACGCGACCACCACGGACCGTTTGGGCAGTTTGGTGATCTTGATCGGGCCGGCGTAGTCGAGCCGCGAAAACCGCTCGCGGCGCTCGGGATCGATGTCGAGGTCCAGGCTGCGCAGGATCGGACGAATTGTGTCCGCGCCCATCAGCATGGTCTCGTGGCGCCCGCGCGCCTTCAGGATGCGTGATGTGAAGACATGGCCCCGGTCGGGATCGGCGGCGAGCTGTACTTCATCGACGCCTATGAAGTCCGCGCCCTCCGATACCGGCATCGCCTCGACCGTACAGGCGAAATAGCGGGCGCTATGCGGACGGATGCGCTCCTCGCCGGTGATCAGGGCGCAGGCCTGTTCTCCCTTGATCCGGACCATGCGGTCGTAGATCTCGCGCGCCAGCAAGCGCAGGGGCAGGCCGATCATGCCGGTGCCGTGCGCCAGCATTCGTTCGACGGCGAGATGGGTCTTGCCGGTATTGGTCGGGCCCAGGACGGCGCGGACGCGCGCGCGATCGTCGTACATGAGGCTAGGGACGCTCCCGGTCAGTTCGAAATCGTTAACAAACTCTTAACAATAAAAGATAAACAGAAAACAAAAAGGGAATATATAAGAAACCGCCATCAATAGGCGGCTGTGCACCGCAAGAGAGATGGGCGTGCGCGGGCGCCTGCGTCAACCATGAAGTCGCGCCCATCGCGGGCGTACGAGCCTCCTGTCGGGCGCGTCCTGCTGCGCGGGTTCATTCGGCTTGACACTGCGCCCCGCCCCGCTTATCCACCGCGCTCCAATTTCACCCCTCGCCAGATCGCGCCCCAAGCTGAAGCCGGGGGAGGCCGCAAGGCGGGTTTTGGTCCGGCGGCGATCGTTCGGCCCGAGGTTCAGGAGAGGCGACCATGTCGCGCACGTGCGAACTCACCGGCATCAAGCCGATCGTCGGCAACAAGGTGAGCCACTCCAACATCAAGACCAAGCGCCGGTTCGAACCGAACCTCGTGAACGTCACGCTGCGCTCGGACGCTCTGGGGCAGAACTATTCGGCTCGCATCTCGGCGGCGGCGCTGCGCACCGTCGACAAGCGTGGCGGTCTCGACGCCTTCCTCGCCAAGGCCAAGGAAGAAGATCTGTCGCCGCGCATGGTGAAGGTGAAGCGCGAGCTCGCCAAACGCGCCGCGGAAGCCTGATAGGCCTTTCTATCGCTACAGCTTGTGCTTAACCTGCCTCGCGATCGGGTGATCGCGGGGAGATGGATCGTGCGCATCGCACACTTCGTGGCGACGCTGGCCGTGTTGGGGCTGGCGGCGTGCCAGGCGAAACCCGCGCCGGACCTGATCCTGTATGGCGGCGTCATCCACACCGGCGTCGACGGCGCGCAACCGGTCGAAGCGGTGGCGATCCGCAGCGGGCGGATCATGTCGGTCGGCGAAGCCAGCCAGCTGGTGAAGACCGGCGGAGCGCAGACCCGGCTTGTCGATCTAAACGGCGCGCACGTCTATCCGGGCTTTGTCGATAGTCATGTTCACCTGCGCGGAGTGGGCGAGCGCGAGCTGACGCTCAATCTCGACAGTGTGGGGTCGATCGCCGAACTCGCCCAGACGGTGGCGGAAGCCGCCGATAAGCTAAGCCCCGGCGCGGTGCTGATCGGTCGGGGCTGGATCGAGACCCACTGGCCGGAAGGTCGCTTTCCGACCCGGCAGGATGTCGACCTGGCGACAGGAGATCATCCCGCCCTGTTGACCCGCGCCGACGGCCACGCGCTGCTGGCCAACACGGCTGCGCTCGAAGCGATGGGCCTGCTCGATCCCGTTCCGCCCGATCCCGACGGCGGTCACATCGAGCTTGACGCCGAGGGCGTGCCGACGGGCCTGCTGGTCGACAATGCGATGTCGCTCGTCGCGAGTCTGGAGGGCGCATCGCCGCCCGAGGAAGTCGAGCGCGCCTACGTCACCGGCGCGCGCCGCTACGCCAGCCTCGGGTGGACGGGAGTCCACAACATGGCCGTGGCGCCCGCGGACATCGAGACGATCAACCGGCTGTCTGACGCGGGCGATCTGCCGCTGCGCATCTACAACGCCGTCGACGGCGATTCTCCGGACGCTTTCAACGTCATGGGCGGATCGAAGGCGGGTTTGGTGACGACGCGCGCGATCAAGCTCTTCATGGACGGCGCGCTGGGTTCGCGCGGCGCTCTGCTGTCGGCGCCTTACGCAGACCGGCCAGACACCGCCGGTCTTCAGCGCGCTCGTGAAAGCGAAACGCGGCGCTTGCTGGCGCGCGCCTACGATTCCCGCGTGCAGGTTTGCTTCCACGCGATTGGCGACAGCGCGAACCATATCGTTCTGGACTGGATGGAGGCGACGTTCGCGGCCGTTCCGGAAGCCGAACAGAAGCGGCGTGATCCCCGTTGGCGGATCGAGCACGCGCAGATCCTTTCGCCGACCGACATTCCGCGCTTCGCCAGTCTCGGCGTCATCGCCTCGATGCAGCCCTCGCACGCAATCGGCGATCTCTACTTCGCGCCCGCCCGGCTCGGCGACGCCCGGCTCGACGGCGCTTACGCCTGGCGCTCCTTGATCGACCAGGGCGCGATCATCGCCGGCGGGTCCGACGCGCCGGTGGAGAAGGGCGATCCGCGCATCGAGTTCTACGCGGCCGTCGCGCGCAAGGATCTGCAGGGGCGGTCCGGACCAGACTGGCGGCCGCAGGAAGCGGTGACACGCGAACAGGCGCTGAAGATGTTCACCGTGTGGCCCGCCTACGCTTCGTTCCGGGAGGCGGATCTTGGAACCATCGAACCGGGCAAGCTCGCCGATCTTACCGGCTTCAGCGGCGATCTGCTGACCGTGCCCGAGGCCGAGATACTGACGCTGGAGCCCGCCATCACGGTTGTGGCCGGCGCGGTCGTCTACGACCGCAACGCGCCGCCGTTTTGAGGCGGCATGCGGTCGCCCTTCGTGACAGTGACGGGCGAAACGGCCTAGTCTGACCGCAGGAGGCCCCATGGCGCGCGAGGTCGACAAGCGCAAGACGAGGAAAGCGATGCGCAAGCTGAAGCGCGTCGCCGATCGTGCGGCCGAGCCCGACGCCAAGCCTCTGTCCGAGTGGGAGAAAGAGTTCGTCGAAGGGGTCGGCGAGCGGCTGGAGAAATTCGGCTCGGCGTTTCGCGACCCGGACAAGGGCGCGCTCGAGGAGGCGCTGTCCGCGCGCCAGGCCCAGATTGTTCGGGCGCTCGATCGCAAGACGCGTCAGGCGAAGAAAGCCGAGACAGCCGCTGAAGACGAGGCCCGTCACGGTAAGCCGGCGCGCGGCGGGCTTCGCCCGGGCGGCAAGAAGCGGCGGGACGAGGATCGCATTCCCGGCTCCACCTTCCGGCGAAAATCGCCGAAGCCGCGTGGGGAGGCCAGGGATGCGGCCGAGGATGAGCCGGAGAATGAGACAGCCGTCGCGCAGCCGGAAGCACTGACGTCGCCTCAGGAGGCGCCGGTCAGTCCTGAGGCGCGCCGCGCCGCGCTTCGCGTAATCAAGGGCGGCGGATAGGGCGCCGGCGCGCGATCCCGCTCCGAAGCGACCCATGCGGGTTGCCTAGCGACCCTGGCCGCGACAATCTGGCGGAAGGTTGGAACAGACAGCCGGGAAAGGGCTGGGCAGGGGGCATGGAATGTCCGCTCTCGTGAGCTTTCTTCGCAGGGTCGGCGCGGGTTTGTGCGTCGCGGTTGCGCTCGCCTCGCCGGGCGTTGCGCAACAGGCCGATCCGTTTCGCGGGAACTTTGGCGCGATCGAAGCGGCGCTGCCGCCGGCCGAAGCGGCGCGGCAGGCGGAGCTGATGGCCAAGTCGCTCGAAGCGATCGCGCCCGAGCGCAAGGGCGTGACCGACACCTATGTGCTTGCGGCTTCGCTCTGGAGCGATCCCGTCTTTGAGCGCGAGGCGTCCGAGGGCGCCAAGATTCTGGCCCGGCGGTTCGACGCCGAAGACCGGACCATCATTCTGTCCGCGGGAACCGGCGGCGTTTCGCGCACCTATCCTGTCGCCAATCCCAACAACATCAACGCGGCGATCGGGAAGATCGGCGCAACCATCAATCCCGACGAGGATCTGGTGGTCGTTTTCATCACCTCTCACGGCTCGCCGGATGGATCGGTGGCGATGCAGGAGTTCAATCGCCTTGGCGGCGCATTGCGGCCGCATCACCTGCGCAATGCGTTGAACGCGGCGGGCGTCAAGAAGCGCGTCGTCATCGTGTCGGCCTGTTTCTCGGGCCATTTCATTCTGCCGTTCTACGACGACAACTCGCTGGTGCTGACGGCGGCCGCCGCCGACCGGTCGTCATTCGGCTGCACGCCCGAGAACGAGTGGACCTATTTTGGCGACGCCTTGTTCAACCACGCCCTGCGCTCGGGCGAGCCGCTGGTGCAGGCGTTCGACACCTCGCTCGGTCTGATCAACAAGTGGGAGGACAAGCTCGTGGCCGACTACGACGCGATGCCGTCGGCTCAGAAGGCGAAGTCGCCGCGGCCGGTGCCGTCCAATCCTCAAAAACATGTCGGCGAGGCCGTCGCGCCGCTGGTCCTGCGGGCCCAGGGGTATGGCCTCGCGGTCGAATGCGCCGGCACGCTGTCGTTCGCGCTGGATCGGTTGCGTTCGAACCGCCCGCTGAAAGGGGAGACGGACGCGCCGAAGCTGGAGGCCGCGCGCGACAGCCTTCAGGCGCAGGCGATGCGCCTGGGCGAGGCCGTGCAACGCACGCCTACGGAAGTGGCGAAGGCGATCGCCGGGGCCAACCGTGCGGTCATCAACGCCACAGGCGCTGATCTGGATATCCTAGCCGAGCAGGCCGATACCTGCGCGCGGGCGGGCTAGCGCCGCCGCGCCGACGCCGCCTACAGCGCCTTGACGATGCTCTCGGTCATCTTCTTGGCGTCGCCCAGAAGCATCATGGTGTTGTCGCGGAAGAACAGCGGGTTCTCGACGCCGGCATAGCCTGAAGCCAGCGAGCGCTTAATGAAGAACACCGTCTTGGCGTTCCACACTTTCAGAACCGGCATCCCGTAGATCGGCGATTGCGGATTGGTTTCGGCGTCGGGGTTGGTGACGTCGTTGGCGCCGATGACGAAGGCGACATCGGCTTGCGCGAATTCCGAGTTGATGTCCTCAAGCTCGAACACTTCGTCATAAGGAACCTGCGCTTCGGCCAGCAGCACGTTCATATGGCCGGGCATGCGGCCCGCGACCGGGTGGATGGCGTAGGAAACGTCGACGCCTTCCTCTTTCAGCATTTCCGCCATTTCCTTCAGCGCGTGCTGGGCCTGCGCCACCGCCATGCCGTAGCCCGGCACGATGATGACCTTCGAAGCGTTCTTCATGATGAAGGCGGCGTCGTCGGCCGAACCGATCTTCACCGGCTTGGCCGGGCCGGAATCGCCGGTCGCCGCGGCGGCGTCCGCGCCGAAGCCGCCGAGGATGACCGAGATGAAGCTGCGGTTCATCGCTTTGCACATGATGTAGGAGAGGATCGCGCCGGACGAACCGACCAGCGAGCCGGTGATGATCAGCGCGTTGTTCTCGAGCGTGAAGCCCAGAGCCGCCGCCGCCCAGCCCGAATAGGAGTTGAGCATCGAAACGACGACCGGCATATCGGCGCCGCCGATCGGAATGATCAGCAGAAAGCCGATCGCGAACGACAGGGCGATGACGTACCAGAGCAGCTGGCCGCCGCCGGAGGCGGCGCCTTCCGACATCACGAAGGCGACGATGAGCCCGACGATGGCGGCGCCGACCAGAATGTTGATGAGGTGGCGGGCCGGCAGCAGGATCGGCGCGCCGGACATGTTGCCGTTCAGCTTGAGGAAGGCGATGACCGAGCCGGAGAAGGTGATCGCCCCGATCGCGGCGCCAAGCGACATCTCGATCCGGCTGATCTCGTGAATGCGTCCGGCCACATCGGTAATGCCGAAGGCGACGGGCGCCAGGAAGGCGCCGGCGGCCACCATCACCGCGGCGAGGCCGACAAGCGAGTGGAAGGCCGCGACCAGTTGCGGCATCGCCGTCATCGGGATGCGCCGCGCGATCACCGCGCCGACCGCTCCGCCGATAAGGATGCCGCCGCCGATCAGCGCCAGCGTCACGGCGTCCATCGGCCAGAGCATCCACAGCGTGGTGAGGATGGCGATGGCCATGCCGATCATGCCGTTGCGCGCGCCCTTGCGTGAGGTCTCGGGGCTGGACAGCCCGCGCAGCGAGAGAATGAACAGCACCCCCGAGGCGAGGTAGAGAAGGGCGGCGATATTGGCGTTCATGACTTTGCAGTCCCCGGAATGTCGTAGAGCGTCGCGCGGCTAGTTGGATTCGGCCTTCGGCGCGGGTTTCTCTTTTTTCTTGTACATCGCCAGCATCCGCTGGGTGACGAGGAAGCCGCCGAAGATGTTGACGGCCGCCAGCACCACGGCGACGGCGCCGAAGCCTTTCGCCGTCCACATCCGCGCGGTGAGTTCGTGCCCGGCGCCGGTCGCGGCGGCGACCAGCGCGCCGACGATAATCACCGAGGAGATGGCGTTGGTGACGGCCATCAGCGGCGTATGCAGCGCCGGCGTCACCGACCAGACCACGTAATAGCCGACGAATACGGCCATCACGAAGATCGCGATGCGGAAGATCAGCGGATCGACCCCGCCGCCGCCCTCCGAACTGGCGAAGGCGGGAGCGGCGAGCGCGAAGGCGAGGGCGAGAAGCGTGGCGAGGCGTTTCAGCATCGGGCGTGATCCGTCAGGTCAGGAAGGCGGTTTGGACTTCGAGTCGCGGCTGGTGGATTTGAACACGTAGCGCAGGCCGACCGAAACCATGGCGACCGCTATGGCGGCGACCGGAAAGGCGAAGAGCGGAACGGGGCCAGGCAGGGCGGCCATCTGAACGAACCAGATCGCCAGCGTCATCCCGGTGATCGTTAGGATAAGTCCGATCGCCCTGGAGACCGTTATCTTCACTCCTAACCATCCTTGAGGGCCGAGTGCACAACCTCGCCGTCACGGGTGATGACGGATGCGGTGATGATCTCGTCCTCCCAGTTGGGTGCGAAGGATTTGTCCTCGGCCGTGAGCAGGGGGATCAGTGCGACGAGGTTGCGCGCGTAAAGCGCCGAAGCGTCGGCGGCCATACGGCCGGGAAGGTTGGTGAAGCCCGCGACGATGACGCCGTCGACATCGACGAGCTCGTCGGGTTTCGACAGCGGGCAGTTGCCGCCTTGCGCGACCGCCATATCGACGATCACAGATCCGGGACGCATCGACCTGACCATGGCCTCGGTGACAAGCACCGGCGCCGGGCGGCCCGGGATCAACGCCGTGGTGACCACGATGTCCTGCTTGGCGATGTGAGCGGCGACCAGTTCGGCCTGCTTCTTCTGGTATTCGGCCGACATGGGCTTGGCGTAGCCGGCGGCCGTTTCGGCGGCCTTGAACTCTTCGTCTTCGACCGCGACGAACTTCGCGCCGAGCGAGGCGACCTGCTCCTTGGCGGCGGGCCGCACGTCGGTCGCGGAGACCACGCCGCCCAGACGGCGGGCGGTTGCGATCGCCTGAAGGCCGGCGACGCCGGCGCCCATGATGAAGCATTTGGCGGCGGCCACCGTGCCGGCGGCGGTCATCATCATCGGCATGGCGCGGCCATAGAGGTGCGCGCCTTCGATCACCGCACGATAACCCGCGAGGTTGGCCTGGCTCGACAAGGCGTCCATCACCTGGGCACGCGTGATGCGCGGGACGAACTCCATCGCCAAAGCCACGACGCCTTGCGCCGCCCAGGTCTTGGCCTCTTCCTTCGCGGCGTAAGGCTCCAGCAGCCCCACAAGGCCGGCGCCCTTGGGAATGAGCTTGAGCTCTTCCGCGTCGGGTGCGCGCACCTTGATCACAAGATTGGCGCCGTTCAGCGCATCGGCCGGACTGCCCGCGATCCTGGCGCCGGTGGCCTCATAGTCGGCGTCGCGAACGCCCGCGGTGATCCCGGCGCCCGACTCCACGACGATCTCATGGCCGAGACCGATGAGCTTCTTTACGGTGTCCGGCGTCGCAGCGACGCGTTTGTCGCCTGCACGGCGTTCCTTGAGGACGGCGATGCGCATCGGTTGGCGATCAGGCGAACAGCGCAGAGCCGAGAGCGATGAAGCCCTCGATGATCAGGCCGAGCACGCACAGACCGGCGACCGTGGCGATCCAGGCGTTGCCGAGCTTCATCACCATTCCGGCGAGGATGCCGAACACGGCGAGGCCGATCATGGCGCCGAGCCACGGAACGTTCATGGTGATCGTGAAAACCGCATAGCCCAGCACCAGCATGAGCAAGAGCGACCCCCAGGTCGCGAACATGCCGAACGCCTTCCACATGGCGCGGTGAGCGCTCATGTCCATATAGGCGTCGGTGTGGGCGGGCGGGGCCTCGGATGCGCTGAGGGGGGCGTCGGAATGGCTGGCCATGAAAAAACTCCCGGAATAGCGAACCGCGTTTATCCTGATCACGATCGAATGAAAAGCGTTCACTCGGCCGCATCCGGGCCATTTCAGTGCAGAAAACCTGAAGAGAGCGTATCTCTGGGGGCATATAAGTGCGCGCCGGACAGCCGAGTCCGCTCGAAATGGGAAGAGTTATGTCGCGCTGAATGGCTCGCGCCGAATTGGTTCGGGAATAACCGGGCGTCGCAGGCGGCGGGCTGCGGGTTGTCCCGCAGGTAACAAGGTCGCCAAATCCCGGCGGGCGCTAGCGGCCTTGGGGCCGTTTGTCGGCGCCCGCGCCCCACATGCGCCAGGCCAGCACGATCAGGGCGATGGCCGGCGTGAGCGCAAACGCCGCCCCGCCCACAATCGCCAGCACGGTCGCGAGGTGCAGGTTGGGGGTCGCAAGCGTCCGCAGGTCGCCGGCGACAAAGGCCAGAAGGGCCGCGGCGAAGATGACCAGCCCGCTGATCATGGCGAAATCCATGGTCCGCATCGGGGCGTCGGACGGTTCTGGCGGTCTGACGGGATCCGTCTCCATGATTAACCAACCTCCCTCGGCGGGCCTTGTTCCGGCCGCTCGTTGATCGGATCACGCAGCAAGATGCGGGCCGTGCGCGCTTGGCCGTGCGCGGTCGAGCCGGTAAGGCTGGCGCCGGATACGAACCTTCAGTGCAGGAAGCGCCACATGAGACCCTCCGGACGGACGCCCGATCAGATGCGCACGGTCAGCCTCGAACCGGGCTTCAGCCGCTACGCCGAAGGCTCCTGCCTCGCGAAATTCGGGCACACCCATGTCCTGTGCACGGCGAGCTGGGCCCAGGAAGTTCCGCGCTGGAAGAAGGGGCAGGGCGAGGGCTGGGTGACCGGCGAATACGGCATGCTGCCGCGCGCGACCCATACTCGTGGCAGGCGCGAGGCGGCGTCCGGCAAACAGTCGGGCCGCACCCAGGAGATTCAGCGGCTGATCGGACGTGCGCTGCGCTCGGTCACCGACCTGAAGGCTCTCGGCGAAAACACCATCACGCTCGATTGCGACGTTCTCCAGGCCGACGGCGGCACGCGCACGGCGGCGATCACCGGCGCCTATGTCGCGCTCGCGCTCGCGTGTCGCTATCTGGTGGAGGAGGGCGTCATCAAGGAAGTGCCGCTCCGGGCTCAGGTCGCGGCGATCTCGTGCGGCGTGTTTCAGGGAACGCCGGTTCTCGATCTCGACTACCCGGAGGATTCCGGCGCCGAGGTCGATGCGAACTTCGTGATGGCCAGCGACGGTCAGATCGTGGAGATTCAGGGAACCGGCGAACAGCGGTCCTTCTCGCGCGCCGAGTTCGAGAGCCTGATGAGCCTCGCGGACAAGGGATGTTCCGAACTGTTCGAGGCGCAAAGGGCGGTTCTGGGCTAGTCGGTCAGCTTGGGGGATGCGGATGCGGATCACACGGCGCGAGGCGGCGATCTTCGGCGGCGCTGCGATCCTGTCCGGGTGCGCAGGCGCTCCGGCTGCGGCGGAACCGGATGCGCCGTTCGCCGACATCGAGACGCGGTTGGGCGGTCGGCTGGGCGTCTGCGCCATCGACGCCGCGACGGGCATGATGATGACCAATCGCGCCAACGACGCCTTCGCCATGTGCTCCACCTTCAAATGGCTGCTTGCCGCAGGCGTTTTGAACATGGCGGGGCATGGCGGTCCCCAGCTTGACGACAAGGTTCTGTTCTCGACGAAGGATCTCTTGGCCTACGCGCCCGTGACCAGGGCCATGTTGGAGGACCCCGGGCGGCGTCTGGACGGTCTCGCCGGCGTCGCGGAGGCGATGATCGGGGAGTTGTGCGAGGCTGCGGTGACGGTGAGCGACAACACCGCCGCCAACCTGCTTCTCGAAGGCGTGATGGGGCCGCAAGGCCTGACCTATTTTTTGCGCTCGAACGGCGATGGCGTCACGCGGCTGGACCGTCGCGAGCCGGAGCTCAACGAAAACGCGCCGGGCGATCCGCGCGACACGACCACGCCGCACGCAATGGCCCGGACGCTCCTGCGTTTTCTGCATGAGACCGATGTGTTGTCGGCTCCGCAGAGAGACCGCCTCATCGACTGGATGATCGCATGCTCGACCGGGTTGGACCGCCTGCGCGCGGGACTGCCGGATGGCTGGATCGCGGGCGACAAGACCGGAACGGGCGGCGCAGGCGCCCACAATGACGTCGCGATCGTTTGGCCGGAAGGCCGCGCCGGGCGCGCGCCCATCGCCATCGCCAGCTATATCAGCGAGAGTTCCGCCGATGCAGCCGCCAAGGCGGCGGCTCATGCTGAGGTCGCGCGGCGGGTCGCGGAAAGGTTCGGGCGGTGAGTGCTGACAAGATGAGTGCGGGCAAGATGAGTGCGGGCAAGAAGAAGCGTGGCGAAGACGCCCGCGAGAGCGCTGAGGACCAGCGCATCGTAACGGTCGAAACGCGCACTTTGGGCGTATCAGGGCAAATACCGGGTCTGGGAAGACGCGCTTCTCGTTCGACACGCCCCTGGACGGCTCTCGCCGGTACGATCATGTCCCGAGCGCGAGATTTTCGATCGTGGAGACAGCGGCCGCATTGATCCACGACGTCGAACGCGATGTCGTCATCCTCACCGAGCAATTCCGCATCGCCGCGGCCGAAAAGGGGTCGGGATACCTGCTGGAGCTGGCGGCGGGATCGGTGGAGGAGGGCGAAGAGCGAAGCGTGCATGCGCCGAGAGCTTCTCGAGGAAACCGGCTACCGCGCCCGCAAGATGCCCGATCGCGACCGTCTACGCTTCGCCCGGCGCGGCTGGAACGGGTTCACCTGTTCTACGAAGGTGAAGCCCGACGATCTGGCTGATCCCGACGCTGCCCGGCGTGGCGGCCGAGAACGAAGCGATCCGCCGTGTGGAGGTGCCGCGCAAGACATTCCTCAAGCGCTGTCGCGCCGGCGCATACGCCGATTCCAAGTCTCATCGCCGGGCTCTGGCTGGCTTCGCGTAAATAGAGAACCCGATGGAAGGCTGGAGAGAAGCGCTGACGGCGTTCGGCTTCGCGCTCACGATCGCCGCCTATGCGCCCTATATGCGCTCCCGATCCGTTCCAGGGACGCACGCGCCCGCACGCTTTCTCATGGGTGGTGTGGGCGACGACGACCTTTCTGGCGTTTGTCGCGCAGATGGCGGAAGGCGGCGGCATGGGCGCATGGCCGATCGGTCTCTCGGGCCTCATCTCGGCCGCGATGGCGATCCTCGCCTATGTCAAACGCGGCGACGCTTCGATCACGCGCGGCGACTGGCTGTTTCTCGGCGGCGCCTTTCTGGCGCTTCCGGTCTGGGCGTTGACCAGTGATGCGCTGTGGGCCGTGGTCATTCTGACGACGGTCGACCTTCTTGGCTTCGGTCCGTCTTTCATGAAGGCGTGGCGACGTCCGCACGAGGACCGCATCTATTTCTACGCGGTCATGGCCGCGCGCAATGCGCTGTCGATTCTGGCCCTCGAAAACCGGTCCCTGTCGACCGTCCTGTTTCCCGGCGCGGTGGGCCTGTTCTGTCTTGTCTATGTCGTGTTGGTCTGGAGACGGCGCGCGGTGCTGGTCGAAGCCTAGGGCTATTCCGCCGCGACGGCCTTTCCGGTGCGGCGAGAGCGGGGCGAGTCGTCTTCCTCGCTGTCGGCGTCTTCCTCGGACGCTTCGCCAGGCTCCCACACCAGAATATCGCCCGGCTGGCAGTCGAGTTCCCGGCACAGGGCTTCCAGCGTCGAGAAGCGGATCGCCTTGGCTTTGCCGGTCTTGAGAATCGACAGGTTGGCGAGCGTGATTCCCACGCGTTCGCCCAGCTCGGTGAGCGACATCCGGCGGTCCAGAAGGACCCGGTCGAGGGTGACGCGAATCGCCATCAGTGTGCCTAGTCTACCCTCGCTGGTTAACGACGTCCTGAGAACGTCTCGAGCGGAAATGCATGGAACGCGCCTAGATCGTCATCTTCTGCTCTTCGCGCATCGCGGCGCCCTCGCGGAACACCTGCGCCAGTACGAACAGGGTTAGAACGGAGAACCACACCGAAAGGTTCGGCGTGATGAAGTGTTGCGTGCCGTCGTCGGGGGTGACGCCAAGCGCGTTGAGGGCGACCTGAACCACGATTGCGATCGTCAGGCGCGCGATCTCCATGACCGCCACGACGAGCGCGATGGAGCGCAGTCGGCGTGCATTGTCCGGCACGAACGGATCGCCGGCGACAAGCGTTTCGAAAATCCCGCGCAGGTAGGAACAGACGATCATCGCGCTGACGGCCAGCACGGTTCCGTTCAGCGTCCAGACGATGACTTCGTTCGGACGCGAAATCTCGATCTCGAAACCGGGGATCATTCCCTGGCCGCGCAGCATCGCTATCAGCGACAGGATCGCTATGATCCAGATGAAACCCAGAAGAGCGCAGGCGATGACCCACGCGACGTCCACGGTGATCTTGAGGATCGACGATATCGAGCCGCGGCCGATAGCGCGCATGCTTTCAAAACCTCTCTCTGGCGGCGCGCTTTGCGCTGTCCGCCCCGCGAACCGGGTTCGTCCCGGCGCCGCCCCGAGCCCGGACTATCCGGGACTTTTACCTGATCAGGCAACCTTCATATCGAAATTCAATATATCCGTCCATGGGCAAACACATGGAAGCATACGGAGGGATGTTTAACCATGTCGAACCAGGGGCCGAGCGGGCTTGAGAAGGGACGGGTGGTTATCGCCACCCACAATCCGGGAAAACTGGTCGAGTTGCAGGATCTGCTGGTGCCCTTGGGGTACGAGGTCGTTTCGGCCGGCGAACTGGGTTTGCCTGAACCCGAGGAGACCGAAACCACCTTCGAGGGCAATGCGCGTCTGAAAGCGCTCGCGGCGGCGCAAGGAGCGGGCTTCCCGGCATTGGCGGATGATTCAGGTTTGTCCGTCGATGCGCTTGCGGGCGCGCCGGGCGTCTATTCCGCGCGCTGGGCGGGGCCTGAAAAGGACTTCACGGTCGCGATGCGCAAAGTCAACGACGCGCTGGCCGAGGAAGCCGACGGGGAGGGCGATGTCGACAAGCGCGCGCGCTTCACATGCGCGCTGGCGTTGGCCTGGCCGGACGGGCGCTGCGAGGTGTTCGAAGGCGATGTCCGGGGTCAGATCGTCTGGCCGCCCCGGGGCGATCGAGGGTTCGGCTACGATCCCATGTTTGTCCCGGAGAATGAAACTGAGACGTTCGGGGAAATGGAACCTGCACGCAAACACGCGATGAGTCATCGTGCGGCGGCGTTCGCGAAATTCCTGAACTGGATCAACGGGAACGTTAACAATTAAGGCCGCCGCGAATGGGGTGCGACGGGTTGGCGCAGCACTCGAGTGCTGTTAGCATCCGTTGGACGAACGCCATGCTGCTGGGGCGCCATGACGAAGTTGCGGAAGGTTCTGATCGTCGACGACAATCCCCGGTGCGGGGAGCTGTTGTCGCTGGCCTTCGAGGCCTGCGGATGCGTCGAGGTCGAAACGGAGGCGAAGTCGCGCAATGCGCTCGAGCGCGTTCAGGCGAGCCGTCCGGACATCATCATGCTCGACATCAAAATGCCGGAGCTCGACGGGTTTGATGTTCTCTCCGCCATCCGTGGAACAGGCGACAGCGTCCCGGTGATCATGTGCTCGGGCTCGGCCCTGCAGAACGATGTCCGCAGAGCCTACGCCTCGGGCTGCAACGGCTATCTCGAGAAGCCGGCCTCTCTCGAAGGCTACCGCAACATGGTTTCGGCCATCTGCCAGTACTGGACAATGAACAAACTGCCGGACGGGATGTAGGGGCGACAGGGCATGCGCCGAAATCTCAACGCACACCTTCACCTTCCCACGGAATCCCCGCTCACCAATCTGGAGTATCACGCGCTTACGATCGGCAGCGCGGCGGCCCTGGTCTTCCTCGCCGGCTGGGGAATCGGATTGTCCGGCCTGCGCGACGTCGTTCCCGGCCTTCCGACCATGAAGCCGGCGACGGCTTTGTCTCTCATGGCGCTCGCCCTGGCTTGTCTGCTGTCGCTGCGGACCTCGCGGGGCGCCGAGCGAGCCGCGCTCCTGATCAGCGTGCTCGTCCTGGCGGTTTCCACTTTCTATCTGCTGGTCGGCGCGCGCGAAGCGAGCTGGCCGGAATGGCTGAGAGCGCCTTCGACCGGAACATCGCTTTGTCTGATCCTCGCCGCCTCGGCCTATATCCTGATGATCGTGTGGCCGGAACGCCCGCGCCTTACGGGCTTCCTCGCCATGTTGGGTCTGGCCTTGCCCTGTTACCGTCTGTGCGTGCTGACCTTCGACGCGCAACGCCAGTTCGTGTTGACGGGCACGTTCGGTTCGATGGCGCTGCACACGGCGTTCCTGCTGGCGTGGCTGCAGGCCGCCTGCGTGTTCCTGCACCCGAGGCTGCCCTACGGCGCCGCGATCCTTGAGCCGAGCCTGCGCGGCCGCATGTTGCGCCGCGCTCTGCCGTTCATGGTCATGATGCCTGTCATATCGGTCGCCGCCGGCCTTGCATTTGCGCAGACGCATACGCGGGCGGCGGATGCGGCGCTCGCCTTGATCACAACCGTCGCCATGCTGGTGGGCGGCGCGCTTGTCTGGCGGCTTGGCGAGCTGATCGGCGAATGGCAGACCGAAGCCAACGAGCAGGCGGCGCATCTCGCCCGCGCAAACGAAGCGCTTGAACACTTTGCGAGCGCCGCGGCTCACGATCTGAAGGCGCCGGTGCGGCACGTCCTGATCTATGCGGAGCTGCTGCAGGACGCCGTCGAATCCGGCCGGCCCGATCTGGCCGCCAAGTATGTTCGCCGCATCACCGAAGGCGCCGCCGATCTGCCGCGTCAGGTCGAGGCGATGCTGACCTTCGCGCGCTCGGCGCACAAATCGGTCCACATGAGCGACTGCTATCTCAGCGAGGTGTTGCGCTCCGCGATACGGAACATCCAGCCGCAGATCGAACGACGCCGGGCCAATGTCCGCCTGCTGAAGGATATTCATATCGTGTGCGATTCAGCGCTCGTCGCCACGGTGTTTCAGAATCTCGTCGCCAACAGCCTTCGTCATGCGCGCGACGACCTCCCCCTGGCCGTACGTATCGACGCCGAGGCGACCTCGGAACATTGGCGGATCGTCTTCGAGGACAACGGCGCCGGATTCGATCCGGAGATTGCGGCGACCGTCTTCGATCCGCTGACGCGCCCCGGCGCATCGCAGGCGGCTGGCGGCGGCATCGGTCTGGCCACCTGCCGGAAGATCATTCTGGCGCATGGCGGCGACATACATGTCGATTCTTCGTTCCGGCGCGGCGCGCGCATCGTCTTCACCTTGAAGCGGAGGAAGGTCGACCGGCGCGACCCGGGCCGCGAACAGGCGTCCGAGCCGCAATCGCTTCGCGCGCGTCGTATGGCGCGCGTTTCGGCCGGCGCGACAGAGGCGAAAAACCTCGGCTAGGTGCGTGAAGACTTGCACGTTCGGCTTCGGCGTGCTCGATCCCATGCAGTGTCGTCCGCAAATGTGAGCACCAATGTACGGGACGTCTGAATCGCCACCGGACGCGGGGATGGAGCGCGGCTTCGGCGTGTATGTGCACTGGCCGTATTGCCGGCGCATCTGCCCCTATTGCGACTTCAACGTCTTTGCGGCGAAGACGCGGGACGTCGCGCCGCTCTTCGATGCGATCGTCGACGATCTCGCGGGGTGGCGCCGCCGCTCCGGCGGCCGTGCCGTCGACAGCCTCTTCTTTGGCGGCGGCACGCCGTCGCTGATGACGGGAGAGCAGGTCGAGCAATTGATCGGCGAAGTGGACCGCCTTTGGGGATTCGCCCCGAACGCCGAAATCAGTCTTGAGGCCAACCCTGACGACAAAGACACGCTCGCGGACTTCGCCGCGGCGGGCGTGAACCGTCTGTCT
>JAWKVD010000012.1:0-109886 GCA_041398225.1 Hyphomonadaceae bacterium | reverse complement strand
CCGTCCGGGTAAGTTGGAGCTGTTCGTCGAGAGCCTGGGCACCGGGCATTTCGACTACGCCGACAACATCGTGGCGGCTCCCATTGGCGATATCGTCATGTGCGAGGATGGAGACGGCGATAACTTCGTGCGCGGTGTTACGAGCGCAGGGCATGTCTACCCAATCGCGCGCAATGCGATGGAGGAACGCTCCGAGTTCACTGGCGTGTGTTTTTCGCCAGACGGCGCCACCATGTTCGTGAATATCCAGCGCCCGGGGCTAACGCTGGCGGTACGTGGTCCATGGCGCGAGCTGTCGAAACTGGCGTCGACCGAGGCGTGACATTCCCTAAAAGCGTCCCGAAACTCTCAATGCATATGACCGTGTTCCATAGGAGCCGCGCGCCGCGCGCGTTTCGATGGTTGACAGGTATGCTGGATCGGTCCGGCTCGGATCATAGAGCCGTCGCTCGCGTACGTCCGAAGGTTTCAGGATGTCTGAGGCCGTGAAACGGACCACGAAAGGCTTGAACGCCGTTGTTTCGACGAACAGGTCGATGTGTGGGTCTATGAAACCAGTCGTGCGCAGCTCGGCCGACCGAAACAGCTCCACTCGGTCCATATCCTCGTAAAGAGCGCCCCACTGCAGTTTGAGACCGGGAAGCGCTTGACGAAAATCGATCGAGTACGACCAATCTGCCTCGTCGGATAGGCGACGAGATCTTAGCGTAGTCGGGTCGGTCGCTTCAGTCTGCTGAACGAGCCCGTTGATCCTTAGTTCGCCCCCTTTGACGCCGATGGCGTCCAAGGGGGTCGTTGTATCCAGGTTTATGCCGAAGCGACGTCCGTCGCCAATGTTGCCGGGGCCGTCGAGCACCTGGGCGGGCGTATTGGTCAACGGGTCGGCGGGAATGAAGATGGGAATCTGATCCTGCACAGCTTCAATATCTTCGTGGAACAGACCGAGCGTTACGACGCCCTTGGCGCCGAAGCGTCTTTCCCATTCAGCTTTTGCGCGCCATGTCCGTTCCGGTTCGAGGTCGGGGTTTCCGACGCTCAACGTGCCGTCGAAGTTGTTGATGGCGGTTGCGAACTCTGTGAAGTCTAGTTGGGCGACATCGCGCTCGAACAGAAAGCGGAATTCTCCAGGCCCGCCCGAATCCCACACGGCGTTGATGCGTGGCTTCAGGAAGGTGAATTCGCGTTCCTGCTGGGCATCGCCTGTCTGAGTGATCTTTGAGGTTTCGACCGTCAGGCTCATGTCGACCCTGAGGTCCTTGGACGCTTGCCAGGTGTCGGAAACAAAAGCCTCTCCGCGCCTTTCTTCCACACGTGTGTTGGCGACGGGTGGAGTGCGATCAAGTACAAGCCCGACCGTCTCTACGCGTACATCGAGTCCGCTATCGAGTGAGTTGAAAGCAGCCTCCGCACCCACTTGCAGAGCATGTCGAGTCGCCGGGCGGAATGAGTATACGCCGCGCGCAATATATTCGCCGCTCTCGGAGCGGCGATCGATGAAGGTGTCTCGGCGGGCGGAAGAGACAGGAATCGTCGAGTAGCGCTCCGCAGATCCGGTATCCTTTGTGCTTGCGAGAGCGATCAGCTTGATGGACGAGGTTGAAGAAAACCTGCGCTCCCAGTCACCGCCAACTTCCGTCGCCAACACCTGATCGCCTGTGACTTTCGAGTCCTCCCAGCGCAAAGCGCTACCCATGGGATCGCGGCTTTCTGAGAAGGTGTGACGACCATCCTGGGATGGGGTCGCCTCGATATTTAGGTTGATGCGATCGCGAGCGTTGACCTGATATCCGCCGCGTGCGCTTAGGCGGTATTCCCAGTAGTCGCCTTGAAGAAATTCGTCGCTGGTCTCCAGCAGCATCCCCGAAGCGTCATTGATCCGTTCGTCATAGGTTACGCGTCCGCGTCTTGCGGGTTGCGCTTGCAGTGCAAGGTTCCAGTCGATCGATCCTGCGCGAAAGGCGCTGGTGAGAACGATCAGAGGATTGATGCTGTTGGAAGGATCAAGCAGGCTGGCTTGCGCAACGAAGGTGTTCGTGGCGCCGGTGGTGCGTGGTTTCAAGCGAACGTCGACATAAAGCGTTTGTCCGTTTGCCGCCGCACTTTCCGCTCCGCCGGAATAAAGGTCGATACGGAGCACGTCGCTCGCGGAGATACGTGAAAGCTGCTCCGAAATCGCGGTCTTCGAACTGGGGCGTTCGCCGTTCACGAGCACGTTCCCAGCGGTCGCCGCAAAACCCCGCCTATCCTCCCCATCGTCAATGGTGAAGCCGGGGATGCGGCGCACCATGTCTTCGACCGTCACGGGATTGAACTGACGAAAGTATCCCGGTTCGAAAGCGCGGGGAGCCACATCTGTTAAGGCCGGCGTTTCTGGCGCTTCTTGGGCGAGCGCAGCTCCCCCGAAGACGCCCGCTACAGTTCCTCCGAGAATGGCCGCCGCCGGCGCCCATCGTGTCGATCGCATACCGTTCCTCTCCCCGTTTTTTGGTGAGAGTTGGACTGCAGTCCAATTCTGTCAAGCGACGAGCGTGCGGAGTATCAGCGACGAACGCCGCGAATGAAGACTGCGCACAGATCCGTGAGCAGGGGGGTGAGTGCGCCGCTCGACGGTCCGGCTAACCAGCGTGCGACGCCGCCGTTGAGCAGTGAGTCGAACCCGGTGGCGAGTGTTGACGCCTCGATCGTTTCCAGAATTTCCCCGCGTTTCTGGCCGCGCTCGAAGAGCGCGATCAACAAGGTCTGGCATTCCCGGCGCAGCTGACGTGTCTTGCCTTCCGCGCCAAGATCCCGGGTGAGCTTCTGAATCTCGGGGAATACATCACGATACAGGCGTCGCCCCTCCTGAAGACGCTCGGCCATCTGCAGATATAGGCGATGAATCAAGTCTGGCGTTGTGGTCGTCGTGTCGGCGAGGGCGTCGGAAAGCAAAGTCCGATAACCGACCAGCGTGTGGGCCGTGATTTCATCAATGATGAGATATTTTGAGCCGAACTGGTTGAAGACTGTCGCTCGCGATAGTCCAGCCGCCTCCGCTATGTCCGCCATTGAAACGGCCTCTACACCGTGCTTGGCGAACAGCTTGCGGGCGGCCTTGATGATGCTCTCGCGACTATCCGCACCATAGGTGCGCGTTCGTCGATTGGTGGCGGGAGAGTTTGTCATCACTCAAACCGCAGCGGGCGAGGGTGCTTTCTCTCTCGAGGCGCAGCGCTCAAGTACTGCAGCAAATCCCCGGGTGATTGGCATGCGTTCGCCGTATCCCTTCGCGAGCAACGCATCGTGAACGCCCTCTAGCCGATAGCAAGGCACATACATGAACATATGATGTTCGCAGTGATAGTGAACCCAAAACGGAGCGATAAACAGTCGTTCCAGCGGGTTGGCGAGCGTCGTGCGCGCGTGAGTAAAAGGATTGTCAGCCTTCGTGACGCCGACCATCGCGTGTTCCGCCATCGCGCGGATACGCGTGACCAGTGGAAACCATGTCGCCATGGGAACCAGCCACAGTGCTGGCCACACCCACCAGTACCCCAGATATGTCAGCGCGGAGATGGCCAAGCCATTGACTATCCAGAAGCGAAGACCGGGGCGATCATCGACGCGTGGTCTACGGGGCGGTTTGCCCCAAAGTCGGCCAAGCGTAGGCTTCACGCGTTGCTTGAAGAAGGTTTGTCCGCTTAGGTCGCGCGCAAACTTGCGGACCATCGACCCGCGCGTGATCGGGAATGGACGCGATAGGCGCAGATCAGGATCTTCGGGTTGTTCTGTGAATTTGTGGTGGAGGAGATGATAGGGCCGATAACGCTTCAGGCTATTGCCGATCGGCGCGCCGCAGAGCCAGGTCGATAGAAAGTCATTGATTGTTTTGTTCGGGTGCAGGCCGCCATGGGCGGCATCGTGCTCGAGTACAGCGATGCCCAGCTGACGCGCCCCAATCACCATGACCGCGAAGATGTAGGTGGCGGGGTTTGGGAAAGCGACGAACACCCATCCGGCGCCAATGATCAGTCCCCACGCATACATGATGCAGGCCGGCCCGCGCCAGTGCGAGGGGCGTGTAAGTTGGGACCACTCCTCTGCGGAGAACAGGGTCTTGGGATCGATGCGAGTGACAGCCGCCATGCCGTCAGCGTGAACCTGCGGGAGCGCGCTAGCAAGATGCCGCTGCGGAACGCAATCTTATCGTTGCAGGTCGATCGCCATCACCGCCGACCAGACTTCTGGTTTGCAGAGCGTGACGAACTGCAGCGCTTGTCCGCCCTCACATATTTCCTCGCGGGCGATAGCCCAGTGCGTGTCCGCGAAGGGAGCGTTCGGGTCCATGTGTACGATGGGCGGCCAGATACGGTAGGCGTAGGTTCGCCCGGCGAAGGACGATTGGTGGCGGTATCCTGAAATCTCGCGTGTGATCTTGCCGTCCGGCGTGGTGCATTCGAAGCGCGCCGTGGTCCTGCGGGCGCTGTATGTGAGCATCACCGTGCCTGATGCATCCGCCAGACCGGCCGGCTCCGGCCCCGGATCAGCCAGCCAGTCGCCGAGCGAACGGCAATGTGCGCCTGGCTGCTGTGCATGGATGCGAAATCGTCTCCACTGGTCGTGTGTCCTGGACTGGGTTGGCGCGAGCACCGACATCGCGCCAAGAACTGGGTTGGGTCGCGAGACCATACCGCCTGGAGGCGTATCGCCGTTCCCAATTGGTTGGGCGCACGAACAGAATGAGAGCGTAGCGACGGTGCCGAGCCATGATCTCGGGTGCATATTGTCGTGCTCCCCTTGGTCTTCGGTCCGCGCATGTGAGACTCATCGCACCGGTCGTTCTCACGCCGTCGCGCCCAGAGGGCTTAAGCCTATGGCGGAAGGGTGTTAGGACGCAACGGAACCTTGAGCGGCCCCGTGATCGCCGCCCGACTAGAGATGAAGGATACCCTATGGCAATCCGGAATGACGGGGTGCGCATCGCCCTTGTCGCTGCGCTCGTTATACTGGCCGCTGCCTGCAATGGTCGGGATATGCGATCGTCGAGCGCAATGCCGACGGACCTTTCGCCGGAAGGTGTGAAGGCGGCGGATAATTTTCTGTGGCTGGAGGACGTCGACGGCGAACGCGCCCTCGCGTGGGTAAAGGAGCAAAACGACAAGACCGCAGCGGTTCTTGAGGCCGACCCGCGCTATCAGGCCTTCAAGCAGGAAGCGCTGGACGTGCTGACCGCAAAAGACCGCATTCCCGCGCCAGGGTTCAGGGACGGTGGAATCGACAATTTTTGGCAGGACGAAAGCCACGTACGCGGGCTTTGGCGACATACCTCCCGCGAGAGCTACATGTCGGATGCACCGACTTGGGAGACGGTGCTGGATATTGACGCGCTGGCCCGGGATGAAGGCGCCAACTGGATCTGGAAGGGCGTCGACTGCCTGGAACCGCAAGAATCACGTTGCCTGGTGAGTCTATCGGATGGCGGCAAGGACGCCGTCGTGGTGCGAGAATATGATGTCGCGACCGGCGCCTTCGTAGACGGCGGCTTCAACCTGCCGGAAGGCAAGCACCGCGTCGCATGGCTCGACGCCGACACCTTGTTGATCGCGACCGATTTTGGCGGCAACTCGCTGACCGAAAGCGGTTATCCTTTTGTCGTGAAATCCCTCAAGCGCGGACAGACGCTCGATCAGGCGACCGAAGTCTATCGCGGCGATGCTCGGGACGGAGGGTATGGCGTCTCGCCGGCTGTGTATCGCGACGGTTCCGGCCGCGTACTTTCTGTGATCATCACCCGCCCGCTGGACACCTTTCGTTCGGAGACGTGGGAGCTTGTCGAGGGCAAGCCGGTCAAACTGAATCTGCCTGAGCGCGTGTCTGTTCAGGGCATGACGTCTGACAGGTTGGTCTTCACGATTGAGGAGCCTTGGGGCGGACGTGAACCTGGCGACCTGCTGGCGGTGAAGCCGTCCATGCTGCGGAAGGTTGCAGAAGATGTCGGCGGGGACGCGGTCGTGTTTGCGCCCGGCGACCGACAGACGGTCGACGAGGTTCGTGTATTCGACGACCGGATCGTAGCGGCGATCTACGACAATGTGCGGGGTCAGGTCGTCGTCTTTCGGGATGCGGGAGATGGCGTGTGGCGACAGGACATCCTGCCCGTGCCGGCGAATTCGTCTGTCCACCTGGGCGCGTTGAGCCGCAGCTCAGGCGAGTTGTTCTATTCTTACGAGGGCTTTCTGGAGCCCCCGACCCTGGCGTTGGCTGAGATTCAGACATCGCATGCCGACATTGTTAAGCAGTCGCCGGCGCGCTTCATTGCGGCGAGCGATATCGTGGAGCAATTCGAAGCGACCTCCGGCGACGGAACGAAGATTCCGTACTTCGTCGCTCGTCCCGTTGACGCGCCAGCAGATGGCTCCACTCCAACATTGCTGTACGGCTATGGCGGCTTCCTGGTGTCGAAGCCCGCCGTCTATCTGCCGGAGATGGGTAAACTATGGCTGGAGCGCGGTGGAGCCTATGTCATCGCCAACATTCGTGGGGGCGGCGAGTTCGGACCGGATTGGCATCAGGCAGCCCTAAAGGAGAATCGCCAGCGCGCCTTCGACGACTTTGCGGCCGTGGCCAAGGATCTCGTGCACCGTGGGATCACTTCGCCCGACCATCTGGCAATCTATGGACGTTCGAATGGCGGCGTCCTCACATCAGTGACGCTGACGCAGCATCCCGAACTGATCGGCGGAGCCGTAATCGAGAGCCCGCTCGTCGACATGCTGCGCTACCAGGATCTGCCTCCGGGGGCCTCGTGGATCGGCGAATATGGTGACCCGCGCATTCCAGAAGAGGCGTCATACATCGCGGCCTATTCCGGCTACCAGAATATACGGCCCGACATGAACTACCCCGAAGTTTATATCACGACCAATACGCACGACGACCGGGTTCATCCTGGGCATGCTCGCAAGTTTGCGGCGCGGCTACAGGCCTACGGCTACCCGGCGCTTTATTTCGAGGAGACCAACGGCGGGCATTCGAACGACGCCGATCCGATCCTCAATGCGCAACGCTGGGCGAGGCACTATGTCTATCTGGCGCGCCGGCTTGGCTTGAAGGCCGAGTAGGGAAGGCGGCCGATTGGAGCGCGAATATTCCCTTCAGAGCCTTTCAACACGCGGCGGATAGGCGTATCAGCCCGGCATCAAAACAAAGGAACCCAGCCATGGCCCAGGCGCCCGTTTCCGAGTCGCTCAAGCGCATCAAGCCGTCCGCTACGATCGCGGTGACCTCGAAGGCGCGCGAACTCAAGGCGGCCGGCCATGACGTGATCGGTCTCGGAGCCGGAGAGCCGGATTTCGACACGCCTGAAAACGTCAAGCAGGCGGCGATCAAGGCCATTCAGGACGGCAAGACCAAGTACACGGATGTCGACGGCATTCCCGAGCTGAAGCAGGCGATCTGCGCCAAGTTCAAGCGCGAGAACGGGCTTGAATACAAACCGAGCCAGATCAACGTCTCGCCGGGCGGCAAACCGGTCATCTATAATGCGTTCGTGGCGACGCTCGATCCAGGCGACGAGGTCGTGATCCCGACGCCTTACTGGGTGAGCTATCCCGAGATGGTGGCTATCTGCGGCGCGACGCCGGTCTTCGCCGAGGCGAAGGCTGCCGACAACTACAAGCTTCGTCCGGATGTTCTTGAGGCGGCGATCACGCCCAAGACGAAATGGCTGATTTTCAACTCACCCTCCAATCCGTCTGGCGCAGCCTATTCGAAAGATGAACTGAAGGTGATCGCGGAAGTTCTCGTGCGGAATCCTCATGTCTGGATTCTGACCGACGATATGTACGAGCACCTCGTCTATGACGGCTTCGAGTTTTTCACCTTGGCGCAGGTGCAGCCCGAACTCTACGACCGCACTTTGACCATGAACGGCGTCTCCAAGGCCTATTCGATGACCGGCTGGCGTATCGGTTATGCCGGCGGACCGGAGAGCCTGATCAAAGGCATGGCCAAGGTGATGAGCCAAACGACCTCGAATCCCTGCTCGATCTCGCAGTGGGCGGCGGTTGAAGCGCTGAAGGGCACTCAGGAGTTCATCAAGCCCAACCAGGAGCTGTTCAAAGGACGCCGCGATCTGGTTGTTGGCATGCTGAATCAGGCCAACGGCCTGAAATGCCCGACGCCGGAAGGCGCCTTCTATGTGTATCCCGATTGCTCCGGCACACTCGGGAAGACGAGCGCTGGCGGCAAGAAGATCGACAACGATGAGGATTTCGCGGCGGCGTTGCTGGAAGAGGAGAAGGTCGCCGTGGTCATGGGCGCCGCGTTCGGCCTGAGCCCCGCTTTCCGGATTTCCTACGCAACGTCTACCTCGCTCCTGGAGGAAGCCTGCGTTCGAATTCAGCGCTTCTGCGGCGGTTTGAAATAGCGTCTTCTAAACGAGCTTGATTGCGGTCCCATAGGCGAGCACCTCAATCGCCTGCGCGGACGCTGCGGACGATTCAAACCGCACGCCGACGACAGCGTCCGCCCCCATTGCTTTGGCGTTCTCGATCATGCGGTCGAGCGCTTGTTCGCGCGATTGCGCCAGCAGCTTGGTGTATTCGTGGACCTCACCGCCAACGACCATGCGCAGACCGGCGACAATATCGCGCCCAAAGAACCGGGAGCGTACGACATTGCCACGCGCAATTCCGAGCGTCTCTGATATCTCGCGATTGGGCACTTCGAAAGTCGTGGAGATCAGCATCTATCTGTCTACGTCCTTGTAAGGGTCGTCGCGTGTCAAACCTTCGAATACGAGACTGATGATCATCCAGAGCACGCCGCCGCCGACGAGCAGTCCGCCAATACCGGTGACTAGCGCCATGCCGACAAGCTGCAACGACCATTGCACCGGCGCATCGTCGGTTTCGCCACCAAAAGCCGCGGAGATCGCTCCGCCCACGCCGAGGAGCCAGCCCATGAATAGCAGAGCACAACCCGCGACTACGCAGTAGATTGGCGCATTGAGACGACGCTCAGGATTTCCGCTGGACTCGCCCATCTGACCTCCGAACCCATCGAAGTTACCGCCGAATCGGAAGGCGGCATAGACGCGTCACGCGACCTAAGGTTTCCAGCCGTCACGATAGTGGCGCGTCAGGTAGGCATTGGCCTCGTTTGCATTGGTGATACGTCCGCCTGCGCCATCGTATTCGATCGGCTTGTCTGCGCGCATCGCCACAACACCGAGGATCATTGTTTCGGTAAGTGGAGCCGCCTGTTCAAACGGAGAGGACGCCGCCTCTTCGCCGCGGATGGCGCGGATCCAGTTCATCTCGTGACCGCCATGCCCGTCCAGAATGCGTGGAAGCGACTGCGGAATTTTTTCGCCGCGTGCCTGCGCTTCTTCGCCGATCAGAACGGGGTTGAGGCCATAGGTCTCGTGGATCAGGCTGCCTTTGTCGCCGACGAACAGAACGCCGCCGACCGGGTCCATCTTTACGCCGTTCGGGAGGTCTGGCGGCGTCGGCGGCATCAAACCTCCATCATACCACATGATGGCAAGGGGTCCTTGGGGCGCCTTGTCGAACTCGTAGCGGGTCAGGCTGGCGAGAGGGTAGGCTGCGAGTTCTTCGGGGCGTTTTGCGTCCCAAGGATCGTCGTCGCCGCCCCAGAGTGTGTGACGGGTTTCTACGCGTGTGGGCAGACCCGGCGCGAGCGCCCAGATCGGAAAGTCCATAAGGTGAGCGCCCATGTCGCCTAGAGCGCCGGTGCCGAACGGAATCCAGCCGCGCCAGTTGAAATGCGCGTAATCCGGGTGATAGCCCCAGCCGACGTCGGCGGGCCCAATCCATAGATCCCAGTCCAGGGTTGCGGGGGGCGATACGGGGGCGGGGCGCGCAACACCCTGCGGCCAGACCGGGCGGTTCGTCCAAATGTGCACCTCGGAGACCTTTCCGATGGCTCCGCCACGGACAAGCTCGATGACCCGGCGCCCGTCATGACTGGAATGTCCCTGATTGCCCATCTGTGTGACGAGATCGGGATACTTGCGTGACAGGGCGAGAAGTTGGCGGCTCTCGTCCACCGTGCAGGTCAATGGCTTCTGCACATACACGTGGAGTCCGCGTTCCATCGCCATGCGCGCCGCAAGAGCGTGATGATGATCGGGCGTCGCGATCACCACGGCCTCGATATCCTTCCTGCTGTCGAGCATACGGCGGAAATCAGCGAAATGCTGCGCCTTGTCATACGCCGCCTTCAGCAACTCGCGCTCAGGGCGCAGGTTTCCTTGGCCGTCGCGCAGCGAGCGGTCGACGCGGCCAAGGTCGACGTCTGCGTATGCGACGATGTTCTGGCCCGTCAGCTTCGACATGTTGCTGGCGCCTTGGCCGCCGGCGCCGATGACGGCGACGTTGACCCGGTCGCTCGCGCTACGGGCTTGCGCCGTTGCACATCCCGGCAAGGCGGTGACGCCGGCTGCAGCCGCAGCGCCGCCTATGAGCGCACGCCTGGACAAGACTGTGTGCGGTCGCGTTCCGATTTTATAACGGCGTTCCATGTCGGCCCCCTGATCGCCGGTTCTCGTGACCGGTCCAGTCGCGCAACTCTGTCTCATGTGCAGCGCGACTTAAAGCGCCGTGGGAACGATCGCGCTCATTAGATTTTGCGACGCCCCGTCGACTTGGGTTTGACCCAAGGGAAGACCTACCTGACGACCACGTCGGAAAGCTGCGCACGTCCCGCGTCCGAGTTGGTCGGGCTCGCGGACAATGAAATCTTGATGCGCGTCTACTCCAGCTTGGCGCTGTCGAGGTTCAGCTTGTCGATTTCGATGCGACGAACGTCGTCATCGGACTTGGTGACGTCCACCCAGAATGTGCCGGCGTCGCCGACCGCGACCACGAGAGCCTTTGACGGATCAAACCAGGCCCTTGCCGCTTCCATAGCCTGTTCCGGCGTCACCGAGCCAATGTCGGATGAATAGTTTGCCAGCTTGTCCAGCGGGATGCTGAACTGGGCGAGAGCAGACAACTGTCCCGCCAAGCCAGCGTTGGTTTCCACGCTGCGTCCGAACGAACCGATCAACACCGCCTTGCGGGCGTCGATCTCGTTGTTGGGGATAGGCTCCGCGCCCAGTCGTGACAGCTCTGAGCGTATCAGGCTTATCACTTCCGCGACGTTGTCATTGCCGGTCTGGGCTGACGCCACAAGGGTGGAGCGTCCCTTCCGGGCAGGCAGACCGGATCGCGCGCCGTATGACAGGCCGCGCTTGATCCGGATTTCAGAGTTCAGGCGAGCTGAATACCCGCCGCCCAAGACATTGTTGACGACCAGGACCGGGAAGTAATCGGCGTCCGAACGGGAAGGGCCGGGTAAGCCGACCGTGACAGTCGCTTGGCCGATTTGGGGAATGTCAACCACGGTCACCTGAGCTTGGCTCAGGTCCGAGGCTTTGTCAGGCGCCCGCGTATCGGGCGCGGCGGCGCCGGGTTTCACCCATCCGCCAAACGCGGTTTCAGCCAGGTCGAAACCTTGGTCGGGGGTGACGTTTCCAGTTATCACCAGAACCGCATTGTCCGGACGCCACCACGTATCATGGAAGTTCACGATCGAAGCGCGATCAAGCGCCGAAATCGATCTCATGGTCGCGATCTGGCCATACGGAGCGTCGCCGTACAGAACGCGCGTCATCACCATGGACGCGACCGAAGGTGGCTGGCGCATCGACACTTTGAGGTTGTCGAGTTGCTCAGACCGGGCGCGATCCAACTCCCCTTGTGCGAAGGCGGGGTTGATGACCACATCCGCCATAATCGCGAACGCCTCTGACGCCTTGCTCGACAACGATGAGATTGAAACATTGCTCGCGTCGTCGCCGGAACCCGCGCCGAGTTGGGCTCCAAGACTCTCGATCTGTTGCGCAATATCCGAAGCCGAGCGGGTCATGGTGCCGCGTGTGGCCAAGTCGGCGGTCATGCTGGCGAGACCAGATTTGTCGGCGGGGTCGACCGCATCGCCGGCGTAGATGCGCAAGGAGGCGCTGACGAGCGGCAAGCCGGGGCGGCTGGCGACAACGACACGCAAGCCATTGTCGAGGGTCTTTTCCTCGGAACCGGGAATGACCGCGCTCACCGCCGGCCCTGCTTCCGGAGGCTGTATTCGTGTCGCTTCCGGCGCGAGCGAATAGACGGGAATTTGATCAGTCGGTATCGAGATCGCCGTCGCCTGAATGGTCGGCGCATCTTCTATCTCGTCTTCACTCGCGCCGTTCTGCATCGATTCCGGCAGGTATCTCAGCGTGACCGACTGGTCGTCGTCCATGATACGGGCGGCGATTTTCTGCACGTCTTCGGGCGTCACCGCTTGCAGTTTGGCGAGCAGTTTGTCGGACGCGCCCGGATCGCCAAAGAGAATAACCGACCGGGCAAGTTCGTCTGCGCGACCGTCCGCCGTTTCGCGATTGCTGATGGTCTCGACCATCAACTCCGTCTTCGCCTCATCGATCTCCGCTGCGGTCGGTAGGCCCGAACGCACCTTCTCGATCTCGGCCTTGAGCGCGGCGACGCCATCCTGTGGCGACTGGCCGTCTGACAGGATCGCAATCAGCGAGTAGCTGCCGGGCTGTTCGCGCACTTCAAAGCTGGAAAAGACCTGCGCTGCGATTCGTTGATCGTAGACCAGCGATTGGTAAAGGCGCGAGGACTGCCCCTCGGTTAGAATGGCGTCGAGCACCATCCAGGCGGCGATATCCGGGTCGTCGGCGGCGGGCGCCGGCCACGTCACCGCGACGGCGGGCAGCGGCACGTTTGGCTCATAGACAATGAAATCTTCCGCTTGGGTACGGGCGGGCTCCCGCACCGCTACGCGCGGGATCGACCGGTCAGGCGTCTTGATAGGGCCAAAGTACTGGCTGACCCATTTGTCGAGCTGGGTTTGATTGAAGTTGCCCGAAACAACCAGAACAGCGTTGTCCGGTCGGTAATAGGCGGCGTGGAACTCGCGAACATCCTGGATTGAGGAGGCGTCCAGCTGCTCTTCTGATCCGATACCGGGGCGGCCATATGGATGAACGGAGAAGGCGGTGCGGGTGAGATACAGAAACAGCCTGCCATAGGGCGAGCCGAGATAGTTCTGCCGCAGTTCGTTTTTGACCACTTCTCGCTCGGGAACGAAGTTGGCTTCATCGACGACAAGCGAGCCCATGCGTTCGGCTTCGGCCCACAATACGCGCTGGAGGTTATTGGCCGGAACCACTTCGTAGTAGTTGGTGAAATCATCCCAGGTTGAGGCGTTGTTGAAGCCGCCGGCGTCCTCCGTAAGACGGTCCATCGTCTCCGGGGGCATGTTGGTGGTGGATTTGAACATCAAATGTTCGAACAGATGCGCGAACCCCGAACGTCCCGGCGGGTCGTCCTTTGAGCCGACCTTATACCAGACCTGCACCGACACGCTGGCGGTGTCTTTGTCCGGCATGGCGTAGATGCGAAGTCCGTTAGGGAGCTGCTTGCAGGTGAACTGCAGCGGCGGAACTGACAGGCCGTCGGATGCAGGCGCTGAGGGATGATAGGGCGTCTCAGGGGGCGTGCAGGCCGCCAGCTCGGCGCCGCCAGATTGCGTGCCGCAGGCGCCGAGCGTGAGACTCGCGCCCAAGGCGGCGAGAACGGCGAGTTGTCTGAAACGCATGATACGGCTCCGGCGTTGCTGGGACCTTCCTGCAGGAAGACCTAGCAAGCGCGGGGCGCGGAGACCAGCATTCTTATCGTCTGACGATAAATTTCTGGTCGCAGCCCAGCCGCGACAACTCAGGCGCAGCGCGTCTTAGAAGATGGAATATCCGCCGTCGATCACGAAGCTGTCGCCGGAATGGTAGGTTGACGCGTTCGAGGTCAGATAGACGGCGACCCCTCCGAAATCCGCGGGGTCGCCCCAGCGCCGCATCGGCACGCGCGGGATGACCTTGTCGGCGAACGCCTGGCTATCCTGGGCGCCCTGCGTCATGTCCGTCGCGATCCAGCCGGGAAGGATGGAGTTGGCCCGTACGCCGAAGCGTGCGTGTTCGACCGCGATGGACTTCATCATGGAGATCACGGCGCCCTTGGTTGCGGCGTACGCCTCGTTCTTGGCTGCACCCTCGATCGCAGCCAGGAAGGCGACTCCGGCAAGCGACCCGCCGGGGTCGCCGTTGCGGGCGCGTTCGACCATATGCTTGCAAGCCTCGCGCATGGTGAAGAACACGCCGTCGAGATTCACGGAGAGAACGCGACGATAGGTTTCGGTAGGAAATTCAGCGAAAGACGGCGCGCCTCCGCCAATGCCCGCATTGGCGAACACGGAGTCCACCCGCCCCATTGTCGCGACCACATCGTTCATCGCCTGCGCAACTTCAGTCTCGTTCGCGACGTTGACCTTCCAGGCCTTGGCATTGGCTCCGAGCTTTTCGACGGCCGCTGCATTGTTGGCGTCATTCGATCCCCAGATCGCCACCTTGGCGCCGGCTTGCACGAGCGCTTGCGCCATGCCGAAGCCGATACCCCGATTGCCGCCCGTGATGAGAGCGACTTTTCCGCTGAGATCGAAAGGTTGGTAGGCCATCGGGTTCTCCTGTCTTTTCTTGGTCGTGTTGGACCGCCCCAGGATCGTGACGTCAAGGCGAGCCGTTCGACCTGGACGTGTCCCGCCACGCCCTGGAAGGGAATAATCGGCTTCGGAGACGTGGATGTATGTGCGATCCGTGCTTCGCGGGCAGGCAAGCTCGTGAGAAAAGAGGCCGAGGAGTGGTCGTGATGAACCGAATTCTCTCTTTTCTTTTCGCTCTCGCTGCGGCTCTCTCCGCCGGCATCGGAGTAGCTCCGGCCTTTGGCCAACTCGCGAACGACGGGGGGACGCCGCTTTCGGCCGAGGAAGCTCGGGCGGGTCTGTTCGGCGTCGATATGCATGGCCTTTCGCCAACCTTTGGCATGGAATGGCGTGAGTGCATCGATCCGGCCGGCAACACAGTCTATGAGACGCCTGGTTTGACCCAAAAGGGCAAGCTGCGAGTGACCGTCGGAGGGCTCGCCTGTTTTTCCTATGACGATGATGATTTCACGAGCGAGTCCTGCTTTACGGTGAAGCGTACGTCCGGGGGCTTCATCTTCAACGGCGCCAGAGGGTTCGATAGTGACGATACGGGATCGGTGTTCGTCACCACCTCGGTGCGCCCGGGGATCAAGAGGTGTCCCGCTGGAGACGATCTGATAGGTTGAGCGGTCAAATGGGAGAAGCGAAGTTTGCCCGATGAAGCCGCCACGGACAGTATAGATGTAACCGCTCTTGTCGCAGATCTTCAGGGCGTTTTGGGCTCGAAGTCCGTAAGCACTGACTCCGCGGAGATCGCCCCGCTCGTGGAAGACTGGCGTGGGCGGTGGACGGGTACGACGCCGGTTCTTGTGAAACCTGCCTCTACCGCTGAGGTCGCCGAGGCCGTCCGCATATGTGCAAAGCACGGTGTCGCCGTGAATCCGCAAGGCGGCAATACGGGATTGGTCAACGGCGGCGTCCCGCACGGCGAGGTGTTGATATCTCTGCGGCGCATGAATCGGGTGCGAGAGATCGATCCGCTCAATGATGCGATGACTTTGGAGGCCGGCGTAATCCTCGCGGATGCTCAACGGGTCGCGGAAGAGGCAGGCCGCCTGTTTCCGCTTTCTTTGGGATCGGAGGGAGTCGCCACGATTGGCGGTCTGATTTCAACCAACGCCGGCGGAGTTGGCGTTCTGCGATATGGCATGATGCGTGATCTCGTGCTCGGCTTGGAGGTCGTTCTCCCAGACGGGCGGATCTGGAACGGGTTGCGCGCGCTGCGCAAAGACAACACCGGTTACGATCTCAAGCAGCTCTTCATCGGCGGCGAGGGGACTCTGGGGATCGTGACCGCGGCGACGTTGAAACTGTTCCCGCGTCCCGCGGCAAAAGCGACTGCCTGGGCGAATATCCGCTCGCCGGAGGATGCGGTGAAACTGCTGGCGCTTGCCAAGGAATACACGGGCGGCCAAGTGACCGGTTTCGAGATTATCCCGGCTTTCGGGCTGGATCTGGTGCTGAAACACATTCCCGATACACGCGATCCCTTGCCGGGCGCCGCGCCTTGGCGCGTGCTGCTCGAAGTTTCCTTGGCGCGACGCGAAGGCGTGCGCGACATGATGGAAGGACTTCTGGCCGCGGCCTTTGAGGAAGGAATGGTGGAGGACGCCGTTATCGCTGAAAGCGATGCTCAGTCGGCGCTGCTCTGGAAGTTGCGCGAGAGCGTTCCGGTCGCCGAACGGGTTCACGGCAAGGCGCTGAAGCACGACGTCTCGGTCCCGGTTTCGCGCATCGCCCGTTTCCTCGACGAGGGAGCGGCGTTGGTGCGGCAGGTCGCCCCCGGTTCGGAACTGATTGCGTTCGGTCACGTCGGCGATGGCAATATTCATTTCAACGTGACGCCCCCCCCAGGCGAGGGCGACGCATGGCTAGAGAGCGAGGGCCGGCAGGTAACCTCCGCTATCCACGAATACGTGGTGAGTCTGGAGGGCTCGATCTCAGCGGAGCACGGCATCGGACGTCTGAAACGAGACGAACTTCCGCAGCGCAAGTCCGAGGTGGAAATGGATCTGATGCGGATGGTCAAGCACGCGCTGGATCCCGACGGGAGGATGAACCCCGGCCGTGTTCTCAGGTCGGACGACTAAGACTGCCGGCGAGACGACAGCTTGCGCGAACTTGGGTAGGGCTAATGTCGCTTAGGCGCGCCAAGGCTGTAGTAGGCCGTTGCTGGGTCCGTCGGCACCGCTTCCGCCTCAGGGGCCGTCATTGGGGCGCTCGAGGGAATCGGTTCAGCGGCGACAGGCGCCATGCGGTTTATGCCGCTGATCTTGCGGTCGAGCGGGCGCTCGGACAGGCCAAGCTCTTGCGCGGTAAACGCGACGAGACCGCCGGACTTGCATAGCAACTCCACAATGTTCTGCCGGGTTTGCAGCTCCATCATGAACTTGAGGGTTTCGACCACCTCAGGCTTGGTCTCTTTGAGAGTATCGAGGAGGTCATCGATATCGTCATGGGTCAGTGCAAGTGCGCCCTTGGCGATGTGTGAGACGTCGCCGGTAACGCCAGAGGCCGAAACGGGTTCGTACGAGAAGGTGGCTTCGTACACACGCACGCCAAGAGGCATGCCGGGCGGATGCGCCGGGTCGCTGGGGAACTCAACGTCCTGCAACTGGCGCAGAACCTTTTCCTCAATGGCGCTTTGGTTCGCCCGTACCTGTTCGTTGGAGTATTCGCCGATCGCGTTGTCAAACAGGTTTACGATCCGGGCGCCGAAGGTTGCGCCGAACGCCTGCATCTGGGTCGGGACCTGAATGCGGTCGACGTCGAGCTGGAATGTCACCCGCGCGTTGATGAGGAGCTGGCGGTTCTCAATGGTCCGGGAGATGAAGGGGCGGGGCGTGCAGGTGTTGACCCGTAGGGAAATCTCTCCCGTGCGGCGGTTCACCAGCGACTTCTCGAAATACTCCTGACCGCCCGCGTCCTGCGTGATGAAGGTGATGTCAGGCGCGTGTCTGTCCTTCAGGACCTTGATGGATGGGTTCCAAAGAGTGATGGGGGAGCGTAGCGCGCCGTAGAACTCGCCATCCTTGGTCGTGATGAAGGTCGCGTGCGACCCGGCGTCGTAGGTCCGGGCCGAACGGTAAATCAGGAAGGCGAACAATATCGCCAGCAGGACAACAAGAACTATTGCAACGATTTCCATGACCGCCCGCGTCCCTCGATCGCCCCATGATCCCCGCCGGAAGGTTAGCCGTCCGCAGAGTTGTCCACAATCCTACTACGGCTAGATGCAGGGTTGCGCGCCCCGATTCAGCTGATGGTCGACGTGGCCGTCTGGAAAGTTCGCGCATTGGGGGCAGTGGCGATGCTTCTTGCGCCGTTTTGCCTGTCGATGCGGCGCCTGGTTGGCCCCCGGATCCGCGCTCCGATGCGGCCGATCAGCGTCAACCTGACTCGCGCGCAATGTTTCTGGTTCAGAAGGGGGCGTGCCGCAAGGCGCTGCTGGGAGGGCGGATCGCTTCAAACGACCTTGCGGATCGGCGCTTCGACGAGTCTGCCGCAGCCTTGTCGGCGGCGTTTGAAACAGGGGGGCGAGTCGTGACGCCGACGGCCGCCGCCCGCGATCGGGTCGCCGCAACGGAGTGGGAGCGCAACTCGACGACGCTCTTCATAGCCTCGCGCCCACCCGGAGACCGGATGGGCGCGAGGAATTCTACGCTGCAGATCTGATGCTCGGGTGTTTGGTGCGAAGCAGGCGTTGAGCTCTGCGGGTCACTCCAAGCGCCGGCGAGTCGCCGACGACCGAGCATCATCTCCGTCTTACTTCTTCTTGGCCGGAGCCTTTTTCGCAGCCGTTTTCTTGGCGGCGGCAGGCTTGGCGGCAGTTTTCTTCTTCACGGCTTTTTTCGCCGGAGCTTTCTTCTTGGCAACAGCCATTCTAGGTCTCCTTGTTGTCCCTCAGATGAAGCTCGAATGAGTCATCATCCAATTCGCGTTGAGAGGTCCACATGGGAATCCGACTCAACGAATCTGTCATACACCATTCTTTGTGAAACGTGCAGCAGCTCTTGTGAGTCTGTTGTTGATTGCTTCGCCAAGCCCCTTGTCCGGAATCGGCGCCACCGCGATCGCTGCATGAGTCGAGTCGAGCGTGCGCATCATCGCAAAGAGATTGTGCGCGGCTTCTTCGAGATCGCCCGCAGTCGACAGCGAGAGCGTAGCTGCGACGCCCTCTGGCGGAGGGCCGAATGCGAGGAAGGCTTCCCCCGGATGCACGTCGGTCGCGTTGAGGCGCAGCTTGGCGCGCGGTGCGTAGTGACGCTTCATCATGCCTGGAGCGGTGATCTCCGAGGTCTCGCCCGGCGCCGAGAGTGGCCCTACGACTTCCTCGATGTCCTGTCTTGAAAGCGCGCCCGGACGCAGCAGCGTGACGCCGGTCTCATCCACCTTCACGATCGTGGATTCCACACCCGCTTCGCATGGCCCGCCGTCGAGAATTAGGTCGATCCGGTCACCCAGACCGTCAGCCACGTGGTCCGCGCGTGTGGGCGAAACCTGCTCCGAGAGGTTCGCCGAGGGAGCCGCCAACGGTCGACCGATACGGGAAATAATACCGATAGCTGCTGGACTTTTCGGGTGTCGAACCGCGATCGTATCGAGACTGGCGGAAGCGCGCGTCCCGATGGGAGAGTCCGTGCGCCGGGGTAGAACCAACGTCAGCGGGCCCGGCCAGAATTGATCCATCAGGCGGCGCGCGACATCGCTGACGATAGCCAATTGAGAGGCCATCTCGACGCTGTCGACATGCGCGATCAGCGGGTTGAAAGAGGGCCGTCCCTTGGCTTCGAAGATCCGCGCCACAGCTCGGTCGTTCGTCGCGTCGGCGGCGAGGCCGTAGACCGTCTCCGTGGGAATCGCGACGAGCCCGCCGCGCGCGATGACCTCCGCGGCGCGGTTCAGGTCCGCTTCGCTGACGCCGATGATCGGCGCCGGTTTGCCTCGTTCAGCGGAAGGGGGTGAGACGGACATAGTCTGATGCTTCCTGTCGTGCCGACGACGGACGAGGCGCTGGGAACGCTGCTTGTTGGCGACGATCGGGCAGCACATTTCCGGATCGCCGGCGCGATCATTTTCCTGTCGAGTGAGGATTTCAAGACACAGGTTGTGAAGGCGTCGACTGCGTCGCGATGCGAACGAGAGAAGCCACGCCGGCGCGGCATTCGATTCGCTACTGTCGGACGGCCGTGAGATCGATCACGATCCCCACATCGTCGCCGACCCATTCGTCGTCGCCTTCGCCCTCCGTCTTGGTTTCGGCGCCGACGCCGAGCGCCATGCGCTTGAGCGTGGTTTCACCGTGAACGGTTGCGGTGTCGCCATCGATGTCGAGGGTGAAAGGGAGCCGCACAGGGTGATCCACACCCTTGATCGTCAGAATCCCCGTCGCCTCGTATTCGTTGCCCTGAAGATGAGCGACGCCTTCGTTCACTGAAAAGGTCGCGTCGGGGAACTGGCGGACGTCGAACCAGTCGCCCTCGGTCATGTTCCCATCGAAATAGGGCTCCCCCGTATTTCCGGAATCCATCTTGATGGTGGTGTGGATGCGCGCCGCCGCCGGCTCGGCGGGGTCGAACTGGATCTCGGATGTCCAGGAATCGAAGGTCCCCTCGAACGGGCGTCCCATATAGACGGCCTTGAACCGGATGCTGCTTTGCGCCGAATTTACAGCCCAGTATGGCGCGCCGGATGGCGTTGTCTCGGCCGACTGCTGCTCTTGGGCGGCTGGTTGCCCCGGTTCCTGGGGCGACGGGGCGGGTGAAACGAATCCGCCGGCGATGCCCGCCAGGAGAAGGATCGCAGCCGCGCCGAGAGCAGGCACAAGCCCGCGTGCGGGCGAGACGGGGCCCGAGGTTTTCCCGAAGACGCCTGGAGCCATACGCGCCATCAGCTGGTCGCGGTCGATAAATTGGTGCTTGAGGGCCGCCCCGACGTGAAGCGCCAGCAGCCCGATCGCCACCCACGCCAGCTTCGAATGGACATTCTCGATTGGCTCGTGGAATGCGCGCTTGGCCTCCTGACTCATTTCGGGGAGCCCCGGAATGTGCGCCCACGGGACAGCGTTGAAGAGGTGGGTGCCAATTCCCGAAGGCGACGCCGAAACCATGATCCAGCCTGTCAGGGGCATAAGGATCATCAGCACGTAGAAACCGACATGAACCGCTTTGGCCGCGAGTGACTGCCAGGCGGGCATCGGCGGTTCGGGCGGTTGGGGGTTCATCAATCGCCAGACGATCCGCGCCACAGACAACACCAGGACGGTGATGCCGAAGGATTTGTGCAGTTGAATCATCGAGAAACGCAGGGCCCGGTCCTCAAGGTCGCCCATCCACCAGCCAAAAAGGATCTGACCGACGATTCCGACGGCGATAACCCAGTGGAGTGCGATAGCCACCGATGTGTACCGGCTCTGCGCAGCGTCGCTCATGCGGAGACTCCCTGAAGCGAGACATAGTGGGGCGCATCGCCCCGAGGTGTAGGCCCTGTCGGATCGCTAGTTGCCATGAAATTCGCCCATGCGCCACGTTCCGCGGGGGCCGCTGGGTCAGCGAGCTTTTGAGAACTCGGCCTCAATCTGCAGTTCAACATCATCGCCGACAAAGGACGCGTAACGGGTGAGGCCGAAGGTCGAGCGACTGAAGGAGCCGTGCGCCGAAAAGCCGATTACGTCGCGACCGCGATAGAGCGGCGATCCTGATATTGCTCCGTTGAACGTGACCTCAAGCGTGACAGGGTGGGTTTCACCCAGGAAGGAGAGGTCGCCTGTGACATTGCCCGACGCCTCGCCGGTCCGTTCTATTGACGTGCTGCGGAAGACGATTTGGGGGTAAGCGCCGGCCTTGAAGAAATCGCGCGCGATCGTCTGGTCCCAGACAGGGGCGTCCGGATTATCGGTGCGGACCGACATTGGATCGACGACCACGGAGAGTTTTGAAGCTTCCGGATCGTCCGGATCGAAGTCCAGCGTTGCGTCGATGCCGACGAAACGCGCGGTATAGTTCGACAACCCCATATGCCGGACACGCCAGATCAGCGACGAATGCGGCTTTTCCAGAACATACTCCCCGGCTCCGGCGACCAGAGGGTCCGGCGTCGCCGTCGAAATGCAGGAAGATACAAGGAGCGACGCACTTAGTGCTCCGGCGAGGGTTACAACCCGCGCCCTCCAGCCAGCGCCGCTACTTCTCGACAAACTCGCCATAGATCTCGAGCTTCACTTCATCGCTCAGGAACGACTGTCCAAATGTCATCCCGAAGTCCGACCGTTTGATGGAGCCTACAGCGGAAAACCCGACCTTGTGCTTCTGCCGCCGGGGGTCGTTGCGATGACCGATATAGGTTACGTCCAGCGTCACCGGTTTCGTTACACCTCTGAAGGTGAGGTTGCCGGTTAACTTGCCCGTATTGTCGCCGGTTTTGGCGACCTTGGTTGAGACGAAGGTGATCTTCGGGTGGGCGCCACCGTCAAAGAAGCGCTCCTCCTCAAATATCTCCTTGTTGAAGTCCGTCGTGTTTCCGGCCGGGCGTGTCTTCTCGTAGTCGGTTTCGACAGAATCGGCCGCGATTGTCACGCTCACCTTCGATTTGGCGACATTATCAGGGTCAAAGGTGAGCTCCGCCCGCATGTCTGTGAAGCGGGCGGAGTACCAGGTGAGGCCCTGATGCAGGATCTTCCAGGTCAGGCTTGCATGGGTGCGATCCAGTTCATAGTCGCCGGCGGGCGCTTCCTGGGCCAGCCCCGCCGGGGCGATCACGGCCGAGATCGGTAGCGCGGCGGCGAGGGCAATCAGCGCGTATCTAAGGTTTGGTTTGGCCGGACGTTTCATAGCGTGTCCCCACAGTTTCGATATCGACGGCTTGACCGCCATTTCAGCGTCCCGACAGTTTGCGTGTTTGTTCGGATTGTTGAACGTCCAAGGGCGTCACGTCCATATAGTCTCCGCGCGAAGCTGCTGCACGTTCGCCCCGACGCAGTTCAACTTGCCGCGAGGGGGCGGCGGACAGCCCTGGGGCTCTCCGGTCGGCTCTCTGGACTTGGTCCGGACGTTGGAGGACATAGGTCTCATGGATGGTTTCGAAGGTAAGACAACCCGCGCGCGTTACGACTACCCATTCGAGTCGCCGCCTGAGCCGGGAACCACGCTTGAAGTCGCCCCCGGCGTTCTCTGGGTGCGGATGCCGCTGCCGTTTTCACTGAAGTGGATCAATCTTTGGGCGCTCGAAGACGGCGATGGCTGGACCATCGTCGATACCGGAATGCCGACCAGCGAGACCAAGTCGCACTGGCGCTCGATTCTGTCAGACGACCTGCAGGGCAGGCCGGTCAAGCGGGTGATCGTCACGCACATGCACCCCGACCATGTCGGATTGGCGGGGTGGTTCTGCCGAAAATTCCAGTGTCCGCTGCTGATGACGCGACTGGAGTACATCTCCTGCCGCATGCTGGTCGCCGATACCGGACGTGAGGCCCCCGAAGCTGGAGTCGACTTCTACAGGGCGGCCGGCTGGCCGCAGGATGCGCTCGACACATATATAGAGAGGTTCGGAGGTTTCGGGCGCGCAGTGACGCAAATGCCTGACGCCTACACCCGTTTGGACGACGGGCAGGAACTCGAAATCGGCGGTCGTACATGGAAGGTGGTTACCGGCGGCGGTCACTCACCTCACCATGCCTGCCTGTGGTGCCCCGACCTGAACGTCTTCATTTCAGGCGACCAGGTCCTGCCGCGCATTTCGTCCAACGTCTCGGTTTACCCCACCGAGCCGGCGGCGGATCCTCTGCACGAATGGTTGGAGTCCTGCCGCAAGCTGAAGTCGATCTTGCCTCCGGATGTGCTTGTCCTGCCGGCGCACAACGAGCCATTCTATGGGCTCCACAAGCGATTGGACGCCCTGGTTGACGGACATGAACGCGCGCTTCGGAGGATTCTGGACCGGCTCGAACAGCCCAAACAGGTTCTGGAACTGTTCACGGCGGTGTTCGCCCGGACGATCGGTCCGGACAGTCTGGGCATGGCGACCGGCGAGACCATCGCGCACGTGAATTGCCTGATCCAGCGCGGTCAGGTCGTGTGCCGACGGGAAAACGGGACAAATCTATACAGCCGGGCGACTTGACGCCGTAGGCTCCGGTATTGCGTATGAGGCTCCGTCGTTTGAGCCAGAAGATGGCGCGAATGGCCCACGAAAGCGTCGTCGCAGATTGTCCTCCCCAGAGGCGAAACAGGATTTCGAACGGATGAGCAGTGATTCCAGCGGGGAGACCTCGTCTCATGAGGCGGACTCCGAAGCCCCCGCGTCGTTCCTCGACAAGGTCTTGCATGAAGTCCGCGAGACGCTGATCACCATCGCGGTCTTCATCCCGTTCTGGTTGGTCTTCTCCACTTTCGTCTACGAGCTTCGCTCCATCCCATCGGAAAGCATGGTGCCGGCTCTCGAGGTCGGCGACAGGGTCGCGGTCACCAAGTTTGCGTACGGCTACAACCGCAACTCCATCCCCTTCGGCATCGGCCATCTGTTCTCGAAGGAGAACCCCAACAAGCCGGACGACGGCATATGGGTTCGTTATCCCAAGCGTGGCGACGTGGTCGTTTTTCAGCATCCTCACGCCGACAAAGTCATGATCAAGCGGGTGATCGGACTGCCTGGCGACAAGATTCAGATGGTCAACGGCCGCCTTCACATCAATGGCGAGGAGATAGCGCGCGAGGAGATCGGCACGGTCACCTATGTGCAGCACGGCTACGGCGGTGTGGTTACGGCGATCGAGTATCGCGAACAGCTGCCTGGCGAGGACAAGCCGCACATCATTCATGAGTTTGACGATCACCGTCGTCTTGATCGCACGCCCATTTTCACGGTGCCGCCGGGGCACCTTTTCATGATGGGCGACAATCGCGACAATTCCGAGGACAGTCGTGCTTGTCAGGCCTATCCGGGCCTGGTCGAGATTGCGGGTGACGCCTGGGGCGGCTGTTCGCCTGATAGCGAAATGTCCATCGGCTACGTACCGGTGGACCATCTGATCGGTCGCGCGGAAACGGTTCTCTTTACGCTCCACCGCTGCAAGCAGGAGCCCGGAACCGAGTGTCTGAAGAGCCATATCTGGAAACCGCTGTAAAAGCAGTTTCCTCCGGCCGGTCGATTGTCTAAGCACCACAACGTCGATTCCTGGCTAGGAACGGCGGGGTGGAAAAGTGGGCTGATGGACAAGAGCGCCGAGAAACAGGATGCAAGGTCCCCGACCGGGGCTCGCTCGGGGCGGATTATCATCGCGCGTCATGGTCGTCCCGCGCTTGATCGCGAAGCCGGACCGCGCCTCGACTGGCGCGCCTATGTTGAATGGTGGGCAAAGTACGAGGCCGGGTCCCTTGCCGAAGGGCAGGACTGCCCCGACGCGTTGCGCAGCGCCACGAGCGGCGACTTGGTCATCCTGTCGAGTATGCGTCCGCGGGCGATCGAGACGGCTCATATCATCGCTTCGGGACGCGACGTGAATAGCCACGAGGTGTTCAACGAGGCGCCTCTGCCGCCCCCGGAATGGTCAAACAGGCGGAAGTTTCTGCCCAAGACCTGGAACAAGATCGCTCGTCTGGCCTGGCTGATGGGGCACTCAGGCGGACAGGAGCATATTTCCGAAACCCGCCGGCGCGCGGTTGAGGCCGCCGATCTGCTGATCCGCACAGCGTCCGAAGGCAACGATGTCTTGCTCGCGGCGCATGGCTGGTTCAATCGCATGCTGCGTCCGGCTCTTCGCGCCCGTGGTTGGCGTTGCGTTCGCGACGGTGGAGACGCCTACTGGTCGTACCGCGTGTACGAGCAAAGGTGAGGCGGTGTAATCCGCTCAAATGAGCATTGTTCCGGCGCGCAGCCATCCTTATGGTGCCCGCAATCCGATAGACAGCGAGACGTCCTCCAATGGCGCAACCGTCGCCCGCAAAAGACATAGCAGCACTCAGTTTTGAGGATGCCCTCGCTGAGCTCGAGCAGATCGTCCAGAAGCTCGAGGCTGGCGACGTGCCGCTTGAGGACTCTATTCGCATCTACGAGCGCGGCGCCGCGCTGAAGGCGCACTGCGAGAAAAAGCTGAAGGAAGCGGAGCTGAAGGTCGAGCGTATCGTCCTCGGACCCGATGGTCCGGTCGGCGCGGAGGCGGCTGATGAAAGCTGACACGCGTCACTCCCCCGCCGGGAAGGGCGAAAGCGCGTGACTGAGACAGCGCTCACCCCTTTCGAACAGCGGCTGAACGAGGTTGCGGATCGCGTCACGGTAGCGATTGACCAGCTCATCCCGGCGGCCTCAGGGCCGGAAGCACAGCTGATGCGCGCGATGCGTCATGGCGCGCTGGGCAAGGGCAAACGGCTGCGTCCGTTCATAACGATTGAAGTCGGCCGCATGTTTGGCGCTCAGGAAAAGGCGCTGCTCCGGGCGGCGGCCGCTATTGAGTGCGTGCATGCCTATTCGTTGATCCACGACGACCTTCCGTGTCTCGATGATGATGACTATCGGCGTGGCCAGCTCACCGTGCACAAGGCGTTCGACGAGGCGACCGCAGTCTTGGCGGGAGACGCGCTGTTGGCCCTGGCTTTCGAGATCATGGCTTCGTCGGAGACCCACCGCGACGCCGTTATGCGCTGCCGATTGATCGAGAAGATGGCGGTCGCCGCCGGCGCCCGCGGGATGGTGGCCGGCCAGATCATCGATATGAACCCCGACGTCGAGGGGCAGGAACCGCTACAGGTGCTGACCCGCATGCAGCGCCTGAAGACCGGGGCTCTGATCGCGTTTTCGGGTGAGGCGGGCGCGCTCCTGGGCGGCGCGCTGGAACATGAGCGCCATGCGATAGCCGGGTATACCAACGATTTAGGTTTGGCGTTCCAGATTGTGGACGACCTCCTCGATGTCGAGGGGGAAACCGAAACAGTCGGGAAGGCGGTCGGGAAGGACGCGGAGGCGGGAAAAGCCAATTTCGTGACATTGCTGGGCGTAGACGGAGCACGCGAAAGGGTGCGATATCTCGCCGCACAGGCGAAACAGCACCTCGCTTCATTCGGTTCTCGGGCGACGGCTCTTCTGCATACGGTCGACTTCGTGCTGCAACGGCGCCACTAAATATCCGGGATTTGATCTGACAGACGGTTACATGACGTCGCAAACGAAGCTCCTGGACGAGATCCATTTTCCTGCTGATCTGCGTGGTCGGTCTCGGGCGGAGCTGCGCCAGATCGCGGATGAACTGCGTCAGGAGACGATCAACGCCGTTTCCGTGACCGGCGGGCATTTGGGCGCGGGGCTGGGCGTGGTGGAGCTCACAGTCGCGATCCATGCGGTCTTCGACACCCCTAACGACCGCCTGATCTGGGATGTTGGGCACCAAGCTTACCCTCACAAAATTCTCACCGGTCGTCGCGATCGCATCCGCACGCTAAGACAAGGCGGAGGGCTTTCGGGTTTCACCAAGCGCGATGAGAGCCCATACGATCCCTTCGGAGCTGCTCATGCGGGGACGTCGGTTTCCGCCGGCGCCGGCTTCGCGGTGGCGCGTGATCTCAGCGGCGGCAAGAACAATGTCGTCTGCGTTGTGGGCGACGGCGCCATGAGCGCCGGCATGATCTATGAGGCGCTGAACAATGTCGGCGGCCTGCACACCCGGTTGATCGTCATCCTCAACGACAACGACATGTCGATCGCGCCGCCTGTGGGCGCGATGAGCCATTACCTCTCGCGCACGGTCTCGTCCAAAGGGTACCGGCAGGTCCGCGACTTCGCCAAACGCGCCGCGCGCAAGATCGGCCTCGATCAGGTCGCCAAGAAGGCCGAACACTATGCGCGGAATTTCGCCATGGGCGGCGATCTGTTTGATGCGCTGGGCTTCTTCTATGTCGGCCCGCTGGACGGGCATGACCTGAACGCGCTGTTGCCCGTGCTCGAAAATGTCCGCGACATGGACAACGGCCCGGTGCTTGTTCACGTCGTGACCCAGAAGGGCAAGGGCTACGAGCCGGCCGAGAACGCTGACGACAAATACCACGGCGTCTCGCGGTTCAACGTCGTGACCGGCGAACAGGCCAAGGCGAAGGCTGGTCCGCCGGCTTACACGAAGGTGTTCGCGCAGGAGCTGATCCGGATCGCGGAACAGGATGATCGCGTGGTCGGCATCACGGCGGCGATGCCTTCCGGAACCGGTCTGGACCTGTTCGGCGAGCGTTTCCCGGACCGTTGCTTCGATGTCGGCATAGCAGAGCAGCACGCAGTGACCTTTGCGGCCGGTCTTGCGGCCGAAGGCTACCGGCCGTTTGCCGCTATCTACTCGACGTTCTTGCAGCGCGGGTACGACAGCGTTGTGCACGACGTGGCGATCCAGCGCCTGCCGGTGCGCTTTGCGATTGACCGTGCTGGTCTGGTCGGGGCCGACGGTCCTACCCATGCGGGCAGTTTCGATATTGGTTTCCTTGGCGCGCTCCCTGACTTCGTGGTGATGGCCGCTGCCGACGAAACCGAACTTCAGCGCATGGTCGCCACGGCGCAAATCATCGACGATCGTCCGTCCGCATTCCGTTATCCGCGCGGAAACGGCGTTGGTTTGCCGTTGATCGAGCAACCCGAGCCGCTTGAGATCGGCAAGGGGCGTATCCTGCGCCAAGGGTCCGCCATCGCAATCTTGTCGCTGGGCGCCCGCCTTCACGAAGTTCAACGCGCCGCTGAAATGCTCGGGGCGCAAGGGCTGAGCGTGACCGTAGCGGACGCGCGCTTCGCCAAGCCGTTGGATGAGGCGTTGATCGCCCAATTGGCGCGCAACCATGAGGTTCTCATCACGGTGGAGGAAGGCGCCCGCGGAGGGTTCGGCGCTTTCGTGCTCGAGCATCTGGCGGAAAGCGGTCTGCTTGATGCGGGCTTGAAAGTCCGCACATTGCATCTGCCGGACATCTTCCAGGAGCAGGACTCGCCGGAACGCATGTATGAGCGCGCCGGGCTGGACGCCCGTTCGATCGCCACGGTGGCGATCCAGGCATTGGGCCGTGGCGACGCCCGCGCTCTCAAATTGATCGCGGGATAGGTCCATGCGCTTGGCGGTGCGCGCGCGTTACGGCGCTGCGACGTCGCCATGGAAAACGGACGCGGTTCTCTACGACGTCCGAGCGAATTGGCGCAAAGTGGGAAGATTGAGCTTTCGTCCCTCCACGGACATCAGAAATCTGCTGTATGCCGGTCAGGTCGGTTATCGCATTGCCGAACAGTATCGTGGGCGTGGCTATGCGGCCGAGGCGGTCCGTTTGCTGTTGCCCATAGCGCGCGGGCGGGGCTTGGACGAACTGTGGGTGACCTGCAACCCCGACAACCGGGCCTCCATTCGGACTCTTGAAAAGATCGGGGCGGTCTATGTGGAGACGGTCGATCTGCCGCCAGGCGAATATTACTATGAACGCGGCGAGGTGCAGAAGCGACGCTACCGCATCGATATCTAGGTGAGATGAAGCCCCTTCACCATGAAGATGAGATCGAGTGATCGTCCAAATTTCTGACCGACGCCTTTCAGTTCGCCTTGCTTCTCGAAACCGAGCGCTCGATGAAGCGCAATCGAGGCGGCGTTCTGAGAGTCGACGCCCCCGACCATGGTGGTGACGTTTTGAGTCCGGGCGCGCTCAATCAGGTCCAGCAATAGGGCGCGCCCAACTCCCTGGCCATGTGCGTCAGGACGAACGTAGACCGAATGTTCAACGGTGTTCGCATAGCCGGGAAAGTCCCGGAACACGCCGTAGCTGCCATAGCCGATAACGTCGTCTGGACGCCCCGGAATCCGCCGCACCGCAACGATAACCGGAAAGCTGGCGTTGCGGCGGGCATGGAGCCAGCGGCGTCGCTGTTCCACGGTGATCTCGGTCTCGGACCAGATAGAGAAAGTTTCGCGCACGGCCTGATTGTAGATCGCCGTGATTCCCTGCAGATGCGACTCGTCTGCGTCGATGATTGTGAATGCGGGAAAATTCATGCGCTTTGGGGGCGTCCAGGGTGCTTCTGACGCACTAGGCGATACACGTCTCGTATGCGATCTGGTAGGCCCTACTCAAAACAAGAACAGAACGATCTTGAGGAGACGTCCCGATGACGGAAGAAGTGCAGTTTCCTGTCCGCTCGGTTGCAGAGTGCGATGCGATCCTGACGGCTCCGGGCGCCAAGTTCGAGATCGAGACAGTGTGCATTCGCGGGGTCGATACCCCGGTCTACAAGCATGCGCCGCCGACCATGCGGCACATACTTGAAACCTCGCGGACCTTCGGCGACCGGGAGTACTTCGTCTTTCAGGACGAGCGGGCGAGCTTCAACGCACACTTCCGCGCCGCGGCGAATTTGGCGAAAGCTCTTCGCGAACGTTTCGGCGTTGAGAAGGGCGACCGGGTGGCGATCGCCGCGCGCAACTTTCCGCAATGGTTCCCGTCCTTCTTCGGGGCGATGGCGGCCGGCGCCATCGTGACGCCTCTGAACTCATGGTGGACTGCGGAGGAACTGGAATACGGCCTGACAGACAGCGGAGCCAAGGTCGCAATTATCGACCCTGAGCGCCTGGAACTTCTGCGTCCGCTGTTCGACAAGATGCCCGACCTGAAGCATGTCATTGTCATGCGAGGGGGAGAGGGCGATCCCGATCCGCGCGTGACGGGACTCGAGACGCTTATCGGTCCGGTCAATTCCTGGAAGGCGCTCGACGACATCGATCTGCCAGCGATTGATATAGGTCCGGAGGATGACGCAACCATTCTCTATACCTCCGGAACGACAGGAAAGCCCAAGGGGGCGGTGGCGACTCAGCGAGCGACCGTAACCAACCTGTTTCACTCGGTCGCCTGCCAGGCGCGGTCATTCCTGCGTCGTGGCGAAGCGCCGCCCGTACACGACCCTGTCGGGCCGATCCAGCGTGTGACCCTGCTCGCGATTCCGCTGTTCCACGCCACAGGATGCTACGCTTCCATGTTGGCGGCGCTGATGCGCGGCGACAAGATTGTCACGATGTATCGTTGGAACCCGCTCGAAGCGTTGCAGGTCATCGAGCGCGAAAAGGTTACGACGTTCGGCGGCGTGCCTGCGATCGCTTGGCAGGTTCTGGAGCATCCTGAACGGGACAACTATGACCTGTCTTCCATCCAGTTCGTCGCTTATGGCGGCGCGCCTTCCGCGCCAGAACTTGTTTCGACAATCAAGCGTCGGTTCAGTGAGGCGACCGTCTCCAACGGTTGGGGGATGACCGAAACCTGCGCGACCGCCACGCTGAATGTCGGCGCGGACTATGAGCTTCGTCCGGAAAGCGCCGGGGCCGGCGGTCCGGCCTCGCGAATGAAAATTATCGATGCGAACGGTCAGGCGCTTCCGCCTGGGGGCGTCGGCGAACTCTGGTATTTCGGCGCGAACAACTGCCGCGAGTATTGGAACAAGCCCGAAGCGACCGCCAAGACCTTCGTGGATGGATGGGTGGTCACCGGCGACATCGCCAGACTGGACGATGAGGGTTTCCTCTTCTTGCTGGATCGCGCCAAGGACATGCTGATCCGCGGCGGGGAGAATATCTACTGCATCGAAGTCGAAAGCGCGCTCTACGATCACCCGGCCATCATGGATGCGGCGGTGGTCGGCATTCCGCATAAGGTGCTTGGTGAAGAAGTTGGAGCGGTGGTGCAGCGCAAGCCCAACGCAGAGGTGACCGAGGACGACTTGCGCGGCTTCGTCGCGGAGCGCCTGGCCGCCTTCAAAGTGCCGGTCCAGATTCACTTTCAGGACGAGCCGCTGCCGCGCAACGCCAACGGCAAGATCATGAAGCCTGAGCTGCGTGATCGCTTCAAGGGCGGAGACAAGGGCGACTGAACGCTGGTCAGGTGTGGCTCGGCGAACGGTATTTGGATTGCTGCCGGGCAGACTGCTGCGGGATTGAAATGAGCGATTCCGCCGAAAAGCGCAGGCTCGACGCCGAATTGGTGCGGCGCGGATTGGCGTCTTCGCGCAGCCAGGCCCAGGCGGCGATCGCCGCAGGCAAAGTTGTCGTAGCTGGAAAGTTGGCGACACGCGCGGGGCAACAGGTCTCGGCGATCGTCGATATCCAATACGAGCCGCCACACCCTTGGGCGTCTCGCGCCGGACTGAAGCTGGCTCACGGGTTGGAAGTGTTCGACGTGCCGGTTGCTGGACGGATCTGCCTCGACGTTGGAGCTTCGACCGGCGGGTTTACGGACGTACTGCTGACGCGAGGAGCGAGCAGGGTTATTGCGGTCGATGTCGGGCGGTCGCAATTCTTGGAGCGCCTGAAGTCGGATCCTCGCGTGGTCTCGATGGAAGGAACCGACGCGCGATCGCTGACTGCGGAAATTCTGGGCGAGACGCCCGATGTAGTCGTGTGCGACGCCAGCTTCATCGGACTATCGAAAGTGTTGGACGTCCCCTTGTCGCTGGCTGCGGACGCAGCTGACCTGGTGGCTCTCTTCAAGCCGCAATTCGAGGTCGGACCCGACAATGTGGGAAGGGGCGGCTTGGTGACCGATCGAGTCGCAACCGACGAAGCGGCGCAAGCGACGGCGGACTGGCTGCAGGGCAAGGGGTGGCGTATCTCCGCTTGGGCGGATAGCCCGATACTTGGCGGCGACGGCAACCGCGAGCGGCTTTTCCACGCTGTCCGAATGCGCTGACGGTGGTTCGGGTTCGCTTCGCCGATCAGGCAAGATGGTCGACTGGACACCCTACTCGCGGGCGATCCGGTTGCCCGAACCGCCCGCTTTCGGTCAGGCCCTGGGTTGGGGGGACGGGCCTGCCTCGGAAGACCAGCACAAGAAGATTGGCCGGTCTAATCTTGTTCTTCGCAGCTCTTGAAACAAGCTGGTCGGAAAACTTGCGATATCGCGTGTATTTTTGGCCCGCCAGACAGACGAACAATTTGATTTTCGGTGAGGAGACTCGTTCCTCTAAATCCGTTGGTCTTTTGTATAGTTGTCGGTGTTTGACGTAACAAATGTTTTATGACGAGACCGGCGCGGCGGTTCGCCGCGCCCTTCTGCTCCGATCGCGATCCTCGCTATTTCCTCACTGACGACGACGCGGACGAACGGTTCAAGCGCAGCCGTCAATCACCGGGCGTTCGACCCGACGAGGAGAGCGTGTAGCCGTACCAGGCCGCCGCGACGCCCCCGATCAGCGCGATCCAGGACAGGAAGGCGACGGGGCCGCCGAGAATGCCCAGCCAGATGGCTTTCAGAACCATCGAAACGAAGATGCCGACAATGCCCCCGGCCGCAGCGATAAGCCCTAGCGGCAACAATCTGCGCCCCATTGCGCGGCGGGATGCGGCTTCTGATTCAGGCGGTGCGTACTCACGCATCTTTGCGCTCCATCCGAGGGTCTCCGCACACGCAAAGAGACCGCAGGACAGCAGGCGGCGCAAGGGGGGATCGGGACAATGACGCAGCCGGTCTAATCGCCGGTCTGTCCGCGATGCCTGAGCTTCGCGTCGGCCAGCACGCACGCCAGCATAGCTTCGCACACGGGCGCGCCGCGGATACCCACGCATGGATCGTGCCGGCCCTTGGTGCGAACGTCGGTGTCCTCGCCAGACGTGGTCACGGATCTGCGTGGCGTCAGAATTGAAGACGTCGGTTTGAACGCGATGCGCACCACGACCGGCTGACCGGTGGAGATTCCGCCCGCGACCCCGCCATTGTTGTTCGATTGGAACTCCACGCCGTTGCCCGCCTTGCGCATTTCATCGGCGTTCTCTTCGCCGGAAAGCGTCGCGGAGGCGAAGCCCGCCCCAATCTCAACGCCCTTGACGGCGTTGATGGACATCATGGCGCTCGCGATCTCGGCGTCCAGCTTGCCGTAGATCGGCGCGCCCCAGCCCGGCGGCACGCCGTCGGCCACGACCTCGACGATGGCGCCGATCGATGAGCCGGCTTTGCGCACCCCATCCAGATACGCCTCCCAAGCCGACGCGGCCTTTGCGTCCGGACACCAGAACGGGTTCGTTTCACACGTCGCCCAGACCCAATTGGTGCGGTCGATTGCGTGCGGGCCGATCTGTATGACTGCGGCGCGTATCGTAATCGACGGGCCGAGCACGATCCGGGCGATACCGCCAGCGGCCACGCGCGCAGCGGTCTCGCGCGCCGAGGACCGGCCGCCCCCACGATAGTCGCGCACGCCATACTTCCGATCGTAGGCATAGTCGGCATGGCCGGGCCGATAGGCGTCGCGGATTTCCGAATAGTCCTTCGAACGCTGATCCGTGTTGGGGATCATCAATGAGATCGGCGTACCGGTTGTGACCGGCCCGCCGGTGCGGTCATCCTCGAAAACGCCCGAGAGAATCTGCACCGCATCCGCTTCCTGGCGCTGCGTAACAAATCGCGAGCCGCCGGGTTTTCGACGATCAAGCCAGCGCTGCAGGTCTTCGGCGCGAAGGGCGAGCCCCGGAGGGCATCCGTCCACCACGCAACCCAGCGCGGGGCCGTGGCTTTCACCCCAGGTTGTTACCCGAAAGAGATGACCGAAAGTGTTGTGCGACATGCTCGTACCTTAAGGCTCTGAGCTTGAAGCGCAAAAGCGGGGTCTTGAACAGACCCCGCTTCCGGTTCCTTCAATCACCGCGGCTGTGTTAGCCGCCGGATGCGATGGCATGCACATCCTTGGCTTTGAGGAGCTGGCCTCCGATCGCCCAGTCGCCCTGTTCGACCTCGTTGATGCGGACCCAGGTGACGGCGCGCATGGGCTCTCCTTCAACGGCGACCATGGCTTCGGTGACGCCGCTGATCAGCTCCTTCTTCTGGGCCGGCGTGAAAACGTCCTTGATGATGTCGATGGTGACGAGCGGCATGAGATCTTTCCTTTGTCTGTGATTGCAGCGTCTGCGCTTGCAGCTGAGTTTCGTTGGCGGACCAGTTCCGCCGACACACGGGAAAGACCACGGGCGGCCCATTTCCGGATAGTTCACGGACTGCAGTAACGTGCTATCAATCCTGTAGCGAGGCGCTTCAGGTTCTGGAGTCCGGTCTGGGCGTGCCGGGGATTAAATACATGAATTACAATCAATTTTGCCCGATCGCGAAAGCCACGGAAATTCTCGGCGAAAAATGGACGCTTCTGATCATTCGCGAGTTGCTCATGGGAGCGACCCGGTTTTCGGAACTCCAGCGCGGGCTCGGCCTGATCTCCCCGACCTTGTTGACCGCGCGGCTGAAGTTCTTGGAGGAGCAGGGTCTCCTCGCCAAACGGCGGATCCCTGGTCAGAAGGGCTATGAGTATTTTCCGACTGCGGCGACCAAACAGCTGATGCCGGTGATCCTGGCCGTAGGGGAGTGGGGCATCATCTGGGCGCGCCACAACCTCCTCGACGCCGATTTCGATGTCGATCTGCTGATGCTCTACCTCGAACGCAGCATAGATCCCGACCAGCTTGTCGGGGGCGAGACCACCATCCAGTTCCGTTTCGCCGATCTCGTTCAGCAGCAGAATTTCTGGATACTGGTAAAGGGCGCCGATGTGCAGCTGTGCGTGAAGGACCCCTGCCGGGACATCGACGTGTTCTTCACGACGACGGTACGCACCATGTCCGATGTCTGGATGGGCGATAGGAGCTATCGGGAGGCCATCCGGGCGGGTGAACTCAGTATACAGGGGCCGCCCGTGCTTACCCGCGACGTATCCTCCTGGCTGCGCCCCAGCGTATTCGCGGAGGCGCCGCGCACAGCGCCGACCGGTGGCGGCGCTTAGTCTTTTAGGGCGAGCGGACCTCTGATTTCATTGCACATGGCTTCGGCAGCGATGATGTGGCCTCGCCCACCTGTGGAAAACGTTACTTGTGTGCGGCTCATTAGTCAGATAGCGGTCCCTCCTATCGAACAAGGCCGATGTTTGGCCGCCTGCACATGAATGGTCCGCTGGCTCATCTGACCCGGCCTCCATGGCGACGCTGAGAAATCCACCACGCTCGATGAACGATCGGATTGCGTCCGCGCGACCGATCATGATCACTTTTTGAAGGACGACCTCTATGACGACCGGCACTGTGAAATGGTACAATTCAACCAAAGGTTATGGCTTCATCGAGCCTGAATCGGGCGGCAAAGACGTGTTCGTCCACGCCAGCGCGCTCGAAGCTGCGGGCATTCGCGGCTTGGTCGATGGCCAGAAGGTTTCGTTCGAGGAACAAGCCGACCGCCGCACCGGCAAGATCGCCGCTATGGACCTGAAGATTCTCTAGCTTCTTTCACCTCCCGCAGATTGTTCACGGGCGGTGATGCACAAGTCCAGAAGTTCGCCCCCGTAACCCGGTCTCAGGACCATGGTTGCGGGGGCGTTCTTCATCTGACCTAGTCAAATTCAGGCTCGGCCGGGAAGATGTCCGGCACGTCCGTCGAGACCTTGTTGGGGAAGTGAGCGTCGCGCTTTTCAAGAAAGGCGCCGATGCCTTCGCGCACGTCGTCGGAGGCGCCGCGCGATTGCAGGCTGCGACTGTCCAGCTTGTGCGCCGCCATCGGATGCTCGGCCCCGGCCATACGCCAGATCAACTGCCGCGCAACGGCGATCGACACCGGCGCCGAAGCCTCGGTGAGTTTGCGGGCCTTCTCTATCGCGGCGGGCAGCAGATCGTCCGGTTCGTGCAACGATTGTACGAGGCCCTTGTCAAAGGCTTCCTGCGCTTCGAATACGCGGCCCGAGTAAACCCAGTCCAGCGCGTTTGGAATCCCGACCAGACGCGGCAGGAACCAGCTCGAGCAGGCTTCAGGTGTGATGCCGCGTCGCGCGAACACAAAACCGAACTTCGACTTCGTGGACGCCATGCGTATGTCCATCGGCAACTGCATCGTCACGCCGACGCCGACCGCGGCGCCGTTCACCGCCGCGATAACCGGTTTGAGGCTGCGATAGATCCGCAGCACGCAGCGTCCGCCGCCGTCGCGCCGGATGCCGTTTATGATGATCTCGTTGTCGGCGTCGGTGGACTTCTTCGAGAACGTGTCTCCGCCCGAACCAAGATCGGCGCCGGCGCAGAAGGCTCGACCGGACCCTGTCACGATCACAGCCTTTATAGAATCGTCTGCGTCGGTCACGTCGAACAGATTCAGAAGGTCGTGCATCATGTAGTAGTTGAACGTGTTCATCTTGTCCGGACGGTTGAAGGTCGCGATCGCGATCCCGTCACGGTTTTCAAGCGTCAGCGTATTGAAGTCGGTCATGATCTCAGGAAATCCCGTCAGGCGTTCAGTTCGGCTTCGTAGTTGGCGTAGGAATGCTTCAGCGTCGCATGGTTGAGCAACATTTCAGCCTTCAGTGTTTCGCCGGCTTGGTCGAAAATCCGGGTCTTCACCCAGAAGCTTTCCGTGCGCTTGCTTTCCGAAAGCGCGACGACCTCGCGGCGGATGAGATAGTCCTCGCCCACAAATAGCGGTCCGTCGATGAGACGGATCTCCTGGTCAGCGAAGAGCCCCACCGCCGGCCCCTTCACGGGGAAACCAGCTTCGCGGTTGGTGTATTCGGCGAGCACCGAGATCATTTCCATCGGAATGATCGCGCGCCCCCAGGGTGAGGCCGACGGATCGGAATACCAGGGCGTGTTCTCGGTGATCTTGGCGAGCTTCTGGTTGAGCGAGAACGGGTAGAGCGCCCCCATGTGCTGATCGGGGTCCATGCGAACCAGCTCGTCCTGCTTGCCCGTCATGCCGACATGGAGTTCCGACAGAATGACCAGCTGCCCGGGCGGGCGGAGGGCTTTCAGACGGGCTTCAAGCAGTGTTTCGCCATGGTCGGGGCCGAGCGATGCGCTTGCGGTTTGTACGCGGGTGCCGTCCGCCTTCTCGACCCAGCACGTCGCCCGTCGTTCGCCGCCCATCGGCAGTTCGACGAAAGCGCGCGTTTCTTCGCCTTCGACGACCATGTTTTCATAGTGGGCGGAGATGCATCCGTGTTCGAACCAGTCCTTTCCCCAAAGGTGAACCATCAGCGGCGGATACAGACTGAAGTGGGTAGGCCCCTCGATCGGGCCGGCGCGGAAGCCGAGCTTCTCCGCCATGGCGTCGTCGTGGATCGAAGAGTGCCCGCCATACTCCTGTTCCTGGAGCATTTGGGCCGGGCTGCGCAGCGGGCCGCAGAGCGCGAGAGGTGTGCTGAACGGGGCGACTTGTGTCATGGCGGCAATCAAGCCCAATCGCGAAGCAATGAACAGTCCTGATCGCAAAATCGTGCAAACCCAAGCGGTGCGGACCTGAAACGTCTGGCGTTCGACCGGGACGAAGCGCAGTCTGACCCCGAACGGCGGGAGCAGGGGCGGCCAATGACAGACAATGCGGATGCTGTGACGCCATCCCCCAAAACCATCGGTTTCTGGTCGTGTTGGGCTCTGTCCGTTGGGACGATGGTCGGCTCCGGCATCTTCATGCTGCCGGCTGTGCTCGCGCCCTATGGTCTGCTCAGCTTCGGCGGGTGGTTGCTGACCGCGACCGGCTCTATCGCCATCGCGTTGGTGATCGGGCGTCTCGCATCAAGAACAGGCCAGCCGGGAGGAATCTACGCCTACGCGCACAATGCGTTCGGAGATCTCGCCGGCTTTCTGACGGCGTGGATGTACTGGCTGTCCACGTGGACCAGCGCGTCGGCGATTGTGGTCGGGTTTGTCGGCTACGTCACCGTGTTTGCGCCCGCCTTGGCCACTCACCCCGTCTATCAGTTGATGGTTGGTCTCGCTTTGATCTGGACCTTGACCGCGATCTCGCTGCGCGGGGCGCGTGATGCGGGGGTGGTGCAGCTGGTGATGACAGGGTTGAAGCTAATTCCGCTGTTGATCATCATTCTGCTCGGCGCCTTGTCCGGAAACGCGGATAACCTGCCGCCGGCCAATCCCACAGGCGGTTCGCCCTTGGCGGTTCTGACGACCACGGCTCTGCTGACGATGTGGGCGTTTCTCGGCTTGGAGGCCGGCGCCGTTCCGGCGCTGAATGTCAGGAACCCTCAAAAGACGATGCCGCGCGCGGTGGTGATCGGTACGATCACGGTCGCCTCTCTCTATATTTCGTCGACTGCGGCCGTGATGCTCCTGGTGCCAGCTGAGGTTCTGGCGACGTCGTCTTCGCCCTTCGCGGACGCCGCGCGTGGTCTTGGCGAATGGGCTCCCATACTAGTGGCGCTCGGCGCGCTGATTTCAACGGCTGGAGCAGCCAACGGAACCATATTCGTCGCCGGCCAGATGCCGATGGCTGCCGCGCTGGACGGCCTGGCGCCGAAGATCTTCGGCAGACTGAACAAGGGCGGCGCCCCTTGGGCGTCGCTAATCCTGACGTCGACGCTCGCCTCTGTCCTTCTTGCGCTCAACTACTATCGCGGACTGGTCGGCGCTTTCACATTCCTTCTGATGATGGCGACCGCCACGGCGCTCGCGCCTTACCTGATCTGGGCGATCGCCGAGTTGCGCCATTCTTGGCGAGACGCTCGGAATTGGGCGCTCATCGCGCTCATTGCCGCTGTCTACTCTCTTTTCGCGCTCTATGGATCGGGGTTGGAGATTCTCGGGTGGGGCGCTCTGGTTCTCGTGCTCGGCGTGCCGGTCTACATGGTGCTCCGCAGGGGGAGGGAGCGCTCGACCGCGACCGGCTAGACAATTCCTTCGTTCGCCCGTGGCGAAACAGGAGAAGCTGGCATGTCTACATCCCTCCAGCTAGGCTAGGCGAAGTACGCCGATCCAACGCGCATACGACAAGGGAGAAACGATGACTTACGACTTCGCGGGCAAAACAGCGGTCGTCACGGGCGCCAGTCGCGGGATCGGCGAGGCGATTGCTCGCACCTTGGCGGCGGACGGCGCGCGCGTCATCCTGGTGGCCCGTTCCGCCGACAAGATGAAAGCGCTGGCGGACGAGATTGGCGGCGGGGCCGAAGTCGTCGAGGCGGATCTTTCCCGCGAGGATGGCTGGCAAACCGCGGCGGACGGCGTCAAGAAGATCACGCTCGACATCGATATTCTCGTCAACAACGCCGGCGTTTCGGAAGCCCAGCCTATGGGCGAAATGACGTACCAGAAGCTCGACGCCACATTGATGGTGAACGTTCGCAACCTGATCCTTCTCACCGACGCTCTGTCCGCCCAGTTGATCGCGCGCAAGGGATGTGTGGTGAACACCAGTTCCGTGTCGTCGTTTTCCGGCGCCGTCGGGCAGATCGCCTACGCCACATCGAAAGGCGCCGTGAACTCGTTTACGCGCAACGTGTCGATCGATCTCGGGCGCAAAGGCGTTCGGGTCAACGCCGTCGCGCCGGGCGTCATTGACGACGGCATGTGGAAGACTGCTTTCGATCGCGGGCTGGACCGCGAGAAGACGCTTGAGCGCATGGGACGTCTGGTGCCATTGGAGAAGCGCTGGGGAACGGCGCAGGAAGTCGCCGATGTTGTCGTCTTCTTGTGTTCGGACAAGGCGAGCTATGTCACCGGGCAGGTGATCCGTGTAGACGGCGGCATGATTGTGTGAGGCGCCTATGGCTGACAAAGACAAGCTGATCCCTCCCAGCCCCAGCGCGGAGGACTACGCTCAGAACGCCGCCGCTTCGCCCGACGACACAGCGTTGTTCTCGGCGCAGGACCCGTTCGCGCTGTTCGCGGAATGGCTTGAGGATGCGCGAAAGAAGGAGGTCAACGACGCCAACGCGATGGCGCTGGCGACCGTCGACGCTCATGGCGTCCCCGACGTCCGGATGGTTCTGCTCAAGGATGTCTCTTCAACGGGGTTCGTATTCTATACCAACGGCGAGAGCCGCAAGGGCGTGCAGCTTGAGATGAGCCCGCGCGCGGCGCTGTGTTTCCACTGGAAGAGCCTTCGGCGACAGGTGAGAGTGTCCGGACAGGTGGAGCGGACCAGCGACGAGGAGGCGGACGCATATTTCTGGAGCCGCGCCAAGGATAGCCAGATCGGCGCGTGGGCGAGTCGGCAGTCGCGTCCCATGGAGGGGCGCTTCGAGCTCGAGAAACGCATTGCCGAATTTGCGCTGAAATATGGAATTGGAAAGACGCCTCGGCCGCCGTGGTGGGGCGGCTACCGGGTCGTTCCCGACCGGATCGAGTTCTGGCGTGATCGACCCTTCCGCCTGCACGATCGGCTGGAGTTCACGCGCGAGGCGGCGGGGCTGCCGTGGAAGACGGCGCGCCTCTATCCTTGAGCAACCGTCCTTCTGACCGTTGATGCCGCTACGCCAGCTCTTCGGCGTTGGCGCGCCGTCCGCGTGTGTGGCAAGCTTCCCAAAACGATGAGTCACCCGGCAGGCGACGCCTACCGGGAACGACCAGAGGGAGCGAGAAGCAGATGCGGGTCTTGAAGCGTCTAGTCGCGGCCATGGTGCTGTCCTGCATGTCGGAGGCTGCGGCCGCGCAGGAGCTGGACGCGCATCACCAACCCTGGTGGGACAGTCCGTGGGGCGAGGAAGACACGATTGGCGCTTTGAACAACCTGTCGCCCGAGATCGTGGCGGGTGCAGCGAAGCTTGTGACGGCCGGCAAAGTCTATCAGCTTGGCGTGAAGACCGGCCCCGAAACGCCCGCCTATGGCAGCCGCGTCTATTCGGTCGAGCGCACGGGCGGCGGCGATCTCACGTCCAACGGCAGCAACCGCATCACCTCGTTCGACGAAAAAGTGTCGACGTCCATGGGCATCGGCACACAGATCGACGGCCTCGCCCATCTCGGCGTCGACTCGCACGCCTACAACGGCATCCCGTACACCGAACTCAAAAACAGCTTCAAACTCGATCTGGCGAGCATACCGCCAATCGTGTCACGCGGTGTCCTGATCGACATGACGAAGCACTTCGGAAAGCTGCAACTGGACGCGTCCGATGTCTTCAACAGCGCGGAGATCAAGGCGGCCGCCAAGGAGCAGGGCGTCGAGATCCGCAAGGGCGACGTCGTCCTCTTTCATACCGGATGGATGGACATGTCCACGGATGATCCCACGGCCTATCGCACAAGCGAACCCGGCATTGGCGAAGACGGAGCGATCTATCTTGCCGATCTTGGCGTCGTGGCGGTCGGCGCCGACAACATCGCACTGGAGCATTTGCCGGCAGGCAAGCGTCCGACCTTCATTGTGCACCAGACCTTGCTGGCCAAGCGCGGCGTCTACATCCTTGAGGCGATCGACACGCGCGAATTGGCGAAGGATGGCGCCCGCGAATTTCTCTTCGTCGCCGCGCCGCCGCGCATGGAAGGCACCGTGCAGATCATCGTCAACCCGGTGGCGATCCGATAGACGCCGGCCCCGTGAACATGGCGGCTCCAGCAGTCAGGCGATCCCGTATTGAAGCGTACAACAGGTTCTGCGCGGGACTCGCAGCGTCGGCGTATGGGGTGCAGTGGGGCGGCGCACACGTTTGGAAGGTCGGCGGCTGGCGAGGCGGAAAGGTCTTCGCTATCGCACGCGACGAGGCGTCGACCATCCCCGCGGTGTCCTTCAAGGTCTCCGAGATAGGCTGGGAAGTGCTTCGTGACGCGGCGGGCTGTCGGCCCGCACCCTATTTAGCGTCGCGCGGCCTGAAATGGATTCAAGCCGACATGGCGGGCGGGCTGAGCACGAAGGAAATCCGACAGTACATCGAGATATCGCATCGATTGGCCGCCGCCGGCCTCAGCAAGAAGCGGCGATTGGAGCTGGGGTTGGAGTGACGCCGCCTGTCGCGCGTCACCCGCCGATGGGCGGAATCTCCACCATCCCCTGAGATCGGTAGAATGCGCGTGCCGCGACATTGTCCGGGTGCACCTTCAACATGACGACCGGAGAGCTGCGCGCCCAGAACGTGGTGAAACACTGATGCAGCAGAGCGCTGCCCAGGCCGCGTCTCTGCACTGCGGGATCTACCGCGAAATCCTTGATGAAGGCGCTTGTCCAGCATTGCGCCGCCGCGATCGCCCGTCCATTCGCCGTGTAGACCGCCATGCACAAAGACGGATCGTATTCCGCATCGACAGTGAGTTGCAGCCACCAGCTTCCATAGTTGCCGACGTCGCCCTGCCCATCAGCGTAGGCGCGTGCGAACAACCCGTGCACGTCGCGGCTTTCCATGTCGCCGAACAATCCGAATCGCAGGCCGGCCGGCCAGACCGGGGCCGGCGGTCGCTCAGCCAGCGAGTAGCGCATGAGGATTGGGTCCATGCGTCACGATAGATGAACTGGCGCGCCCTGGCGATGGCCGATTCCGGGGCGCGGGAGCCGGTCACATGCCTTCAAGAATCTTGCGAAGGAGCTGGGTCTTGGCCCCATATTCCGGGTCGGCGTCCAGGCGTTCGCGGATTTTGGGTGCCGCCGCCACAAGCTGGGTGGCGAGATTCGCCATGCGGGTGCGAACCTCGATCGGCAGATTGTTGTCGAAGCTGTTCTTGGTGAACGCTTCGCCCAGCGGGCGGATCGCCGACCAGATGAGATAGAGCTTCCACTCTGGCGCGCCCTGCGCATCGGCGATGAGCAAAGGAACAACCGCAGTCATGTGGTCAAGAATGAGAGCGTCAGGATCGAAACTATCGGTCCTCTGGATCAACAGGCTGCCGAGCATGAACCTGGCGTAGGTCGAGGTAGGCATATCATCGCCGCCGTTGAGATAGGCGCTGATGATCTCATCCTGCGCTGAAATCTGGTTCGTGCCGACAACGTCCATCACGCGGGCATATCGTGGATGGCTCGCGGAGATCGCCACCCTTAGGGCGTGCCAGTCGGCTGGATTGATCTTGTGGGAGAACGAGTTGAGCTGAAGCGTGAAGAAGATCAGGTGTTCGTCGTATCCCTGCACGATGATGTGCTTCACGAAGTGAGCGACCGATTGCGATGAAATGGGCAGCGAGGGAAAGGCGTCGGCAATCCTCAGAACGCCTTCCTCGAGGGTGGCGTCGCGGCCGAACGAGCGAGAAATCGAGCCCGCGCGCTTGATCGCGTCGTCGACCAGACCGCGCTCAAGCCCGACGATCGCCCCGAGCAGTGTGGCGTTGGCGTCAAGCGCTTCGGCTTTGTCGAGTTCCGCCTGAGCGTCTTGCCAACGGTTTTGCAGAATCCGGTGCGTAGCCAAGCGAACATAGTCGGCGCTGGAGCGCTTCAGAGACTTCCGGCTGAAGACCGTCGACCACATGACGCGCCCGACCGAGGCGTAGAACAGCGAGCCGAAGACGTAATACTCCCAATTGCGGGCGAGGAGCGCCGCGATGTAGTCCGAGCGGGAGCTCTCGTTGATGAGCGAAGTGGCGGCGCTGGTGAAATCGACCTGAAACATCGCCGAGACCATGTCGCTCGCCACACTCGGCAGCACGTCAAAGGTCTGGCGTTCGGCGGGCAACATCAGGAAGCACGTTCCCGCCGCGAGCAGGAAAGCTGCGAGTACGGTCCATAGGTAGTTCAGCCTTGGGTCGCCGAACGCCTGTCTCAGAACCTGCCGGATGTCGGTGATGATGAAGGTGAACAGCGCGAGGCCGTTGTTGATGATCAGGGCGTATATGTAGATCTGCCCGATCGGGCTCGCCTTGTGGCCGATCGCGTGGGTGATCACGAAGTAGAGCGTTCCGTAGAGCGACACGAACACGGACGTCACCCAGATATTCTGGGCGCGTTGAAGCGCCATCATCTTCTGGGTGGGCGCGATGCCCGACGTGACAATGCGCACGAGGTTGGCCGCGTATACGAAGGGCCACAGTGTGAGCAGGAAGAAGGTCAGCGACAGAAACTGGAAGAGCCGGACCGGGGGCGAAACCTTCGACACCAGGAACGGCATGGCGTCGAGAAATTCGTCCATCGTCCTGTGGTTCTTCCGGGTGCGAAAGAACACGTTGGTGGACTCTGAGTAGAGGGAGATCAGGCCGATCACGATGAGCACGGCCACGGCAATGGTCTTCTGCTGGAAAATGATCAGCAGAATGAGAGCGGGGGCGCCCAACAGGATGAGAATGCCGTTCAGCTGTCGCAGCATGGTCTCCCCCGGGCCCTGTTCCCACAATTTCGTTGATTAACCCATCGGCGCGAAGCCGCCAACTTGGTTCAATCAGGAGCGTGCATTTGGTTCTCGGAAGGGCGCTCGGGGAGCCTGGCGGCAGGTCTGCGGGCGCACAAATGAACAGGCCCGCCGGTTGGGGCGGGCCTGCACGTAGATACTGGAAACGTGTGACGACTAGGACAGCCGGCTGGTCAGCGCGGCGTGCTGCTCCCACAACGCCTTGGGCGTGTGTTCGCCGAACTTCTCGAAGAATGACGGGATCTTCGAGGCTTCATCGCGCCAGATCGGCTTGTCTACAGTCAGCAGCAGATCGAGCTGCTTGTCGGTGAGGCCGAGGCCGGAAACGTCGAGCGCGGATTTCGAGGGCAGCCGGCCGATCTCGGTGTCGACGGCTTCCGCCTTGTCGTCCAGACGTTCCACAATCCACTTGAGCACGCGGCTGTTGTCGCCGAAGCCCGGCCAGACGAACTTGCCGTTTTCGTCCTTCCGGAACCAGTTGACGAAGAAGATGCGCGGCAGCTTGGCTTTGTCCGGCGCGCTCGCGCCGACATTCAGCCAGTGCTGGAAGTAATCGCCCATATTGTAGCCGCAGAACGGCAGCATCGCGAACGGGTCGCGGCGCAGCTCGCCGACCTTGTTTTCGGCCGCGGCGGTGCCTTCCGACGCGACGGTGGCGCCCATGAACACGCCATGCTCCCAGTCGAACGCCTCGTTGACCAGCGGCACCGCCGAAGCGCGACGACCGCCGAACAGGATGGCGTCGATCGGAACGCCGGCGGGGTCTTCCCACTCCGGCGCGATCGCCGGGCATTGTCCGGCCGGGCAGGCGAAGCGGGCGTTGGGGTGAGCCGCGGGCTCGCCCATCGCGGGCGACCACGGGCGGCCGCGCCAGTCGGTGAGGCCTTCCGGCGGCTCCTTGGTCATCCCTTCCCACCACACGTCGCCGTCCGAAGTCAGTGCGACGTTCGTGAAGATCGTGTTCTTCGCGCAGGTCTCCAGCGCGTTCTTGTTGGTGGTGGCGGATGTGCCCGGCGCGACGCCGAAGAAGCCGGCTTCCGGGTTGATGGCGCGCAGGCGGCCGTCTTCGCCAAAACGCATCCAGGCGATGTCGTCGCCGATCGTTTCAGCTTTCCAGCCGGCCAGCGTGGGCTCAAGCATGGCGAGGTTGGTCTTGCCGCAAGCGGACGGGAACGCCGCAGCGACATACTTCACGACGCCTTCGGGCGAGGTGAGCTTGAGGATCAGCATGTGCTCGGCCAGCCAGCCCTCGTCGCGGGCCATCACCGAAGCGATGCGCAGGGCGTAGCACTTCTTGCCCAGAAGGGCGTTGCCGCCATAGCCCGACCCGTAGGACCAGATCTCGCGCGTCTCGGGAAAATGGACGATGTATTTGTCGTCATTGCACGGCCAGGCGACGTCTTGCTGGCCGGCGGCGAGCGGGGCGCCGACCGAGTGGACGGCCGGAACGAAGAAGCCGTCTTCGCCCATGGCCTCAAGCGCCGCGGAGCCCATACGGGTCATGACCCGCATCGACAGCACGACATAGGGGCTGTCGGTGATTTCGACGCCCAGGGCCGAGATCTTCGAGCCGAGCGGTCCCATGCAGAAAGGCACCACATACATGGTGCGCCCCTTCATGCAGCCGGCGAACAGGCTGTCGAGGGTTTCGCGCATTTCGCTTGGCGCTTTCCAGTTGTTCGTCGGTCCGGCGTCTTCTTCGTTTTCCGAGCAGATGAACGTGCGGCTTTCCACCCGGGCGACGTCGCGCGGGTCGGAGGCGGCGTAGAAAGAGTTGGGGCGCTTGCTGGAATTGAGTCGCTTCAGCGTGCCTTGGGCGACGAGCTCAGCCGTGAGCCGGTCCCACTCCGCTTGCGAACCGTCGCACCAAACGACGCGGTCCGGTTGGGTGAGCGTCGCAATGTCACGAACCCATTCGACGAGTTTCTTGTGCTTGGTCGGAGCCGGCTCGAGGCCCGGAACCGCGCCCCCCTTCGATGCAGCCGCCTTCGTCCCCGTTACGGCGTCGCTGGTCGTTTCCATTGGCTAAATCCCACTATTGCCCATGCTTGCGGGGCGCTACCCGAGCGGGTCGTCCCTAAACGTTACTTAACGGTGCGGGTTAGCGGCGTCGCCGCCGCGAAGAACCCGGAAACATCTGCTAAGAGCAGGTCCCGTGCCATCTTTGGTCACCACCCACAACCTCCGCCAGTGCGCAATTCTCAGTTATCGGGCGCGACTGGTTGTCCTGCGAACTCTAAGCCCCGAAAGGGAGGGAGGCTGCTTCTTTATTGGTCAAAGGTATCGCCACGGAATCAGCGCGTCACCCTTAAAAAGGATACCGCACCGCAGCATTTCCGGGGGACCCGGATATTGTGCACGCCCCCATACTATTCGCGGCGCATTTGTTCGAAATTTTACGCGTCTGGCGGCAGGAAACGATCGCGTTCTTCACAATGTGCGCGTGATTCTGCCGTTCGCGTCTCCGGGCGATCCTAGAAGCCGCAGGCGGCGGCGCGGACCTGCAGATCCGCCAGTTCGCGCGACACACGGTCGGAATAGTCCGTGACGACGATCTCGAGCCCCGCCGACGTGAGGTCGCGGTATTCCGAACCGTTGCGGTCTTCCCAATAGACGTCATCGAGTCGCTCGCCGCGACGTCCCAGCGTGCCGAACGCGCTTTCGATTCCCCGCGCGTTCAACGCCGTCCACAGTGCGGGATCGGGCCGTTCAACGCCGGTCCAGGCCACCAGGCGCTTCGGGTCGACGCCGCGCGCGATCAGATCGTCGAGTTGAGCGACGCTGCCGACGGTCGCGGTGATGACAAGGTCCTTCGAACGCTGGTGAACCTCGACAGCTTGGTCGTCGGTATAGGTGACGATGAAGACGTTGTTCTCGGCGTGGTTGGCCTCCACGGCGTCAATGATGCCGTCGAACGAGGTCGACCGCTTCTTGTCGAGTTCGACCAGCACGTTGTTTTTCACCGCCCAGGCGAGCGCCTGGTCGAGCGTCGGCGGGTGGAAGTCGGTGACCGTCGAATAGGTCTCCAGCTCCAGTTTCTCGATTTCGCTCCAGCTCTTGTCCGCCACGGGACCTTCGCCGGTGGTCGTGCGGTCGAGATCGTCGTCATGCATCAGGAACAGAACGCCGTCGCGGCTCTCCGCGATGTCGATTTCCATGCCGAGCGCGCCGGCCGAACGCGAACGCGCGAAGGTTTCGAGGGCGTTTTCAGGAAAGTCGCGGTTGGGGCCGCCACGATGACCGATCACGACGGCGGCGCCGGTCTCCCGAAGACAGTCGAGTCGGCCGGAAAGCGTGGCGGGGGCGGTGGTCGGAGAGGGCATGAGCTGGCGATCCGCTCCGCCCGCGGCGATATGTGCGCCATCAGGTGTTGAGCCGCCCGCTTCTGCGGCTACGGAGGTCGATGCCTGCGCCGTGGGGTCCTCGGGCTTCCCGCATGCCGCGGTCAGCGGAATGCTGGCGGTCAGAGCGAGCAGAAAGGCGTATTTCTTCACGGTCATGACCCTCCAAGAATTGCCGCCACGAGATACGGCGTTTAAGGTTGGCGGCAAAGCAAAGTTTGTGCGTAGGGAGGCGCGCGAGATGGTTTTTGGATTTGGGAAGAGTAAGTCTGGCGGGAAACCGCAGGACCAGTCTGGGGCGAAAGCTGTGGCCCCCGGCGTGGCGTCGGCCATGCCGGCGACCAAAACGCCCGCTCAGGGCATGTTCGGTCTCATGCAGGACTGGCCGCTGACGGTCGACAAGATCCTCGAACATGCACGGATCAACCACGGCCAGCGCGAGGTCGTGACCCGCAGTGTCGAAGGGCCGATCGTCCGGCAGACCTATGCCGACATCTACGCCCGCGCCAAGCAATGCTCCTCGGCTCTGATCGAGGACGGCGTCCAGATGGGCGACCGGATCGCCACGCTGGCCTGGAACACCGGGCGGCACATGGAAGTGTGGTACGGCACGATGTGCATCGGCTCCGTCCTGCACACGGTGAACCCGCGTCTCCACCCGGATCAGATCGCCTGGATCATGAACCACGCGGAGGACACGCACCTCTTCTTCGACATCACCTTCCTGCCGATCGTGCAGGCGATCCACGCCAAAGTGCCGTCGTGCCGTCGCTATGTCATGCTGACCGACGATGCGCACATGCCGCAGGACACGGGGATTCCGAACCTCGTTTCCTACGAGAGCTATATCGGCGGCAAATCGCAGGACGTGAAATGGGGCGGTTTCGACGAGAACACCGCCTGCGGCCTTTGCTACACGTCCGGCACCACCGGCGACCCCAAAGGCGTCCTTTACTCGCACCGTTCGAACGTCCTGCACACGATGATCGGCATGCAGCAGGATGCGATCGGCGGCGGCGTCACCGACACGATCCTGCCGGTCGTGCCGATGTTCCACGCCAACGCCTGGGGCATCTCGCTCTCGGCGCCCGCAGCCGGCATGCGCCTGATTATGCCGGGCGCCAAGATGGACGGTGAATCCATTTACGAGCTTCTGGACTCGGAGAAGGTGACGCTCACCGCTGCGGTTCCGACCGTTTGGCTGATGCTGCTTCAGTATCTGGAGACCACCGGCAAGCAATTGCCGCATCTCAAGAAGGTGGTGATCGGCGGCTCCGCTGTGCCTGAGCGCATTCTCCGCGCCTTTGAGGAGCAGTACGACGTCACCGTCGTGCACGCCTGGGGCATGACGGAACTGTCGCCGATGGGGTCGCTTGGCTCGATCCCGCCGGAAATTCTGGCGAAGGATCGCGACACGGTCGTCAGATACAAGCTCAAGCAGGGCCGTCCTCCGTTCGGCGTCGAGATGAAGGTCATCAACAGCGACGGCGAAGATGTCGCCCGCGACGGCAAGACGTCCGGCCATCTGGTCGTCCGGGGTCCTGCGATCGCGCGCGCTTACTTCAAGGGCGCCGGCGGCGAAATCCTCGACAAGGACGGCTGGTTCGACACCGGAGATGTGGCGAACATCTGCGAGGTCGGCTTCATGCAGATCACCGACCGCGCCAAGGACGTCATCAAGTCGGGCGGCGAATGGATTTCCTCGATCGATATCGAGAACATCGCTGTCGGCCACCCGAAGGTCGCCAACGCGGCGGCGATCGGCTTGCCGCACCCGAAATGGGACGAGCGTCCGCTGCTGATCGTTCAGCCCAAGCCCGGCGAGACCGTCACCAAGGACGAGATGCTCCAGTTCCTTGAGGGCAAGATCGCGAAGTGGTGGACGCCGGACGATGTCGTGTTCGTGGAGGCGATTCCGCTGGGCGCGACCGGCAAGATCAACAAGCTGGCGCTGCGCGAGCAGTTCAAGAGCCACACGCTGCCGACAGTTCAGGCGGCTGAATGACGTCCGGCGGCGGGGCGGCTGCTGGCGAGGTTGCAGCGGGAAGGGGCGATCGGATCTGGCGTCTGGGTCTTCTGGGCGGCGCGCTCCTTCTCGTCGCGGCGCTCCTGATCCTTGTGTCTGGCCCCGCCCTCTACCGGGCGGGGATGCTGGATCTTGAGTCGGCGACGGCCGGGGTCGCCCGCACGGCGTTGTTCGTCGTCCTTCCCGCCGCTCTGGTCGGCCTCGTCACGCTGGTCGCCAGCTTCATCGGCAAGTCGACGCGCGGTGCGATCGTCGGCGTGCTGGTGCTTCTGGCGGCGAGCCTGATGGGCTTCCGCATCTACGGCTATTTCGTGCAGCGGGACGGCATGCCGCCTGTGTGGGATGCCCAGTCGGACTGGGCGGAGCCTGTGGCCTTCTCGGTTCGGGCGCTGGAGGTTCGCGACGCGGAAGGCGCCGCGCCCGTTCGTGACAACGCCATGATCCCGCCGACAGCCGGCAAGTGGGGAGGCAAGACCGTCGCGCAGGCGCAGGCGGAATTTTTCGACGACATCGGCCCGCTGCATGTGAACGCGCCGCCGGCCGAGGCGACCGTCGCGGCCGCCCATGCCGCCAAGACGCTGGGGTGGCATGTGATGTTGAGCGACCCGCCGAACGGTCAGCTTGAGGCGGTCTCGCGCTCCACCTGGTACGGCTTGCCGGCTGACATTGCGGTGCGCATACGGCCGGATGGCTCGGGATCACGCGTCGACGTGCGTTCAACCGGACGCATCCCCGCGCCGGACCTGGGAAGCAACGCCAGCCGCGTAAAGCAGATGCTGGATGCGATCGCCTTCGAAATGCGCGCCGTGGGGTCCTCAAGCGAGGTTGAAGCCCCGGCGTCCTAGCGTTCGCCGGTCAGTTCAAGACTCAGCTCAAGGCAATCAGCTCAAGACAAGAGAGACGACCGCTTCCCGACGACGTGCGTCCGGGAAGCGGTCGCCTGTCGGTGCGCCTACTTCGTCCGGCACATGTAGCGAGTGCGGTGAATGTCTTCCGGGTTGTCGGTGTAGCCGGTGATAGACGGGGACACGATGTCTTGCGTCACGCGGATGAGCAGCGGCAGAACCGCCGTGTCGTCAAGCATCATCTGCTCGGCCTCCTTCAGGATCTCGGCACGCTTGGTCTGGTCCATTTCCCCCGCCGATTTGTCCAGCAGGGCGTCGTAGGCGAGGTTGGAGTAACCGCCGTAGTTCATCGGCCCGGTGCGCGAGTCGAGCAGGTAAAGGAAGTTGTAGGCGTCGTTGAAGTCGGCCACCCAACCATTGTCGGCGATCGAATAGTCCTTCTCCTGCAGCATATTGTAGAGCGCCTGGGTTTCGATCTGCCGAATCTGCGGCTTCACCCAGTCGGCGATGTCGGACCAGTTGGCCTGCAGCACGGGAGCGATGCGCGGGTTGTCGCCGGTCGCGCGGTGGATGAACTCGAACTCGAGCGGATGATCCGGGCCGTAGCCCGCGCCTTCCAGGAGTTTGCGCGCTTCAACCAGCCGTTCCTCGCGCGGCATGTCTTTCCACGTGAACTCGGCGCCTTTGGGGTAGCCGTTCATGCCGGGCGGCACGAAGCCGTAGGCCGGGATCTGGCCACCCTTGAGAATGGAGCCGGTGATGTATTCGCGGTCCATCGCCATGGCGAGCGCCTTGCGGACGTCAGGATTGTCGAACGGCGGCTCGGTTGCGTTGGCGATGATGTAGGTGGTCGCCATCATCGGCGCGATGCGCGGCCAGCCCGGCAGCTTCCGCTCGGTCTCGTCGAGTTGTCCGGAAGGGAAGGAGGTGTTCATGTCGAGTTCGCCAGCTTCCGCGCGGCGCACCATCGCGTCATGGTCCGCGGCGAAATAGTAGACCACCTCCTTGAAGCACAGGTCCTCCGCGCCCTCGAACTCCGGGTTGACCACCGATTGGATGAAGTCGCCTGACCGCCACTGCTTCACCTTGTAGGGGCCGTTGACGACGATGTTCTCGGGGCGGGTCCAGTTGTCGCCGACCTTTTCGATCACATGCCGGGGCACGGGGAAGGCCGTGTAGTGCTTGAGCAGGCCCGGCAGATACGGGGCGGGATGTTCAAGTGTGATCTGGAGCGTTTCGTCGTCCAGCGCCTTTACGCCCAGCTCCTCCACCGGAAGCTTGCCGCCGTTGACCTCGCGGGCGTTCTTGATCTGGTACTGGATCGACGCGTAGACGGCGCCGACCGTTTTGGGGTTGAGCAGGCGCTGGAAGGAATACTCGAAGTCCTTCGCGGTTAGCGGCGTGCCGTCGGACCACTTCCAGGGCTTGAGCTTGAAGGTCCAGACCAGGCCGTCGTCTGAAACCGTCCAGCTATCCGCGACGCCGGGAACCGGCTTGGCGGCTTCGTCCTCGGTGAAGAGGCCGATGAACATGTCGCCGATGACGTCGTTGTTCCAGGTGCCTTCCGCCTTTTGGGGGTCGATCGAATCCGGGTTGCCGCCGACGCCGCGGCGAAACTGGCTTTCATTGGTCGCTTGTCCTCCGCAGCTGGCCAGGACGAGCGCCGCCAGTCCGGCGAGCAACATGGGTTTCAGAGACATCAGTTCGACACTCCCGAGTGTAGATGCTGGGCCAGGCGCACGGCCCGTAGGCTTTTCGTGGACGGAAACTAGCGTCAGTATCAGGATGGTTGAAAGAGTATTGCGTGCGATTGCTGACGGAGAGTCGAATTGTCGCCCCTAGGTAAACGAGTTGTTACTACGCTAATCGCGGTTTGGGCGGTCTCCGCCGGCGGTCAGGTTTCGGCCCAGACCCCGCCAGCCGTGCAGGAGGCCGGCCCGAAGCTGTCGGACCTCTATGCATGCAGCGACGTCGCCGACGATGCGGCGCGTCTTGCCTGTTTCGACAAGGCCGTAGCGACCCTGAGAGATGCCGAAACCGTTGGTGATCTTGCGGTCGTTTCTCGCGCCCAGATTGAGCAGGTCGAGCGTGAGGCCTTCGGTCTGTCCGTTCCCTCGGCCAGCCAATTGGCGGCCTCGGTCGGCGTCCGACCGAATCCTGACGCCGGGACGGAAGCGCCGAAAAAAGCTCAGCCGCTGGACAGCGTGACGCTCGCGGTCAAGTCGATCGCCACCGGCCGTGACGGGAAGCTCCGCGTTGTGATGGAGAACGGCCAGGTATGGCGTCAGATCGATAGCGAGCGGGTGCGCAATCTCGGAAAAGGTCCCTGGCAGGCCGAGATCAAGCGCGGCGTGTTCGGCAGCTTCTTCCTGAAGATCAACGATCGTCCCGCGGTGCGCGCGCGGCGCGAGGAATAGTCGCCCCCGCAGAAGCGAACGTCGCTAGCGGTCTTTGGGATCGAGCGCGTCGCGCAGGCCGTCGCCGATGAAGTTCAGCGAGAACAGCGTGATCACCATGGTCACCGCCGGCCCGATCAGCATCCACGGATTGCCGAGTTCGCGCTGTCCGTCGGAGATCAGGCGTCCGAGCGAGGTGAGGGGCTCCTGTACGCCGAGACCGATAAAGGAGAGGAAGCTCTCCTGCAGGATGACCACCGGAATGGTGAGGGAAACATAGACGGCCACGGGCCCGAGCAGGTTGGGCAGGATGTGGCGAACGATGATCCCGATCGGCCCCACGCCGGCGGCGCGCGCCGCTTCGACGAATTCTTTCTGCTTCAAGGCGAGGGTCTGGCCGCGGACGATGCGCGCCATGGTCATCCACTCCACCGCGCCGATCGCCAGGAAGATCAGGAAGATCGAGCGCCCGAATACGACCGTGACGAGGATCACGAAGAAGATGAACGGCATGGCGTAGAGAGCGTCGACAAAACGCATCATCAGCTGGTCGACGCGTCCGCCCGCGAAGCCCGCGACGGCTCCCCATGCGACGCCGATCACCAGGCTGACCAGGGTCGCGATGGCGCCGACGGCGAGCGATATGCGCAACCCGGCGAGGATCCGCGCCACCATGTCCCGGCCGTATATGTCCGTTCCGAGCAGATGCAGGTCCTTGAAGGTCGGACCGATCGCCAGCGCTTCACGGTATTGCGTCTTGTACGAATGCGGCCAGACGAACGGCCCCACGACGGCGAGCAGAATCAGGATCGCCAGCACGATGAAGCCGGCCATCGCCGCCTTGTTCGACAGCAGGCGGCGACGCGAATCGTCCCACAGGGAACGCCCCTTCACCGCCGCTGCGTTGAGCAGCGCCTCCTTCTCGGCGGGTGCGGATACCAGGGTCGTCATTCGTAGCGAACCTTCGGATCGAAGATCGCATAGAGTATGTCGGCGATCAGGTTGAACACGATGATCAGCCCGCCATACAGGATCACCGTCCCCATAACGCGCGGATAGTCGCGGTTCATTGCGCCGTCGATGAAGGACTGGCCGACGCCCGGCAGGCCGAAGACCTTTTCCACCACGACCGACCCGGTGATGACGCCGACGGTGGCCGGCCCGAGGTAGGAGATCACGGGGAGGATCGCTGCCGGAGCGGCGTGGCGCAGAAGAATGCGCGACTCGGAAAGCCCCTTGGCGCGTGCGGTGCGGATGTAGTTCGAGCGGAGAACTTCGATCATCGACGCGCGCATGAGCCGCGAGATGATCGCGATCTGGGGCAGCGCAAGCGTCACGACCGGAAGGAACAGGTTGTTGAAATTCATGCGCCCGAGGTCCAGCCCGCCGGCCGCGAACCAGCCGAGCCATACGCCGAAGATCAGAGACAGCATCGGGCCGGTCACGAAGGTCGGTATCGATATCCCGATCATCGCCAGAGACATCGCCGTGTAGTCCGTTGGCGAGTTCTGTCGTATCGCCGCCGAAATGCCGAGGCCGGTGCCGAAGAAGATGGCGAGCCCGATGGCGAACGCGCCGATGGTGAGGGAGACGGGCAAGCCTTCGCCGATCAGTTCGGAAACGGTTTTGTCCTTGATCTTCATCGACGGGCCGAGATCGCCTGTCACGACATTGCCAAGATATTCGAGATACTGCTCGTGAAGCGGCTTATCGAGGCCCAGGGATGCGCGGATGTTCGCCTCAACTTCCGGGGTAAGCTTGCGGTCGACCGAATACGGGTTTCCCGGCGCCGCGCGCATCATGAAGAACGCCACCGTGATGATGGCCAGCATGGTGGGGATGGCGGCGAGCACGCGACGAAGCACATACCCCCACGGAATGCGCTGCAGGACCCGTGCGGCGGTCGAGCTGCGCGACGGGTCGTCTTCAGATACGGAGAGAGGGGCTGCGGTCTCGGACACTCTGGACTTTTGGCAGTCGGTTCTACTGGATAGCTGTACTGGGCGATCGGGCCGCAGACAGCATGGCATGCCTTGTCAGTTATTACGCTGCTGTCAAGAAGGGCGCACAGCGGCGCAAGTGTCACAATCGACTTTGCTTTGGCGCGAAGGGAGACAGGCTTGGATGTACGTAAGGTGACGGAGAAATTTGCGGTTTCCCCGCAGATCGCGCCGCAGGACTTTGACGCCCTGAAGGATCAGGGCTTTCGCTACGTAATCAACAATCGCCCAGACGGCGAAGACGCCAGCCAGATGTCCAGCGCCGAGGCGGAATCGGCGGCGCGGAAGGCGGGTTTGACCTATATTTATGCGCCTTTCCAAGGCGCTCCGACACCCGAAGCGGTCAGGGAGGTTGAGGCGGCTTTGTCGCAGTCGCCCGGGCCCGTCCTCGCCTATTGCCGGTCCGGCACGCGCTCAATTACCGCATGGGCGATCATGACAGCGAAAACGCGACAGGAACCGCCTGAAAAGGTGATCGAAATCGCGGCGGAGGCGGGCTATGACCTGCGTGCGCTAAAAGACCTTTTGCGCAATCTCGCCTCCGGGTAGTAAGACCTCCTTAACTGGCCTGACGTGGGTACCCGCTGACGGTCGCGAACCGGATTGTTTGATTCGATTGATGATTGTTCCGGTTCGGTAGTGAAACGGCGACGTCTGCACGCGCGAATGCACGGGCAGGGAGTAAGTCGCCAGATCGCTGCGGGCATGGCGGGATTGAAAGGCGTAGGGCGTGAAGAACAAGCTTTGGACGTCTGACTTTGTGGTCGAAGACGACATCGTCTTTGTGAAGAAGACGGGGCACCGCTTTCCTCTCGACCTCAAACTCTGGCACGACATTTTCACCTGGTTCTGCTTCTACTATTTCTCGGTTTTCTGGCGTGTGAAGCGCCGCCTCACCGGCCACCCCCGCCCCAGCATCGCCTTTCTCCCCGACAAGCCGCGTCCCTGGTATTTGATCTGGCCAGTCATGCACTGCGCGGGAGCCAAGCTGGTCGACGATCCCGCCAACGCCGACATCGTTATGTCGTTCGACGACGCCACCACCTGCGATCCGCAACTCCCCGACCTGAATTATCGCCGCCAGAAAGTTCGCACGGTGAACTTCAACTGCCGCGACATTTCGAAGTCCGCCGTCAGCTCCGCCTTCGAACGCGTCGCCGGGTATTCGTTGTCGGTCGATCCGGAAAGCTACACCGGTCCCATCGTCGACAAGTCGGAAGTCAACGCGGCGCATGATGGGCGCATCGTGCAGGGGCCGATCGATCGTCAGCCCGGACGTTGCTACCAACGGCTGATCGACAACACCATCGACGGCGGACTGGTCGAAGACCTGCGCACATGCACCGTCGGCGGACAGCCGGTTCTGGTGTTCATCAAGCGCCGTCCGATCGGACGCAGATTCGCCAACGAGAACGTCGATGTTGGCTGGGTCCGGCCTGAAGAAGTGTTTTCGCCGGCCGAGATCGACCTCATTCGTCGCTTCAACTCGGAAATCCAGCTCGAATGGGGCGGTGTTGATGTTCTGCGCGACAAGTCAGACGGTCGCATCTATATCGTGGACGCCAATAAAACCGACATGGGCCCGCCCGTGGCCATGAAACTTGGACAGAAACTACGCGCGACGCGTCTGCTTGCGCGCGCTTTCGGAAAGGCGTTTGCGCCCTAGGCAGGGTGTTGCGGAAACTCGAACTGAATTGAAGTGAGCCTTCGCATGTCCGGCATTCCCTTTGTCCGCGAACTTGAATTCGAGTACGAGGCGGTCGCCCAGGCGAGCCCGATGATCCGGCGCCTGATTGCGCGCAATCCCGGTCCGTTCACCTATCTGGGCACGGGGGTCTACATCGTCGGGCGGGGCGAGGTCGCGGTGATCGATCCGGGTCCGGCCATCGACGAGCATTTCGACGCCTTGAAACGCACGCTCGACGGTGAGCGCGTGACCCACGTGCTGGTCACCCATTCGCACATGGATCATTCGCCGCTGGCGCATCCGCTGGCCGAGTGGGCCGGCTGCAAGGTGTATGCGGGCGGCCCCGTCATTCCGACAGCTTCCGAGGTGCGGCTCGAGGCGGGCGACGATCTCCGCTTCAAGCCTGATGTCACGGTGACCGATGGCGATGTGTTCGAGGGACCCGGCTGGACGATCGAAGCCGTGGCGACCCCCGGCCATACCTCCAACCACTTTTGCTACGCGCTGAAAGAGGAGAACGCGCTGTTCTCCGGCGATCACGTCATGGGCTGGTCGACGACCGTCATCTCGCCGCCCGACGGGCATATGGGCGATTACTTCGCCAGCCTCGAGAAGGTGAAGGCGCGCGACTATTCCAGCATCTGGCCGACGCACGGTCCGCCCGTGCGTGAGGTGCGCCCGTTCCTTGACGCCTATATCGCTCACCGCAAGGCGCGCGAAGCCGCTATCATGGGGCGTCTGGAAGCCGGCGACACGCGCATCCGCGACATGGTGAAAGTGATCTACCAGGACGTGGACAGCCGCCTCCATCCGGCCGCCTGCCATTCCGTGCTGGCCCATGTCATCCACCTGGTCGAAACGGGCAGGGTGCGTGCGGACGGCCCGATGGATGTGAATTCCGAATACGCGCTCGTCTAGGCCGCCTCAGCCGCCGGTGGGGATTGCGATCGCCACGATGGTCGCCGCCAGCGCCACAAGAAGCGCGTACATCGCCGCCTCGGCATGTCGTTTCATGCGCCAGCTGGAAAGCGCCGCCTGCAGCGCCTGCAAGCCGTAATAGGCGACGAAGGTTTTCGACGCCCAGACGATGATCTCGTAGATGTCGGCGACCCAGATCACGGCGATCGCGGCGACCGCGGTGATCACATTGCCGAAGCGGACATCCAGCTTGGTCTTCGCGGCCTCGGCCAAAAGCCCGCCGGAACCGTTCATGTCGGCCGCGGCCGCCGAAAGCTGCGAGGCCAGCGCGGCCAGGATCAGGGCTGGGGCGATGATGCTCGCGACCGGACGCAGCATGTCGATGATCGCGGTCTCGCCGCCCTGCTCAGGCAACCCGTGCGCGAAGTGCGGCGTGACCAGCAGGATGAAGACCATGTAGACGCCGCTGGAAATCCACTGCGCGTACTTCATCGTCCGAACGCGCTCGGCCGCATCGTACTCGGCGCCGAGATATCGCGAGGTCTCGAAACCCTGAACGAGGATGACGAGACCAAGGATCATGCGCAACTCGTTGAAGCCGTGGGCGTCCGCCGTGTCGCGCCAGAGCAGCGAGCCGCCGGCGATCGCGTTCGTCATCGCGACGGCCAGGGCCGCGATGACGCCGGCGATGACGCAAAACTTGAAGCCGACGGTGAAGACTTCCACGCGCTCCATCGCGCGCAACCCGCCAAATCCGCCGATCAGTCCGGCGGCCGCGATCACCGCTGTCGCCGCGATGCGGATGACGGCGGGGTTTGTCATGTCCACGAAACGCAGGCCGAACGCGGAAAACAGCGTGAGATAATAGGCCACCGATATGAAGTAGGAGAGGGCGAGCGTCAGGTTCGACAGTCGCTCAAGCACCCGCGCCGTCGGGTTGGCGCCATGGCCGAGGCCCGGCTGCACATGGACGATGTTGTGCCGGATCGCCGCGCCGAACAGATAGCCCATCAGGCAGAGACCGGCCATGGCGAGCCAGGCCGACGTTCCGGCCGTGTGGCCGAGAATAGGCCCGGCGACCAGAAAGCCCGACCCGATGATCGAGGCCAGCGGCGTGACCGTGGCGCGCCAGATCCGCGACTTGAGCAGACGCGGATTGAAGAACACGAACGCGGCGCCGGCCCCGACCAGCAGCAACGCAATGTTGGCCGCACTCGTGGTCATGGCCTCGCCTGAACCTCCGGCATGCAGCGACTGTCAGGCGCTCAGCGCTCGACCGGAGGCGGCGTGTAGAGCTGGGTTCCGGATTGACGCGACATCGCCTCGATCTGGCGCAGGGCGGCTGCGGCGTGCGGGTCTTTTGCGATCGCCGAGATCGCCTGCAGCGCTTCGGGATTGGCCGCGCTGACCTCCGCCGAGACGAGGAACCCCTGCAGCAATTGCAGCGGCGAGGCCCGGTGCAGGCGCAGGCGGATGTCGACGCCGTCCTCTTCAGAAAATCCGGCGAGATCGCGGGCCTTGTGGATGGCGTCGATCAGGCCGCCGGTCTCATCGACCAGCCCCAGCTTGAGCGCGTCGTCTCCGGACCAGACCCGGCCGCGCGCGATCTCCAGCACCTTGTCCTTGGGCATGTGACGTCCGTCCGCGACCAGGCTGGTGAAGCGTTCATAGGTTGCAGACAGCGATTCGAGCAGCTTGCTGCGCTGATAGTTCGTGAGCTTCTCGGTGGAGTAGACCGAGGCGTAGCCGCCGCCGACCTGCACCATGTCCGGATTGACCCCGATCATCCGCAGGCCGTCGGCGATCGCGAACTTGCCTCCGAAGACCCCGATGGACCCGGTGATGGTGGCGCGGTTGGCGACGATGGCGTCCGCGCCGACCGCGGAGTAGTAGCCGCCGGACGCGGCCAGCGACCCCATCGACACCACGACCTTCTTGCCCGACTCGCGAAGCCGCTGAACGGCGCGCCAGACCTGATCGGAAGCGGTCGCCGATCCGCCGGGCGAGTCGATGCGGAACACCACGGCGTCGACATTGTTGTCGTCGGCGAGGGCGAGCAGTTCGCCCGCCACGCGGTCGGAGGCGAACTGCGCCGATCCGCCGAACATGCTGCTGGCGCCGGGCCCGGTGATGATCTCCCCTTCGCCGCCGACGATGGCGATCACGGCCTTGCCGCGTTTCGGGTTGGGACGATAGTCGGCGATCGGAACGAGGTCGGCGTCGCCGCGCTTGCGGGCTTCATCGGCCGCGTCCTCGGGCCAGCCAAGCTTGTCCGCGAGCTTGAGCTCGATCGTTTCGTCGGCCATGTGCGGGCTGCTTTCCAGCGCTTCACGCACGACGCCGGCGTCCAGATTGCGGTCGGCCGCGATGTCCGCGATCGAGGCGTCCCAGACGCTGGTCGCCAGAGCGGTCATCGCCTCGCGCGCCGCGTCCGAATAGCGGTCGGTCTTGTAGACTTCGGCAGCCGATTTGTATTCGAGGAACTGCTCGATCTCCGGGGTCACTTTCAGCTTCTTGAGCGCGTCGCCGAGATAGAGCTGTTCGAAGGTGATACCCGGCACTTCGAACGACGATCCCGGCTGCATCCACACCTCGTCGGCGGCGGAAACCGCGCGGTAGGCCGCCGGACCCGAGGCGAGGAACCCTTGCGAGTGGGCGATGACGAACTTGTTGTGGGCGCGCAGCTTCTTGAACGCCTCGCGCAGCTCCTCCGCCCGGGTCGATCCGAGGTCCATCTCGGCGGCGCGAACGAACACGCCCTTCACGTTCTGATCGGTCGCCGCCGCGTCGAGGCGCAGCAGGATCTCGACGAAGGAGACGTCGCTGAACAGAGCGCTGACGCTGTCGGTCGCCGGCTGGTCCGGGTATTGGTCGCGCAGATCCAGCTCCAGCACCATCTTCGAGGCCGGAACCTCCGGGGCGCTCGGCATCAGGGAGAGCAGGATCGCTAGCGGCAGCAGGACGAAAAACACCACGAGCGCGGCCAGGCCGCCCAGGAAGGTGAGAAGAAAGGTCTTCATGCGTATATCCCGGCTCAGCGCCTGTTGTCCCGCCGCTGCGGCCGGCGGCTTGGCCGGTCGAGCAGCGCGATCATGGCGCATTTCTTCCTGAATATCGGTAAAACCGGGGTTTCGAAACCGTTCGATTCATCCACCGGGGGCGAAATCTCGCCTCAAAATACCGAGCGGAATGGTCGGAGTAGCTGGATTCGAACCAACGACCTCTTGCTCCCGAAGCAAGCGCTCTACCAGGCTGAGCTATACTCCGATCATATCGGGGAGCGGGCGCTATAGCGACTTTCCGGGCGGTGCGCAATCATGAGCTGCCACGCCCGGAAAGAGAAATTCCCGGACAATTCTGGTTGGTCGGGCGCGGCGCTCGCCCCGGGGCCGACCCGGGGGCGGGCTGGGGCCGGGCAGGCGCCGGGCAGGCGCCGGGTCGCGGCCCGGGCCTGTTGCCATTCCCTTCCGAATTGCATAAACGTCCGCTCCTCCCGGATTGGGGCGTCGCCAAGCGGTAAGGCAGCGGTTTTTGGTACCGCCATTCCCAGGTTCGAATCCTGGCGCCCCAGCCACCGGAGCCCGCGCATTCGGCGGGCGTCTCACTGTTCTTTGTCGCGGATATGGCTGCGCGTTCGGACTGGCCGTGGGCCATCCGGGATGCCGTGTGCGTCCCCCGCCTTGTTGGCTGGCTTCTGCGTTCAAGTTCGCAGAAGCATGGGGAGGCCGGGGCGCGTGGGGCCGCGCCGGGTAAGTTGCCAGCCGCTCCTTGTGGGAGGTGAGCTGGCGTAAGACGCGATCGTCACGCGCCCCGCGGCCGGTTTGAAGTCCGGTGCGGCTGGCGGGTTTGGCTGGGGAACACCGGTTGCGTCTCGATCGTCAGAGATCACACGGCCCACGTCCAGCATTTGGACCCATTTCCGCATCCCGGACCCGCGTGCAGATCTCTCCGCGAGACCTGGAACCCCGGTTTCGACACCCCGGAGCCTGTTTGCATGAGCCGGTTTCCGCGAGCTTCCCGGGAGGTCACTCCCGGGCGTTGGTCAGGCGAAGCGTCTTGTCCACGCTCCGCCCGCTTCGCGGACCTTTCCTCAACACGCCGACCGGCGCCTGACATTCGATGGACTCGGAGACGTCTCCCGAACCCTCCCCGCGCCAGACGCGAGGTGAAATATGGGCGACGGAAAAGTGGGTCGGATAACTCCTTGCTGTCATCCCGGCCAAGCCGCGCAGCGGCGCGAGCCGGGACCTATTCATCAACCGGGACGGCCTCTCAATGGGTCCCGGGCCTCGCTGCGCTCGCCCGGGATGACAACCAAGGGTGACGGCGATGGAAAGCGTCTCGCAGAGACGCGTCCCCGGCCCCTCGCGCTCTGATACCTTGGGGGGCTCGGGGCGTTCGTCGCTCGAAACGCCGTGCGTTTCGTTCGCTTCGCGAACCGCGCCTCACCCCAGCCTTCGCTGGGGACGCGTGGCTAGCGCCACGCTTTCCAGAGTTGGCCGATCTGGAAATTCATCAGCGCTGAGGAATGGGTCCCGGCGTGTTACGGCAGCGGCATTTCGGGGCTGTCGTCATCGCTGGCCGGGGTGAAGACCTGAGCGGGTTCGGCCGAGCGAACCTGTTCGAGCCAGAACACGCCGTCATGCGGGTTTGAGTTGCCGCGCGTGAACAGGAAATCGAGATCGCCGTCCTGATCGACGTCGCGCGCGATGGACTTGTCGTACATGCCGCGCTCACGCCGCCTGGGAAGCGGCTACGCTTGAAGGAAAGTCGCGACATTGGAGAACTCGATACGCTCAGCTACTCAGATACAGAGACCATAGCGCGTTTGTCTGACAGCACCCCGCGCGGAGACGTTGAGGGCTTTAAGGGAATTGGAGCGGCTTACGTCAGTCGAGGTAGGGACCCGTTGATATTTCAACTAGGCGGCCGAGACGGGAGCTTTGACCGGCTGGCGCGTAAAAAAATGGTGGTGCAAATGCACTATTGTTCGATGATCCACCTACCGAGATCGAACCAAGAAAATACTTCGGGCAGTTGGTCGGTAGGTAGTGCGAGGTCTAGGCAAGGGTTGAGGTGCATATGATTGGGTCAAGTCGGAACGTGCTCCACAGAGTTACGCTTGCGGCAGCGTGTCTAGTACTGCCCGCCTGCAAGACCGTTACTGCCAAGGAAGACAAACCGCTGAGTGTTTATGAACTGCTTTCACGGGCGGCAGCTCTGGACGGCTTAGTCATAACGGTTGAGGGCTTCGCACATTTTATCCCCGACAGCGGTGGGCGTGGAGGGCGGGCCTACATCGTTCCCGGGCGAATCGTCGATGACGATAGTGGGGCGACCTATGTGCTCTGCGACAGATCCGAGCAAACCGCCTTAGGTTTTTTTCCTGACGCCGACGGCATTAATCTTGTCGGAAATCTGACGCCCGACTCGCCAGCGCGAAGGATTGTGGTTCGCGGGGAGCTGATTAATTCACCGCACGATATCTATTTTTCGGGGATATCCACGCAGGAACTCCGCTCTCTTCGTTCAGTAGAGATTTTAGAGGTCGGCGCCGAAACCTGTCGCGAGCCGCGCGAAGTCACTTACGGGCTGAGTTCGCGCAAAAAACAGGGACAGTCGCCAATAAATTGATCTTGCGCGGACTTCGACCTCGCGACTGATTCGATCAATTCCTACAATCAGGGGTCGGGCGCGGGCGACACGCTGCAGTCGATCGCGTCCAACGGAGCTGACAAGTTAAGTCACTCTCGCCGATTTTTTCGTCGGGCTCGTTTTGGCTCAAGCAGCAGTCGCATGGCGACAAGCGCGAAGACGCTCGATTTGATTAAATCAAGTTATCAGACTGCGGGAGCTGTAGAAAGTCGTATCAAGACTATGATCAACGAAGCATTGAGAAAACGATGACCTTCACAACAGAAACGCTAGCGTCATACTTGGGGCTTCCGGTTTCCGCCATTCTAGCTACTGAACCCTTCATGGACTGGGCTGTAGAGAGGTCTCTTGAGGACGAAACCGAGCCGCCGCGTATCTACTATGAATTCGCGCAGGACGGCGTGGATGTCGTTTGCGACGACGGTGACAACGTGGCGGGTATCATTCTGTTTGGTGATGAGTCCCGCTGTTACAAAGACGGCCTTCAAGATGTTTCGTTCTCATTTGGGCGAGGAGAGGTTCTTAAACGCCTTGGCCGTCCCGCAAAGAGTGGAGGAGTTCTGAATGATCCCGTTCTCGGCAAGCTTGGGCCTTGGGATCGTTTTGCTAAGGACCGATACTCGATCCATGTTCAGTACGGCGTAGACTCTGACCGCGTTGAACGGATTACGCTCATGCGGGCTGACTTCGTGCCATAGAGGCGGGCTCATACGCTGCACCTCGCCAATCGAATGAAAGCTGTAACCTGGCCGCGCTGCTTGCGTCGCACATAGTATTCTCCTTGCTCTTGTATTGTTGCTGAGTTCCTCGTTTTGGTCCGGTCGCGCGGTGTGTTGCAGGACAAAGGAGATGACTCGCGAGCGGGCCATCTCCCTGTCTGCCTGTCTGTACGTCGGGTATTGCACGGTGGATCAGCGGCGCTTTGGAGCCGGGCGCGGGCGGGGCGCGTTACGGCAGCGGCATTTCGGGGCTGTCGTCATCGCTGGCTGGGGTGAAGACCTGAGTGGGTTCGGCCGAGCGAACCTGTTCGAGCCAGAACACGCCGTCATGCGGGTTCGAATTGCCGCGCGTGAACAGGAAATCGAGATCGCCGTCCCGATCGACGTCGCGCGCGATGAACTTGTCGTACATGCCGCGCTCGCGCCGCGAGATGTCGTGACGGACCCAGGCCGCGCCGGCGTCGCCGGGATTCTCGAACCAGCCCATGCGCCCCATCGGCGTGTCGAGCGGCAGCGCCTCGTCATGATCGCGGGGGCCGCGGGAATAGGCGCCGGATATCACGTCCATGTCGCCGTCGCCGTCGATGTCGCCGAGTTCGATGCCGATCATCCAGTCGGGCCCGAAATCGCCGATGGCGTGATGGGTCCACGGCTGGGAGAGATCGGCGGGCTGCTCGAACCAGGCGACGCCGTTGTAGAAGCCGCCATTGGCGTCGGTCGCCGAAACGATGTCGGTGCGGCCGTCGCCGTTGAGATCGGCGAAGGCCATGTTGAAGCCGCCGGTCGGCGCGCCGGTCGAGGCGATCAGCAAGTGTTCGAAACCGCCCGCGCCGTCATTGAGGAACAGCACGATGCTGGGCCCGACGCGGACCCCGCCAATGATGTCGAGGTCGCCGTCGCCGTCGATGTCGACCGGCTGCGCGTTCTGCGGAATGAGAAACTCGCCGAGCACCTGTTCGCGCCAGCTTGCGGCCTGCAGCGGATCGCCCTCGACGTGGAAGACGGAGATGGGCGTGGGTCGCGCGTTCGCCGGATCGGGGTTCTGCGCGCCCTTGTTGGCGGTCGCCGCCTCGGGTCTCCCGTCGCCGTCGAGATCGGCGAGGAAGACGCGGATGAAGGAGCCCCGGTTCAGCGTTTGAGGCAGGATCAGGCGCGGCCATGCCTGCTCGCGCGCGTTCGCGCCGGGGTTCTGGAAATAGATCAGGTGCGCCAACTCGGCCGAGGCGATGATGTCGGGATGGCCGTCGCCATTGACGTCGGCGATGGCGGCGTCTTCCGGCGCGCCCGCTTCGGGGCCTTCGGCCAGCGTGACGTTATGCCAGACATTCGGGTCCGGCGTGCCGAACGCGATGCGGATATAACCGTCGGCTTCGCCGTCATATTCGGTGTCGGACTCGTGAACCGAAACGATGTCTTCGAGGCCGTCGCCGTCGAGGTCCGCCATCACCAGACCGTCGCCGCCGGAGAGGGGGATCGGAAGGTCCGCGCCATTGTCGACGACATGTTCGCGCCACGAGATATAGGCGCCGTCCGGCGCGCGGGCCGTCGTCTGCTGCTGGCCGACGCCGGTGTGCGCGCCCAGCGAGGCGGCGTCCGCTGGCGCATCGGCCTGCGGCGAGCAACTCGCGGCGGCGAGGGCCAGCATGGCCGCGCAGGCCGCATGGCGGGGTATGGTCATGGCGTCTCTCCCTCGTGGTCGTCTTTTTTGAGACGTCACCACGCAGGCGGATTTATCGCAAGGGCGAGGCGGAGGATAGCGGCTCAGCTCGCCATGCCGCGCATGAGGCGCGGCCAGTAAGCGGCGAGCGCGAGGGCCCGGTAGAGATAGCCGAGCAGGAACGCGATCCAGACGCCGGCGTTTCCGAAACGCGGCGCCAGAAGCAGGTCGGTGGCGACATAGGCCGCCATCGCCAGAAGTCCGGCGTTGCGCACCGCCGCGCCCTGCGTGGTGCCGAGAAACAATCCGTCGAGCTGCCACGCCGCGACGCCGATCGCCGGAACCGCCGCGCAGAACGGCAGAAAGGCCAGCGCCGCCGCTCTGGCGTCCGGGTCGGCGATGAAGGCCGCGATGACGCCCGGACCGCCGAACCAGAACGCCAGCGAGAAGGCGAGGCCGCAGACGACGGCAAGCTGGCTGGTGACGCGCATCGCGCGGATCAGGCGCGCCCGGTCGCGTGCGCCGAAGGCCGCGCCGGTCTCCTTTTCCGCGACGAAGGCGAACGCGTCGAGCACGAAGGCCGAGACGGCGATGAACTGCAGCAGCACTTCATTGCCGGCGAGCTGGGCGGTTCCCTGCCGTGCGCCGGAGTTGATGAACCAGGCGAAGCTGAACAGCAGCGCCAGCGTGCGCACCATGATGTTGAGATTGGCCCCGAACAGCGCGGCGAGCTTCGCGCGATCGAACAGCCGCACGCGCGGCTGAAGATCCTTGCGCACGATCAGGAGACCGAAACCCAGCGCGACCCACTCGGCGATGGCGGTGCCGGCGCCGATGCCCAAAGGCCCCCAGTCCCAGAAGGCGACGAAGGTGAAGTCGAGACCGCCATTGACCAGGTTCATCACAACCTGGAAGGCCAGCAGGGCGCGCGTGCGGCCCGCGCCGATCAGCCATCCCGTGATGGCGAACCCCATCAGCGCGGCGGGCGCCCCCCAGATGCGCGCCCAGAAATAGCTGGCGGCGCCGGCTTCGACATCGGCTTCGGCGTGAAACAGCGCTAGCGCGTTGCGCGACGCCAGCGGGAAGGTCGCAAGCAGGAGGAGGCCGAGCCCGGCGCCGAGGATCATCGCGCGCTTGAGGACCGCGCCGACCTCGGTCGCGTCCCCGGCGCCGCCCGCCTGAGCGGTGAGGCCGGTGGTCGCCATGCGGAGAAAGCCGAAGCCCCAATAGAGGAAGTTGAACACCACGGCGGCGATCCCGACCGCGGCCAGATCCGCCGCCGCGCCGAACCGGCCCATCACGGCGGTGTCGACAATGCCGGTGGTGGCGGTCGCCGCCTGGGCCAGCGTGATCGGCCAGGCGAGCGCCAGCGCGCGGCGTTGGGTGAGAATGGCGGACGTCATGACCGGCGGGCTTGGCCGGTTTCAAACCGGCGGCAAACTGTTCGCTTTGCGGTTCGGCGCGCCCGGCGCAGTCGGGGCGGTTGGTGGACGCGAAGGGTGTGACCTGACAGAACAGACGCCGCGCGCACGGCTTGGCCGTGTCCGCGTTCCGCCGTTTCGCAGCCCGTCTCGCAGGATGAACAATCGCATGTCTGAGAATCTCTACGAAGTCCTGGCGGCGGGCTGGGCGGGACGCGAAGCCGGTGCGTGCTTCATGCAGCCGGGCAAGCCGGCCGTCAGCTATGGCGAACTCGACAGCCAGGCCGGACGGGTCGCCGCCTGCCTGCGCGCCAGGGGCGTGACGCCGGGCGACCGTGTGTGCCTGCAGGCGGAGAAGTCGGTCGAAGCGGTGATGATCTATCTCGGCGCGTTGCGCGCGGGGGCGGTGTTCGTGCCGCTGAACTCGGCCTACACCGCATCCGAGATCGACTACTTCCTGAAGGATTGCGAGCCGAAGGTTTTCGTCACCGACGCGCAGGCCTTTATGGCGGAGGCGCAGACGGCGGACGCAGACGCGTCTTGCGAGCCGAGGTCGGCCGAGGATCTCGCTTCGATCATCTACACCAGCGGCACCACCGGCCTTTCGAAAGGGGCGATGCTGAGCCACGGCAATCTCGCGGTGAACGCGCGGTCGCTGCACGCGGCATGGGGGTTCACGCCCGACGACGTTCTGCTGCACGCCCTGCCGGTGTTTCACGTGCACGGCCTGTTCGTGGCGATGCATTGCGCTTTCCTGAGCGGCGCGCCGATGGTGTGGTTGCCGAAATTCAGCGACGCGGAGGTTGTCGAGGGGCTGCGCGCATCGACGGTGATGATGGGCGTGCCGACATTCTATACGCGGCTGCTGGCCAATCCCGCCTTCACGCGGGAGCTGGCGGACGGCGTGAGGCTGTTCATCTCGGGATCGGCGCCGCTGCTTGAATCGACCTTCGAGGCGTTCGAGGCGCGGACCGGCAAGCGCATTCTCGAGCGCTACGGCATGAGCGAGGCGGTGATCATCACCAGCAACCCGCTGGACGGCGCGCGCATTCCCGCCTCGGTCGGGTTTCCCTTGCCCGGCGTCGAGATCCGCGTGGCCGGCGGCGAGGAGACGGGGGTGCTGCAGATACGCGGACCGAGCGTGTTCGCCGGCTATTGGCGCAAGCCCGAGAAGACCGCCGAGGAGTTCACCGCCGACGGCTGGTTCATCACCGGCGATGTCGGGCGGATCGATGCGGACGGGCGCGTGTGGATCTCCGGACGGGCCAAGGACCTGGTGATCTCCGGGGGCTACAACGTCTATCCGAAAGAGGTGGAGAACGTCATCGACGAGCTTCCGGGCGTGACCGAGAGCGCGGTGATCGGCGTGCCGCACCCCGATTTCGGCGAGGGCGTCGTGGCGGTGATTCACGGGAACGGCGATGAGGCGGAGATCATCGCGGCGGCGCGCGCCCGGCTGGCCGCCTACAAGACGCCCAAGCGCGTCTTCTTCGTGAACGAGCTTCCGCGCAACGCCATGGGCAAGGTGCAGAAGAACGTGCTGCGCCAGACCTATGCGGACGCCTTCAAGGCCTGAGCGCGGTCATTTCGTCGGCCTAGTTGTTTCAACGGCGCAATCGCTTCGACGGATTGACGCCCGCGACGGAGACTGGAATGTGGTCGCAACAGGGTGCGCAGGCCGGGGCGACGGGGACGCCGCAGGCATGACGACATACAGACACCCGAGGGAGGTTGCGCAAGCGTGCTGTCGATCGAGGATGTCGCCCTGAGTCACGCCGGGACCCCGATCCTGCACAGCATGTCCATGGAGATGGCGGCCGACCGCCCGAACGTGCTGCTGGGCGCGACCGGCGCGGGAAAGACGACGCTGCTGCGGATCATCGCCGGTCTGGAGAAGCCGAGTTCGGGACGGATATGTCTCAACGGCGTGGACATCACCGACGTGACCCCGCGTAAACGCAACGTGGCGATGGTCTATCAGTCGTTCATCAACTACCCGCAATACACCGTGTTCGAGAACATCGCCTCGCCGTTGAAGGTGCGGGGGCTGGGGCGCGAGGACATCCGCGCCGAGGTCGAACGGGCGGCGCGCCAGTTGCGCATCGACGCCTTTCTGGACCGGAAGCCGGCGGAGCTGTCCGGCGGTCAGCAACAGCGGGTCGCGATCGCGCGGGCGATCGTGAAGAAGGCGGACCTCGTTCTGCTCGACGAGCCGCTGGCCAATCTCGACTTCAAGCTGCGCGAGGAGCTGCGGGCCGAACTGCCGGGGATTCTCTCCGAACAGGGCGCGGTGCTGGTCTACGCCACCAGCGAACCGGCCGAGGCGCTGTCGATCGGAGGCGCGACGGCGGCGCTGAAGGAAGGACGGCTGGCGCAATTCGGTCCGGCGCAGGACGTCTATCGCGCGCCACAGAACATCGAGGCGGCCGAAGTCTGTTCGGACCCGCCGCTGAACACGCTGCCCGGGCCGGGCGGAGCGGGGTTGACCGCCTTCAGGGGGCATCACCTGCAACCGGGCGAAGCCGGCGAGGGCGAAACCGGGTTCGACGTGACCGTGACCTCGATCGAGATAACCGGGTCGGAGACGTTCGTGCACCTCGACATGAACGGGCGGCGATGGGTGATGTTGCTGCATGGCGTTCGCGCCTATCAGCCGGGAACGCGGATGCCGGTGCATGTCGGCGAAGAGCACCTGATGCGCTTCGACGCCGCCGGGCGGAGGGGCTGAGCATGGCGCGCATTCTGCTTGACGCCGTGAGGCACACCTACGGCGCCGGAACCGAGGCCGCCGGCTACGCCCTGAAGGGCGTCGATCTCGACCTTGAGGACGGCGGCGCGTTCGCGCTGCTCGGCCCGTCCGGCTGCGGCAAGACCACGCTGTTGAACATTCTCTCGGGCCTCGTCACGCCCTCCAAGGGGCGCGTTCTGTTCGACGGCGAGGACGTGACCGGACTTCCCGCCGACAGGCGCAACGTGGCGCAGGTGTTCCAGTTCCCGGTCGTCTACGACACGATGAGCGTTCGCGAGAACATCGCCTTTCCGCTTCGCAACCGGGGCGTGAAGGGCGCGGCGCTGAAGGCGCGGGTGGACGAGATTCTCGACGTCATCGGTCTGGCGCACGTCGCCGACAATCGCGCGCGCAACCTGTCGGCCGAGCTGAAGCAGAAGGTCTCGCTGGGGCGCGGGCTGGTGCGCGACGACGTGGCCGCGATCCTGTTCGACGAACCGCTGACGGTGATCGATCCGGCGCTGAAATGGGAGCTGCGCACGCAGCTTCGCGCGCTGCACACGCGCAGCCGCCGGACGATGATTTATGTGACGCACGACCAGACCGAAGCGCTGACCTTCGCCGACCGCGTGGTGGTGATGAACAATGGCGAGATCCTGCAGGTGGGCGAACCCGCCGACCTGTTCGAGCGCCCGGAAAGCACCTTCGTGGGCTATTTCATCGGTTCGCCGGGGATGAACGTGATCCCGGCGCTGGCCGAGGGCCGCACCGCGCGGATCGGCGGGCGCGAGATCGAGTTGGGCGGAACCCTGCCGCCCGCCGTGCGCGGCGAGGTGGAGATCGGCGTGCGGCCCGAAGCGGTGACGCTGCAGGGTTCGGGCCTGCCGGTGCAGGTCACGCGGCTGGAGGACACCGGCCGCTTCACCATCGTGCGGATGCAGCTGGAGGGGCGCCCGCTCGTCGCGCTGACGCCCGAGGGCGGCGCGATCCCGGCGGACGCGCATGTGAGCTTCGATCCGGCGCGCACGCATGTCTATGTCGGCGGAAGGCGCGTTCCGTTTCTGGAGGACGGGGCATGAAACCGGTAAACCAGAAAGCCTGGCTGCTTGTCGTGCCGGTGCTGGCGCTGGTGGCGCTGTCGGCCGTCATCCCGCTGATGACGGTGGTCAATTACTCGGTGCAGGACACGTTCGGGAACAACCAGTTCTTCTGGGTCGGGACCGAATGGTATCGCCAGGTGCTCACATCCGAGCGGTTCTGGCAGGCGTTGTTCCGCACGCTGATGTTCTCGGCGATCATCCTGGTGCTGGAGATCCCGCTGGGGGTGATCGTCGCCCTCAACATGCCGCGCAAGGGATGGCCGGTGGCGGTGTGTCTGGTGCTGATGGCCTTGCCGCTGCTGATTCCATGGAACGTCGTCGGCACGATCTGGCAGGTGTTCGGGCGCGTCGACATCGGGTTGCTCGGCGCGTCGCTGGCCGGCATGGGCGTGGATTACAACTATGTGCAGGACCCGGTGGACGCGTGGGCGACGCTGATCCTGATGGACGTCTGGCACTGGACCAGCCTGGTTGCGCTGCTCGCCTATGCCGGGCTGGTTTCGATCCCCGACGCCTACTATCAGGCCGCGCGCATCGACGGCGCCTCGGGCTGGTCGGTGTTCCTGCATATCCAGCTGCCGCGTCTGCGGCGGGTTCTGACCATCGCCATCCTGCTGCGCTTCATGGACAGCTTCATGATCTACACCGAGCCGTTCGTGGTGACGGGCGGCGGGCCGGGGAACTCCACGACCTTCCTGTCGATCGATCTGGTGCAGATGGCGGTGGGGCAGTTCGACCTGGGGCCGGCGGCGGCGTGGTCGATCATCTACTTCCTGATCATTCTCGCCTTCAGCTGGGCGTTCTACTCGGTGATGGTGAGAGACGACGGCGAGAGCCCGGCGCGCGCAAAGGAGGGCGGCGAATGACACGCTCACGCTGGATCGTCACCGCGCTCTACATCGCGTTCCTGCTGGCGCCGATCTACTGGCTCGTGAATATGAGCTTCAAGACCAACGCCGAGATCACCTCCGGCATCTCGCTGTGGCCCGCGCAGCCCACGTTGCGGAACTATGCGGTGATCTTCACCGATCCAAGCTGGTATTCCGGCTACATCAATTCGATCATCTATGTGGCGATGAACACGGTGATATCGGTCGCGGCGGCGTTGCCGGCGGCCTACGCGTTTTCGCGATACCGGTTCTTCGGCGACAAGCACCTGTTCTTCTGGCTGCTGACCAATCGCATGGCGCCGGCGGCTGTGTTCGCCCTGCCGTTCTTTCAGCTCTATTCGGCCTTCGGTCTGATCGACACCCACATCGCCGTGGCGCTGGCGCACTGCCTGTTCAACGTTCCGCTGGCGGTGTGGATTCTCGAGGGCTTCATGAGCGGCGTGCCGCGCGAGATCGACGAGACCGCCTATGTCGACGGACACAGCTTCCCGAGTTTCTTCGTGCGCATCTTCATGCCGCTGATCGCTTCGGGAATCGGCGTGGCGGCGTTCTTCTGCTTCATGTTCTCGTGGGTCGAGCTGCTGATCGCGCGGACGCTGACGACCACCGACGCCAAGCCGATCGCGGCGATCATGACGCGAACCGTGTCGGCCTCGGGCATGGACTGGGGCGTGCTGGCGGCGGCCGGCGTGCTGACCTTGATACCGGGCGCCATCGTGATCTGGTTCGTGCGCAACTACATCGCGCGCGGATTCGCGATGGGCAGGGTGTAGGAGAAGCCGATGGCGTGGATGGCCTGGACCCTGCCGACCGGCCTGTTCTTCGGCGGCATCGCGATATTGCTGGTGGTGATGGGACTGTTGCAGGCGTGGCGCCCGTCGCCGCCGCCGCGCGTCGGCCTGCTGGGCCTGCCCATGCAGCGCGGCGACCGGCTGTTCCTGAGCCTGATCGGCGCCGCCTTCATCCATCTTGCGTGGCTGGGACTGGCGCCCGAAGCGGCCCCGCTGTGGATCGCCAGCATCGTTTCGCTGGTTTACGCGGCGCTGGTTTTCCGGTTTGTATGAGACGTACAGCGACGGGCCGAGGAAGCCCGCGTCTGCGGGAGGAATATATGATGTCGTACAAGCGGTCCGTTAGGGCCGGCGCGATGGCGCTGGCGGCGTGTCTGGCGATCGGTCTGTCGGCCTGCGGCGACAAGGGCGCGGACACGGCGAACCAGATCGATCCGAACCGCGCGCCGAACCCGAACGCTGCGACGGAGATCGCGAAGTTCCTGGACGGCGAAATCGGCGGCCTGTCGGTTCTCGACCGCGCCTCGCAGGAAGCGGAGATGAACTGGTTCGCGCAGGCGGCCGCGCCCTATCAGGGCATGGAGATCAAGGTCGTCTCAGAAACCATCGCGACGCATGAATACGAATCGAAGGTTCTGGCGCCGGCGTTCTCCGCGATCACCGGCATCAAGGTCACGCACGACCTGATCGGCGAGGGCGATGTCGTCGAGAAGCTGCAGACGCAGATGCAGTCCGGCGAGAACATCTACGACGCCTATGTCAACGACAGCGATCTGATCGGCACGCACTGGCGCTATCAGCAGGTGCGCAACCTGACCGACTGGATGGCGGGCGAAGGCAAGGACGTCACCAGCCCGACGCTCGACCTTGCGGACTTCATCGGCGCGGCCTTCACGACCGGCCCGGACGGCAAGCTCTATCAGCTTCCCGATCAGCAGTTCGCGAACCTCTACTGGTTCCGTTATGACTGGTTCACCGATCCGAAGAACAAGGCCGACTTCAAGGCGCGCTACGGCTACGACCTCGGCGTTCCGGTCAACTGGTCGGCCTATGAGGACATCGCGGAGTTCTTCACCGGGCGCACCGAGGACGGCGTGCAGGTGTTCGGCCATATGGACTATGGCAAGAAGGACCCCAGCCTGGGATGGCGGTTCACCGACGCCTGGCTGTCCATGGCCGGCAGCGGCGACAAGGGCGAGCCCAACGGTCTGCCGGTGGACGAGTGGGGCATTCGCGTCAACGAGACCTCCCAGCCGGTCGGCTCGTGCGTGGCGCGCGGCGGCGACACCAACGGTCCCGCGGCGGTCTATGCGATCGCCAAATACCTTGAGTGGCTGAAGAAGTATGCGCCGCCGCAGGCGCAGGGGATGACCTTCTCCGAGTCCGGGCCGGTGCCGGCGCAGGGCGACATCGCCCAGCAGATCTTCTGGTACACCACCTTCACCGCCGACATGGTGAAGCCCGGCATCGCCGTGGTGAACGCCGACGGCACGCCGAAATGGCGCGTGGCGCCGTCGCCTCACGGCGCCTACTGGGAGCCCGGACAGAAGCTCGGCTATCAGGACGCCGGATCGTGGACGCTGATGAAGTCGACGCCGGCGACGCGGGCGCAGGCCGCATGGCTCTACGCCCAGTTCGTGACCTCCAAGACGGTGGACCTCAAGAAGTCCCACACCGGCCTGACCTTCATTCGCGAGAGCACGATCCAGGACCCGAGCTTCACCGAACGCGCGCCGAAGCTGGGCGGACTGATCGAGTTCTATCGCAGCCCGGCGCGGGTGCAGTGGTCGCCCACCGGCACCAACGTGCCGGACTATCCCAAGCTCGCCCAGCTGTGGTGGCAGAACATCGGCGACGCGGCTTCGGGCGCCAAGACGCCCCAGCAGGCGATGGACGCGCTGTGCGCCGCGCAGGAATCGGTGCTCGAACGTCTGGAGCGCGCGGGCGTTCAGGGCGAACTCGGTCCCAAGCTGAACCCGGAAGAAGACCCGCAAGTGTGGTTCGACCGGCCGGGCGCTCCCAAGGCCAAGCTGGCCAATGAGGACCCGGCTCCGGAGACCATCGACTACGACACGCTGATCGCGAGCTGGAACCAGTAGGCGCGCGGGCTAGGGCGCCGGCGCCGGTTCCGGCGTCGTCTTTGACGCGGGCTCTACCGCTTCCGCTTCAGGCGGCGGCGCGGGCGTTTCCGGCGCGGGGGCGAGGAACGCCTTGGTCACGACCACCGGAACCTTGGGCAAGGCGCCGGGAAAGGGCCCCCCTTCGGGATCGAGTTCGACCGTCGAAATGGCCTCGACCACGTCCATGCCGCCGGTGACATGGCCGAAGACGGCGTAGCCGGTGGTGTTCGGCGGAGCGTCGCGGTCGGCGTTGAGGTGCGCGTTCTCGGCCAGGTCGATGTAGAAGGTCGACTGCCCGCTGTCGGGCTCCTCGGCGTGGGCCAGCGCCACGGCGCCGCGCGTGTGCTTGTTGGTTTCGGTTTCGAGCGGAATCTCGGGAAGCTTCGGCGCGCGATAATCGCCCTTCGCGTCGAGGTCGCCGAGCTGGATGAGGTAGCCGGGTTCGATGCGATAGAAGGCGGCGCCGTCGTAATGCCCGGTCTCGACGAGACCCGCGAACTGCGCCGCCGTCTTGGGCGCGCCGACGGTATCCAGCGTGATGACGATATCGCCCATCGTGGTTTGCAGCGTCACCTGCGGGCCGGTCCACTGCGGAGGCGTCGGGCTGGCGTCGTCGATGGGGGCTTCCTGCGCGACGGCGCCGGCGGCGGAGATCAACAGGCTCGCGAGAATGAAGATGCGTTTCATGGGGCGTGTCTTCCTTCTGGTGCTGGCGGGTGCTGGCCGATGCCGGGACGAGCGCCGCGACCGATTCAGTATAGCCGCCTTTTCGGCGGCAAACACGAGCGGTTGCAGCGTCGCTTGCGAGGCCGGCGACCTTCAGGGATGGCTAGCGGGCCGGGAGGACGCGCCGTCCGATGCCGAAAAGAAGCACGAGAACGGCCTCGATCGCGGCGGGCGGCAGGCTGGCCGCATCCGTTCCGTTGAGCGCGAACGACAGGAGGCGTCCGCAGAGCGCGATGGACAGCAGGACCAGAGGCGGCGTCAGCAGACGCGCTTGGTTGCGGATCGCGGCGGCGAGCGCGAACGCGCCCCCGGCGGCGAAGAACCCGCCAATGTCCGCCCGCAGGCTGGCCAGACCGAGCGGCCCGTCTCCGGAGAGGCCGAGCTGGGCGCCCATCGCTTCCGGCGCCATCCAGGTGCGGGCGGCGACCAGCAGGGCGAGAACGCCTGCAAGTCCGATCAGAACGCGAAGGACGGCGGCGCCCATGTCGTAACTCCAGAAGCGGTTTTGCCGGTGGCGAATAATATGGCATATCTTGTGACAATAAATCACGACCGGCAAGTCCGTCGCCGGCAGGGAGGAGCCAGATGCTTCAGCATCGAGATCGCGCCGGCGGAAACCCGGGTCGCGGGGTCTGGCGATCCGGCCTGAGATCCTACCTGAGATCCTGCCTGCGATCCTGCGTGTCCGCGCTGATTGTGGTCGCGGCGCTTGCGGCGCCGGGCGCCCGCGCGCAGACCCCGGACGCCGGTGCGCAAAGCGATGAGCCCACGAGGCGGCCGAACATCGTGCTGATGCTGGTCGACGACGCCGCGCTGATGGATTTCGGCGCCTATGGCGGCGAGGCGAACACGCCGAACATCGACCGTCTCGCCGCGCGCGGCGCGCTGTTCACGTCGTATCACACCTCGCCGCTGTGCTCGCCCTCGCGCGCCATGCTGCTGACGGGCGTGGACAATCACCGCACCGGCGTCGCGACGATCGAGGAGGTTCTGCCGCCGAGCCAGCGCGGCAAGCCGGGCTATTCGCTGACGCTTGAGCCGGGCGTGCTGACCCTGGCGGACCGGCTGCGAAGCGCCGGCTATCGCACCCTGATGAGCGGCAAATGGCATCTCGGCCGCGGCGACGGCGATCTGCCCAATCATCACGGCTTCGACCGGTCTCTGGCGCTCGACGCATCGGGCGCGGACAACTGGGAGCAGAAGGCCTACATGCCTTACTACAAGGAGGCGCCCTGGTTCGAGGACGGCGAGCCCACGACCCTGCCGGAGACGTTCTACTCCTCCGATCTGCTTGTCGACCGCATGATCTCCTACATCGATGAGAAGCCGCCGGGGGACGATCCCTGGTTCGCCTATGTCGCGTTTCAGGCGGTCCACATCCCGGTTCAGGCCCCCAAAGCGTACAGCGATCGCTACAAGGGGCGTTTCGACGAAGGATGGGAGGCGGTGCGCGAGCAGCGCTGGCGCCGCGCGCGCGACATCGGCCTGTTCCCGGAGGACGCGCGCATTCGCGACCTGCCGCCGGAGACGCGGCGGTGGGCGGACCTGTCCGAAGACGACCGCCGCATCTATGCGCGCTCGATGGAGGTTTATTCGGGCATGCTGGAGGCGATGGACGCGGCCATCGGCCGTCTGATCGCGCATGTCGAGGAACGCGGCGAGTCCGACAACACCATTTTCGTGATCGCTTCGGACAACGGCCCGGAGCACAGCGATCCGGTTCATCAGAACGGCATGAACATATGGATGGCGCTGCACGGCTATCACTGGAATCTGGACAGGCTTGGGGAGCGCGGCAGCCTCGCCTTCATCGGGCCGGAATGGGCCGCCTCAATCTCGTCTCCGGGCGATCTCTACAAATTCTTCGCGGCCGAAGGCGGCATCCACGTGCCGCTGATCATGGCCGGGCCGGAGATCAGGTCCGGCGAGCGCGTGGCGGCGGCGTCCTTCGTGATCGACGTGGCGCCGACGCTTCTGGAAATGGCCGGCGTGTCGCCCGAGGCGCGCGCCGATGCGGTTTCGATCGACGGGCGCAGCCTTCTGCCGGTGCTGAAGGGCGATGCGGGCGCGGTGCGTTCCGATGAGGAGTTCGTCGGCATCGAAGTGTCGGGGAACTCGGCGCTGTTTCGCGGCGGCCACAAGATCGTGCGCATCATGCCGCCGGTGGGCGACGGCGCGTGGCGGCTCTACGACATGACCTCCGATCCCGGCGAGACGACCGATCTGTCGAAGACCCAGCCGGACCTGTTTGCATCGATGCTGGCGGACTATGCGCGCTACGAGCAGCGCATGGGCGTGTTGCCGATGCCCGAAGGGTATACGGTCACGCGCCAGTTGCTGCGCAATTCGCTGCTGAAGCAGGCCGGCTATATGTGGCCATGGATGGTCGCGGCGCTTCTGCTCGTGGCCGCGCTGATCGTGTTGGTTGCGCGATGGATGCTGGGCCGCCGCAGGCGCCATTGACCGGCGCGAGAAAATGGCATTGAAAGTGCCAATACATAGAGCGCCCGAAGACAGGGCGCGAAAAACGGAACGAGTTCGGTGAGGGAGGGCGTCGCCGGCATGGTCGACCAGTCAACGGACACAAGCCGTCTGGCGCTGATGGGCGCGCCCGGATCGCCCTATACGCGCAAGATGCTGGCGCTGCTGCGCTATCGGCGCATTCCATACACGATGCTTTGGGGAAGCCATCGCGACCCGCCGGAGGGACTGCCCGAACCGGCGGTGAAGCTGTTGCCGACCTTCTACTTCCCGAAAGCGGGCGACCAGAAAGCGGAAGCGGAATTCGAGGCGGTGGTCGATTCAACGCCGATCATCCGGCGGCTGGAAGCCGAGCGAAGCGGTCGTTCGGTTCTGCCCGAGGACCCGGCGCTGGGCTATCTCAACGATCTGGTCGAGGACTTCGCCGACGAGTGGCTGACCAAGGCGATGTTCCACTTCCGCTGGGCGCACAAGACGGACGCCGACAATGCGGGGCCGATGCTGATCTTCTGGTCCGACCCAACTCTGCCGGACGACAAGGCCGCCGAGATGTCGGACTTCATTTCGAAGCGGCAGATCGATCGTCTCTACGTGGTCGGATCGAACGACGTCACGGCGGCGACGATCGAGGAAAGCTATGGGCGGTTACTCGACATTCTCGACCGGCTTGTTCAGGCCGGGGGATATGTGTTCGGGTCGCGCCCGTCCTCGGCGGACTTCGCGATCTACGGTCAGCTCACCCAGCTTGGCGTGATCGAGCCGACATCCGCGGCGATCACGCAGGCGCGCACGCGCCGGGTTCGCGCCTGGATCGACCGCGTGGAGGATTTGTCGGGCCTCGATCTCGCCCGCGCGGACTGGATCGGAGCGGATGAGGCGAAAGCGAGTCTCGCGCCGCTGCTCGCGGAGATCGGGCGGGTCTACGTGCCCTTCCTGCTCGCCAACGCCGAGGCCGTCGCCTCGGGTCAGCGCAGTTTCGAGGCGGAGATCGACGGGCGTCCATGGACGCAGCCGACCTTTCCCTATCAGGCCAAATGCCTGCGCTGGCTGAGAGAAGGCTATGCGGCGCTGCCGGATGCGGCTCGGGACGAGTTGGCCGGGCTGTTCGCCGGAACGGGCTGCGAGCCGCTTACGCAGAACGCCTAGGGCGCGGGACGAAACAGGCCGGGACGGGTCGCCATAACGGAACTGGACAAGGTGGAGCTGGGACGATGATCAAGAAACTTGCGCTCGGCCTTCTGGCGCTTGTCGTGGTGGCGGGCGGGGCCGCCTGGCTCAATCGCAAGGCGATCATCCTCTACATCGCGACGAACAGCGGCAAGGTCGACGATATCGCGCCCAATCATCCGGTTCCCTGGCAGGCCGGGCCGGAGGCGGTTGCGGAAACGCCCGCCGATGCCGCCGCCGACAACGCCACGGATGACGACGCGCCGCGGCCGCCGAACATCATCTTCATCCTGGCCGACGATCTCGGGATCAACGACCTTTCGACGTTCGGCGGCGGGGTCGCCGGAGGGCGCGTGCCGACGCCCAATATCGACCGCCTCGCGCGGGAGGGCGCGATCTTCCGTCAGGCCTATGCCGGCACGGCGAGCTGCGCGCCGTCGCGGGCGATGATCATGACCGGGCGCTATCCCACGCGCACAGGGTTCGAGTTTACGCCGACGCCGGACGGCATGGGGCGCATCGTGTCGATGTTCTCGGAGAACGCCGCATCCGGACTTCCCAGGGTGGATTATGACGGGAAGGCGGAAAAGCAGGCGCCGCCCTTCCGCAGCCAGGGTCTGCCGGGCAGCGAGGTGACGATCGCCGAGGTGCTGAAACAGGCCGGCTATCACACCGTCCACATCGGCAAATGGCATACCGGCCTCGGCCCGGAATTCGGACCGAACGCGCAGGGCTTCGACGAAAGTCTCCTGATGGCCAGCGGCCTTTACATGCGCGAAGACGATCCGGACGTCGTCAACGCCAAGCTGTCGTTCGATCCGATCGACAAATTCCTCTGGGCGCGCATGCAGTTCGCCGCCGCCTACAATGAAGGCGACTGGTTCGAGCCCGGCGGCTATCTGACCGACTACTGGACCGACGAAGCGATCAAGGTGATCCACGCCAACCGCAATCGTCCGTTCTTCCTCAACGTCGCACATTGGGGCGTGCACACGCCGCTGCAGGCGACGAAGGAGGACTTCGAGGCGGTCGGCGATATCGAACCGCATCGCCTGCGCGTCTATGCGGCGATGGTGCGCGCGCTCGATCGCAGCGTCGGGCGGCTGCTCGACGCGCTGGACGAGGAGGGGCTGGCCGACAACACCGTTATCGTGTTCACCAGCGACAATGGCGGCGCGGGATATATCGGCCTGCCCGAGATCAACCAGCCCTATCGCGGATGGAAGCTGACGCTGTTCGAGGGCGGCATTCGCGTGCCGATGTTCGTGCGCTGGCCGGGCCATGTCGCGCCGGGCACGCTGATCGATGATCCGGTGGCGCATATCGACCTGATGCCGACCTTCGCGTCGCTGGGACAGGCGCCGCTGCCCGAGGGCGTGGAGATCGACGGCCGCGACCTGGCGCCCTATGCGCTGGGACAGGCCGCGCCGGACGCCAGGCCGCACGACACGATCTTCTGGGAGAGCGGATATTACCGCGTCGTGCGTCACGGCGACTGGAAGCTGCAGGCGACCGAGCGCCCGGAGAAAATGTGGCTGTTCAACCTTGCCGACGACCCGACCGAAAAGCACGACCTGTCGACCGAGCGTCCCGAAGTCGTGGCCGAGCTCAAAGCGCTGCTGGACGAACACCGGGCGAGCGCCGTTCCGCCGCTCTACCCGTCGACCACGCAAAGTCCGATCGCGATCGACAAGACCTCGGCCGAGCGCGTCACCAAGGACGATGAGTATCTCTACTGGCCGAACTAGGGCCGGCGGCTAGGTTCGCGCCGGGGCGATCAGGAGGTCGACGATGCGCCGCATGACGGCCTCGGCGTCCTTGGCCGAGAGGCCCTGATCCTGCCGCATCCGGCGCCAGGCCTGGAACGAGATCGTCACTTCGAGGCCGGACATGGTGAGCCGGTCCGCGCGGATGGATTTGGGAAGAACCGATTCCAGGCCCTCGCGCTCGATCTGCAGGAAGCGCCGGTATTCCTCCATGAGGAAGGCGGACCGGAAACGGCGCAGACTGGCGGCCGTCCGGATCGGCATGATCCGTTCGTAGATATGGGCGCGGCGCGCGAGAAGTTCGTCGAGCTGGTCCAGCCAGGTCGCCCCGCCGAACGGCTCTCTCACCATCGGCATGATCTCGGCTTCGACCCGCGCGCTCATTTCGCGATACAGGCTGTCCATGTCCTCGAAATGCCGGAAGACCGTCCGGATGCTGACCCCGGCGGCGTCGGCCACTTCGGCGGCGCTCGGCATCATGTCGCCGCTTCGGATGAGATGAAGCATCGCTTCGACGATCTGCACGCGGCTGCGATTGCTGCGCCGCCGGCGTCCGTCCTCCCGTTCCGTTTCCGGGCCGTCGGTTTCCGGAGAGCCGCCGTCGTCGTTCGGGGGTGAAGGTGGCGTAGAGCGGGCCATCGTCTGTGCCGGTTCGTCCTTTCATCAGCAGTATACGTCATCGACCGCCCGGTGCGAACGGATCAGTCGAGGATCTTGATAGTGATTTTGTCGCTTTCGGCCGGAAGACTCGCCAGCAGCCCGTCGCGGCCGATGGTCAGCGAGCCGTCGAACTGCTTGCGCGCGCCGTCCAGGAACATGTCGTTAAGTAAAGGCGAGGGCAGCGGCGGGACGATGTGATAGAGGATCAGCGCCTTGACGCCCGCCTCCTGAGCGACCCGCGCGGCGTCCGCCGGCGTCGAGTGATAGTCCGGTATGTCGTGCATGATCCGCGCGATGTTGGGTCGGCCCGCCTGTTCCGAAGCGGTCTGGATGGCGTGCACCATGCGCGGCTGCAGCGCTTCATGCATCAGCAGGTCGGCGCCCTTGGCGGCCGCGACGGTGTTGGTCGAATAGACCGTGTCGCCGCTGAGCACTACGGAGCGGCCGCCATAGTCGATGCGATAGCCGAAGGCGGGCTCCACGGGGCGGTGATCCACAACGAACGCCGAGACCACGACGCCATCGTTTGACCAGATCTCGACCGGCGCGGCGGCGCCGGCCGGCAGCGCGATCGCTTCGCCCGCTCCGCCGAAGCCGGACGGGTTCGCGACTTCGGGGCCGTGATGGGCGGTGCGGAACGTGCTGTCGATGCGGTAGGCGTCGTTGAAGCCCTGAACGACCGATGCAACGCCTCCCGGCCCCATGACCGGCATCGGCGTATCTCGGGGTCCGCCGACCCAAGCCTGAAGCAGCAGCTCGCCGAGGCTGTCGAAATGGTCGGAGTGCAGGTGAGTCAGAAACACGCGCTCGATGTCGCCGACTGGAAACCCCATGCGCGCGAGACGGCGGGGACTGCCCGAACCGGTGTCGAAGACCAGCGCATGGCGGCCGGCGAGCACGCCCACGCAGGGCCCGGCCCGCGTCGGGTCCGGCATCGGCGATCCGGAGCCGCACAGGAACACGTGCAGACCGTCCGGAAGTTCGTCGGCCATGTTCACCCCGGCGCCGGCCTTCACCGCGCGCTGGAAGGCGAACTCCGCGATCGGGGCCTTAGCGACCCGCCAGGTCGCGAAGGCGGCGGCGGCCACGACGAGGACGACGCCTGTGAAAACCAGTATCCGTTTCATGCGCCGGCCGGGAGCTGGGCGGCGAACGCTTCAAGCCAGGCCGGGCGCGCGCCGGCGGGCAACACCGTCTCGATGTTGAGCTGGCCCTCAAGGCCCGCCGTGCGGTGGACCGCGATCTCGCGCCATTCGTCGGACATCGACATGCGCACCATCGACCCGCGGTCGGGATAGGCGGCGATCGCGACCTCATCCCACAAGTCTTCGACGCGGCCGAGCGAAAGATAGGTGACGTCTCCGGCGAAGACGCCCATGCCGCCGAATTTCGGCAGCAGCGCCATCACGGCCTTGCCGTAGATCTGGTAGGCGTCGCGACCCGAAAGCGTGGTGGCGCGACCATCTTCGTATTCGGCCTTCTCCTTGAACTTGAGCAGGTTGACCATGAAGATCGGCCCTTCCGGGCCTTTCTCCATCAAACCGGCGAGTTGTTCGGACGAGCTTGGGTAGACGTCGTTGAACACCTGCATGTCATGTCTCCTCGGAAGGGCGGGTTTCGACGCGAGCGTGCGTTTTGAGAGCGTCCGCGATCACCCAGAGGCGGTCCTGGCCCCAGGCGCAGACCTCGCCGACGCGAAAGCTGGGAACGCCCCAAACGCCGCCCGCGAACATCTCCTTGCGGTTGGCGTCGGCCTCGGCGCGCCAGTCCGGATTGTCGATGCGCGTGCGCGCCTCGGACCAGTCAAGTCCGGCGTCCTCGACGATGCTGCGCATGCCGGCGTCGCTTCCGGCGTCGACGCCCTTCGACCAGACCGAGCGCATGAAGGCGAGGCAGTAGTCGTAGCCGCGGCCCTGATCGATCGCCCACGGCAGCAGCGAATATCCCCGCTCGACCGGCCGGCCGAGCGGATCGGCGATGCGCCCGAAGGGAACGGCGTTGCGCCGCGCTTCGCGGGCGGCGTCCAGCGTGATGTAGGACCGTTTGGCGGCGGGCACCTGCATGCCGCGCATCACCATCGGCAACACGAAGCGCAGCTTCAGCTCGGCGCCCATGGCGTCGGCCAGCGCCTTCACTCGCTGGGTGGCGATGTAGGTATAGGGGCTGCGGAACGACAGGAAGAAATGCAGGTCCGGGCGGAGGACGGATACGGACGGCGCGGCGCCGGGCGAGGGAAGCTCCGGCTGGGCGTAGATGGGAGACACCGGCGCGTCGTCTTTCCGCGCGCCGAGTTCGGCCAGGCGTTCTTCGAGATAGTGGAGCCGGTCCGGCCCCCAATACCATTCGCCGCCATAGTGGAAGGTCGCGCCAAGATAGTGCCCGAGCCGGGCGCGCAGCGCGTCGCCCTCGGCCAGCGCCTCGCCGGCGGGCTTGGCCGGCGCGTTGATGTCGCTGTCGAACCACAGCGCGGCGCCGATGTCGGCGGCTTCGTCGGGAAAGCGTCCCTCGGCGATCGCCTGCGCAAGCGCCCGCTGCGCCGCTTCGACGGCCTCGGTGCGCGGCTGGACGCCGGGATCGCGGAAGCTGAGACCGGCGCGGGCGCCGAGGCGCTCCGCATCGGTGCGCGAATAGGATTCAAGACGCGCGCGGTCCGGCGCCGCCCAGTCCGGAGGCGGACCGACAAGGTGCGGTTTCAACACGATGTCGTATCGCTCGAGCAGCAGAGGCAGAACCTGCGCGGCGAGGTGCGAATAGGGATCGTCGGCCTGGTGAAAATAGTGGACGACGTGCGGCTCTCCCGCCTTGAGGCGCCGGCGTTCGGCGCTGTCGCGCTTCGCCGCCAGCGTTTCCGCGCTGGTTATCCGGTCGGCGATCCGCGAGACGAGAAAGGTCTTGAGCGACATGATCAGGCGACGGGCGTCTCCCTGATGAAGTCGATGATGGCGTTTGAGAAGGCTTCCGGCTGCATCTCCTGAAGGAAGTGTCCGCCGCCCTTGATCGTCACGTGCTGACGGCCCTTGGCGCCGGGAATGCGCGTCTGGAACGGCTTTTCGCCGCCGCGCGTGACCGGATCGTCGTCGGTGAAGGCGGTCAGCACCGGACGCTCGAAGGTTTCGAGCACGGCCCAGGCCGCGTCGTTGGCCTTGCGCTCGGCCTCGTGTTGCGGAAGCAGGGGCACCAGCGCGGGAAATTTGCGCGCGCCCGCGATGTAGCGGTCGTCCGGAAAGGGCGCGACATAGCCGTCGAGAATGGCGGGGTCGTCGATCTGCGAAAGGATGCCGAACACGTCGCGCACCGAGAAGGACGGCGACTCGCTGGCGTACTTCACCCAGTAGAGGAAAGCGGCCGGCGCGCCCGCGCGGAACTGTTTGACGACCATTTCAGCGGTCGGCACCGGGACCTGCGAATAGAACTGGCCCAGCATGGCCACCATTTCCGCGGGCACGGTGGACGAGTTCGGCAGACCGGTGTTGGCGATGACGAGCCGGGCGAAGCGATCCGGGTGTCTGGCGACGACGCGCAGGCCGATCAGACCGCCCCAGTCCTGACAGACCAGCGTCAGTCCGGTGAGATCGAGCTGGGTGAGCCATTGGTCCAGCCAGTCGACATGACCGGCATAGGTGTAGTCGTCCATGGAGGCCGGCTTGTCGGACTTGCCAAATCCGATGAGGTCCGGGGCGAGCACGCGATAGCCCGCGCCGGTGAGCAGCGGGATCATCTTGCGGTAGAGATAGCTCCAGGACGGTTGGCCATGCAGGCACAGAACCGGTTCGCCGTCGCGCGGACCCTCGTCGAGATAGTGCATGCGCAGGCTTTGACCGCCGGCGTCGATGTCGACGTAGCGCGGATCGAAGGCGTAGCCCGAGAGATTGTCGAACCGTTCGTCCGGCGTCCGCAGCACGTCCATCAGCAGTCTCCCTAGGTTGGCTAAGCGCTATATATTGGCACACAATATGTCAATAGTTGACGCTAGGTGCGGAGGCGGCAACATGGGCGCCGCTACGCGAGGAGGAAACGCGATGCAGGTCAGGCGGCGGCGGACGGGCGCATGGTCCGCATGGCGGGCGGTCATGCCCGGCGTTTGCGCGCTTGTGCTTTCAGCGGCGTGCAGCCCGGCGGACGAGGGCGCGCAGACAGAAGCGCCGGAGAGGTCGAGCGAGATCGCGGCGCCGGTCGCCTGCGGTATGGGCGCCGACAGGATCGGCGCCTTCGTCGCCATTCCCGAGGGCGGCTTCACCAAGGGCGCCCATGCGATCTATCCCGAGGAAGCGCCGGACATGTCGCTGCGGATGAGCGGGTTTCGCATCCAGGTCAACGAAGTGACCAACGCCCAGTTTGCGGACTTCGTCGCGGACACCGGCTATGTCACCGACGCCGAGCGCACATCCGCGAGCGACGATCCCGCCGGCGGCTCGTCGGTTTTCTATCTGCCCGAAAGAGACAAGCGGATCGGGGAATGGAAGCTGGTGCGCGGCGCGACATGGCGCACGCCGGAAGGTCCGGACAGTTCGATTGAAGGCAGGGACAATTATCCGGTTGTGCATGTCTCGCTCTTCGATGCGCGCGCCTATGCGGCGTGGGCCGGCGGGCGCCTGCCGACCGAAGAGGAGTGGGAGTATGCGGCGGCGACGGGGCTGCGCGATCCGGACAACATCCTGTCCGGCGCGGTCGGCGAAAACGGCGAGCCCATCGCCAACACCTGGCAGGGGCTTTTCCCGGTCGACAACACGCATCAGGACGGCTTTGTGGGCGCGGCGCCTGTCGGATGTTTCCCCGCCGACCGTCACGGTCTATCCGACATGATCGGCAATGTGTGGGAGTGGACCGACACGCCCTATGGACCGGGCACGCACACCATCAAGGGCGGATCATATCTCTGCGCGGAGAATTTCTGCCGTCGCTACCGGACCGCCGCGCGCCAGCCGCAGGAGGACGACTTCTCCTCAAACCATATCGGTTTTCGGATCATCAAGGACGGACTGGACGACTAGCCGCCGCGAGGATCGGACCGGCGTTGGCGTCAGGCGTTGGCGTCAGGCGTTGGCGTCAGGCGTTGGTGGTCGGCGACGTTTCGGGGTTCCGGATGCAGATCTCGACCCGCAATCCGCCAAGCTCGGCCTCGTCGAGACGAAGCTCGCCTCCGAACAGGCCCACGAGATCGCTGACGATCGAAAGGCCTAGCCCCGAACCTGGCGTTTCCGGAGACAGGCGCGCGCCCTGTTTGAGAACGAATGTCCGTCCCTCGACGGGAATGCCCGGCCCGTCATCGTCGACCGTGATGCAGGTCTTTCCGTTCTTCAGGGCGGCGGCGACGACGATGCGCGAGCGCGCATGTTTGAAGGCGTTGTCGATCAGGTTTCCGAGAATCTCGCTGAGATCCTGCGGGTCGATCGCGGCGGTGATGCCCTCCGCGATCTCCATCTCGATCGTGACGTTGGCGTTGCGGTGAATGCGCGACAGCGCCGGGATAACCTGCCGGGCGACGGCGCAGACATCGCTGCGCAGACCCGGCAGCAGGGCCATCGCGGACGCGCGCGCGCGCGCGATGTGGTGGTCCACCTGCTGCTGCATGTTGCGGCACTGTTCGATGATCGTCGTCGCGGATTCGTGCTCGCCGCGTCCGTCGAGTTCGTAGGCTTCGCTAGTCACGATCGCCAGCGGCGTCTTGAGACCGTGCGCCAGCGCCCCGGCTTGCGCGCGCGCCGCCTCCACCGATTTGCGCCCGCTTGCGATCAGGGCGTTCAGCTCGTCCACCAGAGGCGCCACCTCCGCCGGCTGTTCGCCCTTGATGAACTCGGTCTTGCCCGCGCGCACGCTGCGAAGCGAGGCGGCGAGGCCCGAAAACGGCGCAAGCCCGAAGGCGGCGATCGCGCCGGCGGCGGCGATCATCGTCGCGCCGAGAATGGCGAGCGCGGCGATCAGGGTCTGGTTGAACTCGCGAACGAGCGACTCAAGGTGGCGCGCATCGGTGCCGACGATGAACGAGCGGACCAGCCCGTCCGGCTGCGTGTCTTCCAGCTCGGTCAGCAGCAACCGGCCCGTGGGCCCGTCGGTGCGCAGCCGCATATGGCGGGGCAGAGGATGCGGGTGTTCGATCTCCCCGATCTCTTCGATCTTGCCGATGGTCTCGCTCTGCAGAGATGCGCTGCGCAGCCGGACCTGATCGTTGTCGCGCACTTCCCAATAGTAACCGGACGCCGGGATTTCGTAGCGCGGATCGCTGAAGACGCTGCGCAGGCGGACATTGCCGTTCGGGTCCTCGACGGTCAGGCGCTCGAGCTCGTCGACATGGACGAACAGCTCCTCGAAGAATTGCTGCGTGACGTGATCGCGGAAGATCGCCGACAGCGCGAAGAACGCCGCGACAAAGCCGACCACGACCCAAACGGCGGCGGCGGCGATCAGACGAAAACGCAGGGACCGGGCTTTCATGGCGAGCCTATCCGAACCGGTAGCCGAGGCCGCGTATGGTCTTGATGCGGTCCGGGCCGATCTTCCGTCTCAAGCGGCTGACATAGACTTCCACTGTGTTGGACTCGCGGGCGTCGTCGAGGGAATAGAGATGCTCGGTCAGTTCGCTTTGCGAGACCACGCGGCGCGGGCGCGTCATGAAGTATTTGAGCATCCGCAGTTCAAGCGCCGTCAGGTCGATGGAGTCGCCGGCGACGGTCGCCTGACCGGTCGCAAGGTCCAGGCGCAGATCGTCGTGTTCGAGAACATTGCTGGCGAGACCCGTCGAGCGGCGCACCAGCGCATTCAGGCGGGCGACCAGTTCCGGCGTGTGAAACGGTTTGGTGAGATAGTCGTCCGCGCCCCGGTTCAGCCCTTCGACCTTTTCGCTCCATGTGCCGTGCGCGGTGAGGATGAGGACCGGCGTCGTCAGGCCCTGGCGGCGCCAGGCGTCCAGAACCTCAAGCCCGCTCATGCCCGGCAGGCCGATATCGAGAACGATGGCGTCATACGTCTCCATCGTCGCCATCTCGAGGCCGTCCTCGCCGGTGCGTGCGTGTTCGACGACAAAGCCCGCCTGTTGCAGCCCGCGCAGAATGCGCGCCGCCAGATCCTGTTCGTCCTCGACCAGCAAGATGCGTATGAGGGGCCTCCGTATGCGTGCGCCGCGCCACAATGTGGCCGGCCAGCTTCGCCGCGCAACTATCGCGTCGGTCTGAAGCCAGCCTGAAAGCGGTTTTTCAGCTTCAATTCAGAAACGGTTCAAGCCCGTTTCAGGCCGCCGGGCTAGGGCCTTCCCCGAAAGTTGGAGGTCTGCGGATGAAACCCGTGTATCTGGCCATGGCGGCGGCGCTGCTCGCCCTGCCGGCGCTATCCCCGGCCGCGAGAGCGGAAAGCCCGATCGGCATCGGGATCACCGCCGAGCAGGCGCGGCGTCTGGGGATCGAAACGGCCGCGCTCCGAAGCGTCGACCAGGTGGCGAACGCCGAACTGCCCGCGCGCGTCATTCCGTCCCGGAAAGGATCGGTGACCGCCGTTGCGCCGTTCGGCGGGGCGGTCACGCGTGTCGATGTTCTCCCCGGCCAGACCGTGAAGGCGGGCGACGCGCTGGCGACGGTCGCGAGCCGGGACTTCGCGGAAAACCTCTCCGGACTGGAACAGGCGCGCGCGGAGGCGGGCGTCGCGGACGCCGCGCTTGAGCGCGCCCGGGAGCTGAAGAAGGAAGGTCTGGTTTCGGGATCGACGCTCCAGAACGCGGAAGCCGAAGCCCGGCGCGCGCACGCCATGCTGGCCGAGCATCAACGGTTCGCCGGCGCGGCGCGCGACGCCGGCTCGACGGCGGGCGGATACATCGTTCGCGCACAGGTCTCCGGGCGCGTCAGCCTGGTGACGGTGAAGTCGGGCGACATGCTGGAGGCGCTGGCGCCCGTGGCGTCGATCGCGACATCAGACGCCCTGTGGGTGGAGATACAGGCGCCCGCGAGACTGGCGGGCCGCATCGCGCAGGGAGACGTGGTGGAGTTCGGCCCGGGTCTCAGCGGCGCGGTGCTGTCGGTCGGCGATGCGATCGACCCTGTCACGCGTTCGCTGGTCGTCACCGCCGCCGCGCCCGAAGACGCCGGCCTTCGCCTTGGAGACACGATCCGGGTTCGGCTTCTCGCCGGCGCCGAGGGTGAGGGTCAGTTCGAGGCGCCCAGTTCCGGCGTCATTCGCATGGATGGGCAGGACGTCGTGTTCGTGGCCGTCGAGGGCGGGTTTCGGGTCGTTCCGGTCCGCGTCGCCGGACGCACCAGCGACCGCGTGATCGTCACCGGCGATCTCAAGACCGGAATGCAGATCGCCGTGCGGGGTCTGACGGAGCTGAAAGCGGTTGCGCTTTCGGAAGGCGAATAATGCTGAACGCTCTGGTTCGCTTCGCGCTCACCCAGCGCTTCTTCGTACTGGGCGCGACCCTGCTGATGATGGCGGCCGGGGCGTTTTCGCTCACGCGTTTGCCGATTGACGCCTTCCCGGACATTTCCACCACCCAGGTGAAGGTGATCCTCAAGGCGCCCGGCATGACGCCGGAGGAGGTCGAGCAGCGCGTCATCGCTCCGATCGAACTCGAACTTCTGGGCATTCCGCGGCAGAAAATCCTGCGCTCGATGGCGAAATACGCCATCGCGGACATCACCATAGACTTCGAGGACTCGGCGGACGTCTACTGGGCGCGCCAACAGGTCAGCGAGCGCCTCGCCAACGTGCTGGCGGATCTTCCTTCTACGGTCAGCGGCGGCCTCGCGCCGATCTCCACGCCGCTGTCGGACGTCTTCATGTTCACCATCGAGGGCGGGGACTTGTCGGACGAAGAACGCCGGACGCTGCTCGACTGGACGATCCGGCCGGCTCTGCGAAACCTTCCCGGCGTTGCGGACGTGAACGCGCTGGGCGGCCTGGTCCGCACCTTCGAGGTCGTGCCCGATCCGGCGGCGATGGCCGCGGCCGGGCTGACCGTGGGCGATCTGCGCGACGCGATCGAGGCCAGCAACAGAAATGACGGCGCGGGCCGGATCAGCGTCGGCGAGGAGGCGCTCATCGTCCGCTCCGTGGGCGCGGTGGATTCGCTCGAATCGTTGAGCCAGGTGGTGGTTTCCCGGCGCGACGGAAAGCTCGTCATGCTGGGGTCGGTCGCCGACGTCCAGATCGGGAGCCTCACGCGGTACGGCGCGGTGACCAAGGACGGCGTGGGCGAGGCGGTGCAGGGGATCGTTCTCTCCCTTCGCGGCGCCGATGCAAACCGCATTGTCCGCGACGTGCGCGCGCGCATGGACGAGCTTGCGCCTTCGCTTCCGGAGGGCGTGCGTATCGAGGTTCTCTACGATCGTTCGCAACTGATCGCGCGGTCGATCGCGATGGTCGAGAAGGCGCTGTTCGAGGCGATCGTTCTCGTCGTCATTCTGCTTGTTCTGTTCCTCGGAGATTTCCGCGCCGCGCTGGTGGTCGCGCTGACCTTGCCGATGTCCGCGCTGTTCACCTTCCTGGTGATGAACCTGACGGGCATGTCCGCGAACCTCATGAGTCTCGGCGGGCTCGCCATCGCGATCGGTCTGATTGTCGATGCGGCGGTCGTCGTCGTGGAGAACGCCGCCGAAAAGCTCTCGCACGGCGCTGGCGACGCCAAGACGCCGCGCGTCCACCAGGTGTTCCGGGCGGCGCGCGAAGTGGCTGCGCCGGTGGCCTCGGGCATTCTGATCATCTGCCTTGTGTTCCTGCCGCTGGTTTCGCTTGAAGGGCTGGAAGGCAAGCTGTTCCGCCCCGTGGCGCTGACCATCATCTTCGCGCTCGCCGGATCTCTACTGCTGTCGCTGACGGTCATCCCGGTTCTGTCGGCCATGATCCTGAAAAGCCAGCACGGCAAGGAGCCGCTGCTGATGCGGGTGCTGACGCCCGCCTACGCCTGGCTTCTGAAGGTCTGCCTCCACAGGCCGTGGCCGGTCTACGCGGCGGCCGGCGTGGGACTGGTCGCGGCGGCTGTCGCCTATATGGGCGTGGGCAAGACGTTCATGCCGACCATGGACGAAGGCTCGGTCATCATGCAGACGGCGAAGCTTCCGTCGGTGAACCTCGAGCGCAGCGCCGAAGCCGACCTTCTGGTTCAGAAGGCGCTGATGGAGGACGTTCCGGAAATCGAACACATCGTCGCGCGCGTCGGATCGGACGAACTCGGTCTTGATCCGATGGGGTTGAACGAATCCGACATGTTCGTCGTCCTCAAGCCGAAGGAGGAATGGCGCCAGAAGGACAAGAGCTGGATCATCGACGAGATGCGCAAGACCATGCGCACGCTTCCGGGCATCGAGCCGGCCTTCACCCAACCCATCGAGATGCGCACCTCGGAAATGCTCACCGGCGCGCGCGGAGACCTGGCGGTGAAGATCTTCGGGCCGGACCTTGATGTGCTGGGCGATCTGGCCGGGCAGATCGAGACCGCGATCCGCGGCGTGGAAGGGGCCAGCGAGGTTTTCACGCTGTCCAACGATTCCACCGATTTCATGCAACTCAACGTCGACCGCTATCGTGCGGGCGCCACCGGACTTTCGATCGCCGATGCGCAGGACGATCTGAGGGCGATGCTGGAAGGCGTGCGCGCGGGCGTCGTGCTCGAGCCGGGCCGGCGCACGCCGATCGTTCTTCGCGGCGAGGACTGGCTGCGCCAGTCGGCCGAGGCGTTCGAGGACCTTCAGATCGCGACGCCGGACGGCGGCGTGATGCGCGTCGCGGACTTCGCCGACATTGTTCAGGAGCCCGGCGCCATCAAGATCGACCGCGAGAACGCCTCGCGCTTCGCGCTCGTCCAGGCGTTCGTGGAAGGCCGCGACCTTGTCGGCTTCGTGACCTCGGCGCAGGAGGCTGTGGCCCAGCAGGTCAAACTGCCGGAAGGCTATCGCCTGCAATGGGGCGGCGAATTCGAGAACCAGAAACGCGCCGCCGCGCGCCTCGGTCTGGTCGTTCCCGTCGCCCTTGGGCTGATCTTCCTGGTTCTGTTCGCGACCCTGCGTTCGGTCCGGCAGGCCCTGCTGATCTTCGCGAACGTTCCCTTTGCGCTGGTCGGCGGAGTGCTCGCGCTGACGCTGGCCGGAGAATACCTGTCGGTTCCCGCGTCCGTCGGCTTCATCGCCCTGTTGGGCATCGCGGTTCTGAACGGTCTGGTTCTGGTCAGCTATTTCAATCAGTTGATGGCCGCCGGGGCGGGCGTTGAGGAAGCGGTTCTCAAAGGCGCCGTGCGCCGGCTGCGCCCGGTTCTGATGACCGCGACCATCGCCGCGTTCGGCCTCGCGCCGCTGCTGTTCGCCGACGGTCCGGGGTCGGAAATCCAAAGGCCGCTGGCGATCGTGGTGATCGGCGGACTGATCACCTCCACCGCGCTGACCCTCGTTTTGCTCCCGGTTCTGTTCCGCCGGTTTGGAGCCCACGCCGCATCGCGCGCCAGACAAGAAGGAGAGCTCGAATGGCGGGCGATATCTGCCGGTTGACCGTGGTGTACCCCCCCGAGGCCGAGGACGCACTTGTGGATCTGCTCGAACAATCCGAGCCGCGCCTGCCGGGATTCACGACCTGGCATGCGCGTGGACACGGCTTCGGCTTTGCCAGCGCGAGCCACGCGGAGCGCGTTTCCGGCAGCGTATCGCGCGGCGTGCTGGTCGTCGTCGCGGGCAGGGAGCGGGCCGAAGACCTGCTCGCGGAGTTGAAAGAGAAGACGCCCATCCAGGGACTGATGTTCTGGATGGAGCCTGTTCTGGCCGCGGGGCGCCTGTCATGAGCGCCGCGCCGTCACTTTGGTTTACGAGAAAGAGCGGCGCGCTCGCGTTCGCTCTTGTCCTGGGCTGCACTGTCCGTCCCCCCACCGCTGCAGCCCAGGACTTCCTTCCCCCGCTTGAGGTCGTCGAGAACGTCCTCAACGCGGACCCGCAGGTGAAGGCCGGGCTCGAACGGGTCGGCCAATCTCGCGGAGAGGCGCGACGCCTTGAGGCCGGACCGCACGAATGGACGATGTCGGGCTCCTATCACCGCCGCGATGTCGAGGACGGCATGCTGTCCTTCGGCGAGTACGACGCCACCATTTCGCGCGGCTTGCGGCTGCCCGGAAAAGGGCGGCTGGATCGGGAGATCGGCGCCGCGCTGATCAAGAGCGCGGAGCAATACGCCGAGGACGCCCGGCACCAGACCGCTCTGTCGCTCATGGAGCGCTGGATGGCGTGGCTCGCCGCGTCCGAAACGGTCACGGCCCGGCGTGAACTGGAAACCGCGTTCGCCGAGGAGGTGCGGATCGTGACGCGCCGCGCGGCGGTCGACGACGCAGCCGAGATCGAGGTGGAGCTGGCGCGCGCCGCCCACGCCGCATCGCAAGTGGCGACGCGCCAAGCCGAGGGCGAGGAAGCGCGTGCGCGAGCCGAACTCGAGGCGTTCTTTCCCGATCTCCCGCTGCCCGCCGCCGCGCCGCCCATCGACCGGCCGCCGGTTCTTTCAGAACCGGAGACCTGGGTGGAGCGGACCATCGCGCGCAGCCATGAGATCGGTTTCTATCAGGCCGAGGCGAACCGTCTGGAGGCGTCTGCGCGGCGCGCACGCGCGGACCGCACCCCCGATCCCTCGCTCGGGGTCCGGGCGTTTTCGGAACGCAATGGCGAGGAAACCGGCCTCGGACTGGTTCTGACCGTGCCGCTCGGCGGCGGCGCGCGCATGGGGACCGCGAGCAAGGAAGCGGCCGCCGCGCGCGAGGCTTTGCAGATGCTGGAGAAGCGCAAGCGCGAGATCCGTTCCCTGGCCCGGACCAACGTCATCATGGCGACGTCCGAGCAGGAGGCCTGGGCCGCCGCGCGTTCGGCGCTGGACGACAGCGAGGCGGCGGTCCGGCGCATGCGGCGCGGGTTCGAGCTGCAGGCCTATGATCTGGCCGATCTTCAGGCCGCCGAACGTCGGTTCGGAGAGGCGCGGCTGCTGGAGATCGAAGCGCGCGTCCGGGCGACCATCGCCTGGCTGACGCTTCAGATCGACGCGCACGAGCTTTGGCTCGAGGCGGACTGACGCTTCGCGGCGACGGTCCGGGAGGCGGTTCAGTCTTCGGCGCTGTGGGCCCGAGCGATGGCGGCCTTCACCTTTTCGGACAGGTGTTCGGGGTTGAGCACCACCTTGTCGAAATGGACTTCCTGAACCGCCAGCATCGAAAGACGGACATCGCCCGTGTTCTCGATATAGACGAGAATTTCGCCGGGATGGACCTCGCGCACCGCGCCGACCGAAACTTCGCCGTCATGCAGGAAGACGGGGAGACCTTCCCTGAGATGTTCATGTGTCATTGAATCGCTCCTGTCGGGTGCGGTGACGCGACGCGTTTGCGCCGCAATGCATACTTAAGCAGATATGTAGCGAGCCGTGACAATATGAGAGCCGAGATTTGCGACAGCGCCAAGACTTGAAACGCCGCGACGGCCGGATCGAACGGTCGATCAAGCGATGGGGCGGGCGCGGACGCGTTTCCGGCGGCGGGCGGCCCGGTAAACGGCCTGTCGGGACGGGCGATACGGGCTTCGAAATCGTCGCCGTCCGGCACGGGGTATTCGGCGTTCCGAGAGACCGATGTAGCGAAGGCGTTAGGATTTTTGCGCCAGACATTCATGGTTCGAGGAGCGATCGGCGGCGCGTTTTGGGCGCACTGTCTGCTCTGTCCGATATTGTTGGTGGATAGACCGAATGCGACAGGCGACCCGGACGGCTGCCGAAACAGATGAAGCCGCACCAAGCGACGGGGCGAACGTCCGCCCCGAGGCGCGCGGGGACGGCCCAGTCGCCGTCAAGACGGCGCGCGCGCCGGAAGACGCCATAGGCGAGGCCGGGCGCCAGCCGGCCGGAACGCCGGAAGCGACGCCCTTCCCGGAGACGCTGGATCGATCGCTGCACGCGGCGGCCGCTCGCTTCACCGGCGGACTGTCGCCCGCCGCGTTGGCCGAGGCGTTTCTGGATTGGTCGGTCCATCTCGCCTTCGCGCCGGGCAAGCGCTGGGAGATCGCCCGGAAGGGGATGGAGAAGGTCTCGCGCTTTTCCGGGTATTCCGCACGCTGCGCCTTTGAAGGGCCGAACGCCGAAACCTGCATCAAGCCCTTGCCGCAGGACCACCGGTTCGACGGCGAGCAGTGGAAATACTGGCCGTACAATCTCATTCAGCAGGGCTTTCTGCTGAATCAGCAGTGGTGGCACAACGCCACCACGGACGTGCGCGGCGTAACGCGCCGTCACGAAGAGATGGCGGAATTTTTCGCCAGACAGATCCTCGACACCTTCGCGCCCTCCAACTTCTTCTGGACCAATCCGGAAATTCTCTCGCGGACGCTGGCGACCGGCGGCGCCAATCTCGCTCAGGGGTTCCGCAACTATATGGAAGACGCGGAGCGCGCCGTGACCGGCAAGCGTCCCGCCGGCGCCGAAGCGTATGTGGTTGGCGAAGACGTCGCCATCACCCCCGGAAAGGTCGTCTATCGCAACGAGCTGATCGAACTGATCCAGTATGCGCCGGCGACCGATCATGTGAAGGCGGAGCCGATCCTGATCGTTCCGGCGTGGATCATGAAGTATTACATTCTGGACCTGTCTCCGGCGAACTCGATGGTTCGCTATCTGGTGGAGCAGGGCTTCACGGTCTTCATGATCTCGTGGCGCAATCCTGGCCCCGAGCAGCGCTCGGTGGGCTTTGACGATTATCGCGCCCAAGGGGTGATGGCCGCTCTAGATGTGGTCGAGGAGATCGTTCCGGATCAGAAAATCCACGCCGCCGGCTATTGTCTGGGCGGAACGTTGCTGTCGGTGGCGGCGGCGGCCATGGCGCGCGACGGCGACGATCGCCTGGCGTCGATGACGCTTCTGGCCGCGCAGACCGACTTCACGGAAGCCGGCGAGCTGATGCTGTTCATCAGCGAGAGCCAGCTGGCCTTCCTTGAGGACATCATGTGGCGGCGCGGCTATCTCGATTCCGAGCATATGGCCGGCGCCTTCCAGATGTTGCGCTCCAACGATCTGGTCTGGTCGCGTCTGGTGCAGGACTACTTCATGGGGGACCGGCCGCCCATGAACGATCTGATGGCGTGGAACTCCGACGCCACGCGCATGCCCTATCGCATGCATTCGGAATACCTCCGCAAACTGTTCCTGAACAACGATCTGGCGGAAGGTCGGTTCGACGTGGCGGGGCGTCCGATTGCGCTGGGCGATATCCACGTTCCGGTTTTCGCGGTCGGGACCGAGCGCGATCATGTCGCGCCGTGGCGGTCGACCTACAAGATCCACCTGCTGACCGACACGGACGTCACCTACGTTCTGACCAGCGGCGGACACAATGCCGGTATTGTCTCCGAGCCGGGACACAAGCATCGTTCCTACCGGATGAGGACGCGGGCGCTCGGCGATCTCTACGCTGACCCTGACGCCTTTCTCGCGAACGCGCCTTCGCATGAAGGCTCGTGGTGGGAGGCCTGGGCGGACTGGCTCGATCAGCGGTCCGGCGAGGAGGTTTCGCCGCCGGGGATGGGGCGAGGCACCGGCGTCGTCGCGGATGCGCCGGGCGCGTATGTCCGGCAGGACTAGCCGGCGAACGGTGTTATGCTGCGCCTGAACCGCAAGCGAACGGCCGAGGGTCGTTAGACGTCATATGATGGCCCGAGGTTGAGATGCGATATATCGAGAACCGCACCTACGATGAACTGAAGGTCGGCGATTGCGCCGAGATCAAGCGCACGCTTCGCGAACAGGACATTGAGTTGTTCGCCGTGATGTCGGGGGACATCAATCCGGCGCATGTCGATCCCGAATACGCGAAGGGCGACCGCTTTCATAAGGTCATCGCTCACGGCATGTGGGGCGGCGCGTTGATCTCCGCGGTTCTGGGAACGGAGCTGCCGGGACCGGGAACGGTCTATCTCCACCAGTCCCTCAACTTCCACACGCCGGTCGGCGTCGGCGATGTGGTGCGCGTGCGCGTGACGGTGCGGGAGAAACGCCCCAACGGCCACGTCATCCTGGATTGCCTGTGCGTGAATCAGGAGGGGGAGGACGTGATCGTCGGCGAGGCCGAGGTCATTGCGCCGACCGTGAAGGTGCGCCGGCCGGGCGCCACGCTGCCCGAAGTGCATCTCCATGAACGCGGCGAACGCTTTAGGGAGCTGACGGAACGCGCGCTGCGGTTTCCGCCCCTGCCGACCGCCGTGGTTCATCCGTGCGACGCCGCGTCGATCACCGGCGCGGTCGAGGCGGCGGCGCAGAAGCTGATCGCGCCTGTTCTGGTGGGGCCTGAGGCCAAGGTCAGGAAAGCGGCGGAGGCGGCCGGTCTCGACATTTCCGGCTTTGAACTGATCGACGCGCCGCACAGCCACGCAGCCGCCGCGCAGGCGGCGGCGCTCGCCCGCGACGGGCGCGTGTCGGCGATCATGAAGGGCGCGCTGCATACCGACGAGGTGATGGGCGCCATTGTGAAGTCTGATTCCGGGCTGCGCACCGAGCGTCGCATGAGCCACGTCTTCGTGTTCGACGTTCCGCACTATGAGAAGCTTCTGCTCATCACCGATGCGGCGATCAACATCGAACCCGACCTCGACGCCAAGAAGGACATTGTTCAGAACGCGATCGATCTTGCGCGCGCCTGCGGAATTCCCGCGCCCAAGGTCGCGATCCTGTCGGCGGTTGAAACGGTCTACCCCAAGATACGATCTACGGTCGAAGCCGCCGCGCTGTGCAAGATGGCGGACCGGGGCCAGATAAAGGGCGGCGTGCTCGACGGGCCGTTGGCGTTCGACAACGCCATATCGCGGGACGCAGCCGCGACGAAGGGGATCGTCTCGCCGGTGGCTGGGGTGGCCGACATTCTCCTGGCGCCCGATCTGGCGTCGGGCAACATGGTGTCGAAACAACTTGTCTACCTGTCCGGGGCGGACGGCGCCGGGCTCGTCATGGGCGCGCGGGTGCCGGTGATCCTCACGAGCCGGGCCGATGGGGTTCTCGCCCGTACGACCTCATGCGCGCTGGCGCAGCTTGCGGTCCACGCGGGTGAAGCGCCGCAATGACAAACGCCGTTCTGACGCTCAATGCGGGCTCGTCGAGCCTGAAGTTCGCCGTCTACCCGGACGCGGATGAAACCGGAGCCGCGCTCGTTCGCGGCGAGGTGTCGGACTTGCACCATGCCCCGGTCTTCGAGTTCGCCGAGCGCGGCGGCCCACGCCAGTCCGAGCCGTTGGGCGATCCCATCGAGGCCGAGCAGGCGGTCGATCAGATTCTCTCGCATGTCGCCGGCAGGCATCCGGACATCCGCTTCGTGGCAGTCGGCCATCGTGTCGTTCACGGCGGCGACGGGTTCGTTGCGCCCGTGCGTCTTACGCCGGAGGTTCTGGCCCAGTTGGAGACGCTCGATCCGCTTGCGCCGCTGCACCAGCCCCACAATCTGGCGGCGGTGAGGGCGGTGGCGCGCGCGCATCCGGACCTGCTGCAGACGGCGTCCTTCGACACGGCCTTCCACGCCACGCAGCCCCGGCTGGCCACTCTGCTCGCCGTGCCGGAGGACATTCGGCGCAAGGGCGTTCGGCGCTATGGATTTCACGGCCTGTCATACGCCTATGTGGCCGGCCGCCTGCCGGAGTTGATCGGCGAGCGCGCGGATGGGCGCGTGGTGGTGGCGCATCTTGGACAGGGCGCCAGCATGTGCGCCATGAAGGGCCGGCGCAGCATCGCCACGACCATGGGGTTCAGCGCGCTCGACGGTCTGGTCATGGGCACGCGTTGCGGCGCGCTCGATCCGGCGGTTCCGCTCTTCCTGATCGAGCAGTGCGGCATGAGCGCCGCTCAGGTGTCGGAGATGCTCTACAAGGACAGCGGACTGAAGGGCGTTTCCGGGCTTAGCGGCGACATGAAAACGCTGCTGGCCAGCTCGGAAGACGGCGCGCGTCTCGCGGTCGATCTGTTCATCTATCGCATCGGCGTGGAGCTTGGCGCGCTGGCGGCCGCACTTGGCGGTCTTGATGCGCTGGTCATGACCGGCGGCATCGGCGCCAAGTCGCCGGTTATCCGGGAGCGGATTGTCGAAGCGGCCGGCTGGCTGGGCGCCCGGATCGATGCGGACGCCAACCGGTCGGGCGCGGTGCGCATCGACGCCCCGGACTCCGCGATTGCGATCGCCGCCCTGACCACCGACGAGGAAAGCGTGATCGCCCGCGATTGCCGGAGCTTGCTCGGCTGACCGGTTCGGCTCAGCGGTGCGGCGGCGCCTGCTAGCGGGAAGCGCCGCGCGCGCTGACCGGCCAGATGTCGACCAGCGTGTCGCCGCGCACCACATGGTAGAAGTCGTAGAGGTTCACCGTGGGGTCGCAATGCGGGACCACAAGTGAGACGCGCGTTCCGATCTCGAAGCGATCGTCGGGAGAGACGAGCGCCGCGTGTTCGTCACCCATGAAGTGGAAGATCGAGGCCTCGGGCGCACCGGATGCTATAGCGGGCGGGCCGCCGTCCGTCGCCAGCGCCTTGAAGCCTGAGTCGATGGTCGCCATGCCGGGCGTGTTGGCGCTCACCACGCGGGCGTCGACGAACAGCGAGGTTTCGAACACGGGCGACCCGTCGGGCGCGATCTCGCAATCGTTGTACTGCCGGTCCATGAAGACGTAGGAGCCGACCTGGAGTTCGTTGAGAACGCCCAGTTCGACGTCGATCAGATGGGTGCCCGTGCCGCCGCCCGTGACGACGCCCGGCGGATACCCTTCCGCCGTCAACGCGGCGATCACTTCACGAAGAAACGCCGTACGGTCCTGGAGAGCCTCGCGCCGGTCCTTGAACGCTTCGACATGCTGCTCGCGTCCGCAATAGAACTGCACGCCGAGATAGTTGATTGCCGGCGCGGCGGTCGCGGCTGCGGCAATCTCGACCGCCGCCGCGGCGTCGCGAACGCCGGTGCGGCGGATGCCGGGATCGATGTCGATCACGATCTGCAGAGGTCTTCCGGTCGCCGCCGCTTGCGCGAGGTCCGCGAGGTTCCTGGGATTGTCGACCACGACGCGCAGGTCCCGAATTTTCTCGTTCAACGCCGCGAGCCGGGCGATCGCGGGCGCCGATACGACCGGCGAGGTGATCAGGATGCTGTCGATCCCGCCCTCGGCGAGCGTCTCGGCCTCGCCCAGCTTGGCGCAGCAATTGCCGACCGCGCCCGCCTGCTTCTGCAACCGCGCGATGTCGACGGACTTGTGGGTCTTGGCGTGAGGCCGCAGGGCGACGCCATGGGCCTTTGCGAACGCCGCCATGGCCGAGATGTTGCGTTCAAGCCGGTCGAGATCGATCACCAGCACCGGCGTGTTGAACGCTTCGCGCCCGCCTTGTTGTCCGATCAGGCGCCCGTGCAGATCGCGGTCATTCATGTGGCGGCTCCGCCTTGAGTGTCAGTGTATGTCGAACAGGTCGGCAAGATGCGCGTTAGCGAACTTGCCGACGGGGTCAGCCTTGGCGCGCTCCGCACAGAAGCGCTCCGCCATCGGGTAGAGCGCATGCAGGTCGGTGTTGGTCATGGTGTGGCGCTTGGCCCAGTGCGGACGGCCGTCGAAGGAGCGGAAAATCTTTTCGACGTCCAGAAAGATCTCGCGCCATTTCATCTTTGCGTACTGATGGAACGAGATCGACGCGCCATCCCGCCCGTTGAACGGGCTCAGCCAGATGTCGTCCGCCGCCACCAGCCGGAATTCGAGCGGGAAGGTGACGGGCAGCTTGTTCCTCTGCACGTGTGCGATCACTTCGCGCAGCGCCGGCCAGCCGTTCTCTCGCGGCAGTTCGTATTCCATCTCCTCGAAGCGGATGGTCCGTTCGGACGGAAATATCTGATAGGCCGGCCCGACGCGCCGCTTCTTCGTGCCGGCCTGGATCGCCTTGCTTTGCAGGAAGCGCGTAAGAAACGGGGCCGCCGCGCAGATGTCGCATAGCCGCCGAAACGGCTTTTCGTCGAAGTCGGTCGTATAGGGCATCTCGCCTTCCGACTCCTTCGGGTGCAGGACTTTGAGCATCGCGACATCGCAGTATGGGAAGATGAAGAACTCGGCGTGCCGGTTCTGCGCCGCCAGGTCCGGCCAGCGTTCAGCCAGCTCGCCGAGCCGCACCGTCTCCAGCCGCTCCTCGAGGTGATAGGCCGGCAGGATGTCGAACTCGATGCGCGCCGCGACGCCCAGAAGACCGACAGACAGTCTCTGCGCCTGGAAGAGATCGGGATTCTCCGTCTCGCTGCAGCGCACGACCGAACCGTCATGCATGATCAGCTCAAACGCGCGCGGCAGCGTCGACAGCGAGCCGAGCGATGCGCCGGTGCCGTGCGTTCCGGTCGAGGTCGCCCCCGCAAGCGATTGCGGGTTCACGTCTCCCTGATTGGCGAGCGAGGCGCCCTTGTCCCAGAGAATCTTGGTCAGCTGTTTGAGGCTCATCCCGGCAGGCGCGGACGCGCGTGTCCTGTCGGCGTTGACCTCGACCTCGCCGTCCATGTCGGCAAGAGAGATCAGAACGTCGTCGGTTTCGCACAGCGGCATGAAGGAATGCCCCGCGCCGACCACGCGCACCTTTCGGGCGGCCGCGACGACCGAGGACAATTCCGCCATGGTCTTCGGGCGGGAGATGGCGGAGGGCTTCGCCAGAACGCTGCCCGACCAGTTCGACCACTCGCTCATGGCTCGTTCTCCCCGCGTGTCAGTGTGATCATCCGCCCCGCCAGAATGGCGGCGGCCTCTCTGAACAGGACGTCGCGGTCGATGCGCGTCTCCTCGTTCAGCATCTCGTCGATCGCATAGCCGAGTTCGACCATGATCCGGATGCGCCGCCAGAGATCCGCCGGCGCTATGCCGGGCGTCAAAGGCGCATACACTTCGAGCATCGCGTCGGTGACTTCGCGATGCGACTCGACCCGGACGTGAACGAGCTGCGGCACCGCGCGCAAGGCGCGCTCCACCCACACGCCGCCAGGTTCGCTGGCGGTCACTTCGGCGGTCGCGCGCATCAGCTCCTCGGTGTTCGCCGACAGCGCCTCCAGCCCGCCGGGCGCATACCGCTCGAGATAGGCGAACAGCACCGCGTTCTGCCGGTCCATCAGGCGCCGCCCGAGCGCTTCGAGCACGGCGTACTTGTCCTTGAAATAGCGGTAGAGCGCAGCCGGCGAGACGCCGGCCTCCGCGCATATCAGATTGGTGGAGATGCGCTCGATCCCGACCTCGCCGAGCAGGCGCCCGGCGACGTCGAGCAGGCGCTCGCGCGTCTGGATCGAGCGTTCCTGAACCGGCGATCGGCGCTTGCCTGTCGGGCGGCGTGCTCTGCGGGTCTGCTTGGCCGGCATGGCGTCAACCCATCCCGGCCGTGCGCGGCCGCGAATAGTGGAGGGCGAAGGCGATGACGACTGAAACGACGAGACAGCCCGCGCCGAACAGGAAGGCTCCGCGGACATCGGCGCTGGAAACCAGGAACGATGCGAGCAACGGCCCGAAGCTTCCGCCCAGCACCTGCGCCCCGCCGACCAGAACCAGCGCGCGCCGTTCCGGATCGGCTTCCAGGATCATCGGGCGCCAGAAAGGGGATCACGAACAGCCACAAAAGCCGAACACGCCGGAGAGAACCAGATAGGTCGTCGGGCCGGGCAGCATGTAGAGCCATACGATCGCGGCGCCGTTGATGATCGACGAGACGATCAGCGCCAGCTTCCAGTCGATCTTTCCGGCGAGGAGCGTGGCGGCGAGCCCGCCGGCCACCTGGCAGGCCAGCGAGATGGACACGGCGACCCCGGCGATCCCCTCGGCGTGGCCGGCCTGCCGCGACAGCGGTTCGAAATAGACCCAGACCCCGATGGTGAAGGCGGTGTAGAGAAACGCCGCCAGCAGCGCGATCCATCCGCGAACCCCGGAAGCGCCAGCTTCTCGCTTGTGGTCGAGGGGCGCGAAATTTCCCGGAAGCAGAAGAGCGATGGGAACGCCCGCAAGCGCCGTCGCGGCCAGCACGGAAAAGCCGCCGCCCGCGCCGAAGCGTTCGATGACGAACGCCGCGATCAGCGCCGCGAGCACGAGCTGCGCGAGGGTCTGCACGGTGAGATAAATTCCCGACCAGCGCTCGGGGCGGGGCGAACGCGCGATCAGGCACATGGTGATCCACATCAGGACGCCGCTCGGCAGACCCGCCGCGCCGCGTATCAGCACCACGTTCATGCCCGATGCGTAGGGCGTCGCAAGGTCGATCGCCGCGAGCGCAAGGCAGACGACGATGGCGATCGCCTTGAGCGAGGAGGGGCGCGGCCAGGGCCCATCGCGGCGGCCGATGCGCCCATGGTGAGCAGCTCCGCGGTCGCCGCCCATCCCAGCTGGTTGGCGTTGATGCGCCCTTCGTGCTCCAGCCCGCCAAGCAGCAGCGGCTGCAGTCCCGCGATCAGGATGGCGACGACGCCGAGATAGAGCACGGCGCCGAACTGGGGAACGCTCGGCCGTGGACCGATCCAACCGAACGTCGCCGCGCCGGCGTCTGGCGCGCTAGGGGCGGTCATGGCGGTTTGATGAGGGGCGTGAGTGAGCGGGCATCGGGCCTCCGCTGACGGTGAAAGCAGGCGTTGAACAAACGCAAGTGATCGCTCTCGTTTTGTCAAGGGCGCGCGGGTTCGAAAGCGGACGTCTGACGTCGCGTCGGTTGCGGGTTTCTCATGTCCCTCGGGAAAAAGCCTGTGGGCGCGGCGCCGGTCGCGCTAGATCGCGACGATGCGCGCGACGCGCTCCACGAACCAGAACGCCCCGCATATGCCGATCAGGTATTGCGGCGCCATCTGCGCCCATGCCGGGATCGGCCGCGCACGGACGACCGCCTTGACCGCGAGCGTGACGATCAGCACCGCGCCGATAAACAGGAGCTGCCCGGCCTCGACGCCGAGATTGAAGGAGAACAGCGCCAGCGGCACGGCGTCCTCCGGCAGCCCGATTTCGCGCAAGGCGCCCGCGAAGCCGAAGCCGTGCAGCAGTCCGAAGGCGAACGAAGCGATCCACGGATGAAGCTGCGTCAGCGTCGGTTGACCGCTTCGCGCCCGCACGCCTTCGGCCGCGACGAAGGCGATCGACAGCGCGATCGTCGCCTCGACCGGAAGCACGGGCAAACGCACCCAGCCCAGAGACGTGCCGACCAGCGTTAGGCTGTGCGCCACCGTGAAGGATGTGACCGCCGCCAGCAATCGACCGTTCATCCCGACCAGAAGCAGAATCGCGAGAACGAACAGCAGGTGATCGACGCCCATCAGGATGTGTTCGACGCCTAGCCCGAAATAGGCGGTTCCGATCTGCATCCAGTTCTGCCTGGCCGGAATCTGGATGAAGGGCTTGTCCGGGGTGAGGCGGAAGGTTTGCGGCGAGGCGCCCAGCGGCTCCAGACGGAAGAGCGTATCGGTCAGCGTCTTGTCGAGCCGGTCGATGGCGATGGTCTGGCCGATCAGCCCGCCGGGGCAATGCTCCCGCCATGAGGCGATGACCGCGCCGCCCGGCGCGCGAACGCGCGGCGGCGCCAGGCTCTCGCAAGTCTCGGGGAAGACGACGTTGAGCGCCAGCCGCAGGTCGCCTTGCGCGGGCGTCTTCCAGACGATGTCGTAGGTGTCGGATTCGACCTCGCGAATGGCGAGATAGGCGGGGCGCACCTCGTGGGCGTGGGCCGCGCCGCTCAAGGCGACGAAAACGAGAAGCAACGAGAGAAGGCGTTGCGCGAGGCTCACCGCGCGGCCTCCATCTGCGCCATGGCCGGCGCGAGGTCCTTGGGCCAGTCGATGCGAACGTCATAGCGGTCGCGCAGATCTTTCAGCTTCTGGCGCAGGCGGTCGGCGCGCATCTGCTGGGCGCGGTCAGCCTCCAGTCGGCTGCGGATCGCATCGAACGGGGGCAGCACGCCGGGCTGCTGCTCGGTGATGCGGACCGCGTGCATGCCGAACGAGGAGGGAACCGGCGCGATCCAGCCATCTGTCGGCGCCGCGAACAGGCCCTGCGCGAACGCCTCGCCAAACAGGCTCGCGACTTCCTGCTGGCTCATCAGTCCGGCCGCGCCGGGCAGGAAGGTGTCGTCGCCCATATCTTCGGGCCTGGCGCCGGTCTTCAGCGCCTCCGCGAACCGCTTCGCATCTCCGGCCGCTTCGACGCCGCGCCGGTCGATACTGGCGAGCACCTGCTGGAACGCGCGCCGTTCAGGCAGGCGATACTGGTCTTCGCGGCCCGCCAGCCATTCCTTGAGGTCGGCGTCGGTGGCTGGTTCCTGGGCGGCTTCGTCCTCGAACAGGAATTCGACCTTCTGGCGCAGACGGCGGCGAACCACCGTGTCGTCCTCGGCGAGCCCCATGGCGAGGGCTTCGCGATAGGCGGCTTCCTCGATCACGAAGTCGTCCAGCAGCGCTTGCGCTTCCTCTGCGGTCGGCGCGCGGCCGGACACCAGCTGGAAGCTCTCGAGGATCTGCGCGACGCGCCCCTCGCTGACCTCGATCATCCCGGAGTCCGAACGCGGCTCCGGTCCCCGTATCGCCGCGTTCAGGCCAAAAATGATCGCCCCGATGATGATGAAATGCACCAGGGGTTCGCGCACGAGCCGCGAAAGGGTAGGCAGGCCGCGGCCTGCGGGGCCGTCATTCAGATCAGCTCCGTTCGACCGGAACGATCCAGATCGGAGACGAATAGGCCCGTTCCTGGATGACTTTCTCAAGATCGGGGTTCGGTTCCTGTCCGACGCGGATCGCATCCCAGGTCGACCAGCGGCATGTCGGGTTCTCCAAAACGCGGGCATAGTAGAGCGCGTTTTGCGAGGGATCGAACTCGGGGTCTTTCCATGCCGCCGAAAGCTCCGCATCGCCCACATCCTGAGAATAGGCGCAGGTCTTGAGATCGACCTGCGCGCCATTGTCCGGGCACCGGTCGCTCGCCGCGTCGACGGCGCCGCCGTCGGAGCAGGCGACGTCGATCACCTTCTCATGGGATTCGCCCGAAGGATCGGTCCAGGCCTTGACGATCTCGAGCCGTTGCAGCGGGGCGCTGTCGGGATCGCGCGCCGCCCAGACTTTGAAGGTCGGACTTGCCGAGCCGTTCTTGGCAGCCAGATCGGCGCCCATCGGAACGCCCCTGGAATAGGCGTTCTTCAGGCTGGCCTCGCGGGTCAGCGGTCCGTTGTCGAGTCCATAGCCTGCGAACAGGCGCACGCGGATGCGCGGACCCGTCGTGGCATAGGTCTCCTTGCGGCGCAGGCCGGCATAGATCGACTCGCGCGTATTCTCCTCCGCCCACACGCCGGTCAGGCCCGAAGCGCCCCAGGTGGAGTAACGCGCGATGTTGTCCGGCGGCGAATAGCTGTGCCAGTCGCCCTTGCCCTCCGGAACGACCGATCCTCTGCGCTCGGGCGTCGCGTCGAGGATGCCGACCTTCGAGAAGTAGTTGGGCTCTTCGTACGGACCCGCAGCGTTGTGCGTATCGCTGGAGCCGATCATGCCGAACTTGAACGGGTTGAAGCCCGACTTGGTCTGGAATTCGAGACCGGCCCGCAGCGCATCGCGCACATAGCCTCCCGCGAACTTGGTGATCGGCGTCGCGCTGCCGATATACCACTCCATGATCTCGAAATTCGCGAACTCGTCGTTCGGCGAGAGCAGCGGGTGCGTTTCCGACGTGCCTTTCACCTGCGTGACCTCGACGAGCGGTTCGTTGCGCATCCGCAGGTCGGCGTAGTCGGCGTCGAAGGGCGCGCCGTTCCATTGCGTGCGCTGGAACATGCGCCCGTCCGAACCGTTCGAGTTGTGCGGGATGGCGAGCGCTTCCATGCCGTTGGCGCGCTGGGCGTCCATCCAGCGCCACAGGTCTTCAGGGTTCTGGGATTCCAGCGCGGAGAACGGCGTCGCCGGCGCTTTGGAGCCGGAGAAAATAACGTTGCGGTGCAGGTTCTGCCCGTCCGGCGCCGAGGTGAACTCATAGCCGATGAAGGTCGTGAAATGTCCCGGGTCGTTGTTGCGCTGGGCGGAGTCGATGATGTCCGACCACGCCGATCGCGTGGCGCTCATGTCGGCCAGTTCGGGCACGCGCTGTCCGCTGCGGATGCTGTCGCCGAAGCGCCGGAAGGCCGAGTTCACGACCCTCAGATCGTCGCTGAACAACTCCGCTGCGTAAGGAACGGTCGAGTAGGATGTGCCCGGCGTGTTGATGGCCTGCAGCACGCCCAGATATTCCGAGTGGTCGGTCACCGCCAGGAAGTCGAGCGGCTTGTCGGTCAGCCGCACGTCGAAGCCGTAGGCGTGGCGGATGGTTTGCCCCTTGGCGTACCGGTAGGCGTCGTCCGGCGTCGCGCGCACGTTGAAGATGTAGGCGTCGAACGAGTTGCGGGTGTGAACGTGGAGATCGCCGAAATAGGCGTTGCGAAGCGGATTTGACGGCGGCTTGGTGGCCGTCACCGGGGCGGGCGACGCGGCGGCCTCGTCGACGGTGGTTTCTTCCCCCGTCTTCGCCGCGCAGGCCGTCAGGGCGGCGGCGGCGAGACCGGACATCAGGACGGCGCGAATCGCGAACGGCTTCTTCATTGGCTTCCTCCCGCGCAGTCTGTTTGTGACAGACTGTCTTTTCGTTTCGTCTTGATACTCTATGGTAACGTTAGGGGTGCGGCAACGTGGTTTAGAGCCGGGACAACCCGCCGGTCGCATTTTTTCCCCGGATTTGGGAGAACGGCGGGAGCCGGAGCGGTCCGGCGCGACGGGAAACGGAATGGCCGATCGATCGAAAGCGGAAATCGCCGAAAAAACGGCGCCCAGGGCGACCAAGCCGCGCGTGGACGTTCCGGCGCGCCGCGCCAGCTATCTCCGCACGGCGGCGAAAGTGATTCTGGCCAAGGGCGCTTCTGCGACGATGCAGGACATCGCGGATGCGGCGGGCGCGCCCAAGCCGGTGTTCTATCGGATATTCCCGTCCAAGCACGCGCTGATCGAGGCGATGTTCGATCATGTTTCGGACGTGCTGACCGAGGTGCAGAAAGGGCAGTGGAGCGGTTATGGCTGGCTGCTCCGGGTTCTCTATCTCGAGGCGCGCAAGGAGCCGGAGATTTTCCTGGTCGCCCTGAAGACCTTCCGGGGCGATCCGGTCTTCGAGCCCAAGCGGCAAAAGCTTCTCGATCAGGTGCAGACCAAATCGCTCGCTTTCTTCGTGCCCGCGCCGGATGCGCGCCCCGGCGCGAAACAGCGCGCCACCTACGCAACCAAGACGCTGAACATGCTGTCGTTCGACACCCTGGTGACCTGGCTGGAAGGAGCCGACCGCCTCAGCGACGAGGCGCGGTTCAAATGGTGGGGCCGCATCATTCGCGAATGGCGCAAGGCGACGCGCGAAGCCTTCGAGCTGGACGGCCCCGGCGCTTCGACGCCGGACTAGGCCGCCGCTCGCACTCGCGGAAAGGCTTATATCAGGTTCTGAAGGCGAACCTCGCCCGCGTTCAAGAAGCAGGCTTTTGAGAAGATGCCCGGCGGAATTGGATTGGGAAGGCGAAGGTCAGCGAGATCTGGAACCGATGAACTTGCCGGCTCATAAGAGCGGTCGATCTGTGAGATGAACGCCAGAATGACGCCGGCGCCGCGTGTGAACGCCTGCAGGACCTTCATCTGCTCCCACAGTGAAGGCTTCGTTCTCTGCTGATCCAGGATTTGCAGATAGTCTATGACAGCCACCGTGCCCTGTCCGGCGCCTGACAGGTACTGGACCATGAAATCGGCGCTGATTTCGTCCGAAGTGACAATTTCAGGTATGGGTCCGGGCAAATGATCGGCCAAGGCTCCGATACGCTCCATCGCCTCCCTCTCAGTGTACTCGAGCGTAAAAAAGACGCTTCGTCGCCCTGCACGTGCAGCATCAAGCAATAACTGCAATCCAAGCCGGGTCTTGCCTTGGCCAGGACGTGCTCCGATTAGGAGCATGTCGCCAGCCACAAGCTGCGGCAGGAGCGCGCCTTCGGCGCCAGCCTCACCAGCCTCGAAGCGTGAGGTGAGCAAGCTCCATGCAGCGAAGCCTTCTTCAGCGGCGATACGGTCCTGCGCCTGATGCAGGGGAATCTTCTCTTCTCGCGCCAACAGTTTGGCGCGGCGTTTCAGCTGATAAATTGGTGCGGACAGCCGCATCACGGAACCTCCATTCCGAGCGGAAACGCAACCCCTCCCTATGCGGACGCTCGAATTGACGGTTCGATGATCTCAGTCACCCCGTATGTACGATACTT
>JAWKVD010000011.1:0-115663 GCA_041398225.1 Hyphomonadaceae bacterium | reverse complement strand
GAGGCCAACCCTGACGACAAAGACGCACTCGCGGACTTCGCCGCGGCGGGCGTGAACCGTCTGTCTCTCGGGGTTCAGTCTCTGGACGACAAGCGTCTGGCCTTTCTTGGGCGCACACACTCGGCGGCCGATGCGCTGGCGGCGCTCGATCAGGCGCGCGGCCTCTTTCCCTCCGTGTCGCTGGATCTGATCTACGCGCTTCCGGGGCAGGGCGGGCTGCAATGGGAGGGCGAACTGACCCGGGCCCTGCGGTTGGGGTGCGACCATCTCTCGCTCTACGAGTTGACGATCGAGCCGGGCGCGGCGTTCGCCTACGCCGTCCGTCGCGGCGAATGGACGCCGGCCCCGGACGACGCCGCTGCGGAGTTGTACGATCTCACGAGCGATCTGTGCGAGGCCTCCGGCTATGCAGCCTACGAGATATCCAATCACGCGCGCGCACCCCAACACGAGTCGCGCCACAATCGCGTCTACTGGGCCAGCGGCGACTGGGTTGGCGTCGGTCCGGGTGCGCACGGTCGCTTGACGACAGGCGGCGTTCGCAGCGCGGTCGAGGCGGCGGCGCGCCCGCCGGAATATATCGAGCAGGTCGAAAAAACCGGCGTCGGTTGGCTCGCCGAAGAACGCCTGACGCCGCTTGATCAGGTGCGCGAAAGGATCGCCATGGGATTGCGCGTGCGCGAAGGATTCGCGCGCGCCGACGTCACCGAACTTGGTTTCGATATCGACGCTGGCGCGCTCGCGCGATTGAGCGGGCAGGGGCTTGTCTCGGACGATGGGCGACGCATCGCGTTGACGCCCAAAGGCCGCCTGTTCGCGGATCGGATCGCCGCCGAACTCTCGCCCTGACGATCGCGCGAACCGCGATGGTCTGCTCCAGCGATCGCTGTCCGTCGGCGTCGACGACGTGACCTCAGGCAGGCGTTTTGCGCGTGGGCGCGGAGTAGCGCCATTCCTGAAGAAGCGTGCGCAAGGCGGCGATAAACGCCAGCGGCTGATCGAGCATGATATGGTGGCGCGCTTCGGGAATGACGATGAACGGCACCTGGTATCCCAGAAGCGAGCACATATAGTCGCGTACGTCGTCTTCCCAGATCACCGAATGATCGCCCTTGAACAGGGCGATACGGCAGCGCGTTTCCTTCAGCAGGACCTCGGGCGATCGCGACACCGAAAAGCGCTGCCAGATCGCGGGATCGAATTTCCAGCCCCAGCCGTCGCCCGCGCCGTCGGGCAGAGGCTTCTTCGCCAGCGACCAGCGCGCGATATAGTCCATGATGTAGTGGTTCTCGCACGGCTGCGGCGGCGCCAGCCTGAAGCGCGCCAGGGCGGCTTCCAGCGTCGGGTAGACCTTTCCGCCGCGAACCGGCGGCGGCCCGCGTCGCGGCCGGTCCGGCGGGTTGACCGGAGAGTCGACGATGACCACGCCCGTGAAGCGATCGCCGTATTCAGCCCCGGTCAGGATGGTGACAAAGCCGCCGAACGAATGCGCGACGATGATCGGCTTTTCGGCATGATCGAACAGACCGGCGTCTTCGCACACGGCGAGCTGCTCGCGTGCGAACATGTCCATCGAATACTGTTCACGCCAGTCGCTGTCGCCCATGCCCGAGAACGTCATGGCCACGACATGATAGTCGTCGGTCAGATAGGGCGCGATGAAATCCCACCAGTGCGCGTGCGCGCCGTTTCCATGCACCAGAAGCAGGGGCGGTTTCGAGCGGTCGCCCCATTGCTGGTAGTGGATGCGCGCGCCTTCGCAATCCACGGCGTGCGTCTTGTAGGGCGTCGCGATTGCGTCCTCGAACCATTTCGGCGCCGGCGGTTGCGTGCCGTGATAGACCGCCAGAGGCCCCTGTTCGGAGGGCATGCCGATCGGTTGGTCGCGTACGATCCTGTCGTCACTCTTGGTCATGTATTCGCCTCGCTCGATCACAGGCCGATTAGAGGTCTCCGGCCTTGCGGACAACCCTGACCGGAGGCGATCGCCGCTACGGGGCGTACCAGATCGGCGATGTCCAGGCGCGTTCCTGGATTGTCGCGGCCACCCGGTCGGGAATCGGCAGGCCGCGCCGGATCGCCAGCAAGGTCGACCAGCGCGGCGTCGGAATCTGCAGAACACGTGCATAATAGACGGCGGGCGTATCCGGATTGAACTCCGGATCGCGCCAGACGGTCGTCAGCTCGGCCGCGCCGATCGAATTCGTGTAGCTGCCGTCCCGCAGGTTGACCGTGTCGCCGACGGGCGGGGGCTTGCCGGAGACGGGATCGACCTTGCGCCCGTCCGAGAGAGCCACGTCGAACACCTTCTCCTTGTAGTCGTCTCCGTCGAGCCACAGCTTGACGATCTGGATGCGGTCGAGCCGGGCGCCGTCAGGATCCATCGCGGCCTGAACCGCGAAAGCGGGCGCTTGCCCGCTCCGCGCCGTCGCGCTGAGATCGCCGCCCATCGGCACGCCGTCGCCATAAGCGGTCGTCAGCCAGTCGCGGTTCGCCATCAGATCGGTTGCGAAATTCCATCCGCCGAACATCCGCACTCGTATGCGCGTACCTGAGGTCGCGAACGTCTCGCGTCGCCGCAAGGCCGCAAAGATCGATTCGCGGGTGTTCTCCTCCGCCCACACGCCGGTCACCGCGCCGGAGCTGTATTGCAGCGGGTCGTTCTCGCGTTGTCCGTTGGGGCGAACCACCTGGCTGAGTCCGGTCATGTCGAGATTGGACTTGGCCTGCTGTCCATCCGGCAGCATCGAGTTCGGGTCGATTCCGTTTGCGCCGCCGGCGAAAGCGTCTTCTTCGCTCGTGGTCAGCGCATTGTGAAAGTCCGTGCCGCCGACAAAGCCGACCTTGAACGGATTGGCGCCGGCTTTCGCGCCGACGACAAGGCCCCGGCCAAGTCCTTCGCGAACATAGCTGCCATGCTCGGTGGCCTCGTCTTGGCCGGCGTACACGCGGTCCATGATCTCGAAATTGGCGAACTCGTCGCTTGCCGAAAGATCCGGCGTCGTTTCGGACGTGCCCTTGTTCTGCGAGATTTCGATCAACGGCTCGTTCAGCGACCGCTGTAGCGCGTACATCGCATCGATCGGCTTCCCGTCCGACATGTACCAGTCGAAATCGCGTCCGTCGCTGAGGTTGGAGTTGTGCGGAATCGCCAGCACGTCTTCGCCCGCGTCGCGCACGCCGTCGAGATACGCCCACAGGTCTTCAGGCCGGGTGGACTCGATCGAGGAGAAAGGGGCGGGCGCATCGTCGCCGCTGAAAATCACATTGCGGTGCATGTGAACGCCGGCCCCAGGCGAGGCCGACCACTCATACGCGATGAACGTCGTGAAGGTTCCGGGACGATAATGCGCGTTGGCCGCGCGCTTTTCAGCGGTCCAGGCGTCGGCCGCCTCGGCGGCTTGGCGGAATGCCGCCGCGGTCTCAGGATCCGTACCACGAATGGCGGCGGCGGCCCGGTAGAAGGCCCGACGGTCTCCGGAGGAAAGTGACTTCGCCAGATCGGTTTTCGAGAACGCGCTGCTGGGCACATCGATCTGCGAAACGGCGCCGAGATACTCCGAATGGTCGGTGACCGCGGCGAAGTCCAGCGCCCAGGCTCTTCGCGCGGGAACGGCGTCAGTCGCCTTGAGGCCCTGCTCGCGCTGAATCTGGTAGGCCGGAACCATAACCGTTCCGCCGGAGGCGAACCGATAGGCGTCGTCGGGTCCGAGTTTCGTTCCAAGGGTCCAGGCGTCGAAGGAATAGTTGGTGTGAAGGTGCAGCTCGCCGAACCATGCGCGTCGATCGCTGGGCGCAAGCGAGGCGCTGTCCGTCGCCGCCTGTGCGCCCTCTTTCACCGCAGTCTGAGGCGAGGGCGTCGCCGGGGGCGCCGTCTGCACGGGCGTGCAGGCCGTCAAGACAATCGCGAGAACGAAAAGCGCCGGTCGGTTTTGCATCGCGTCTCTTCCGCATGATCGCCGGATCAGCCGGTATCAATTTGTACTCGACGGTATCAATGTGACCCAACCGGACGCACGGGTCCAGTTCCGGATCTCCCGGTCATCGGAACAATTTATCCGGCCGGCGCGCCGGAGCGTAGCGGCGGCGCTGTTGCGCACCTCCGGCTACGCCCTGGCGGCTCGGCTCACTTGGACTTGGCGCGGTAGGCCAGCATCACATTGCCGGAGCCTTGGCCGAACAGCCCGTAGCCGGAATTCACCAGCAACAGACCGTTGGTGGCCACGATCGAGGCGTTGTCGACCGAGGCGCCGTTCCCGGGCACGCCGTTGACGGTCTCGAACTCGCGCGCGGTCTCAAGCGTTTTCACCAGCTTGCCCGTCTTGCGCTCAAGAACATAGACCCGCCCGTCCAGTCCGCCTGACACCACATAATCGCCGATGATCGTGGGGGCGCCGGAAAAGCCGAACAGGATGTTGCAGCGGGGCACGAACTTCTTGCGCGCGTCGGTGCAGTCCGACGCGGCTTCGAATTTCCAGTCGATCGTGCCGTCCTTCAGATTCACCGCGTAGAGACCCGGTTTAAGGTCCTCCGGCACGACCTGGTCGGGGATCGACCGGCCCGGATAGCTGATCGGCGCATAGACGTGCGTATCGTCCGCGGCGATGCCCCAGTGGATGCCGCCATTGGGCCCGCCCGTGCCGATATGCGTGCGCCAGATCACCTTGCCGGTGTCCGGGTTCATCGCCCACACCGTTCCGGATTTCTGGCCCGCGAGCACCATGTCCGACCCGTCCGGCGCTTTGGCCAGAATGGTCGACGCGCCGAAATCGACGTCCCGGAACACGGTCTCCGTGGCGCAGTTCGGACCGCCGCCCTTGGGTCCGCAGCCGACATTGAAGATGTCGTTGGCCGTCGCCTGGAACGACCAGTTGATCGAACCGTCCGCCATGTCGAACGCGATCAGTGCGTCCGTGTTGGGGTGGGCGACGACCGAGTTGGCTTCGCCGGTCCCCACATAGACCTGGTTGCGCTTGAGATCGATCGACGGCGAGTTCCACACCGGCGCGCCCGCGGGCGACCACAGCATCTTGCCGTCGCCGCGATCGCGCACCGGCTTGGCGTCCGGCATGGTGTGGCCTTCCCAGATCTTCTCGCCGGTCATCGCGTTCAGGGCGACCACCCCGCCATGGATCTTGCAGCACTCGTAGTTGGGCTGAGCCGCGAGCATGATCTCGTATTGCGAGGACGCCGCGATCACCTTGTCGCCAACCAGCACCGGAGTCGCCGTGATGACCGATCCGTCGAACAGGCCGGCCTTGGCCTCCCACAACTGCTTGCCGGTCATCGCGTCGACCGCGTGCACATAGCCGGCGAGATCGCCGACCAGCAGCATCTTCACGCCGTCCGCGCGCACGCCATATCCGGTCGAGCTGCGCAGCGTGCGGTCGCCTTCATAGACCCACTGGATGCACGGCTTGCTGGTGTCGGAGATGTCGAACGCGAACATCCGGTTCTTGCTCTCGCCGACCGGAATGAACACGGAAGAGCCGACCACCGCCGCCTGGCTGCGCATCGTGATCGCTTGCGGGAAGGCCACGGCCCACGCCAGTTCCAGATTGGCGAAGTCGTCCGCCTTCATGCCGGTCTGTTCATAGCTCAGCCGGCGCGTGTTCTGCTGGTTGAATCCGAAAGCCGCGACCGTCGGTTCGGCGTCCAGCTTCGGCGTCCGGCGAGATGTCGGGCACATCATCGCCTCGATCCAGGAATCGTCGCTTTCGCTGGCATGGGCGAGATAGTTCGAAACGTCGCCGACTTCCTTGGAGGACAGGCCCACCGCCTGGGGAACCATCCGGCCGGTGATCAGCGCATTGGTGATCTGGCCCGGCGAATACCGTGCGAGCGCTTCAAGCGAGGGAGCCTTGGTGGCGGTCGGGTTGTCGTGGCAGGCGGCGCATCGCGCCTTGTAGACGGCTTCGCCAGGATGCGGGCCCGACGGAGCTTCCGCCTGCGTGTCGGCGACTTGCACGGCGGCGGGCGCAGCGGCGTCGGCGGCCTGGGTGTCGGAAGAGGGCGGAGCGCTCGTGCACCCCGCGATCATGAGGGCCGCGAGCGCGGCGCCCCCGAACTTGATGTTGGTGTGCATGTGACCTCCCTTGGCGCCGCTGGCGGGCGATTGCGCGGCAGAATGCTGACGCCTTCCCGGTCGGTCAATTCATAACGCCACGTTTTCAGGGGGCGCACGCGTCGCCGGCACTTTTGCCGCGGGCGCGAAGGGCGCATCTTTATGAAATGAGCGACAGCGCGCGCGAGCAACGAGGGTGGCGTATCCTGGCCGCCGAACTGCGCATCCCGTGGGGATCGCGGGTCGGCGCGCATCGCATGCTGGTGATCGCCGACCCGTCGGGCGCCGCGGTGCGGCAAATCAACGGGCTCGCGAGCTGGTACGACGAGCGTGCGGGCGTTTGGCGGCACAAGCCGGTCGGTTATCTGCCGACCGACCGTCTCCGGGGCTACGATACGCTCACCCATCCGCGCACCTGGCTCCCGATTCACGGTGTAACGTATGGGGCGCAGCCGGACGCATGGAATGTCGAAGCCGCGATACGTCGCGGCGACGTATGCGTGCTGGCCGGCGAAGCCCGCGACCTCGACGCCGCTGAATTGCGCGTGCGCCTGGAGCCGGCGCTCAGTGTCCTCAAAGCGGTCAATGCGCTGTCCGACGGACCTGAGGGCGGAGCCGGATTGCCTTATCCGTTTCTCGGGTTCGGCCGAAACTCGAACTCGTTTTTCGCAACTGCGATACGGGCGCTGGGCGTTTCGCAGCCGCGCTTCGCGCGGCCTGCCTGGCTCGCGCCGGGCGCTGGCGACGTGCTTCTGTCGCCCGAGGTGTTGAGCCGTCTTGGCGCCGTCGCCGATGCGCCGCCGTCGCCGCACAGCGGGTCATGACGCGCGCGAAACGTTTCACTCGACCGTTACAACCACCGCTCTTCGGCTGCTTGCGCTTGATGGCGAGGACAGTATGGTCCTGCCCGAGCTCCGCGCGTCTTGCGCTTGCAAGCGGGGGGCAAATACGCGAAGAGCGCGGCGTAAAAAGAAACAATGAACGGGTTCAGGAGACTGACCCGTTTAGGGTCGAGAAGTCAGTCAGATTGCCCGGCCAAAGAAAGTCCAGGGCGTTCGGGGAGGAACCATGAAAAAGCTCGTTTCGACGATGGTGCTGGCGGTTGCGCTGGCGGGATGTCAGACCACTGCGGGGCAGGGCGCAGCTGAATCGACGGCTCCCGAGGCGGCGGACGCCGGAGCAAAAACTTACGCCGCGCCGCGCCTTGCGGGCACGGACAAACCCGATCTGAACGGCGTTTGGCAAGTTCTGAACACGGCCAACTACAATATCGAGGCGCATCCTGCCTCTTCAGCGCTTCAGATGCGTCCGGGCCCCTACGGGCCGGTTCCGGCCGCCGAGATCGTTGCGCTGGGCGCCGTCGGCGCGGTTCCGGCCGGCGTCGGCATTGTCCAGGGCGACGGCAAGATTCCCTACACGGAAGACGGAGCCGAGCTGCGCAACATCCTGAAGGAGAACTACCTTCAGTACGATCCGGAAGTGAAATGCTACCTGCCGGGCATTCCGCGCGCCAACTACATGGACAAGCCCTTCCAGATCTTCCAGTCGGACAAGGCGTTCTTCTTCGCCTATGAATATGCAGGCGCCGTTCGCAACGTGTATCTCGAAGATCCGGGCGAAGCGCCCGTGCCGAGCTGGATGGGTCAATCCTATGGCCACTGGGACGGCGACACCTTCGTGATCGAAGTCACCGGGCTCAATGGCGACACCTGGCTCGACCGCGCCGGCAACCATCACTCCGACTCGATGAAGGTGACCGAGCGCTGGACGCGCACCAGCGACTACACCATGCGCTATGAGGCCACGATCGAGGACGAGGTGACCTACACCAAGCCCTGGAAGATCGCGTTCAACCTCTACAAACGCACCGGCGAAGACGCCCAGCTGCAGCAGTTCAAGTGCGTCGAATTCGTCGAAGAGATGATGTACGGCCACCTGCGCAAGAACCCGCTGCCGGGTCCGGCGCTGGAGCGCGCCCGTCGCGAAGCCGAAGAGCGCGGTCAGGATCCGAACTCGATCAAGCCCTGGGAGGGCGCTCAGTAGCGCTCGAGCCCATCCGGACGCCGCTGTATTTGGCGTCCGGGCGGGCGACGGGTCATTCGCGGTCGCACGTTGAATTCACTGTGATCGCGGCGCGTATCCCTGCCATTTCCGTTTCGGCTAGATGATTGGAAATGGTACAAGCTGCTGAAACGCGGTCCGCCGGGAACCTTCGGGTGAGCCGATGGGTCGCGGGACAGGATAGCAGGCTCCCCTTGCCATAGGGGTTATGGTCTGCAGGTTATAAGGTGAACGGATAAGGCCTCTGGGACCTGTCCGAATGAGAACAGGATGGCGGCCTTGGGGCTCGTCGTCAGGTGCAGGAGGAAGAGATGAACCGTAAACTGCGCAAGGCGCTCGCGGGTGCTGCGCTCGCCGCAGTCGGCGTGATGGGGCTTGGAACGGCGGCTTACGCCCACCACGCTTTCGCCGCCGAATTTGACGCCAACCGTCCGGTGCTGCTGCGCGGCAGCGTCGTCGGTGTCGAGTGGGTCAACCCCCACACTTGGATTCACATCGACGTTCCGGATGTCGACGAAGCCGGCAAAGAGAAAAAAGGCGATCACTACTACTGGGCCATCGAAGGCGGCACGCCGAACACGCTGCTGCGTACGGGCGTGAACCGCAACACGCTCAAGACCGGCACGGAAGTCGTGGTTCGCGGCTACCAGTCGAAGGACGGGCTCTGCGAGTTCCACCCCTTCATGGCCAAACCGGCTCAGGCGAAATTCACGAAGCTCAAAACCTGCAAGGCGAACGGTCGCGACGTGACCTTCCCGAACGGCTGCAAACTCTTCGTGGGTTCTTCCGGCACGGGCGCGCCGCGTGATGGTGCGGACGCTTCCGAAGGCGGCGATTCCAATCAGTGCGCCGCCGGTCCGGCCTAGCCTGATCGACAAATTCCGGTTTCCGGAATTGAGACTTTTGGGAGCCCGCCGTCGCAAGACGGCGGGTTTTCCTTTGCGAGTTTTCCTTTGCCGGTTTGCCGGCGCCGGGGTTTCGGGCCTCGTGGAGCCCTGCTTTCGCTCGGGGGGCGTTCGGGCCATTCGGGCATGCAGGGGGGGGTGAGCGCGCGACGGCCTCGCGTCTGAGGGCTTCGAGGTCTCAGTGTTGACGGTCGGCAGGCGGAAAGAGCCGGCCAAAAGCGAAATCAAAAAGGGCCCCGCAGCTAGCTGCAGGGCCCTCTTCATTTGCCGTTCGCCAGAGCTTCCTCCGACGGATCGCGAGACGCCTAGCTGAGGCCGATCCAGCGGCCGGCGGCCGCCACTGTCACCCAGGAAAGGATGGAGAACAGTGCAATCAGCCGCGCCAGCGGCGTGCTCTCGCGTGCATGGCCGGTGAAGATCTCGTAGCCGAGCAACCCCACCAACGCGACCGCGCCGAGCTGGACCAGCAGTTTCGCCGTGCCCATGAAGGCGTCGTAGTCGTTGAACGGTCCGCCCAGCACCAGATAGCCGTAGATCACATAGGCGAGCACGAGGAGCGCGACGACGCCCAGCGCGATCATGCGGGTCAGCTGGCGGCTGAACACCAGCAGGATCGCATAGCCGGCGGTGATCATGTGGAACGTACCGGGATTGGTGCCCGTCGAGAGACTGAACACGCCGATCGACCACAACCACAGCAGGAAGGCGATACCGGCCGCGATCATTGCGCCCTGGGTCACGCCGCCCTCGTGTTTCGCCACCGCGTTGGAGACGCCGAACGAGAAGATCAGCGCCGACACCATCGCGATCATTTTCGCGAAGAAGGCGGGGCTGGTGTAGAGCTTTTCGGGGTTCAGCATGCCGATGACCACGCCGGACAGGAGAACCCCGCCCACGCCCAGCCACAGCAGGGGCCGAAGCTTCTGCTCAAGAGAGGAGGGCGAAAGCTCGGTGAGCCCCACGCCCATCAGGCGCAGGTTCAGCATGATCACGCATCCGCCCAGAAGGCCCAGCGACAGCAGGTGGAACGCCTCGATGACGGCGAAGCCCCAGACCGTCTCCTTCAGGAGCGACACCGGGAAGACGTGGGGCAAACCCTGCACCCAGCCTTCGATGTTCGGGAAGAGATTGTAGAAGTCCATTATTGGCCCCCCTCGCTCGCGGGTGTCTCGTCGCCGGCCGCGCCGTCAGGCGCAACATCCTCCGGCAGTTCGGGCAGGGTCGCTTCGACCGGCTCGGATATCTCCGTTTCGGTGACGTCGACCTCGATCGCTTCGACGATCCCGCCCGGCCAGGTGGAGCATTCCGCCGCCCAGTTCAGGAAGCCGGGCAGGGGCTTGCCGCAATCGAACCAGTTGTAGGCTATGAAACGGCCGAAAATGATGATGATGATCCAGGCCATCAGCGAGAAGGCGCCGGACAGCTTCACCGGCAGTGGCGGCTCGGGTTGCGTCTTGTGGTGATACCAGAACGTCCCCGCGAGCATCGCGATGCCGACGATGAACGCCAGCCAGTTCAGCGGCGAAAGCGATTTCGAGATCGTGGCGGCGATAATGCTGGTGCCGCCGGCGAAGAACACGATGGCGGACACCACGAGCATGATCGTCGGCAAGGTCCGTGCGCTCGCCGGAACCGGTTCGCGGATGTCGTCCCATTCCGCTTCGGTCTTCTGAACATGATGGTGGAACCAGAAAATGTTCGCCGCCGCGAGCAGCAGGAAGACCATTTTCAGCCGGAACCAGATGCTGTGGTAGTAGTCCATCGGTTTGGCGAGGAAGAGCAGAATCCCCGTCACGATCATCACCGCGAAGGAGATGACGGTGAACGGAAGTATCTTCTGGTTCAGGCGCGAAAACGGCATCGTGCGGAACGCCACGCCCAGCATGCGCATGTCCACGAGCCAGATTGTGCCCGCAAACACCATGAGCGTGAGCACGTGCGTGCCTTCGGTAAGTCCCCAGAGGTTCAGCGAACCCCGGAACTGTTGCGCCCAGGATTCAACGCCGGCGTCGTAATTGGCGCCGAGGCTCTCCTGAACCCATTTAAACAATTCATGCAGCAAGAGTTTACTCCCTCCCCTGACGGCCGCAGCGGGCGACTCCGGTATGCGTTCCTGCGCCTTTTAACGGCGACTCGTTGACTGGCCTATTGTCTACTTCGAGCAAGAAGCCAAGTCTGGGCTCGCAACGAATGAACGCTGCGCCCCATTCTCTCCTGTCGCGGCAATTGCGCGCAAACAAGGCGTAACGTTGCGAGTAACCGTAACGGCGCCGCTATAGCGGTGTTTCGCGCCCGCAGCATTCGCGGACGCGAACCCGTCATGCGCGCCTATTGCGCAGGAGCTTCGCCAGAGGCGTCGTCGCGCGAGAGAGTGGGCAAATGGCCCTCTGGAGCCGTCGTGTCGCCGAGAATGTACTTCTCGTGGCAGGACTTGCAGACCACGTAGATCTTGCCGCCGGCGTCGAAGAAGCCCTCCTTGTCGCGCGCCTCGGCGCGCTGCATCGCGTCCATCGCCGCTTCATGCAGCTCGCCGGCGTACATCGACCAGTCCGTGTCGCCGTCCTGATCCTGATTGTGTACCGGCAGCAGAAGCAGATTGGTCGATTCGGCCAGCGTGGCCGCCGCGTTCTCCGTGGCCAGCCACTCGGCGTCGGTCTTCGGGAAAAGCTCGATCAGGCCTTCAGAGCCGGTATCCCAGCCCTGATGCAGCCAGATCCCGTCGGCGGCGGCGTCGATGACGTGGGCCATCAACTCCTGCGTGGTCAGGGACGAATGGAACTCAACGCCGTTGACGGTCTGGCTTGTGCCGGCGGCCGTGTCCGCGCCGCCCGACGATCCTGAACAGGCGGCGAGGGCAAGGCCGGCGACGGTGGCGGCAAGTGCTGCGCGAATCATGGCGCGTCCTCTCTATGGATATCTTGTTATCTAAGGCTATCGTCCAACGGCGCAGGCTGAAAGTCGAGATTGCCGTAGCCGCGAACGCATAACCTGATCTAGACAGGTCCGTCGTCTGTCGCAAAGGGGCGTCGCGTCGCAAGGCGCATCCGGCCGCCCTGCTCAACTCACGGGACCGACAGATTGCGCAGCCTTCCGCGTGAAGGCCAATGACACCAGAGCCGGCTCGCGGACAGACCGCGCTTGCGGCGAACAGACGGGGAGTGACCAGGATGATCACCAAACGCAGGACTTCGGCCGCGCTGGCGGCGCTGTTGGCGGCGACGCTCGCAGGCTGCGCGACGATGCCGGGCGCGGGCGGAGCCAAAGGCGCGCAGGCGGACGTGTCATCGATCGAGATGGCCGATCCGGCGGCCATGGGGTTTGACGCCGCCAAGCTCGACGACATTCGCACGGCGCTCAACGCCGATGTGGCCTCAGGCAAAATCCCCGGCGCCTATCTGGTCATCGGTCGTCACGGCAAGGTCGTATTCAACGAAGGGTTCGGCGTTCAGGGCCCGGGTCAGTCCCGCTCGATGGGCGACGACACGATTTTCCGCGTCTTCTCGATGACCAAGCCGATCGTCACCGTGACGGCGATGACGCTGGTCGAGGAGGGCAAGCTCTCGGTCGACGACCCGGTGTCGAAATACCTGCCCGAATTCGCCAACATGCAGGTGATGCAGAAGGACGGCACGCTGACGCCCGCCACGCAGCCCATGCTGATCCGTCACCTGATGAGCCACACGTCGGGATTGATCTACAGCTTCATCCAGCCCAACGCGCCGATCTCCAAAGTGTGGGTCGAAGGCGGCGAGATGCGCACCGATCTGCCGGCGAAGGACTGGGCGCGCGAGGTGGTCGCCAAGCTGCCGCTGGTCGCCGAGCCGGGAACGGCCTGGAACTACTCGCACTCCACCGACGTGCTCGGCGCCGTCATCGAAGTGGCCACCGGGCAATCGCTTGATGTCGCCGTGAAGGAGCGGGTCACCGGCCCGCTTGGCATGACCGACACCGACTTCTTCCAGCCGACCTCCAAGAGCGATCGCTTCGCACAGTCGAAAGACGCCGGCGCGAGCATTTCCGGCGCTTCGATGTACTACGACTACACCAAGGCCACGCCCTACATGCAGGGCGGCGGCGGTCTCTCCTCCACGCCGGAAGACTATCTCCGCTTCGTGCTGATGCTGGAGAATGACGGCGAATATCGCGGCGTGCGCATCCTCAAGCCGGAAACCCTCGCGCGCATGCGTCAGGACGAGACGACGCCCCAGATTCGCAAGAACGGCCTGTTCTTCCCGGGCCCCGGAATGGGCTTCGGTCTTGGCTTCTCGCTGGTGCTCGACGATACGGTCGCGCCGCCGAAGCCGGGCACCGGCACCTTCTCCTGGAACGGCATCGCCGGGACCGAGTTCTGGGTCGATCCCAAGAACGACGTGATCATGGAGTTCTTCATTCAGGACCGCGCGCTTCTTGGCGAGTACCAGCGCAAGAACCGCAAATGGATCTACGACGCCCTGGTCCAGTAGGGCTGGCGAACAACGCAACGTTTGCTGATGAGGCCCCGCCTGGCGAAAGCCGGGCGGGGTTTTCTTTTGGTGGCGCGCCGTCAGTACGCGGACGGATCGAGCCCCAGCGCCTTCGCGATGGCGGCGAGCGCGCCTTCTTCCTGCGGGGCGATTGTCTCGTCGGCCACCAGCGCCGCCTGGGCCGCGCGCATCACCGCTTCGCGGTCCGCCGCGCCGGCGGCGGCGATGGCCGGGAGCAGGCTGTCATAGCTGCCGGTCTCCGAGACGGTTCTGAACGCTTCGGTCCACGCCGTCTCGATCGCGCCGTCGTCCAGCGAACGGAACGCCGGGTCGCTGCGCAGATGAGCGGCGAAACGTTGCTGCTCCGCCGGGGCCAACCGCCCGTCGGAGTAACACACGACGGCGAAAGCGCGGGCGGCGGCGGTGAGAAGCGTGTTGTCAGACATGTCCAGCCTCCGAAGACTAAGGAGAAGCTAGACCGCTTCGCGCGCCGAGTGAATTGCGTTTCGGACTATTCCGCCGGAGACAGCCCATCCATCGGCTGGTCGCGCTCTTCCTGCCGCAGCCTGCGCTCGACATCGAGCGGCGACCCCGTCCCGCGTGCGAGCAGCGAGTAGGCGGCGGGCACGATCACCAGCGTCACCAGCATCGCGGCCAGCACGCCGAACAGGATCGTCACGCCGATGACCGAACGCGTTTCCGCGCCGGCCCCGCTGGAGAAGATGAGCGGAATCGCGCCCGCGACGGCCGTGAGGCTGGTCATGATGATGGGGCGGAACCGGGTGAGCGAGGCTTCCTTGAGCGCTTCGTCGAACGGTCGGCCCTGGTCGCGCAGCTGGTTGGCGAATTCGACGATCAGAATCCCGTTCTTGGCGGCGAGACCGACCAGCATGATCAGGCCGATCTGACTGTAGATGTTGAGCGTGTTGCCGGTCAGCCAAACGCCCAGCATTCCTCCGCCGACGGTCGCCGGCACGCACAACATGATGACGAACGGGTGGATCCAGCTCTCGAACTGCGCCGCCAGAACCAGAAACACCACCAGGATGCCGAACCCGAACACGAAGGCGATCGACGATCCGGCGCGCTTGTAGTCAAGCGACTGCCCCTTGTAGTCGATCTGCACTTCGTCGGGCAGGGTGTCGCGCGCGATCTGCTCCATTCTGTCGAGCGCCGCGCCGAGCGAGACGCCCGGGTTGAGGTTGGCGGTTATGGTGATGGAGCGCACGCGGTTGTAGCGGTTGAGCCGCCGGCTGTCGGCCATCGGTTCGATGGAGACCAGGTTCGAAAGCGGGATCAGCTCCTTGGTGCGGCTGGAGCGTACATAGATGTTCTGAACGTCGGTCGGCGTCGCCTGCTCCGAGCGTTCGCCCTCAAACACCACATAGCGTTCTTCGCCATTGTCGATGTAGGTGCCGATGCGCTTGGAGCCCAGCATGGTCTGCAGCGTCGAGCCGATCTCCCGGACCGAAACGCCGAGGTCCGCCGCGCGCTCGTAATTGGTCACGATGCGGTATTGCTGCTGCGTTTCCTTGTAGTCCCAGTCGATATTGCTGATGCCGGGATTGTCCTTGTTCAGCGCGTCGATGAACAGGTCGCGCCATTCCACCAGCTTTTCATAGGACGGACCGCCGATCACGAATTGTATCGGCTGTCCGGAGCCGCGGAACGCGGAACGCATATTCGCGAATGCGCGCACCCCCGGATACTGCTGCATCTGGGCGTTGATCTCGTTCATGATGTCGAAGCCGTTGCGACGCGCGCTCCAGTCCGTCAGCAGCACCATCGCCATGCCGGAGTTGAAGCTGCCGCCTCCGCCAAACCCCGGAGAGCGCACGACCACGCGCTCCACTTCGCCATTGCCGATCATCCCCAGCAGCTTGGCTTCGATCTGGTTGATGTATTCGGACGTGTAGTTGAACGAGGCGCCTTCCGGCGCATTGATCGCGATCATGAACTGTCCGCGATCTTCCTGCGGCACGTATTCGCCCGGAATGGCCTTGAACAGGAACCAGCATCCGGCGAGCACCGCCGCCAGGCTCAAGCCGACCGCGATCGGGCGATGGACCGTCTGGTCGTAGACCCAGGAATAGCCCCTGCGTACGCGTGCGAAGGCGGCGTCGACCTTGCCGGTGAACCCTTCGTCCCCATCGCCCTTCTTATGGGCCTTCAACAGCTTCGAGGACAGCATGGGCGATATCGTCAACGCCACCAGCATCGAGAATGCGACGGCCGCCGCCATCGCGATGGCGAATTCCGTGAACAGCCGCCCCATCTGGCCCTGCATGAAGGTGATGGGCACGAACACCGAGATCAGGACCAGCGTCGTGGCGACGACGGCGAAGCCCACCTGCCGCGTTCCGCGATAGGCGGCGACCAGAGGCGTCTCGCCCAGTTCCTCCATCCGCCGGTGAATGTTCTCAAGCACCACGATCGCATCGTCGACCACCAGACCGATGGCCATCACGAGGGCGAGCAGGGTTAGGAGGTTGATGGACAGGCCCATCGCGTAGAGCACGGTGAACGTCGCGATCAGCGAAACCGGAACGGTGATCGCCGGAATGATCGTCGCGCGCCATGATCCGAGGAACAGGAAGATCACGCCGACCACCAGCACCACCGCGATCCCCAGCGTGACGAACACTTCGTGGATCGAAGCCTCGACGAACACCGCGCCGTCCATGTTGACCTGCAGCGACATGCCTTCCGGCAGGTTGGCGTTGACCTCTTCAAGCCGCTTGCGGGCGTCGCGCGCCACCTGCACGACGTTGGCCGTCGATTGCTTGACGATGCCGATGCCGAGCATCTGCTGGCCGTTGCCTCGGAAGATGTTTCGATCTTCCTCGGCGCCCAACTCGACCCGCGCGATATCGCCGAGGCGCACGGTGTCGCCGTTCGCGCCCTTCGCGATCACGAGTTGCCGAAACTGCTCCGGGGTCCGGAAGGGCCGGTCGACCCTGGCCGTGAACATCAGATCCTGGGATTCGAGACTTCCCGCCGGCAGCTCGACGTTCTCCGTGCGGACCGCGTTCTCGATGTCGCTGACGGCGAGGTTGCGCGCCGCCATGGCGCGTCGGTCGAGCCACACCTTCATGACCGGCGCGCGTTCGCCGCCCAGCTGCACGCGGGCGACGCCGTCGATCGAGGAGAAGCGGTCCACGAGATATCGTTCGGCGTAGTCCGTCATCTCGATCGGCGACAGCGTGTCGCTCTGGAGGTTCATCCAGAGAACGACTTCCTCGCCCGCATCGGCTTTCTGAACGTCCGGCGGGTCCGCTTCCTGCGGAAGTTGCCTGAGAATTCCCGAAACGCGGTCGCGCACGTCATTGGCTGCGCTGTCGATGTCGCGCGAAACGTCGAATTCGATCGTGATGTTCGACGCGCCGTCGACCGAGGTCGAGTTGATGAAGCTGATGCCCTCGACGCCCGAAATGCGGTCTTCGATCACTTCGGTGATCCGGGACTCCACCACGTTCGCGGATGCGCCCGGATAGGTGGTGCGGATCGAAACGATGGGCGGGTCGATGTCCGGATATTCGCGCAGCGACAGGCGAGAGTAGGAAACCAGCCCGATGGCGATCAGCAGTAGGCCGATGACCGATGCGAACACCGGCCGCTTGATCGAGACGTCTGAGATCAGCATTCCGCTATTGCCTCATGGCGGTGTTGCCGCCCGGCAGGTCGCCCTCGGCCAGCGCAGAGCCTTGCGGGGGCGGTTCGGCCTGCACCTGTACCGGCGCGTTGGGGCGCAGCTTCAGCACCCCGTCGGTCACCACGAGATCGCCGGCGGTCAGTCCGCTCAGGACCTCGACCACGCCTTTCTCGCGCGCGCCGAGCGTCACCTCCTGCTTGCGCGCCACAGCCGGCTCCGCGCTCGTGTCGGCGATGTAGACGAACGTCTTGGCGCCTTCAGCGACCACCGCAATCTCCGGGGCCGAAAGCGAGGTTCGCGGCTCCGTGCGCAGGTCGACGGTCATGAACATGCCGGTCTTCAACTCGCCGTCCGTGTTCGGCAGCGTCGCGCGCGCCTTCACCGAACGGGTGACCGGGTCGATGGCGTTGTCGATGCTGGTCAGCGTGCCGTTGAACTCGCGTCCGGGCATGTCGTCCGTGCGCGCGGTCAGCTGCAGGCCTTCTTTCAGCTCGTTGAGGTGGATAGAAGGAACGGTGAACTCCAGCCTCATTTCGCTGTCGTCGATCAGCGTCGCCACCACCTGGCCGGGCGAAACATAAGCGCCGTTGGAGATCTTTCTGAAGCCCAGCACGCCGTTGAACGGGGCGCGGACCACGCGGTCGGCGAGCCTCGCCTCCAGCGAGCGCACCGTCGCGGCGGCGCTGTCGCGGTCGCGTTGCGAGCGCTGGTATTCGAGCGTCGAGACGGCGCCTTCGGCGTACAGCCTTTGGTTGCGCTCCAGAACCCGGTCGGCGTCCTCCAGAGAAGCCTTGGAGGCGTCCAGAAGCGCCTGTTCCTCGTCATTGACCAGGCGAACCAGAACCGCGCCCTTCTTCACGCGTTGGCCGTCCTCGAAATAGACGCCCGTCACCCGGTCCGGGGTGTTCGCGGTCAGCTCGACGCGTTCTCGCGGCTCAAGCGAACCCAGCGCTTCGATCTTGAGGGCGAATTCGCGCTCCACCGCCGGCACGGCGACAATCTTGGTCGGGCCGCCCCGGCCCGGTCCTCCGCGGCCGGGACCGCCCGCTGCGGCCGCCGCCGCCGGCTTGCCGCCCTCGTCGGGCGCGCGCGTCGCGACATAGCCGACGGTTCCCGCGACGACGATCCCGGCCAGGGTCGCCGCAGCGATGAATTTCGGTCTCGTCCAGACCATGCGCATAACTCCAAACTCGGCGGTCAGCCGGACGTGCGGTCCGGCGATACTCATGTGCGTACGTGCTGCGCGAGAAACGCCGTCCCGCGGTCAATCCGTCGTTTCTCGCTGGCTTAAGAAAGCGAGGCGAATGATTCACCAAGAACGCACGCGAACAGTATTTAGCGCATGAGTGTTACGAATGCTCTAGGCTGATTACGTCGCCGAGCTTGATTCCGGGTCAACGCCGGGGCGGTGAGATGCCGCGCACACATGGTCAATTCGCCGTGAGGCCGCGTGTTTACGGAGGCCGGCGCTCCCCGGGCGCCGCGAAATCCGGCGAACCGGAGCGCTTCGGCGGCAAGTCTCCCCGCCGGCCGCGCTGATGATCGGCGCCGTTTTCCTCGGCGATTGACTTTCGGGTCTTGATGTCGGCGACTTCGCCGGTCGGCCCCATCGCTTGCGGACCGACGCCGGCAGTCGGGGAGGGCTGAAGATTCCAGACGATTCCGTCATTGCGTGGCTGTCCGCCAACGTCCTGCCTCACGAGGCGGACGTGCGCGCCTGGCTGCGTCGGTCGGGGTTGAGCGTGCTGGATCCCGACGACCTGATTCAGGAGGCGTATGCGCGCATCGCGGCTTCGCCCGGATGCACGCAGGTGCAGAACGGACGGGCATATTTCTTCGCCACCGTACGCAATCTGGCGCTGGAGCATTTTCGCCGGGCGCGCATCGTTCGCGTCGACGCCATGGCGGAAATCGAGCGCCTGCGCATCGAAGATGATGCGCCCTCCACGGAGCGCGTCGCGTTCGGGCGCATCGAACTGGCGCGCGTCAGCAAGCTGATAGAGGAGCTACCGAACAGATGCCGTCAGGTGTTCGTCCTGCGAAAGGTGCATGCCCTGCCGCAAAAGGAGGTCGCTCGACGGCTTGGAATTTCGGAAAATACCGTGGAAAAACAGATGGTAAAAGGGTTGAGACTGCTGCTGGATCGTCTCGCGCGCGGCGAGGCGGGCGGAAACTCCCCGGATCTGGCGGGGACGCATGAGCGACAGAAAGTCCGCCGAAGAGATCGAACGCGAGGCGGCTGAGTGGGTCGTTCGCGTCGATTCCGATCCCGCGCTGGCGCCGCAGCTCGAAATCTGGGCCGCTGAAGATCCCCGCCATGCAGGGGCCTATTACCGCGCCCTGTCGGCGTGGCGATTGGCCGATCGAGGCCGGGCGCTGGGCCACACCTTCGCCGCGCGTCAGGCGTCGGGAACCTCGCGGCGGGCCCTGATCGCGGCCGCCGCCGGCCTTGCGGTCTCGGTTGGCGCCGCCGGGTTTGGGTGGAAGGTCTGGCTGGACGGCCGTGGAAGTCTCCGGACAGCGGTTGGGGAGATTCGCTGGGCGCCGCTCGCCGACGGGTCTCGCGCAGCGCTCAACACCTCCACCGTGCTCGACGTCAGCATGGACGCCGCCAGCCGGAACATCGACCTCCAGTCGGGCGAGGCGTGGTTCGACGTCGAACACGATCCTTCACGACCTTTTGTGGTGCGTTCTGGCCCCGTTCGGGTGCGGGCGGTGGGAACCTCCTTCTCGGTTCGTCGCTATGGCGATGATTTCGAGGTGATCGTCACCGAAGGAACGGTCGAGGCCTGGCGAGAGGACACGCCGGATCGCTCTGCCGTTAAGGTAAGCGCCGGGCGGCGCGTCTCACTTCCGGCGACGGCCGAGCCGGAGGTCACGCTCTCGCCGACCTCGGAGATCGAGGGGCGGCTGGCCTGGCGAACCGGCATGATCGCCCTTGAGGGGCGCTCGCTTCGCGAAGCCGCGGAGGAGTTCAATCGCTATAATGGGGTTCAGCTGGTCATCGATGGCGATGATCTTGCGGAAAAGCGCATTGTCGGCTGGTTCCGGGCCACGGACGTCGACGCCTTCACCGCGGCGGCGAGCATAGCGCTGGGCGTTCAGGTGCGGAAAACTGGCAACACCATCATTCTTTCTTCCTCATCGGATGACGGAAATGTTTCGCCGGCGCATCAACCCCTCTGAAGCCTGATCAGCGGACCGCATCGATGGGCTCGATTTTAAAGAGGAATCTGCCATGAACTTTGCTCTGCGGAACGCTGTCCGGGGCCTGCTTCTGGCGTCGGCCTCGGTCGGTGTCGTCGCGTTTGCGGGAGCCGCGAACGCGGAACAATGCAATTTCAACATCGCCGCCCAGCCGCTGCGGACAGGCTTGCCCGAATTGGGACGCCAGGCCGGAATTCAGGTGCTGGTCGCCGACGCCGCCTCGCTCGGCCGCATGGGGCCGGCGCTCAAGGGCGCGATGAACTGCCGGGCGGCGCTCGACAGCTATCTCACCAACGTCAATCTCGCCGTGGTCGCGGATGACGGCCGCACCGTGACGCTGACCGCCGAGCCGGACGTCTCCGGCCCCGCGCCGCAGGTTGCCGCCCCGACCCCCACGCCGGCCCCGCCCCAGCCTCCGCAGCGCGAGGTGGTGGTCGTGGTCGGCTCCCAGATTCAGGGCGCGCAGCCGACGGACGCCTTGCCGGTGACGGTCGTTTCCGAGCGCGACATCGACACCATCGCCGCGACCTCGGGCGACGATCTCTTCCGGTCGATCCCTCAGCTTGGCGATGTGGCGTTCAACACCTCCCGCACCATCGGCAGCGTCAACGATGCGCGCGGCGACACCGCCTCGGTCAACCTGCGCGCGCTCGGCACCGGCAACACGCTGGTGCTGCTGAACGGCCGCCGCATGGTCAATCACCCCGGCACTCAGGCTGAGAACCTCGTGCCGGTGGTCACCGTCAACAGCAATGCGATCCCGGTGGCTGGCGTCTCGCGCGTCGAGGTTCTGCTCGACGGCGCATCCGCCATCTACGGCGCCGACGCCGTCGCCGGCGTCGTCAACACCGTGCTCAAGACCGACTTCGACGGCTTCGCGATCGATCTGCGCGAGGAGATGGAGGAGGGCGTCGACTCCAAGGAATTCTCCGCCAATTTTCAGTGGGGGCAGACCTTCAACGACGGCCGGTCGAACCTGTCGGTTTTCGGCTCGTATCTGTCGCGCGATCCGGTGTTCGCCAGCGAACGTGACTTCTCCGCCAACGCCGACAACACCTATCGCGTCCCGGAAAGCTTCGGCAGCACGACCGCTTTCCGCAACACGTCCACAACCTCGCCGTGGGCCGGCTTCGAAACCTATTCAGGCGACCCGCTCTACGTGGACGGCGTTCGCGTCACCAACGCCAGCGGCGGTTTCCACATCCAGCCGGACACGCTGCCGGGATGTCTCACGACGCTTGCGAACGGCCTGTGCGTGGACGACAGCTCCACGCGCGACACCGCGCTGCGCTACAATGTGAACGATCAGGCGACCATCCAGAACGGGGTCGACCGCTACAACCTGTTCTCGACCTTCCGTCACCAGTTCGAGGGCGGACCGGAACTGTTCACCGAGGCGGGCGTCTACCTCGCGGACTCGGTCGGCTATCGTGAGTCCGCGCCCATGCTTGGCGCGGTCGACATCGTTGTTCCGGCGTCCAACTACTACAACCCGTTCGGTCCGGTGGGATCGGTCAACCGGCTGCCGGGCTTCTCCGGTCCCGCCGAAGGCGTCGACGTGACGCTGGTCGGCTACCGCCCGGTCGACGCGGGCCCGCGGCGGTTCGGAGTCGAAAACCTGTCGACACGCATCCTCGCCGGCCTGCGGGGAGACGTCGGCGGCTGGGATTGGGAATCGGCCTTGCTCTACACCGAGGCCAACACCACGGACACGACCAACCGCGTCTCCAACACGCGCTTCCAGGAAGCGCTCTCCTGGGACACGCCCGACGCCTACAACCCGTTCAACGGCGGGTGTCTGAGCGACCCGACGGCCGGCGACTGCACCCCTTCCAGCCGGGCGACGCTCGACTACATCACCGTGCCGGTCACGCGGAAGAACTCGACCTCTCTGGCCTCCTGGGACGCCAAGATCTCGCGGCCCGATCTGTTCACGATCTGGGCGGGCGATATCGGCATGGCCGCGGGCGTCGAAGTCCGCCGCGAGACCTTCAAGGACGATCGCGATCCGCGCCAGGACGGCACGGTCAACTTCGTCGATATGATCTCCGGGCTTGAGTCCAACGATCTGCAGGGCAACAGCCCGTCCAGCGACACCAACGGCTCGCGCAATGTCGAATCGGCCTGGATCGAATTCGCGGTGCCGCTGATCTCGCGCGACATGGGCATCCCGCTCGCCCAGCAGGTCGAACTCCAGCTTGCGGCCCGCTACGAGAACTTCGACTATTTCGGCAGCGTGACGAAGCCCAAGGTGGCGCTCTCCTGGCGTCTCAACGACGCCCTCATGGTCCGCTCGGCCTGGTCTCAGGGCTTCCGCGCGCCGAACCTTCAGCAGCAGTTTGAAACCGGACTCCAGCGCTCCAACACGCGCACCGACATCATTCGCTGCGAAGCCGATTACCGTGCGGGGCGGATCGCTTCCTACACCACGTCCTGCCCGGACCAGTCCCAGTCGGTGATCTCCAACCGTCGCGGCAGCCTCGACCTCCAACCGGAGGAATCCGAGAACCTGACCGCCGGCATCGTGTTTGACGCGACCTTCCTGCCGCCTGAATTCGGCGAGCTGAGCTTCACCGCCGACTGGTGGCGCATCGAGCAGGACGGCGTCGTCGGCATTTTCGGCGACGACAACCACATCCTGCTTGATGCGGTGCTGCGCGCTCAGGGGTCGTCCAACCCCGCCGTGGTGCGCGACGCGCCGAGCCAGGAAGATATCGACGCTTTCGCCGGCACCGGCATCGATCCCGTCGGCGAAATTCTCTACGTCGACGACAACTACTACAACCTCGACAAGCGCGAGGTGGAGGGCGTCGACATCGGCCTCTACTACAACCTCGACGACACGGCGTGGGGCGACTTCTCCCTCCGGGTGAACGCCGCTTACCTGGACAAGTTCTTCCAGGACGTCTCGACGCCTGGCGGCGTCATCAACGCGGCGATCGAGGCCGGGGTTCTGTCGTCCGACTTCCTGACGGTGGGCGGCGAGGGCGACCTTGTCCGGCAATGGGGACGTCCGGAATGGCGCTACAGCGCCGCGCTGAACTGGAACAAGGGCCCGTTCGCCGCCGGCTGGTTCACCTCCTTTGTCGGCGACGTCGAGGACCCGGGCATCGTGAACGGTTCGGGCCAGCGCTGGATCATCGACAGCTACCAGACGCATAACCTCTATGTGCAATACACGGTGGGACGCGATACATCTTCGCCGACCCGTCTGCGTCTGGGCGCAAGGAACCTCTTTGATGAAGAACCGCCGCTGGCCGACACCAATTTCGGGTATCTGGGCGACCTGCACAGCCCGCGCGGGCGGAGCTTCTACGCCAGCATCCGCAAGAGCTTCTAGCGCACTCGCGGCGCTCGCCTTGGCGGGCGCCGCGATGCTGGCCGGCTGCGCTACGGCGTCTCCGGTCGCCGCCGCTGGCCAACAGGCGCTTTGCGAGGCCCAGGGCGTTCGCGTCTTCACCGGGTTTCCCGAAGCCGGTCGGCATGACTGCGTGATCGCGCCCGACGGTTCGGTCGTTATTTCGGTCGATCATGAGCCGTCCGTCGAGGAGGGGATCAATCCCAGCCCGTGGTACGCGTTTCGGATCGAGGCCTCGCCGGCCGGCCATCGAACGGTGGTGCTGGACTATAGCGACTACAGGCACCGCTATTCCCCGGAGATCAGCCGTGACGGCCGCTCCTGGAGCCTGCTGCCCGACCAGCAGGTGACGCTCAACGACCGCCGGACCCGCGCAAGCCTGTCGCTCGACATTCCTTCGGGCGGCTTGTGGGTTGCGGGTCAACCGATGTCGCCGTCCAGACAGGCGCTGGCCTGGACCCGGGACGAGACCGGCGGGCGCGGCTTCGCCGAAAAGACCTACGGAACCTCAAGGCGGGGCGCGGACTTGCAGGGGTTCGTGCGCGCCCCGGAAGGCGCAACGGCTTCGATCATCGCGCTCACCCGCCAGCACCCGCCCGAGATAACCGGCGAGTACGCCTACAAGGGGTTCCTTGACCGGCTGCTGACCCGCGACGACGCGGCGGCGAAGGCGTTCCGCGCCGCTCATCGCATCATTCTCGCGCCGATGCCCAATCCGGACGGCGTCGACGGCGGCCATTGGCGACTGAATGCCGGCGGCATCGATCTCAACCGCGACTGGTTCATGCTGACCCAGCCGGAAACGCAGCAGGCCTCGCGCTGGGTGGCGGCCGAGGCGAACGGAACGCCCGTCGTGGCGTTCTTCGATTTCCACTCCACCAACCGTACGGTGATCTATGCGCCGCCGCTCGATGCGCCTTCGCCGACGATCGCCTTTCTGCCGGCGTTGAAGGAGCGGCTGGATGCGGCGCTCAGCGAGCCGCCGAAGTGGAGCTACAATCACAATCTCGAAGGCGGAACGTCGAAAGGCTGGGCGCTGGCCACCTTGAAGGCGCCGGGCATAACGGTCGAACTTTCCGACGACGAAACCGAAGAAGATGCGCGCCGCATCGGCGAACTCGTGGCCGATGCGATGATCGACTATTTCTCCTTCGCCAAAGAGTAAGCGCGCTGATCTCCGCCAAATGAAATCGGGCCGAAACGCCATGCAGCGCTTCGGCCCGGTTCCGTTTCAAACCGAGTGACGATCCAGCCTAGCCGCCGAGCTGGGCGACGATGAAGTCTTCGGCCGCCTTGATCCCGTCCGGGGCCGGCCAGTGCTTGTCGCCGGAAACCTGCTTCAGGCTCGGTGCGTAACCGGCCGATTGCATCGCCTTCATGCCGGCTTCGATCATCGGGGTTTTCACGGTCGGGTCGGCGTCATTGTGCACGACCAGGATCGCGGGAGCCGCGCCCTGCTTGGTGCAGGCGCTTTCGACGACGCCGGCCAGCGAAACGACCGCCTTAACCTCGTTGGTGAGGCAGGTGCCGCCCCAGACGGCGACGCCGCCGCCTTGAGAGAAGCCGACCGTCACGATGTTCGACGGTTGAATGTGGTAGGCGTTGGCCAGATCCGACACCAGCTTGCTGGCGTTCTCCGCGGCGGTCTTCTTGGTGGCGGCGCTGTCGTCGCCGCGGAAATTGTACCAGCTATGGCCGTTGCCGGCGCTCAGCGGAGCGTCGTCGAACACGAAGGCCGCGTTGGGAAGGCGCGCGGCGAGGGCGGTTGCGAGCGGGCGCATCGCCTCTCCGGACTGGGTGTAGCCGTGGAAGAACACCACCAGTTGCTGGGGCGCGCCGCCGGCGGCGGGGTCCATGCCCTGATGGCCGAGCGCGGCGATGGTGGGCGCGGGCGGCGCGGCGGGCTCTGTGCTGGCGCAGGCTGCGGCGAGAACCGCGAGGCTGGCGGCGGCGACGATGCGTTTCATGTGTGTCTCCCGATGACCTTGGTGCCCTGATAGAGCACAGGCGGCCGCGAAATGGAAAGAGCTTCCGGGCGCACGAATATGCGATCCTTCAACCGTGACGCGCGTTTCACTTGATCTTTGTCGCGCAATAAGGCATTGCACCCGCCCTGACCGGGAACGGTCGCCAACCCTCTTTTCGGACGCGCGCAATGCAACGCGGGTATCAAAGTCTGAAGACAGTCGTCAGCGCGCAGCCATTGCTGCGTGACTGCACTGGCATGGAGGGAAGGTCGTAACGCCGGCGTCATAGCCGGTTCACATCGCCCCTCCGCGCTCGTCGCCGGAGGGTTTTTTCTTGTCCAGCACATGGCAAGGTCCGGGACGCGCGGAGGGGGGGACGCGGCGCAATGCGTCGTGTCTCGCAACCCAAAGGAGCGCGTGCGATGAGCACGTTTGAAATATACGAAACCGCGAACGGCGGACGCATCAAGGCCTGGGTGAAGGGCGTGCCGGTGGAAGACGCCGCGCGGTCTCAACTCGAGAATGTTGCGGGTCTGCCCTTCGTCCACTCGCACCTCGCCGTCATGCCTGACGTTCACTTCGGACGCGGCGCGACGGTCGGTTCGGTGATCCCGACGAAGGGCGCGATCATCCCCGCGGCGGTGGGGGTCGACATCGGCTGCGGCATGATGGCGATTGAAACCACGCTGACCGCTTCGCAGCTGCCCGACAGCCTCGCGAAGCTGCGTTCGGAGATCGAGCGGAAAGTGCCGGTGGGCAACGGCCGCGGCGGCGAATTCGGAAACATTCCGGATTCCGTGGCGTCGCGTCTGCGCGGCGGCGATCTCGTGGAGCGGCTCGACCGCATCCTCGAGAAACACCGCAAGATTCCGTCGCACAAAGTCGGCAGCCAGCTCGGCACGCTCGGCGGAGGCAACCACTTCATCGAAGTCTGCCTCGACGAGCGTGGACATGTCTGGGTGATGCTGCACTCGGGCTCGCGCGGGACCGGCAACCAGATCGGGTCCTACTTCATCGAGAAGGCCCGCCGGGAGCTGGAGAAGCGCGTGCTCGGCTATCATGTGCCGGATCAGGATCTCGCCTTTTTCATCGAGGGCGAGGCGCTGTTCGACGACTATGTCGAAGCGGTCGGCTGGGCGCAGGACTACGCGCGCGCCAACCGCGAGGCCATGATGGAGCGGACCCTTCAGGCGATGCGCGAGCATCTCCCGAAGTTCCAGCTCGGCACGAAGGCGGTGAACTGCCACCACAACTATGTGGAGAAGGAACGCCACTTCGACGCCGACGTCTGGGTCACCCGCAAAGGCGCGGTGCGCGCCGGCGAGGGCGAACTCGGCATCATTCCCGGATCGATGGGCGCACGCTCGTTCATCGTGAGGGGAAAGGGCAACGCCGACTCGTTCTGTTCCTGCTCGCACGGCGCAGGGCGCACCATGTCGCGCGCCAAGGCCAAGCAGACCTTCACGCTCAAGGATCACCGCGAGGCGACCGAAGGCGTGGAGTGCCGCAAGGACCAGGGCGTGATCGACGAAACGCCCCGGGCCTACAAGGACATCGACGCGGTGATCGCGGCGCAGTCCGATCTCATCGAGGTCGTGCACACCCTCAAACAGGTCGTGTGCGTGAAAGGGTAGGCAACGGTTCCCCGGGGTGCGCACGCATCCCGGGGACCATCCGCCCCACCGGCCCGGATTGCGCGATGAACGCCGAGCCATTCGACGCTCGGCCCGAGCCGGCGGGTTTCATTCCGTCGCCCCCGAACGCGCTGAACAAGTCCATGAAATTTCATCGAAATCGTTTCACGGTATCCTAAGCATGCCCGGTTAACGTCCCCGCGAGAGGGAGATGGTCCATGTTGGGTGTAGATCTGGCGGGCGCTGAATCGGTTCTTGCGAACCTCTGGGCGATGATCTCCGACCCTTTCGTGATCGGCCCGGCTTCGCGCCTCTACTATCTGAACTTCGTGGTTTTCATGGTCTGCGGCGCGCTGGTCTTCTGGCTTCGCCGCGACGAGCGCGAAGCGCACGGAGGTCCGCTGCGGTTCACATTCCCGGTGCGCATGTACCTGTCTCAATCCAGCCTGGTCGACCTCAAGATTTACATCGCCAACCACTGTGTGAGCTTCAAGGCGGCCGGCGTGCGTTTGCTTTCCACCACCTTTGTGGCCGGAACGGTCGCCGTTCTTCTGGAGCCGGTGATCGGCGGATGGTCCATCGGCGGCGATGCATTCTGGGCGACGGTCGTCTGCGCGATTCTCATCGCGATGGCCAACGACCTGACGACCTACGTCACCCATCGCATCACGCACGAGAACAAGGCGCTGTGGCCGTTCCACAAGGTGCACCATTCCGCCGAAGTGCTTACGCCGCTCACCGTCTACCGGAAGCATCCGATCTACGGCCTGCTGAACAGCTGCGTTCAGCCGCTGGTCGCCGGACCGGTCATCGGCGTTACGGCGCTCATCTTCGATCAGACCGGATCGTGGCGCATCCTCGGGATGAACGCGATCTACATGATCTTCAACTTCGTGGGTGCCAATCTGCGGCACTCGCACATCTGGATCGACTTCGGTCCGGTGTTCAGCCGCATCTTCGTGAGCCCCGCGATGCACCAGGTGCATCACTCGATCGACCCCAAACACTATGACCGCAATTATGGGGAAGTATTCGCGCTCTGGGACTGGATGTTCGGAACCCTCTACATCCCGAAAGAACGCGAAAACCTGACCTTCGGCATCTCGGACGTCCCGGGTGGCGCGCCGGTTCAGCCTCACGCCACGCTGAAAGACGCCTATCTCGAACCCATTCGCAGCTTCGCTCAGGAAGTGACGCGGCCAAGAGGGAATGCGGAGCCGGCGGCGCAACCGGCGGGAGCGCAGATCTGATGAATCGCGGCTTCTCGCTCTATCTCGATTTCGCCCGCGTCTCCGCGGCCATCGTGGTCCTGTTCTCGCACTTTGCTTATCCTTGGGCGTCCGGCGGCGGCCTGCTCTGGATTCGCGAGTTGAACCTCGGCAGCGACGCCGTGGTGTTGTTCTTTGTTCTGTCCGGCCTCGTGATCGCCCATACGACGACGGTCAAGGATCGGTCCATCGGAAGCTACGCCCTGGCGCGCGCCTCGCGACTCTATTCGGTGGCGATACCGGCGCTTGTGCTGTCCCTTGTCTGCGCCGGCCTGGTTCAGCGCATCAACCCCGGACAGTATCCGGACTTCGACGCCGTCTCCGCCGCCGCGCAGATCGTTCGCGGGCTGACCTTCACCAACTACATCTGGTGGGATTCCCAGCGCATTGTCGCCAACGGCCCGTATTGGTCTGTGTCGTACGAGTTCTGGTACTATGCGCTCTTCGGCGCGGCCTTCTTCCTGCGCGGCTCCGCTCGCATCTGGGTTCCCGCGCTGATCGCGCTTTTCATCGGGCCCAAGATACTGTTGCTGGCGCCGTGCTGGCTGACCGGCGTCTACGTCTATCGCAGGCTGCAGGGCGGACTCGCTGAACGGATCACCGCCGGTCGCGGCTGGCGCATGGCGCTGGGCCCGGCCGTGGCCTACGCCGCGCTGTTGGCGATGAATGCGCCGCTCAAGCTTAAAGTGCTGACCTGGGAGATGACCGGCCACGTCCATCCCGGCGTGCTCTTTTCCTTTTCGGATGAATTCATCTGGAACTTCGTGCTGGCGATTCTCTGCGCGATCCATTTCATTGGCGTCGCCGCGATCGTTCGAAACGGCTCGCGTCCGCTCGAAGCCGGCGCGAAAGCGATCCGCTGGATTTCCGGCCGCACCTTCTCGCTCTATCTTTGCCATATGCCGCTGCTGAAGCTCGGCTCGAACCTGCCCGGCTATCGCTCCGAAAACCCCCTTCATGCCGCCGCGCTTCTCGTGGGCGCCGTCGCGATCTGCCTGGTGATCGCCGAGTTTACCGAGCGGCGCCTGCCCGTCTGGCGCGATATGATCGGCGGCGTGGCGGACGGAATCGCCCGGCTTGTGCGCCAAAGACGGCGACCCCGCGCGGATGTGAAATCCGAATTACAAATTTGAATTGACGCGGTGAATTCCTGAGCTACCAGAGAAACCCTCCAGTTTCCTCTGGCAATCGGGACGTACGCCATGATCCGTTACTCCACCACCGCTCTTGCTCTGGTGCTCGCCGTTTCGGCCGCCGCCTGCTCGGCGGGCGGCGCGTCGCTGGCGCCCGCCTCGGTCGAGGTCGCGCAGACGGCGGACGATTTCCGCCTCGTGGACCAGAACCGCGACTCCTGGCGGTTGCGCTATTTCACCGATGCGCCGGCGATCGTGCTGGTCAGCCATGTGCTCGGCGATTCCGTCTCCACCGCCTCCGCGAAAGCCGTCGCCGACCTCCAGACCGCCTACGCCGACAAGGGCGTCGAGTTCGTGATGATCAACTCCTCCCCTGGCGTGACCCGCGAGCAGGTGGCGGAGGAAGCCAGGACCAAGGGCTATGAGAACGTCCGCGTGCTCGTCGACGAGCAGCAGCTGGTCGGGGAGGGGCTTGGCGTCACGCGTGGCGGCGAAGCCTTCGTGGTCAATCCCAAGACCTGGTCCGTGGTCTATCACGGCCCCCTCGACGATCGTTTCATCGAGAACGGCTCCAAGACGGCCAAGGTTCAGCCCGTGCGCGACGCGCTCGAAGCGCTCACCACCGGCGGCGAGGTCGAGTTCGCCTCCTATGAAGCCGGCGGCGGCGCGATCGACTTTCCGGCGCGCGGTGAAGACCACGCGGCGATCTCCTACGTCAACGATGTGGCGCCGATCCTGATCGACAAGTGCGCCAGCTGCCACACCGATGGCGGCATCGCGCCCTTCGCGATGACCAGCTACGAGATCGTCAAGGGCTTCTCGCCGATGATCCGCGAAACCATTCGCACGGATCGCATGCCGCCCTTCTTCGCGGACTCGCACACCGGCAATTGGAAGCATGACGCGTCGCTGTCCGGCGATCAGATCAAGACGCTGGTGCACTGGATCGAGGCCGGCGCGCCGCGCGGCGAGGGCGAAGACCCGCTGCCGGATGCGGTGAAGCCCGCGCCGGAATGGCCGCTCGGCAAGCCCGATCTGGTTCTGACCCTGCCCAAATTCGATGTGCCGGCCGCCGGCGTTGTCGACTACCAGTATCCGGCGGTCGCCAACCCGCTCACTCAGACCAGATGGCTGCGCGCCTCCACCATCATTCCGGGCTCGCGCACCACGGTGCACCACGTCCTGTCCGGCTATATGAAAGACATGCCCAAGGGCGGCGCCCCGGCCATCCAGACCGCCTGGCGCGGTTCGATGGGGTCCTACACGCCCGGAGCCGAAGCGCAGGTGCTGCCGGAAAACTCCGGCGTCGAACTGCCGGCGGGCGGCGCCATCGGCTTCCAGATGCACTACACGACCAGCGGCAAGGCGGAGGCCGACGCCACGCGGATCGGCCTGTATTTCTACGACAAGCCGCCGGAATTCATCAAACGCTCGACCGTCATCGCCGACGCCAGCTTCGCGCTTGAGCCCGGCAAGGCCGATCAGCGCGAAATCGCCTACATGACCGTCCCGCACGACATGCAGCTCTACACGGTCTATCCGCACGCCCACTATCGCGGCGTGCAGGCCAGCCTCGAAGCCTACTATCCGGACGGTAGCCGCGAGCTGATCCTCGATCTGCCGCGCTATGACTTCAACTGGCAGCGCGACTACGATTTCGTCGAGCCGAAGACGATCCCGGCCGGCACCCGCATGGTCGCGCGCTTCACCTACGACAACTCCAAGCGCAACCTCGCCAACCCCGATCCGACCAAGCGCGTGACCTGGGGCGACCAAACCTTCGAGGAAATGTTCTACATGCGGATGAACTACCGCTGGCTGGAAGAAACCCGCGAAAATCAGGTCGGCGAGAAATACGACGCCGAGATGATGAAGTCGCTGATGAAGGGCATGCTCGACGACGATCTCGACGGGAAGGTCAGCCCGGCGGAAAGCCTGAAGATGGCCAATGTCATGAAGGCCTTCGGCGGCGCGCTTCCCTCCGCCGTCTCCGACGAGGATCAGTCCGGCGGCGCCGGCGGGGTCAACTGACCGCAACGCCATCCGTCGCTGACGAAATGGAAACGGGCGTCCCGAAGGGGACGCCCGTAGCCGTTTGACAAGCCTGTCTCGCGCGCCGTTCTACCAGCCGCAGCTGCGGCCCTTGTTCTGGTCCTTGAGCCAAACCGTCAGCGGTTGGAAATACTCCACCATCGGTTCGGCGCTCATCTCGCGGGTGCCGGTGAAGGCTTCAAGCGCGTCAGGCCAGGGCTTGCTGGCGCCCATCTCAAGCATCTTGTTGAACTTCGCGCCGACTTCCTTGTTCCCGTAGATCGAGCAGCGGTGCAGCGGTCCGGTCCAGCCGGCCTGATCGCAGGCGGCCTTCTGGAACTGGAACTGCAGCACATAGCTGAGGAAGTAGCGCAGATAGGGCGTGTTGGCCGGAATGTGGTACTTCGCGCCCGGATCGAACGCGTCGGCCGGACGCGGCCCCGGCGCAACGATGCCCTGATACTTCGTCCTCAGCGTCCACCAGTCGGCGTTGTACTCGGCCGGCGTGGTCTCGCCGCGGAACACCTGCCAGCGCCACTTGTCCATCATCAGTCCGAACGGCAGGAACGCCACCTTTTCCAGCGCGCGGTTCATCAGAAGCCCGATGTCGGCGGAAGCCGGCGGAACCGTATCGATCAGGCCGATCTGCTTGAGATATTCCGGCGTGATCGAAAGCGCGATGAAGTCTCCGATGGCTTCGTGGAAGCCGTCATGCGCGCCGTTGCGGAACAGGAAGTCCTGCTCTTTGTAAGCGCGCTGGTAGAAATTGTGCCCCAGCTCGTGGTGGACGGTGGAGAAGTCCTCGGCGTTCACCTGCGTGCACATCTTGATGCGAATGTCGTCGAGATTGTCGAGGTCCCAGGCCGAAGCGTGGCACACCACTTCGCGGTCGCGCGGACGGGTGATGAGCGAGCGTTCCCAGAACGTCTCGGGCAGCGGGGCAAGGCCGAGCGAGGTGTAGAAGGCTTCGCCCGTCTTCACCATCTTGACGGCGTCATAGCCCTTCGTCTGCAGCACATCGGTCAGGTCATAGCCCGGATCGGACGCCGGCGGGGCGACCAGCGGGTAGATGTTGGTCCAGTCCTGGGCCCACATGTTTCCGAGCAGGTCGGCGCGGATCGGGCCGGTCGCGGGCTGAACCGCATCGCCATAGGTCTCGTTCAGCCGTCCGCGCACATAGCAATGGAGATCCTTGTAGAGTGGCTCGACCTCGGTCCACAGACGCTCGACGGTCGCCTCCATGTCGTCCGAGGGCATGTCGTAATTCGACAGCCACATGTCCGCGATGTCCTTGAAGCCCAGCTCGCGCGCGCCGGCGTTGCCGATCTCCACCATGCGCGCATAGCCGTCCTTCATCGCCGGAGAGACCGTGCGCCAGCCTTCCCAAGCCTGCTTCAGCTTGGCCGGATCGCGCGAGGTGGCGATGATGTTGGACAGTTGTTCGAGGTTGAGCTCCTCGCCGTCGATGACGAACTTGCCCTTGCCGTATGTCGACTGCAGGTCCGTGGTGATCTGGTTCAGTTCGTCGGAGATCGCCTTCTGCTCCTCGGGCGTTCCCTTGGACGGAGCGGGCATCACGATGCCGGCGCGCAGGATGTTCATCTTGCGCGTTTGTTCCGGGCTCAGGGCGGCCGCCTCATACGCCTTGGTTCCGTTGGCGAGGCCGACATAAAGCAGCGTGCCCTCAGACCCGGCGCGGGCGTTCAGCCAGTCGGTGTCATAGGTGATGAAGTTGGCGTTCACCCACGCGATGCGCGCGGCGTACTCGCCATAGTCGGTCAGCTTCCGTTCCGCCTCGGCGATGAACGCGGCGGCGGACGGCGTTGTCTCGGCCGTCGTCTCCGGCGTGCTCGCCGGCGCGGACGTCTGGGCGCAGCCGGAGATGGCGAGCGCGAGTGCGGCTGCGCCGCCAAGCAAGGTTCGTTTCATGTCGGATGACCCCTTACACGCAAGAAGATTGCGGACTTGTCGCGCAGACTAGTCGGCAATGCCGCAAGCGGGCAATACGCAGCACGAAGACGCTTCGTGCTGCGTGAGGTCAAACTGCCTGAAAGTGAGCGCCTGGCCAGAAATGGCGCCTAGTAGGCGCCTTCCGCCGTTTGCTCGACGGTCGGCAGAGACGTCGCCTTCACAGGATCGCCGCCCAGCGCCTGATGCAGCACGATCCACTGCTCCAGTCGCGCCCGGCGATTGGAGATCAGCGCGCTCTCCGCGGCGTCGGCGCGGTCGCGCACGGTGATCAGGTCGAGCAGCGACTGGCTGCCTTCATTGTAGCGCAGCTCGCTGAGGCGCAACGTCTCGCGAGCGGCTTCAGACGCCGTCTCGAGGCTGCGCGAGCGCGACTGCAGCGTGTTGAATTGGTCGAGCGCGTTCAGGATCGAGGCGTAGGAGTCGATGATGGTCTGGCCATACCGTTCCAGCGCCGCGCGCTTGGCCGCGTCCGATGCGGCGATGCGGCCGCTGATCGCGCCGCCGTCGAAAATCGTCTGCGCCAGCGTGGCGCCGATCGAATAGGCGATGCCGTCGAGATCGAACAGGCCGGACGTCGTGTCCGTCGTGCCGTTCTGCAGGCCAAGGCCCAGCGTCGCGTCCAGCTGCGGCCAGCGCGACATGTGCACGACGCGGTTGTTGGCGAAGGTCTGGATCAGGTTGAACTCGGCCGCCACCACATCCGGGCGCGAGCGGATGGTCAGCTCGGGCAGACCCATCGGCGGCGTCGGCGGCGGTGCGGGCAGGGCGCCTTGCACTTCAAGCGCGTTGCGCGGGAAGCGTCCGAGCAGAACCTCAAGCGACCGCACCGATGCGCGCACCGAAGCTTCCGAGGAAATCACGCTGTCTTCGGCGCTCGCGAGGCTGGACTCGCCAAGAACCAGTTCGTCGCGCGCCACGGCGCCGGCGTCGAAGCGCGTCTGGGTGATGTTGAAGGTCGACCGGGCGCGCTCAAGCGTGCGGCGGTTCAGGTCGAGCTGCAGGCGTTGCTCCAGCACCGTGAAGTAGGCGCGCGCGACCTGGGCCGCGAGCTGGCGGCGGGCGAGTTCATAGGTCGCCTCGGTCGAGCGCAGGCCCGCGATAGATGCGCGGATCGACGCCGACAGGTCGCCCATCAGGTCGACATTGTAGGCGCCGGAGATGTTGAACGAGTAGGTCTCGGTCGAGAAGCTCGAGGATTCGTCGATCGCCGTGTTCGGGTTGTCGTCGCGATCCACCGCGCTCACGCCGACGCCCGCCGAAAGCGACGGCCACAGGCCCGAGCGCGACTGGCGCAGCAGGGCTTCCGACTGGCGCACGCTCTCCATCGAGGCGCGCAGCGTCCGGTTGTTCTCGAGCGCTTCCTGGATCAGCGCGGTAAGTTGCGCGTCGCCGAAGACCGAGTAGTCCGCGATCACCACTGTGGTGTCGCCGGTCATTTCGGCGATTGTCCAGTCGGCGGGCAGGCCCGCCCTTTGTGTTTCCATGGCGTCGAACGCCGGTCCTGCGATCGGCAGGTGGCCGCAGGCGCCGAGTGCGACCGTAAGGGAGGTCAGGGCGACTCCCTTGACCACCCGCGTGTCGATCTTCGATTCAGTCATGACGCAAAGCCTGTATGGGATCGAGCTTCGCCGCCCGACGGGCGGGGAAGAAGCCGAAGATGAGGCCCACCGCCGCCGCAGCGCCGAGGGCTGTTCCAATGATGACCGGACTGACGGACATCGGCCAGCCGGCGAATTGTGCAAAGCCGAACGAGCCTATCCATCCGATGGTCATCCCTATGACCCCGCCTAATGAACACAGAAGTAGCGCCTCAACGAGGAATTGGACAAGAATATCCCCGCCTCTTGCCCCTATCGCCATCCGAAGTCCGATCTCGCGTGTCCTTTCGGTCACGGAGACAAGCATGATGTTCATCACCCCAACGCCTCCGACAATGAGCGAAACCGCCGCAGTAAATGCGAGCAACATGCTCATTGTCTGCGTTTGGGCAGACCTCTGCTTTATCATGTCTGCAAAGTTAAAAATTGTGAAATTGTCGTCTTCGCCGGGCGACACTTTTCGACGTTCGCGCATTGATTGCGCGATCTCGTCTTGCGCCTCCAGAATGTCGTACCCGTCAGCGACGAGAAACTGGATCCTCTGCACGTGACGGGCGACTTGGCGATTGCCGCCCACGATCCGGTTTCGCACCATCGACAGCGGCGCGATGATCGTGTCGTCGCGATCCTGGCCCGGTCCTCCGCCTTGGCCCTTTGCTTCAAGCACGCCGATGATCTCGACCGGAACGGAGTTGAGGCGAATGCGCTGACCAACCGGATCGCCGTTGGGAAAGAGGTTGGTCGCGGTCGTCTGTCCGATCACCGCAACCGACGCCCCGCGCTGCACGTCCTGGTCGGTGAATACGCGGCCTTCCTTGATCGTCCAGTTGTTGACCTCGAAATAGTTGGCGTCGGCGCCCGTTACGCTTGTCGGCCAGTTCGCGCTTTCCGAAACCGCCGTCACGCTTCCAGAAAGATAGCCGGTCGCCGCCTCGACATAGGGTTGGCTGCCGACAAAGGCGACGTCCGCTTCCGAGAACGGCTTGCCCGATCCGAAGCCCTGGCTGCGCCCGCCGCGACGAAATCCGCCGGGGTTTAGCGTCAGCATGTTGGCGCCGACGCTGGCGATCTGGGCGTCGATCTGCGCCTTGGCGCCTTCGCCGATCGACATCATCACCATAACCGAAGCCACGCCGATAATGATGCCGAGCATGGTGAGCAGGCTGCGCAGCACATTCGACATCAGCGCCTCGACAGCGGAGGCCCAGGCGACTCCCACTCTCATGCCGGAACTCCTGATTGTGCGTCCGTCTCCGCCTGGCGGGACAGCGGCGTATGCGGCGTGTCGCTTTCAAGCTGGCCGTCCCGGAAGAAGATCTGGCGAGTCGCATAGTCCGCCACTTCCGGTTCATGGGTGACTAGAATCACCGTGATCCCCTGGCGGTTCAACTCGGTCAGAAGATCCATGATCTCCACGGTCGTCCGCGTATCAAGCGCCCCGGTCGGTTCGTCGGCCAACAGGATTTTGGGGCGGTTCACCAGCGCCCGCGCAATCGCCACGCGCTGCTGCTGGCCGCCGGAAAGCTGCATCGGGCGGTGATCCATCCGGTCGCCCAGCTTCACCAGCTCAAGGCACTCGCGCGCGCGCGCATCGATATCCGCGATCTCCTTGCGGGCGTAGCGCAGCGGCAGTTTCACGTTCGACAGCGCATCCTGCCGGCTCAGCAGGTTGAACTGCTGGAACACGAATCCCAGCGTTTCGTTGCGCAGATCGGCAAGCTCGTCGCGCGTCATCGCGGACAGCTCGCGGCCGTTGATCCACATCTCTCCGGAGGTCGGCCGGTCGAGCGCGCCGATCAGGTTCATCAAGGTCGACTTGCCCGAGCCCGATGGTCCCATGATCGCGACGAACTCGCCGGCGTTGATGTCCAGTGAAACGCCGCGCAGCGCATGCACCTCAAGATCTCCCATCCGGTAGGTCTTGGTGAGGTTGCGGCACGATATGAGAGGGGGAGGGGAAGCCATGCCTGTGCGTCAGCTCTTCTTCTTGTTCAGCGTGGCGCGCACCACCAGCTGATCGCCTTCTTCGGCCCCGCGCACGATCTCCGAATAGGAGCCGTCCGACAGTCCGATCACCAGCGGCTTGGGTTGAAGTTCACCCTTGTCGTTCAGCACATAGCCGGTCACGCGCTTGCGCGAGGATTGCTCGGCCCGCTGCTTGTTGAACGCCTCCAGCTCCTCGGTCGAGAGGTGGCGCTTGAGAACCTCGTCCTGCATGGCCTGCATCTTCTGACGGAACTCGTTCATCTGCTGCTGTTGCGCGATGCTCGGAGGCGGGCCGAACCCGCCCGAAGCGATGCCGCGCTGGCCGCCGCCCTCGGTCCGGGGCATCGAAGCCCGCAGCTCCTCCATCTTGCCGCGGAACTCCGTGGTGATGAGGTTGGCGCGTTCGTCGTCGACGCCCGCCGCCTTCAGCCAGTCGCCCATCGGATTGCCGCCGCCCCGCGCGCCGCCCGGACCGCCTCCCGCGGACGGGCCGCCTTGCGCGGGCTGGCTGTCGCCCTGTTCGAGCGTTGCGAGAAGCTCCTTGGGAATGCGCGGCTGCGTCGCGTCGGCCTCGACGCGCAGAACGTCGGTGGCGCGATCGGCGGTGATCTCCACATTGGCGGTCATGCCCGGCAGAAGTTTCTGTTGCGGGTTACGGGCCGAGACCACGACCGTATAGGTCACCACGTTCGCCTGCTCGGCGCCCAGCTTGCGAACCTGCGAAACCACGCCCCGAAAGCTCTCGCCCGGAAACGCGTCGACCGTGAACGTGACCGGGTCGCCGTCGTCGATGCCGCCAATGTCCGATTCCACGACCGACGCCTCGATCTGAATCTGCGACAGGTCCTGCGCGATGGTGAAGAACTTCGCCACGCTCATCGAGGACTGCACGGTCTGCCCGACATTGACCTCGCGATTGATGATCACGCCGTCGATCGGCGAACGGATTTTAGTGCGCTCAAGCTTGGCCTGGGTCTCCTCCAGCGAAGCGCGCGCCTGCTTCTGGCCGGCGATCGCCGACTGAAGCGAGACTTCGTTGTTCTGCAGATCGAGCTTGGCGTATTTGTAGTCGCGGTCCGCCTGCTCCCAGGCGGCTTGCGAGATCGCCTGCTCGGCATGCAGCGTCTTTTGCCGCTTGTAGTTCTCTTCCGCGACTTCGAGATTCACCTTCGAGCGGTCGATCGCCGAACGCGCATTGGCCACCGCCGCGTCGGACTGGTCGAGACGGGCGCGCGCCTGCTGCACGGCGGTCTCGAATGTCTCCGGATCGATCTGGGCGAGAACCTGATCCTTCTTCACCGGAGAGTTGAAATCGACATAGAGGTCGATGATCTTGCCCGAGACCTCCGATCCGACATCGACCTGATTGAGCGGTTGCACAGCGCCCGAAGCCGACACGATCCGGGCGACGTCGCCGCGTTCCACCGTCGCCGTTTCGAAGCTGTAATCGCCCTTGGGGCCCGAACCGCCGCGGCTGAGCATGAAGATCGCCGCGATCACGACGACCGCCGCGCCGCCCAAGCCAAGAAGAATGCGTTTATCCATGTTCAGCCTCGAAAGCGGTCCACTGCGGACGCCGTCATACATGCTATGAATACCTGGCGAATTAAATGTGGCCTGAACCAGCTTCCGTCGTGCTCTCACATAAAATTCAAACCTGTAACAATATGTAGCGTGACGCACCGGCGCCTCTCGTGGTCGCGCCAATGGCGATCGCGCGGTGTTTGACGCTGCGGATGCGCCCGTTAGCTTGGTCGCGGGATTATTGGCGGCAGCAGGAGTGCGCGGCCTCGATGCTTGAGCTGAGGAAGCTGACGCTGGCCGTTTCCGGGCGTTCCGTGGTGACGGATCTGGACGCGGAAGTCGGCCCGGGCGCGCCGCTGGCCGTCGTCGGGCTGGATGCGGGGCGTCGCGCCGCGTTCGCGAAGTGCCTGCAGGGACAGCTCCGCCCGTCGAGCGGGGAGGCGCGGCTGGGCGGACAGGATGTCCGCAGGAACAGGCGCGGCGTGACGGCGGCGTCCGCGAAGCCGTCCCGGCCCGCCGCCGCCCTTGCCGAAAAGGCTCTGGCCTCCCGTGCGCAACTGATCGTGTTCGACGCTCCGGCGACCGGCCTGACCGGAGAGGCCCGGGCCGAATTTCTGTCCTGGTTCGCCGACCGCATCGCAGCGTCCCCGGCGGCTATCGTGGTTCTGGCCTCGACGCCCGACGAGGCGCGGACCTCCGCGCGGGTCGTGATCCTGGCAGACAGCAAGACCGAACAGGCCGGCGACCTCGCAGAGGTGAGGGCGCGCCCGGCCACGCTGGCGGCGGCGCGGGCGCTGGCCCATCCCTCGCTCAACCTGCTGCCGCTCGAGAGCGGCGGCGACGCGCTGCGGCTGGCCGACGGCTCCCGTTTCCATGCGCCGTCCGGATTGATCCTTCCCGACGCTGGACGATTCACGCTGGCCTTTCATCCGCGCGACGCCGCCTTTGAACGGATCGACGAGCGTTCGGTGCGGTTCATGGCGCACGGCGCCGGCTCCACGACCATCGACGGCGTGATCTGGGCGCGCCTCAACATGGCCGGCGTCGACTGGCTGGCGCCGTTGGCTGTGGGGGTGCCGGCGGAAGGCATGGTCGCCGGCGTCTTCGTCGACCCGGCGCGGATCTGGACCTTTGACGGCGAGGGCCGCGCGATCGGCGTCTAGGGCGCGTTCAGCGTCGTAGCCGCCTCGCCGTTCGACCGCTCAGCCGACGCAAGCGCCCGGCGCTTGCGCAACAGCGCCTCGCGGCGGCGGGATGTCAGCCAGAAAGCCAGGAAGACCGCCGCCATGACGACGACGACGCCGAGCCGGAACAACAGGGACAGCATGCCCTTCACCATGCGCGCAGCATCGCACGGACAGTTTGAAACGCCGTTAAAAGGGCGCCCGAGCGGGTTTAGACCCGAGCAGGTTTGGGCCGAGAGGGTTCAGGAGTGCGCGCCTAGCCTTCGTCGGGGCCGATCATCTTGGCCGGGTCGACGATCGCATCGAAGTCGGCTTCGGAAATGCCCAGCGCCAGCGCTTCGACCTTGAGGGTCGTTCCGTTCTTGTGCGCCGTCTTCGCCACTTTCGCCGCGAGGTCGTAGCCGTACTTCTCCTTGAGCGGCGTCACCAGCATCAGCGAGTTCTCGAGACCGCGCTTGATGTTGTCGAGACGCGGCTCGATCCCGACCACGCAATTGTCGGTGAACGATACGGCGGCGTCCGCCAGCAGACGCACCGATTGCAGGAAGTTGTACGCCATCATCGGGTTGAACACGTTCAGCTCGAAATGCCCCTGAGAGCCGGCGAAACCGATCGCGGCGTTGTTGCCGTGAATGTGCGCGCACACCTGCGTCATCGCTTCGCACTGGGTCGGGTTCACCTTGCCCGGCATGATCGACGAGCCCGGCTCGTTTTCCGGAAGCGCCAGCTCGCCAAGCCCGGAACGCGGACCCGATCCCAGGAAGCGGATGTCGTTGGCGATCTTGAAGCAGCTCATCGCCACGGTGTTGATCGCGCCGTGCGTCATCACCATCGCGTCGTGCGCGGCCAGCGCCTCGAACTTGTTCGGCGCCGAGGTGAATTTCAGGCCGGTGATCTGGGCGATCTTGTCCGCCACCAGTTCGGCGAAGCCTTTCGGCGAGGCCAGCCCCGTGCCCACGGCGGTGCCGCCCTGCGCAAGCTCCATCAGCGCCGGCAGCGTGAGTTCGATCCGGGCGAGACCGTTCTCGATCTGCTTGGCGTAGCCGGAAAACTCCTGGCCGAGCGTGACCGGCGTGGCGTCCTGCGTGTGTGTGCGGCCGATCTTGATGATGTCCTTCCACGCCTGCGCCTTGTCGTTCAGCGCATTGTACAGCTTCTGCAGCGCCGGCAGCAGGCGGTGCGTCACCTCCTCGGCGCAGGCGATGTGCATCGCCGTCGGGAAACAGTCGTTGGACGACTGGCTCATATTGACGTGGTCGTTGGGGTGGATCGGCTTCTTGGAGCCCATCTCGCCGCCAAGGATCTCGATGGCGCGGTTCGAGATCACCTCATTAGCGTTCATGTTAGACTGCGTGCCCGACCCGGTCTGCCAGACCACCAGCGGGAAGTGATCGTTGAGCTTGCCCTCGATGACTTCGTTGGCGGCCTGAATGATCACCTTGCCGAGTTCCGGGTCCATCTTGCCCAGCGCCATATTGGTTTCGGCGGCGGCGCGTTTGACGATCCCGAGCGCCCGGATGACGGGGGCGGGCTGCTTCTCCCAGCCGATCTTGAAATTGCCCAGCGAGCGTTGCGCTTGCGCGCCCCAGTATTTCGAGGCGTCGACCTCGATCGGGCCGAACGTATCGGATTCGGTGCGGGTCGCTGCGGGCGTATCGGACATGGGTGCGCGTCTCCTGTTCAGATCGCGCACCCGTTAAACCCATGCGGGCTTCGGATCAATCGTCGCGGCCGCCGCGTCCCGACCAGCCAGGATCGGCCGCGAACATCGCTCGCCATCGTCCCGGCGCGACATTTCGCACAAGAATCGCTAACCTTGGCTGAGACATGCGCGGGATCAGGCGCAGAGGGGGAGGGAATGCCCGGCCACGTCGTTCTGCTGCGAGGGATCAATGTCGGCGGCGTGCGCCTGGCGATGTCCGACCTGAGAGCCTTCGCCGAAGACCTCGGCCTCGCCAACCCGCGCACCTATATCGCCAGCGGCAATCTGCTCGTCGAGGGCTGGAAAGCCTCCGCCGATGAGCTGGAAGTCCTGCTCGAAAGCAAGGCCGGCGATCGTCTTGGTCTTTCGACGAGCTTCTTCGCTCGCGCCGCCAAGGATTGGTCGCAGATCATCGCACGCAATCCGTTCGGCGCCGAAGTCGTCGCTCGTCCGGCCAACGTCGTCGTGATGTTGCTGAAAACGCCGCTCTCGGCCGCGGATGAGAAGACGCTGCGGGCGGCGGTGACGGGGCCGGAGCGCTTCAGGGCGGTCGGCCGCACGCTCTATGTCGACTTTCCGAACGGGCAGGGCCGTTCGACGCTCGATCGCGATTGGAGCCGCACCGGGCGCGCCCCTCTCTCAACCGCGCGCAACTGGAACACGGTCCTGAAACTGGCGGAGCTTGTGGCCGAATGACCGGCGCGCCGCATAAGCCGGACGCGCGCGACTGGCGTCGAACGGCGCGGGCGTGGCGCACGCGGGGCTGGATGAAGAAGCCGGGGCCTTACCCCGCCGGGCGTCTCGCCGCGCTCGACGCTCTGTCCGATGTCGAACTGGCGGCGACCGCCGCCAACCCGGATAGTCACCACGACGTGCGAACCGAGGCGCAGCGCCGCCTCGTCGAGCGAGGCGCCTCGGTCGATCCCGTGCCGGTCGTTCCGGGTTTCGTTCCGGCCGTCGATGCGGACGCGTTGCGCAAAAGGTTCTTCGGCTTGGGGCGCGCCCTGCGCGTCTGGGGCGGCGTTCTCACGGCGCTCACCTTCCTCGCCCTGCTCGTCGCCATCGGGTTCGCCGACGAGTTCAAGCGCCCGGCTCTGCGCGAGGCCTATGAACAGGGCCTAATAACTCGCGAGGAGTATGACGGCGCGGGCCGCAAACTGACCAACGAAGAATACCGCAAGGCCGAGGCCGAAGGCGTCGAATTCGACAGCGCTTTTGCTTCCGACGCCCGGCTCGACGAGGTGCTCCTCCACCGGACCGCCAATGAGACGCGAAGCGGTCGAAGATATCGTCTGGCCCACGATCTGGGCCAGACCGGCGCGCTCGTGCTGGTCGTCGTCTGGGTGTCCTGGATGGCGGTCAGCTTCTTCCGGGGCTCGCCGGCGCGGGTCCTGCTTTTGCGCAAGTTCAACGCCCGCCAGCTGGCCAGGAGCATGCAGAAGGTGATCTCGCTGGAACTGCGCCCCTTCGGCCACGTCACGACATTGTCGGATCGCTACATCCGCAAATCGCCCTTCGCCTGGTTGTCGGGCGTCATTCCCACCAGCATTCCGCACGCGATTCTCATCCTGATCTGGCTGCCGGTTCGCTTCGTCCTGCGCTTGTTCAACAAGTCGCGGTGGGGTCCGGCCTGGGTCGGATCGGCCCGCGACTTCCGCAACCTCGCAACCCGGCTGCGCGACCGCGTCGCGCTCAACATTGAAGTGGCGATGAACGAGCGGAGCGAGGCCTTCGTCGTCCGCACGCACGACAATTGGTGGCGTCTCGTCATTGCGCTTCTCATGCGATCGGCGGATGTGATCGTGGTCGATCTGTCCAACGTCACGGACGGCACCGAGTGGGAGCTTGAACAGTTGAGCGAGCGAAGCGCCTTTCCGTGCGCCGTACTGGTCGCGCAGCGTGACCGTGAAGGCGCCGCCCGCGCCGCGATGGCGCGATATGCGGGCGCCGACGCACGCCCCCTGCATCTCTACGCGAAGAGCGGAGACATGCTGGATCAGGCGGCGTTTCGAACCGACATGCTTGAAGCGATGGCGATGACGCTCTCGCGGAAGGCCCGGCGTCCATGACCGAACGCGCAACCGAGCAGGATCTTGCCTGGACGCGCGCGGGAAAGGTGCGTGCGCGTCTGACCGACACCGGCGGTCTGGAAGTCGGCGTCGACGGTCTCACCACGCAGGCCAAATACTACAAGCCGTTGCTGAAGGAGTTCTTCCGGAAGTCGTTCCCCGCCGCGCGACCGCGCTGGGGGGATTTCCACGTGCACATTGTCATGGAGCATGTCGGCGATCCCCCGCACATGGACCTGGACAATCTGGCGAAGGCCATGCTCGACAGCGTCGTCGGCGCCTGTTTCCACGACGATAGCCAGGTCGCGCGTCTGCTGGTCGAGCGCGTGGAGGCGGACCGCGAGGGTGTCTACATGCGGGTCGAGCCGGCCGGCTCGCGCGTTGCGCAGCACATGCCCCGGGGCTGACGCGCACCAAAGCTGACGCAACCGAGCTGACGTATAGGGCAGGTCAAGGCTTCGCGAGGCCGTTGTTGGCGAGCGCGGCTCGCGCCATCCTCGAGAAGCAAAAAAGATCGGGGAGGTTTTCATGTTCAGGTCGTTCAGGCGGGCGGCGGCGTATGCGGCGCTCGCGGTTTCGCTGGCTTTATCCGGAGCGCTTGTCACCGCGCCGGCCCACGCCCAGCGCATCAGCGAGGAGTCCGGCGTTCGCTTCGCCGATCCCAATGAGCGGATCGAGGGACCCAAAACCCTGGGCGGCGCAAAAGCCTTCGAAAGCCCGCTGCCTTATTTCAAAGACCTCGGACCGTGGGACCCCGCCTACACGGCGCCGCGCACATCGTTCGGCGCGCCCGATCTTCAGGGCGTCTGGTCGTCTGCGTCGCTGACCACCATGACGCGCGGCACGGGGCGCAATTCCGGGGTCGGCGTCGACACGCTGGTGATCCCGCCCGAAAAAGTGGCCGAGGCGACCTCGCGCGCGGGCTACACCAAGAGCTTCGAGGACAGCCAGAAGCGCACCGATCCGAAGTCCGGCGTCTTCACGGACGGCGACACCGACGCCGGCTACAACGCCTTCTGGATCGACCCCGGTTCGGAATGGGGGCGCGTCAACGGCGAATGGCGTTCGTCATGGATTGTCGATCCGCCCAACGGCCAGCTTCCGTTCAGCCGGGAAGGGCGCGCGGCGCGCGCCTCGCGCATGACGCTGGCGCGCAGCGTCGACAACACCGGCCCGGAGATTCGCACATTCGGCGATCGCTGCCTGATCTCGTTCGGCAATCAGGGCGGGCCGCCGCTCTCGAACGCCATGTACAACAATCACATCCAGGTCACGCAGTCGCCGGACTTCATCGTGCTCGACATCGAGATGAACCACGACGCCCGGATCATTCCGATCCGCCAGAAAGGCGCCGCGCCGGCCTCGTTCAGCGACGGCGTGCGGCCATGGTTCGGCGACAGCTATGGCTGGTGGGAAGGCGACACGCTCGTGGTCGAGACCCGCAACCTCCATCCGATTCAGGCGAACGGCTACATCCCGATATCCGAGAAGGGCGTCGTCACCGAGCGCTTCAAGCGCGTCTCCGACGTCGAGATCTTCTATTCCTACGCGGTGGACGATCCGGTGAACTACACGCAGGTCTGGAAGGGCGAGATGCCTTTGCGCCGTTCGAAGGAGAAGCTCTACGAGTATGCGTGCCATGAAGGGAATTATGCGCTTCCCGGCATTCTGCGCGGCATGGTCGAAGGGCGCGACACGGCGATCGAAGCCAGCGGCGAGTGAGCCGCTTCCCAACGCGCGTTGAAAGGGCCTCCCGCGCCGGCGAGAGGCCCTTTCTCATTCTCTGCGTTCACATCGCCAAAGAAGCCTCGCGACGTGGGGTTTAGCCGCGCAAGGTCGCGCCTGTCCCCTTGGAGACCTGGGCGATGATGGCGCTGGCGACCGTGTCGATCTGCGCATCCGTCATCGCTTCGCCCTTCGGCTGCAACGTCACCTCGATGGCGACCGACTTCTTGCCATCCTCCACGCCCGCACCGCGATAGACGTCGAACACCGACACGCCGGCGATCAGCTTGGGATCGGCCTTCTGCGCCAGCCGAACGATTTCACCGGCCGCGACGGCTTCCTCCACCACGAAGGCGAAGTCGCGCCGCACCGGCGTCAGATCGGCCTTCTCCAGAACCGGCTTGGTTTTGCCGCCCTTGGTCTTGGGAACCGGCAATGCGCCGATGTCCAGCTCCAGCGCCAGCATGGGGCCGTCCACCGCGAGCGCTTTCAGGAACGCCGGGTGCAGCTCGCCGAACGCGCCGACCGTGTTTTTCGGGCCGAGCTTCAGCGTCGCCGAACGCCCCGGATGCCAGTGCGGTCCGGCGGGCTCGCCGATCTGGAACTTCATCGGGTCCTGCCCCATCGCGTCGAGCAGGGCGAAGAGATCGGCCTTGGCCGTGAAGGCGTCCGGCGCCGGCGTCGCCCCCGACCAGTGTCGCTGCTTCGGCGCCCAGATCACGGCGGCGGCCTGCATGCGCTGATCCTTCGGCTGGTCGCCGGGATAAACGGGCCCGGTTTCGAACAGCCGCACCTGCGTCGCGCCATGATCGGCGTTGCGCTGCGCCGCTTCCGCCAGGTTCGCCAGAATCGTCGGGCGCATATAGTCGAGATCCGATGCGATCGGATTGTCGAGCGTCAGCGTATCGCGCAGCGCATTGGCGCCGACCGCCAGCGCCGCCTTCTCCCGGTTCATGAAGCTCCACGTCACCGCTTCGAGATAGCCGCGTGCGGCCAGCACGCGCCGGGCGATGCGCACCCGCGATTGAAGCGGCGTCACCACCACGCGGCTGTCGCGGTCGTCGGCGAGCGGCGGCAGCGGCTCGTCGGGCAGCGCGTCGAAACCCTCGATGCGGATCAGCTCCTCGACGAGGTCCGCCGAGCCTTCGATGTCCGGCCGGAAGGTCGGAACCTTGGTGAGCCACACATCCTGCGTCTTCTTGCCCCTGGAGGCGGCGGGGGCGGCGACGGCCGGATCGAATCCCAGCGCGCGCAGGATCGCCTCCATGCGGTCGGGCTTCATGTCGACCCCGGTCAGCCGTTTCATGTCCGCCGGACGGAAGCTCACGGGGTCCCTTCCTTTCGGAGCCTCGCCCGCCACCTCGACGACGGACGCTTCGCCGCCGCCGGTCTCGATGATGAGGCGGGTCGCAAGCTCGATCCCCTCAAGGTGAGAGGCCGGGTCCACGCCGCGCTCGAAACGGAAGCGCGCATCCGACAGGATGCCGGTCGTGCGGCCGGTGCGCGCCGTGATGTTGGGGTCGAACCACGCCGCTTCCAGAAACACGTCGACGGTGTCGATCGACGAACCGGTCGAGGTTCCGCCCATCACGCCGCCGAGGCCGATCGTGCGCTTGCCGCCGTCGTCGGCGATCACGCACATCCCGGAAAGGTCGGCGTATGTCTTGTTGTCGAGCGCCTCGAACGTATCGGCCTGTCCGCCCATGCGCGCGACGATCCCGCCCTTCAGAAGCTTGGCGTCATAGACGTGCAGAGGGCGGCAGCGGTCGAACGAGACATAGTTGGTCACGTCCACCAACAGGTTCTTCGGATTGACGCCGATGGCCTTGAGCCGCTTCTGCATCCAGTCCGGAGACGGGCCGTTCTTGACCCCCCGGATCAGGCGTCCGGCGAAAACCGGGCACGCCTCGGGCGCTTCGATCTTGATCGAGACCGGGCAGGGGAATTTGCCGTCGACCGGCGCGACCTCGGAAAGCTTGAACGTCCCAAGACCGGCCGCGGCGAGATCGCGCGCGATGCCCGCAACGCCCAGCCAGTCGGGGCGGTTGGGCGTCACTTCGAAGTCGATCACCGGATCGCTCGCGCCCAGCGCGTCGGCGATCGGCATGCCGACCTCAAGGTCGTCCGGCAGTTCGAGAATGCCTCCGTCGGCGATGGCCTGGTCCTCGTCGAGACCCAGAACCTGCGCGCGCGGATACCAGTCCTCGAAGCGCGCCACGCGCAGACGGAAGGGGTCTTCCTCGGCGTCCAGCTCGCCGCCCGAACACAGCATGCCGTTGGAGACGATCCCGCGCACCGGCTTCGGCACCAGCGTAATGCCCGAGCCGGGAATATAGGCGCCGATCGGCGCATAGGCGGTCACGAGGCCGGGTCGGGCGTTGAGCCCGCCGCACACGATCTCGAGCCGGCCGTCGACCGTGTCGACCTGGCAGACCTGCAGCTTGTCGGCGTTGGGGTGCTGGGCCGCCGAAACGACGCGGCACACGGTGAACGATTTCAGCGCTTCGCGCGGATCGTGGACATGCTCCACCTCCAGCCCGATGCGCGTCATGGCGTCGAGGATGGCGGGCAGGTCCGCATCCGTCTGCAGATAGTCCTTCAGCCAGGAGAGGGTGAATTTCATCGGAACCTACGAAGCGTTCGAAGCGGAAGGGATTTGAGTTTCGAATAGATCGAGGCCGCCCTTCTTCAGCGCCATGCGGAGCAGCAGATAGAGCAGCAGGCCGACCGGGCCGAACACGAAGGCGAACAGAAGGCACGGAATGACAGCCAGATGCGGCACGCCGCGTCGCTGCGCGTCGCGTCCGATCCACGCGCCGACAAAAAGGTCGAACGCCAAAAAGTGCGTCCACCCCGTGATCACGCCGTTGGGATGGCTGAACAGCGCCATCACGCCGGCCAGCGATCCCATCCCGGCTTGCGGATCGGACTGGCCGAAGAACAGCGCCGCGCCAAGGCTCACGCAATAGATCGCGCCATAGACCAGCGGATAAGGTCCCGAGTGAACCACGGCTCTCGTAACACCCGCGCGCGGCAGCAGGATCAGCAACGCCCATGCCGGTGCGACAAGAGCGTTGAGCGCGAGATAGGCCGTCTCGAAACTCACGACAGCCCCCCGGTCACCGTCGGCAGCAGCCACGGCTTGAAGCCATAGTGTTTGATCCACTCGACGTCCGCCTCGAAATAGGGGCGCAGGTCGGGCATGCCGTATTTCAGCATGGCGAGACGGTCGACGCCGAGGCCGAAGGCGAAGCCCTGATATTCGTCCGGGTCGAGGCCGCAATTCTTCAGCACGTTGGGATGCACCATCCCGCAGCCCAGAATCTCCAGCCAGTCCTCGCCTTCGCCCACCTTGATCGTGCCGCCCGAGCGGTCGCAGCGCATGTCCATCTCGGCCGACGGCTCGGTGAACGGGAAGTAGTGCGGGCGCAGGCGCGACTGCGCCGTCGGCACTTCGAAGAAGCGCGAGAAGGCTTCGGTGAGGCACGTCTTCAGGTGGCCCATATGGGTGGTCTTGTCGATCACCAGACCCTCGATCTGGTGGAACATCGGCGTGTGCGTGGCGTCCCAGTCCTTGCGGTAGACGCGGCCGGGAATGATGACGCGGATGGGCGGCTTCTGGCTCATCATGGTGCGGATCTGCACCGGGCTGGTGTGGGTGCGCAGCACCTTGCGGGCGCCTCCATTCTGTCCTTGGGCGGCGTCCGGCTTCAGGAAGAAGGTGTCGTGCATCTCGCGCGCCGGGTGGCCGGGCGGAAAGTTCAGCGCCGTGAAGTTGTGGAAGTCGTCCTCGATGTCCGGGCCTTCGGCGACCGCGAAACCCATGTCGGCGAAAATCGCGGCCAGCTCCTCGAACACCTGCATGACCGGATGCAGCGCGCCGACGGGCTCCGGCCGGGGCGGAAGCGTCATGTCCTCGCGCTCGGTTTCAAGCCGCTTGTTGAGCGCGGCCAGCTCCAGCTCCGCCTTGCGTGCGGCGATGGCGGCGTTGAGCTTGTCCTTGAGGCCGTTGAGCGCCGGGCCGGCGACCTGGCGATCCTCGGGCGACATCTTGCCCAGCTCGCGCATCAGGCCGGAGACGCGGCCCTTCTTGCCCAGCTCGCCGACGCGGATCGCCTCCAGCGCCGCCTCGTCCGCCGCTGCGGCGATGGCGGCGGTGATGTCCGCGTCAAGCTTGGGAAGATCGTCCAGAACAGCCATGGGCCTCGTGCCTCTGAGGATGCACGGGGCCCTCATCCGCCCCGCGCGTGCGGTCGGAAGTGGCGGAGATAAGCTCCGGTGTAAAGCTTCGACGTTTAGCTTACGCCAGCGCCGCCCGGGCCTTCTCCACCAGGGCGGTAAACGCGGCGGGTTCCTGCACGGCGAGATCGGCCATCACCTTGCGGTCCACCGCGATGCCGGCCTTGGTCAGGCCGTCGATGAAGCGCGAATAGGTCATGTTCTCGTCGTTCAGGCGCACGGCGGCGTTGATGCGCTGAATCCAGAGCGAGCGGAAATTCCGCTTCTTCAGCTTGCGGCCGATATAGGCGTTCTGCGACGACTTGACGACCGCGGCCTGGGCGGTGCGGAAGGTGTTCTTGCGGCGGCCGTAAAAGCCTTTGGCGGCTTTGATGACCTTGCGGTGACGGGCGTGGGCCGGAACTCGGCCGCGGGCGCGGGGCATGGGTGGTCTCCGTTATCTGATCTTGGGGAAGCTGCGGACGGCCTAGTCGCGGCCGTAGGGCAGGTACTTCTTGATGACGCGGGGAGCATCGGACTCGGACATGACTTCCGTGCCCCGCTGCTGGCGGATGTACTTCCCGTTGTGGCTGATCAGGCGGTGACGCTTGCCGGCGACGCCGTGCTTGAGCTTGCCGGTCGCGGTGAACCGGAACCGCTTGGCGGCGGCCTTGGTGGTCTTCATCTTCGGCATTTCATGTCTCCTGCGGCGACAGTCCGACGGGTCATCTCCTGAGAGCGGACCCCGCGACGCCTGAAAATTGGCCGGGGAGGCATGCCTTTGGCCCCATCCGGCTTGGTGAAGGGGGGTGTGTATACGCAGGACGCCCGAAAAGGCAAGACCGGTGAACGTGTCAGACCAGTGAACGGCGACGCCGCGAACCTGGTTAACCGGCCGGTTCAGGCATGATCCTGCGAAATCTCGTCCGGCACGGCCTGTCCGGCGCGCCGGGCCGCCACGGCCTCGGCCAGCAGCTTGCGGGCCCGCAGCCAGATCTCCACGCGCATGCCGACGATCATGCCGCCATAGAACAGCAGGAAACCGTCCGTCACCGCCGCCGCCGGCACATGCCACTCGGCCTCATGGCTGCCGATCAGGTAACGCAGCCCCATCCGCGCCGCCAGCAGGCCCAGGAACACGATCATGCCCAGGGGCGAGTTCTGGCTCTCCAGCTCATGGGTTTCGACATTGATCCTCACCCGCACCATCCGGCCGCGCACCCAGCCCGCCGCGGCCCCGGCCGCCAGCGAGGCGACGATGACCGCATAGCCGGTCGCGCTGCTCGGCGGGGGCAGGGCGCTGAGCGCAAGCCCGATAATCCCGAGAAAGATCAGCGGAATGATCCACAGCCGCTCGATCCGCAGCCGCCGCACCCGCGATCCGCGCCAGATCCGCAGCGCCAGAACCATGAGAATGATGGGCAGGGCGATGTAATAGCCGACGGTCTGGTTCACGTGGATCACCCCGCTTCAGGAGCAGGTCGCCCCGAGGTCGCGCGCCGGCAGTCTAGCCGCAGCGAAGCGCGGCCACCATGCCGTTTTCGTCGATCTCGATATTCAGGCGGTCGATCCGGTAATCCATCGTCACCTGCGTGCCGGGACGGATATAGCGAACGGTCGCGCTGGGCGCGGGCGCCTCGGCCGCGTCGAACGGACGTCCGACCAGACCGGCATGGGCCTGCCTGCCGCAAGTATCCTCACCCGCATCGGCGTCTGCACCTGCGCCGTCCGCATCGGTGATGGGCGGTTCCGGCGCGGCGGCTTCCGTCGACGATTCAGCGCCCGCAACCGGTTGAACGGCGTCAGCCTGAACCGCGTCCGATTGAACCGCGTCGGGCGTCTTCGGCGTGCACGCGGCGGTCGCCAGTCCCAGCGAAAGGGCCACATAGGCGCACAGATAGCCAAATCTGTCAGACCGCATGGCACATCTCCCGGCGCGCCGGATAGCCCTCCGGCGTGCGGCGGATACCCAGCGTTTGAACAGGAACTTGGTTCCGGCCGGTCTGTCGAGACAAGGTTTTGTGGCGGCCCCCAAAGGCGCCGCCAGCATCGCCCGCCTAGCGCGGCGCCATCACCATGACCATCTGACGGCCTTCGAGCTTCGGCTCCTGTTCGACCTTGGCTTCCTTGTCGAACTCGACGCGCACCCGCTCCAGAAGCTCCAGGCCGAGGTGCTGGTGGGCCATCTCGCGGCCGCGGAAGCGCATGGTGATCTTCACCTTGTCGCCCTCTTCGAAGAACCGCCGGATCGCCTTCGACTTCACTTCATAGTCGTGCTTGTCGATGTTGGGCCGCATCTTGATCTCCTTGAGATCGGCGGACTTCTGCTTCTTGCGGGCCTCGGCCTTTTTCTTCTGTTCCTGGAAGCGCTGCTTGCCGTAGTCGGAAATCTTCACGACCGGCGGTTCGCCGTCCGGAGCCACTTCAACCAGGTCGAGACCAACCTCACGGGCGGCGTCGAGCGCGGCCTCGATGGGCATTTCTCCCTGCTTCTCGCCGTTCTCGTCGATCAGAAGGACTCGCGGTGCCTCAATCTCCTCGTTGACGCGGGGTCCGGTTTTCTTGGGCGGCGGGGCCGCAATAGGACGGCGGGCTATGGCTGTTCTCCATGGCAGTTGCAGGTTCGGGCGGGAATATGCCCTTCCGCGATGAAATGTTCAAGAATCCCGGCCGGTGAGCGTGGACTCCGACATGCTCGCGTCGGTGGAAGTCCCATCCCCCGCATTCGCCGGCTCGCCCGCTCCATCGGCGGTCGCCCCAACATCGGCTGCGGCGTCGGCCTCTACGGCCGGTTTCGCCGGTTCGGTCACTTTCAGCGTGTCCGGCAGCTCCGCCATCATCAGGCAGGCCCGCTGCACGTCCGGAACGGTGATCCGGTCGAGCGCCGGCGAATAGAGCACCGCCACCGGTCCGCCCTTGGGCGCGGCGCGTCCCAGCCGGGTCTCCGGGTTCCACACATTGCCCAGCTCCAGCTCCATGGAGACCGTCCAGTCCTGGGCGAACAGGCACACGCAGGGCGCCTTGGCGGCGGCGGCCATGTGCATGGGGCCGGTGTCGCCGCCGACCGCGACCAGCGCCCGTTCGGCCAGCGTCGCGAGCTGGAACAGGTCGGTCCGGCCGACCAGGTTCTTCACCCTCGGTTCGGCGCGGACCATCTGGTTGCCGATCTCGCCCTCGGCCTTGCCGCCGATCACGGCCGGCGTGACGCCGCCCTCGGCGAACCATTTCGCCAGCGCGATGAAACGATCGGCGCTCCAGCGTTTCTCGGGATGCTCCGGAGACGATCCGGGGATCAGCAGGGCGTAGGGGCCGTACAGCCCGAAGAACTCCGGCTGCAGGCGCGGCGGATCGCGGAACGCCGGCCGGATCCATCTCAGGTCCGGCGACAGGTCTTCGCCGATGATCCAGCCCGACGGATCGCCCGGCGGCTTCGGTTTCAGCCCCGCATGCAGAAGCTGTTCGGTCAGCCGGTCGAAATTGTGCATCGCCGCCCGGTTCGGATTGCGGTGCATGTGCGAGGCGCCCTGGGCCGCGCCCGACCACAACGGCTTCTTGCCCGACAGTCCGGCGAAGTATTGCGCGGTGCGGTTGTTGTTCTGGAAGTCGTAGACCATGTCGTAGCTTGCGCTGCGCAGGCGCCGGATCAGGTCGGCCTTGCCCTTCAGGTCGCGCGGGCGCCCGTCAGCTTCGACCACGTCGAAATAGGGGCAGGCCTTGGCGAACGCCTCCAGCGGCGGCGTGGTCAAAAGGGTGATCCGCGCGGAGGGATGCGTCGCGCGCACGACCTTCATCGCGGCCAGCGCCTGAATGAAATCGCCCAGCGCGCCGAGCTTGATGACCAGCACGCGCTTGAGCGTATCCCCCGGGTTCGGAGGCGGAGTGAAGTGCGGATCGACCGTCATTCTGCCTTGACCAACAGTCTCTCATAGACGGCAAGCGTGGCGGTTTGCAACGCGCGGGTCGAGTAGAGATCGCGCACGCGCTGCTGCGCCGCTGCGCCCATCGCCCGGCGGCCGACATCGCCCCGGCCGATCAGGTCGGCGATGGCGTCGGCCAGCGGTCCGACCTGTCCGGGCGCCGCGAGAAGACCGGTTTCGCCCTCGACGATCACCTCCTGTTGCGCGCCAAGGCGCGAGCCCACCACCGGCACGGCCATCGCCCCGGCCTCGGCCGCGCTGCGACCGAACGCTTCCGGACGCACCGACGGCACGACCACGATATCCGAAAGGGCGAGCGCTGCGGGCATGTCGTCGCAATGTCCCACGATTTCGGCGTGATCTGCCAGACCCTGATCTGCAATCAGTTCCCGCAGCGCCTTCACATAGTCTTCGCGCCCCTGCGCATCGCCGGCGAGGATCAGTTTCCAGCCGCTCAGACCGCGCTTGAGCAGTTGTCCGCAGGCCAGAACGGCCTCGCGCTGCCCCTTCCACGCCGTCAGCCGGGCCGGCAGCAGGATCACCAGCGGGCGCTTTTCCTCGATATGCCACGCCCGCGCCATCGCGGCGGTGCGCATTTCGCTGACGGCGTCGGGGCGAAACTTGTTGAGATCGACCCCGCGCGGAATGGTGACGATGCGCGAGGTCGCGTCAGGATACTGCGTCCGGATCAGGTCGGCCGTGTAGTCGGAATTGGCGATCACCGCGTCGCCCCGCGCCATCACCGAGTTGTAGAGCCGCTTCGGCGCGCTGCGGCCGCTATAGATGCCGTGATAGGTGGTCACGAACCGAACTCCGGCCGACCGTGCGGCGGCGAGGGCGCTCCAGGCCGGCGCGCGCGAGCGGGCGTGCACGATATCGACCTTCCGCTCCTTGATGATCTTCACCAGTCGCCGCGTGTTGAGCGCCAGGTCGATCGGGTTCTTGGACCCGGCGTTGGGCATCCGGATCAGCTCGCCCCCGGCGGCGGCGAGTTGCGATTCGAGCCGCCCGCCGGCGCTCGCCACCAGCGCCCGGGCGCCGGCCTCGCTGAGCGCCTCGCTCACCTCGATGGTCGTCCGTTCGGCGCCGCCGGCGGCGAGATCGGGGATCACCTGCAGGATGGTTGCGCCCTTCAGGCGGCGGTCTGCGGACATGGGCGGCGGGTCCAAAGGCTCGAAAGCTTGGCTCGATAGACGCATTTTCCTATCACGCAAGTACGCCCGCCGCGCGCGGGGGCTCCTCCTGGGGAAGGACTGCATGCCGTCAGACGCAAGTTCGACCGATCCGACGCCTGACGCGGAATTCATCTCCGTGGACGGACGGAACCTCGCCCTGCGGCGCTTTCAGGGCGATCCGGGCCGCGCCGGCCTTGTCTGGCTGGGCGGGTTCCACTCCGACATGCTGGGCGAAAAGGCCACATCGCTCCATGCCGCCGCCCGCGACGCCGGGCGCAGCTTTTTGCGCTTCGATTATTCCGGCCATGGCGAAAGCGAGGGTGATTTCGCCGACGGCGTCATCGGTCAGTGGCGCGCCGACGCGCTGGCCATGATCGACAACCGGACGGAAGGGCCGCAGGTGCTGGTCGGTTCGTCCATGGGCGGCTGGATGGCGCTTCTGGCGGCGCTCGCCCGGCCGGACCGGGTGAAGGCCGTGGTGCTGCTCGCGCCCGCGCCGGACTTCACCGACCGGCTGATGTGGAGGAATTTTCCGGACGAGGTGAAGACTCAAATCCTGGAGACCGGCAGCTGGACCCGCCCGTCGCCCTACGACGAGGCCGGCTACCCGATCACGCGCGCCTTGATCGAGGAGGGGCGCAACTGGAACATCCTCGACAAGCCGATCGCCCTGTCATGCCCGGTCGCGATCCTGCACGGCGCGAACGACGCCGATGTGCCATGGAGCCACGGGTTCGGGCTGGTCGACGCCATCGCGAGCGACGACGTGACCTTCACGCTGGTCAAGGCCGGCGATCATCGCCTGTCGCGTCCGCAGGACATCGCCTTGATGATCCGCACGGCGCTCGCCCTGGCCGATCAGGTCGACGCCGGCTGATCGGTTTCGCACGTCAGGCAGGCCATGAGCCCTTCGCGATAGCTGGGATAGACCGGCAGCCAGCCCAGCGCCGCCTTGGCTTTGGCGTTCGAAACGCGTTTGCACTCGGCGTAGAAGCGCTTGGCCGCATCCGACAGGCCGGCGTCCTCGAACGCGACAGCGGGAGGAGGGGAAAGTCCCAGCAGCTCGGCGGCATAGGCCAGCACCGTGTCTGCGCCGCATGGCTCGTCGTCGCAGACATTGTAGATCGCGCCGGGCGTCGGCCGCGCGATCGATCGCGCCAGCGCGGCGGCGATGTCGTCGCGATGCGCGCGCGAGAACACCTGTCCCGGTTTGACGATCCGCCGCGCTCCCGCCGCCCGCACACGCTCCAGCGCCGAGCGCCCCGGACCGTAGATGCCGGGCAGGCGGAACACCTGCGCGCCGGTCGAAAGCCACTGGGCCTCCGCCGTCGCCCGGTTGCGCGCCTCGGGCGACATTGGATTGACCGGCGTTTCCTCGAACGCCCACCCGCCGCCAAGATCGCCATAAACGCCGGTGGTCGAAAGATATCCGATCCACGCTGCGGTCTTCGCCTGTTCGCCGAACGCCCGGAAGGCGGGGCAGCCCTCGGCGTCGGGCGGGGTGGAGACCAGCCACGCCGCGCCGGCCTGAAGGTCCGGCGTCGTCCCCGGCCAGATCACCGGCGCAATCCCTTGTTCGCGCAGCATGTCCGCCCGGCCGCCGGATCGCGTGGTTCCGGTCGCGGACCAGCCGGCGGCCAGCAGCCGCTTCGCCAGCGCGGTTGCGACATACCCGCATCCCAAAGCGATCAACTGCATGGCGCCCGTTCTGTCTGCTCTCATTTGCGGTAGAGGTATCGCGCCCAACGGCGTTGGGGCCAGCCCCGCTTGGGCTCCCCGTGCGCCGTTCGAGCGGCGTTGGAAAGGATATCTGCATGCCCGTTCGCTTCGGCCCGACCGCTTTTGTCCTGAGCGCCGCCATGCTGGCCGCGCCCGCCTTTGCGCCCGCCTGCGCACAGGCCGCCGGACGCGCCGATCCGCCGGTGGTCGTTCAGACCACGCCCGTTGACCCGCCATCCGCGCCGGAAAAGCCCGCGCCTCAGGCGAAACCCCAAACTCAGACCCAGACCCAGTCGTCCGCCCCAGCCGTCGCTTCGACGCGCTCATCGGAAGCCCAGAGGCTGGCGGCCTGCGTCGAAAAGATCGATCAGGACCCGGGAGAGGCCTATGAAGACGGCCTCGCCTGGATGCAGGTCGGCGCCCGTCCCGCGGCGCGCCAATGCACGGCGCTCGCGCTCATCGCGCTCGGTCACGAGGCCGAAGGCGCGTTCCGCCTCGAACAGCTCGCCAACGCGCCGGACGGCGGCACGCTCGAACAGCGCGCCGTCTATCTCATTCAGGCCGGCAACGGCTGGATGCTGGCGCGCGATCCCGAAGCCGCCCTCGTCGCCTTCGACAGCGCCCTCAAGCTGGCGCCGGAAGACCCCGGCCTGCGCAAGGATCGCGCCCGCGCCCACATGCTGCTGAAGGACTGGGACAAGGCCGGCGCGGAACTCGACATCGCCGTCGAACTGTCGCCCGGCGACGGCGAGGCGCACCGCATGCGCGCCCGCACGCTCCTTGAGCTGGGCCGCATCAACGACGCGTGGACCGATGTTGAAGCCGCCCTGCGCTACACGCCCGACGATGTGTCGGCCGTCGTTCTGCGCGGCGACATTCGCGAGGCGGCCCACGAAAAAGGCCTGCCCGACCCGGCCGGATAACCGGACAAGCAGTCCGCCGCGCTAGCGCACCACGCAGGCGGCCAGACCGTCCCGGCGCACCATGGTCATCCGCGCCTGGATCTTTCCGGCCTGGCGCGACGCGTAGGAGCCGTCGATCTTCCAGCGATTGGGGCTCGGCAGCACCGCCGCCATCAGCGCCGCCTGGCGCGAGGTCAGGTTCTTGGCCGAGACGCCGAAGCGCGCCTGCGCGGCGGCCTCCGCTCCGAACAGGCCGTCGCCCCATTCCGCGACATTGAGATAGGTCTCCATGATCCGCGGCTTCGACCACATCCGCTCGATCAGCACGGTGAACCAGGCTTCGAGTCCCTTGCGGAAAAAGCCGCCGCCCTGAAACAGGAACACGTTCTTGGCGGTCTGCTGGCTGATCGTCGAGGCGCCGCGCAGCGTGCGGCCCTGCTCATGCGCCTCGATCGCCTTCTGGATCTCGACCATGTCGAAACCGTCATGCTCGCAGAAGCGCTGGTCTTCCGCCGCGATCACGGCGCGCACCAGGTGAGGGGAGATGTCCTTGAGCGGCGTCCACGTATGCCGAACGTCCATGCCTGCGGCGGCGCGCGACACCATGGTTATGGTCGGCGGCGGCCCGGTCCAGCCGAACACGAACACCAGCAGCGCGCTCAGCGCCATGAACGCCGCGACAAGAACGGCGCCCCACAACACGAAGAAAACGAGAATGCGCCGCCACAGCGGCTTGGGGCCGCGCTCGGGCGGATTGCCCGCGATCCAGGCGCGGAAACGGCCCACCGCGCGTCCGCTGCTGGATTGGGCGGTCGGCGCGTTGTCGCCGTCCGCGGCGGAACTCGAAGCCGGCCGATCCGGGTTTGATTGATCTAAATGGGATTGATCTGAATTCGATTGATCCGAAGGCGCGAACCCGTCGCCTTGGCTTGCCGGGCCGGACGCCTCGGTTTCATCCGGCTTCTGGTCCAGCATTCCACTCCTCACGCACTAACGTATCGGATTCCGTTGGCGCCCTCGCGGCGCGCTGCGTAGCAAAGTCGATCTCAGAAAGAGCGCCCAGCGCCCAGACGGCAGCCCCTCTGACCAAGGGCGATTCGTCATCTAATCCCTTGATACACGTTTCCGCCAGACCGGTCGTCCCCGAATTGCCGATTGCGATCATCACATTTCGAACGAACCGGTCGCGGCCGATGCGTTTGACCGGCGATCCCGCGAACAGTTCGCGGAAGTCCGTATCGTCGAGCGCGGCGAGATCCGCAAGCATCGGATGCGTCAGCTCCGGGCGCGGATGCAGCGCCATCTCGCGGCCGGCGTGCGCGAACTTGTTCCACGGACAGACCGCCAGACAATCGTCGCAACCATAGATGCGATTGCCGATCGCCCTTCGAAACGCACGGGGAATCGGCCCTTTCAGTTCGATCGTCAGATAGGAGATGCAGCGCCGCGCATCGATCTGGTATGGCGCGGGAAAGGCCTGCGTGGGACATATGTCGAGGCAGGCGCGGCAGCTTCCGCAGCGATCGGGCTCGGCTGCATCCGGCGTCAGTTCGGCGCTGGTCAGCATCACGCCGAGAAACAGCCACGAACCGTTTTCCCGGCTGACCAGATTGGTGTGCTTGCCCTGCCAGCCCAGCCCCGCGCGTTGCGCCAGCGGCTTTTCCATCAGCGGCGCCGTGTCGACGAAGATCTTGACCTCGGCGCCTGTCCGCCGCGCGAAGCCCTCGGCCAGCCGCCGCAGCCGCTTCTTCATAACATCGTGGTAATCGGCGCCTTGCGCATAGACCGAGATCACGCCGGACTCGCGCCGGCCGAGCGCCTCCAGCGGATTGGCGGCTGGCCCGTAGTTCAGCGTCACCACCACCGCCGAACGCGCATCCGGCCACATCGCGGTCGGATGTCGACGCCGCTCCAGCGTCGTCTCCATCCAGCCCATCTCGCCATGGCGTCCCTCGGCGACGAACGAGGCCAGCCGGTCGCCGGCGGTCCAGGCTTCGTCCGCCCGGCAGACGCCGAGCGCGTCGAAGCCCAGCGCCATCGCGTCCTCGTGCAGCGCGAGTCGAAGGTCTGACGCAGGGGGCGTCTGGGGAGGCGTCTGGATCTGCATGACGATCAGCGTATCTGGCCGCTGCCAGGCGGGAGTCGCCGCTGGCCGGTGCGTGGGCTAGGGTAGAAGCAACGGCGCGGCGTGAGCAACCGCCGCCGAACAAGATGGAGAGTGGAATGGGTGAGGGTTTCGATCTGGCGGCGGTCGCCTCTGCGGCCGGTTTGGGCGGCAGCGCGGTGGCGGGCATCGGCGCCGTGATGTTCTTCCGGGGGCTGATCATGCGCATTCTCGCGCAGATCGTCGTCACCGCCGTTTTGACCGGCGTCGGCTTCCTGGCGCTTCTGAGCTTCCTCGGTTTCGAGATCGTCCCCAAGGAGCAGGCCACGGCCGCCGCGGAAAGCCCCATGGTGATCGACGGCCTCGTTCGCCCGCAATCGGTTCCCTCGGGCGAGGCGACGCAATCGGCCGCCGCCGAAGACGATGGCCAGACGCACAAGGTCTACGCCGTCAAATCGCCCTGGCGGTCATAGGTCCCAATCACAGGCCGGGCGCAGACCGGCCTCGTATCCGGGACTATTCGGGAACCCACGCGAACCCGGTGTCGGTCCGCTTGATGTGGCCCAGACCGGGGAAGGGGAAGTGCACGGCGTAGATGCGCTGGCCGCTGTCGGCCGCCTGCGCCAGAACCGCTTCCCGGCTCGCCTCCGCGGTCGGCGCATCGGAGTCGAAGGCGATCGTCCAGTCCGGGTGTTCGACCGAGATGATGAAGTTATGGGCCGTGTCGCCCCAGTAGAGCAGCGACTCGCCCTCCGAAGTGATCTCGTATCCGGAATGGCCCGGCGTATGGCCCTTGATCTCCACCGCCTTCACCACGCCCGGTATCAGCTCGGCGCCGGGCTCGAACGTCACCACGTTCGGCGAGATGGCGGCGACCAGATCGGCCATCGCGGCGTTCGACTGCATCCACGCCCATTCCGGCGCCGAGATATGAATGCTCGCATTCGGGAAGGCGGGGGCGCCCTCGGCCGTCGCCAGTCCGCCGATATGATCGCCATGGCTGTGCGAGATGAAGATGTGGTCGATGGCGGTCGGGTCCACGCCCGCCGCCGCCAGCGATCCGGGCGTCATGCCCGCGCCGGCGCCCATCGCGCCGCCCGCGCCGGTGTCGAACAGCAGCACCGCGCCGGGCGTCTTGACCAGCAGCGGCTGGATCGAAACCGACACCGTGTCCGTCGGCTGACCCGCCGCGGCGAGAACGGCGGAAACCTCCTCCGGCGTGTGGTTGGTCGCGAACGTCTTGGCGTCGTTCGGAAACTGGCCGCCGCCGTCGCGCAGCGCGGCGGCCTCGAACGCGCCGATCATGAACGGCTTCACATCGGCGCTCTCCGCGATGGTGTGCGCCGGCGCGGCAGCATCGGCTGCGGCGGTCTCCGTTGTGGCTGTCTCTTCTTTTGGCGAGCATGCGGCCAGCGCGGCGCAGATGGCGGCGATCGAAAGCGTTGTGCGGATGGTCATGGTCGGCCTCCCTGTCGGGCGCGGCTCGGCGCGCGTCAGCGCGCTTGATAGGCCGCTTCGCCGCACGAGGCAAAGACGGAGCTAGCGCGACCCCGGCTCCCTCGGTCCCGGCCATTCCGGCCGCGCGTCCGCGTCGACAATCGGCATCCCCCTTCCGGGCGCCGGTCGTGGCCGTTCGGCGGGAAGCGCGTAACCGCTCAGGCAGGCGAGATTGACGCCGAAATGATCCTGCATCGATCGCTTGCGATGAAACGGATAGACCCCGCACACCTTGCAGAAATAGTGCTTCGCGATGCGGGCGTTCCATTGGTAGAGCGCAAGCTGGTCCTCGCCGGCGAGGATGCGCAGCCTGCTCTCATGCACGTTCGACATCACCGCGCCGCGCTTCGAACACAGCGAACAATCGCACGTATAGGGCTCCAGCGGGTGCTGGTCGTCCGCGACGACCTCGAAGCGCACCGCGCCGCAATGGCAGGAGCCCTGATGCCGGATCATTTTTTTGCCGAGCGCTTCTGGCGTTCAATCAACCTACGCAGTGCCTGGATCTGCTCTTCCAGCTGACGACGCTGGTCTGTCGAACCGGGAAATAGAGGTGTTTGAAGCACCAGTTCGAGTTCGGTGATTCTGCTCTGCGCCATTAGCAGCGAGAGTTCATCCAGCGTGTTCGCAGAGTTTTCCGCCTTCTCGGCCGCCTCGGAACTCTTCTTCGCCGCGTCCTTGAGTTGGTTTTCCCACTCAATGGGACCGATCTTGCCCCGCGTGGCGCGTGCGATGATCAGCAGGATGAAGGGACCGAACAACAAGCCGAGCACAAGCACGACCACCGCCATCGCGATTGGCGATAGAAAGTCGATGACTTCCGCTGCGTCCACGGTCGTGCCCCCCCACCTGACCCTCTACGCGTAGGATCGGCACGCGGGTCTGGCAATAGCGCACTACTCCGCCGCTTTCAGCTCCAACGGGATTTGCAGGCGCTTCTCGATCTCCTTCGGCACGACGTGCACGAAGTTCTTCAGCTCCAGCGCCCAGTTGGCCAGCAACGTCTTGGCGAGAACCGAGCCCGTGCGCTCGGCGTGCTCCTCGACCAGGTCGCGCAGCATCGTTTCCCAATGCTCCACCGTCACCGGACGCCAGTTCACCGACTCTGGGTTCACCATCAGGTCGAACCGCTTCTTCGGATCGTACAGGAAGGCCATGCCGCCGGTCATGCCGGCTCCGAAATTCTCGCCGACATCGCCGAGAATGACCACCGTTCCGCCGGTCATGTATTCGCAGCCGTTCGATCCGCATCCCTCGATCACCGCCGTCGCGCCCGAATTGCGGACCGCGAACCGCTCGCCGGCCTGTCCGGCGGCGAGAATCTTGCCCGAGGTTGCGCCGTAAAGAACGGTGTTGCCGATGATCGTGTTGTCGGCGGCGTTGATCCGCGACACCGAAGGCGGCCGCAGAACGATGGTCGCGCCCGACAGGCCCTTGCCGACATAGTCGTTGGCGTCGCCGATCACCTCGATGGTCAGGCCTTTTACGCCGAACGCGCCGAGCGACTGGCCGCACGATCCTTCAAGCGTCAGCCACAGCCGGCCGTCGGGCAGGCCGTCCATGCCGAACTTGCGCACGATGTGCGAGGACGCGCGCGTGCCGATGGCGCGTTGCGTGTTCCGCACATGATAGTCGAGATGCATCTTCTCGCCGCGCTGGAAGAAGGCCGCGCCGTCGCGGATGATCTCCTCGTCGAGCGACGGCGGCACCTCGTTCCGCAATTGCGGCTTGTAGGTGATCCGGGCCTCGGCGTCCGCCCGCACCAGCAGGGGAGAGAGGTCGAGATCGTCCAGCATCGCCGAGCCGCGCGAGATCTGCGCCAGCAGGTCGGTGCGGCCGATCACGTCGTCGAGGCGCGTAAAGCCCAGCTCCGCGAGAATGTCGCGAACTTCCTCGGCGACGAACGTCATCAGGTTGACGACCTTCTCCGGCGTGCCGGTGAATTTGGCGCGCAGGCGTTCGTCCTGGGTGCACACGCCCACCGGGCAGGTGTTGGAGTGGCACTGGCGAACCATGATGCAGCCCATCGCCAGCAGGCTGGCGGTGCCGATGCCGTATTCTTCCGCGCCCAGCATCGCGGCGATCACGATGTCGCGGCCGGTGCGCAGCCCGCCGTCGGTGCGCAACGTCACCTGGTCGCGCAGATTGTTCAGCGTCAGCACGTGGTGAGCCTCGGCGAGGCCGATCTCCCACGGCAGGCCGGCGTACTTGATCGAAGTCTGCGGGCTCGCGCCCGTGCCGCCATTGTGGCCGGCGATCAGGATCACGTCGGCCTTGGCCTTGGCCACGCCCGCGGCGACCGTTCCCACGCCCGAACGCGACACCAGCTTCACGCACACCCGGCAATCCGGATTGATCTGCTTCAGGTCGTAGATCAGCTGCGCAAGGTCTTCGATCGAATAGATGTCGTGGTGCGGCGGCGGCGAGATCAGCATCACGCCCGGCGTCGAATGCCGGTTGCGGGCGATGAACTCGGTCACCTTGAAGCCGGGCAGCTGCCCGCCTTCGCCGGGCTTGGCGCCCTGCGCGACCTTGATCTCGATCTCGCGGCACTGGTTCAGATATTCCGCCGTCACGCCGAAACGCCCCGAGGCGACCTGCTTGATCGCGGAGTTGGCGTTGTCGCCGTTGGGCATCGGCGTATAGCGCTCGCGCACTTCGCCGCCTTCGCCCGACACCGACTTCGCGCCGATCCGGTTCATTGCGATGTTGAGCGCGCCGTGCGCCTCGGGCGACAGCGCGCCCAGCGACATGCCCGGCGTCACGAAACGCTTGCGGATCTCGTTGACCGACTGCACCTCGTCCAGCGTCGCGGGCTTGGGCTGCGGCCGGAAGTCCAGCAGGTCGCGCACCTGAACCGCCTTCTTCCGCGTATTGGCGAGCTTGGCGTATTTCCGGTAGGCGGCGTAGGAATTGGTGTCGCACGCCGACTGCAGCAGGTGGATCAGATCGCCCGACAGCGCGTGCGTCTCGCCGCTGGCGCGCACGCGATAGAAGCCGCCCACCGGCAGCACGTTCGGCGCATTGCCCCAGGCACGCGCATGCAGGTCCAGCACCTTGCGCTCCAGCCCGGCGAGACCGATCCCGGAGATGCGGCTCGTCATGCCGGGGAAATAGTCGGCCACCAGGGCGCGCGAGAGGCCGAGCGCCTCGAAATTGCAGCCGCCGCGATAGGACGAGATGACCGAGATGCCCATCTTCGACAGGATCTTCAGCAGCCCGCCCTCGACCGCCTTCTTGTAGTTGTAGACCACCTGGCCGAGCGTCATGTCGCCGAACAGGCCGCGTGCGTGGCGGTCCGCCAGCGCTTCCTGCGCCAGATAGGCGTTCACGCAGGTCGCGCCGACGCCCACAAGAACCGCGTAATAGTGGGTGTCCATGCACTCGGCCGAACGCACGGTGATCGAACAGAAGCTGCGCAGCCCGTGCTCCACCAGCCACGAGTGCGTCGCGCCCGCCGCCAGAATCATCGGCACCGCCGCGCGCGTATCGTCCTGGTTCTCGTCCGTCAGCACGATCTGTCCGCGACCGGACGAAACCGCCACGCGCGATTCCTCGCGAATGCGCTCGATCGCCTCGCGCATCGCCTCGCCGGGCGCAGCTCCCTTGCGCGGCTCGAACGTGCAGTCGATCACCGCGATGCTGTCGCCGATGTGCTCGAGGATGCGTTCATACATGCCGTTGGTGAGCACCGGGCTTTCCAGAACGAACACGTTGGTCTGCGTCTGGTCCTCGGCGAGAATGTTGCCGAGATTCTTGAACCGCGTGCGCAGGCTCATCACCCGCTCCTCGCGCAGCGGGTCGATCGGCGGGTTGGTCACCTGCGCGAAGTTCTGTCGGAAATAGTGCGACAGCGGCCGGTAGTGATCGGACAGAACCGCAAGCGGGCTGTCGTCGCCCATCGAGCCGATCGCCTCCTTGGCGTCCTCCGCCATCGGCGACAGGATCAGCTCCACATCCTCAAGCGTCATCCCGGCCGCGCGCTGGCGGCGCAGGAAGGCGTCGCGGTCGTCATAGACGCGCGGCTCCGGCCCCGGACCGATCTGCGGCTCCAGCTCGACCACATTGCCCAGCCACTGCTCGTAAGGATGTTTGCCGGCGAGATGATCGAGGATCTCGTCATGGCTGTAGAGCCGGCCTTCCTTGACGTCGACGGCGATCATGCCGCCCGGCCGGATATGTCCCTTGGAGATGATGGTCTCCTGGTTCAGCGGGCACATGCCGGTTTCCGAACCGACCGCCAGAACCCCGTCCTCGGTCAGCGCATAGCGCATCGGGCGCAGACCGTTGCGGTCCAGCCCGGCGATCGCCCAGCGTCCGTCGAAACAGGCGAGGGCGGCCGGGCCGTCCCACGGCTCCATCACCGAGTTGGCGTAGGCGTACAGCGCGCGGCGATTGCGCGGCGTGATGCGTTCGTCCGTCGACCACGCCTCGGGCACCAGAAGCGTCTTCGCCATCGGGCCGGACCGGCCCGCGCGCACCAGAAGCTCGAACACGTTGTCGAGCGCCGAACTGTCCGATCCGCCCGGTTGCACCACCGGCTTCACGTCTTCGCCGTGCGCGCCGAAATTGTTCGAGACCATCTTGATCTCGTGGCTGCGCATCCAGTTGATGTTGCCCGAAACGGTGTTGATCTCGCCATTGTGCGCGAGCATCCGGAAGGGCTGCGCCAGCCGCCATTTCGGGAAGGTGTTGGTCGAATAGCGCTGGTGATAGATCGCCACCGCCGACACGAATTTCGGATCGTTGAGATCGAGGTAGAAGCGGTCGATGTCCTCGGCCAGGAACATCCCCTTGTAGATCAGCGTCCGCGCCGAGAACGAGCACACGTAAAGCTCGGCCATGCCGGCCTCGCGCGCGCGCTTCTCGATCCGCCGCCGGCACACGTAAAGCGTGCGCTCCAGCTCCTGTTCCTCCCGGCCCAGCGGGTCGGTGAACATGATCTGCTCGATCTCCGGCCGCGTGGCGTTGGCCTTCATTCCGATCACGCGGGTGTCGATGCGCGGCTGGCGCCAGCCATAGATGTAGAAGCCGAACCGCACGACCTCGTTCTCGATGATCGTCCGCGCCATTTCCTGCGCCGCGAGATCGGTGCGCGGCAGGAAGATCTGGCCGACGCAAATCTGCGTTTCGTCGCTGACCGAATGGCCCTGGCGGCGCACGGCGTCGCGGAAGAAGTCCTGCGGCACGTCGATGCGGATGCCCGCGCCGTCGCCCGTCTTGCCGTCGGCGTCGACCGCGCCCCGGTGCCAGACATTCTTCAGCGCCTTGATGCCCATCTCCACGATGTCGCGACGCGGCGTGCCGTCGATCTGCACGACGAGGCCGACCCCGCACGAATCCTTTTCGTCCGCCGGGTCGTAGGCGTTGGCGGCGATCAGCGCGTCGCGCTTCTCGCAATAATCACGCAGCCATTCCGCGCCGTCGGCTTCGGACCAGTTGGGCTGGGTCGTGCGGGATTGATCGGTCATGACGAGGCTTCCACGGCCAGGGAGAAACGTGTGTTCGGCGAGGGGAGCATCAGAAACGCTCCTCGCCATAGGCGCGGGCGGCGTCGGGGAAGTCCCGCCACAGCCCGGCCTGGAAATGGGTCACCAGCGAATTCACGCTGAAGTGCGCGCCCTCGACCGGTTCGGTGCGCGAGGCGACCGCCTCGAACGCCTTGTCGAGCTGCGCCAGGTCGCGCGTCTCGATCAGGATCTGGAACTCGCCCCACGCGGCGGGGCCAAGTCCCAGCTTGCGGCGCAGCAGCCGCCAGCTTTCGATCAGGCCCTTGTCCTTCAGGCCGCCCATATAGGCGCCCAGCGCGTCGGCGAAGTCGCGGTCGCGGACGCCTTGCTTGAGGTCCACGGAGATCTGGTAGACATCCATCGCGTCACTCCGCGGCGACGGCCGAAGCGCCCGCGCGGGCGCGCAGATACTGGTCGATCGCGGCCGCGGCGTCGCGGCCCTCCTTGATCGCCCACACCACCAGCGAAGCGCCGCGCACAATGTCCCCGGCGGCGAAAACGCCGTCGATCGAGGTCATCATGTTGCGATAGTCGACCTTCACGCCGCCCCAGCGGTTCACCTGCAGGTTGGGTTCGCCGAACAGTTCGGGAAGGTCCTCCGGATCGAAGCCCAGCGCCTTGATCACCATGTCCGCCTTGGCGTCATAGTCCGACCCTTCGATCTCGACCGGCGCCTGGCGGCCCGACGCGTCGGCCGGACCGAGCCGCATCCGCACCGCGCGCACGCATTTGGCGGCGCCGTTCTTCTTCTCGACCACCATTTTCGGCGCCGCGAGCCAGTCGAACTTCACGCCCTCGTCCTCGGCGTTGGCGACTTCGCGCTGCGAGCCGGGCATGTTGGCGCGGTCGCGGCGATAAAGGCAGGTGACCGACTTCGCGCCCTGGCGGATCGCCGTCCGCACGCAGTCCATCGCCGTGTCGCCGCCGCCGATGACCACCACATTGCGGCCCTTGGCGTCCAGCACGCCGCTGTCGAACTCCGGTGCTTCGAGGCCCAGCCCCTTGCGGTTCGACGCCACCAGATAGTCCAGCGCCTTGTGAACGCCCTTGGCGTTCTCGCCCGGCGCGTTCAGGTCCTTGGCCTTGTAGACGCCGGTGGCCACCAGCACCGCGTCGTGCGCCTGGCGCAGCTCGGTCCAGCTCATGTCGACGCCGATATCGACCCCGAAGCGGAACGTCACGCCGCCCTCGACCAGCCGGTCGGTCCGGCGCTGCACCACGTCCTTTTCCAGCTTGAAGCTCGGAATGCCGTACATCAGCAGGCCGCCCGCGCGGTCATAGCGGTCATAGACCGTCACGTCATAGCCGGCGATGCGAAGCTGTTCGGCCGCCGCAAGGCCCGCCGGTCCGGCGCCGACCACGCCGACAGACTGGCCGCGCGGCTTGCCCGGCTTGATCGGCTTCACCCAGCCGTTCTCGAACGCCGTGTCGGTGATGTAGCGCTCCACCGCGCCGATCGTCACCGAACCGTGCCGCGACTGCTCGATCACGCAGCCGCCCTCGCACAACCGGTCCTGGGGGCAGATCCGTCCGCAGATCTCCGGCATGTTCGAGGTCGAGGCCGAAATCTCGAAGGCTTCCTGCAGGCGCCCGGTCGCCGTCATCATCAGCCAGTCGGGAATGTTGTTCTGAAGCGGGCAGTGCGACTGGCAGAAGGGCACGCCGCATTGCGAGCAGCGCGAGGCCTGCTCATTCGCCTTTTCCTCAATGAAGTCAGCGTAGATCTCGTGAAAATCGTCGCGCCGATCGGAGGCCGGCCGTTTGGCGGGCGTCTCCTGATCGACGGTCACGAAGGTCAGCATGCGCGACGTCGCCATGGGAAAATCCGGACTTGCTTAGAGTGCCGGGCCTTCTAGGGGAAAGGCGCCCTGTAATCAAGGCGGAATTCGCCACATAAGTACCATGTGAGAACAAAACGCCGAATCTTGGCTGATTTTCTTTCACCGCCTGCACGAATGGCGGGCTACACGTGTCCCACATGAGACTAATGCTCGAAATGGCGATGTGGCCCGAACCATGCTCTGACCTCGCGAAGACGGTCGGAAATCCCGCCTGGATTCCCGCCGCAGCGCCGTTTCGCCGACCCCCGTTTCGCGGACCCAGGAACCAGCATGGACACCCAGACCATCCTGCAGGCCCTTCTTCTCGGACTGGTCGAGGGTCTGACCGAGTTCATCCCCGTTTCCTCGACCGGCCATCTGCTGCTGACCAGCATGGCGCTCGGCCTCGAGGATCCGTTCTGGGACACCTTCACCGTGGTGATCCAGCTCGGCGCCATCCTCGCCGTCGTGGCGCTCTACTTCACGCGCCTCTGGAACGTCCTCATCACCCTGCCGACCCGTCCGGAATCGCGCCGGTTCGCGGCGACGGTCATCATCGCCTGCATTCCGGCTTTCGTGGTCGGCTTCTTCCTGCACGATTTCATCAAGCAGTATCTCTTCGCCGCGCCGGTGCTGATCTGCTGGTCGCTGATCGTCGGCGGCGTCATCCTGCTGGTCATCGACCGTCTCGCGCCCAAGCCGGTCGACAACGACGCCATGGCCCTGCCGGTTCACAAGGCGGTGCTGGTCGGCCTCTTCCAGGTCCTGTCGATCGTTCCCGGCGTCTCGCGCTCGGGCTCCACCATTGTCGGCTCGATGCTGATCGGCATTTCGAAGCGCGCGGCGGCGGAGTTCTCGTTCTTCCTCGCCATCCCGATCATGGTCGGCGCCTTCGCGCTCGACATCTGGGAAAGCCGCGATGCGCTCACCTCCGACAATCTCGGCATTATCGCCGTCGGCTTCGTCGCCTCGTTCGTCTTCGGCCTTGTCGTGGTGCGCTACATGCTCGACTTCGTGCAGAAGCGCGGCTTCGGCCTGTTCGGATGGTGGCGCATCATCGTCGGCGCGCTGGGCCTTGCGCTGATCTACGGCGCGGCCGCCTAGACCTGCCGCCTACGTAGCCCGCCCGCCTACTTGTTCCGCACGAACGGCCGCATGATCGAGCGGATCAGCAGCGCGCCGATCAGGCCCGACACGATGATGTCGACCCAGATCGCCAGATCGAACGACCAGGCGGGCTGAAGCTCGTGCAGGAACACCGACAGGTCGAAATGGAAGGCCCGCATCAGCGTGCCGACCAAGAACACGCCGACCAGTCCGATCGCGGCGTCGCCCCACAGGCCCAGCACTTTTCCGCCGCCCACGATGCGCCGCGCGATCACCCCGGCGCCGGTCGCGATCAGCAGCCATGCCGCGATGCGGCCCGCATCCATGCCGGCGTATTCGACGATCACCCCGTCCATCCGCGCTCTCGCCTGCAGAACGCCGCGACCCCTCGCGGCGCTGGATTGGTACGCGCCGGTCGCGGTCAGGCGTCGGCGGTGTTCAGCAGCTCTTCCTCGCGCACCCCGTCCTGGAACTGGCCATAGGGGCGGTGCCGCCACAGATAGGTCGGAACGATCGCCTCAACCGTCTCCAGGTGCTCGACGCCGAGGTCCGCGAAGCCCTTCGCGCCCTCGCTCGGAACGCTGTCGACCCGCAGCATCTGAACCTGGTCGCCGGTCAGCGGCGGGCCGAAGAACGGGTTGAGGCGCGAGGCCGCGCCGATTGCATAGCCCATCGGGCCGGCGATGAAGCCGGGCAGGGGCGCGAGAACGCGCGGACGGTCGATCGTGCGGGTGACGTAGGTCGTCAGCTCTTTCATCGTGTAGACGTGCGGTCCGGCGAGTTCATAGGTCTCGCCCTCGGCGTCGGCGCGCGAAACCGCGTTCGCCACCGCCTGGGCCACGTCCGTCACGAACACCGGCTGGAACTTGGTCTTGCCCGCGATCACCGGCGTCACGAACGTCAGCCGCACCGTCTCCGCGATGCGGTTGAAGAAGCCGTCGCCGGCCCCGAACATCACCGACGGGCGGATGATCGTCGCGGTCGGCAGCGCCGCGCGCACCGCGCGTTCCGCCTCCATCTTGCTGCGCGCATAGGCCGAATGCTTGGTCCGGTCGACGCCCAGCGCCGAGACATGCACGAGACGGGTGATCCCGGCGGCCGTTGCGGCCTCCGCGACATTGCGGGCGCCGAGCACATGCGTGGCGTTGAAGCTCTGCCGTCCGCGTTCGAACAGGATGCCGACCAGGTTGACCACCGCGTGCGCGCCGTCGACGGCCCGCTCGACCGAGGCCTTGTTGCGCACATTGGCCTGCACCAGCTGGACCTGACCGACATCGCCCGCCAGCCGCACGTCGCCGCCGAGATGCGGACGGCGCATCGCCACGCGCACGCGCCAGCCCGCCTTGCACAGGGCCCGCACCACATGGCGGCCGAGAAAGCCCGAACCTCCGAATACGGTGACAAGGTTGGCGGTCATGCGTCTGTCCTCATCTGCGCCGGTCTGCTCCGGGAACGACGCCGAAGGCCGGCGTGGGGCGTCCGAAAGCTGCGATAGACCAAAATTCGACCGGCTCGTCCATGCGTCATGTCCGGTTCCGGCGCTCCCGGCCGGATTTTGCCTCCTAAAACACCCCAAAAACGCAAGACGCCGGGAGGGGGGAACCCTCCCGGCGTCCTGTCGATCGAAAGGCTATGGGTCAGCCTACCAGATGCGCACGCGTTTTTCCGGCGCGATATATTCCTTCTCGCCCGGCTGCACGTTGAAGGCCGCGTACCAGGCGTCCATGTTCCGCTCCGGGATCGAGCCGCGCGCGGCCGCCGGCGAGTGCGGATCGGTCATGATCTGCGCCCGCAGCGCGTCGTCGCGGATCATCGCCCGCCACACCTGCGCATGCGCCATGAAGAAGCGCTGGTCGCCGGTGAAGCCGTCCAGCACCGGCGCCTTCTTGCCGTTCAGCGACAGCTTGTAGGCGGTGTAGGCCATCTCCAGTCCGCCGAGGTCGCCGATATTCTCGCCCATCGTCAGATTGCCGTTCACGCACACGCCTTCCAGCGGGCAGAAAGCGTCGTACTGGGCCGCGAACTTCTCGGTCTGCACCACGAATTTCTCGTTGGTCTCCGGCGTCCACCAGTTGCGGATCTTGCCGGTCTCGTCGAACTCGCGGCCCTGGTCGTCGAAGCCGTGGCCCATTTCGTGGCCGATCACCGCGCCGATGGCGCCGTAATTCACCGCCGGGTCGGCGTTCGGGTCGAAGAAGGGCGGCTGCAGGATCGCCGCCGGGAAGGTGATCTGGTTCATCAGCGGGTTGTAATAGGCGTTCACCGTCTGCGGGTTCATCGCCCATTCCTCGCGGTCGACCGTCGAGTTGAGACGCCCGACTTCACGCTCCCACTCGAACTTGCGCCCGGCGCGGATGCTTTCGAACAGCTTGCCCGGCTCGACCGAGTATTTGCTGTAGTCGCGCCATTTCGACGGATAGCCGATGCGCGGATCGAAGGTCGACAGCTTCTTCTGCGCCTCGGCCCGCGTCGCCTCGTCCATCCAGGCGAGCGTCTTCAGGCGTTCGCCCATCGCCTTGCGCAGGTTGGTCACCAGCGCGTCCATCTTGGCCTTGTTCTCGGGCGGGAAGTATTTGGCGACGTAAAGTTCGCCGACGCCTTCGCCGATCAGCCCGTTGACGAGGCTGACGCCGCGCTTCCAGCGATCGCGCTGCTGCTCGACGCCCGAAAGCGTCTTGCCGAAGAATTCGAAGCTGGCCTTGTCGAACGCGGTCGGCAGGGCGTTGGAATTGTCGTCGGCGACGTGGAAGGCGAGGTATTTCTTCCACGCCGAAACCGGCTCGGACTTGAGCAGCGCCGCGCCGTCCACCAGCGCCGATTTTTCCTGCACGATAAAGTGCTGCACATCGCCCAGACCCGACGGCTCAAGGAGCACGTCCCAGTCGATCGCCGGGATCATCGCCTTCAGGCCGGCGCGGTCGACCGGGTTGGTGGTCGCCTGCACGTCGCGCTGCGCTTCGCGCGTCCAGTGCGCTTTCGCCAGCTTGGTCTCAAGCGCGATCACCGTTTCGGCGCTCGTGGCCGGATCGGCGTCGCCCAGCAGTTCGAACACCTTGGTAACATAGGTCTTGTAGGCGGCGCGGTAGGTGTCGAACTTCTCGCCCTCGTTGAGGTAGTAGTCGCGCACCGGCATGCCGAGACCCGCCTGGGTCACGTAAACCGCGTACTTGGTCGGGTCGGCCGAGTCCGCGTCGATGAACAGGCCGACCGGGCCGGAATAGTTGATGTCGCCCATCAGGCGCGTGATGTCGGTTGGGGTCTTCGCCGCGTCGATCCTGGACAGGTACGGCTTCAGCGGCTCAAGCCCGCGCGCGTCCAGCGCGCCTTCGTCCATCCACGCGTCGTAGAGGTCGACCACCTTCTGCGCCACCGTGCCCGTGGCCTGCGGCTTCGAGCCCAGCTCGTCCAGCAGGGTGCGCACGTCGGTCTCCGACTTGTCGCGCAGGTCGTCGAAAATGCCGTAGCGCGCCTTGTCGGCCGGCATGGTGTAGGAGGCGAGCCAGGTCCCGTTGACATAGTCGAAGAAATCGTCGCCCGGCTTGATCGCGGTGTTCATCGCCGTCAGGTCGATGCCGAAATCGCCGATCTCCGGCTTCGGCGCGGCGGGCTTCGCCGGAGCGGCGGGGGCGGCGGCGGCCGCCGTCTCGGTGCTCGCGGTTTCTGCGGCCGGCGTCGTCGCACAAGCGGCGACAAGCGCGCCCATGGCGACGGTCATCAGGATTTGCAGCTTCATCATGTCCTCACAAGGATGTCCGGGGCCCGCCCGGAGAAGAAGTCGCCAGCGTCGGCTGGCAAGTGTCGGGAACTCCCTCGGCGCGGGGCGGGTGCGCACGGCATATCCGTTGCGCCGATGGAGATTATTGACAAACGATAAGCCCTTTGCGGGCGGCGTCAAGCACGCTTGTTTCGCGCCCGGATTGCCTGCAGACGCGCGCTCCTCCAGACACTAGAAGGCGCCCGACACGGGACGGCGCGCCCGGGCGTGCGACGGCGCGCGACGAATGCGATCGAAGACGGACGTTCTGATGACCGAACGCAGCGGCGGAACCGGCGGCAGGGTCGGCGGCAAGGGGGGCGGCGGGAAAGGCGGTGGCGATCAGCTCGCCGTCACCGCGCGCGAGCGCCGTCTCACCGATTTCGTCGTCATGGCGGCGGCGGTGGTCGCGCTCCTCGCCGGGCTGGCGATCGTCGGCGAACTCAATCCGTGGGCGGCCGGGCTCGCCCTCGTCATTCTGGCGGCCTTCGGCCTGATCTATTATTTCGGCACCGCCGATCTCGAGGTCGAGGCGATGCGCGCCGCGCGCGAGGCCGCCATAGAGGCCGAGAAAGTCCACCGCGTCGAAAGCGAACGCGGATTTCGCAAGGCGATCATCAACGCGCTGCCCGAACCGTCGATGTATATCGACGCCCAGGGCAGGGTGGAGGCCGCCAACGCGGCGGCCCGCCGCCAGTTCCGTTTCGTCGGCGCCGAGCCCCTGCTCACCGTCGTGGTGCGCCGTCCGGAATTGCTGGACGCGGTGCAGGCCGCCGCCAGCGAGCGCCGCCCGCAGATGTTCGAATTCATCGAGCGCGGCGACACCGACCGCTATTTCAGCTGCGTCGCCGCGCCCCTGCAGACGCCGGGCAGCGCCGGCGTGCTGGTCGCCATGCACGACCTTACCGAACTCCGCCGCGCCGAATTCGCCCGCGTCGACTTCCTCGCCAACGCCAGCCACGAATTGCGCACCCCGCTGACCTCGCTCTCCGGCTTCATCGAGACCCTGCGCGGTCCGGCGCGCGACGACGCCGAGGCCCGCGACCGCTTCCTCGACATCATGCACGGTCAGGCCGAGCGCATGCGCCGCCTGATCAGCGATCTTCTGTCCCTGTCGCGCATCGAACTGATTGAACACCGCACGCCGGATTCCAGCGCCGATCTCGCCAAGGTCGTCGCCGAGGTGGTGGCGGCGCTCGGTCCGGTGGCGCAGGAGCGCGGCGTCTCCCTGCGCGTTCAGGGGCCGTCCTCCGGCGTCATGGTGTCCGGCGTCCACGACGAACTCAGCCAGGTCGCGCAGAACCTCATCGACAACGCCATCAAGTATTCCGAGACCAGCCAGACCGTCGACATTCAGGTCGAAGGCGGGCTGGCGCGCGAGAAGGCGCTCAACGTCGCCGGCCGCCAGTGGGAGGAGGTCGCCCACATGTCCATCGCCTCCGCCCCGCGCGGCGAGGCCGGCCGCTTCGCCATCCTGCGCGTCGCGGACGCCGGACCCGGCATCAGCCGCCAGCACCTGCCGCGTCTGGCCGAACGCTTCTACCGCGTCGATCAGGGCAGGGGGCTGCGCCCAGGAACCGGGCTCGGCCTCGCCATCGTCAAGCACGTCGTCACCCGCCATCGCGGCGAGTTTCTGGTCGAGAGCGAGCTGGGCTCGGGCGCGGCGTTCGGCGTCGTGCTCGCCGAGGCCCCGGAACGCGCCGCGGTCGCGCCCCGTGTGGAGGAGGTCCCCGACGCCGGCCGCCCAGAATAGGGGCCCGGAATACGGGCCCGGAATAAGGGGCCGGAATGGGGGATCAGAAATCGCGGGCGCGGCCCCGTTTTTCGCAGTCGGATCGGCCGCCTGCGTCGGAGTGCACCAGGTCGCTTTCACATAACTGTCAAGGAAGGCCCCTAAGGAGGGGCTGAGCAGCAGGTCAGCCGTTCCCCATGTTTGAACAGGTCGCACATTCCCGGCTGGCCCTGGCCGCGCTTGCCGCTGTCTTGGTCCTTGCTTCCGCAGCGTTTTTCCTCGGACGCCGCCGGGCGCTGGCGTTCGTTCAGGCCGAACCCCGCGCGGTTCACTCCCGTCCCCGCTATCACGGCTTCCTGGCGGCGATCTGGACGCTGGCGCCGTCGCTGATCGTGCTGCTGGTTTATGCGGTGGTCGGCGACAACCTCGCCGACACCGCCGCGATCCAGAGCGCGCCCGCCGAAATCACCGCCCTGCCGCCGCTGGAAGCGTCCCTCCAGGTCGAAGCGGCCCGTTCGCTCGCCTCCGGAACCAACATCGCCGACGACGCCTCCCCGGCGGTCGAAAGCCTCGCCGCCAGCATGAGCGCCAATCGCGGCGTGGCGAAGATGATCGGCGTCGGCCTGGCGGTGGTGCTCGCCTTGGGCGGCGGCGTCTTCGCGCTCGCCCGGCAGAGCGCCGCCCTGCGCGCCCGCAACAAGGTCGAGGCCGCGATCGAGATCATTCTTCTGGCCTGTTCCGGCGTCGCCATCGCCACCACGGCCGGGATCATCCTGTCGCTGATCTTCGAGACCCTGCGCTTCTTCGACGAGGTTTCGCCGCTGGAATTCTTCTTCGGCCTCAAATGGAGCGCCCAGACCAGCATCCGCCCCGACCAGATCGGCGCGTCGGGCGCGTTCGGCGCCGTGCCGCTGATCTTCGGTTCGGTGATGATCACCTTCATCGCCATGCTGGTCGCCGGCCCCGTCGGCCTGTTCTCGGCGATCTACCTGTCCGAATACGCCAGCCCCGGCGCGCGCAGGATCATCAAGCCGGTGCTCGAAGTGCTCGCCGGCGTGCCCACCGTCGTCTACGGCTTCTTCGCGCTGCTCACCGTCGCGCCCGCCGTGCGCGCCTTCGGCAACTGGCTCAACGGCGTCCTGATGGCGCTTCTGCCCGGCGTCGACGGTCCGATCATCGACGCCCAGCCGACCAGCGCGCTCGCCGCCGGCCTCGTCATGGGCATCATGATCATCCCCTTCGTCTCCAGCCTCGCCGACGACGTCATCAACGCCGCGCCGCAATCGCTGCGCGACGGCGCGCTGGCGCTCGGGGCCACCAAGTCCGAAACGGTGAAACAGGTCGTCCTGCCGGCGGCGCTGCCCGGCGTGGTCGCGGCGCTGTTGCTCGCCGTCTCGCGCGCCGTGGGCGAAACCATGATCGTGGTCATGGCCGCCGGACAGCGCGCCCAGATCACGCTCAACCCGTTCGAGGACGTCACCACCATCACGGTGCAGATCGTCGACCTGCTGACCGGCGACACCGAATTCGACAGCCCGAAAACGCTTTCGGCCTTCGCCCTCGGCTTCAGCCTGTTCGTGCTCACGCTCATCTTCAACATCATCGCGCAGCGCGTGGTGAAGGCCTATCGGGAACGCTATGAATAGCTCCGGCGGAATCCAGGCCAGCGAGGCCGCGGCGCGCCGTCTGCGGCGGCGCTACCGCGAGGAGCGCCGCTTCCGGGCCTATGGCGTGGGCGCCATCCTCATCGCCGTTCTCGCGCTGGCGGCCCTGCTGGTTTCGGTCGGCGCCGAGGCGTTCTCGGCCTTCACCCGCTATGAACTCCGCATTCCGGTCACGCTCGAGGCCGCCGTGGTCGATCCCACCGGCGCGCGCGATCCGCAGACCATCTCCTCCAACTCGGCCGGCTTCACCCAGCTGGTGCGCGGCGAACTCGACAGCCGCTTCCCGGACGCGGCCGCCGACCGCAATCTCAAGCGCCAGCTCGCGCGGCTGATCTCCTCGCTCGCGACCAAGAAGCTCGCCCACGAAATCGCCCGCCACCCCGATCGCATCGGCGGCGAGGTCGTCGCCCATGTGCCGGTGTCCGATACGGTCGACCTCTATCTCAAAGGGCTGGTCAGCAAGGAGCAACTGGCCCGTCCCGCCGCCGCCGCCCGCCTGTCGCTCGCCGGCGAGGGTCTAGCGGTCGACGCCGCCGGCGGTTTCGCGGGTCCCTACAAGGCCGTCACCGCCGCCCTGTCCGCCGAACTCGCGGTCAGAACCGCCGCCGTCGACGCCTCCACCGAAGCCATGAACGGCGTCGGCGCGCGCATTCGCGAAACCGAGACGCGCAGGAACGATCTCGCCTCGGCCGATATGTCGGTGCTGCGTGCGGGCGTCGAGGCCATCGCCGCCGAAGGCGATCCCGACATGCTGGCCATCGCCCGCGCCGCGGGTCTCGCCGCGCAGACCGGCCGCGGCGACGATCTGGTCGCGCGCCTGTCCGCCGAACTGGATCGCCTGGCGACCGTCGCCGAACGCGAATCCGGCGATCTCGAAACCAAGGCCGAGCGCTATGTCCAGAAGCACGAGGAAGCGGTGAAAGCCGGCGCGCCGAACGCCCAGACCCGCCAGATCCAGGCGCGCACCGCCTATCTCGCCGCCGACCGTCGCGCCGTCGACGCGCAGCGCTATCGCGAGATCGCCGCGTCCCTGCCGCAACAACCGGTCGACCGGCAGATCGCGCTCGCATCGCTCGTCACCGGCGCGGCGCTGAAGCCGCTCGCCGACGTGCTGGTCGCCCCGGATGCCGGTCTCGGGCGCCTTCCGGCCGCCCTGGCGGTCAACGCCGTCGAACAGGCCGCCGCCCGCGCCCAGGTCGAAGACGCCGCCCGCCGCGCCGAACTCATCGCCCAGCGCGCCGATCGCCTGCGCCCGGCTTTCCCCGATCGCGCCGAAGCGCTCAAGGAAGCCGAAGACAGGATGGCCTCCACCGAGGCGCGCGCCGACCGCAATCTCCAGCTCCTCGTCGACGCCGGCGAACGTCTCTCCGCGCTGGCCGCCGCCGACGCGAATGCGGCGGATGCGGACGCCAGCGCCGGCGCGCTCGGCGAGGAAGTCGCCGGCCAGCTCGGTCTCGATCTCGGCGGTCCGCTGGCCGCCGCCTACACGCTCGGCCAGTCCGACGGCGATGAGGCCGACGCCGACGCCCGCCTGCGCGCGCTTCTGGTCGCCCACGCCGATCTCGATCTCACCTACGCCGCGCGCGACATGGAGCGCCTCACCCGCAAGCGCGACATCGACGGCCGCGACATGATGCGGCTGCAGGCCATTCTCGATTATCCGCAGGCGCCGATCGAACTCGGCGAATATCTTCCTTCGGTGCTGATCGAGGTGAATGGCGGCGTCCTCAAGGTCGACCGCCTCTCGCCGGACCGCGCCGAAACCTCGGTGCTGATCCCTGTCGCCTCGCGCGGCGAGGTCGCCTCCGGCCAGTGGCGCACCCGCGTTCTGGAGACCGCCGAGGCCGACCGTCTCGTCACCGACCGGCAAGTCGCCTGGGTCAACACGCTGGCCGCCGAAGGCGACATCAAGCGCGTGCTCAACACCAGCCTCATCACCCATTCCGACAGCACCTATCCCGAACTCGCCGGTCTCGCCGCCGCGCTCACCGGGTCGGCGTGGATCATGCTGGTCACGCTCGTCGTCTCGCTTCCCATCGGCGTGATGGCCGCGATCTACCTTGAGGAATTCGCGCCCCGGAACCGGCTGACCGATTTCATCGAGGTCAACATCAACAACCTCGCGGCCGTGCCCTCCATCGTTTTCGGCCTGCTCGGCGCGGCGGTGTTCATCAACTTCTTCGGCCTGCCGCGATCGGCGCCCGTGGTCGGCGGCCTCGTCCTGTCGCTGCTCACCCTGCCGACCATCATCATCGCCACCCGCGCCGCGATCGGCGCCGTGCCGCCCTCGATCCGCGAGGGCGCGCTGGCCGTCGGGGCCTCGCGCGCGCAGGCGGTCTTCCACCATGTCCTGCCCCTGGCCGCGCCGGGCATCCTCACCGGCGCCATTATCGGCCTCGCGCGGGCGCTGGGCGAAACCGCGCCCCTGCTTCTGATCGGCATGGTGGCTTTCGTGGCCGAGCCTCCGGGCGATCTCTTCGACAGCGCCACGGCGCTTCCGGTTCTTGTCTACAAATGGTCCAGCTCGGCCGAACGCGCCTGGCAGCCGATGACCTCAGCCGCCATCATCGTGCTGTTGCTGTTTATGTTCGCAATGAACGCCCTGGCGGTGTATCTGAGGCGCAAGCTGGAGCGGAGATGGTGATGAACCGGATAGACCCGGCGGCGCAGATCGATCCGGAGGTCCGCGGCGCGCCGTCCGCCGCGGGGCAGGGCGATTTCAAGATCGTCGCGCGCGACGTCTCCGTCTTCTATGGCGACAAGCAGGCCCTGTTCGACGTTTCGCTCGAAGTGCCCGACCAGTCGGTCACCGCGCTCATCGGCCCGTCCGGCTGCGGCAAGTCCACCTTCCTGCGCTGCCTCAACCGGATGAACGACACCATCGAGGGCTGCCGCGTTCAGGGCGACATCCGCATCGACGGCCAGGACATCCACGACCGCTCGGTCGACCCGGTTCTGCTCCGCGCCCGCGTCGGCATGGTGTTCCAGAAGCCCAACCCGTTCCCGAAATCGATCTTCGACAACGTCGCCTACGGCGTGCGCATTCACGGGCTGGCGTCATCGCGCACCGAGATCGAGGAGATCGTCGAAACCTCGCTGCAGCGCGCGGGTCTCTGGGCCGAGGTCAAGGACCGCCTGCACCAGCCCGGAACCGGCCTGTCCGGCGGCCAGCAGCAGCGTCTGGTGATCGCCCGCGCCATCGCGGTCAGCCCCGAAGTGATCCTGATGGACGAGCCCTGTTCGGCGCTCGACCCCATCGCGACCGCCAAGATCGAGGAGCTGATCGACGAGCTGCGCTCGAATTACTGCATTGTCATCGTCACCCACTCCATGGCCCAGGCCGCGCGGGTGTCTCAATTGACTGCGTTTTTCCACCTCGGCCAGCTGATCGAGACCGGCCAGACCGAGGCGCTTTTCACCAATCCCAACGACCCGAGAACACAGGACTACATCACGGGCCGATTCGGGTAGAATGGCTGCGTAGGCTGGATCAGGATCTGGAGTAGCGCATGTCCGAACACACAGTACGGTCCTTCTCTGCGGACCTTGAAGAGCTCTCGGGCGATCTCGCCCGCATGGGCGGACTGGCGGAGGATTTGCTGTCCGACGCCATTCAGGCGCTGGCCTCGCGCGACATGGCGCTGGCCGACACGGTCGTCGCCCGCGACGCCCAGATCGACCAGCTTCAGGCCGATCTCGAGAAAAAGGTCCTGCGCCTTCTGGCCCTGCGCCAGCCGCTCGCGCGCGACCTGCGCCAGACCATTTCGGCCCTCAAGATCGCCGCCGAACTCGAACGCATCGGCGACCTCGCCAAGAACATCGCCAAGCGCACCAAGGCGCTCGGCATGCTGGAGCCGGCCGCGCCGCTCAAGGGCGTCTCCCGCATGGGCCGTCTGGTCATCTCCCAGCTCAAGCGCGTGCTCGACGCCTATTCGGCGCAGGAGACCGACGTCGCCAACGAAGTCTGGAGCCGCGACGAGGAAGTCGACGAACACTACATGTCGCTCTTCCGCGAAGTCCTCACCTACATGATGGAGGACCCGCGCACGATCTCCGGCTGCGCCCACCTCCTGTTCGTCGCCAAGAACCTCGAACGCATTGGCGATCACTGCACCAACATCGCTGAAGAGATCCACTTCCTGGTCACAGGCGAGCCGATCACCAACGAAAGGCCCAAGGTCGATGCACTCCACAACACCTGATCTGGTCCGCAAGCCCATGAAAGGCGCCGCGGCCAAACCGCATGCGTTGATCGTCGAGGACGAAGGCGCCCTCGTCGAACTGATCCGGTACAACCTCGAAAAGGAAGGCTTCGAGGTCGACGCCGCCACCGACGGCGAGGAGGCGGTCCTGATGATCGAGGAGCGCCAGCCCGACATCGTGGTGCTCGACTGGATGCTGCCCAAGCTCGCCGGCATCGAGGTCTGCCGCCGCCTGCGTTCGCGCGCCACCACGCGCAACATCCCGATCATCATGCTGACGGCCAAGACCGAAGAGGTCGACCGCATCCGCGGCCTCGAAACCGGCGCCGACGACTACATGACCAAGCCGTTCTCCACCGCCGAACTGGTCGCCCGCATGCGCGCCGTGCTGCGCCGCATCCGTCCGGCCTTGGCCGAGGACAAGGTCGATATCGGCGACATCTGCGTCGACCGCACCGCCCATCGCGTCACCCGCAACGATGTCGAGCTGCATCTTGGCCCGACCGAATTCCGCCTGCTCGACCACTTCATCCAGCATCCCGGCCGCGTCTTCTCGCGCGAGCAGCTGCTCGATGCGGTCTGGGGCGCCGACGTCTATGTCGAAACCCGCACCGTCGACGTTCACATCGGCCGTCTGCGCAAGGCGCTGTGCAAGGCCGGCGGCGAGGACCCGATCCGCACCGTGCGCTCGGCCGGATACGCGCTCGACGTCGGCTAGCTCTCCTGGGGGTGGCGTCCGGGCGGCCAGCCCGGGCCGCTTCCCCTGAGACGCTGCAAAATCAGGAATCCGAAAAAGAAGAAGGCCGCGACCCTGGAGGGACGCGGCCTTCTCTTTTGACTACAGGTCCCGTCGACCTAGCTGGCCAGACGCTGGATGTAGTCGAACTCGCGCGCGCGGCGTTCGCGCTTCTTGGCCGGCTGGAAGGCGACCCGTGCATGTTCGGCGCAATAGGGCGCGCCGTTTTCCGTCGCGCGCCCGCAGAAGCCGAACGCGCTGTCGGCGGGATCGCCGATCGGCCATTTGCACATCGTGTCCTTCACCGTCAGCACGGTCACCATCTCGCCGTTCGGCAGGCGCTGCGGCTCCACGAAGGCGGCGGTTTCGGCCGGGTGGTGATGATGGTGGGGGTGGGCGCCCTCGGCCGCGACCGGAGCCGCCGAACCGCCGCTGCGAACCGCGCCGACCGTTGCGCCGCTGGCCGCCGCCGCGGGACGCGTCGCCTGCTGCGGCTTGGGACGGGCCAGCCGGGGCGGACGCTTGACCGGCCGCGAGGGAGTCGCCCGTCCGGAGAGTCCGAGGCGGTGCACTTTTCCGATCACGGCGTTGCGCGTGACATTGCCCAGACGCTTGGCGATCTGGCTCGCGCTGTGCCCTTCGGCCCAGAGTTTCTTGAGTTCCGCTACGCGTTCTTCGGTCCAGCCCATGGCCATATCTCCTCAGCCGCCACGACCTTACGCAAGACACAATATCTAGAAGTGTGTCCGCGAGGTCACTCCCTCAACGCCTAGGGATAGTAGCTCAGGGTGTTCGCGGCGCAATATACGGTGGGGCTTGTCAACAGCTTAATCAATATCTTGGGGGTGTTAACCATAAAGGTGAGTCAAAGCGCCGCAGGGCGTTTCCCAACCCGCTGTGGCCGCGCGGACTCATCTTTCACGGGAAGTTCCCGGCCCGTATCCGGTTCGGACTCAGGCGCACAGCGGCCGCAAAACGCGGAAATCAGCCCAGCTTAAGCCACCCCGCACTGGCGCCCGGCGAATGCAGCGCTAGATAGGGGCCATGGATCAGGCCGTTTCTCCCACAACCGCGTCCGCCGCCTCCGCAGCGCCCGCCGCGCCGCGAACCTATGGGGCCGTCAACTGGATCGGCCTGTGGACGCTCTGTCTTCGCGAAACCCGCCGCTTCTGGAAGGTGGGCATGCAGACGTTGTTCGCCCCCGTCGTCTCCAGCCTCTTGATGCTGATCGTGTTCAAGCTCGCCTTTCCGGCGGGCGGGCGCGCGGCGTCCACCGGCGTCGCCTTCGAGGCCTTCCTGGCGCCGGGCGTGGCGATGATGGCGATCCTCAACAACGCCTTCGCCAACACCTCCTCCTCGCTGATCATCGCCAAGGTGCAGGGCAATGCGGTCGATTTCCTGATGCCGCCTCTGTCGCCGCTCGAACTGACGCTGGGTTTCCTGTCCGGCGCGGTGGTGCGCGGCACGCTGGTCGGTCTGGTCACGCTCGCGGCGATCTGGATCTTCCAGGTCACCCCGTTTCATGTCGCCCATGTCTGGGCGGTTCTGGTCTGGCCGATCATCGCCTCCCTGTTCATGGGCTGTATCGGCCTGATCGGCGGCATCTGGGCCGACAAGTTCGATCATATGGCGGCGGTGCAGAACTTCGTCATCATGCCGCTCACCATGCTTTCGGGCACCTTCTACCCGATCAGCCGCATGGGCGAGCCGTTCGAGACGATCTCGCACTTCAACCCCTTCTTCCACATGATCGACGGCTTCCGTTACGGCTTCACCGGCCATCACGAAGGCGATCTGCTGCTCGGCTTCCTCTATTGCGCCGCGCTGGCGCTCGCCCTGTGCGGCGTCAGCTGGGCGCTGTTCCGCGCCGGCTGGAAGCTCAAGGCCTAGGCGCCTCCGCCCACGACATCCGTAACCTGCCTTCGCCGCGCCTTCGTGGTCGCGCCGGATCGTGCTAGCGTCCGTCCCATCAGCACGCCGGCGCCAGACCGGCTGAGGGAGAGGCCGAACCGGCCGAGGGAGAGGAACAAAGCCATGCGCAAGCTATGGGCTGCTTCAGCGTGTTTGACCGGCGCGGCGCTGGTCATGTTGTCCGCCTGCGCCGGCGACAGTACGGCGCGAACCGCCTCGACGCAGACCGAAACCGTCGCCGCCGCCGTCGCCTCGCCCGAATTCTCCGCCGAAATCCGCCGCACCGCCTACGGCGTCCCGCACATCAAGGCCGACGACATGGGCGGCATCGGCTACGGCTATGGCTACGCCAGCGCGCAGGACAATATCTGCGAGGTCATGGATCGCTACATGACGGTGCGCGCCGAACGCGCCCGCTATCTCGGCCCCGGCGAGAACGACGCCAACATCGCCAGCGACCTCTACCACCGGCGCATGATCGATACGGGCAGGGTGGAGGCGCTGCTCGCCGGCCCGGCGGACTCGCCCGACACCCCCAGCGCCGAGGCGCGCCGCCTCGCCGAAGGCTACGCCGCCGGCGTCAACCGCTACATCCGCGAAACCGGGCGCGACGGAATCGCCGATCCGCGCTGCAAGGGCCAGCCCTGGGTGCGCGACATCTCCGCCGTCGATTTCTGGCGCCACATGTATGTCGGCCAGACCGTCGACGGACTGTTCCGGCCCACCACCTCCGCCGCGCCGCCCGCGCCGGGCCAGCGCGCCGCGCTGCCGCCGGATCTGGTCGCCGAAACCACCGGCCTGGGTTCGAACGCCTATGGAATCGGCCGCGACTTCTCCAAGGGCGGACGCGGCGTTCTGCTTGGCAATCCGCACTATCCGTGGGACGGGGTGAACCGCTTCTACCGCACCCACTTCATCATTCCCGGCGACATCAACATCGTCGGCATCAGCTATATCGGCATGCCGATGATCCGCATCGGCCACACCCAGACGCTGGCGTGGAGCAACACCGTCTCCACCGCCCGCCGCTATGGCTATTACGAACTCGCCCTGAAGCCCGATGATCCCACCCAGTACCGCTATGAAGGCGCGTGGGTCCCGATGGACCGCGCCACGGTCTCGGTCGAGGTGCGCGACGGCGACGGATTGAAGACGGTCGAACGCACGCTCTACAGCACGCGCTACGGGCCGCTCTTCGTCTCCGAAAGCATGCCGTGGACCAGCACGCACGCCTTCGCCCTGCGCACCGTGGAGGTCGGCCTGCGCGATCCCGATCAGTACATCTCCGTCTGGCGCGCGAAGACCGTGCGCGAGATGAAGCAGGCGCTGGCGAAATACCAGTCCTTCCGCTTCAACTCGACGGCGGTCGATTCCACCGGCGAGGCGCTCTATGGCGATCTCGGCATGATCCCCAACGTCTCGCGCGAACTCGCGGACGCGTGCACCATCTCCGAATTCGCCAAGCGCGAATGGCGCGAGCGCCGCATCCCCGTGCTCGACGGTTCGCGCGCCGCCTGCGACTGGCCCACCGATCCCGACTCCAGCCAGACCGGCGTCGCCGGCGCCAGCCGCACGCCGCACCAGTTCCGCACCGACTATGTGCTGCAAAGCAATGACAGCTACTGGCTCACCAATGCGTTCGCGCCGCTCACCGGCTACTCGCCGGTCTTCGGCGACGAGGCGACCCAGCGCTCGCTGCGCACCCGCGCCGCGCACGAACAGGTCGAACGCCGGATCGCCGGCGACGACGGTTTCGGCGCGCCGAAATTCGATCTCGAATCCATGAAGCAGGTGATGCTGTCCAACCGGCATTACGGCGCCGAACTGGTCCGCGACGATCTCGTCAAAGCCTGCCGCGCCTCCAAACGCGCCAGCCTTCAGCCGGCCTGCGAGGCGCTCGCCGGCTGGGACCTCAAGGTCGATCTCGACAGTCGCGGCGCGCACCTCTTCCACCTCTTCGCGACCCATGGCGGTCTGCGCTTCGCCGACGCCTTCGATCCGGCCGACGCGGTGCACACGCCCGCCCGGCTCGACACGGCCGATCCCAAGGTGCTCGACGCGCTTCAGGCCGCGGTCGACGAACTGGCCGAATACGCCATCCCGCTCGACGCCCGCCTCGGCGACGTCCAGGCCGAAACCCGCAACGGCGTGCGCATCCCGATTCACGGAAGCGCCGGCCCCGAAGGCGTGTTCAACGTCATCACCGTCGACGGCGATTCATTCGAGCGCGAGAAGGGCTGGACCAGCATTCGCCATGGCGCGAGCTGGATCTACGTCGTCGAGTTCACCGACGAAGGCCCGAAAAGCCAGGGCTTCCTGACCTATTCGGAATCCACCGATCCCACCTCGCCGCATTATTCCGACCAGACCTGGCTCTATTCGAAGAAGGGCTGGGACGATCTGCGCTTCACCGACGAGGCGGTGGAGGCCGGAACCCTCAGCCGCGTGTCGATCAGCGAATAGGCGTTCGCGAAGCAAGGGCGGCCCGTTGTTCGGAGCGGGTTGTTCGGAGCGGGTTGTTCTGAGCGGCAGGAAAAGCGGAGCAGCCGCTTTCCTAAAGACACGTCGCCTTGAGGTGCGCGCGGAACTTCCGGTCCTTCTTCAGCGCGTATTCCCGGCTCATCGCCTCGCCCTTGCTTCCGTACCGCTCGACATAGAGCAGCGACCAGGCCTTGCCGCGCGTCGACTTGGCGCCGCGTCCGGAATTGTGCTTCTCGACCCGCGCTTCAAGGTTGTTGGTCCAGCCGACATAGGTCATCGGACCGTTTCCCGTCAGGCATCCAAGAACGTAGACGAAGCAATCCATGCCCCCATCCTTGTGTCGGCGATGTAAAGGAAGGGTGTTTCCCGCGCCGCAGCATTGACTTGGAATGCGCGCGCCCTAAAGGTCCGCGCTTCCCCCCACCGAGAGGCTTTTTTCGGCGCCAGAGGAGTTAGAGCCGATGTCCAACGCTATCCTTCCCGTCTACGGTCCGGCGCCGGTCGTATTCGAGCGAGGCGAGGGCGCGCGACTCTGGGACCGCGACGGTAAGGAGTATCTCGACTTCATCGCCGGCATCGCCGTCAACGGCCTCGGTCACGCCCATCCCGCGCTGGTCGCCGCGCTGACCGAACAGGCCAACAAGATCTGGCACCTCTCCAACATGTTCCGCATTCCCGGACAGGAGCGGCTGGCCGAGCGCTATTGCGAGCTGACCTTCGCGGACAAGGTGTTCTTCACCAACTCCGGCTCCGAAGCGGTCGAGCTTGCGCTCAAGCTGGCGCGCCGCTGGCAGTGGGCCAACGGCCATGTCGAGCGCATCGGCTTCATCTCCTTCACCGGCTCCTTCCACGGCCGCACCACCGGCGCCATCAGCGTCGGCGGCCAGGAGAAATATCGCGAGGGCTTCGGTCCCCGCATGGAGGGCTGCCGCACGCTGGACTGGGGCGACATCGACGCGCTGCGCGCCGAGATCGTCAAACCCGACGTCGCCGCGGTCATCATCGAACCGGTGCAGGGCGAGGGCGGCGTGCGCGAAGCGACGCCGGAATACCTGCGCGAACTTCGCAAGCTCTGCGACGACAACGGCGTGCTGCTGATCTATGACGAGGTTCAGTGCGGCGCCGGGCGCACCGGCTATCTCTATCATCACCAGTCCATCGGCGGCGCCGATCCCGACATCATGGCCAGCGCCAAGGGCGTCGGCGGCGGCTTCCCGCTCGGCCTCTGCCTGTGCACCGACAAGGTCGCGGACGCGATGGCCAAGGGCACGCACGGCTCCACCTATGGCGGCAACCCGCTCGCCATGGCGGTCGGCAACGCCGTGCTCGACGTCATCGCCGGCGAAGGCTTCCTCGAGGAAGTGCGCCGCGTCGCCAGCGTGCTCACCCAGGGCATGGAGAGCCTCAAGGGCCGCTATCCCGACCTCGTCGCCGGCGTCACCGGCGCGGGGCTGTTGCGCGGCCTGCAGCTGAAGGTCGATCCCATGCCGCTGCGCATGGGCCTGATCGACAAGGGCCTTCTGGTCGGCACGGCGGGCGGCGACGTCCTGCGTCTCGCCCCGCCGCTCATCATCACCGACGCGGACGTTCGCGAGGCGATCGACAAGATCGACCAGCAACTCGCCGAAACGCCCAAACCCGCCTGAGAGCCACTCGCCCGACGCCTGGAAGCGCGCACATGACCCGTCATTTTCTGGATATCTGGCCGCTTCCGGGCGGCGAACTGCGCTCTGTTCTCGATCACGCCAAGTCGCGCAAGGCGGCGCGCGCCGGACTGCCGAAAGGCCAGGTCGACGCCGACGCCCCGCTCGCCGGCCGCACGCTGGCGATGATCTTCGAGAAGAACTCCACCCGCACCCGCGTCTCCTTCGACATGGCGATCCGCCAGCTCGGCGGCTCGGCGCTCATTCTCAACGCCGGCGAAACCCAGCTCGGCCGCGGCGAAACGGTGGAGGACACCGCACGGGTGCTCTCGCGCTATGTCGACGCGGTGATGATCCGCGCCAACCGCCACACCGATGTCGAGGAGTTCGCGGCGGCGGCCAGCGTGCCGGTGATCAACGGCCTCACCGACAAGTCGCATCCCTGCCAGATCATGGCCGACCTGCAGACGCTGGAGGAGGCGGGGCTGTCGCTGAAGGGCGCGCGCATCGCCTGGGTCGGCGACGGCAACAACGTCGCCGCCAGCTTCATCCACGCCGCGCCGAAATTCGGCTATTCGCTGGCGGTGGGAACCCCGCCCGGCTACCAGCCCGCCGCGGTCGATGTCGAACGCGCCCGCGCCGAGCAGGGCCGCATCGATCTCTACCCGACCGCCGAGGAGGCCGTCGCCGGCGCCGATGTGGTCGTGGCCGACACCTTCATCTCGATGGGCGACACCGACGCCGACAAGCGCCTCGCGGACCTGTCGCCCTTCGCCGTCACCACCGGGCTGATGGCCAGGGCCAATGGCGGCGCCAAATTTCTGCATTGCCTTCCGGCCCATCGCGGCGAGGAGGTCGAGGCCGAGGTCATCGACGGTCCGCAATCGCTGGTCTTCGACGAGGCCGAAAACCGTCTGCACGCGCAGAAGGCGATCCTCGCCTGGTGTCTCGCGGGCTAGCGCCGGGCCTCGCGGGTTAACGTTTCGCGGCGCTTGCGATCTGCCGCCACGCCATGCACGAGGCCGTCGCCACGATCGCGGCGGCGGCCATCGTCGCCACGAAGAACACAACCTGGCGCGCCAGATTGATGGGATTGCTGAGGTCCGACAGCGCCTCGGTCACCTTCAGCATGTCCAGTTGCTGCTGGATCGGGTCGGCCGACGGCGCGTTCAGCGTCACGCCTTCCGGCAACGGCAGGATCGCCTCCAGGCCGAACACCGCCATCAGCAGCACCAGCCCGATCATGCTCCAATAGCCGAACAGCGCCAGGAAGCGTCCGCGCGTCGCGCGCCATGACGGGCCCACGCCGATCGCGCGCTCGTCGATCACCGCCGGCGTCGCCAGCGACAGCCGCACCAGCAGGAACGCCGCCGTCAGATACGCGGCGACATCCATCGCCATCGCGACCGCCGCGCCGCCCGCCGCCATGCCCACCGCGCCGCGCACCACGCCCCAGCCGAACATCGCCGCCGCCAGGATCAGCGCCGTCACCAGATTGGTGCCGATCAGGCGCAGCTCGTCGACGCCGAAGGTCAGGTTGATCGGCAGGCTCGGCCGCGTATCGTTCAGCGCCAGCCGCGCGACGCCGCCGAACGCCATCGCCGAGGTCACCAGCGCCAGCGCCATCAGCGCCAGCACCACCGGGATCAGCGAGCCCATCGCGCCCATCACCACGGTTGCGTCGCCCTCGGGGCCTTCCTCCAGGATGCGCCGCAGGAACATCACATAGCGCGGCGTCAGCAGCGCATCGCCCAGGCTCATCGCGGCCATCGGGAACCACAGCACTTTCAGCAGGTCCAGCCAGCGCGAGGCGATGAAGCTCCAGCTGTCCCGAAATGCGCCAAGTACGGAAAAACTCATAAATCTGGCCCTGGAACGACCCGGCCCTGGGGATGGCGCTGGGACAATCCTTCTACGGTCCGCAGGCGAGCGAGGGCAAGGCGCCGCCCGCCGCGCGTCGCAGCGCGCTTTTCCGGCAGTCCCCCTGTGACCCGCCTGTGGATTGATCTGCGGCGTGGCCCGTCCCATATAGCGCGAAGTTCATTCCCCCCGGCAGGCTGCAGGCTCCCATGACACCGCAACCCGGTACCCCCGAGGCTATTCAGGACCCGTTCGGCGAGGGCGACGATTTCGTCGCCGCCTTCCAGATCGAGGACGCGCCCGTGCGCGGCCGCATCACGCGGCTGGGCGAGGGCACGATCGACGCCATTCTCAAGCGCCACGATTATCCGCGCTGGGCCGCCGTCCTTCTGGGCGAGGCGGTCACGCTGGCCGTGCTGTCGGTCGCCGCGCTGAAATTCGAGGGCCGCATCACCGTGCAGGCGCAGGGCGAGGGGCCCGTCTCCCTGCTCGTAGCCGAGGCGCGCACCGACGGCGGCGTGCGCGGCTATCTGCGCATCGACCGCGACAAGTGGGAGCGCATGGATCGCGTCAACAAGGGCGCCCGCCCGCATGTGCCCCAGATGCTGGGACGCGGCGTGCTGGCGCTGATCCTCACGCCCGACGATCCGCAGGCCGCGCCCTATCAGGGCATCGTTCCGCTCGACGGCGCCACGCTGGCCGATTGCGCGCAAACCTATTTCGCCCAGTCCGAACAGATCCCCACCCGCATCCGTCTCGCGGTGGCGGAAATCTCCGCGCCCGGCACGTCCGTCTCCAGCTGGCGCGCCGGCGGCGCCCTGTTGCAGCAGGTCGCCGGCGACGCCTCGCGCGGCGAGACCGAAGAGGCGTGGCGCACCGCCGAGACCCTGTTCGACACCGTCACCGATATCGAACTCGCCGATCCGGACCTGTCGTCCGGCCGCTTGCTCTATCGCCTGTTCCACGAGGACGGCGTGCGCCTCGAACCGCCGAGCGCGCTGACCGATCGCTGCACCTGTTCGGAACAACGCCTCGCCGCGACGCTCAGCAGCCTCTCAGCGGAGGAAGCGAAATCGCTCGCCGGCGACGACGGCTTCATCGAGGCCGGCTGCCAGTTCTGTGGCCGCACCTACAAGCTCTCGCCCTCTGCGGTGTCCTGAACCGGCGGTGTCCTGAACCGGCGGTGTCCCGAAATGGAGCCGGGGACCGCCCGCCATGCGCGGTCCCCGGCGAACATGACCGCCGGCAAATATGACCGAATGCCCCCGCTCCCTTAAGCCTTGCGAAAGCAGAAAGTCCTAGATCTGCACCTGCGGGGGGCGGAGCAGACTCTGGTCGGGATAACAGCATGGCCTGGCACACTGCGCGACTCATCGGACGGCGCATTCCCGACGCGAACGTCGCGGAATATGTCGATGACGCGATCGTCACCCATTCCATGCGCGAGCTGCTCGCCGGAGCGCGCTCTATTGTCACGGGCATGCCCGGCGCCTACACGCCCGTCTGCACCATGCAGCACGTGCCGAACCTGATCGCCAACGCCGAGCGCTTCGCCGCCTCCGGCTTCACCGGCATCTACTGTCTCGTCACCAGCGATCCGTTCAGCCTCGCGGCCTGGGCGCGCACGGTCGACCCGCAGCACAAGGTCCGGTTTCTCTCCGACGGCAATCTCGATTTCTGCGGCGCGCTCGGCCTGATCTCCAACGAGCGCGACCTGTTCATGGGCCGCCGCTCCTGCCGCTATACGCTGGTGACCGAAGGCGATGTGATGCGGGCCGTGCGGGTCGAGGAGTCGGTGCTGGATTTCCACTGCACCCGCGCCGAACTCGCGATCGACGACATCGGCCCGGTCACCATGCCCGGCTTCTGAACGCCGCCCCCGCAGCGCTTAATTCGGCGTGCGCAGGTCGTACGGGCTGTCCAGCGGAAACATCGGAATCTCCGCCTCCACCACGCCGCCGTCGGGTTCGGTGAAGCGATAGCTGCCGTGCATCACGCCCGAAGGCGCGCTCAGCGGCGCGCCGGAGGTGTATTCGAACCGCTCGCCCGGCGCGATGTCGGGCGTCTGGCCCACCACGCCTTCGCCGTTCACCTCCTGCACCCGGCCCTCGCAGTCGGTGATGCGCCAGTGCCGGGTGACCAGCTTCAGCGCCTGATCGGTGCGGTTCTCGATCTCGACCTTGTAGGCCCAGACATAGCGGTCCTGCGCCGGCGCGCTCTCCGCCTCCAGGAAGGAGGGGGTCACGCGCACCACCACGCCGTCGGTCTCCGTTTCGAAAGCCAGTTCAACTGCCATGCCCGGCGACGCACCGATCCGCTGCGGGGACCCCGATGAAAATCTCCCCGACTGACCGCATACGGTCGGGGCGCGCCCGGCTCAAGGCCGAACGCGCCCCCACACGCGCATGTCAGGCGTTTCGGGCGTCGATTGGCCCGGTTACTGGTAGAGTTACTGGGCGGGTCGCTGGGCGAGGAAGTCGCCGTCGATCTCGAACGTCACCTCGTCCGACACCATGCCGTTGTCGACCAGATAGGTCATGCCGAAGGCGCTGCGCTTGAAGCTGCCCGTCGCGGAGAAGCCGATCGCCGGAACCTTGGCGAACGGGTGCGACTCGGTCTGGCCGGTGAAGGTCGCGTGCAGCGTCACCGGCTGGGTCACGCCCAGCAGCGTCAGCTCGCCCGCCACGTCGGCGGTGTCCGAGCCGGTCACCGTCACCCCGGTCGAGGCGAAGCTGATCTGCGGAAACTGCTTGGCGTTGAGAAAGTTGGTGCTGTTGGTGAGATCGTCCTCCCACGACTTGAAGCGGTCGCCATGGGTCGCGGTGTAATCGCCGGCATAGGCCGCCACCAGATGCGTGGGATCGATCGTCGCCGTCACCGACGAGTTCTCGACATTCGCCGGATCGAATTTGACGGTCGCGTCATAGGTGTTGAACAGCAACGGGAAATTGCCGAGCCCCATATGGTGCAGCTCGAACACGATGCGCGCGTGAGTGGGGTCCACCGTGTAGTCGCCGGCCGGAACCGTCAGCGCGACCGGAACGGTCGCGGCGGTTTCCGTGGCGGCGGGCGCGGTCTGCGGCGAGCACGCCGCCAGAGCCAGTATCAGGGCGGACGCGGCAAGTTTCAGTTTCATCTCGAAGACCCTCAGCTTCCGGCGCGCCCCCCGAACTGCCGGCGGGCCGGCGCCTCCGCGACCCCATGTAGGGTTATGTTGCGTTGGCAACAAGGTAGCTCACGCGAATTTGGCCCGGCGCCCGGCCGCGGTCTCCGGGGGCCTATCCCGCCGCGTTCAGCGCCTGCTCGAAGTCCTCGGCGATGTCCTCCGGGTCCTCGAGGCCGACCGAAATCCGCACCCAGCTGTCGTCGAGCCCGATCGCGGCCCGCTCCTCGTCGGTCAGGGTCCGGTGGGTGGTCGTCGCCGGGTGCGTCGCCAGCGTCTTGGCGTCGCCGAGATTGTTGGAGATGTCGGCGATCTTCAGCCCGTTCAGCATCTTCCACGCCGCAGCCTTGCCGCCCTTCAGCGACACCGCGACCAGCGATCCGCCGCCGCCCTGCATCTGCGCGGCGTGCACATTGTGGTGCGGGTGGTCGCCGCGCGTCGGATAGCGCACCGCCGCCACGGCGCCATGATCGGCCAGCCGGTCGGCCACCAGGCGCGCATTCTCGCTCATCCGGCGCACCCTCAGATCCAGCGTCTCGAGTCCCTTCAGCAGCACCCAGGCGTTGAACGCCGACATGGTGGGTCCCGTGTGCCGGTAGAATTGCTGAATGTCGTCCTCGATCGCCTTGGCGCGTCCGAGAATGGCTCCGCCCAGAACGCGCCCCTGTCCGTCGATATGCTTGGTCGCCGAATACACCACCCAGTCCGCGCCCAGCGCCAGCGGCTTCTGCAGGATCGGCGAGGCGAACACGTTGTCGACGATCAGCTCGCCGCCCGCCCGGTGCGTGAGATCCGCGACCGTCTTGATGTCGACCGCGTCGAGCAGCGGGTTCGAGGGCGTCTCGATCAGCGCGAACCGGCACGGCGTCTTCATCGCCTGTTCCCACGCGTCGGGATTCGATCCGTCGACCCATGTCACCTCGACGCCCATTTTCGGCATCAGGTTTTTCAGGATCCAGACGCACGAGGAGAACAGCGCCCGCGTCGCCACGATGCGGTCGCCCGGCTTCACCGGCGCGGTCAGCATGGTGTGGATGGCCGCCATGCCCGATGCGGTCGCGCGGCAATCCTCCGCGCCTTCCAGCAGGGCGAGGCGCTCCTCGAACATCCGCACGGTGGGATTGGCGTAGCGTGCATAGATATAGCCGGGCTCGTCGCCCGCCATGCGCCGCGCATGGGCTTCGGCGCTGTCATAGACGAAGCCCGAGGTCAGATACATCGCCTCGGCGGTCTCGCCATGCCCCGACCGGGTCTGGCCGCCGCGCACAAGCTGCGTCGCCGTGCGCCAGCCCGCCGTCTCGCCGGATTTTCCGTGTCCTGCGTTGGTGTCGTCTTTGTCGGCCATCGTCGGTCTTCCTGTTCAACGGCTCCACATAGGCCCCTCGCACGCGCAAGGGAAGCGACCCAAGCGCCCTTGATGCGCGGGCCCGCACGTGCGCAGATGCGCCCCCAACGCCACCGGCCCGCACAGACAAAAAACAGGGGAGGGACGCCGTGCGCCAGCTTGCAGCGGATTTCCGCGACGAAAGCGATGCGCTTCACGCGCTCGTCGAACCGCTCTCGGCGAAGGACATGCAGCGTCCCACCGCCTTCAAGCAATGGACGCCGGACATGATCCTGCGCCACCTCCATGTCTGGAACCTCGCGGCGGGCATGTCGCTCGCCGGCGACGGCTCCTTCCAGACCTACTACGCGGCGCTCAGCGAACACCTTAAGGGCGGCGGCGCGTTTCCGGTTTTCGAGGAAGCCTGGCTCGACGGTCTCTCCGGACCCGATCTCGTCGCCGTCTGGCGCGACGGCTGCCGCACGCTGGCCGACAGCTACGCCGAGGCCCAGCCCTCCGCGCGGGTGAAATGGGCCGGCCCCGACATGAGCGTGCGCTCCTCGCTCACCGCCCGCCTGATGGAGACATGGGCGCACGGCCAGGCGATCTACGATCTGCTCGGCGTCGTTCGCGAAAACCGCGACCGCATCCGCAACATCGTCGTGCTCGGCTACAACACCTACGCCTGGAGCTTCCGCGTCCATGGCCGCGAACCGCCGACGCCGCAGCCGCAGCTCATCCTGTCGGCGCCCTCCGGCGAGATCTGGACCTTCGGCGAGCCCAACGCGCTTGAGCGCATCGAAGGGCCGGCCGAAGCCTTCTGTCAGGTCGTCACCCAGACCCGCAATGTCGCCGACACCGATCTGGCGACCACCGGCCCCAACGCGGCCGCGTGGATGGAGATCGCCCAGTGCTTCGCCGGCGCGCCGGTCCTGCCGCCCGCGCCGGGTCTTCGCCGCACCGGCGCCTCGGGCGCGCCGGCCTAGGCCCGCGCCCGAACCTGTTCCCGAACCCGCGCCGGGGGCTGCGCCGGGGCGCCAATACTGGTATGGCTCACGCCTCGCCCAAACCTCGCCCAAGCCCCGCCGCTATCGGCGCGCCGCCGCGAAGGGAGCCGCCCCATGATCCTCATCGGCCAGTATGACAGCCCGTTCGTCCGCCGCGTCGGCGTGGCGCTCCGCCTCTATGCGTTCCCGTTCGAGCACAAGCCCTGGTCGGTGTTCCGCAACGCCGACGAGATCGCCGAATACAACCCGCTGGTGCGGGTGCCCACGCTGGTCCTCGACGACGGCGAGGTGCTGATCGAAACCTTCGCCATCCTCGACGCGCTCGACGAAATGGCGGGCCATGAAATGTCGATGTCGCCGCGCTCGGGCCCGCTGCGCCGGCGCGCCTTCAAGGTCGCGGCGCTGGCCTCCGGCGTCGCCGACAAGGCCGTCTCGCTGGTCTATGAAACGGCGGTCCACAACCGCGCCACGCCCGCCTGGGTCGAACGCTGCCTGTTCCAGATCCGCGGCGCGCTCAACCTGCTCGAGACCGACCGCGCCGAACACACCACGAAATGGTGGATGGGCGAGGAGATCAGCCACGCCGACATCGCCGTCGCGACCACTATGCGCTTCGTCTCCGAGGCGATAGGTTCCCACGTCCAGGCGGCCGGCTGGCCGGCGCTCACCGGGCATTCCGAACAGTGCGAGGCGATGTCGGTCTTCTCGGACGTGTCCCAGCCTTTCACCCTCACGCCGCCGCGATAGACGATCGAGGATTCCATGGCGCGTTCGCGCAGCTCCGCCTCCCGCATGCCCGAGGGCGATCCCGGCGTGCTTCCCGACAGCCAGCTTGCGGCGCTGGTGAAGGCCGGCGGCGTCTCCGCGCCGCAGGGCGTGTTGCCCGACCAGCTCCAGCCCGCCAGCCTCGACCTGCGCCTCGGCCCGGTCGCCCACCGCCTGCGCGCCAGCTTCCTGCCCGGCGAGCACATGGTCCGCGACCGGCTCGACGACAGCCTGGTGATGCATTCGCTCGATCTCACGCGCGGCGCCGTGCTTGAAACCGGCTGCGTCTATCTCGTCCCGCTTCTGGAATCGCTCGACCTGCCGGCCGACTACTCCGCCGCCGCCAACCCGAAAAGCTCGACCGGACGCATCGACGTTTTCGTCCGCGCCGTCGCCGACGGCGCCCGCGCCTTCGACGCCGTGCCCGCCGGTTATTCCGGTCCGCTCTACGCCGAGATTTCGCCGCGCACCTTCTCGGTGCTGGCGCGCACCGGCGACCGTCTCCTGCAATTGCGCGTGCGGCGCGGCGAACAGGCGGTCACCCGCGAACTGGTGTTCAGCCTCGACCTGCACCCGATGCGCTCCTCCGTCATCGGCTATCGCGCCAAGCGCCACTCGCGCGTCATCGACCTCAAGGCCGTCGGCGCGCATCCCGTGCCCGACTTCTGGGAGCCGGTGCGCGCCCCGGACGGCCGCCTCGTGCTCGACCCCGGCGAGTTCTACATTCTCGCCTCCAAGGAAAAGATCGTCATTCCCGTCGACGAAGCCGCCGAAATGGCGCCGATTGCGCCCGAGCTGGGCGAGTTCCGCGCCCACTATGCCGGCTTCTTCGATCCCGGCTTCGGCGTGCAGCAGCGCAGCGGCAAGGCGGTTCTGGAAGTGCGCTCGCGCGAAGTCCCCTTCATCCTCGAGGACGGCCAGCCCGTCGGCCGGCTGGTGTTCGAACGCATGGCGGCCCCGCCCGACGTGCCCTATGGCGCGGAAGGTTCGTTCGCCACCTATCAGGGGCAGGGCCTGCGCCTGTCGAAATATTTCGGAAACAACGAGAGCTGAAGCCGAACACGCCGAACCAAAGCACGCCGAACCAAAAGCCGCTGAAAAGGACACGCGCATGTCGACGTCCAGACGCGCCCTCATCGCCGGTCTCGCCGCCGCCGGCCTCACCGCCTGCGCCAGCGGCCAGGAAGATCCGCCCACGCGCCGCGAACGCTGGCGCGAGCTGCGCAAGGCCCGCCGCGAGGCCAGAACCGATCCCGCCCCGCCTGCCGGCGCCTATGGAAGCGGCTATCAGGCCGCCGCGAAATACTCCGCCGACCGCTTCGGCGTCTCCATGCTGGTGATGCAGGCGGCCACCGGAAAAATTCTCTTCGAAGACTATCCCGCCCCCGACGGCGGACAGGACAAGGGCTGGGAGCTGGCCTCCGGTACCAAGTCCTTCACCGGCGTCATGGCCGGCGCCGCCTCCGCCGACGGCTTCCTGTCGATCGACGAAAAGGCCGCCGACACGCTCTCCGAATGGCGCGACGATGCGGGCCTTTCGCGCATCACCATCCGCCATCTTCTGTCGCTGTCCTCCGGCCTCGCCATCGCCGGACCCGCCGCGCGTCCGCCGCCCTATGCCCAGGCCGTCCGCGACGCCCGCCTCGCGCACGAGCCGGGAACCGTGTTCGAATACGGGCCCGAACCCTTCCAGGTCTTCGGCGAGATCCTGCAGCGCAAGCTCAAGGCGAAGGAGCTTCCCGCCGATCCGTCCGTGTGGCTGCAGCAGCGCGTCTTCGATCGCATCGGCGTGCGCCCGTCCGACTGGAAGCGCGGCGCCGACGGCAATCCCTTCATGCCCCAGGGCGCGCACTTCACGGCGCGCAACTGGGCCGGCTTCGGCAAATGGGTGTTCGAGGGCGCGCCCAGCCTCGATCCCGCCGTCTATCGCGCGCTGTTCGCCTCCAGCCCGGCCAATCCCGGCTACGGCCTGTCATGGTGGATGCTGCGTCCGGGTCTCAAGGGCCCCAATCCGCGCGCCGGCGTCAACGCCGAGACCATCGGCTCCTTCGCCATGCAGGAGGATATCGTGATGGCGGCGGGCGCGGGCTTCCAGCGGCTGTATCTCTGCCGCAAGCGCAGCCTCGTCGTGGTGCGCCAAGCCAACCAGATCATCGCCCAGATGCGCGCCGGCACGCCCTTCAAGGACGGCGAATTCCTCGAAACCCTGTTCGGGTGAACCTCTTCGCCTAGCCGCGCTTCAGCTTGGCCGCCTTGTCGGCGTTCCAGGCGATCTCCTCCCACGCCTCGACCTCGATCAGGCGCTTGGGCGCCACCCATCCGCCGCCCACCATGGCGACGTTGGCGGTGGCGAGATAGCCCGGCGACAGGTCGAGCGTGATCGAGCCCGTCGGGCAGAACCGCACGCTCGGGAACGGGCCGTGCAGCGCCGCCAGCATGTGCCGTCCGCCCGCGTGCTCGGCCGGGAAGAATTTGAACCGCTCCAGCCCCATCTCCAGCCCCGACATGATCTCGCTAGCGGTCGCCACCCCCGGCAGAACCGGCACGTCGTGCGCGACGCAGGCCGAGACCGTCGCGACCGACAGGCCCGGCGTCACCACGAACTCGGCCCCGGCGGCGATCGCCGCCTCCGCGTCCGCGGCGTTGAGGATCGTGCCCGCACCGACGATCGCGCCCTGAACCGCCCGCATCCGGCGAATGCTCTCCAGCGCGTCGGGCGTTCTCAGCGTCACCTCCATCACCGGCAGGCCCGCCGCCAGCAGAACCTCGGCCAGCCGCACCGCCTTGTCCGCCGAGGGCACGGTCAGCACCGGCAGAACCGGCTGCCGCGCCATGATGTCGTCCAGCCGGCCGCTGAACTCGCTCGCCTTCGCCCGGTCCACGCTTGTCATGTCAGTCCTCGCATCCGTTCTGGAAGAAAATGCTGGCGCCGGAGTTTGCATCGCCGACCGCCGCCCGCAACGGCGCGAACAGTTCGCGGCCCCAGCCATGCGCGTCCGGCGGCGGGCTGGCCGGGCTCCGGCGCGCCAGCTCGTCCGCATCCACCTTCAACTCCATCCGCCCGGTCTCGGCGTTGACCTCGATCACGTCGCCGTCGCGCACGCGGGCGAGGGGGCCGTCGACATCGGCCGAAGGCGTCACATGGATCGCGCTCGGCGCCGCGCCGCCCGCGCCCGACATCCGCCCGTCGGTCACCAGCGCCACGCGATAGCCCTTGCGCTGCAGCGCCGTCAGCGCCGGGGTCAGCCCGTGCAGCTCAGGCATCCCGTTCGACCTCGGTCCCTGAAAGCGCACCACCGCCACCACGTCGCGATCCAGCGCGCCGGCCTTGAACGCCGCGGTGAAATCGTCCTGCGATGCGAACACCGCCGCCGGCGCCTCGATCACATGACGGTCCGCCGGCACCGACGACGTCTTGATCACCCCGCGTCCCAGCGAACCGGTCAGCAGGCGAATGCCGCCTTCCGGCTGGAACGGGTTCGAGGCCGGCCGCAGGATCTCCTCGTCCAGCGACCGTTCGGGCGCCGGCCGCCACACCAGTTCGCCGTCCTCAAGGCCCGGCTCGCTCGCATAGGCCGAAAGGTCGCCGCCCGCATTGGTCGCCGCGTCGCGATGCAGCAGGCCCGCGTCAAGAAGCTCGCGCGTCAGGAAGGCCATGCCGCCGGCGGCGTGGAACATGTTCACGTCCGCCGCGCCGTTGGGATAGACCCGCGCCAGAAGCGGCGTCGCCGCCGAAATCTCCGCCATGTCCTCCAGCGTCACGATGATCCCCGCCGCGCGCGCCATCGCCGGAATGTGCAGCGCATGATTGGTCGATCCGCCGGTCGCCATCAGCCCGACGATCGCGTTGACGAACGATCGCTCGTCGATCACCTCCGAAAGGCTCGCGCCCTTCGTGGTCGCCGCCTCGACGGCGCGCGCCGCGCCCGCGCGCACCAGCGCCTCGCGCAGCGCCGTGCCGGGATGCACGAACGCCGTACCCGGCAGATGAACCCCCATCAGCTCCATCATCATCTGGTTGGAGTTGGCGGTGCCGTAGAAGGTGCAGGTCCCCGGCGCGTGATAGCTCGCCGCCTCGGCCTCCAGCAGCTCCTCGCGGCCGATCTCGCCCAGCGCGAAGCGTTCGCGCACGCGCGCCTTCTCCTTGTTGGGAATGCCGGTCGGCATCGGTCCCGCAGGCGACACCATCACCGGCAGATGGCCGAAGGTCAGCGCGCCGATCATCAGCCCCGGCACGATCTTGTCGCACGTGCCCAGCATGTAGGCCGCGTCGAACGCGTCGTGAGACAGCGCCACCGCCGTCGCCATCGCGATCACGTCGCGCGAGAACAGCGACAGCTCCATGCCCGGACGCCCCTGGGTGACGCCGTCGCACATCGCCGGCACGCCGCCGGCCACCTGCGCGCTGGCGCCGTGGCGGCGCGCTTCGTCCTTGATCAGGTCGGGATAGTCCTTCAGCGGCTCGTGCGCGCTCAGCATGTCGTTATAGGCGGTGACGATGCCGATGTTCGGCGCGCGGCCGCGCATGGTCAGCTTGTCGCCCACGGGCAGGGCGGCGAAGGCGTGGGCGAGATTTCCGCAGCTCAGATGCGCGCGTCCCGGTCCCGCGTCGCGCGCCGCCTGCATGCGCTCAAGATAGTCCGCGCGCGTCTTGCGGCTGCGTTCGACGATGCGCCGGGTGACCTCTGCGATCCGTTTGTCGACCGGTGGAATGGACTGGGCCATGACGAACTCCGCGCGACGTGTGTTGCGCGCAAGACTAGGCCCTTCGCTCCCGCTTGTCGCCCCGCCGCGACGTCAGTTCCCGGCTTCAGCCGGCGGTCTTGCCGGCCAGGCACTGCATCAGCGCCGGGCTCCACGCCGAAGCCGAAACCACCACCCCGCCGGCCACCAGGCCCGGCGTGCCGTTGATGCCGATCGCCTTGGCGAACGCCATGTTGGCTTCGGCCTCGGCCTTGATGTCCTTGTCCTCGGCGCGGGACTTGGCCTTGGCGGCGTCCGCGCCGGAAGCCTCGAGCGCCCGGTCGATCTGCTTGTTCGACACGCCGCCGCGCGCCGCCATCAGACTGTCATGATAGGCGATGTAGGCCGCGCTGGATTGTTCGGCCACGGCCAGCCCGATCCGCGTCGCGTTCAGCGTCTTGTTCCCGGTCACCGACGACACGAAGGTGCGCCCGTAGATCGGATACTCCGCCAGTTCGACCCGCACGTCCGGATCGGTCGCCAGCTTGGCGAAGGTCGGGTTCAGCGCCTTGCAGGCGCCGCAGGAATAATCCGAGAAAACGATCAGGCGGGTTTCGCCCGCGCCGCGCGTCACATGCGCCACCTCGGCGTCGAAGCGTTTCAGCTCCGGCTCCAGCTTCACCGAACGCTCGATCGCCGAAGCCGGCACGCCGCACGCCTTGGCGCGCGCCGCCTCCTCGGGCGTCGCCGCGCCCGCCGCCGGGGCGAGCAGAACCGCCCCCGCCGCCAGCATCCCAAGCATCGGTCCGGCAATGGCTGATTTCACGATCGGCTCCCTGATGGCTCTCAATCGGACTTCGCTCGACCCGCGCGCGCGGTTACGCACGCCTACGGCGCCCAGTAGGCGTGAACCGGAACCTTTTTCTGCACCGCCAGCGTGCGCACCGGCGAGACGCCTTCGCCCGCGATCGCCAGTTCGAACGTGGTCATCTTCTCCTGTCCCATGAACAGAAGAACGATCAGCCGCGAATTGAGGATGCCGGCCATGGTCAGCGTCATGCGGTCGGGCGAACCGGCCGCGCCTTCGGCGTGCACCCCCGCCACCATGCGCGCGGCGTCGGGATCGGCCGCCGCCTCGAAGCCTTCCGCGCCGGGGATCAGCGAGGCGATATGCCCGTCCGATCCCATGCCGATCAGGCAGATGTCGAACGGCATGATCGGCGCGATGCGTTTTTCGGCGGTCGCGGCCCCCGCCGTCGGCCGCGCGTGATTGGTCTTCATCGGAATGAAGCTCGCCTCCGCCGCGCGCCGGTTCAGCAGCATGTCGCGCACCAGAAACGCGTTGCTGCCCGGATCGTCCGGATGCACCCAGCGCTCGTCGGTCACCGTCACCGACACCTTCTCCCACTTCAGCGGCTGGTGCGAGAGATGTTCGTACAGCGGCCCCGGCGTGGTTCCGCCGGCCAGCGCCAGGCTCGCCTTGCGCCGCTTCTTCAGCGCCGCGGCGATATGATCGGTCATGTCCGCGCCGAGTTGGGCGAACAGCCGCTTGCGGTCGATGAAGGTGAAGGTCTCGATCGTCATTCGTACCAGCTATGCCCGTTGCGTTCGGTCAGGGCGAAGGCGCCTGAAGGCCCCCAGCTTCCGGCGGCGTAGGGCGCGGGCTTCATTCCGGTGCGCCGCCAGCCTTCGATGATCCGGTCGACCCACAGCCACGCCGCTTCGGATTCGTCGCGCCGCACGAACAGCGCCGAATGATCGTCGATCGCCTCCAGCAGCAGTCTTTCATACGCGATGCGCCGGCGCGCCTGTCCCTTGAAGGCGTCGGCCAGCGACAGGTCCAGCGACAGGGGCTGCAGCTCGTATCCGCCATGGCGCAGCGTCGGCGTCTTGTTCATGATCAGCAGCGAGATGTCTTCTTCCGGCTGCAGCTTCAACGTCAGCCGGTTGGCCGAAAGCGCCCGGCCCTCGAAGATCGAGTGCGGCACGGCGCGAAACTGCACCACGATCTGGCTCGACCGCACCGGCATGCGCTTGCCGGTGCGCAGATAGAAGGGCACGCCCGCCCAGCGCCAGTTGTCGATATGCGCGGTCAGCGCCACGAAGGTTTCCGTGTCGCTCGGCTGGCCCTTGCGCTCGCCCGGCGCCTCGTCGACATAGGCCGGCGCCGGTTCGCCGTCGACGACCCCGCGCGCATACTGTCCGCGCACCGTCTTGGTCGCCAGCTCCGCGTCGGTGACCGGCCGCAGCGAGCGCAGCACCTTCACCTTTTCGTTGCGCAGCGATTCCGGCCGCAGGTTCGCCGGCGGCTCCATCGCGATCAGCGCCAGCAATTGCAGCAGGTGGTTCTGCACCATGTCGCGCGTCGCGCCATACTCGTCGTAATAGCCGAAGCGCCCCTCGACGCCGACGCTCTCGGCCACGCTGATCTGCACATGCTCGATGGCGGTCTTGTTCCACAGCGGTTCGAACAGCGCGTTGGCGAAGCGCAGCGCGATCAGGTTCTGAACCGTCTCCTTGCCGAGATAATGGTCGATGCGGAAAATCCGCTCCTCGGAGAAGTGCGCGCCGATCTCCGAATTGATCGCGTCGCAGCTTTCGAGGTCCTTGCCGATCGGCTTCTCGACGATCACCCGGTTGGGCGCATCGGTCAGGCCCACTTCCGACAGCCCGTGCACGATCGGTCCGTAAAGGTTGGGCGAGGTCGACAGATAGTAGAGCGCGCTCGGCGCGTCCCCGGCCGCCGCCGTCATCGCCGTCTTGATCCGCCGATAGGTCTCCGGGTCGCCCGCGTCCCCGGCCTGATAGCTCAGCCGCTCCGCGAAGCTCGCCCAGCTCTTTTCGGAGAAGAACGCTTCGCCGGCCCGCGCCCGCACCCAGCCCCGCGCCTCTTCCGCGAACGCTTCGTCCGACATGTCGCTGCGCGCCGCGCCGACGATCTTCAGATCGGCCGGAAGCAGCCCGTCCATGTCGAGGAAATACAGCGACGGATACAGCATCCGCCGGGCGAGATCCCCGGTCGCGCCAAAGATCACCAGGACTCGGGGCGTGCTCATGTCAGACAGATCAGGACGGCCCGTCTCGCGGGTCAAGGGCGAGGCGCCTCCGTGCGCCGTTTTCAGCAGACGCCGCCCCGCATTGCGTAATTATGTCGCAGCTCGCCCCGGCGGGAAACGGCGCTAAGCCGCGCTAGTCAGCGTGCTGTCGGCCAAAGGCGATCTGTGACAGAGCAGCGCGGGTGTAGCTCAATGGTAGAGCAGAAGCTTCCCAAGCTTACGACGAGGGTTCGATTCCCTTCACCCGCTCCAGTTACTTCGCTCACTTGACGTAATCGCCAAGCAGTCTGCTTCCAATATCTGCGCAATACGTGCTGTGGCACAGTAAGTATTGTAATGAATACGTCACAAGCCGCACGAAATCTGTTCTCGAATAGTCTGAGTGCGACATTTTAGCCTACTTCGAATATACATTTGTTGCTGCCCTATACTTGTATAGAGCTTGGCTTTCACATGCTCTTGCAATTGAAAGCCAACGGGATTCCTGCGAAACCGTCTCACAATTGGGGGCGGACAATACTAAAAGGACGGCAGTTCCCGGGATGGAAGCGAATATGGTGGCCCGTCTGCTGGAGCAGACTGCGCGCGCGATCTATGACGCGCGCGGTCCGAAGGCGGTTCACCCCGGCCAATGGGCGGCGCTTCGCTATATCGCCCTTGCCGGAAAATCGGCCCGCACCGTCGGCGGGGTCGCCGAATATCTCGGCGTCACCCACGCGCCGGCCTCCCGGGCCGTCGCCGCGCTGGCCCGCAAGGGACTTGTCACCGTCAAGGCCGACCCCCAGGACCGCCGCATCCGCCGCATCGAACTGACCCCGGCGGGCGTCAAACTGCTGGAGCGCGACCCCGTACAGCGCGTCATGGCGGCGATCGACTCCCTCGACCCCGCGCGCCGCGACGCCTTCGCCGACACGCTCAAGGAACTCTACCAGAAGCTCGCCGGCCTCTAGTCCGCGCACCCACCCCGCTTTCCCCGTCCCCCGGTTCCGCGTTCCCGGTTCCGCTTGCGGCCCGCCCGCCGACGCCCTACCAGCGGCCCAACCCAAAGCCGGACCCCCGCCATGGCCGCCGCCCCCATCGCCTATTCCGACGACATTGAGGAGCGCTACCGCGAGGTCGCCGCCGAGGTCGCCGGCGTCGTCGCCGGAGAGACCTCGCGCACCGCGCGCCTCGCCACCACCTCCAGCCTGCTCGCCGGCGCCTTCGCGCCGCGCTTCTTCTGGTGCGGCTTCTACGAAGTCGATCCGCTGAAGCCCGGCGAGCTTGTCGTCGGTCCCTATCAGGGCACGCTCGGTTGCCTGCGCATCCCGTTCGGCAAGGGCGTGTGCGGGGCCTGCGCCGCACGCCGCGAGACCCTGATCGTGCCCGACGTGCACGCCTTTCCCGGCCACATCGCCTGCGACAGCCGCTCGCGTTCCGAAATCGTGGTGCCGGTCATCGACGCCGCCGGCGATCTTCTCGCCGTGCTCGACGTCGATTCAACCGAGCCCGACGCCTTCAACGACATCGACGCGCGCGGCCTCGAAGCCGTGTGCCGGGCGATGCTGCAAGGCTAGGGCGGGGGCGTCCTCAGAAGGGTCCGCGCGATTCGACTTTCGGCTCGCCCGCCGGGGGCTGCGGCGCGCGCTTCTTCGAGAACGGCCGCCAGCCCGCGAAGGGCTTCTCGACGATGGCGAAGAACGCCGCCCCGCCGATCAGCGCGCACGCCATCAGCCCGACAAAACCGATCGCGAGGCCAAGATAGTTGAACGTCGCGAACTTGCCGAGAACCAGCGTGGCGAGGTGGAAGAACTGCATGTGCACCAGATAGAGCGAGTAGCACGCCATCCCGATCCAGGTGACGGCGGGAATGCGGCAGAACTTTCCGAACAGCGTGTCGGGCTGGAAGGCCAGGCCGAACATCACCACGATCGTCGCCAGCGTCAGGCCCCAATAGATCAGCGTCATCGGCAGCGGCGAGAAATGCGCTTCGCCCAGCCAGAACATGCCCAGCACGCAGATCACGCCCAGCACGGCGCTCGCCTTCGATCCGATGCGCGCGAACAGGCGCTGCATCGTCATCTCGTGGCGCGCCATCGTGATGCCGGTCGCGAAGTAGATGATGTAGGACAAAACGGTGAACGAGTTCACCGGCGCGATCTTGTTCATCACCACGAACGAGGTTGCGAACGCCAGCGCCAGGAAAACGACGAACCGCCACGGCTCGGCGCGATGCGCCCCACGGAAGAACGTCAGAAAGATGATCGGCGCGAGGATGTAGAACTGCACCTCCACCTCCAGCGACCAGCCCAGCGCGAACAGGCGCGGCAGGCTGTCGAACACCGCGCCGTGCGCGTAGAACATGCTGGCGATGAAGCTCTGCTCGATCGGCACCGCGGCCGTCTTCTCGAAACTGTTGAGGCCCGGCGGCGTCAGCCCGAGGAAGTAGACGGCGATGAAGCTCGACAGGATCACGAAATAATAGGGCGGGAAGATCCGCGCCGCGCGCCGCACATAGTATTTGCCGACATAGGCGGCGTTGAAGCGGCCGTCCGGCACGTCCTGCATCTGCTTGGCGATGATGAAGCCCGAGATCGCGAAGAACAGCAGCACGCCCTGGTTCGGGCTGGCGAAGAAGTCGATCACCGCATTGGCGCCGGCGTTCTCGAAATGCGGGCTCGGCTCCATCCAGAAGCGTTGAATGCGCTCCAGCAGGTGGCCGATCATCACGTTCATGATCGCGAAGAAGCGCAGTCCGTCGATCTCCAGCCGGTATTTCGACGGATCGAGATCGCGTTTGAACACGTGCGAGGGCTGAAGAAAGGTCGGGATCATGCTTCCCCGGCGGTCCGGACGTTGGTTAAGGCGGCGTCCCCCATGGACAGCCCTTTGGCGCTTGGCCCCGGCGCTGCAAATTGCAGGCCTCGCATCCGCCGGCCTCCGACTTTAGCGGGATTGCGTGGTTAACGCACCGCGCCCGTGCACGCCCGCTCCCGGCGAGGCGAAAGGAAAGGGCCGCGCGGAACGGCGTCCCGCGCGGCCCTGTTCAGTTCAAGCCCGGGTCCGCTCTTCGCGGATCAGCGCCGGATCAGCCGGGTATGGATCAGGCGGCCGCCGTCCGGCGCTTGCCCGAACCGGCCAGCAGGTAGAGGCCCCAAAGGGCGAACACCACCAGGATCGCCACCTGCACCACGTCCATGATCGCGTTGAACTGGCCGATGAACTCCAGCCCGCCCCAGTTCTGGAACTTCTCGCCGTTGAAGAACAGCTTGCCCGCGCCGCCGGTCAGGTAGCGCGCCAGCAGCCCGCCCAGACCGACCAGGGTCAGCAGCCCGCCGAAGCGCAGCCCGCCGTCGAAGATCGCGGCGTTCTTCCGCGTCTCGCCGGCCAGCGACCGCGCCTGCAGCAGCAACACGCCCACGGCGACGAAGTAGAACGGCGTCATCCACATGAAGGCGTGCTGGATCGCGTCGGCCGAACTCATGCCGTTCGAGGTGGCGAAGTAGTCCGACAGCAGGCCGACCGTGGTCGGTCCGCCGCCGAGGCCGATGATGTTGAGGATCATCAGCAGCAGCGCCCCGCCCATCGTCCGCTGCGAAGCCGGCAGCGAGTTCTGCACCACCGCCAGCGCGGGCGGCAGGTACATGATGGTCAGGAAGGTCGGAACCGACAGCGCCGCCAGCGCCAGCTGCCAGTTGGGCGCGAAGATGTAGGCCAGATAGAACGGGATCGACAGCGCGATCGCTCCGGCCGGCACCAGCGCGTACCAGTGCTTGCCGCGTTTCGCCAGCAGGTCCGCCAGCGCGCCGGACACCCACGTTCCAAGCCCCATCGCGACCGCCAGCATCAGTGCGTAGAACAGCGCCACTTCGGTGTAGTTGATGCCTTTCACGCGGATCAGGAACGACACGTTCCAGCCCAGCGCGGCGTAGCCGACGAACGAGCACAGCCCGCAGCCCAGCGCCGTGTAGAGCAGGGCGGGGCGGCTCATGAAGTCCCAGAAGGTTTTCGAGAAGCCCGAGCGCGTCTCGACCTGGGTCGGCGCTTCCTCCATGTGCACGTCGAGCTTTACGTCGCTCGCGCCGCGCTTGGGCTCGCGCACCACCAGCAGCATCACGACGGCGGCGATAATGCCCGCCACGCCGATGCCGATGAAGGCGTTGCGCCAGCCATAGGCTTCATGGATGGCGGCCCCGAAGCCCGCGCCGAGCGCCTGGCCGAACGGCACGCCCAGCGAGAAGATCGCCAGCGCCAGGCCGCGTTTCTCGGGCGGGAAGTAGTCCGAAACCATCGAGTAGGAGGGCGGCGCGCCGGCCGCTTCGCCCACGCCCACGCCCACGCGGGCGGCCAGCATGGTCGGATAGTTGCGCGCGAACCCGCACAGCATGGTGAACAGGCTCCACAGGAAGGCGCCCGCGAACAGAACGTATTTGCGGCTTGTGCGGTCGGCCAGGAAGCCGGCGATGACGCCGAAGCCGGTGTAGAAGATCGCGAAGTAAAGCCCCGTCATCAGCCCCATCTGGCTGTCGGTGAAGCCCATCTCTTCCTTGATCGGCTCGATCAGGATCGACATCAGCTGCCGGTCCAGGAAGTTGAAGATGTAGATGAACATCAGCATGAACAGCACGACCCAGGTATAGGTCGGCGTTCGGGCGGGCGCAGAACTCTGGCCCGCTTCCGCGGATGAAGTTGTCATTGGGGTACGCTCCCTCCTCGTCGTCTCGTCGTCTAACGCGCGGCCTCTTTCGGACCGTTGCGCGGCGGACCTTTTCACAATGTCGGCGGAAATGCGAGCACGAACTTGACGTCAGGGTAAGACCGCGTCCGGCACGCGCCCGCGAGGCGAGCGCGCCCGAAGCTCAAACGCCGGTCCGGGCCCTTGCGCGGTTCGGGCGTCCCGCCCCGCAGATTGCTAGGGCTGGTTTTCCGGAGTGTTCAGAGGATTGCTCTCCCCGCCCAGCGTATGCGCGTACTGCTTGGCGGCGTCCTCCCATTTGTACGGTCGGATGTCGGGCGTGATCGTCACCCCGGTCGTCGCCTTGAACGGGAAGCCCGAAGGCGTGTCCCAGGTCAGTTCGATGAACCAGGCCTTGAAGCCCGTATCCGCCTGCTCGACCTTCGCGGCGTAGGAGCCGTCCTCGCGCGGCTCCAGCACGGTGGAGGTGTACTTCTTGCCGAGGCTCTCGACGCGGAAGTCGCGCGCGTCGGGATTGTAGGCCTGCCACAGCCGCACTTCCTTCGGCGCCGTGTTGGTGGTCACGCTCAGCGTTCCGTCCTCGGCCTTCGACCAGGCGTAGGTCGGGCGCGGCGTTCCGGTCAGGATCATGTCGTAGAACGCGATCATCGTCTCGATCACGTCCGATCCGCCCAGCCCGTGATCCGTGTTCGGCACGTAGCGCAGCGTCTTCTCCTCGGGAATGTCGGCCCAGTAGAACTGCGACGTGTCGGGGTGGAAGTACTGATCGCCCGCCGCGTTGATCGCGTATTTCGGCAGCGCCATGCGCTTGCGGTGGCGGTAGGAGTAGGGGTCCTCGATATCCAGCATCTTCTGATAGGCCGGATCGCCGGCCATGTGCGGAATGATGCCGTGATGCACGTAATCGCCCAGCGACGGCGCGAAGAAGCCCAGCACCTCATAGTGATGCTTGGCCAGCGCGTCGGTGTTCAGCGCGTCGATCACCAGCGGCATGATCGCCACCACGCGCGTGTCCATCGCGCCCACCAGCCACGTCGTCCAGCCGCGCTTCGAGGCGCCGGCGACCACGAACCGGTTCACCGGCTGCCCGCCGCCGTCTTCGGACTGCGCGAAGGCCTGCACGGCGGTCATCGCCTGCACGCCGGATTTCACCATCGCCATGCGGATCAGCCACTCGTCTTCGCCGGTCTCGATCTGCTTGCGCCAGGTGTAGGCGATGGAATCGTCCTCATAGCGCGCCTTGTCGGGCGTGTCGGTGTAGTGAAGCGGCTGGTTCGGCACCATGCGCAGCTCGGTGACGATCGAGTGCGTCTTGGTCGCGATCAGCGCCAGCTCGTCGGGCGCCTTTTCCGGCGGCGGATCGCCGTCGCTTCCGCCGGTGATGTACAGGAAGCCGGTGTCGGTATCGATCTGGTCGGGGCGGATCACCGTCAGCCAGTGTTTCCACACCGGCTTGTCCACGTCCTTCTCCGAGCGCCAGGTCTGCGAGGTCAGCTCCAGAATGTCGGCGGTGTAGCCCTCGCCGGTGAAGCTCGACACCTTGGTCCAGCCGTAAACGCTTTCCGGCCGGTCCATGTAGTCGTCGAACGAGGTGCGCTCGCCCGCTTCGATCTCCTGGTGGAAATAATGGTCGGCGGCGGCCGTCTTTTCGGCTTCGTCTCCGGCGCCCGCCTGACAACCGGCCGTCGCCACGGCCAGCGCAAGCGCGGCCGCGCCCAGTATCCGTTTCATGCATCCCTCCCGTTTGCGGCCCCGGCCCGGTTCCCGGATCGAGGCCTGCTTGTTTTGCCCGGACCATGAACGATCCGGCGCGCTGGGGAAAGGCGTGCAACGGCGCGACGTTGCGTAAGGGCGGTTGATTCCGCGCCTGCGAACGCGCATGTAGGCCCCGTATTTCTCCCCGACCCCGAACCATCAAGAGACGCGCATGGCCGCCTATCAATACGTCTACCAGCTTGAGGGCCTCACCAAGGTCTATCCGGGCGGCAAGAAGGTGTTCGAGAACATCCGCCTGTCCTTCCTGCCCGACGCCAAGATCGGCGTCGTCGGCGTCAACGGTTCGGGCAAGTCCACCCTGCTGCGCATCATGGCCGGCGAGGACAAGGACCATGGCGGCGAGGCCCGCGCGGCCGACGGCGTCAAGGTCGGCTACCTCCCGCAGGAGCCCAAGCTCGACCCCGCCAAGACGGTGTTCGAGAACATCGCCTCGGGCTGTCCCGAGAAACAATGGGTCGAGGAGTTCAACGCCATCTCCGCGCAGATGGCCGAGGATTATTCCGACGAGCTGATGGAGCAGATGACCACGCTCCAGGAGAAGATCGACGCCGCCGACGCGTGGGACATCGACGCCCGCATCGAGATGGCGATGAACGCGCTGCGCTGCCCGCCCGGCGACGCCGACGTCGCCAAGCTTTCGGGCGGCGAGATCCGCCGCGCCGCGATCTGCAAACTGCTTCTGTCCAAGCCCGACATGATCCTGATGGACGAACCGACCAACCACCTCGACGCCGAGTCGGTGGCCTGGCTGCAGAACTATCTCATCAACTTCCCCGGCTGCGTCATCCTCGTCACCCACGACCGCTACTTCCTCGACCAGATCACCGGCTGGATTCTCGAACTCGATCGCGGGCAGGGCATCCCCTACGAGGGCAACTACTCCACCTGGCTCGACAAGAAGGCCAAGCGCCTCGCCCAGGAGGCCCGCGAGGACGAAGGCCGCAAGCGCTCGCTGTCGAAGGAACTCGAATGGGTTCGCTCCAACGCCAAGGCGCGCCAGGCCAAGTCCAAGGCCCGTATCGCCCGCTACGAGGAGAAGGCCGCCCAGGCCGAGCGCGAAAAGATCACCACCGCGCAGATCCGCATTCCTCCGGGTCCGCGTCTCGGCTCGGTCGTCATCGAGGCCGAGCACATCAACAAGGGCTTCGGCGACCGCCTGCTGATCGAGGACCTGTCGTTCAAGCTGCCGCCGGGCGGCATTGTCGGCGTCATCGGCCCCAACGGCGCGGGCAAGACCACGCTGTTCAAGATGATCACCGGCCGCGAAACCCCGGACAAGGGAACCTTCCGCGTCGGCGAGACGGTGAAGCTCGGCTATATCGACCAGTCGCGCGACAGCCTCGATGATTCAAAGACCGTCTGGCAGGAAGTCTCCGGCGGCCTCGACATCATCGATGTCGGCGGCGTCGAGCGTCCCTCCCGCGCCTATCTCGGCGCCTTCAACTTCAAGGGCACGGACCAGCAGAAAAAGGTCGGCCAGCTTTCGGGCGGCGAGCGCAACCGCGTCCACCTCGCCAAGATGCTGCGCGAGGGCGGCAACGTCCTCCTGCTCGACGAACCGACCAACGACCTCGACGTCGAAACCCTGCAGGCGCTTGAAGACGCGCTCGACGATTTCCCCGGTTGCGCGGTGATCATCACCCACGACCGCTGGTTCCTCGACCGCATCGCCACGCACATCCTGGCCTTCGAGGGCGACAGCCATGTCGAATGGTTCGAGGGCGACTTCTCTTCCTATCTGGAAGACAAGAAGCGCCGCCTCGGCGTCGACAGCCTCGAACCCAAGGCGGTCAGCTTCAAGAAGTTCAGCCGCGCCTAGCGGTTTGCGCCCGGCGGCCCGCTCGCCCGGCCCGCCTTCACGGCCCGCTCACAGGCCGAACACGCGCGGCGGAACGCTGCGCGCGCTCGGGTTCTCGGGCCGGATTGAGATGCTATAGGAATCGGGCCCGTTCACGGAGTGGGCCGCCCCTCCGGCCGTTCCTGAACGGCGGCGCGCGGGGGCGTGGGCCGGTCTTGGAGGGGGCATGGCGGACGTCTTCATTTCCTATTCGCGTGCGGATCAGCACAAGGCGGATGTGATCCGAAACCAGCTCGAAGCGCTGGGTCTCACGGTCTTCTACGATCAGGCGAGCCTTGAAGGCGGGTCCGACTTTCAGGACCGGATCAGCTCCGAACTCAGCAAGTCGGGCCTCGTCGCCGCGCTGTTCTCTCCAACCTCGCTCGAGAGCAAATGGGTGCGCGCCGAATGCCTGGTGGGGTTCAACGCCGCCAAGCTGGTGCCCGTGCTGATCCAGGGCCCGGTCAGCATCCCCGTCCCCTTCAACAGCATTCACTGCATCGATTTGACCTCGTTCGAGGGCGGCGACAGGCATCGGGGCTGGTGGCGGTTCGTCGGCGCGGTCGCGGAGCGGCTGAAGCGGCCCGACCTGCTTGACGCCCGGCCCGCGGAGTTCCGGCCGGCGGAGCCCAGGCCCGCGCCTGTTCGCCCCAGCCCCTCTTCGGCCAGCCCCTCAGCCGCCAGTCCCTCACGCGCCGCGACATCGCCCGCCGCGTCCGCGCGAACGGCGAGGCGCGCGCCGCCCCCCAGGCGCAGTCCGCCGCCCATGCTTGGCGCGGGCCTCGCCGCCGTGCTTGCGCTTGGCGCGGGCGGGTGGGGCGCGAAGACCCTGCTCGACCAGCAGCAGGCCGGCGCGATCCGCAGCGCGCTGGGAGAGCAGGGCCTTGCGGACGTCGCCGCCTATGCCGACGGCTCGGCCTATGGCGCAGCGGCCGCCGGGAAAGTCGCCTCCGCGATCGAGACGATCGGCGTCGGCCCGCTTGAGAAGGCCGCCCCGGCCGACCCGCTGTCGGCATATCTCGCCGGGATCGCCTACGCTTGGGGCCTCGGCGTCGACAGCGACCGGGACCGGGCGGGCGAGCTGTTCAAGCGCTCCTGCGACAGCGGATATGACGGGGCGTGCGCCGAATACGCCAATGCCGCCATGCTCTCCTCGGGAGCGGATCTCGACCGCGAGCTTGTCAAGCGTCTGCAGTCGGCATGCGAGGCCGGCAACGCCGCGACGTGTTTCTACGCCGACCTCAGCAACGCCCCGGATCCCGACAGGATGCGGTTCATCGCCATGCGCAAGGCCTGCGACGGCGGCCTCGCGCTCGGTTGCGCGGATCTGGCGACGGAATACCGCGAAGGCGGCCGCGTCGTCGAGAAGGACGCCGCCCGCGCGGCCGAACTGACCAAACGCGCCTGCGACCTCGGCATGAAGTCGGCCTGCTAGCGTTTCGCCGGCAAAGTCCGGACCCGCGACCCGCCAGCCGCTCCCCCGTCCGGACGTAGGCCGTTGACGCCGGTGCGGCGATCGCGTCTGCTCATGCCGGAATGAACCGGGGGGGGGACTCATGAAACGCGCGGTCATCGCATGTCTGCTTTCGGCGATCTGTGCGCTCGCCGTTGCGCTCAGGAGCCGTCGGCCTCGATGATGTCGGCTAAGGCGTTCCGACCGGGTTCAGCTCAAGGCGGTCGAACTCCATCCCGGGTCTGTGCGTCCGCAATGTCGACGACATGACGTTCAAATTCGGACCCGACGCCTCGACTGCGATAGCCTCGCCTCCCGTCGAAACATGTATGCGCTCTACCTGGCCGATCCCGCCGTCCTCGACGATCTGGTCGGCAGGCTGGCCCGCAGCCAGATCGCCAGCTTCCAAGCGCCGCTCGATCGCCGAAGACGTCGAGCGCCTCGTCGCGCTTCCGCGTCCGACGCACACGACCCACGGCATATTGATCGCCTGCCCCCTGGCGGGAGACGTCTTCGCCGTTCTGATGCTCGACAGCCCGGAACTTGCGCTCCGTCAATCCGGACGACCTCGCCGCGCTCGGCGTCACGCCGAGGACGCAGCCCGCCCGTGCCGCCGGAAACCCCCGAAGCGCACGAAAGCTCGACAGCTTCGCCGAGGACGGCATCGGTGTCACCGCCGCCGAAAGCGGTCTTGCGACGGGGCTGGCAGCGTTGCCGTCCGCTTGCCCGCCCGACGAGCCGGGCCGCCTCTTCTGCTGGCCGACCGCGAATACTTCGTCTCCGTCTCTGTCGGCGACCAGGCCGCCTCCCGAGATCTTCTGGAATGTCGCCATCGGATCGATCCGCGACCGTCGTCCCTTTCCAGCACCGTGCTGCAGTGCCGCGCGGGAGAATGGACGGTCGCGCAGCCGCCCGGTGATCGCTAACGCCGCCCATACGCCCGTTCACAGTCCCGAACACGCGCGGCGGAACGCGCGCGGTCAGCTCGCTGATCGCCCACACCAGCGCGTCGGCCCGATCACTTGCCCCGCGATCACTGGCTCCACTGGCTCCACTCTCTCCCGCGCCCGCGACGCCCAGCGCCATCAGCGCGTCTTCGAGAGCGGGCAGGGCGCAGCCATGCGCCACGCGCCCCTGTTCGTACAGCGCCGCCACCGGCGCCGCGCGCTCGGCCTTGCCGCGCAGCGCCCGCACCAGCTTCACCCGCGCCCCCGCAGTTTCCCCGCCAGCCTCCTCCGCCAGCGCCATGTCGATCAGCGTCCGCACCATCTCGCCGCCCTGATTGGCCTCCGCCGCGATCACCGCCCCGTGCACGCACGTCCGGCCCCAGCGCATCGCGGTCCGCGCCGCGCGCCGCGCCCATCCCATCGGAGACAGCCCCGCCGCGCTTGCATCCTCCAGCACCACGATGCGCCCGCCTTCGTCCACGCCCGCCGCCACGATCCCGCACGCAGACCCGCCAAACCCGTCAGAGCTTCCCGCCGGCGGGTCCACCCCCACCACGATCCGCGCCATCCGCCGAGAGGGGCCCAGCTCACACCCCAGCCGCCGCGCCCCGGCCAGCATCGCCGCGCTGAACAGCGCCCCCTCCGCCTCGGTCAGCGCGCCGTCGATCTCCTGCGCCGCCAGCCGCGTGCCGCCATAAACCTCCATCAGACCGTCCACGAACCCGTCCGAAAGGTGCTCGGCATTGGCCTGCGTGCCCGCCTGCGTCACCGCGCATCCCGCCTCCGCCCGCAACGCCCGCAGCGCCGCGATCGGCCTTGGCGTGGTGGTGATCGCCAGCCGTCCGGATATCCCCGCGCCAGCTCCCCCAGCTCTCCCAGCGCCGCCCAGCCGCAGCCCCATGCGCAGCATCGCCAGCGTTTCTGCGGGCCGCGCCCATGCGCAGAACTCGTCGCCCCACGCGGCGTGAAACTGCGGACCGCGCAGCCGGTCCGGCTCCTCCGCGGAGAAGGCGTAGGCGATCGCCCCGTTGGGCCAGGTCAGCCGCCGCCGCGACGGTTCATAGACGGGCGCGGCGCGGTTGGGCAGCGACAGCAGGCCCGAAGGCCCGGCGATCATCACCTCGCGCACATCGTTCAGCGTCGCGCCGACCAGCGCGAACCGCCCGCGTGGAAACCGCCCCGCCAGTCCGCACAGCCACTCCGCGCCGGCGCGCGTCTTGCCGGCGCCGCGCCCGCCCTGGAACAGCCATGTCCGCCAGGGTCGCCCGTCCGCCGTCGCGTGCGGAGGCAGTTGCGCGGCGTGCGCCGAGGCCCGCCACAGCGCCTCGGCCTCTCGGGGCGGGGGCGGCTTGCCCGAAGGTTGGCCAGAAGGGCTAGAGCCAGAAGGGCTCGAGCCAGAAGGGCTAGAGGATGGCTTGGATTGATCGCCCCGGCGCCCCGGCCGCCATTGCTGGCCGCGCGCCCCGTCTGAAGACCTGTCTCGCATCCCGCATCATCGCGGCGGGAAAGGAGGGTCGGATTTG
>JAWKVD010000010.1:0-127967 GCA_041398225.1 Hyphomonadaceae bacterium | reverse complement strand
AGAGTTCAAGCCGTGCGACCTATCGAAGTAAATCTGGTGATCGAAACCGCAGAGCCGGATCTGGCGCCTGCGGCTATCAACCCCAAGCCAAACGCGCCGTCGACAACGAGACCGTCGACAACGCGGCCGCCGGCAATGGCGCCAGAGGTCGAAACCATCCCGCAGAAAGCAAGAAAGGGGCAGGGCGACGACAGGCGGCCGGATGTCTCGTCCGCTGCAAACGGGAGTGTCGGCGGTCTTGTCATGGACTTGCCGGCCGACGACGGGACGGGCGCTCCTTTGGGGCTGCGCGGCTTGTTGGAGACCGACCCATGCGATGTCCCGGATCCTTTGCGAGCGTCGCGCGGTGATTGCGATTTGCGGTGGAGCGACCGCTTGCAGCAGGGAACACAGGCGGTTGGCCCGAGCATGGAAGAGTTGGCGGCCATGTATCCCGATACCCCATCGCCATTCCGGCGCGGGGGGCCGGAAGAGTCAGCCAAGGCGCGATTCAGCCAAGCTACAGGCGGCCGGGTGATGGGCGCGACCGGTCCGCTGCCTGGGGGAGCGGCGTCACTGGGCGGCGTGCATGACTTGACCGGGCGATTGCCGCCTATCCATCCCGATCCGGGATTTGGCGACTGAGACGCTGATGAATTATCGACACGCTTTCCACGCAGGAAACTTCGCGGACGTACTCAAACATACGGTTGTCGCCGTCTGCATTCAGCGCCTCAACGCTAAGGAAACGCCGTGGCGCTACATCGACACCCATGCCGGTATCGGTCTTTACGATCTAGATGGAGATGAAGCGGCGCGCAGTCCCGAGTGGCGTGACGGCGTTGGGCGCATTCTGTCCGCCATAGGGCGGGCGCCGCAGTCTGTTCAGGATGGGATGGCTGCTTATCTTGACGCCGTGCGCGCCGTGAACGAGGCCGGGCGTTTGGCGAGCTATCCCGGGTCTCCAGTCATCGCACAAGGCATGGCGCGTGCCGACGACGCCTTGCGCTTGTGCGAACTGCATCCGGAAAGCTGCGCCCTGTTGCGCGAGGCGATGGGACGCGACCGAAGGGTCAAGATTGAGGAACGCAACGGCTATGAAGCGCTCTCGGCCTACTTGCCGCCGCCGGAGCGGCGTGGGTTGGTGCTCGTCGATCCGCCGTTCGAGGAGGGCACGCAGGCTCGGAAACTGGATTTCGAGAAGATGCTGCGCGCAGCCAGGCAGGCCGTAAAGCGCTGGCCGCAAGGAATTTACATTTTCTGGCGTCCATTGAAGCACCTTGACGCCGTTGAGGCGTTCGATGGCGATCTGGCCACGCTGTTGATCGAGGAGATGGGGTTGCCGCCTGAGAAGCTGCTTGTGGCGGACCTTTGGGTGAAGCCACTGGATGAGAGCAGAATGGCCGGCGCCGGCGTGGTGATCGTCAACCCGCCCTGGGGGTTATCCAGTCAGCTGGAGGTGATCCTGCCGTGGTTGGCGGAAACTCTGGACCAGAGCGCCGTTGGAGATCCGGCCGGTTCGGGCTGGAGACTCGTTGCGCCCGACGCCGAGGGGTAGTCGGGGGCGGCGCTCGCTATGTCACGCCTGTCGGTCGAGAGTGCGAACCACACAGCCGTTGCGAGCAGCACCAGGCCGGCGACACGTCGCACGGTCGTCTCGCGTACGGGGTTGGACAGATAGGCGGTGAACTGACTGGCAAACAGCACCACGGTGAGGTGTACGATCGTAGCGATGGCGACGTAGGCCGCGCAGTATGTCAGCAACCAGATGATCGAGGGATAATAGGGGCCGAGATTGTTCGGGATCAGGACGACGAACACCACCGCAGCTTTCGGGTTCAGCAGATTGACGACAAAGCCGCGCCAGAAACCATGCGCTCCCGGGTTCTCCTCCATGCCCAGCTTGTCCAGTCCGAACCAGGCTTCGATCGACAGGTAGAAGAGGAAGATGATGCCGGCCCAGCGGACGATGTCGTGGACGAAAGGGTAGGCGACCATCACGGTCGCCACCCCGATCGCGGTCAGCACCGAAAGCAGGGCGAGGCCGAGCGCGACGCCGAGGACCGCCATGTAGCCGACCAGAAGTCCGCGACGCGCCGCCAACAGCGCCAGCCAGGTCATGTTCGGACCAGGGGTCAGCTCAATCGCCAATGCGGTGAACAGGAACTGGGGAAAGAGAGGGGGCACGCTTAGCCGGTCTTGTTGTTGATCGCGTTTCAGGACGCGTAATCGTACTGGCCGCCACGTTCAAGCGCGCGTTTGTAGGCCGGGCGAGCATGGATGGTCTCGAGAAAGACCGCGATCCGGGGCTTTTGCGCTGCACCGGCGCGTGCTGCGGCGGCCTCGAGCGGAAAGCTCATCATGATGTCGGCGGCGGAAAAGTCGGAACCGGCGAACCACGGCGACTTTCCGAGTTCGTCTTCCCAGTACTGAATGTGGGTCGTTAGCTGGGGTTCGACCAGCCGCTTCAGGGCGGCGGCGCTGATCATCTTCGCGAAGCCGCGGATCGGCGCGGGCGCTCCCATCGGTAGGCGCATGAAGACGAGTTTGAGCAGAAGCGGCGTCATCGCCGAGCCCTCGGCGTAGTGCATCCAGTAGGTATAGCGAAGGCGTTCGTCCGAACCCTGAGGCGGGATCAGTTGGCCGCCGCCGTGGCGTTCAATGACGTATTCCATGATCGGCCCGGTTTCCGCGATGGTGCGCCCGTCCTCGGTCAGCACGGGCGATTTGCCCAATGGGTGCACCTGTTTCAGGGCGGGAGGCGCCTGCATCGTCTTGGGGTCGCGTTCGTAGCGTTTGACCTCGTAAGGCACGCCGAGTTCCTCAAGCAGCCACAGGACCCTCTGCGAGCGGGAGTTGTTCAGGTGATGGATGGTGATCATGCGTGCCCCCTAAAGGGTTTCTGAGACGTCGGCGTTTTTGCGATCTTGCCACGGGGCGTCGGTCTGGCCCAGTCGGGAAGCATCGCCGGTCAGGACGGCGTCCCCGACTGGAACAGGCGGCCGCGCTCGGTCACGAGAACCGCGGTGAGCGCGCCCAGGCCGACCAGCGCATGGCCAATGAAAATCGGCGTGGTAGTGCCGTCGAAGTGTTGCGCGATGAAGCCTCCCACCAACGCCGCAACGAACGAAGACGCGAAGCCGATGAGCGCGGCGCCTGATCCCGCCAGCCGCCCCAAGGGCTCCATGGCGATTGCGTTGTAGTTTGGCCCCTGAAAGCCGATGGCGAAGAAGGTTAGAATGATCAGCGTATAAAAGACGGGGAATGGGGCCAGACCGTTTAGCGCCAGGAGCGCGTGCACCGCACTGACGACGACGAACGCCAGTAGCGCCCCGTGGGACATGCGGCGCATGCCAAGGCGTTCCACAAGGCGCGAATTGATGATGTTGGAACAGGACATCGCCAAGGCCGCGCCCGCGAACCAGAGCGGGAAGGCGTCGCCGGTGTGGTAGACTTCGTGATAAAGCTGTTCAGACGATGAGATGTAGCTCATCAGCCCGCTGAACAACATACCAGAAGCGATCATGTAACCGCACGATTCACGGGTGGTCAGCACCTTGAGGTAGTTCGCCCCAATGACCTTCAGGTCTAGCGAGTTGCGCCGATCGGGAGGCAAAGTCTCGGGCAGTCGAAGGAAGACCCAGACCAACATCACCATGCTGAACGCGACCAGCGCCCAGAAGATGCCGCGCCAGTCCGTGAAGATCAGCACCAGTTGCCCGATGCTGGGCGCCAGGATCGGCGCCGCCATGAAGACGATCATGACCAGAGACATCACTTTCGCCATGCGCCGGCCGGCATAGAGATCGCGAGCTGCGGAGACTGCGATGACGCGACTGCCGCCAGCCGCCGTTCCCTGAAGCACGCGCGCCAGGATCAGCGTTTCGAACGAGGGGGCGAAGGCGCACGCGGCGCTTGTGATAGCGTAGCAAACCAGAGAGACGAAGAGGACGCGCCTACGTCCGAACCGGTCTGTAATCGGTCCGTAGAACAGTTGCGATACGCCGAAGCCCATCATGTAAGCGACGACGACAAGCTGTCGGTCGTTCTCGCTGGTGAGGTTGAACGTTGAGCCGATGTCGGCCAGCGCCGGCAGCATGATGTCGATGGCCATCGCGTTGGTGGCCATGAGAAGCGCCGCCATCACGATGAACTCAGCCTGCGAAATCGCGGGCCGCGCAGCCTCTGCCGGGGGTGTTTCTGTGCTTGAATCTGGCAATTGAGTGAACGCTCGCTCAGCTATCCGACCCGGATGTAGCGAGGTTTGTCCGGGCAGGACAGGATTGATTTTCGCGGTTTGCGGTTTGGCCGTCGCACATGAGCGCCCGCGGTCCGCCGCGACGCCCCGAGGTGAGGTAGGGGGCGCAGACGGTCAGGTCCAGTGCACAGCGGGCACAATCGAGAGCAAAGTTCTGCGTGATCGAATGGCTGAACCGGTCCTTCGTGCCTTGATGTGCTTGCAAGGGCGCATGTCTGGCCTAAGGTTGAACGGTCGATCGGAGGGATCCCATGCGTTTCGGTGCACTTGGTGCGGCGGTGTTGTCCGCCTGTGTTGTCGCCGCCGCTGCGGCCCAGGAAGGCGACGGGACGCCCGGCCAGCCGGTATGGGACGTCGCCGCACCACCGATGACGACCCGGCCTGTCGACATAAATGTCGATGAAGGAACCTGGATGGATGTCGACGTCAGCCCAGATGGCAAGACGATCGCCTTCGACCTTCTCGGCGACATCTACACATTGCCGATTTCTGGCGGAGAAGCCACGCGGATCGCCGAGGGTTTGCCTTACGAAATGCAGCCGAAGTTTTCTCCGGATGGGAAGCGTATCGCCTTCACGAGCGATCGGGGCGGCGGCGACAATATCTGGGTGATGAATGTCGACGGGTCGGACAAGCGACCTCTGACAAAGGAGACATTCCGCCTCCTGAGCGAGCCAAGCTGGTCGCCGGACGGCCGCTTCATCGCCGCCCGCAAGCACTTCACGACACAGCGCTCGCTTGGGACCGGCGAGATCTGGATTTACAATGTTGGCGGCGGTGACGGCTTCGTGGCCGTGAAGCGCGCGAGCGAGGCTTTGCAAAAGGAGCTGGGCGAGCCGGCCTACGCCCCCGATGGCGGCGGTATCTACTACACGCGCAACGTCACTCCTGGAAATACGTTTATCTACGCGCAGGATTCGAACACCGGCATCTTCTCGATCGAGAAGTATGACTTTGCGACCGGTGAAGTCTCGAGCGTCGTTACCGGCGCAGGCGGCGCGACACGACCGACACCGTCGCCGGACGGCAAGAAGCTGGCCTTTGTGCGCCGTGAACGGAACCAGTCCCGGTTGTATGTGAAGGATCTGGAGACTGGGGCTTTGACGAAGCTCTACGACGATCTCGATCTGGACCTTCAAGAGACCTGGGCGGTCAACGGCCTTTATCCGGGCATGTCGTGGCTGCCGGATTCGACCGGTGTCGTGTTTTGGGCGGGTGGCAAGATCCGTCGAGTGGACATGGCCGGGAACGATCAAGTCATCCCGTTTCATGTGCGTGATACGCGCTTGGTGATCGACCCGCCGCAACCGAAAACGGAGGTCGCGCCCGATACGTTCCGCACCCAGATGCCGCGTTATGTCTCCGTTTCGCCTGATGGGCGGACCGCTGTGTTTGAAAGCCTCGGGAAGCTTTACGTGAAGTCGCTTCCGGATGGGGCGCCCGAAACGTCTGACATCGGAGAAGGGGGCGGCCGAAGAGTTGTTTCCCTCCTGGTCGCGGGACGGCAAGCGTATCGTCTACGTCAGTTGGAGCGACGCCAGTCTTGGCCAGATCAAGACGGTCAACGCGAACGGACGTAATGTTCGATCGGTCACCGCGACGCCCGGCCACTATCGACGTCCCCGGTTTTCGCCGGACGGGGAGATGATCGTCTTCGAGAAGGGGGCGGGGGGGTATCTGCTCTCAAATCTCTATTCGAACGAGGTCGGCGTTTATCGCGTCGCCTCGTCGGGCGGTGCGATGACGCGCGTTACCACAAATGGTCGCTATCCGCATTTCGGCGCCGAGAACGACCGCGTTTTCGTGACGCGCCGCGACAATACTGCAGGCGTTTTGGCTTCGGTTGACCTCAATGGTCAGACGCCGCGCAATCATGCTTCCGGTGATCTTGTTGAGAGCTACGAGGTTTCTCCTGATGGCGAGAACGTCGCGTTTCGCGACAACTTCGCCGCCTACGTTATGCCGCTGCCGCCCGGACCACAGGATGTCGGAACGGGCAAAGGCGGGTCGGCGATGCCGGTCGTGAAGGCCAGCAAGGGCGGCGCGACCTATCTCACATGGTCAGTCGGCGGCGCTCAGCTGAACTGGAGTCTGGGGCCGACGCTGTTCTCGACGAGCACGGCTGCGATGATGCCTACGGCGCCGCCAGATCCAGATGCAAAGGGCGCAGCGTTTGCGCCGCCGGAAGCGGGCGTCGATCTTTCGATGCAGGTCACTGCGGAGAAGCCGACGGGCATGATCGCATTGGTGGGCGGGCGTATCGTTACAATGTCGGACGACCGGGGCGGCGTGATCGAGAACGGCGTCGTTCTCGTTGATGGCAACCGTATCGCCGCCGTCGGTGTGGCCGGCAGCGTGGACATTCCTTCGACCGCCCGTGTCGTCGACGTTTCTGGAAAGACGCTCATCCCCGGGTTGGTCGACGCCCACGCCCATGGTCCGCAAGGTGATGACGATATCGTTCCCCAGCAGAATTGGAGTGCAATCGCGCATTTGGCGTTTGGCGTGACGACGGTGTTTGACCCGTCTAACTCCGCCAGCGAGGCGTTTGTTGCATCAGAGATGCAACGCGCCGGGCTGCTGCTCGCGCCCCGGATCTTCTCGACTGGCGAGGTTGTCTATGGCGCTCGTTCCCCGGGAGGTCTTAACGACATCCAGAGCTATGACGATGCGTTGGCGCATGTGCATCGCCTGAAAGTGCAGGGGGCAGGCGGGATCAAGAATTACAATCAGCCGCGCCGCAACCAGCGCCAGCAAGTGGTCGCGGCCAGCATTGCCGAAAACATACAAGTCGTCGCGGAAGGCGCTTCGCTGTTCGCGCAGGACATCACTCTGATCGCCGACGGAAACACAGCACTGGAACACAACATTCCGCAGCTGAACCTCTACGAAGATGTCTTGAGTTTCTTCTCGCAGACGAAGGTCGCCTACACTCCGACGCTGGTGGTGACCTACGGAGGACTTGCTGCGGATCCTTACTGGCGCTCGCATACGGATGTGTGGCGTCACCCAATCTTGTCGCGACATGTTCCGCCGCACATCCTGCAGCCAAAGTCAGTGCGTCGCACTCAGGCTCCGGAGGAAGACTACGTAGACGCCCGTTCAGCGGCGCAAGCCAAGAAGCTGCTCGAGCGAGGCGTCAATGTCTCGATCGGAGCACACGGGCAGGAGGAAGGTCTCGCCGCGCACTGGGAATTGTGGTCGTTTGTGCGTGGAGGCTTCTCGCCGCTCCAGGCGCTGATGGCCGGCACTATCCTGCCTGCGCGCAAGCTGGGCTTTGAGAAGGATGTGGGCTCACTCGAAGTTGGCAAGCTGGCCGATCTGGCTGTGCTGGACGCCAACCCGCTCGACGACATCCGCAACTCGGACAAGATATCGAAGGTCATGCTCAACGGCCGTCTCTACGATCCGTCGACCATGGACGAAGTGGTAACCGGTGACCGCAAGCGGGCGCCCTATTACTGGGAATAGGGCGCAAGTTGGTCCGGATTCGGATCAGACGTTGAACTTGAAGTGCATGACGTCGCCGTCCTGCACAACGTAGTCCTTGCCTTCCTGGCGGACCTTGCCGGCTTCACGCGCGCCTGCCTCGCCATTGAACTTCACGAAGTCCTCGAAGGCGATCGTTTCGGCGCGAATGAACCCCTTTTCGAAATCGCCGTGAATGACGCCCGCCGCCTGCGGGGCCGTATCGCCCTTGGCGATCGTCCAGGCGCGCGCTTCCTTGGGCCCCACGGTGAAGTAGGTTTGAAGACCGAGCAGTTCGTATCCCGCGCGGATCACGCGATTGAGTCCTGGTTCGGCAAGACCAAGAGACTCGAGAAACTCAGCTTGCTCTTCGTCTGAGAGCACAGCGATCTCGCTTTCGATTTGGGCCGAGATCACGACCGCTTGCGAATTCTCCTTGCGGGCATGTTCTACAACGGCGTCAGAATATTTGTTGCCCGTGGCTGCGGACGCTTCGTCGACATTGCAGATGTAGAATACCGGCTTGGACGTCAGCAGTTGCAGCATACGCCACGCTTTGGCGTCTTCGTCCGCGACTTTCGCCGCGCGCGCGGGCTTTCCATTGTTGAGTTGCTCGAGAGCCAAGTCGATGAGCGCGATAGACGCTTTTGCTTCCTTGTCGCCGGACTTGGCTTTCTTCTCCACGTTCGCACGACGCTTTTCCAGGCTCTCCATGTCTGCAAGCATCAGTTCGGTTTCGACGACTTCATAGTCGGCCAGCGGATCGATCTTGCCGGATACGTGCGTGATGTCTTCGTTTTCGAAGCATCGTAGAACGTAAGCGATGGCGTCGCACTCGCGGATGTTCGCCAGGAATTGGTTGCCGAGACCCTCGCCCTTGCTGGCGCCTTTCACGAGGCCGGCGATGTCGACGAAGTTCATGCGGGTCGGGATGACATCTTTCGAACCGGCGATCTTCGCCAGCGTTTCCAGGCGCGGTTCGGGCATCGCGACTTCACCGACGTTGGGCTCAATCGTGCAGAACGGATAGTTGGCCGCCTGCGCCGCCGCAGTCTTGGTCAGCGCATTGAACAGGGTGGACTTGCCGACATTCGGCAGGCCGACAATGCCGCACTTGAATCCCATCAGTCGGTTCCTTCTTCGGTCTGTCCGCCTTTTCGGGGATCGCCTTTAGGCGCAGGGGCGAGGCGCATGACTTCGGCCTGGTAGCGGTCGTCGTCGCCGGCCGCGAGGAAAGGCAGCGCTTCGGCGCAGGCATCCAGCAATCTGCCGAGCCAGTCCTGATCCGCCTTTGCGAAGTCAGATAGTACGTAGCCGTGCACGCGATCTTTGTGGCCCGGGTGGCCTATTCCCATGCGTGCGCGCCGCACGCCCGGATCGGCTTGCGCGATGATCGAGCGGATGCCGTTATGACCGGCCGCGCCGCCGCCCACTTTCATTCGGAGGCGGCCAGGCGCCAGATCGAGTTCGTCGTAGAACACCACGACATGCTCGGGCGCTAGCTTGTGAAAGCGCATCGCTTCGCCGATGGAATGACCGGAATTGTTCATGAAGGTCTGCGGCTTCAGGAGAAGCGTTTTTTCCTGCCCGCCGTCGGGGAGGGGGATCCGGCCTTCCGCCAGCTCGCCCTGGAACTTTCTGCGCCATGGTCCGAAGCCAAAGCGTTCGGCCATGCGGTCAATCGCCTGAAAGCCGATATTATGCCGATGCCCGGCATAGCCGGGCCCGGGATTCCCGAGGCCCGCAATCAGCAACATGGCTTAGCATCCAGTCGCGCCCGATCTGACGATCGGGCGCCGTGGAGTGGTGGGTTACTTCTTGGCCGCGTCGGCGTCGGCGGCCGCAGCCTCGGTTCCGTCGCCTGTGGCGTCTTCGGCTTCAGCCTTCGCACCGCGACCGGTAATCGTCGCCACCGTGAAGTCACGGTCCGTGATCGTCGGCCGCGCGTTAGGCGGGAGCTGAATGGCGGAGATCTTGATGGTGTCGCCGATATCCAGGTTCGACACGTCGAAGACGAGTTCTTCCGGGATCGCGTTCGCGGGGCAGAGCAGTTCGACTTCGTGGCGCACGATGTTGAGAGCGCCGCCACGCTTGATGCCCGGGGAGACCGCCTCGCCGGTGAAGTGCACCGGAACGTTCACCTTGATCTCCTGGTTTTCATCAACGCGGTAGAGGTCGAGGTGAAGCGGCTCGTCGGAAACGGGGTGGAACTGGATGTCTTGCGCGAACACCAGCTGTTTTTCGCCCTTGTGGCTGATGGAAACCGTGTGAGCGATGAACTTGCCGGACCGCAGAGCCATCGTGACTTCCTTGCGGTTCAAGGTGATCGCCACCGGTCCGCGATCGCCGCCATAGAGAACGCCGGGGATGAGGCCGCTGCGTCGGGCTTCGCGCGCGCCGCCTTTGCCCGTGCGTTCGCGCACTTCGACCGTGAGGGTGATGTCGTTTGCCATGATTTTATGCTCCGTTTCGCCCTGAAGTCCGCCGACGTCCCGCAGGACAGTGTTCGGTGACAGCCTGGCTACACAGACAGCGCCGATCGCCGTCTTTCGGGAAAAGCGGGCTTATAAGAGACGCGCTGGCCCCGGGCAAGCACGTCTCGTGCGGCTTTCTTCAAAATCGCGACCGCTAACCATGTCGCTTGACGTTCGTGGCCGGTGCGCTACAAATGTAGCGAATCAACCACAGGTCTCGCGCACGAGCATCATCGTTATGGCTGTAAGCTACACTGGCACCGAGCTGTCCATTCTCAAGCAACTTTGGTCGGCTGGCCCGTCCAGCTCCAGAGAAGTGCATGAGGCGCTCGTCGCCGAGACCGGATGGAGCCCGTCGACCACGCGGACGATGCTGAGCCGTATGGAGGAGAAGGGCATAATCACCCGCTCCGAGGTGCACGGTGTGGTCGTGTTTCGAGCGGCCAGGTCACGGGTTCAGGTGCTTGGCGCTATCGCGCGGGAACTGACCCGGGACGTGTTCGACATCAAGGGCGCCGTGCCCGCGTCAATGTTCGCCGACAGTCCGCACATCACTGAAGAAGAGCTGGACGAACTGGACGCCATCATCAACGGCGCTGCCGGGGATATGGGGGGACAGGGCGAATGAACCTGGCTTGGCTCGTTTTGTCGTCGTTTGTGTGGGTTGGCCTTCTGTCGTGGGTGGGTGGCGCAATTCAATCCAATGCGAGGCTGGGTGGGGATCAGCGGCGTACGCTCTGGCGAGCGATAGCGCTGCTGGCGGTCGCGCCCTGGTTGGCGACGTTCGTGCTGGCGCTCAGCCGGGTGTTCGCTCCGCGATGGACGGCGCCCGAGTGGACGGCGCTGGCGCCGGAGTACAGTGGCGCGGCTTTCGTCGAGCAGGGTGCGCGGGCGATACAGGTCGCGCCTGCGCCGTTGCTTCCGCCAATTCCTCTGGAAGTCGTTGTCATGCTCGTGCTTGGCGCGGGCTGGTTGGTGCGGACAGTGGTGAACGTTCGGGCGATCGGCAGCTTGCACAGCGTTCTGCGCGCGACGTCGCCTCTCAAGTATTCCCGTGCAGGCCTTTCCCGGGACCGTTGGTCGGAACGCCTGAGCTTAAAGGTGAAGCCGTCGCTCTTGGCCTCAACGGCGGACGTATCACCGTTCACCTGCGGCGTGCGCTCGCCCATCATTTGCATGCCAGAGGGCTTGGCGGAGCGCTTGGGGGACCAGCAGTTGGACCTCGTAGTGGGACACGAGTGTATGCACGTGGCTCGGCGCGACGCCATTTGGCAGCCTCTTGAACGCGTGGTCGCCGACCTTCTTTGGTTCAATCCTTTCGCCTGGCACATTCGTCGCGAACTCGATCTTGCGCGCGAACTTTCCTGTGACGAGGCGGTTCTCTCCGTAACGGGGCAGCATCGCGCCTACGCAAGCACACTCGTGGACGTCGCGCGCATGTCGGCGGGACTCCCGCGTGGTGCGCCGGCCAGTTCAATCTTGTCCAACCCGAATGGGAGCAACCTTCACATGCGCATTCAAAACGTGCTTTCCGGTTCAAAACGCCCGGCGTGGATTGCGCGGGCAGGTGTGGGACTTGTTGTGTTGATCGGCGCGCCATTGGCGTTGGCGCAGGTGGCTGGGACTGCGCCGCATACCTCGACGCGACAGGTGGAGCGGCCTCGGGATGGCGGACCAATCTGGGGTGATGATGGGGTGGTTCGCGCTGGAGACGCTCTTCAGGTCACCGCGGTTACCGGTAACCCGGCTGACGGCTATCGCGTCCGGTTCGAGCAGAAGGGGGCGGGCTCGTCATCTTCGAGCTGTGTGGGCGCTCTGGGCGTACTTAACGACGTCAGCGTCAATGCGGGACAGACTGTTGTGCCGGGTGCTGTGATCGGTCGTGGCGGACAAAAAGGTGAGATCTCGCTTCGCTGCGCGACTGGCGGTTCACTTCCGTCGCTTGCGGACATTCCTGAAGCGCCTGAGCCGCCCGGTTCCCCGCGGGACGTCGTTCCTGGCGACGGCACCATCCGCGCTCGTTTCGACGGTGTCGTGGACAGCGCGAACAGGGACAACAACGGCGCCTTCTCTCTTGCGCTTTCGCAGACGAACGCTGGCGAGGATGTTCCCGCCTGCAAGATGAGCGCGTCCGGGCTTTCTGAACTGTCGGTGAAAGATGGGCAGAAAGTCGCGTCCGGTGACGTGTTGGGGCGATCCGGCGACAGCACAAACGTTTCGATCAGTTGCACGCGGACAGTTTCGGAGGATGCGCCTTCGCCGCCGACGGTCCCGTCCAGACTATCTGCGCCACCCGTCCCCCCGGCGTCCCCCGCTGTTCCGGCGGTTCCGACGAGATTCAACACGCCGCCAGCTCTGCCAGCAGCGCCGGCTCCACCCTCGATATGGCCGGCGGCGATCTTCACGGGTCCGGCGCGCGTCACGAGCTCCTTCGGCGAGCGGACCGATCCGTTCACGAAAAAAACGTCGTTCCACAGCGGTGTCGACATCGGTGCGGCACGCGGAACGCCGGTCCACGCGCCCGCCAGCGCCAAGGTCACGTTCGCGGGCACGAAAGAGGGCTATGGAAACGTCGTCGAAATCACCGCAGCGCACGGCTACGTGCTGCGTTTCGGTCAGCTTGACGAGATCAACGTCAAGCAAGGCGCCTCGGTGGCGCCCGGTGATGTTGTGGGTCTTGTGGGAACCAGCGGCGCGCGCGCAACGGGGCCGCATCTTCACATGGAGGTCTATTGGAACGGTTCCGCGTACAATCCGGAAGCGATCGAAGGCCTGCAGCTGATCCCGACGATCTGAAGGACGCGGAAGGGGGCGGCGTCGCCTGTCTCCTTCCGCAGTAGATTTGGCCGCTTTTTGATCTAGTCGAACATCTTCGAGATGGATTCGTCGTTGGCGATCCGTCGGATCGCTTCGCCGATCAGCGGAGCCAAGGTCAGCCTGCGAATTTTCTTGGCTGACTTTACGGCCTCGGATGGCGCAATGGTGTCGGTGATGACGAGTTCGGTCAGCTTGGATTTGTCGATGTTTGCTGACGCGCCGTTGGAGAGCACGCCGTGCGTCACATACGCAGCGACCGACTTGGCTCCTTGCTCAAGCAGGGCGTCCGCGGCGTTGACCAGCGTGCCGCCAGAGTCAGTCATATCGTCGATCAGGATGCATTTGCGTCCCTTTACGTCGCCGATAATGTTCATCACTTCGGACTCGCCGGCGCGTTCCCGGCGCTTGTCGACGATGGCAAGATCCGCCTCAAGGCGCTTGGCCAGGGAGCGCGCCCGGACCACGCCGCCCACGTCGGGCGAGATCACCATCAGGTCCTTTTTGCCGTAGGTCTTGAGGATGTCGTCGGCGATCTCGGGGCCGGCGAATAGATTGTCGGTAGGAACGTCGAAGAACCCCTGGATCTGGGCGGCGTGCAGATCGACCGTGACGACCCTGTCAGCGCCGGCGGTGCTGATGAGATTTGCGACGAGCTTCGCAGAAATAGGCGTGCGTCCGTCGGTCTTCCGATCCTGCCGCGAATAGCCAAAGTAGGGGATCACCGCTGTTATACGTCTGGCGCTGGCGCGAACCAGCGCGTCCATCGTGATCAACAATTCCATTAGATGATCGTTGGCCGGCGCCGAGGTGGACTGGATCACGTAGACGTCCTGTCCCCGGACGTTCTCGTTCACCTTGACGAAGACTTCGCGGTCTTTGAAGGTTTTGACTTCCGCGTCAGTGAGCCGCATGTCCAGATACGCGGCGATGTCGCTCGCAAGCGGCCTGTTCGAATTGCACGAGATCAGCTTCATCGGTCTCGTCACTCCCGTTTGGCTGTCGGCTATCAGCGTTGCGAACGCGTCATGCTTCTGTCGCAGAATCGTCGAGGGAGCAACGCGCTCTGAGGGGCAATTCGAACCAGTTCGAAGAAAACCTGTGCGGGTTGTCGAAAAGTCGCAGGCTTGGACGGCTGAATGTTCATCCACATGCTGTGGATTTCTGGTGAACGGCGTTCAGGGCAACAACATGATGACAGACAGGTTGCGCCCAGCGGTGGGCTCTCCGCGCTTCTGCGCTCCGCGGTGGCTGAAGTAGCGGTCCGGTTCGGCGAGCGTGTCGTCCGCGAGGGCGTCGACGCGTGACATGCCCAAGCGGGTCATTCGTCCGGCCAGGTACTTCTTCAGGTCGAAGTGACTGCGGTCGCCGTCCCCCGGTTCGAACATGGTCTCCGCCCAGGGTGAGATATCCAGAACGCGATCCACAAGATCGGGGCCGACCTCAAATGAGGTTTGAGAAAGACACGGGCCAATCGCTGCGATCATACGGGACGGGTCGGCGCCAAGCCCGACCATTGCTTCTGTTGCGGCTTCGACAACGCCGTCAACAGCGCCGCGCCAACCGGCGTGAACGGCCGCCGCGACCCCTGCTGCAGGATCGCAGATGAGGATGGGGGCGCAATCTGCGGTCAGGATCGCAAGGGCCAGACCGGGCGTGGATGAGACGATCGCGTCGGCTTCCGGGCGCGCGCCGGCCGGAAACGGGCCGTCGCCGGCCAGGACCGCGCGGGCGGAGTGCACCTGGTTCACCGTGACCAGTTTTTCCGGGGGAGCGCCGAGCACCGCGCAAGCTCGAGCGCGGTTGGTCATGACGTGATCGAGATCATCGCCGGACCCATATGCGCAGTTCAGGCTTTCGAAAGGGCCGCCCGACACGCCGCCGCGACGTCCGAAGAAGGCGTGCCGCACGTGAAGCGTCAGTCCGCCCAGCGAGGGCGCTTCGGTGAAGTCGGGCGTTTCTGTCATCACTATTTCGGGTGTGTTTGAGTTTGTCGCTGTTCAAAACCAGGCGGCGAGGTGAAGTCAGAGCTGGCGAGGCAGATTGCCTTGAAGCGATCGCCCATCTCGTCGGGATTCACGAGTTTTCCGACCGCCGTCTCGATCGCCTGCGCCTTCGACGTATTCGCTTCCGCCAGCATTCGCGCACGTTCGCCGATTCCGAGATTTAGCAAAAACGCGCCCTGCGAGACGGGCCCAAAGACGCGCATTCCCGCGCGTTCCGCCAGCCGTTTCAATCGGCGAAAGTCGACGTCTGCTGTGAGGTCGCACTCCCCCGGTCGTTCAAGCGGCGATACCTGTCGTCCCGCGCTGTAGGCGCGCAGGGTGTCGCCGGGAGCTGTGTTTGCGGGACCGTAGTCGATGAACAGCGCACACCCCGGGGCGGTTCGGAAGCGTTCGAACAGTGCGGCTGTCAGCGTTTCAAGGCCCGGGGCGATTTCGATCTGGTCCTCCGTCACATTCGGTTCGATCGTGGCCTGGACGACGTCATCATCATATCCGCTGGGGGCGTCGCCTAGACCGAATGTGAAGGCCTCACCGGAGAGTCCGACGCGGCGCTCGCGCCACTGCGTCCCGACCTTCACGAACTGGCGCACCGGCAGACAATCAAGAAATTCGTTGGCCACGATGATGGCCGGGTCGGCTGGAACATCCTCCAGCCGTACATAGTGTGTGACTGCATGCCCCATCAGTCGTTCGAGCTGTGCTTGTCTTAGCGCTGGACTGGCTTCGATGAGTGCGATGTTCGCCGCATCGAGAAAGCCGGGGACCGTGCGACTTGCGCGGAGCATATCCGACATCATCGTTCCCTGACCGGGACCGAGTTCGACAAGTTGAAAGCGTTCAGGCGAGCCCATCTCGCGCCATTGATGCGCGACCCAAAGACCGATCATTTCCCCGAAGGTTTGCGATGTCTCCGGGGCTGTCGCGAAGTCTTGGCCGATACCGGGGCGGGTGGCGTAGTAGCCATGCGCCGGGTCGTGCAGACACATCAACATGTAGAGCGAAACGGGGATTGGTCCGTCCGCCAGGATGGTTTCGCTCAGCCTCTGAGAGAGTGGGGTCACGCGGCTTGCGGCGGCGCCCGCCGGGTTGTGCGATAGATCAACCACGCGCCAAGCAACAGCATCGGGAATGACAGAAGTTTGCCCATGGTCAGCCATTCGGGGAGGCCGCTGACAAAGCTGTCGGGTTCGCGGAAGTTCTCGACGATCGTGCGGGCAATTGAATAGCCCACGAGGAACATGCCCGAAACGAGGCCTGGTCTTTTCAAAGCTCCGAAGCGCCAGACCGCCAGAGCCAGGATGATGAAGAGCGTCAGTCCTTCAAGCGCTGCTTCGTAGATCTGGCTTGGGTGCACCAGTTGCTCATTGCCGGTGTAGATCCAGTGGCGGGCGTTCCAATCGTAGGTGGGGAATTTCATCGCCCAGGGGACATTGGTTGGGCGGCCATAAAGCTCGCCGTTTATGAAGTTGGCGGTGCGCCCGAGGAACAGGCCGATCGGAGCTGCGGCGCAGGCAACGTCCGCAAGACTGAGCGCCGGCAGCTTCCTCGACCAGGCGGTGTAGAAAACGCCGAAAGCGGCGCCGATCAGTCCGCCATGGAAGGACATTCCGCCTTCCCACATACGGAAGATGAAGCCGGGGTCGCTGGAGAGTTTGTGAGGTTCATACGGAAGCGTATAGAACAGGATATAGCCGAGGCGCCCTCCGAGCAGGACGCCGATCATCGCCCAGAAGACGAAATCATCGATGTCGGCCTTCGTGACAGGCGATTTTTCCTCGGTTCCCCATAATCTTGGGCGACTGGCGATCCTTGCGGCATACCACCAGCCGATCAGCAGTCCTCCAATGTAGGCGAGGGCGTACCAGCGGATCGGAAAAGGGCCCAGGTCGAGCGGCCCGAGCGACATTTCGGGGATCGGTATGGTGAATGCGGCGGGGTCGATCTGCGGAAAGGGAATCGCCGTTTTGAACACTGTAATTCCCTCGTGTACGCGCAGGTGTTGCGGCTTTGATTTGATGACGCCGCACGGCATATAGATACCGGGTCCGGCCAAAGGGTCCATATGGCAAGGTGTGACAATGCAGACGCGAAACCCAATTCTGGATGACCTCGCGAAAATGATGTCTGGAGCCGCCGGGGCGGCTCAAGCGGCTGGCGAGGAGGCCCGAGCGCTCTTCACTTCGCAAACCGATCGGATGGTGAACGATCTGGATCTTGCCCGGCGTGAGGAAGTCGAAGCGTTAAAGTTGTTAGCCAGAACGGCGCTCGAAAAGGTCGAGGCGCTGGAGAAGCGCATCGCGGCCCTTGAATCTCGTGGAAAATCCTGAACAGGATCCGCTGGGGCGTTCCTTTAAGCCATTAACCGAGGCGGCCGCAGAATCGGCCAAACTCAGACAGGTCCCATTGTGGGGCTGTGCGACGCCCACTAGCGTTCGTATCGACTCGCCGGCGACGGCGGTTCTTTGGGGAGCTCACCATGTCGATGCTCGATGAAATCGTTGAAGAGGCTCAGGACCGGGCGCTTGACGCTGTGGAGCAGACGCTGATCGCGGCTGACTGGGCCTGCGAACGCTCGGAAGAAGGCGTTATTCACTGCGCGACGGTCACCCGCTGGGGGGATTGCAGCGGCATGTTTGTGTGGCGCGATGAGCCTGCGGCGCTTCATTTCTCCCTGACGCTGGATCTTCGGGCGGCGCCCTCACGTCAGCAGGCGATTTCGGAGCTCCTTCGGCGCATCAACGAGCGGTTGTGGTTGGGTCACTTCGACTATTGGGCTGAAGATGGCGCGGCGGTGTTCCGCCATACGATCCCCATGCTGGACCGTGTTGCGCCGGAATCCGGCGAGATCGCTGCAGTGCTCGCAGCCGGTCTCGACGCGGTCGAACAGTTCCTTCCGGCCTTCAACTTTGTGGTCTGGGGCGGCAAATCCCCCGACGACGCGCTGGCGTCGGTTCTGTTCGAAACGCTGGGCGAGGCCTAACGCGATGGCTAGACGGGGCGGCGGCGGGGGACTGCATGCCGTCCTGTTCGGCGCCGGTCGGATGGGCGCGGCGATGGCCGCCGGGTGGCTGCGTGCTCCTGATGTGGCCGGGTTGAGCCGGCTGTCCGTCATCGAACCCGATCCGTCCGGCTTCGCGGCGATTGCTTCTGCTTCAAAGATCGTCAGTCTCAATCCGCAGACGGCGTCCGTCGCGGATGTCGTGGTGTTGGCCGTCAAACCGCAGATCTTTGGCGATGTTGAAGCCTCGGTCCGCCCCTGGATTGGGCCCGAGACACTGGTGATGTCGATCATGGCTGGATTGCCAACCCAGCGTCTCGTCAGCGGCCTTGCGACCGAGAAGGTCGTACGGGCCATGCCAAATACGCCGGGCGCAATTGGCAAAGGCGTTACCGGGTACGCCATGTCGGCTGCTTGCGGCGAAGGTGAAAGCAGTGTTGCGGCGCGGTTGCTTTCACCGCTGGGCAAGGTCGTCGGTCCGCTCAAGGAAGCCCAGATGGACGCCGTCACGGCGATCTCTGGTTCGGGGCCGGCTTACGTCTTCCTGCTTGCGGAATGTCTCGAGTCATCAGCGAAGATGATGGGGCTTGATGCAGAGACCGCCGCGCTCCTCGCGAGAGAGACGGTTGCCGGCGCCGGGGCGCTGCTTGCCGAGGGGGGCGATCCTTCCATATTGCGCAAGGCTGTTACGTCCCCAGGCGGAACCACGGCGGCGGCGTTGGACGTGCTGATGGCGCCGGACGCAATGCCGCTTCTCGTGCGTCGTGCGGTTGAGGCTGCGGCTCGCCGGAGCGCCGAACTCTCGAAGTAGTCGAGCGTGACCGCTAGCCCGCCGCTTGGGGGATGCGGAGCGTCGCTTTCAAACCGCCGAGTTCGGAACGCCCGAGCGTGAGGTCGCCTCCATGCGCCCGCGCCGTGTCGCGTGCGATGGTGAGCCCCAGGCCGACGCCTGAGACGTTTTGGTTGCGTGAGGCGTCCAGTCGGCCAAACGGTCGAAATGCTTCTTCGTATTGTTCGGGGGAGATACCAGGCCCATCGTCCTCAATGATGACAACGGCCCCGCCTGTTTCGCGCTTTACCGTAACGCGCACTGTCTTTGCGTGATCCGCAGCGTTGTTTACGAGGTTGGAGATCGCTCGTTTGAGCGCCAACGGCCGGCCTCTCATGATCAACGGGCCTAGCGCGTCGCGTTGCAGCGCTACGCGTTCGGCGACATGGGCGGAGGCTTCCTCCGCGATCTTGGAAAGGTCGGTTTCTTCGGGTTGTTCACCCTCTTCTCCGCGCGCGAAGGCTAGATATCCATCCAGCATCCGCTCCATCTCAGATATGTCCGCCTTGGCCGCTGCGGTGTCGACAGCTTTCGACATCAAGGCGAGCTCCAGCTTGAGGCGGGTAAGCGGCGTGCGCAGGTCGTGCGAAACGCCGGCAAGCATAGCCGTCCTCTGGTCCGCATAACGTCGAATCCGATTGCGCATGCGGATAAGCGAGCGGGCGGCGGCGCGGACCTCCAGAGCGCCGGATGGTCGATATTCCGGCATGTCTTCACCGCGCCCGAAGGCATCGGCGGCTTTGGCGAGTTGCGTAATCGAGCGCACCTGATTGCGCAGAAAGGCGTAGGATGTCGCCAGCAGCAGGATGCTGAACCCGATCGACCAGACTATGAAGATGTGCGCAGTGATGATCACCACGCGTTTTCTGTCAAAGCGGGCTTCGACCAAGCCGTCAGGTGCGAGGACGCGGACCACCAAGAGGTCGCCGGGCACGTAAGCGTAAGTGAAGGGGTAGGGCAGCGTTATCGCCATTTGCTGGCCGAATTCGCGGCAACAGGCGCGACCGGGCGGAGGAGCCAGGGTTTTCGCGCCCGGCCGGTAGTCCAGCACCATCAGCCCGCGTTGGTTCATGTCGTCTGCGAATGCAGGCCAGCCAGTCGGGTCTCGTTCCAGTCTGTCGATGACCAGCCCCAGTTCGAGCGCAACACTGCGTGAAAGCTTTTCGTTCACTTCGCGCACATGGCTGGAGAAGAAGAACAGCGTCATGGCGATCACAAAGATCAGCATGGGCACAATCAGGATCAGGATGTGGCGCGCATTGTATCCGCGCGGCGTATAGTCCCGCAGGCGCATGGGCCTAGTCTCCAGTCAGGCGATAGCCGACGCCACGGACGGTCTGGAGGTGAACGGGCTCGCGTGGATTGCGTTCGATCTTCCGGCGCAGACGCGTCACCTGTACGTCGACTGAGCGTTCGAGGCCCGTGAGCGTAAGGGTCGCCAGTTCGTGTCGAGAAATCGCTTCGCCCGCGCGTTCCGCCAGAATGCGCAGAAGCTGGGACTCGGATTCAGTGAGCCGCACAATCCTTCCATCCTTGCGCAGCTCGCCTTTCGGTACATTGAAGACCATTCCCGAAAGTCGAATTTCCTCGGCTGGACGTGCCGGCGCTGCGCGCTTCAGGATAGAGGCGATCCGTAGCAGCAACTCTTCGGGCTCGAACGGTTTGGCGAGGTAGTCGTCGGCGCCGGTGCGCAGGCCCTGAATGCGATCGGTCGCTTCAGCCCGCGCAGTCAGCAGGATGACCGGTGTGGGTATTTCTTCGCGAATGCCTTTCAGCAGAGACAGGCCGTCCTCGCCTGGCATCATCACGTCCAGAACAAGAAGGTCGAAAGCCATCGTCTGGAGGAGCTTGCGCGCGCCGACGGCGTCGCGAGCCGTGGTTACGTCATAGCCGTCGGTTGTCAGAAACCGCTTGAGCAGATCCCGGAGCCGGTCATCGTCGTCGACCACTAGGATATGGGCGCGGCCGGCGCTCACGTCTGGCTGTCATCCTGGATAATGGCGGAAAGCACCCCACGAGCCCCGGCGACCGCCTCCGGTCCGGCGCTCAGGAAGGCGCGCCGGATCGCCGCACGGCGCTGCTGAGTTTGCGCGTAGGCGAAGGTTTCGCCCTCTTGAGTGAGGGTGACCAGCCGGCGTCGGCGGTCTTTCACGTCGGTGGTCCGCTTCAGAAGGCCGCGGGCCTCCAGATCGTTCAGGTGGCGGGCCAGGGTCTGCTTGGGCGCGCCCAGCCTGCTTCTCAATTCTCCCACGTCCATGGAGCCCCGGTCGAAGATTTCCTGAACGATCTCCATTTCAGGCTCCGCGACTCCGGCGGCCGATACCAGCTGCGACAAGGTGCGCGCCGCCGCCCGGATCAGGGCAGCCCCTTGGTCAAGTTCGCGATCGCGCAGGTAGAGCCTGGCGTCCGGCGCAGGAGCGCTCCCGGGGGGCTGGGGTCTGTTGACAGGTTGGGCCACGCTCCGACAATGGAAGAGCCCCGCTCGAAACTCAAGCGTGTCGAGCGGAGCTGGTACAATCAGGAAACCGCTCCGATGGCTTTTGTCCCTTATGATGACCGTGACGGCTGGATTTGGCTGGACGGCAAGTTCGTGCCCTGGCGCGAGGCGCGCATTCACGTACTGACCCACTCTTTGCACTATGGAGCCTGCGTATTCGAGGGGGAGCGCGCCTACGAGGGCGAGGTCTTCAAGAGCCGCGAACACTCTGAGCGCCTGCACAAGTCGGCTGAACTGGTGGGGTACAAAATGCCCGTGCCGGTCGAGGAGCTTGATTCGATCAAGCACGAGCTGATGCAGAAGAACGGATTGTCCGATTGCTATGTCCGGGCCTTTTCGTGGCGCGGTTCGGAGATGATGGGCGTTTCGGCGCAGTCGGCCACCATTCGCAGTTGTGTCGCGATCTGGGAGTGGGGGAACTACTTCGCCGACAAGATGAAGGGCATTCGGGTGACGATGTCCGACTGGAAGCGGCCGTCGCCTGAGACCATCCCCTCGGCCGCAAAGGCGTCGGGCCTGTATATGATCTGCACCTTGTCCAAGCATAAAGCCGAGGCGCAGGGATATGCTGACGCGCTGATGCTGGACTATCGCGGTTATGTCGCGGAGCTGACGGGCGCCAACGTGTTTCTGGTGCGCGACGGCGTAATTCACACGCCGCTGGCCGACTGCTTTCTGGACGGCATCACCCGCCGGACGGTCATGGACTTGGCCAGGGCGCGTGGCTGGGAGGTGGTCGAACGCCACATCACGCCGGATGAGCTTGGCACGTTCTCCGAGTGCTTCATCACCGGCACCGCCGCAGAGGTTACGCCGGTCGTGGAAATGGCTGGCCACACCTACAAGGTGGGCGAGATCACGCACGCGCTTTCCGGCGACTACGACAATCTCGTGCGCGGGAAGTTGATCCTCGAGAAGGGGTCACAGGTAGCCTGAGACCGGAGCGACCCGGGCCACGTCAATCTATATCGCCGTCGCTATGTGTTCATGGCGGCGGCGATGCGATCGGCTTGGCTGCGAAGAGCGTCCATGTCCGCCATTTTGCCATGACCATGACCGGCCAAGGGCAGGTTGTCGTATCGTGGAATGATATGGACGTGCAGGTGGAACACGGTTTGTCCAGCCGGCGCGCCGTTGAATTGCGTCACGACCACGCCGTCGGGCGAAAGCGCCTTTGTCACGGCTTGCGCAACGGCCTGCACCCGAGTGAACAGAGGGCCGAGGCGTTCAGGTGGGCAATCGAGCAGATTGCGGGCCTGAACGTTTTTCGGGATCACGAGACAATGGCCCGGGCTCTGCGGAAAGATGTCCATGAAGACCAGCGTGTCATCATCTTCAGTCACTTTCACGCAGGGCGCTCCGCCACGAAGAATCTTGGCGAAGATGTTGTCGCCCTCGTAGGCGCCCTCAAGGCTCATCAGAATTCCTCCTCTGCATTTCGCGCCGCCTCTTCGAGGGACCGTGCGTCCTTGCGAAAGGGTGTGTAGGCCGCGAGCGTTTCGATATTGTCCTCGACCATCTCGCGCTCGCTGTCGAGATATCTTGCGACGGCTTCTCGAAGACCCGGGTGAGCGATCCAGTGTGCTGAGCGCGTGGTCACAGGTTCGTATCCGCGCGCCAGTTTATGGTCGCCCTGAGCCCCGGCCTCAACGCGATCGAGCTTTGCGTCGATCGCATGCTCTATCGCTTGATAGTAGCATACTTCAAAGTGCAGGAAGGGAATGTCGACCGTGCGACCCCAGTAGCGACCGTAGAGCGTGTCGGATCCGATAAGGTTGAGCGCTCCGGCGATCGGCTCGCCGTCATTGTAGGCGAGCACGAGCAGGACGCGGTGCGCGATGCGTTCATGCAGTAACTGAAAGAAGTCGCGGTTGAGGTAGGGCGAGCCCCACTTGCGGTTGCCGGTGTTCATGTAGAATTTGAAAAATGCGTCCCAATGTTCTGTCCGGAGATCGGGGCCGGAGAGGCGCTTGATCGTTACGTCACTTTCGGCTGCGGCGCGCTCCTTGCGCAGCATCTTGCGCTTGCGAGAGGACAGCGCGCCAAGGAAATCATCGAAGCTCTGATAGCCGCGGTTGAACCAATGGTACTGCTGGTCGGTGCGTGGGAGCAGGCCGACGCTCTCCGCAAGCGTTGCGTCATCTGTGCCAAGAAAATTGAAGTGTGCGGAGGACAGGTTTGACGTCTGGCAAAGCTGAATGGCGGTCTCGATCAGCAGGCGTTTTACCGCGAGTTCGTGCGGCCCCGTGAGAGCCAGGAGGCGGCGTCCGGTCGCCGGGGTGAACGGCACAGCGCATAGCAGTTTGGGATAGTATCGCCCGCCCGCCCGTTCGAGCGCGTCGGCCCATGCGTGATCGAAGACGAATTCGCCGCGAGAGTGCGGCTTTACGTAGACTGGAGCGGCTCCCAAGAGGTGTCCCTCGGTGTCACGCACAAGAATGTGCCTAGGCGTCCAGCCCGTGTGGGGTGACGCACAGCCGGTGGCTTCGAGCGCCTCGAGAAAATCCCAGTCGAGAAACGGATCGTAGGGAAGGCCTGCAGGGTTCGCCACCGCGTTCCAGCTTTCGCGATCAATGCCGGCCATGCCCTCCGCGATAGAGAGAGACACTTCGTGCTGACCGCCGGCCGCTACCCGATTGTTTCGGGGGTCGTCGTTGGCGTCGTCTGGCACTCTCGGACTCCCGGCGGACAGGACGTATTACATGACTATATCGTCCATTCGGCGGGGATTTCGAGGGCCGCTAGCCAAACTCGATCACTGCGTCCACTTCTACGGCGGCGCCGAGCGGCAGGACCGGGCATGCGACTGCGGAACGGGCATGACGGCCGACCTCGCCGAAGACCTCCACGAACACGTCCGAGCAGCCGTTCACGACTTTCGGGATGTCGGTGAATGAGGGGGCGCATGAGACAAAGCCGCCGAGTTTCACCACGCGTGTCACGCGGTCCAGATCGCCAAGCGCCGCCTTGATCTGGGCGAGGAGATTGATTGCACACAGGCGGGCGGCGGCCTGGCCCTGTTCCAGGTCCAGTGTTTCTCCCAGACGTCCGGTTACCAGCCCGTTGGGGCCGTTGGAGACCTGTCCGGAGATGAAAAGCAGGTTTCCGCTGATCACGTAGGGTACGTAGTTCGCCACCGGCGAACGCGGCTCGGGGAGTTCGATTCCAGCAGCCTTCAGGCGTTCCGTAACAGGCATGGCGTGTCTCCTTGCATGCAGTCCGTGGCCGCATGTCTAGGTGTGCGGGAGGCGGGGTCAATGGAGGGCGGCGTGTCAGGAGCCTTTCTTGCCGTTTCCCGAATCATCATCCCGGCGGGGGCGGACGCCTCGTCCGGTCATTACGGCATCGGAGCCAAACCGCTTGCGAGCGGTGTCCGAGGCGCGTTCGGCCCTTGCGCGTTTCAGCGCCAGCGGATCCGCGAGGTCGGCGGCATCGGCATGAGCGTTGGACAAATCGGAGAGGCCGACGCCAATCAGCCGGTACTTCGCGCCTGTCGCTTCCTTGCGCAGCAGTTCCTTGGCTGTTCGGAAGAGCACATTCGCGAGCTGAGTGCTTTCGCGTAGCGAGACGCGGCGGGTGACGGTCTGGAATGCTGCGGTCTTGAGCTTGAGTGTGACGACGCGTCCCTCGACGCCGGCCTCCTTGGCGCGGTCCGCTGTGCGTTGGCAGAGTTTCCAGAGGATGTTCTCGAGCGTTTGAGCGTCTGAAATGTCTTCAATGAACGTGGTCTCAGAAGATACGCTTCTTCGGTCGCCGTCGGGCGTCACCTTGCGGTTGTGACGACCGAAGGCCAGCTCATTCAGCCAGTGTCCTGTGTCTCCAAACAGTCGCCGCATTTCGCGATCTCCGCGGCTCTGGATATCGCCGACTGTGCGAACGCCAGCGCGCTCTAACCTGGCGGCCATGGCGGGGCCCACGCCGCCAATAACCCGCACTGACCGAGGCGCGAGATAAGCCGGCGCTTCATCGAGCGACAGCACAAAGAAACCGCGTGGCTTGTCCGCCTCGGAGGCGGTTTTGGCGAGGAACTTGTTTGAGGCCAGCCCCACGGAGATTGTGAGCTGTAGCTCCGCTTCGACGCGTTTCTGAAGCTTCATGAGCATGGTCGCCGGTCGTGCGCCATGCAGGGCTTCGGTGCCCGCCAGGTCGAGATAGGCTTCATCAATTGAAACGGGCTCCACCAGCGGCGTGAGTTCCTTCATCATGTCGCGAATCACTCGTCCCTCGCGGGCGTAGACATCCATGCGGGGTTTGATCACCACAGCGTCCGGGCAGGCCTTCAGAGCCTTGAACATCGGCATGGCGGAGCGCACCCCGAAGGTTCGGGCGATGTAGCAACAGGTTGAAACAACACCGCGTTTTCCGCCTCCGACGATGACGGGCCGCGCTGCAAGCGCCGGATTGTCGCGCTTTTCAATAGCTGCGTAGAATGCATCACAATCGATGTGGGCGACGGACAGGTCCAGGAGTCTCGGATGAGAGACGATGCGCGGTGAACCGCACTGGGGACATAGCGTTCCATCATTGCGCTTGACGGCGATTGTGGCCGCCGTCGTGAAGCCGTTTAGGCAATCGCGACACAGCGAAGGAATTTCTCTATCGTTACAAGGCAATGAGGCGTTCACGCGCCGCTGTCTTTCGCCGTTCGGGGCGGCTACCGGGATATTCGGCGCCGTCCGTTGGAATTTCGCCGAAATTGCGCCTTGGACCAGCGGAAATCCGCCGCAGACCGTCAAAGCGGGATTAACACAATGGGGCCTACGTAAGTTAGCGAAGCGGGAATCAACCCGCCAGCAGGATATGTGAAGGACGAATGGCGGAGCCGTCCTCAAAGAAGGTCCTGGTGGTCGAGGACAATGAGCTTAACATGAAGCTCTTCTGCGACCTCCTCGACGCCTATGGATTTGAAACGGTCAAGAGCCGGGATGGGCTCAAGGCCGTCGATCTTGCGCGCGAGCATCATCCCGATCTCATCATTATGGACATCCAGTTGCCCGAGGTCTCGGGCCTAGATCTCACCCGCTGGATCAAGGACGATTCTTCGATCGCGGGCATCCCGATCATGGCTGTTACCGCGTTCGCCATGCGGCAGGACGAGAAGCTCGTTCGGGAGGCCGGATGTGAAGCCTATATGGCGAAGCCGATCCAGATGATGCCGTTCATCGAGACCGTTCGGAAACTCACCAGCGGACGGACCTCATCTGCGCCGAGAAAGGTCGGTGCATGAGTGCGCGCGTTCTCGTCGTCGATGACATAGAGGCCAATCGCAAGCTGTTGCATGCGAAGCTCAGCAATGAGTACTTCCACGTCATTCAGGCGGCCGACGGCCAGGAGGCGATTGAGCGCGCGATCGCCGAGGAGCCTGATGTCATCCTGATGGACGTCATGATGCCTCGGATGGACGGGGTTGAGGCGTGTCGCGAACTCAAGGCCGATCCGCGCACCGAACATATTCCTGTGGTTATGGTGACGGCGCTCAATGAGCGTCAGGATCGTCTGCGCGGTCTGGGCGCCGGCGCGGACGATTTTCTCACCAAGCCGGTGAATGATCTGATCCTGTTGTCACGGGTAAGAGCGCTAACGAAGTACAAACTCGTGGCCGACGAGCTGCGGAAGCGGGAAGCGAATGGCGTTCGTATCGGCGCGCTGGAAAACGCATCGCGCGGACGCGGCTCAGACCCCGCGCGTATTCTGGTCGTGGACGAGAACGAGGGCCAGGCTAAACGGATTTGCCGTTATCTGGAGCCGTTGCATCGCCCCATGTCGTTGGGCGAAGCGAACCAGATCGGGCTTGCGACGTCGATGGTCGACGTGTTGATCGTGTCGTTGGCCAACGAGAAGCTGGATGGTCTCCGCCTGACCGCTTATCTGCGATCCACCGAGTCGACGCGCGATCTTCCGATCATCGTGGTGGCGGATATCGATGATGAAAAGCGCGCCGTGCGTGCGCTCGAGGTTGGCGCTTCGGACATTGTCGTGAAGCCGATCGATAGCGAGGAGCTGAACGCGCGGGTGAAAACCCAGATCCGGAAGAAGAGATATCTGGATGCGCTGCGCAACCGGCTGGACCAGTCGCTGGAGCTGGTCGTTACGGATCAGCTGACCGGCCTGCACAACCGTCGCTACATGCGCGCCCAGCTGGAGCAGTTTGTGAAGCGGGCGAACATGGGCGGGCAGGGCGTGTCGGTCCTGATGGTTGATATCGACCACTTCAAACGCATCAATGACGTCTACGGGCATGGCGCCGGCGACGATGTGCTGCGAGAGTTTGGGCGGCGGATGCGAGAGCATGTGCGGCCGACGGACCTGGCCTGTCGCTACGGGGGCGAGGAGTTCGTCATTATCATGCCGGATACGGCGCCGGGGTTCGCCAGTTCGGCCGCCGAACGGCTGCGCCAAACGGTAGCCGAGACGCCGTTTTTGATTGGCGATGGCGATAGTCTCGCCGTTACGATGAGCGGCGGCGTGGCGACCATTGTACCGCCGGACGAGACCGTGGATGCCCTGCTGAAACGTGCCGATGAGGCGCTTTACGCCGCCAAGTCGGCGGGTCGAAATCGCGTGCATTCCCATCTTGAGGAAATCGACTAGCAGCAACGTCTTGGACGTTGGTCCTCAAATGGCGTATTCTCGCGCCCTCATGAAAGGGATTGCGATATGGATGCGGTGACAGGCGGCGGTCTGCCGGGTGAGGCGAAGCTTCGATATCTGGATAATGACCTCGAGGTCTTGCGGCATGGTCGTTTCGTGATCTGCGCGGTTACGAAAAGGCGTATTCCGCTGGAAGACCTGCGGTACTGGAATGTCGATCGGCAAGAGCCCTATTTTGACGCTGAGGCGGCGTTGATCCGTTGGAAGCAGTTGAACGAAGAGAGCTGAGGCGCTGATGCGGGCTTACATCGTTTCCGGGATGTTGGCGTTGGCCGCGTGCGCGGTCGCCAACGGGCAGGAGGCCGTGTCGCCTGCGACCGCCGCGCCAAACCACCCGGAGGTCGCAGAACCGGATTTCCCGCACGTGGTGTGTCAGCCCCAGGCTACGCAAGGCGGCGCGGTACTCTGCAAGGCCCCTCCGGACGCCGCCCTTACGCTCGACGGCAAGGTGGTCACTGTTGCGGACTCAACGGGGTTCGCTGTGGTCGGCCTTGATCTGAGGCAGCGGTCCCCGGCGGTGATCGACCTGAAAGTCAAACCGCAGCTTCCGGTGGGATATCGTCTCGATGCGACCTCCGCGACTGTTGAGGTGCTGGGGCGTCATGACGACAAATCGGTCCTGTCGATGGACTGTGGGAAAATCTCTCCGCAGAATCCTGCGGATCAGCGCAAGGCCGAAGTCAGCTGGGTGAAGAAGGACAAGGCGCTCAAGTCATTTCATGACCGACTCGAACCGTTCGCGCTTTTGCGGCCGGTAGAGGCAAGCGATGCGGCTTATTCAATTTCCTCGTTTGGAAAGACGCGCACCTACAAGCCCAAGACCAGCGAATGCAATGGGCGGGAGAGCGTTCATCACGGCACCGACATCGCGGTGCCCACGGGCACTGAAATTCACGCGCCCATGGGTGGTACGGTTCTGCTCGCGGACCCTGACCTTTTCTACGAAGGCGGAGCCGTGTTCCTCGATATCGGCAACGGGCTTGTGTCGGTGACAATGCATATGTCGCGCATTGACGTGTCGGCCGGAGACGTTGTGGCGCAGGGCGAACTTTTGGGGCTGTCCGGTGCGACCGGTCGAGTGACGGGCCCGCATGTTCATTGGGGGATCAAGTATCGCAACCCGCTGGAGAGCGACCGGGGGGGCGACATCTGGTTGGACCCGATGTTGCTCTTGAAGCTCGATCCATCCGAACTGGGCGGAGACTAGGGTCAGCAGGACCCGATCAATGCGGGCGGGGCCAATCTGTCTTTGAGAACAACGCGAGACCGGTTCGACCTTTCAGGTCACGCCGGCTTCTTTCCAGGCTGTTTTGGGCCAGCGGTTGTGCTGCCAGAACCATTGTTCTGGCGCTTCGCGGATGCGGTCCTCCATCCAGGCGTTGATGAAACGGACAGACTTCTCGACGGCTTCGTCCAGCGGCAGTTCCGTGTCGGGCCAGTGGGGTGGATGGATATCGACAGCGTAGCGTCCCGGGCCGGTGCGCCGGCAGGCGAACAGGAAGATGGGGGCGCCGTATTTCAGCGCCAGCCGTGTCGGGCCAGGCGCCGTCATCGCGTTATATCCAAACAGCGGGACGGGTATCCCCTGGTTGAACTTCTGATCGTTCATCAGCGCGATCGACCGTCCCGTCGACAAGGCGCGCATCAGGTCGCGTGTGCCGATGCCTTTGGCCGCCAGTTTACGGACACCGGTCGAGAGACGATTTTCGGCGATGCACCGGTCGATGTGCGGGTTGTTGACTGATCGATAGGTGATCTCGCTATCGGGCGCGCGATGAATCACGGTGGTTATCATCACCTCCCAGTTCGCCAAGTGACCGGAAATGTACACCACCGGCTTTCCTGCGGTCAGAAAAGGCCGAAGGTGTTCGTCCCCCGTCACCACGATGCGCGGATCCGGTCCGTCTTCCCGCATCTCAGCCAGGTGCGGCAGTTCACCGGCTATGCGTCCAAAGTTCTCCCAGGTCGCGAGGGCGCAGGCCTTTATCTGTTGTTCGGTCCAATGTGGGAAGGCGAGCTGGAGATTCCTGGTCGCGGTGCGGTGGGAACTCCCGGCGAGCGGGCCCAGCAGACGAAAGATCTTCGCTCCAAGATTCGACGCCTTGTCGATCTTCATCGCCTTCATGGGCTTCCAGTAAATCCAGTCCCAGAAGAACGCCTCAATCGCCCAAAGCACGCGTTGGCTACGCGAGGCGCGATTGTCCACGTCTTTCGGGCGGATGTAGCGGGTCGCCTTGTCTTGGGGCGTTTCGCTCATTTCTTCGATGCTTCTTCGCGGGCGATGTGGAGCGCGTTTTCCAGAAGTCTGTCCAGATGCTCGGGTTGCGCGAACCGCGCGGCTACGGGTGACGCAGAGACACGTGTCCGCACTTCAGGCGACAAGCGCATCAGGTCCTTTTCAGTCGTGATCAGCCGAGCCCCTCGCATTGCGGCGAGCCGGTCAAGATACTGAACATCCTGATCGCTGAACATGTGATGGTCCGCAAATGGTATGGCGTCGGCCAATTCGACGCCTTCAGTCGCGCGCAACGAGTCAAAGAACCGTTCCGGACGTCCGATCCCGGCGAACGCGACATAGATACCAGGGGGCGTTGATGCAATGGGCGTAAGCGTCGCTCTCAGAACCGGTCCATCCCAGTTGCGCAGTTCCTCCGGCAGACGATCGTCACCCATCAGGACAACGGCGTCTGCGCGCGCCAGGCCGCGCGCGACGGGTTCACGCAAGGGACCCTTGGGAAAAATCAGGCCGTTGCCGAACGGATCGTTGGCGTCGACCACCACGATGGAGAGGGTCTTCTTGAGTGTTGGGTTTTGATGTCCGTCATCCATCACCACCACTTCCACACCGGCGGCCTTCATGGCGTCGGCGCCCGCTACACGGTCTTTCGATATCCAGGCTTCGCCGCGTTGGGCCAGCATAAGCGGCTCATCGCCGACTTGCGTCGCGGTGTGACTATTCGGGGCGACGCCTAGGGGGCCTTCCATCTGCCCCTTGTACCCTCTCGAAAGGGTCGCAGCCCGTTTGCCCAAGGATGTTATGCGTTCACGCAAGGCCTCTGAGACAGGCGTCTTTCCAGCACCGCCTAGCGTGAGATTCCCCACGCATATGACAGGCAGTCCTGCGTCGTAAGGGCGTGCTGTTGCGATCCGTCGCGCCCCGAGGTGAGAATACAGCGCAGCTACTGGCGTCAGCAGCAGGCGGGTAAGGGGAGCAGAGGCGCGTGAACGCAGATCCTTCTCGCGCCAGAAAGCTGGTTCATGCATCGGATGGATCTTCCGGCAGAAGATCGAGAATAGCATCAAGCGTCGTGTCGAGCGGCGCCCGCGCCTTCGCGAAGTAGGCCTCGACCGCTTCGCTCCGTATTTCAGCCGCGGCGGGGTTGGCTATCGCGCTTGCCCAGAATTCGGCGAGGCTTTCCGGGGAATCGCCAAATACAACGGCGCCCAGTGCGGCGAGATCATCCAGCGCCCGTCGAAAGTTATAGCCGAAATGACCGGTCCATACCCGCTTTCCGAGTTGAACGGGCTCGAACGGGTTGTGACCGCCGACGTCCTCGCGGTTGGCGCCGCCGAGCATCACGGCGTCCGCCAGTTCATACCAGAACCCCATTTCGCCCATGGTGTCGGCCACCAGAACGGCTGTGCCGGGCGACGGCGCTTTGCGGTCCTGTGAACGCAATTGGTAGGAGAGCCCTCGATCCTGAACCTTGCCGCAGATGGCTTCGCCGCGTTCGGGGTGGCGAGGCGCGACTACGAGCAACGCCTCCGGCGCTCGATGACGAACCCGGGCGAAGGCGTCCAAGGCTATCTCGTCTTCGCCTTCATGAGTTGAAGCAGCCAGCAGAACCAGTCGGGCGTCAGCTCTCCAGTCCGCAACTTTGGTTGCATGAGACGGGGTGATCGGCATCGCTTGCTTCAGGTTGCCGACCGTGTCTATGCGCCGCTTAAGCAAGTCGCCAAGTTCGTCTGCTGTCGTTACATCGGCGGCTCCAATGAAGCGAAATGTTCCAAACAGTTCTTGCGCCGACTCTCGCCGTTTGCGCCATCCTGACAGCGACGAGGCCGTCATGCGTGCATTGATCAGTGCAGCGGGTGTGGCCGTCCTTCGCAGACCAGCGAGCATGTTTGGCCAGATTTCCCCTTCGGCGAAGACTGCGGCGTCTGGTTTCCAATGGTCCAGAAAGCGGGACACGGCTCCTGGCGCATCTACCGGCGCCATTTGATGGATCGCGCCGGGCATCTGTAGCCCTGTGATCATGTCGGCCGACGTAAGCGTTTGCGTGGTCAGGACCGCGTTCAAGCCCAGTCGGCGCTTGCGCACAAGTTTCAGTATGTCGGCGAGCAAACGAGATTCCCCAACGCTGGCGCCGTGCATCCAAATCAGCGGCGAAGCAGGTCGTTCGATCTGGGTGCGCCCGAGGCGTTCGCTCAACCGCTCCTTGCGCTCTTTTCCCTTGCGCATGCGATCGGCCAGAACGAGCGGCGCAACAGGCTCAAGCAGCCCGGTTCCAATGCGATAGAGAGCGAGCGAAACCGTCACGGACGAACCTGCCGGGGGGCCGTGTTCGTTGGGGGAAGGTCCGTTGGGGCTGCGTCGGGGGATTGGGCGCCGACTTCAGAAGCCGAAACAGAATCGGGCCCCAGCCCGGCCAATTCATCTGCCCGAGCGGTTGCTTTGCGCAGCTCGTGCTCGACGCGTTGGCGTAGTTCCTCTGTGTCCATCTCCTTACTGGCCTGAATCGGTCCGGCAAATACGACCGCGCCCTTGGCGAAGGGCGGCGACACAAGTTGTCGATCCCAAGAGTCGATCCGTTTCCCGCCGGCCGACAGCCCGTAGATAAGAATGGGGGCGTTCATTTGCTGAGCCAGCTTGATGGAACCGACGCCGACTTGTTCTCGGGGCCCCCGCGGTCCATCGACGGTCAGGCAAAGCGCAGAGCCTTTCTTCATGGCTTGCATCGCTTCTTTTGCGCCCAGGAACCCGCGCTTGTCTTTCGTCTTGCCAGGCGCCTTAGCGGAGCCGCGCACGACGTGGAGCCCTAGCAACCGAGAAGCCCGGTTTGTGAATTCGCCATCACGGGAGGCCGACACCATCAGCGAAATCGGGAAGGGGCGTGGCCCCCATTTTTTGCTGAGCTTGAGGTGGATCACGGGCATGATGAAGATACGCGAATGCCACGCGGCCATGATAAACGCGCCGTCTTGGCGCCAGAGCTCGCGCGCGATGTCGGCCCCTTCGACCTTCCAGCGCAGGGTATGGCAGAGAATCGACATGTACGCCCAAATTCCGGTGCCAAGCACGTAGGGAATCAGCGGCGACCTCGCGAGGCGCTTGAACATGCCGCGCTTATACTCCCAAGCGGTCGGACCGCCAGTGCCGCGGCTGCTGTGTGGCGCAATCCGCCATTGAAAATTGCGTATTCGGTCGCGACATGCTTCCTGCCTGATTTCGCCCGTGGCGGCGAACACCCGGAGGTTACCTGGCGAACATGGCCGAAGCGATCGACCTGTCCACTTCCAGCGGCCGAAAGCGTGCACGTTACGAACTGATATGGGGCGATCACGGCTTCCTGCGGGCGCGCTTCCGGAACCTGCATCAGATATCGCCGGAGATGTGGCGCGCGAACCAGCCCTCGCCGGAGCACATCGCCCGGTACGCCCGTGAGTTAGGCCTCAAAACCATCCTCAATCTGCGGGGGGAGAGTCCGCGCGGATATTACTTGCTGGAAAGGGAAGCCTGCGAGCGTCACGGTATCGAGCTGGTCGATTTTCAGGTGTTTTCCAGGGAGGCGCCGTCGCGTGAGGCCATTTTCGGCGCGCGGGATCTTTTTGAACGGATCGCCTACCCGGCGCTCATGCACTGCAAATCAGGCGCTGATCGCGCCGGCGTCATGAGCGTCCTCTATATGCATTTCCGGCAGAATCTTCCGATTGATCGGGCGGTGGAACAGCTCTCCCGCAAGTACTTGCACGTGAAACAGGGCAAGACGGGGGTGCTGGATTTCGTTTTTGAGACCTACCTGGCGCGTGGAGCGCCGAAAGGGCTCTCATTTTCCGAGTGGGTCGAGCAGGATTACGACCCCAAAGCAATCAAGCGCACGTTCCTTGCCAAGCGGAAAGGCAAGGTGAACGTGGATGATCTACTGATGCGCGAATAGCGCAAGAACGTTTTCCACTCGAGGTTGCAAGGAGAAATCTATCGCCACTTGCGGCTCGAACGGCTAAAACAACAGATGACATGGTCAGAGGAGGGGTGCCCTCATGAAGGTCTTCATCATCAATAGTTTTCGGACGATCGTCTACATCGCCTACTTTGCGATCATCGCGCTCTACACCTTTGGGTCCTATCTTCGTCGCGATGACGTGAACACGGTCTTCCATGACCTCACGGGAAACACGCTGAATCCTTCGGGTGAGGCGGCGATGGCGATCGTGGTGGGCCTTCTCAGCGGCTGGTTCATTTCAACGATCATCTGCGGGTTGCTGGTCACGTTCCTGGACATTCGGGACGACATCAACGACCGGCTGCCTGACGGTCGCGCGAAGTAGGTCCCGCCACGGGAAGGCGGGATATTCGAAACTCGTTGTTTCTTGCATGGCGTCGGCGCTTGCCGACGCCATGTTCGTTCGGGATAAGGGGCAATGTCCGACACCCCTGATTACCAGAACCTTCTGGCCGACCTCATTGCTGCAACCGTCAAGGCTGGCGCTGACGCAGCGGACGCTCGAATATCCACAGGCCACAGCTTGTCGGTCGAAGTCCGCAACGGCGAGCTCGAGGCTGTCGAGCGCGAGGAGTCGCGAGGGATCTCCTTACGTGCGCTAGTCGGTCAGAGACAGGCCCATGTCTCCGGCAGCGATTTCACTCCGTCCGCCATCCGGGCGCTTTGTGAACGTGTGGTCGACATGGCTCGCCTCGCCCCGGAGGACCGCTATTGCGGGATCGCTTCGAGCGATGAGCTGACAACCTCTGTGATCGATCTCGATCTCGATTGTGACGACACCCCGGATGCCGGTGGGTTGGAGGACCGAGCGCGCGACGCCGAAGCGGCCGCGCTTGCGGTGGCCGGCGTTAAGCAGGTCGCACAGGCTGGGGCGTCCTGGAGCAATGGCCAGACCTGGGTTGCGGCCTCGAACGGCTTTTCCGCTTCGATTCGTGGCGGCAGCGCCAATGTCTACGCGGTCGCCATTGCCGAACGGGACGGTGCGATGGAGCGCGACTACGAGTCATGGTCGGCGCGCCGCAAGGCGGCGATGAAGGCGGCGGACGAGATTGGGCGGGTCGCCGGCGAGCGAGCGGTCGCTCGACTGGCGCCGCGAAAGCTCGATTCCGGATCGATACCGGTGATCTATGAGAACCGCCTCGCCAGCCGTCTTCTGGGGGCGTTCATTGGCGCCATTTCTGGGCCGGCCGTCGCGCGGGGCGTGTCATTCTTGCGGGAAAAGATGGGCGAGCAGATTTTCGCCAAGGGCGTCAATATTGTCGACGATCCATTGAAGCCGCGCGGCTTCGGGTCGCGCTCATTCGACGGCGAGGGCAGGCCGGTGTCCCGCAAAGCGCTGATCGACGACGGCGTGTTGACGCAGTGGCTGTTGAATGGGCCGGCGGCGCGCCAGCTGGGGCTGAAGCCGAACGGTTTTGCGTCCTACGGATTCGGCGATCCGCCGGGGATCACCACGTCCAACATAACGATCGAACCGGGAGAGAAGTCGCTCGAGGGATTGATGGCGGAGGCGGGCAAGGGCCTCCTGGTGACCGATATGTTCGGGCCGTCGCTTAACCCAAATACGGGCGACTATTCCGTCGGTGTTTCTGGTTTCTGGTTTGAAGATGGTCAACGAGCGTTCCCGGTTTCGGAGGTTACCATCGCGGGTGACCTGCCGGGGATGTTCCGTCGACTGGCGCCCGGCTCTGATCTGGAAATCCGGGGGGCGGGCAATGCGCCAAGCTTGTTGATTGACGGGATGTCACTGGCGGGCCTCTGAGGGGGAGCCGCATAACAGCGACTGGCGCAGGCGGAAGCTCCCTGCTACGTGTCGCGACGGACAGGAGGACGAACATGCCCCACGATTCCGTCGACCCGAACGCGCAGCTTCTGCACCTCGTTATTGGCGGTGAACTTCTGGATGTCTCGGGCATCCAGTTCAAGGATCTCAAGGCGATCGATTTCGTCGGCGCCTTTCCAAACTACTCGGCGGCATACGACGCTTGGAAGGCGGCGGCGCAACGCACCGTCGACAACGCGCAGATGCGCTACTTCATTTTGCACGCACACAAGCTGCTGGACCCGGAAACCGGGCGAGAGCACAAGGCGTGATCCGACGTACGGCCGAACCTGAACCGGCCGCTGCCGGACGGGCGCGGGGCGCGGCTTTCGGCTTTTTGTTCCGGGCGGACTGATGCCCAAGAAGACGCCGCGCCTATCCATCCGCTTTTTCCGCGACTGGCTTGCGCCGCATGGGGGCTGGCTGCTGCTCGGCGTACTCCTGTCCGCGGTTACCTCCGCCGCGGCGGCCGGTTATATCGCGACCCTCAAATACGCGACAGATTGGATGAGCGCCCTGGATTCGCGAATCCTGACGATCGCGCCATGGGCGACGATTGTGTTGGCGGTGATCCGGTCCGGGTCTCTCTATGGCCAGACGCAGGCCAACAATCACGCGATTCAGGCTGGCCTGGTTGATCTTCAGTCGGCGCTGTTCGGCAAGCTCATTCATGGCGATTTCGCGCGCCTTCAGGCGTCGGCATCCGGCGATTTCGTCTCTCGGTTTTCGAACGACATGAACCTCCTTCGGGAGTCGTCGCTCAAGGTCTTCACCAGCTTGGCCAAATCGACGCTCACCATCCTTTTTGCGGTGGTGTCGATGTTCCTGCTGGACTGGCAGGTGGCGCTATTGCTGCTGGTCGCTTACCCGATTGCATTCTGGCCGGTCGTCCGTTTGGGCGAACGGATCCGCAAAACGTCACGTCGCGCGCAAGAGCAGGCGGGCGAACTTACCTCGCTGTTGTCCGAGGCTTTCCAGGGCGCGCGCACGGTAAAAGCGTTTGGCCTCGAGGGGTATCAGCAGGAGCGTGCAACGCGCGGGTTCCGTGAACGCGCGCACCTCTACATGAAGATCTTGCGCAACAAGGCGATCGTCGACCCGTTTCTGGAAGTCTTGGGCGGACTCGCCTTGGCTGGACTGTTCGCCTTCGCCGGCTGGCGTGCAATTCAGGGCGACGTGACCGTCGGCGATCTGATCGGATTTGTCGGCGCGATCGGCATCGCCTCGCCGGAGGTGCGCGCCCTCGGCACGCTCAACTCGGCCCTCAACGAAGGTTTGGCGGCCGCTGACCGGCTTTATGGAATTATCGACGCGCCGGCGAGCATTGGGGATGCGCCGGACGCCGTGGATATCGATGATTCCAGAGGCGACATCGATTTCCGGGATGTTCATTTCGCGTATCCGGCCGGCGGGGCTGTTCTAAAAGGTCTGACCTTTGGCGTTTCCCGTGGGCAGACAGTTGCATTCGTGGGGCCGTCTGGCGCGGGGAAGTCGACGATCTTCAATCTGCTTATGCGGCTGTATGACGTCGAAAGCGGTGAGGTGTCGGTGGGCGGTGTCGACGTGCGCAGAGCGCGACTGGCCTCGCTTCGTCGGCAGTTCGCAATCGTTTCTCAGGACGCATTCCTCTTTGACGCCAGTATTCGCGAGAATATCGCGCTTGGACGTCCCGGAGCCTCGGCTGCGGAAATCGAAGAGGCGGCTCGAGCGGCTGCGTGTGACTTTCTATTGGATGGAGCGCCTGGTTTCGATGCGATGGCTGGAGAAGGGGGGCGCAATCTTTCCGGCGGACAACGCCAGCGTGTGGCGCTTGCTCGCGCGCTGCTTTCCCGGGCCCCCGTGTTGCTTCTGGACGAAGCCACAAGTGCGCTCGATTCCGACAGTGAAGCGAAAGTGCAGGGCGCTTTGGCGGGGTTATCTGGCCAGCGCACGCAGTTGATCATCGCGCACCGGCTGGCGACGGTTCGGAGAGCAGACGTCATTCATGTGGTTGAGGACGGCCGGATCGTCGAATCTGGTACGCACGCCGAGCTTATGGCGCGGGCGGGCACATATGCACGCCTGGCGGAGCATCAGCTTTCGTGAGTTGCCGTCTTCCTGACACAGACCTTCGTCAGGTTCCGGGTGATCCGGGAGGCCGATATGCGTACTGCACTGGCAATTTCAGTCCTGTTTGTGCTCGCTGCTTGCGTCAGTTCGACCGACGCTCCGTCGTCGCCTGACGACGCGGCAGGGGGTGCCGCCCCCGGTTTGGAGCCTGCCGCCGAAATTGATCCCTTTACGTTGGCGATCGAGGCCGGGCGTTGGCGGGTGATCATTGAGCGGGCTCATGAAGGCGCGCGCCTCGCGCCGAACCCGGATGGGCTAGCCGGAGACGAACCCGATGCACTGCGGATCGACCGGTCTTTGAAAGAGGGCGCCGCTGAACTTCTGAAATTGCGTGATCAGGTATGTTCGAAAGACCTCGTTGATCCCGTCATTTGTATTTTCAAGAATTGGCCTTCTTGGACAACCGAGCCGGCGACGTCTGACACGCCGCTTGTGGAACTGCAGGCGCGCAGCGAGTGGTTGGGCGAAGAGGTGTCGAATTTCTCCGGTGCGGGGTGCGAAGCAGGGCGCCGGGCCACCGGAGACGATCTCTTCTGTTCCGTGGAGTAGGGCTCCTAGTGGGCGGCGAGGCCGGCAATCTGTGGAGCGAGCAGAGCGGCGAACCCGCGTACGAGGTAGACCACACCGGTTCCGGCCACGATCCATTTTGTCCATGAGCGGAAGCCGACATCCGACATGCGATCCAGCGCCTTGCCGCCCGCCCAAGTGCCAGCCAGAGAAAGTGGGACAACGGCGATGAAAAGCCAGGTGGGCGGCAACCCGCTTTCACCGACATCCGCACCTGTTGTTGCGAGGATGGCGCCTCCCCAGAAAGCGATCTTTACGGCATGGGCCAGCACTTGGGTTGCGGCTTTGGTCGCCACCACGGTTTGACGCGTCATTTCTGTCTTGACGAAGAACACGTCGAGCAACGGTCCCGCCACGCCTGCAAGCGTATTGAAGAGCTGGACGAGGAATCCCGACAGCTCCGATTGCCAGGGGCGGCTCGCGTCCATCGCGATCACTTTTTGGGGCGCCAGAACGACCAAGGCGGTCAGCCCCAGAAGGAAGAAGACGGTGGTTTGCCCGGGCCGCCATCCCAGCACCATCAGCACGCCGACGCCCGTCGCCGCGCCGAGAGCGTAGCGACCGACAATTCGCCACGCGATGTGCCTTGCGAGAAGCACCGCGCGCGACAGGTTTGACGTTAACTGAATAAAGCCGTGCAGAACCATTGAGGCGGCGACCGGCATCAGGCTGACCAGCACGCCCTTCATGATAAGGCCGCCCGCCATTCCGAAAACACCCGAGATGGTCGCCGTAACAAGAACGGAGCCGAGTATCAGTCCGATTGTCAGTCCCGGCATTCCACCCTCAGGCTGATCTCCGTACGCCAAGCTCGCGTGTTTCGAATGTGACGCCGTCTATCATCAGGTTCACTGCAGGTCGAACAAAAAGGGGCTTGCACAAGTGCGCGACCGCCCGCAGCCTCATGTTCAGGAGGAACGCCCCACGATGGCCGTTATCCGAAATGCGCAAATGCTTGACGCCTTGGGTATCGCCCGGGTGCATGTGCGCACTTGGAAAGAGGCGTACAAGGACCTTCTCGACCCCGGCTATCTTGCTTCGTTGACTGAAGCGCGGGTCGCGGCGCGCTGGCGGCGTGTTCTGGCTCAAATGCCCAACGATCTTGATGAGGCCGTCTTTGTGGTCGAATCCGGAGGGCAGATCGTCGGCTTTTCGAGTGTTGGGGCCAATCGTGAACCGCTCGCGCCGTGGGACGGCGAGATCACGATGATCTATGTTCTGGACTCCTATCGCGGGCGCGGGTTTGGAAGATCGCTCCTGAAGGCCTCCGCGGACCATTGCATCAGGCGGGGGTTGTTCACCGCCGGCCTTTGGGTGCTGGCCGACAATTCGGCGGCCAGGGCCTTTTACGAGACCCTTGGGGGCCGTCAGTTCGGCCAGAAGCAGGATGCGGTGGGGCCGCGGTTGATGCCGCTTGTCGGCTACGGATGGGATGACATCGCGGCCCTCGCGCAGCGAACGCCAGATTCCTCAGCCGTTCGTCGTTTCTAGCTTTCTAACCGGGTTCGGAGAGCCGGGGGGCGGGCGTTCTTATCCCATTTACTTGGGGTCGGCTCGGCGCTACGCCCATTTCCAGTTCAGCAAGCAAGCATTCCCGTACGCGTCAGAATATCCGTTCTGGCTCAGCAGCGGCGGGACACAGGGCAGGAAAGGGAACCGTCCATGTATTTCGAGTATAGCGACAAGACCAAAGACTACATCCGGCGCGTGTCGGATTTCATGGACAAGCACATCTACCCCAACCTGACGACCTACGAGGAGCAGCACGCGGCGGGCGATCGCTGGACCACGCCGCAAATCGTTCACGACCTCAAGGAGATCGCCAAGAAGGAAGGTCTCTGGAACATGTTCATGCCTCCGCACCCGGAGCATGACAAAGACGGGTGGAAAGGCGCGGGCCTCACGAACCTCGAATACGCGCCGTTGGCGGAGATCATGGGCCGCATCGGGTGGGCCTCGGAAGTCTTCAACTGCTCGGCGCCGGACACGGGCAACATGGAAGTGTTGCACTACTACGGTACGGAAGAGCAGAAGCAGCAATGGCTGAAGCCGCTTATGGCTGGCGAGATCCGTTCGGCCTTTCTTATGACGGAGCCCGAGGTGGCCTCGTCTGATGCGACGAATATCCAGACCTCGATTTTGCGTGATGGCGACGAGTACGTCATCAACGGACGCAAATGGTGGTCCTCTGGCGTCGGCGACAGCCACTGCAAGCTCGCCATCGTCATGGGCAAGAGCGATCCGAACGCGGCCCGGCACAAGCAACAATCGCAAATCCTGGTTCCGCTCGACACGCCCGGCGTCAAGGTTCTTCGCATGCTGCCGGTGTTCGGCTTCGATGACGCACCGCATGGTCACGCCGAGGTGTTACTTGAAAACGTGCGGGTCCCTGCATCCAACATGCTGTTGGGTGAGGGGCGCGGTTTCGAAATCGCGCAGGGCCGTCTCGGGCCGGGCCGCATCCATCACTGCATGCGCACCATTGGCTCGGTCGAGTTCGCGCTTGAGCAGATGTGCCGTCGGCTGCTGTCTCGTGAAGCGTTTGGCAAGAAGATCGCCGAACAGTCCGTGTGGGAGCAGCGCATCGGCGAGGCTCGCACCGACATCGAGATGTGCCGCCTGCTGACTTTGAAGGCCGCCTACATGATGGACACGGTCGGCAACAAGCATGCCAAGGACGAGATCGCCATGATCAAGGTGGCCGGGCCGCGTATGGCTTGTCGTATTCTTGACGAGGCTATCCAGGCGTTTGGCGCCGCCGGCGTTACAACAGACTTCGGTCTGGCCAAGCGTTACGCCGGTTTGCGCACCATGCGTCTTGCGGATGGTCCGGATGAGGTACACCTGCGCGCGATCGCCCGGTCCGAGTTCAAGAAGTACCGTGACAACGCCTACGCCGCCGAGGTTGAGGCCGATCAGGCGGTTCAGGGCGTACGCTGGTAGTTCACCCGGGCTAGCTTTCGACGTCGTCGTTTCTGACGACGTCGAGCAGTCAATATCTGGCCCCGATGCAGGCGATGTGCTTGCATCGGGGCCAACTTTTTTGTGGCTCTGGGGTGGGAGAAGAGAACACATGCGATCGTTGATTGGTGCTGTAGCGTTTGCTTTCGTGGGGTGCGCTGTGATGATCGCGCCCGCTCACGCGCAAGTTGTCCGAGGCAACCAGATCGTCGCTCAGGCCAACTTTGTGGATCGCAACCAGCGAGACGCGCCGCAGGTTTCTTTGGTCGTGCGTGCGGACTACGTGTTGTTCTCGGTCGTTCTGGAAACGGGCACACGTTCAGCCGATACCCGCAAGCAAGAACTGTCCTCGTCCTTCAGGACGTTCACCAACCGCGCGGAACGCGCCGAGGGCGTGACGGTCGAGGTTGGTCGCCCGGGTTATTCAGCGGCGCTAGAGACGGCGACAGCCGATGAGATTATTCAAAACAGGGGACAAGACCGGTCGGGCATTGATCTGGTTCTGAAGGTTGCGGTTCGTGAACGCGAGACGTTTGATCAACTTCGTGACCGCGCGGAGAAGTTCGTGCGAGACACCTCGCTCAACGGTCGGGTGGAAGCGATCGTCGGCGACAGCCAATTCCTTGAGGTGGCGAACCCGGCGAAGCATCGAGCTGCTCTGATCGAGGCGATCGCGGCGGATCTGAAGCAAATGCAGTCAACGTTCGGCGCGTCTGGTAGCCCGGCGACGGTTTCTCTTACCGGTCTGGAAAACAGGGTGTTGTCGCGTCCGGTCGGGCCATTGGATCTGGAGATCTATATTCCCTATTCAATGTCGCTGGTTGCCGGCCCCGCGGACTAGGCGGGCGGCATCTGTTCGGTATGGGCGGTTTGGTTCAGCGCCAGCAGCTGATCGCCATTTCATTCTCATCGAGAACAAGGGCGTGTGGAGATACGTAGGCGACCTCCGCGACGCCTGCCAGACCGCCCAGTTCTTCAGTGGTGGCGTCGCGCAGATCGTTCAGCAGATCGTCGGGCAAGGACGCATCATTGACTGTTGCGCTCTCCAGGAAGGAGTCGGCGACGTCCTCCTGAAGTTGGGTTCCGTTCAGGGTCCAACTGCCCGCGAAGCCCACGGTCAGTGCGATCACGTCGCCGTCCTGCTCAAACGAGAACTGAATACGCCCTTCCAGCGTTCCATCGGGTTTGAACCCGAGCGCACCGCTTCCAGCGGCTCCTCCCTCGACCTTGGGCGTCATAGCGCAGGTCCAATCGCCGGTGAGCTGACCCGTCAGGTCGCTTTGTGTCTGGCCTAGAGTCGCCGGAGCATAGCCGACCTGCGCAACGGCCAGCGCAACCATCAACGCTACTGCACGCATATTCTGCCCACGTCTCCTGATCCGATGGCCCAACCATAGTATAGGCCTGATGCGCTGCAAGACGGACGACGCGCAATCTTGCCGAAGAACGCGCGTCAGCGTAATCGCGACGATATGATTTCGCCTCGTACAGCCTACTTGGTTGCCCGGATCCACAAATGGCTGGGTCTGATTGTCGGTCTGCAACTTCTTGTGTGGACTGCGAGCGGTCTCTTCTTCGCGGTGTTTCCCATCGAGAACGTCCAGGGCGTCAAGCTCTGGCGCGCGCCTGACCGGGAAACAATCGACCTTTCTCAGGTGAAAGTTACGATGCAGGAGGCGCTTGCCCGCGTCGCCGAGGACCGCCCTGTTCGCGCCACGCTCACGACGCTCGCGGCGCGCCCAGTCTATGAAATCGAGGGTGAGATCGGGGTCTTCCTCGTTTCCGCCGAGACCGGCTCCGTGCTTTCGCCCATTGATGAGACGATCGCGCGCGATGTCGCGCAGACCGCGTGGATGGGCGGCGGGAAACTCTCCTCCATGACCTATTTCGCGCAGGCTCCGCGGGAAGCAGGCGGAACTGGGGATGTCTGGCGCGCGGATTTTGAGGGTCCCGGCCATCGGGCGCTATATATACGGGGCGTTGACGGCCACCCCGGTCCTGCGCGCACGGATCTGTGGCGGACCTACGATTTCTTCTGGTCACTCCACATCATGGACTACGTCGACCGTGAGAACTTCAATACGCCGTGGCTGATCGCCGTGGCGTCCTTGGGACTTTCGCTTGTGCTGTTCGGAATTGTGCTGGTGATCCACCGGTTCACGCGAGGCGTATTGAAAGCCTGAGGAGGCTTTCAGGTGCCCTGGACTCACTATCTGGCAATCGCCGCCTCCCTGGTTGGGGCCCTCATCGGCGGATACGCGATGATGAACCCCGCTTGGGCGTCGCGCGTTGTGCGATTGGTGCCGACGCCTGGTCAGGCTGAGGGGCGCTCGGAATTTCGGGCGACATTTGGGGGGCTGTTCTTCGCCGCCCATGCCTTTGCCGGCTGGGCGCTGGTCTCGCAAGTGGAGGCTGCCCCGTGGGCGGCCGCGACTTTAGGCGTTGGCTGGCTGGGGTCCTGCTTCGGGCGCAGCTGGTCGTTGTTCGCGGACAAGACGTTCACCTGGCTCAACCTGTTCAATGTGGCTTTCGACCTTGTCTTTGGGGTGGCGCTGCTCGGGCCGCTTGTTTCAGTTACCTCGTGACTGCGATCGTGTGCTAAGGTAGGGGCAGGGCTCATTCCTTTGCGGAGCGTCGGATGACGGACCGATTCAGATCGGGCACAACAGGCGAAGTCGGAGCTTCTGGCGACCGGATCGCAAAATATCTGGCTCATGCGGGCGTCGCGTCTCGCCGCGATATCGAGAAGATGATCGCCGAAGGCCGTGTGTCGGTTGACGGCAAGGTCCTCGACAGCCCGGCGTTCAAAGTCACGGGACGCGAACGTATCCTGGTCGACGGTCGCATTATCGCCCGCCCGCAGGCGACCCGGCTCTGGCGTTTCCACAAGCCTGCTGGCCTTGTCACGACCAATCGCGATCCTGAAGGTCGTCCCACCATTTTCGATGCGCTGCCGGCGACGCTTCCGCGGGTCGTGACGGTCGGGCGTCTTGATCTCACGACCGAAGGATTGTTGCTGCTGACGAACGACGGTGATCTCGCCCGCGCGCTTGAGCTGCCGTCGACCGGGCTGACACGAAAGTACCGGGCGCGCGCGTTTGGCAAGGTCGAGCAGGCGGACCTTGATCGTCTTCGCGATGGGGCGGAGATTGACGGCGTGACCTACCGTTCAATTCTTGCGCGGATCGAGCGTAAGCAGGGCGCCAATTCCTGGATTGAGGTGACGCTTACCGAGGGCAAGAACCGCGAGGTGCGCCGGGCGCTGGAAAGTCTGGGTCTGAAGGTCAATCGATTGATCCGCGTTTCCTATGGTCCGATCGAACTGGGCGTCCTGGCGACGGGCGCGCTGGAGGAAGTGCCGGCTCGCCAGTTGGAGGAAGCGTTCGGATCGCTCTTGCGCGAGGGGCGCATCGCAACTCCGTCTGGCGGCAAGGGCGGGGGGCGAGGCGAGAGCCAGAAAGGTGGAGCCAAGGCGCGTTCGCCTTCGCCGGGCGGCAATCGCGACAGGACCGGCGCAGGATCGCGGGGGCCAACCAGACCGAAGGCGCGCCGCCCCGCGCCGCGACGGGGCCGCTAACAATACGTTCCAGATTTGGCGCCTTGCCTGCGGTGCCGCGGGGCGTGTTAGCGTGGCGGCGAGGGCGTGACGCATCTCCTGCGTCTGTCCGCAGAAAGGTGTCGTGAGGAGGACGCTCATGAAACTCTACGTGACCGACAAGGCGCCGAACCCGGATCGGGTGAAGTACTTTCTGATGGAGAAGGGTGTTTGGGAGCAGATCGATACTGTTCAGGTTTCGATCACCTCGAAAGAGCACAAGTCTCACGAATATCGCGTCATGAGTCCGCTTGCTCAGGTTCCGGTTCTGCAGTTCGACGACGGCCGAACGCTAACCGAGAGCCGCGCCATTTGCGTCTATTTTGAAGGGGCATATCCCGAGCCGAACCTGTTTGGTGAAGACTATGAGGAGCGCGCCTTTATTGAGATGTGGGATCGTCGGATCGAACTCACCTATCTCCTTCCGTTGGGGCATTGGTTTCGCAACTCGCATCCTGCCATGGCCGAGTTGGAGACGCCGCAGTGTCCTGAGTGGGCTGAAATCTCGGCAGGCCGCACCCGCAAGATGGCGGCGTATCTCGACGAGCGCCTGGGCGATACGCCCTACGTCGCGGGAGACAGATTCACGATCGCCGACATCACGTTGCACGTCGCCTTCGGATTCGGGCGGGCCGTTCGCTACAAGCCATGGGAAGAGCACGCCAACCTCAATGCGTGGCGCGAGCGTATGCTGGCGCGACCGGCGTTGGCTGGTTGATCCGCCGCCTGGTTGCGGCTTCTAGGTTTTGGGTTTGATGCGGGTGATCACGGACGTGAAGCTGAGGCAGGGCTTGCCGTCGGCCGTTATAAGTCCACGGACATATATGATGCGTCCGCCGGCGCGGGTCACTTCGCCGGTCGCCTCCATCAGCTCACCTTCGTAGGCCGGGCCAAGGAAGTCGCCCGAAAGGTTCACAGTAACCGCTCGTGAGCCGATCACGTCGTCGGCGATGGCGAAAACTGCGAAGTCGGCGAATGTCATCAGGCACCCGCCATGCGCCGCGCCGCCGCCGTTCAAGTGCTTTTTCTCCAGTCTGAACGCGCATCGGACTGTCCCGTCGTCGCTCTTCTGGAAATAGAACGGTCCGGACCCGGTTTCGAAGGCGTCGTGGGTCCAGGTTCGCCAGCCGGCCCAAGGGCCGTGATCGATCATCACTGGTTCAGCCATGAAACCTCGCAAGTTCTGGAAATCCGAAGCCATAACGGGGGTTAGGCGGGCTGTCACCCTAGGGGTACGCCGGCGCATTCTTCGCCTTGAATTCGGGCCCTTGTTCGCGTATCAGCCACGGTTCCGACCCGCAGGGGTATAGCTCAGTTGGTAGAGCATCGGTCTCCAAAACCGAGGGTCGGGGGTTCGAGTCCCTCTGCCCCTGCCAGTCGTTTGGCTGATTGTCGTGTCTGCCGCCAGACCGGAGATCGGCCGCTTTCAGGCGCTGAGCGCGGTCTGCACTCTTTCATGGCAGGCAACCGCGGCGCGGGATTCGTCCCGGTGCGCTGAGCCTCAAGCTCCAAGTCCCGTTCGGGGCTTCCCGGGACCGTAAGGAACCGGGAGCCTGTTCGCCATGAAGACCATCATTGAACCGTTTCGTATCAAGTCTGTGGAGCCGATCCGCATGACGACCCGCGCTGAACGCGAAGGGTTGCTCAAGGAGGCCCGCTACAATCTCTTCAAGCTCCATTCTGACGACGTCATCATCGATCTCCTGACCGACAGCGGCACGTCGGCGATGAGCTCTGAGCAATGGGCTGCGATTATGCGGGGGGATGAGAGCTATGCCGGGGCGCCCAGCTACTTTCGCTTCGAAGCCGCCGTGCGGCGCTTGATGGACTTCCGTCATATCATCCCAACGCACCAGGGACGTGCAGCCGAGCATCTGCTGTTCTCGCTGATCGCGCGCCCTGGCCACGTTATTCCCTCCAATACGCACTTCGATACGACGCGTGGTAATATCGAAGCGGCTGGCGCGGAGGCGGTCGACCTCCCCATCGCTGAGGGGCGTGTTCCATCGTTGGAGCATCCCTTTAAGGGCAATATGGATCTGGCTGCTTTGGAGTCCCTGCTGAAAGCGCGCGGCGATGTTGTTCCGGCGGTGATGATGACGGTCACCAACAATGCGGGCGGAGGGCAGCCGGTCAGCCTGGCGAACATTCGCGGCGCCGCTGAACTTGCGAGGAAGCACGGCAAGCCATTCTTCATCGATGGTTGCCGCTTCGCGGAGAACGCCTGGTTCATCAAGCTCCGCGAGGAGGGGCAGGGTGACCGCGCGATTCCCGAGATTGTGCGGGAGATGTTCAGCGTCGCTGACGGCATGACGATGAGCGCAAAGAAGGACGCCTTCGCCAACATCGGTGGGTGGCTGGCGATCAATGACGACGATCTTGCCGAGCGCGCTCGCACGCGATTGATCCAGACTGAGGGTTTCCCGACATATGGCGGTCTTGCGGGACGCGATCTCGATGCGATCGCGCAGGGCTTGGAAGAGATCGTCGACGACGACTATTTGCGTTATCGCGTGCGAACCAATGCCTATATTGTCGAGCGGTTGGATGCGCTCGGCGTGCCCGTGGTGAAGCCGGCGGGCGGGCACGCGGTTTTCGTGGACGCCCGCGCCTTTCTTCCTCACATTCCACCGCTCGAATACCCAGGGCAGTCGCTGGCGTGCGCGCTGTACCTGATGGGCGGTATTCGTGGTTGCGAAATCGGTACGGTCATGTTCGGGCGCAAGCCCGACGGGCGGGAGGAGCCCGCGATGATGGATCTCGTTCGTCTCGCGTTTCCTCGCCGGGTCTATACGCAGAGCCACGCTGATTATGTTGTCGAAGTCTTCGAGGAACTCGTGGCGGCAGCGCCCCAACTCAAAGGACTGCGGATCGCAAAGGAGCCGCCAATGATGCGGCACTTCACGGCCGAATTTGAACCGCTTTGATGACTCAACGGCCAAGGAAAAGGCGTCGGGCCTGAGCCCGACGCCCTCCGTCGTGCGGCGCAACGGTTCGTAAGGTCAGGTCTGGTCCGAACCGCGCAGTCGACGACGTATGTCTTCCTTTTGCTTGTCTAGCTCCGACTGGAAGTCTGTTCTCAGATCATTGCGGAGGCGCGACAGCGCTTCGCGCATGTCGGCGGCGGCGGACGCCTGCGTCTCCTGCGCCGCCGCCATTGGTGTCGGCCCGGACATGGACAGACCTGGCGTCGCTTCTATGGCTCCGATCGCCCAGTAGTGATCCGGGACCGAATAGGTCTCCAGCGTGGCGAAGGGAATTCGAAAGTAGCCTTTGTCGGCAAACCGCTCGCCCCATGAATTGCGAACAAGCCAGGTGCGAGAGGGGAAGTCGTAGCCGACGATCAGCATCGCGTGCCCGCCGCCTGGCGGATCGAGCTTTTCAGCCGGTTGCGGCATGATGTTGGTGCGCATGGCCTCGTCATAGAAGCGCGAGGGAATGTAGGCCCCAAACACCACCGGCAGACCCATGGCCAATGCTTGCAGGGTGGTGTTTCCCAGCATTGTGCGTGCGTATTGCACGGCCTCGTGGTTCATCGCGTTTTGGTAAGCATCCTGAGGCGGTTGTTTCAAAATCTGCCCCAGTTCGAATGGCCAGATCTTTTCTTCGCAGGCCCCATGCGCGAGCACAGACGCCATGGCGTGATGGATGAAACTTCCACAGTCCTGGTTCTGTGTGTCGGCAAGCTTGCGCGCGTTATAGTAGACGAACAGGCGCGAGATGTCGGTGAACTTTCCGCCGGCGCGGCGTTGAAGGTACTCCAGTGCGCCGACAGTCGCATTGGCCGTGCATGAGTTGGTCGTGCCCTGATCCTCAACTGGCGAACAGTATTGCCGAAGATCGACAGACTTGGGGGCGTCGCCCATCGGCGTCTGAAGGACTGGGGCGTTGGATCGGCGCTGTTCAAACAGGCAGCCGTCGAGCCGTCGCTCAGATACCGGAAGAGGCGCCCCCTGATATCCGCGTGCGGCCGCCGGAACTGGTGAGACCGCTTCGGCGGCGGTGCGGAATGGCGAGGCGCCGTCATAAGGTTGCAGCGGTCCCCAGCAGTTGTCGCATTTGGAGTCTAGGTCGCTGTAGATGATCCCGCACTTGTAGCAGGCCTGTCGTCCGAGGGGGGCGCTGGAATCGGGACGTTGCGTCTGTAGGCGATCTAGAGCCATATCCATGTCGGCTTTTGCCGAGGCTTGAATGTCGCGCAATGCATCGCGTGGCGCGGCGCCAAGCATCTGGCTGCCGGGTGTTCCCTCGATTGCGCCGATCACCCAGTAGCAGTCCGGCGGCGAATAGACCTCCAGCGTTGCATAGGGGATCTTGCAGTATCCTTTGTCAGCGAACTTCTCGCCCCAGGAGTTTCGGATGATCCAGCACTTGTCGGAGTTGTCGTAGCCGACGATCAGCATCGCATGTCCGCCAGCAGGTTGCTCACGGCGCTGGTCTGGCGTCGGCATTACGCCGGTGCGCTGGGCTTCCTGATAGTAGCTGTCCGGCACGAACGTTCCGAAGACGACAGGGAAGCCAGCCGCCAGCGCGCCGCGAACGCCTTCTCCCGGCGAGACGCGCGCGAACGAAATCGCCTCGTGCAATTGGGCGTCTCGGTAGGCTTGTTGATTGGGCTGCGAAGTCACCGCAGCTTCGCTGAATGGCCAGATCTGCTCGTCACAGACGCCGAAACCGAGCGCGGAAGCCATCGCGAGCGGCATTGTGATGCCTTGATCCTCGCCTTGCCGGTCCGCCATTTTGCGTGCGTTGTAGTAGATGAAGAGCCGCGAGAGTTGGATGAGCTTCGCTCCCATCCGCACCAGTGCATACTCCAGCGCCCCGACGATCGCGTTTGCGGCGCAGGAGTTGGTCCGCAGTTGGTCTTCGACCGGAACCTTGGCGAAGTACTGTCTTAGGTCGACCTTCTCAGGCAGGGCGCCTAGCGGCGCGCGGAAGGCGGGCGCCGGTGTCGGGCGCGGGTCGAACAGTAGTCCCTGAAGCTTGCGCTCCCCGATCGGAATATCCAATTCAACGCCTCCCTTGGTGCTGCAATGCGGGCAGTAGCGCGTGCCGTCCGGCAGGACCCGCCCGCAGGACGGGCAGTACTCGGCCCCAAGACTTCCGGTCATGGACAGGGTGCTCCCGGCTGATGGTTGATGTGGAATTTCGCGGTAATCAGCAGGCCGCTCCCGGCCGGATCCGGTGTTTGGTAGTAGATGTGGCAGCCGCCATCGAACTGTCCTGTGGCCCCGGGCCCGTAGGCATTGCCTACGCGGAACTGGTAAGCTGTCCCGCGAATGGTCCCGGTCATGGGCAGGCCGGTATAGGGGCCGTTGACGATCTCCGCTTCGACCTGTCCGCTGTTGTCGACATAGACGTCCCAGGTGTTTCCGAAGTCGTCGGTCCAGTAGCCGTCAAAGGATTCATATCGTGACGCAGGTTGAGGCGGGGGCGTTGGCTGTGGGCGAACCGGCTCAGGCGTGGGTTGCGGAGTAGGTGCTGGTTGCGGCGTGGGTTCTTCAATCGGAATCCTGAGCGGCTCTGGATCGTCCTCAAGATCGACGTCCTCCGGATCGTCCTGCGGCGCGTCCGTTTCCCCGCCCGCTAGACGTTGTTCGCCGATGAGGCCGGGCAGATACCGAACGCCGGCCCAGACGCCCCCGCCGATGAGCGCCACCAGCAGGCAGGTTACGATGACGGTGAGTGCGGGGTGCGGCGCCTTGCGCTTTGCATACGGCATTGCGTTCGCCCCCATCAGCAGGATCTCGATCCAGCCGACGACGATCTGAACGATCATCATCAGAGGCGCGAACGGCATGTTGACGGCTTTTAGGATGGGCGCGAGGAAGTCCGGGATCTTCCATGTCTTTACCTGGACGACTTCTTTGTCTGGCGGCGGCACATCCTTCTTGTCGTCGCGCTTGTCCTTTTTCTTGTCGCCGCCCGGTTCATGGTTCGGCGTCGACAAGTTCAGGGCAGCGGAAAAGCGGTTCCGAAATTCCTCAGCTGTTTGCGGGCGAAGGCGCGGCGCATTCGACAGACAGTCCTGAACCAGCGCGTCGAGTTCGGGAGAGACATCCGTGCGTCCCTCGCTTGGCGGGCGCCAGTGGCCGGACAATGGAACGCCGGCGATCAGCTCATAGAGGATCATCCCGACCGAGTAGATGTCCGCCGAAGGCGGCAGAGCGTCCGCGCCGAAGGTCAAAGCCTCGGGCGCGCTATAGGGGTTTGCTCCGTATCCTGTGCCGCCGCCAGTTCCGTTTTCGACGAGGTCGGGAATGCCCAAATCGACAAGACGGATATCCCGCGGTTGCGTCACGCCGTTTCGAGGCACCCGGACCTTGTTCGGCGTTACGTCAGCAACCTGATGATAGTTATGGATTAGCTCGAGCGCATCGATGATGACCGTGATGATCATTGAGATGACGAGCATGCCAAGCGGTTCTCCGCTCACCAGGCGTGACCGGTTCCACTCTCTCAGTGTTATGTCGTCCTGGGCGTCGGAAACGATGTAGGCATGACCGTTCACCGTGCCCGTGTCGCGAATGACCGCCAGGGCGGGATGTCGAATGCCCTGCATGGCGCGTGCGCGATCGACCACGGATTCCGGGCGGCCGCCGAGCCGCGGATCATCGCCAAACAGGCGCAGCATGACGGCCGCGCCGGTCTGAATGTCGCGGGCGCGGTAGAGATTGGATCTGGGTCCCCCGGCCGCCAAATCTTCGATCTCATATCGGCCGCCAAACACGGTTCCGGCGACGAAAGGCTCGCCTTCCATCGAGGTTCTGGGCGGCGAGGGTGGGCCGCCCCACGGTTCCTCTGTGCGCAGACTCGATAGCTCCGGCGGAGGGGGCGCCTGTTGCGGCGCCTCAAGCCGTTTGCCGCAGTTCCGGCAGAAGCGGCCATCGGGGGGATTTTCCGCCTGGCATGCGGCGCACTTCATCGGGCGTTCCCTCCAACGAGGGGATCGGGCCCATATTGGTTCGCTCCGGGCGCACCCTTGGGCAGGCCCATCAAGATGGCGACGACCCAACCGACCAACGGAATGGCGACCAGGAGAGCCATCCAGCCCGAATAGCCAAGATCATGCATGCGGCGGCTTGCGACGGCGACGGACGGAGCCAATAGCCCCAACCACATGATCGTCGAGGCGATAAAGGTCGGCTCGCCGAAGTCGCCGGCTGACGCGCCGTCGATCACGCCTCCGATGAAGAACATTACGAAGGCGCCGAGATTGAAGCCCCAGTATTCCTTGCGATGCGCTCGTCCGTTGCCGTCAACATAGCGATGCTTCATGTCGTACATGAACCATTGCCAGAGCGTCTTCTCGCCAGCGTTGTTCTCGTCGCCCGCTCCCGACCTTTGTTTTCCGCGCTCGCTCGCTGCGCCCAACAGGCCGCCCTTGGAAAGAAATTCGGACGTCTTCTGAAGCGCATCGCGCACTTCCGGGCGATCCGCCCAGGTGCCGCCAGTTCCCGCCTTGGGTTCATCGGCGGATGAAAGGGCGGCCTCCAGAGCCTCGCGGTATTCCGCTACCGATTGGGGACGGGCGCGGGGGCTAGGAGACAAACCGCGTTGGATCAGTTTGTCGATCGCCTCTGGTACGTCTCCGCGACCGCCGCTGGGCGGCTGCCAGTAGTTCTGGGGGACGACGCCGACCAGCATTTCGTAGAACATGACCGACAGCGAATACAGGTCGGCGGAAGCCTGGGCGGCGTCCGGCGCCGTCAGTTGTTCGGGGGCCATGTATCCGCGTGTGCCGAGGCTGGTGGATCCCGTGTCGCCTGAATTGGGTGCGCGAGCGATCCCGAAATCGAGGATCTTCAGGCGAACGCCGCTATCCGCGGGTTCGCTGATCAGCATGACGTTTTCCGGCTTAAGATCGCGATGAACCACCCCCGCCTGGTGCGCGGCCTCAAGGCCATTGAGGATTTCCCGGATAACGTTGGCGACGGTCTTCAGCGAGGCCTCGGGCCCCTGCATGCGTTCCCGATTCCAGGCGCGAAGACTGCGGCCGGACAGGAACTCCATGGACATGTAGGGCTGCCCGTCAGATTCGCCGACGTCATAGACGGCGACGACGTTCGCATGTCGTATGTCGCGGGACGTGACGCCTTCGCGGATCAACCTGCCGACGGCGTCTGCGCCGCCCAGGCGGTCCGCCCGGATGAGCTTCAGGGCGACATCGGTTTGGGTCAACGTGTCCTTCGCTTTGTAGACCACGCCCATGCCGCCTTCGCCGATCAGCGAGGTGATCTCGTAGCGCTTCGCGAACGTTTCTCCCGGCTCTAGCCGTTTTCCGCTTGAAGGAGACGACTGACGCGTGGTCGCTTCGTCGATTGTGTAGAGCGAGGCGATGTCCATTTGAGGAGGCGGAGGAGGCGGAGGGGGCGGCTCGGCTTGCGGTGCGGGGGCGCCGCATGCGCCGCAGAAGCGAGCGCCTTCAACCAGGTCTGCCTTGCAGGCCGAACACGTGCTCATGAAGCCTCCGGTGCGGCGGGTATTCGCGTGATGACGATTTCGTGGATCTCTCCGAAGGCGGCGCGCATGCGCACCTGCAGCGACAAGGCGTCTGCATGTTTCGGAAGAACATGGATGATATCTTCGTGGTCGACCGCCGCCATGCCGTCGCGTGCAAGTCGACGGTCGCCGATGCTGACGCCGGCTTCGCCTGCGGCGTGAACGTGCAGCCGTCCATTCTGCAGGTAGAACTCAAGATGCCTTCGTGAGATCGCGCGCGAAAGCTGCTCGTCGAGGTTTCCGGCATTGTCGCGCACCAGCAACCGAACGTCGGCTTCGCCGCCCAACTGTCGCGAGTTCGAGCGCCCGGCGACGATCAGCGAGTCGTCGGTGCAGATCGGTCGGGTTTCGGGGGCCTCGCCAGATGCGAAGCCCTTCCAGGTGAAGCGGGCGTTGCGGAGGATGACGGCCCCTTGAAGCGGGCCGCTCGTATAGCCGCGTATGCCGGTCTCCCGTTCAAATCCGTCGGCGTAGGTGAGGCCGAGCAAAGTGGGTTCGGTTCGACGGTCCTGATCTGAGTGCGTTTCCGAGGCGGCCTCGATACGGATGGGTGCGTTGACCGCCCCGCCCAGACCGCCTTCCTGTCCACCGGCGTGAATGGTCTGGTTGATGACGACGCCGCCGCCCTGTTCAATGTCGAGTTGCAGGTTGGAGCGGAATGCGAACGCTTCCTCGCGCCAGCGGTAGCGCGTGGCGACCGTGAAAGAGACTTCGAAGAGCTGACGTCCCTGACGCTCCAGTGCGCCGGTTTGAACCCAAAGCGGGTTGGCGGCGCCAGCTTCCAGGCGTTCCCATGCCACGTTTTGCTTGCGCAGTTCCCCATCGCCCTCGCGAACCCATACGTCGGTTACAAAGACCGGTCGGCGAACGGGCGAGTCGTTCATGAACATCAGCGGCAGAACGAGTGCGCCACCGGCCTTCACGTCTCGTCGTGCGCCGGCGTCGAGAAACAGCTTCGGGGCGACACATACCGGGCAGCGCCCATCCGGTCCGAGCAGGCCACCACATTCCTCGTAGGCCATGCACCGGAGGATTGGCGACCGGCACTCGCCGCAGAACATCGCGCCGCGCGTCGCCGCCCGCTGGTAGCAGCAGGGGGAGACCGATCCCGCGTGTGTGCGGCCTTCCAGCATGTTCTCGCCCTTCCTCCGGTCCTTCTACTTGCGAAGTTGCTCGCCGCAGCCCACGCAGAAGCGGTCCTTGGCTTCGTTTGTGCGACCGCATTTGGGGCAATCGACGGTGTTGTCGCTTCCCAGCGGACCGCCGCTCGCGCCTGCGGCCTTCGCGGCGCCGACGCCAGCGGCGACGCCAACCGAACTTTGAACGATCATCTGCGCCAGCGCTTTGGCCTGCTCGGCGGTCTGGGTGGCGTTGCGGTCGGCCATGGCGACCATCTGCTTCATGATCTCCATCGCCTGCGCGCTGCCGGCATTGTCGGCCGCCGCCGCGCCTTCGCTTGTTCCTCCAGGATTTTCGCGACTTGGGGCTGAGGCCGGCGTTGACCGCCAGCGTCTGCTCCGGGGTCATCCGACCACCATGTTGCAGGCGTGTCTCTTCGCGTTGCGCCTCGAGCTTGGCCTTGTCCATTTCCTGGCGGTGGCGCAGTTCGGATTCGCGGATGCGTTCTTCCAGACGCTGTTTGTCCTGCCTCGACTGGAGGTCGTTGAGACCCGCCAGCTTGTCGAGCGCAGCCTTGTCGGCCTTGATCTGAGTTTCGATGGAGCGAGCGGTTTCGTACGCCTTGGTGTCGGCTTCGCCCTTGCGGACATCGAAACCCGTCTTCGCGACCGACGCGTCTGTGCTCGCGTCCTTCACGGAACGGGTGCGGCGATACTCGTCCTCCAGGGTTCTGAGTTCGAGATCATGCTGTTTGTCGAGCAGTTGGGTTTCGCGCTCGATCTTGCGCTTGCGCTCCTCGATAACCTTCATGTCCACGCCCTGGTGGGTCGCGGTTGCGATCTCCTGTTCGAACTTGAACATCCGCTCGGTTTTGAGGAGCTCGATCTCGTGCTGAAGAACCTTCATCTCCTGCACGCGCTTGCCGGTTTCGCGTGCATCGACGAAGTCGATTTCCTGGTCCATGACCAGACGTTCGAGTTCATGTTCTGATTGAAGTTCCAGCTTCTGCTGGTTGAACTTGGACGTGATCTGGAATTCGGTGGTTTCGTTCTGGCGCTCCATTTCGCGGCGAAGCTGACCAAATTTGTATTCGGCCTCCTCGGCGCTGCGCTCGGCGGCGGCGCGGGCGATCGCCGCTTTTTCCACGTCATTCAGCGCCCACTCGACCGACGAATGGCGGATCATGACGCCGAGGTCGCCGAGAACGCGTTCGATCTCCTTCATGGTGTCGGCCTGAATGAGATCCTGGAGACCGCGATTGCCGCGAACTTCCTCCGCGTTCATACGGCTGATGGTGGCTTCGAAGACCCGGTCGGTGAGGGTGTCGCGAATGCGGGCGGCGACGTCCGCTCGGGACAGAGCCTTGCGGCCGGACATGAGGCCGATGATGTTTTGAGGACGTTCCGGGTTGATCTGGAGGTCGATGGTGGCGCAGCCTGCGACCTCAACCTTGTCCTTCGTTAGCGCCGTGAAGTCGCTCTTGACCTGGAAAGTCTTCAGATCGGCGAGCAGCAGGCTGACGGATTGCGATCCCCCGACGATGCTTTTCAGCTGGTTGAAAATTCCGCCGACCGAGAAGTGCGCGCCCTTATACGCTTCAACGAATTGGCCGTTGCGCATAAGAAGGCCCATATAGTCCGGCGGCACTTCAATGCGCCGCTCGAAGAAGGCCTTGAAGGCGTCTGGACGAATGAACTCCGCAACGAGATCAGGATCGCTGACGGTGAGTTGTGTCGACTTCATTTCAGGGCTCCTGACTTGATCCGATGTACGCGAACGCCGATGCGCGGCCTCAGCTGGCGCGCTTCCACTGTTTTTTGGCGAAGAAGACGATGACGTAGTAACCGATCACGAACGCCGCGACGGCGAAGGGGATGGGGTACTTCTGCAGAATGACGCCGATCTTGTCGGCCTGGCTCATCATTCCGCCGATGCGATCGACCTGCCAGATGACGCCGACGATGCTGGAAGCCAGGGAGAACAGCGAGATCAGGAAGGTGGCGAAGCCGGCCAGACGGCGCCACATGGATATCTTCTTCACGCCGGCGGCTCTGGCGGCTTCTTCTGCCTCGCGCTTGTCGAGTTCGCTTTCGAACGCTTCGCCGCGTTCTATCTGCGCTTCGCGAGCCTTGTGATCCACCGAGAGAAAGTCCGGCGCAGCATCTTTGCGTGCGTGCGGCGCGTTTACGGGGGTAAGGTTGCTGGCCCTGCGACGCATGTAGACAAACAGCGTCAGAACGATCCAGATCGCAGCGGCTGCGACGTTGACCCACAGGACGACCACAAGCCAGTCGGGCAGATCCGGAAGCGTTATCGTTTCAATGTCCATTTACCCGTCTCCAAAATGGCAGGTGTGCGCCCTTGCTCGTCATCTCAGACGTGCTTCGGGCGCCCTCAGGAACTCGTCGGATTGAGCGAATTGATAGAGTTGATTGAGCAGACCCAGGACGTTTCCGGACTGATCCTCACCAGCGCCGATAACCTTCGCTGGGTTCTGCGGAGCTATGAAATAGCCCTGTCCGGCATGGTCGACGTGGACGGCGAACTTGACGTCCGCGCGGGGCGCATAGGTTTTGAACAGGGTGACGCCGCCAGCCTTTCCTTCATCGCCGTTTTCGCTGAGGCGAAGGGTTTCGCCGAGGAAGTAGATCATGTCGTCGAAGGAGCGAGTGCGAATCTCGGCGACTTCTTGTCCGGTGGTGACGTCCGTAAAACCCCAGCGCGCGGGCGCGGAGTCGCAGAGCAAGAGCGATCGGCGGAATTGATCGGTGCGTGTTGACGCTTCTCCGGGCGGAACCTGCGTGCGATTGTCCTGCGTGAAGGTCAGCTTCTTGCCGGTCAAAGCTTCCACGGTTCTTACAAGTTCGCCGGATGTCTCCACGCCGGGTCCGCCAGCGAACGCCTCGCGGATGAAATCGGGGTCGTAGGGGACGCACCCACGCTCGTCCTGACTTACGCCGTCCAACTGGCCGAACTCGACACGACCGTCATGCGCGTCTTCGATCAGCTTCAAGAAACGCTGTGGGGTCGAGGTTGGGTCAGGAGCGGGATCTGAGAAGTCGTCGCCGTTGACGAAAACAAAGGCGCTCTGGTCCGTGAAGCGGACCGCGTCGACGAACATCCACATGAGGGTTTCGCGGGGCCAGCCGGACTCCCAGTAATTGAGCAGTGTGGTCGGGCCTACGGGTTTGAGAAGGCTTTGGGTCCGATCATTGTTGGCGAAGGGGTTCACCGAGTATTCGGCGTTCGCCATTTCGTTTCGCGCGACCGTTGCGGATGATCCGGAAAACGGTAGCGGCGCGTTGCCCAAACCAAGGGGGCCGAACTCCATCGACCCGTTCAGAGCGAGTGTCGGGTTTGATTTAATGCCTGAGAGCGTTGTGTAGTTGGTGGGCCAACGATCCCGTGCGCGCAGGACGTTGAGGGCGATGATGGCCGTCATCGCGCGCGTGTGGGCGTCGTTCAACGTCGTTGCGTTGGTTTCGATGTTTTCGGCGAGGCCGGTCGCGCCAAGATCGCTGACGACAGCGCAGCCGGAGAGGGCGGCGGCGCCCATCAGAGCCACAAGGCCCCGGAGTCCCCCGCCGCCGCCTGTTCCCCCGCGGTCGCCGTTCGCCCATTTCGTATCCTTCGCGGACATGTTCGTCCCCTTGAGGCAACCATTTCCCCCGAGACGCCGATCGCGATTCCGGAAGTCGGATCCTCGGCCGTCGCGACACGGAGGTCGGCTGGCGGCAGGGTGTCGGGCTCCGGGACGAGGGCCTCTCACCTTCTTCAGCGAGCAGGGGCGGCAAAACGGCTCACGCGATCATGAGTTTTTTGTCAGGAGCGGTTTTGTGTGGGCGGGGACGGTGCGGGAGCCTGGAGGCTCCCGCACGCCTTGCCCCCGCTGCGGGATCGTCCCACCCAGTCGAACGTCCGACAGGTTCCCGACGAGGCGCAAGCCAAAGCGCTCCCGTTTGGGGGAGCGCAAAGGGTCTTCATCTGGAAAAGCGCGATATCTCGGGAAGACGGATCAGGCGCTCTATGGATCTTCGGATTCTTCCGGATCGGGCAGGCGAAGCGGGCCGAACTCCGTAACCGGAACTCCGCGCCGGCAACGCTCTACATTGGCTCGTAGTCCGCTCAGGAAGGATGCGTGGAATGCGCTCAGGCGTTCGTTGGCTTGCGCCTGATTGAAACGGGTCAGCGCGCTTGTCCAGCTGTCGCAGGCCAGTTTGCGGTCTTGGGCGCTGGCGGCGATGCCTCCGAGGATCATTTCGCTCCAGCCGACGTCGGTTCCCGCGCTGGTCTCGTCCATGTCGGCGATCTGGATGTCGACGAGATGTTTCTGAGCCTCGATCGCGGCCGGGTAGTCGCCAATGTCCGCCAGGTGCTGGGCGTAGGTCTCCTCGATCGTGATCAACATGATCTTGGCGCTTTCGTCGCGATCCTCGATTGCGGCCAGGCGTTTCACGGCGTCGCGTGCGCTGAACAGAAGGTCGGCGCTCTCATCCACCTTTCCGATCCGCGCCGCCGCAGCATAACCTTCTGCGCCGCTCCAACCGATCATGTAGAGCAATTGCGTGTCATTCGGGGTTTCGGCTTCCATCGTCTTGAACGCATCATGAGCCTTTCGCAGCTCTGGGTAGGCCTCCGCCTCTCGTTCAATAAGGGACTGCGCGGAGCCGCGGTAATACCAGGCGTAGGCGCGTTCCAGGCGGGCGATCTGGCTGGCGCGCTCATCATCAGGCCAGCTATCGAGGAACGCCTCCTGCGCGTCCGCCGCGGCGAGAAGGTCATCATATTCCTCGTTGTACGATTGGCGATCCATGACATTGCGGGTCAGCTCCGCCTGAGCCTGACGCCATTTGGCGTCACGCTGGCCATCGGCGACGCGATCGAGCGCGGCCTGGCCTCTGGCGAAGCGATCCAGCGATGTTTCGGCATCGTTGTCGCGATAGATGGCGATCAGCCCAAGCGTCGCGTCGATCCGAGACTCCGCCAGAGCGATCTGGGGTGAGTCAGATTCCTTGTGCAAATCACCGAGAATGGCTTCGGCGCGCACAAGGTTGGTCTTGGCGTCAGTTCCGAGTCCCAGATTGCGTTCGACCGGCGACCCCTGAATTTCGGCGAGACGGATAAGGCCGTTTGCCGTTTCCAGGCGCAGGTCGCGGTTCGTGTTTTTCGACGCCGCCAACGTGTCCAGATAGGTCTGAGCGCGCGCCGCGAGGTCGGCGCGGGCCGACGTGTTGCCAGGCACCTTTCGAAGCTGGTCGTTGAGATCGAACAGCAGATAGTTGGCCAGGTTGCGCACGTCCTGAAACCGTTGAGCTTCTTCTGCGCGCGCCCGTTCAGCCGCGAAATAGGCGACGGTAGTTCCGGCGAAGGCGGCGATAAGCAGAACGACAGCGGCGGACGAGAAGAACGTCGTCTTCTTGTGTCGCGCCACGAACTTGCGGAAGGCATATCCGGGGCCGCCGCTGAACGAGGATACCGGCCTCTGGTCGCGCCATGCGCGCAGATCCTGAGCGAACCGATCAACCGAGCCGTAGCGGTCTTCCGGATTCGGTCGGGTCGCCCGGGCGATGATCGCCGCGAGTTCCGGATTGTTGACGTCGTCCTCCAGCAGACGCGCGGCAAGCTTGCCCAGTGAGAAGATGTCGGTGGCGGTCGTCGGTTCCGCGCCAGTCATGCGTTCCGGGGCGGCGTAGCCGGGGGTCAGGCTGAGCGTCTGGAGCGATCCGCCTTCGGAGGGCGGGTTGATCGGCGGAAGGTTCAGCCCGGTGGGTCGCGCAATTCCGAAGTCGATCAGTTTCACGACACCTTCGGGCGTCACCATGACGTTTGAAGGCGTGATGTCGCGATGGACGATAAGGTTGGCGTGCGCGAAGGCTACGGCCGCGCAAGCCTGCAGCAGCATGTCGATGCGCTGTTCCCGTGACGCCTCGACGCTTTCCGCCCAACGCAGAAGCGGCAAGCCATCGACATACTCCATGATGAAGTATGGCGATCCGTCGTCGGTTTCGCCGCCGTCGAAAAGTTGGGCGATGTTAGGGTGGCGCAGCTGCGCCAGGATCTGGCGTTCGCGACGAAACCTGTCGACCAGACGCTCGGACAGAAGACCGGGTTTGATGATCTTGATCGCAGCCGTGTGCTCAAAGTCGCCGCGATCGCGTGTCGCCAGATAGACCGAGCCCATCCCGCCGGCGCCGATCCGCTCTCCGATACGGTAGGCGCCCAGTCGTTCCGGGGGCGGGGCGTCGGTGACATGGTTGAGGGCGCCGCCCGTGGCGAGCGTTGCGGCGAGATCGGCTGATCTCAGCGCTTGCACGCGCGCTCGCAGCGTATCGCGTCCGGCCGTGCGTTCGTTCAGCCATGCGTCCGGATCCGCCGGATCGGTCTCCAGCAGCTCTTCAAATAGCGTGATCGCTTCGCGGTCGAGCTCAGGATCAGTCATTTTCGATCGGGTTGTTCAGCGCATCCAGCAGCCAGGAGCGGGCGACCACCCATCGCCGCTTGACTGTGGGTTCTGACATCCCGGTGACGGCGGCGATATCTTCCACCGTCATTCCGCCGAAATAGCGCATCTCCACAAGCTCCGCGAGTTGGGCGTCCACTACCTTCAACCTTAAGAGCGCAGAATCGAGCGCAATCAGATCAAATCGAAGATTGCCTTCGACTTCCGTGGTCAGCTCCACCTTGTGATGCCGGCGTTTGTCGGAGTTCCGCGCGCGGGCGTGGTCGACGAGAATGTTCCGCATGACGCGCGAGGCCAGGGCGAGCATGTGCCCGCGGTCGGCGAGCGACAGACCGTCGGTCGCGACAAGCTTGATCACCGCCTCGTTGATCAGGTCTCCCGTGGACAGCGAGCTGTTGCGATCAGCGCGCAGTCTCGCGGCGGCGATGGCGGTTAGTTCGGGATGCAGACGGGCTATCAGGGCGTTGCGCGCGTCAAGCGCACCGCCGCGCCATTCGGCCAGAAGTTGGGCCGTGTTGGGGTCGCTCACCTGTGTCCTCCCACCGGATAGGCGTGGCCTGCCACGGGGGAGAATGCAAGATACGGGCGATTCAGGGGAGTCGGGCGAAGGCTCCGGATGGCACGAAATTCGTGCGCTGAGGCGTTTGTGCGGGGGCTATTCTTCGTTCGGGGGGGCCTCCATGCGGGTCCAGGGGGCGAGTTCCGTGATGTCGCCCATTGAGGCGCCGGACCTTGCCGCCCGGATGCCATAGACCTCCGCAAGCCGCTCCGCCGTCAGGACATCCGCCGGCGGACCCGCGCAGACGATCTTTCCGTCGTTCATGAGAATCAGCCGGTCGGCGAACCGGGCCGCCAGCGCCAGGTCGTGCATGACCACGAGGACGCCTGCGCCCCGATCGGCCAGATCCCGTAGGATCTCCATAACGTGGAGCTGATGGTAGGGGTCCAGGGCGGCGATCGGTTCATCGGTGAGTTGGTAGGCAGACTCGACGGCCAGCGCCCGCGCCAGCAACACGCGCGTTCGTTCGCCGCCCGACAGGACAGCGACCGGTCTGTCGCGTAAATGACCGGCGTCGACGGCCTCCAGGGCCCGGTCGACGGCCCTCCTGTCCTCGGCTCCGGCGCCGCCAAACCCTGAATGGTGCGGGTAGCGTCCCAGCATCACGATGTCATGGCTGCTCAGCCGCCATTCGACCTTTCGATCCTGCGGCAGGAACGCCACGCGCCGGGCGCGCTCTCGCGCGGGCCGTGCGAGGAAATCATCGCCGTCTAGAAGAGTCTCGCCGGCCGCGCGCTCAATCAGCCCCAGCATGGCTCTGAGAAGTGTCGACTTTCCAGCGCCGTTGGGGCCGATCAAGCCGACCAGTTCGCCGGGGCGCAACTCAAGTCCCGCGCCGGAGACGATCTCCCGGTCGCTCAACCTTACAGATATGCCGCGCGCTTCGAGCGTCATGCCTCCAGCTCCGCGCGCGCCTTGAACACCAGCCAGAGGAAGAAGGGCGCGCCAATCAGCGCTGTGACCACGCCGAGCTTCAGTTCGGGACCTATCGCGACGAGGCGGATGAAGATGTCCGCCGCTGTCAGCAAGGCGGCTCCGGCCAGGGCGCTGGCGGGCAAGAGGCGGCTCGGCTTGTGGCCGACCAGCGGGCGCAGCAGGTGAGGGACGACCAGCCCCACAAAACCGATACCGCCCGTGACGGCCGCTCCCGCACCGACGGAAAGCGCCACGCCCAGCGCGATCAGCGTGGTGGTGCGCGGGATGTTCACGCCAAGGCTCGCGGCGGCCTCTTCCCCCAGGCTCATCACGTCGAGGCTCGGCGCGGTAGTCGCCAGTAGGGCCCAGCCGGCGAGCATGAACGGCGTCGCCAGCCAGACATGATCGAGACTGCGATCGGTTACAGAGCCCATGAGCCAGAACAGGATTTCCTGCGTGGCGAACGGGTTGGGCGACAGATTGAGCGCCAGCTGCATGATCGCGCCGGAGATGCTGGAGATCGCGACGCCCGCGAGGATCAGGGTCAGCACGCCTCCACGCCCGGCCAGCATTTTCAGAACGAGAACGCACAGCATCGCACCGGCGATGGCGGCCAGCGGCAGGGCAAGCCCCCCGAGATACTGTCCCAGTCCGGCGTAGAACACGATCACGGCGAACAGCGATGCGGACGATGAAACGCCAATGACGCCAGGATCGGCCAACGGGTTGCGCAGAAAGCCCTGAAGCGTTGCGCCGGCGAGACCGAGGGTCGCGCCTTCCAGAACGGCCAGCGCCGTGCGGGGCAGCCGGACCTCGCGCATGATCAGCCAGGCCGTGTCGGGATCGGCGCCAAGCAGGCCGATCAGATCAAAGGCGCCTGCGCCTTGGGGGCCCGTTATCATCGACGCGAAGGCGAGGGCGGCGACCAGCAACGCAAGGGCGATGATCAATACCGCGAATGGGGGATGTTTCGTCATTGGATCAACGTCGCTTTGGGCGCCGATCCACGAGGCTGGGCGCGCAGGCGTTTGCGAGCTTCCACGAGCATCCGCACCGCTTCCAGCGTTTCCGGCGTGGGGCAGTTCGTATAGCGCGGCGGGATGTTCAACTCGGGGATGGTCGCTGTCATCCGTCGCATCAACGGATGCCTGAGAATATCCGTCGCCATGGCTGGCGAGCCGTATCCGGGATCGGTCGAGATCAGGTCAGGCGTCAATTGCACAATCTGTTCGATCGGGAGATTTCGGTATCCCGAAAACCCCATCGCTTCGCCCAGCGTCTGAAAGCCCCCTGCATTGACGACCTCCGACAGAAACATGTCCTTTCCGACGACGCCCATATTGGGTTCGAACGCCGCATAGACCGGCTTGTCCCCTGCTGGCGAATCGGCTTCGAGGCGCGCCAGCTCCGTCTGAAAATCGCGGATCAGCGTCTCGGCCCGTTCGCGTTCGCCGACGAGATCGCCCATCTTTCGAAAGTCCGCATACATATCGTCGAAGCTGTTGTCGGGTTCGAACTCGACGACGTCTTTTCCCAGGCGGCGCAGAAGCGATGTCGTGAAGCGAGCCGAGTATGCGCCGGCGATGACCAGATCGGGGTCCATCCGCAGCACTTCCTCGGCCAATCCGTGGTTGGGTTTGATGCGGCTCAGCGCGTCGCGAAACCGGGGCGGCGTGGCGTCGTTCTTCCATGACAGGTAGGTGAGCGAAATGATCCGCTCCGGCTCGACCAGATACAGCAGCATCTGGTCGGTGCAGAGATTGGTGGACACGATCCGTTGCGGCTTGGCGGGCGCTTGAGCCGCCGCCGGAGCATTCAGGCACACGGAAGCCAACGCCGCGCACAGGGCGGCGCGAAGCATGGTGTTTGCGCAGATTTTCCGCGATCCGGACCTCAAGGCGGCGCTCCCGTTCAGGCCCGGTTCTTGCGACAGACGGGGGCGAATGGGAAGCCCTTCGGCGCGGTGTCAGACTTTCATGGTCCGCATCACCGAGAATGCGTCGCGCAGCTGTTGCGACCAGCGCTCCGAGAATTCGCGGAAGGCGGGATCGTCGGCTTCGATCCGGCGTTGCTGGTCGAACGCCAGCTCATTGGTCCGGATCACCGCAAGGTCCAGCGGCATGCCGACCGAGAGGTTCGAACGCAGCGTCGAGTCCATCGAGAGCAGCGCGCAGATGATCGCATCCGGCAGGTCGGTGTCGACGGATATGACGCGATCGATGATCGGCTTCCCATACTTGTGTTCGCCGATCTGGAAGTACGGCGTATCTTTCGTCGCTTCGATGAAGTTGCCCGCCGCGTAGATCAGGAACAGGCGCGGGCGCCCGCCCTGACGCTGACCGCCGACGATAATCGATGCGCCTGAGTCTTCGCCTCGCGCCGCCAGGCCAGGTCCGAAGCGCGCCTGCACGTCGCGCATCTTGTCTCCCACAAGTTGGGCGATGTCGAACATGCTCGCAGCGGTGTAGAGGTTGGTTTCGCCTTCCTTCGGACGGTCGAGCTGTTCGTTCAGTTCGGAGATGACCGCCTGCGTGATGCCGAGATTGCCTGCGGTCATCATGGCGATGGCGCGATCGTCCGGCACCTCCCACGTGAACAGCTTCTTCACACGCGAAATGTTGTCGACGCCTGCGTTCGTCCTTGTGTCCGCAAGGAAGATCAATCCCTGATTCAGTTTCAAGGCGACGCAATAGGTCATAGGGGTGTCCAGGAAAGTGGGTAGTCTCTCGGCCGGAGGCGCGAATGCGTATTGGCTACTGCCCGCCTGTTTCATCCGCCGCCCCGTCGTCAGTCAAAATTGGAGCGAATCCGTAGGCCTCCGCAAGCCCGTCCGCAACGGCATAGTTGCGTTCAATTACATCGGTCAGGAACTCGTGGAGTCCGAAGGAAAAAATGGCCTCAATATCGAGGGATGTGACGCGATCGAGGAAGTTCTGGACCCGTTCGTGACAAGAAGCGTCCTTTCCATAGAACCGTTCAAGCGAAGCGACGGTGTCGGCGGTCAACTGTACGTTGAACCGAATCGCTCGCGGGAACCTGTCGGCGAGGATCAGGAACTGCGCGACGCCGCGCGCCGAAATCGGTGATTTGGTCAGAAAGGCGTAGGCGCGCTGTCCGGCGGAGGCCTGCAGCAGCGAAAGCCATTGATAGTGGTCGGCGCCTGAGCCGACCTCGCTGATGTCGGCCAGCAGCACATGATACTTCACATCGAGCAGACGGGCCGTTGAATCGACGCGCTCGATCGCCATGCCCATCCGGATGAATTCATATCCGTCGTCACGGACCATGGTTCCGTGGAACGCGCCCCTGAACAACGCCGATTGCGATTTGATCCAGTCGATGATGTCGGCGAGCGCCGCGCCGGAAGCGCGTTCGCGCGGCAGATCGCGCATTCCCGTCCAGGCGCTGTTCAACGCCTCCCAGCAATCCTGCGTCAGCGCGGTTCGGATCGCGCGACCATTCTCGCGCGCATAGTGGAAGGAGTTGTAGACGCTCGACGGCACCGATGGATCGAAGAACAGGTGATCGATCGTCGAGCGCATGTCCGCGCGCTCGATGTCGCGCTCGTAGATGTTCTGGGACCCCGCGGCGATCAGGATCGAGGACCATTCATTGGACGGCGTCGGGTGGATGTCTCGCGGGAGCGCGGACATGCGACGCCCGACGTCGACGAGACGGGCGACGTTCTCGGCGCGCTCGATATAGCGTCCGATCCAGAAGAGGTTCTCCGCGACGCGACTAAGCATTGGGACGAACTCCGGCGGCGCAGATCATTTCACCAACACCCAGGTATCCTTGACGCCGCCGCCCTGACTTGAATTCACGACCAGAGAGTTCTGGCGCATCGCAACCCGGGTCAGGCCGCCGGGGGTCAGGCGCACCTTGGTGCCGACCAGCGCGAAAGGACGGAAATCGATGTGCCGGGGTGCGACGCCTTTGTCGACGAATGTCGGACTGGTCGACAGCGCCAGTGTCGGCTGCGCGATGAAGGCTTTCGGGTCGGCCATCACCTTCTTGGCGTAGGATCGCTTTTCCTTGCGGGTCGCGGCTGGGCCGATCAACATGCCGTATCCGCCCGACCCGTGGACCTCCTTGAAGACCAACTCGTCTATGTGATCCAGGGCGTAGGCGAGTTGGTCGGGCTCGCCGCAACGGTAGGTCTGGACGTTGGGCAGCAGCGGCTCTTCGTTGAGAAAGAAGCGGATCAGGTCCGGGATGTAGCAATAGATCGCCTTGTCGTCGGCGATCCCGGCGCCGGGGGCGTTCACCAGCGTGACGCCGCCGGTGAGATAGGCGTTCATGAGACCGGGAACGCCGAGCATGGAATCCGGATTGAAGGCCTCCGGATCGAGGAATGCGTCGTCGAGACGCCGATAGATCACATCGACCCGCTCGGGGCCGGTCGTGGTGCGCATATAGACCAGACCGTCCTCCACGAAGAGATCCGAGCCCTCGACGAGGTGCACGCCCATCTCGTCTGCGATGAAGGAATGTTCGTAGTAGGCGCTGTTGAAGTGGCCCGGCGTGAGGACCACGATGCTGGGCGTTCCCTTGCAGGCGGGCGGGGCGCATTCTGCGAGCGTCTGCCTGAGCAGTTCGGGATACCCGTCCACGGGGCGGATGTTTCCGCTCGCGAAGAGTTCCGGAAACAGGCGCGTCATGATCGCGCGGTTTTCGAGGACATAGGAAACGCCCGACGGCGTTCGGCAATTGTCTTCCAGGACGAAGAACTCTTCCGGGCCGGTGCGCACGATGTCGATGCCGACCACATGGGTGTAGACGCCTTGCGGAGGGGTGAACCCCTCCATCAGCGGCTGATAGGCGTCGTTGGACTCGATGATATGGGCGGGCGCCACGCCGGCCTTGATCGACTCGCGCGCGTTATAGACGTCGTGGATGAACAGGTTCAGGGCCTTGGCGCGCTGCTTCACGCCGCGGTCGATGATGTCCCACTCGGCGCCGGAGAAAACGCGCGGCACGAGATCGAACGGGATCAGGCGTTCAGGGTCTCCGCCTTCGCCATAGACCGCGAATGTGATGCCGATCCGCCGGAACACCGCTTCGGCTTCGGCCTTCTTGCGGCGCAGTTCTTCGAGACTCAGCCCCTGAAGCCATTGCGCGACGGCTTCGTACCCGGGGCGAATCTCGCCGTTGAGGGTCATTTCGTCGAATGCTGGCGGCGGAGTGATCATACCCTCCCGATTAGCCCGATTTCGGCTCTGCACATAAAGGCAGCATCCGGGGAGGCGTTTCAATCCCCTGTGTCGCCCGAGCGTTAGGCGAAGGCGCCTGTCGGATGGGCTGCGGCGCCCAGTAAGCGGTCGGCGTCTCGTTCGGGGCGGAAAACGGCTTGAAAGCGACGATCCCTTCGGGGCGGCCTGTTCGATCAATCATTGTCATGTGGAATGTGCAGGGCCTGTCCGCATGCCTTGCAATGGATGGCGTCCGGTTCGTGCCGCTGAAGTCCACAGGATGGGCAGGGGGCGCGGACTTTCGGCGACCGTATGGCCACCTGGACCAGACGGAAGAACAGGCTCACGCCGCCGATCATGATCAGCACCGAGATCAGCCGGCCCCATACGCCGGGCAGCACGATGTCGCCATAACCGGTCGTCGTCAGCGACGCCACGGTGAAGTAGAGCGAGTCGAGATAGGACTTGATGTGCGGCACGCGCCCGGCGAACAGCGTGTGCACCAGAGCTGTCATCATGAAGATGAAGACCACCAGGTTGAAGACCGCCTTGATGGAGTCCGAATGCTGCTGCACGCGCGGTCCAAGCAGGCGCCAGAGCGACGCGCCATGGATCAGCGAGTAGGCGCGCAGGATGCGCAGGAAGCCGAGGTTGGCGGCGTATACGGGGATGATCAGCGACAGCAGCACGGCGAAATCGGCCCACACCAGCGGGCGGGCGATCCAGCGCGTGAAGTTCCCGAAAGCCCAGGCGCGCGCCACAAGATCGGCGAACAGCACAAGCGCGATTGCGTAGTCCGCGAGGAGGAATGCGGTTCCGTGCTCAATGAACGGAGAGACCATGAAGAACGCGATCAACAGGGCGTCGAAGAACAGCCACATCGCCTGAAAGCGCAGCGCGCGGGACGTTTCCCCGTGATAGAGTTCACGCAGGAGAGAACGGACCGGTCTGCGGGGCCTGGCGTCGGGGTCGGCTTTCTTGTCCATGGTCCTTGTCGTGCGTTTCCTGGCTTTGCCTAGCATGATTGCGGCGCGAGCGGGCGATGGTGACCTAGCGGCGCCCGCCGTCGGTCACCACTCCATCCGCGCGAAGAGACCCGTGGGCAGGGCGAATCCCCGGCCATTCTCGCGAATGCACATCTCGCCCATGCCCAACCGGCCGTTTGCGCCGTCCATTGCTCCGGAAAGCGCCTGGCCGACCGACAGAAAGGACAGGCGGACAGCGTAGACCGTGAGAATGGCGAAAAGCGGCTGGTCGCTCAGCAGGGCGCGCATGGTCTGCAGCAGCGCCGGGAAGTCCTGTTCGAAGCGCCAGACTTCGTTCTTGGGGCCACGGCCATACTTTGGCGGATCAAGCACCAGCGCGTCATAGGTTCGGCCGCGACGTACTTCTCGTTCGAGAAACTTCATCGCGTCGTCGCATATCCACCGGATCGGTCTTTCCGAGAGACCGGAAAGCGCCTGGTTCTCGCGCCCGTGTCCGATCGACTTGGGCGAGGCGTCGACGTGGACGACCTCGGCGCCAGCTTCGGCGGCGGCCAGGCTCATCATGCCGGTGTAGCCGAACACGTTCAGCAGCCGGATGGGCCGTTTGGCGGCGCGTATCTTCTGCGCGGCCCAGCTCCAGTGGACGGAGTGCTCGGGGAACACCCCCATGTGCCGGAAGGCGGCGCAGCGGGCGTGAAGCTTCAACGGCCCCCATGCGATGGGCCAGCTTTCGGGCGGGCGTCGGCCCGGGAACACCCATTTGCCGCGTTCTTCATCGTCGCCGCCGGAATCGAAGACCGCATCGGCGCGCCAGGAGTCGCGCGGGGTTTGCGAGGGCCAAAGCGCCTGGGCGTCAGGGCGATCGACGGTGACCCTGCCGAAGCGTTCGAGCTTCCGGCCTTCGCCGCTGTCGACGAGCGTGTAGTCCTTCCAGTCGTCGCTGACGAGAATCTCGAAGGGATCTGTCATCAGCTGCGCGCTCCCGCGTAGTCCTGGGCGCGCCAGGCCGCGTAGATCATGACGCTGGCGGCGGCTGCAAGGTTGAGGCTGTCGGCGCTGCCGCGCATCGGTATGCGAACCAGCTCGTCGCAGGCGGCCTCGATGTCGTCTGGAAGTCCGGACTGTTCATTTCCCATCAGAACGATGCTGCGCTCAGAATAGGTCGCGTCGTCGTGAGAGCGATCGCCGTGCATCGAGGCTGCGAGCAATCGCGCGCCCTGTTTCCTGCGCCACGCGTCGAACGCCTCCGGTGATGCGTGCGCGATGCGAGAGGCGAACAGCGACCCCATGCTTGCGCGAACGGCCTCGACGGAGACAGGATCGCAACATGAGCCGATCAGGATCACCCCGGACACGCCGGCGGCGTCCGCAGTACGAATGATGGTTCCGAGATTCCCCGGGTCGCGAACTTCGTAGAGCGCGATCCAGCGAGCCCGACCGGAGACGGCGAGGTCGTCGAGCGAAAAGCTCCGTTGCCGGAATGCGGTGACCACGGTCTGGGGATTATCCTTGCGCGAAACGGCCTCCATCACCTTGGCGGAGGCAAGCAGCACGCGCGCGCCGGCGTCTGTCAGGCGTTGAAGAAGGTCGGCCGTTCGGGGGCGATCCGCGCCCTCGGCGCCGGCGAGCACATAGGCCGGGGTCCATTCATGCGCGAGACCTTCCTCGGCGAGGCGGGCGCCTTCGGCGAGGAAGAGGCCGCTCTCATTGCGCGCCTTCTTGCGATCCAGCGAGCGCAGCAGCTTGACCGTGTCGTTCGAGAGGCTCGAAATCTGCTCGAACGAGGCGTGTCTGGATCGTCCCTGAGGTGAATCTGAATGCATGTTGGCATATTCTGGAGAATTAGAAGATTAGGAAGGTGATTTTCCATGGTGCGGGATAGCGTTCTTGCGCTCCCGTGCGGATGGCGGCGCAACGGGCTGAGGCGCACATCGCGCCTGACCTGACGCCCACCGGAACGCGCCTTCGATACAGGGGCGGGGTCGGCGGCGCAATTGCGTCCTCGGCGCCGAGGCCGCGGGGACTTGGCGACCGAAATGGTTAACCTCAGGGTGGCCGTACAAGGTCGGCCCAAAAGGCGCGTCGGTCGCTGAGGGCGCTCCGGACTGAGAGGCGGGAGTTGGATGAAGTTGGCGCCTGACACGCTGAGCGGCTCGGACCGTCTGCTGTACTGGATCGGTGCGGCCGGGCTTCTGGCGCTCGCAATCTATGTGATGTTCGGCGCCGCGCCCGCGATTCAGGGGCGTGTCGGCGCGGCTGCGGAAGCTGCGCTCGCCGCTGACGGGCAGGCGGGCCTTCGGGTTCGCGCCGGCGGACAGCGCGTCGAGCTTCTCGGTGCGGTCGAATCGGATGCCGCGCGCCTTTCCGCGATTGAGGCGGCGCGGTCGGCGCTCGGGGCTGGCGGCCTGTTCAATGGCGGCGTGACCAAGGTCATTGCGCGGAATGTCGATGTCGCGCCGCTGATCAGCCCCTACACATGGAGCGCCGTGAAGACCGGACCGCAGGTCGAGTTGTCGGGCCACGCACCGAACCGGCAGGCTCGCGCACTTATCGAAAATTCTGCGCGGGATCTGTTTGGCGACAATGTGGTCAGCCGGATGCAACTCGCATCGGGTGCGCCGGAGGGCGTGGACCTTGGGGCCGCCACAAACGCCGCGCTGGCCGCGCTGAGGCAGCTCGACCGGGGATCGGCCGACCTGATCGACGGCCGGTTGCGGGTATCCGGCTTCGCGCCCACGGATATGGCGGCCAGCACCGCCCGGACGCTGGTCGCGGGCGCAGAAGGCGGCGTCACCGCGACGGCGGACATTCATGGCGCGCCGGACTGGACCGCGACGTTGAAGGATGGGCGGTTGTCGTTCGCGGGGCGGATCGGGTCCGAAGCGGCGCGCGATACGCTGGCGCGCAGCGGCCAGCTTTCCGCGCCGGACGCTTTCACTGACAATTCCCAACTTGGCGGCGCTGACGGCTGGGTCGAGCATGTGCGCGCCCTGCTGCCGAACTTCATGAATTTCGACGAGGGCGAGATCGCCGTGTTCGGCGATCTCATTCGCGTCAGCGGCGCGGCGCCGGGAAGCGCGATCGGATACATGCGCGAGGACATGGCGCGTCTCCAGAACCGCTACTCGGTTCTCTTCGACGTTCGCGAGGATGCGCCGGACATCGCGGAGATCGCGGATATCGATCTGTCGTCCACTGGGCCCGCGCAGCAGGAAAACTGTCAGATCGCGTTTCAGAACGTGATGGACAAGAACGAGATACTCTTTGGGGTCGGCGACGCCTCGATCAACCGCGAGAGCGGACGGACGCTCGACAAGCTGGTCGAAATCGCGCGTCGTTGCGCGGGGCTGCGCATCGAGGTTCAGGGGCATACGGACGACACCGGCACGCGCGCCAAGAATCTGCGGCTAAGCCGGGCGCGCGCCGACGCGGTCATGACCTATCTCGTCGAGCGCGGCGTGCCGGCGGGGCAGCTGTCGGCCGAAGGGTATGGTCCGGACCAACCTGTCGCCAGCAACCGCACCGCGGATGGGCGAGCCCGGAACCGCCGCATTCAATTCACCGTTTCCAGCGTGGAGCAGGTCCAATGATCTGGCTGATCCTTCAAATCCTCTTGTTGCTGGCGATCGCGGCTCTTCTCGGCGGATTGATCGGTTGGGCTTTGCGCGGCGGGATGGCGGCATCGACCAGCGTCGCCGCCGGCGCCGTTTCGACGGGCGGCGGCAAGCGGCTCGCCGAACTTGAGGCGCAACTGCGTGCGGAACGTCAGGAGGTCGCCCGCCTGAAGAGCGGAGCGGACAAGAAGGACAGCGACGCCGACGAAGAAGAAGAGAAATCGCTTGCGTGGCGGAACCGCTATCTCGAGTCGCGAGCGCGCTTCCTGGAAGGCAAGGTCGCCGAACTGGAAGAGGCGCGTGTAACGCAGACCGCGCTGGTCTCCGCCGGGCATGATGTCGAATCCGACGAGCTGATGCGCATTCGCTGGCGCAACCGCTATCTTGAGGGGCGCGTGCGCTACCTCGAAGAGGAGCTGGTGCGCGGCGGTACGCTGGTGGTCGCCGAGCCGGCAGCGGCCAAGGCGGCGGCGGTGGAAACCGCCGAGACGCAGGACGGGCAGGACAAGCCGGCTCTGCTCGACGGGACCGCGCAACGGCGTCGCCGACGATCTGAAGGAGATCGCCGGCGTGGGGCCGAAACTCGAGGGCCTTCTGAACAAGCTCGGCGTCTACCATTTCGACCAGATCGCTTCCTGGAGCGAGCGCGAGATCGCGTGGGTGAACAACGCGATCGCGTTCAAGGGGCGTATCGAGCGCGAGCGTTGGGTGGAGCAGGCCAACCAGCTGGCGCAGGGCGTCGAGACGGACGGCAAGCGCAAGTACAAGGAAGGCAAGCACACCTGAACAGGCTCTGAGCCCCAAGGCTCAGCTACGCGATTTGTGCGCGATGAGCGCCGCCGAAGCCTCCCAATCGCCGCGCCCGTCGAATTTCACGATGCGGATGTCGGCGAAGTCGTCCGGATCGTCCAGGCAACGCAGGTTCACGCTGAACCCGTCCGGGTTCGATCTCGGCACATAGTAGGACTTCACGCCGCAGATGCTGCAAAACAGATGTTGCGCCGTTCGCGATCCGAACGCGTAGCGGGTGAGCCGGTCGGCGCCGCGGATCAGCCGGAACCGGTTGGCGGGCGCGACAAGGTGCAGGAACCCCGTCATCCGGCAGATCGAGCAGTTGCAGTCTTCGACCTCGATTTCGTCGGGGGTCAGAACTTCATAGCGCACCGCGCCGCAATGACATCCGCCGCCGCGCCAGCGCATGGACGCCTCTTGGGCGTTTACTGACATGAGCGCGCGATGCCCGCGAGCTTGTCGCGGTCGATATCCATGGCGATCAGCGTGAAGCCGGGTCCGCCTTCGTGCTCGGACCGGGTGGTGACGAGCTGAAACTTGTCGGCCTGCATCATCACATTCTGCAATCGCTGCGAGAGGTCGATGGTCAGGGTGACGTTTTCGTACTCGGTCGCGGCCGGCGGGTTGATGATCTCGATCGGCTCCAGCGCGGCGCTGTCGATCTGGGCGAGACCGCCTTCCTCGACGGGCGGCGTCTGCCACTTGGCGGTGAGGCCGTCGCCGGCGAGATCGACGATGTAGTTCGGGTCAATGCGGCCATTGCTGCGCGTGGTGACGTGGACCATCCACATGAACAGGCGCGGACCGGCGCTGCGGTCGCAGTAGAACTCGACGCGGTCTTCCTTCCATTCGTCGCCCTGGGTGTGTTTCAGGTAGAACTGGCCATGCGCGTCGGTCTCGAACGACCATGACGTGGTGCGCATGGTGAAGTTGATGCGGTAGGCGTCGAGCTGGGATTCGGTCAGCGCGTTGATCGTGTTCGGCCCGGCCTTGGCCATCTCCGACAGGAAGAGCGGATCGACGCCCATCGAGCGGACGTATTCGACGACGGCGCCGCTGGCGATCTGGACCATGGACAGGGCGTCGCCCAGTTCCGGGCAGTAGTTCACCCCCGGCTGAGGGGTCCAGGGGAAGCGGGATACGGCCTGGCGCTTGTCGACGCAGTCCATGCTGACCTGGTGAACGGCGTAGGTGCCGCCCGGGTCCACGCGCCGCGAGACGCCGCCGAGGAAAGCCAGCGTGCAGGCGCTGACGCAATAGCCGGGATAGACTTTTGAGATCACCGCCAGCGAGATCGGTTCGGCTTCGTCGGGATCGCGCTTGTTGCGTCCGACGCCGGTGTTGAGGTGGGCCGCGCGAATGACCCGCCCGAGCTGCATGCCGGCGGTCAGGTCTCCGCCGAGCGAGTTGAGATAGATGCGGGTGTCGGGACCCACTTCGCTGCGCTCAAGGAAGGCCTGAAGCGCCTTCGGCGTGTCGGGCGTCAGGTCGCCGTCGGCGAAGATCGCGTCGGTGTCGCCATAGGCCTTGCCCCATTCGAACGTCATGGGTTGGCCGGCGTTGTCGGCGCGGGCCGCGCCCGCCGCAACGCATGCGAGCGCCGAGGCGGCGCACGCCCGGATGGCGCCCTTGGCGGCAACCAGCCCAAACATCACGGGAGCTCCCTGATTCAGCCCATGTGGAAAATGTCGCCGATGCCGCGCCACAGCAAGCAGCACCCTGTAAAATCTCATCCCTGTGGCGCGCCGCCCAGAAAGCTCGCCAGAAGTTCATCCGCGGCGGAGGAGGCGGGCAGTTCGCCGTGGGCGACCCGTTCGCGCAAATCCGCAAGCTTCCCGGCGATGGCGGGGTTCTCGGAGAAAGCCGTCAGAAGCCCTTCCTGGATGAGGGTTTCCAGCCAGCGGACCTGCTGGTCGGACCGGCGGCGCGTGCGTTCGCCGGACGATTCGGTGGTGCGGCGATGGGTTTCGATGGTCTTCCAGAGATCTTCGAGACCATCCCCGGTCTGCCCGGACACCGCCAGAACCGGGGGCGTCCAGTCGGGCAGGGCGGGCTCCAGCATATGCATGGCGGCCGCATAGGTGCGGACCGCGCGGGCGGCCGCCTTGGGATCAATGTCGGCCTTGTTGACCGCGATCATGTCGGCGACCTCAAGAACCCCCTTCTTGATGCCCTGCAGCTCGTCTCCGGCGTTGGGCAGCATCAGCACGAGAAAGAAATCCACCATATCGGCCACGATGGTTTCGGACTGACCGACGCCGACGGTTTCGACCAGGACGACATCATAACCGGCGGCCTCGCAGAGCAGCATCGTCTCGCGCGTGCGCCGCGCGGCTCCGCCCAGCGTATCGCCCGCCGGCGAGGGGCGGATAAAGGCGAGGGGGTCGACCGACAGCCGCGCCATCCGGGTCTTGTCGCCGAGGATCGAGCCGCCGGACCGGCGGGAGCTGGGATCGACGGCGAGCACCGCCACCTTCAGGCCCATCCCGGTCAGCATGGTTCCGAAGGCGTCGATGAAGGTCGACTTGCCGACGCCGGGAACCCCGGTGACGCCGACGCGCTGGGCCGCGCCCGTGCGGGGCATGACGTCGTCGAGAAGGCGGCGGGCGGCGGCCCGGTGATCGGGACGCTTCGATTCCACAAGGGTGATCGCCCGCGCCAGCCCGGCGCGCGTGGTCAGGTCAGGCAAGGTCATGGCTCGTCCTAGCCCGAAACGGCGCCGTTCAGAATGGCGCCGGCGTCGTAGACGTTCTCGTCGGCCGGCTTGGGGCCATGACCCAGAAGCACTTCCAGCGTCGTCTGATATTTGCGGCTGTCGGGCGTCAGGTTGATGCCGATGCCGACGCCGACATGCGAGCCGCGCGACCCGGAGCTTCCGCCGACCCCGACGCTGGTGCCTCCGCCGCTGGTTCCGCCCACCTGTTCGGTGGTGCGGGTGACGACGCGGAACCAGTCCGCGCCGTTCTGGCGGGCAAGCTCGGCGGCGCGGCGAAGCGCGAGGTCCTCGACTTCGGCGCGTCCGAGATCGGGGTTGGCGCGGAAGACGACGCGGTAGCGATCGGACTCGATCCTGGTTTCGCGGTAGCCGGCGGAGGTGTTGCTGGCCGCCGGAGCGTAAACGGTGGGCGGGGTGGCGCAGGCGGCGAGGCTGGCCGTCAGCGCGAGGGCGGCCAGGGACGCAAGAAGTTGGCGCGGCATGTCGGGCTCCTTTGGGCCTGAGGCGGATCTGTGGTCGGGGGACGCTTGTGCGGGGCCAACCTCCCGATCAGGTCAGATGATAGCGAAACGGCGCTATGGGCGCTTCGGAAATTTCAGCTTCGATGACGGCCTCAATCGCAATAGGTGCGGCAATGGGGAACCGTAATGCCGTTCAGACCGGCGCCAAAGCACTCCTGCCGGCAATACTGGACGGGATTGGGATCGTTGAGACCGCGTTCGCGCCGCTTGCGGTCGTTTTCGGCCCAGCGGGCTCTCATCGCCGCCCACGCGGACACCCTTACGTCGTTCTGGTTCTGATCGAAGGTGTCCGGGAGAAGCGCCTTGTAGAGCGTCACCGGCAACAGCATGCCGTTCTCGAACTTCACGGACCGCACGGTGGAGCCGGAGCCTCCGTTGGGCAGGGTGACCTTGGCGGAAAATTGCGGATCGGAATAATTCTTGGCGACGAAGCCGTCGTGAAAGCCGGGGATCGGTTCGGCCACAAGCGGGTAGCTCATCATGATGACGGACTTGTCGTTGCGGTTGCCGGACTGCTTGCTGTTGGCGTCCCGGATCGATGTGAAATTGTAGATCCGCTTGATCTCTTCGGGCGTGTACTGCTTTCCCTCGGCCCTGGCCGGCATCGTTTTGCCGTTGGGAAATTTTCTGGGCGGGCTGTATAAGCCGACCATCCGCCAGGCGTCGGCGTTCCGGTTGGCGCAATACTCGTAGAAGAAGAAGCCTCTTTCGTCGCCGTTCGTCGGGTGTTGGGCGACGATGTAGCAGATCTTGCGGACGCTGGATAACAGCTCGACCGGCGAGGATGTCGGCGTTTGCGCGAGCGCCGCGGGCGAGAGCGCGCACGCGATGAGGGCGGTCAGGGCGCCCGTCAGTCGGCGAATTCGGCTCATGGGAAATCCTTCGGCGGCGTGCGCTTTGCGACGGTTCGGTGTCTCGCGGAGATGCTATCGCGTGGATCGCGTTCCGGCCACCGTGTGACGGACATGCGCATGCGGCCGGACGAGCCGCTGGCTCTCCGGGTTTGCGTTTCACCTCCGCCGCTGAGTGGGGAGGCCGGGGCGCGTGGGGCCGCGCCGATGTGCTGGTCGCGAGGACCAGCGAGTAAGACGCGATCGTCACGCGCCCCGCGGCCGGTTTGAGATCCGGTGCGGCTGGCGGGTTTGGCTGGGGAACACCGGTTGCGTCTCGATCGTCTGAGATCACACGGCCCACGTCCAGCATTTGGACCCATTTCCGCATCCCGGACCCGCGTGCAGATCTCTCCGCGAGACCTGGAGCCCCGGTTTCGACACCCCGGAGCCTGTTTGCATGAGGCGGTTTCCGCGAGCTTCCCGAGACTTCCCCGGGCGTTGGTCAGGCGAAGCGTCTTGTCCACGCTCCGCCCGCTTCGCGGACCTTTCCTCAACACGCCGGCCGGCGCCTGACATTCGATGGACTCGGAGACGTCTCCCGAACCCTCCCCGCGCCAGACGCGAGGAGAAATATGGGCGACGGAAAAGTGGGTCGGATTTTCGCCGAAGGCAGTCATTCAGCAGAGTGGCTTAGCTAAACTTTTCCAGCTGCTCAGAAAACTTTACGTTGTACACGTGAAACTCACCATCTGGCGTGATGACCAAGTTGGTGATGTGTTGAGCAGCGAAAGCGTCTTGGCCTTCCAGCGACGTGTCATTGACACCCAATTGCACGCAAAGCGCCCCATCAATTTCTTCGATCATTTTCCAGTCGTACTCGACGACTTTGCCAAAGCCGTGAATTTCGCCGCCGGTAATCGCTAATTCTTCCTGATCGGCGACCGTTTTCCAGCGCCCTTGCATCGCTTCCGGAAGCGGCACCTGTCTCTCGAGCTTGTGCACGGGGTGTTTTCCTTTGGCCTAACGCTCAGCGTGCGATGATAGATAGAATGCGCGACGCGCCAATGTCCGCTTCGGGCCAATAGCCGACTAACGGTATCATCAGCTCGCGGCGGCGTTGCGGGAGTTGTGGCCCTCGCCGGGGTTGAGCTTGCCGAGCAGTTCGACGGCGGCGTCCGCGATGACGGTGCCGGGCGGGAAGATCGCCGCGGCGCCCGCCTTGTAGAGCGCGTCGTAATCCTGCGGCGGCACGACGCCCCCGACCACCACCGTGATGTCGCCCCGGCCTTCCTTGTCGAGCGCGCCGCGAAGTTCGGGCACCAGCGTGAGGTGGCCGGCGGCCAGCGACGATGCGGCGACGACGTGGACGTCGTTTTCGACCGCCTGACGCGCGGCTTCTTCCGGGGTCTGGAAGAGCGGGCCGATGTCGACGTCCCAGCCAAGATCGGCGAAGCCGGAGGCGACGACTTTCTGGCCGCGATCGTGTCCGTCCTGACCCATCTTGGCGATGAGGATGCGCGGGCGCCGGCCTTCGGCGGCCTCGAACTCGTCGGCGAGGCGGCGCGCCTCGGCGACCTTTTCGGATTTCGCGTTCATGCCCGCCGCATACACTCCCTGGATCGAACGGATTTGCGCCTGGTGACGGCCGACGACCTGTTCGACCGCCGCCGAAATCTCGCCGACGGTGGCCTTGGCGCGCGCGGCCTCGACCGCCAGCGCGAGCAGGTTGCCGGTTCCGGTTTCGGTCGCCCTGGTGATGGCGTGCAGCGCCGCGCCGACGGCCTGCTCGTCGCGCTCGCCCTTCAGGCGCTTCAGCTTGTCGAGCTGCATGGTGCGGACCTTGGCGTTGTCGACCTTCAGCACCGGCACGTCTTCGGCCTCGTTGAGGCGGAACTTGTTGACGCCGACGATGGTCTGCACGCCGCTGTCGATGCGCGCCTGCGTCTTCGCGGCGGCTTCCTCGATGCGCAGCTTGGGCAGGCCTTCCTCGATGGCCTTGGCCATGCCGCCCATCTTCTCGACTTCGTCGATGTGTTCGAGCGCGCGGCGGGCGAGATCATGGGTGAGGCGTTCGACATAGTAGCCGCCGCCCCACATGTCGATGGTGCGGCAGACGCCGGCTTCCTGCTGCAGGAAGATCTGGGTGTTGCGCGCGATGCGGGCCGAGAAGTCGGTCGGCAGGGCCAGCGCCTCGTCGAAGGAGTTGGTGTGCAGAGACTGGGTCTGTCCGCCGGCGGCCGCCATGGCTTCAAGGCAGGTGCGGATGACGTTGTTGTAGACGTCCTGCGCGGTGAGCGACCAGCCGGAGGTCTGGCAGTGCGTGCGCAGCGACAGCGACTTGTCGTTCTTCGGTTCGAACTGCTTGACCAGGCGCGCCCACAACATGCGGGCCGCGCGCATCTTCGCGACCTCCATGAAGTAGTTCATGCCGATGGCCCAGAAGAAGGACAGGCGCGGGGCGAAGGCGTCGACGGTGAGGCCCGCGTCGATTCCGGCGCGGATGTATTCGACGCCGTCGGCCAGCGTGTAGGCGAGTTCGAGGTCGGCCGAGGCGCCGGCTTCCTGCATGTGGTAGCCGGAGATCGAGATCGAGTTGAACTTCGGCATGTTCTCGGAGGTGTAGCGGAAGATGTCCGAGATGATCCGCATCGAGGGCCGCGGCGGGTAGATGTAGGTGTTGCGGACCATGAACTCCTTGAGGATGTCGTTCTGGATCGTGCCGGAGAGCTTGTCGGCGGAGACGCCCTGTTCCTCGGCGGCGACGATGTAGAGCGCGAGCACCGGCAGCACGGCGCCGTTCATGGTCATCGACACGCTCATCCTGTCGAGCGGAATGCCCGCGAAGAGGGTGCGCATGTCGTAGATGCTGTCGATGGCGACGCCGGCCATGCCGACATCGCCGACGACGCGCGGGTGGTCGCTGTCATAGCCGCGGTGGGTGGCGAGATCGAAAGCGACGGAGAGGCCCTTCTGTCCGGCCGCGAGGTTGCGGCGGTAGAAGGCGTTGGAGTCTTCAGCGGTGGAGAAGCCGGCGTACTGGCGGATCGTCCAGGGCTGGTTGGTGTACATGGTGGGATAGGGGCCGCGACCGAACGGCGCGAGGCCGGGCCAGTCGTCGAGGAAGTCGAGGCCGGCCACATCCTTCGGGCCGTAGAGCGGGTTCACGTCCACGCCTTCCGGGGTGGTCCAGACGCCGCCAGCCGCCGCCTGATTCCCGGAGCCGGCCTTGCCGTGCGCGCCGCCCGTGAGGGGAAGGGTCGCAAAATCAGGGAAGTGGGTGGTCATGGGCCGGATCCTTCGTGTTTCGGAACCCTTAGCACAGCCTTTCGCCAGACCAGAAGGCGCAACGGAAACCCCGTCCGAAACCTTACCGGACCGCACAAGGGAGACACGAGCGCGTGATGCCGCGCTCCGGAAGCAGTGCGGCGCGACGGATGCCCGAAAAGGCCACGTTCAATTTGCGTCGACGGCGCAGCCGCCGGCCGCCCGGGGGGGTGTTTTCGCAACCCTGAAAGCTTCACCTGAGAGGCAACCCATGAAGATCACCGCAAAACTGGGCCTCGCGCTGGCCGCCATCGCCGTTTGCGCCACGCCCGCCCTGGCCCAGCAGGGGCCGGGCCGGATGACCCCGGAACAGCGCGCCGAGCGTTTCGAGGCCTCGGACACCAACAAGGACGGCAAGCTGGACAAGGCCGAATGGCTGACCGCCATGCCCGCCCAGATGAAAGAACGCATGGGCGAAGAACGGATCGAGCAGATGTGGAGCATGCGGCTCGATTCCGACGGAGACGGTTTCGTCACCAAGGACGAGTTCGTGAACATGCAGATGGGCCGCCCAGGCTGATACGCGGAATATTTCCTCCCCAGAAAGCTCCCGAGGCGGCAGAGACTGCCCGGAGACAACCTGAACGGCCGGCGAGATGTCTCGCCGGCCGCTTTCATGTTCGGGCGACTTTCGGCGCAGGCGGGCGTGGCGACTTGCGCGCGAGGTGGTAACAGGTCTGCAGCACAGATTTCAGAACGAGACCGGGAGACAAACGACATGAGCGACATGAAGGGCAAGCGCGCGATCGTGACGGGCGGCGGCACGGGCCTCGGCGCGGCGACGGCTCTGGGGCTGGCGCGGCGCGGCGTGAACGTCTGCGTCAACTATTCGCGCAGCGCGGATGCGGCCGAGCAGGTCGCCGCCGAATGCCGCGGGCTCGGCGTCGAGGCGTTCGCCTGTCAGGCCGATGTGGGCAAGGACGAGGATTGCCGGAAGCTGGTGGCGCAGGCCGTGGAGACGTTCGGCGGTCTCGACATCCTGATCAACAATGCGGGGATCACCAAGTTCGCCAAGCACTCCGACCTGGAGGCGCTGACGGACGAGGACTTCCTGAATCTCTACCGGGTCAATGTGGTGTCGGTTTACCAGATGACGCGCGCCGCGCAGCCGCACCTGGCGGAGAGCGGCAAGGGCGCGGTGGTCAACGTGTCGTCGATCGCGGGGGTCACGGGCATCGGCTCGTCGATCGCGTATGCGGCGACCAAGGGCGCGCTGAATACGCTGACGCTGTCGCTGGCGCGTTCGCTGGCGCCGAACATCCGCGTCAACGCGGTGTGTCCGGGCTATATCGGGTCGGGCTGGTTCACGAAGTACCAGGGCGATGCGGTGGAGAACCAGACGGCCGAGAACGTCGCCAAGACGACGCCGCTGAAAGTGGCCTCCAAGCCGGAGGACATCGCCGGTTCGATCCTGTTCTTCGCGGGACCAGAGAGCGCGCATGTGACCGGCGAGTTCATCATCGTCGACGCCGGGATGCATCTCGGCTTCGCGCCGCTGAAGGCGCGCTAGGCGGGGGCGCCGGGGGCGGGCGTCAGCCGCCCGCCGCCATCCTCTCGAGTTGCGCCTTCATGGCGGCGTGAATGGCGTTCACCGCCTTCAGAGGGCGCACCATGACCTTGAAGCGGGTGATGAGGCCGGCGTCGTTCCAGTGGATGATGTCGATGCCGTTGATGAGGACGCCGTCGATCTCGCTTTCGAATTCGAGCACCGCCTTGCCGGGGCAGTCGAAGATGTCGACATAGCGGAACTTGCCGCCGCCGAGGGTTTTTCCCGCGGCGCCGAGATAGGCGAGGGTGAGCGCCTTGCCCTGCTGGGGCGTGTGGACGATGGGGCTGATGAAGACGCAATCGTCCGCGACCAGATCGGCGAGGGCGGGGCCGTCGCCGGCGATGTGGTCCATCCATTTCTGGAGCGGCGCCGAATAGTCCGTCATGTCGATCTCCCTTGCCGGCGTCGTTCAGGTGCGCCGGCGGGGATGATGCGCCTTCGCCGGCGCCGGGTCGAGGTCCGCTCGCAACTCTATTTGCGCGACAGGCGATACATCATCAGCGCGGCGCGCTTCGCCTGAAGCGGCATGCTGGCGAGGTCCACGGTTTCGCCCGCCGCGTGCGCGCCGGCCCCGGCGGGACCCATGCCGATCAGGCCGCCTTCGAGCAGGCCGGACACTTCTGAAATGTCGCCGCCGCCGCGCAGCATGGGATCAAGCTCGGGCATGGCGGGCAGACCCATCTCTTTGTTGATGACGTTGAGGCTGGCGAGAAGCGCGCGCGAGCCTTCGGTCGGCGGCATCACGGCGCCGGAACGTCCGAAGGTGATGGTCGCGTCGGTTCCCGGCAGGTGATCGTCGACGATGGCCTGCATCTTCCGTTTCACGTTCTCGGCCTGTTCGAGCGAGAGGGTGCGGAAGTCGCCGCGCGCCAGCGCCTTTTCGGGAATGATGTTGGTCTTGCCGGTCGCCGAGCCGCCGGTGTCGGTTGTGTTCAGTTCGGCGGTCGCGCCGGCGACCAGAACGCCGACATTGTAGGTGAGATAGGGTTCGGGCAGCTCCTCGCGGAAGCGGTTGAGGATGCGCGCGACTTCGTAGACCGCGCCATAGCCGAGATCCTCGCTGAAGATGCGCGAGGAGTGGCCCGACCTGGCGGTGACTTCGAGCGTCCAGCCGGTGCCGCCGCGCCGCGAGATCGATCCGTGATCGACGCCGTTGACGCGCGCCAGTCCTTCGAACTCAAGCGCGACGTCGGCCCATTCTGCGGCCTTGACGAGATCCGCGCGGGCGATCTCTCGCGGGGCGCCCGTGCGCTCCTCGTCGCCGGTCAGGACGATGGTGATGTCGGCGTTCTTCAGCACGCCCGCCGCCTTCATGGCGCGCAGCGCTTCGAGCATCACGACAAGCCCGCCCTTCATGTCGTTGACGCCCGGCCCCTCGGCGGTGGTCTCGTCGATGCGGCGATAGGTCTGGAAGGGGCTGTCGGGTTCGAACACGGTGTCGATGTGCCCGATCAGCAGCATTTTGCGGCCCTTGCCGTTCTTCGAGCGATGGGTCGCCACGACATGTCCGGCGCGGGCGGTCTCGGGCAGCGGTATCCATTGGGTTTCGAAGCCGAGGGCGTCGAGTTCGGCGATCATCATCTGTCCGACATGCTCGACGCCGGGCAGGTTCATGGTGCCGGAGTTCACGTTGACGAGCGTTTCGAGGAGCTGCTCGGCGTCTCCGGTCCGCTTGTCGATGGAGGCGATCATCGCGCGCTCGGAGCGATCGAGCGCGTGGGCGGGCGCTGTCCAGCCGATGCAGGCCGCCGCGCATGCGGCGATGGCGAAGGTCCGGATGCTCATGCGGTTTCCTCTGGATCGGTGTCGGGGATGTCAGGTCGACGGCGTGAGGCGGGCGAGCACGCCGTCGCTGTCGTCGGTGATGACGTAGAGCGATCCGTCGGGCGCTTCGACGATGTCGCGCATGCGGCCAAGATCGGGATCGAGCCGTTCCTCGGCGATAACGCGGTCGTCCTCGATTTCGAGGCGCACGATGGGGCCGGACAGGCCGGCGATCAGAAGGTCGCCTTTCCACGGGAAGAGGTCGCCCTGGTAAAAGGTCATGTCGCCGGGCGCGATCACCGGGTCCCAGTAATAGACGGGCTGCTCCATGCCTTCGTGAGCGGTGATCCCTTCGCCGATCGGTCCGCCGGGATAGTCGATGCCGTAGGTGATGACGGGCCAGCCATAGTTCTTGCCCGCTTCCGGGAATGTTGAGTTCGTCGCCGCCGCGCGGCCGTGCTCGATGGTCCCAGCTTGCCGGTGAGCGGGTGGATCGCCGCGCCCTGCACATTGCGATGGCCGTAGGACCAGATCTCCGGGCGTGCGCCGTCGGCGCCGACGAAGGGGTTGGCGTCCACCGCGGTTCCGTCCGGCTTGAGGTGGACGACCTTGCCGAGCAGGCTGTCGAGCTGTTGCGCCTGTTTGCGCGGTTCGGGCTGGGAGCGTTCGCCGAGCGTCAGGAAGATGTTCCCGGCGCTGTCCCATTCGATGTTGGAGCCGAAGTGCAGCGGCGAGGCCCAGGCGGGTTCCTGACGGAAGACGATTTCGACATTCTCAAGCCGGGTTCCGTCGGCCGAGAGGGTCGCGCGCGCCAGCGACGTTCCGTTGGTTCTGTCTCCGCGCGGCTCTGAGAAGGAGAAGTAGAGCAGGCGGCGGTTGGCGAAGTCGGGCGCCAGCGAGATGTCGAGAAGGCCGCCCTGACCGCGCTTGTCGACCTCCGGCACGCCCTTGACCTCGTTGCGCTGGCCGTTGGCGCTGAAGCGCCAGAGCTTGCCGGTCCGCTCGGTGACGAGAAGGCCGCCGCCGGGAAGCAGCGCGAGGCCCCACGGCTCGTCGAGATCGTCCGCGATGATGCTGGTGTTGAAGGTCACGCCCGACAGCGATTCCGGCGCGCGGGTCTGGCCGGGAAAGGCCGGAACGGCGTCGCGCTTGTTCGGTTCGCCCTGCGCAACCGGGGCGCGCGGCGTCTGCGGGGCGGGATCGGGTTCGGCCTGAAGCGCGGGCGAGCACGCCATCAGCGCAAGGAAGGCCGGGATGCCGGCGGTAGCGAGCAGGGCGTGGCGCGTGCGTGTGCACATGGAACGAGTCTCTCCTTGGTCGATCCCGAAGGCGCGCGTCCGGGGACGCGCTCAGTGGCCGATCCTGAAGTCGCGCGCCCGGGGGACGCGCTCAGGCGACGCCGGAGGTCTCGTGCGCTTTTTCAAGGCTTTCAACCACGTCAACGCCGACGTGAATGAATTCGTCCACGCCCGCCGCGCGCCACGCGGCTTCGTGATCGCCCGGACGGCCGGCGAGATAGACCCGCCTGGCGCCTGCGGCTTTCAGCGCGCCGGCGGTGGCGGGAGCTTCCTCGGCATAGCGGGCGTCGCCGCCGCAGATGCAGGCGATGGCCGCGCCGGAGCTGGCCAGCGCCTCGGCGACGGTTTCCGGCGCGCCTTCAGCGACTTCGAAGGCGAGGCCGCCGACGGCGAAGAAGTTCTGCGCATAGGTGAGGCGGGCGGTGTGTTCGGACAGCGGCCCGAGAACGCAGAGCAGAACCTTGAGCGAGGCGCCGCCATCGACCGCTTTCGCGGCGCGCGCGGCCAGCTCCTCGAAGGGCTCGGCGACGCGCATGGGCGCAAGGCCCAGCGGCGCGACGGTTTTCGAGATCGCCTGCTGGAGATCCGCGAGCGTGGCGCCTGAGCCGGCCGCCGCAACGAGCGCGTCCCAGTCGGCGGCGATGCTCGCGCCGGTGGTTTTCGGCGGTTCGCCTGGACGTTCGACCGGATCGACATCCGGCGCGGTTTCGCCGAGCAGCGGGAAATCGTTGACGCCGGTGATCCATTCCTTGCGGCGGCGAACGGCCTTGCGGCGCGCGTCGGCGGAGGCGGCGATCTCGGATTTCAGGGCGTCGGCGGTGGGGCCGGCGTCGACGCCGCCGGCGGTTTCCATGACCTGGAAACGCTTCCAGGCGGCGGTCGCGATTTCGTCGGCGAGCGCTTCGATGCTCCACACGCCGCCGGCCGGGTCGATGACGCGGCCGAGGCTGGATTCTTCCTGCGCCATGATCTGGGTGTTGCGCGCCATGCGGCGGGCCAGCTTGCCGGGTTCGCCCATGGCGTCGGTGAAGTTGCGGACCGTCACGACGTCGGCGCCGCCGACCCCGGCGGAGAAGCAGGCGGAGGTGTTGCGCAGCAGGTTCACCCAGGCGTCGCGCGCGGCCAGCATGCGGCGCGAGGTGACAGCCTGAAGGCGCAGCAGGGCGGCGTCGGCGCCGAAGGCTTCGGCGATGCGGCCCGTGATGCGGCGTGCGGCGCGGAGTTTGGCCATTTCGACCAGAATGTCCGGTCCGGTCGCGACCGTGAGCAGGAGCGCTTTGGCGGCTTCGTCGGGGGACAGGCCGGCGGAGATCATGGCGCGCATCGCCTTGGCCGTGAGACCGGCGAGGACGGCCAGTTCCTGAACTTCCGTGCCGCCGGCTTCGTGGACGGGACGGGCGTCGGCGCGCGCGGCGCGGGCGGCGGGGAAGGTTCGCGCGATGGAGGCGGAGGCCGCGCCGAGCGCGTCGGACGCGGTGGAGGCGACGTCGATGTTGAAGTCGATCCGGGCGGCGGCGCGCGCATCCTCGGGGATGGCGGCGGCGAGCAGGGCGGCGGCGGCCGCGCCGGCGGTTTCGCCCGCATCGAGCGCCACGGGGGCGAGATCGAGCTTCACGTCTTTCAGAAGGGCGGCGACGTCGGCCGCGGTCTGAACCGCGACGCCGGACTGGCCGGCGGGATCGAGGCGGAGTTCGATCGAGGACACGCCGCCTTCAAGCGCTTCGATGATCTGGTCGTGCGCGGCGCCGACATTCGGGTGGGAGACGACCTGACGGATGTCCCACGGGAGATAGACGTCGCGACCGGCCTCGAAGCCGCGCAGCCACGGCGCGGCGCCGGGGAGGTTGGGATCGCCCTGCGCGGTCGCCCAGTCGGTGGCGCGATAAAGCGGACGGACTTCGAGACCGTGCTCCGTGCGGCTGACGAGCCTGTCGAACGGGCGCCCTTCATGGCCTTGTCGACCAGGGCGCGCCAACGGGCTTCGTCGGCCTCCGGGAATTCCGCCGAGAGCGAGATCAGATCGGTCATGTCATCCTCTTTGCCGTCCGGCTATGCGGGGTCGGGCTTCCCTGCGTCAAGACTTCGGGGCGGAAACGAAGAGGTTGCGGGCGGCCGGGACGCCGCTATAACTTGACAGTGTCAAGACGCGGCGCGGCGAAGACCGTGCGCCCGAAAGAAGGATTCTGCGATGTCATTGCCGGCCGTCCTCGCCAATTCGATGTCCGTACCGGTGATCGGTTCGCCGCTGTTCATCATTTCGAACCCGGACCTCGTGATCGCGCAGTGCAAGGCGGGCGTGGTGGGATCGTTTCCCTCGCTCAACGCGCGGCCGCTTGAGCAGCTCGACGAGTGGCTGGCGCAGATCACCTCGGAGCTGGACGCGGCGCGCAAGGCCGATCCGAGCGCCCGCATCGCGCCGTTCGCGGTGAACCTGATCGTGCACAAGTCGAACAACCGGCTGGAGGAAGATCTGGCGCTGTGCGTGAAGTACAAGGTGCCGATCATCATCACGTCGCTGGGCGCACGGCCGGAGGTGAACGAGGCGATCCACTCCTATGGCGGGATCGTGATGCACGACATCATCAACGTCGCGTTCGCTCACAAGGCGCTTGAGAAGGGCGCCGACGGGCTGATCGCGGTGTGCGCGGGCGCGGGCGGCCATGCCGGCACGCTGTCGCCGTTCGCGCTGATCCAGGAGATCCGCCAGTTCTTCGACGGGCCGCTGGCGCTGTCGGGGTCGATCGCGACGGGCTCGGCCGTCTATGCGGCGCAGGCCATGGGCGCGGACCTCGGCTATATCGGGACGGCGTTCATCGCCACGGACGAGGCGCGGGCGGACGAGCGCTACAAGGACATGATCGTCGACAGCACGGCGGGCGACATCGTTTATTCCAGCCTGTTCACCGGCGTTTCTGGCAATTATCTCGCGCCGTCGATCATCGCGGCGGGGATGGACCCGGCCAACCTGCCCGAAGGCGACAAGTCGACAATGAATTTCGGCTCGGGCGGCAACACCAAGGCCAAGGCCTGGAAGGACATCTGGGGATCGGGTCAGGGCATCGGCGCGATCAAGTCGCGGATGAGCGCGGCGGCGTTCGTCGCCCAGCTGTGCCGCGAGTACGGGGAAGGCCAGCCAACGCATGAGCGCCTGTCGGCTGAGTACGGCACGCACTCTTCAGCTGTCTGAGATTCTCGTCAGACACGTCTGCGCTGGACGATGGCGCGGATAGCCTCGTATTCGGGCATTCACGGGGTTTCAGAACTGCTTGAGAGGCCGCATGCGGCGTGCACTCGATATTCTGCGTGCCGGGGTTCGGCCTGCTGGCGGCGACCGGCGTGCTGTTTCTTTGGGGCGCATGTTCAAGCTGGGTCAGGAAAACGCGGGTGTGGAGCATGTCAGATCTTTTCCCGGGAAGCGCGCGTGTCACCGTGTCGGAGGTGCTGACGACGCTGAGCATTCCGGTTCACTGGATTGAGCGGGGGCTGGGCTGGCGGTTCGGCGGGCGCAACAGCCTGGTGGATACGCAGCAATGCATCGGGGACCACATCGACAACCGCCGGCGCATCAACACATGCATCCGCGATGAGGAGCGGTATATTCCATTGCCTGACAGCCATTTCAGGGCGGTGCTGTACTGGAACGACGATACGCCATGCACCGTTCAGCTCGAAGACGCCGAGTTCGAACGGTTCCTACCGACACAGCTTGGGCTTGAGCTTGAAGTCGAGGCCAGCGCCAAGCGGATATTCGCCGTCGCCAATAGCGACAGGCTGGACCCGCGAGGCGTGCACACCTACTTGCTCGATGAAGAGGGATGCGCATTCGCCAAGCAGAACAACGGCTCATACAAGTGGAGGCTGCTTCTGATGAAGGGGTTCTCGAACGATCTTGCGGACCAGAATCCCGAGGACGCCGGACATGATCATCGATCCGTGGACTGACCTGCCGACTTTCGGCGACGTTGATGACGCCGCCGCGCGCATCGCAGGCGTTTGCGTGCACACGCCGCTGTTGAGGTTCGACGATGTCGACCGCGAGCTGGGCTTTCCGGTGTTCTTCAAGCCGGAGATCTGCAGCGCACGGGCTCGTTCAAGATGCGCGGCGCGTGGAACCGCATTTCGCGCATTTCCCGAGGCGGACCGGGCGAAGGGCGTGGTGGCGTTCTCGTCCGGCAATCACGCGCAGGGCGTTGCGGAGTCGGCGCGGCTGCTGGGCATGAAGGCGACCATCGTGATGCCGGCGGACGCGCCCGCCGCGAAGATCGAGAGCACGCGCCGGCGGGGCGCCGAAGTGGTGCTGTACGACCGCATCAAGGAAAGCCGCGAGGAGATCGGCGCGCGGCTGGCGGATCAGGAAAGCGCGACCGTGGTGCGCCCGTTCGACGATGCGTTCATCATGGCTGGTCCAGGGCACGGCGGGGCTGGAAGCGTTTCGCGATGCGCAGGACCGGGAGGTGCGGTTCGGCTCGGTGATCTGCAACGCGTCTGGCGGCGGGCTGCTGGCGGGCGTGTCGCTGGTGTTCGAGGAGATGTCGCCGCAGACGGAGGTGTTCGTCGCCGAACCTGCCGGGCATGACGATCTGATCCGCTCGCTGGCGGCCGGAGAGCGCGTGGAGAACGAACCGGGCGTGCGCTCGATCGCCGATGCGCTGATGTCGCCGTCGCCGGGCGTGTTGCCGTTCGCGATTCACCAGCGGGTGGTGAAGGGCGGGTTCGCGGCCACCAACGAGCAGCTGCTTGCGGCGATGGCGTTCGCCTTCCGCAACAGGAAGCGGGTTCTGGAGCCGGGCGGCGCCTGCGCGCTGGCGGCGTTGCTGAACCATCGCGAGCATTTCGCCGCGCGCGGTCCGGTTCTGGCGATCCTGTCCGGCGGCAATGTCGACGCCGACATGTTCACGCGGGCGCTGCAGTCCGGCTAGCCGGGGCCGTTAGGGACGCCTAGGGGCGGCCGCGCTTGAGGTCTTCGAGGAGGCGAACCTCGGTCGGTTGTCCGGCGAGGCGGTGGCGATAGACCTGCGTGTTTTCGAGCACGCGCATGATGTAGTTCCGAGTTTCTTCGAACGGGACCATCTCCACCCAGTCGATCGGATCGACGCCGACGGCGCCGCGCGGGTCGCCATAGTCCTCGATCCAGCGCTTCGCGCGGCTGGGGCCGGCGTTGTAGGCGGCGGCGGCCAGCGCGTAGGAGCCGTGGTAGTCGGAGACGAGATCGTCGAGGAAGCCGCGACCGAGCTTGAGGTTGTATTCGGGATCGTCGGTGAGCCAGCTTTCGCGGAACGGCACGCCGACCATGCGGGCCTCGGCGCGTGCATAGCGGGGCACCATCTGCATCAGCCCGCGGGCGTTGGCGCTGGAGATGGCTTGCGGATCGAACTCGCTTTCCTGCCGGGTGAGCGCGAGCACCATGGCCGGTTCGGCCGCGCCGTTGCGCGAGGATTTGGGCAGGGAGATCAGCGGGTAAACCGCGTCGGGGGCGATGAGGCCGCGCGCCAGTCCGGCCTTGGCGCCGCGCACGGCGGCGCGCTGTTTCAGGAAGCGGGCGCCGACGTCGTAGAGCATCTGGTGCTCGGCGGCGGTCTCCAGCGTGTCGTCGATGGCGTAGGAGAAAGCTTCGAAGTCGTTGTCGCGCCCGGTCTCGCCCAGCAGGATCGCGGCGCGGATGATGGGGCGGGCCTCGAAGGAGGCGCGTTCGTCGGCGGTGATTTCCGGCAGCGGCGGAAGCGAGAGGATTTTCGCCTCGGGCTTCACCGAGGCGATGCGTTCGGCGGCGAGTTGCCCGTAGTAGACATAGTTGAACTTGGCCGCCGCATCGTAGGCGCCGAAGGCTTCGAAGCCTCGGTTCTGGGCGGTGAGCGCCTCACCGAGCCAGAACTGGCCGCGCGCGACGCTGATCGGGGTGGTGACGCCGGCGAGGAAGGTGCGGAAGTGCGCCTCGGCCTCGGCGGGCTTGTCGAGGAAGCGGAGCGCCAGCCAGCCGGCCATCCATTCGGCGTCGCGGAAGCCGTCGCCGTCGGTCATGCCGTGGTCGGTCGCGAGGGTGTAGGCGGTCTGGAAATCGCGCTCGCGGATCAGGCGGCGGATCACCTGCTGTTTTTCGCGCCAGATGGCGTCGCGGCCGGCCTCGATGGCTTCGGAGCCGCGAATCTCCAGCAGCATTTCGAGTTCGCCCTGCTCAAGGCCACGCCGTTCGCGCCAGCGGGCGCGTTCGTAGGAAAGGCCGGGGTCGCTGGCGTAGTCGGCGGGCACGGCCTGAACCAGCGCGTCGACATTGCGTTCGTTGCGGCGCAGGGCGATGCGGGCGGTGGCGGCCGCGCGCGCGCCGGAAGAAAGATGCGAGAGCAGCGAGCGGGCTTCGGTGACGTCGCCGCGCCACAGGAGATAGTCGACGCGGGCGCGATAGTCCTCGCTGTCGAGCGAGGCGCCGTATTCGCTCAGGATTTCGTCTTCCGCGTCGCTGCTGAGGCGGCGCGAGCGCCAGGCCTGCCGCGCCAGCGCAACCGCCTCGGGCCTGTGGCCCATCTCGTCATAGGCGCGGGCGAGGGCGAGGACGCCCTTGTCGGTGGACGGGCCGTGCTTGCGCAGCCACTCAATGCGCTCGTTCGCGGTGAGGCCGGAGCGGGTGATGGTGGTCTCGGCCTGCTCAAGAATGCGCGAGTAGCCCGGCCAGTCGCTGTAGGCCTCGACGGCCACGGCGAGATCGGAGAAGGACATTCCCGAATTGCCGTCGGAGGCCATGCGCCAGTTGAGCAGCGCCTTGGCGCCGGCGTCCCTGGTCTTGGCGATCGCGGCGCGGACGTCGCTCCAACGGCCGTTGTCGGCGGCGGAGAGGGCGCGGTCCAGCGCGGCCAGTTCGGCGGGCGCGACCAGCGAGGACTGGAGCTGCGGAGCGGGCTTCAGCGACGGCGAGACGGGGTTGGCATGGGCCGTCCCGATGGTCCAACCTGCGAGGAGGACCGTTCCCACGGCCCTGATTACCCTCAGAAACCGCCCGGCGGTCCGCTTGCCAAACCGGCCCCCGGGATGAATATCGCGCCTTTTGCGGACGCCATGCCCGCTGATCGCGCCAGGAGCACATGAAATGTCGGCCGCTTCATCCGCTGGAAACCCGTTCCGGGGATCGATGCCCGCTCTCGTCACGCCGTTCCGGAACGGCGCAGTGGACGACGACGCGTTTCTCGCGCTGGTCGAGTGGCAGATCGAGAATGGTTCCACTGGGCTTGTTCCCTGCGGTACGACGGGCGAATCCACGACGCTCTCCCACGAAGAGCACAGGCACGTGGTGGAGCTGTGCGTCAAGGCCGCAGCAGGACGCGTGCCAGTCATCGCGGGCGCCGGCTCAAACTCCACCGAGGAGGCTATCGGGCTTCTGGAGCATGCCAAGTCCGTGGGTGCACATGCGGCGCTGATTGTGAGTCCCTATTACAACCGGCCCACCCAGGAAGGCGTTTACCAACATTACAAGGCGTTGAATGAGGCCGTTCAGCTGCCGATCTTTGTCTACAATGTGCCGGCGCGGACGGGCGGCGACGTCGCCGTGGAGACGTTGGGGCGGCTGGCGAAGCTGCCGAATATCGTCGGCGTCAAGGACGCCTCCAACCAGCTCGACCGGGTGTCGCGGCATACGGCGTTCTGCGGGCCGGACTTCGTGCAGCTTTCCGGAGAAGACCCCACCGCGCTCGGGTACATGGCGCTGGGCGGTCACGGGCTGATTTCGGTGACGGCGAACGTCGCGCCGCGTCAGGTGGCCGATATGATCAACGCCTGCCGGCAAGGGGATTACGCCGCCGCGCGGCGGATCAACGACACGCTTTCGCGTCTGCACAGGGCGCTGTTCCTTGAATCCAGCCCGGCGCCGACCAAATACGCGCTGTCGCGTCTTGGACGCTGCACCGAGGATGTGCGCCAGCCCATCCTGCCGGTGCAGTCGGCGGAGGTCCGCGCGGAAATCGACGCTGGAATGAAGGAGGCGGGAGTCCTCTAATGGCTGCTGCAGGCAGCGCGCGCGACCAGGCCAAGAAGCTCATCGCCGAAAACAGGCAGGCGCGCCGCAACTATCAGATCGAAGACACGATCGAGGCCGGCATTTCGCTTGTCGGCACCGAGGTGAAATCGCTGCGCGAAGGCCGGGCGAATATCGCCGAGAGCTATGCGCGCGAGGAGGACGGCGAGATCGTGCTGATCAACGCCTCGATCCCGATTTATCCGCCTGCGTCGCAGTTCAACCACGAGCCGGGGCGCAAGCGGAAACTGCTGCTGAAGAAGCGGGAGATGGCCAAGCTGATCAACGCGATCGAGCGCGAGGGGCGGACGCTGGTTCCGCTCAAGCTCTACTTCAACCCGCGCGGCATCGCGAAGCTGGAGCTGGCGCTGGCCACCGGCCGGAAGGCGCCGGACAAGCGTGATGTCGAGAAGAAGCGCGACTGGGACCGCCAGAAGGCGCGCCTGATGCGCGACCGGGGCTAGGCGCTAGCTGCCGAGGGCGGCTTTCGCGAGGGCGCGGGCCGTTTCGTTGGCCATGATCGCCTGACGGCCGGCCGCGACGAGCTTGTCGATATCTTCCCTGGGCAGGCTGACCTGCGTTTCGATCTGACCGAGTTCGCTGGCGAGCGGCTCTCCAAGGTCGGCGAATGACACCACGTCGGCGCGCAGCCGGACCGCATCGCATTTCCAGCCGTCGAGCGTGCCGCGCACCGCGATGACCTGGGCGTCGGGCAGCGCGCATCGCAGTTCGGCGATGCGCTTCTCGCGATCCTGCAATTGCAGACGGAACGAGTCGAAATTGGTCCGGTTGGGGGATTCGATGAGGATGTTGGAGAGAGCCGCGGCGACGTCGACGCCATCCGGTCCCTCGCGCGTTTTCTGCCAATCCTGCTGGCGGATCTGCTCGGCGTTGACGACAAGAAACGTCATGCTGTTGAGGCGGACGAGGTTTTCGGGCGCGGGGTCTTCCAGCGGGTCGTTGATCGCCGCTTCCAGTTCGAGCGTGGAGAGGCCGAGATTGTCGACCACCCCGCCGTCGACGAGGTGGAGGTAGGTCAACGTATTCGGCGAATGGTAGGATTTGACCGCCTGGGCGGTGCGACGCGCCTGCAGCGGCGCCTGCCGGTCCGCGAGGACCCGGTCGACCCAGCCCGGCTGCGGGCATTGTCCGGGGTGGGGTTCGAGGAGGACGGGCTGGAACACCAGCGGGAAGGCCATCGACGCGGCCACCGCATCGGCGATGCGGACGCTGGAGAGATCGGCGCAGATCGTTTCGAAGTAGAAGGGCGTGAAGGCGAACGGCGTGCCGTTGAAGATGTCGGTGGCGTTGATGACGGCCCGGATGCCATGATGGTTGAGATCGTCGAGACGGCCATGGTCGAAGACCTCGCGGTCGAGCCAGTCGGCGGCGGCCTGCGATCCGTTCAGCCCGCCATTGGATGCGCGGAGCCAGTTGAGCGGGGAGAACAGGTTCATGTTGAGATCGCGAGCCCAGTCCTTGTCGAGATAGGCGGCGCGGAAGCCGTCTATGCCTTCGGGGCCGTTCTGGGCGAGGTAGGCGGCGAGGATGGAGCCGCCGGAGACGCCGGTGACGAGCCGCACATGGTCGAGCAGCGGGGCGCCGTCGGCGGCGCGCATCTCCTTGAGGCCCTGGGTTGCGCCATAGGCGAAGGCGGCGGCCCGGGCGCCGCCGCCCGAAAAGGCGAGGGCGAGGACATCGCCCTCGAGCGGCGGGGCGAAGGTGGAGGCGGCGGCCGGTTGGGGCGCCGGCGCCGGGTTCACAAAGGCGAGGTCCGGCGTGCTGACGCAGCCGCAGAGGGCTGCGGACAGGCAGAGGATCAGGGCTCGCATCGATTTCTCCGGATGGACGCACGCATTTCAGGGTCGCGGAGGCGTGAACAAGTCTTGGCGCGTGATTTGTTCCAGCTCAAGGTGTGCGGACCGGCGCACCCGAGACTTTTGACCGTCAGCGCAGGCGCCCGGCAGAGGCGCTGCTGACGGCCCCCTCCCTAGGAACGCCGCCGGGCGACCGCCGACGCCGTGCGTCGCGGCGCGTGAAGCACGAATGGAGGGGAGACCGCAATGGAAGAAACCCGCACCGCACCGCCGCCGGGCTCGCTGGGGCTGCCGGATGTCGCCGACATCGGCATGTCGGCGCCGTTCAGGTGGCTGGCGCTCGGCTGGCGGGATTTCATGCGGGCGCCGGGGCCGTGCCTCGTCTACGGCCTGTGCCTTGTGGTGGTGAGCGGTCTGTTCGTGTGGGCGCTGATGGCCGCCGGTTTCGCCGTCTGGGTGCTGGTGCTGAGCTGCGGCTTCGTGTTCGTGGCGCCGATGCTGGCGATGGGCCTTTACGAGGCCGGGCGGGCGCTGGATGCGGGCGAGCGGCCGCGCCTGACGCGCATGTTCCTGGTTTCCTCGGCGATCCGGCGCGACGTGGCCTTTCTGGGGCTGGCGCTGATGCTGCTCTATCTGTTCTGGGGGCGGATCGCGCAGCTGGTCTATGGGCTGTCGACCAATCGGGCCCACCGGACGTTCAACGACGTACTTGAATGGGCGCTGAACACGCCCGGCGGCCACGGGATGCTGATCGCGGGCACGATCTTGGGCGGGGTGATTGCGTTCCTGACCTACTGCCTGGTGGTGGTGTCCGCGCCGATGCTGCTGGACCGCCGGAACGACATCTTCATCGCCACCGTCACCAGCGTCCGCTCGGTGAACCGCAACTTCGCGCCGATGCTGGTGTGGGCGGGGCTGGTGGCTGCGATCACGCTGATGTCGATGCTGTGCGGGCTGCTGCCGCTCGCGATCGCTTTTCCGTGGCTGGGGCTGGCGAGCTGGCGCGCCTTTCGGGAGCTGGTTCCGGGTCTTGCGCCGCCTGAGCCCGGAAAAGGTTAATGTGATTGTGTTAATCCTCCGTTGGGAAAAAAGTATGAGAACAAGACTTACTTGCCGGAGTCCCTTAACGGGCTCGGGCGGGGTTCAGGGGAAATTGCCGGCGCAACAGGCGTCGGGAGCTCCTGAAAAATGGCGGTCCGGGCTCGCCTGAGAGCTGAACCCGGTAGCGTCGGCGTCAGGGTTCGGGAACGGTTCGGCGACGCGCCGTTTCCACTTAAGTCGGGGTCAGTCTACGGCCATGCGTAAACGCTCTGCTCCTCCAGCCTGGGTGCGCTTTAACGACGAGGACCTGCTGAAGCTGCGGTTTCGCGATCTGGGCGTCACCATCAAGGGAACGGTTCTTGAGACGCGCCTGGACGCGCTGAACCGCGAACTGGCCGGCAAGAACATTCTCGCGCGTCCGCATGCGTGGATTTCCGACGAGTGGTTCAGCCCGGACAACACGCCGGGCATTTCCTTTCCGTTCTATCTCGCCCATCCGCGTCTTTCGCGGCTTGAGCGCCGGATGATGCACACGGTTGAGGGCGGTACGCGCACCGAGTGCATGAGGATTCTGCGCCATGAGGCGGGGCATGTGGTGCAGCACGCTTACGGGCTTCACCGCCGCCGCAAATGGCAGATGCTGTTCGGGCGGTCCTCGACGCCTTATCCCAGCTATTACCGGCCCGATCCGCGCGACCAGCGCTATGTGCAGCACCTGCGCAACTGGTATGCGCAATGCCATCCGGACGAGGATTTCGCCGAGACGTTCGCGGTGTGGCTGACGCCCCGCTCGACCTGGCGCAAGACGTATGCGGACTGGCAGGCGATCGAGAAGCTGGAATATGTCGACGAGCTGATGAAAGAGATCGCCGGCGAGAAGCCGATCCTTTCCAGCCGGCTTGAAGTCGATCCGGTCGGCAAGCTCTCGCAGACGCTTGGCGAGCACTATGACGGCAAGCGCGTTCACTATGCGAAGGACGGCATGGCGAAGTTCGACGGCGACCTGCTGCGGATCTTCTCCTGCGACCGCCGCCACCGTACCGCGCCGGCCGCATCGGCGTTCATTCGGCGCACTCGCGAGGAGATCCGCAAGTCGGTCTCGCGCCGCGCCGGGGATTGCGGCGTGCCGGTGAACGACATGATCGACGATGTGATCGACCGCTGCCGCTTCCTGAACCTGCGTGCGCCGGGCTCCGAGCGGAGGCTTCGCGGCGACCTGTCGTCCTTCCTGGCCGACAAGTCGATCCACTCGCTCTACACCTCGCGGCGGCAGTGGATCGCCGTATGAAACGCCTCCGCGTCCTGGCTCTCTGCCACCCCGCGCTCGTACCTCCGGAAAATCCAGAAACCTTCTCCGAGCAGGAGAAGAACAACTGGAAGACCGAATACGATGTGATGACCACGCTGCGAAAGCTGGGTCACGAAGTGCGTATGCTCGGCGCGCAGGAAGAGCTGTCGCCGATCCGCGACGCCATCGAGTCTTGGGCGCCGGACATCGTTTTCAACCTGCTCGAAGAGTTCCATGGCGAGACGCTGTATGCGCAGAACGTGGTGGCGCTGCTTGAGCTGATGCGGGTGCCCTATACCGGCTGCAGTCCGCGCGGAATTGTGCTGTCGCGCGGCAAGGACCTGTCGAAGAAGCTGCTCAAGTATCACCGCATTCCGGTGCCGGCGTTTCAGGTCTACCCGCTGGGCCGGAAGATCAAGCGGCCGAGGTCGCTGAAGTTCCCGCTGATCGTGAAGAGCCTGAGCGAGGACGCTTCGCGCGGCATTTCGCAGAACTCCGTCGTCGACACCGACGAGGAGCTGGAGAAGCGCGTCGCCTACATCCACAAGCGGGTGAAGACGGCGGCGATCGCGGAGCAGTATATCGAAGGCCGCGAGATTTATGTCGGCATGTTCGGCAACGACCGGAGGCATGTGCTGCCGGTGTGGGAATTGTCGTTCATGAACCCGGAGGGCACGCGCCTGATCGCCACCGAGATGGCGAAGCACAATGTCGACTACCAGGAGCGTCGCGGCGTGGTGCACGGTCCCGCCGAGGAGATGCCGGCCGCGCTGGCGAAGCGCATTCAGCGCATGGTCAAGACGATCTGCGATGTGCTTGAGCTGGACGGGTATGCGCGGATCGACTTCCGGCTGTCCGAAGCGGGTGTGCCGTACTTCATCGAGGCGAACCCCAATCCGGAGATCGCCGAGAGCCAGGAATTCGCCTACGCCGCCGAGTTCGACGGCTTCAGCTATCCCGAACTTCTCAACCGGTTGCTTCAGCTCGGGCTGGAGCGCGCCGGCGTCGATATCGACGAGGATGAGGAAGACGGTGAAGAAGACGGGGAAGACGGCGAAGCCGAAAAGGCCGGCGATGACGCGGCCGGCGAAGCCTGACGGATCGCCGGCCCGGCCCTAGATCACCACCTGAGCGCCCATCTCGATCACACGGCCGGCGGGCAGACGGAAGAAGTCCGCCGGGCTGCCTGCGTTGCGCGACAGGAAGATGAACAGGTGATCCTGCCAGAGCGGCATGCCGGAGCTGGCGGACGGCACGAGCGAGCGCCGGCTGAGGAAGAAGGAGGTCGACATGATGTCGAACTTCAAGCCGCTCTTGCGCGCCTGCACCAGGGCTTCGGGCAGGTTCGGCGTCTCCATGAAGCCGAATGTCACCGTGACCAGTTTGAAGTCCGGGCTGATCTCTTTCACCGTCACACGATCGGCGACCTCGACGCGCGGCATCTTCGCGGTCTCGATGGTCATGATGATGTTCTGCGCGTGCAGCACACGGTTGTGCTTCAGGTTGTGAAGCAGGGCGACCGGGGCCGTGTCGGGTTCGGCGGTCAGGTAGACCGCCGTTCCTTCGACGCGGTGCGGTTGTTTCACCGCCAGCGATTCAATCAGATCGGAGAGGCTTAGCGTCATCTGGCGCTGACGGTCCGAGAGCAGGCGAACGCCGCGCCGCCAGGTCCACATGGTGATGACGAGGGCGAGGCCGAGCGCCAGCGGCAGCCAAGCGCCTTCCGGGATCTTCAGCATGTTGGAGCCGAGGAAGACGAGATCGAGGATCGCGAAGATGGCGAGATAGGCGATGGTCCGCGTGATCGACTGTTTCCAGAGGAAGTGAACGATCACACCCATCAGCAGCGTATCGACGAACATCGCGCCGGTGACGGCGATGCCGTAGGCGGCCGCCAGCCGCGAAGAGCTTTGGAGGAAGAGCACGAGGAAGACGACGCCGACGAGCAGCAGCCAGTTGACCTGCGGGGCGTAGATCTGACCGGCCTCGGTTTCCGAGGTGCGCAGGATGCGAAGACGCGGCAGCAGTCCGAGCTGCACGGCCTGTTGCGTCAGCGAGAAGGCGCCGCTGATGACGGCCTGGCTGGCGATCACCGCGGCGGCGGTCGCGAGCAGAAGGACCGGCCAGTAGACGTTTTCGGGGATCATCCGGAAGAAGGGATTCTCGGCGGCTTCCGGATGGGCCAGCACCATCGCGCCCTGACCCATATAGTTCAGCACCAGACAGGGCAGGACGATGAAGAACCACGAGACGCGAATGGGGCCGCGTCCGAAATGGCCCATGTCGGCGTAGAGCGCTTCGGCGCCGGTGACGACGAGGAAGACGCTGCCCAGAACCACGAAGCTGTGGGCGCCGTTGGAGACGAGGAATTCGATGCCGTAGTGCGGAGAGAGGGCGCGGAAGATCGAAAGGTCGTCTGAGATGTGCACCAGTCCCAGCGCGCCGAGCACGATGAACCAGAGCAGCGTCACGGGGCCGAACAGGCGCCCGACGCGGGCGGTGCCGCGCGACTGGATCATGAACAGGCCGACCAGAACCACCAGCGACAGCGGGAGCACCAGCGGCGCCATGGCGCGCCCGAAGCCGGGCGCTTCGGCGAGACCCTCAAGCGCGCCCATCACGGAGACGGCCGGCGTGATGATGCCGTCGCCATAGAACAGCGCGGCGCCGATGACGCCCAGCGCGAAGACGACCGTGGAGCGCTTCTTCAACGAGCGCTGCGCCAGCGCCATCAGGGCGAGCGTGCCGCCTTCGCCATTGTTGTCGGCGCGCATCAGAACGAGAACGTATTTGATCGTCACGATCAGGATCAGCGCCCAGAAGACGAGCGAGACCACGCCGACCACGGCCAGTTCCTGCGCGACTTCCGCATCGGCGTGCGCCAGCGCCTCCCGCATGGCGTAGAGCGGACTGGTGCCGATGTCGCCGAAGACGACGCCCATCGACCCAAGAGCGAGGCCTACAAAGCGCTTGCGACTTGGCGGATGCGCCGGCGTCGCCTCGGCTTCTTCCGGGGCGTCCTGCGCGTCCGTGGACTCGGTCGGTTGGGTCGGTTCGGTCATGGGTAAGAGTTCCGCAGCCAGGCTTGCGTTCTTCCGCTGACGCTCCGTAGAGCCCGGGGCGGGCAGGTCAGCCCGCTTGCGTTACTACATCGTTAGCAGATTGCTACCCGAAAGATTGCTGGGGGTATCCGCTTCCGCATCCCGTTTTGTGGGCCGTCAAGGTTGATTTTCCGCCTTAAGGAGAGGCGAACACGGCCGGAATCGCCTTTCAGGCGGTTTAAGCGGGCCTCAGGTGACGTCTTCCCAGGAGCGACTCAGCCGGGCTGCGGCGTTTATGACGCCCACCATGGAGTAGGTCTGCGGGAAATTGCCCCACAACTCGCCGGTGGCTGTGTCGATATCCTCCGAAAGCAGGCCAAGATGCGTTCGATGCGCGAGCACGTCCTCGAAGATCTCGCGCGCCTGTTCCTTGCGCCCGATGCGCGCGAGCGCGTCGATGTGCCAGAAGGTGCACGCGGTGAAGGCGGTTTTGGGTTTTCCGAAATCGTCCTCGGTCCGGTAGCGGTAGACGTGGAACCCCTCGCGCAGTTCTTCGTCGATACGGTCGACCGTTGCGACGTAGCGCGGGTCCTGCGGGTCGATGAAGCCGATCTCGGCCATCAGCAGAACGGATGCGTCGAGCGCGTCCTCGCCGAATGCGCCGGTGAAGGCCTGCCGCTTCTCGTTCCACGCCTCTCTGAGAATGACTTCGCGCATTTCGTCGGCGCGCTCCCGCCAGATCGGAATGCGATCGGGGCGGCCGACGACCGCCGCGATCTTGGCCAGCCGGTCGCAAGCGGCCCAGCACATGAACGCCGAGGAGGTGTGAACGCAGGCGCGGCCCCTGTATTCCCAGATGCCCGCATCCGGCGTGCGGTAGACCTGCCACGCGCGCTCGCCGACCAGTTCGAAGTTATGGAACTCCAGCGGGCCGGCCTTGTAGTAGAGGCGTTCGTCGAAGAAGGCCTGCGATGCGCCGAGGATCACATGGCCATAGACGTCGTGCTGGATGTGTTCGGCGGCCTGGTTTCCGAAACGCACCGGCCCCATGCCGCGATAGCCGGGCAGGTGTTCGGCAATGGTTTCGGTGAGATCGGGTTCGAGGGCGACGCCGAACACCGGCTGGATGTGGCCGCCCCTGGTCTGCGCCACCGTGTTGCGGAGAAAGGCGACATAGCGCTCCAGCGTGCCGACGGCGGACAGCCGGTTGAGAGCGGACACGGTGAAGTAGGCGTCGCGCAACCAGCAATAGCGATAGTCCCAGTTGCGCCCGGAGTCGGCGTGCTCGGGCAGGCTGGTCGTGAGCGCGGCGACGATGCCGCCGGTCTCCTCGAAGACGCAGAGCTTCAGGGTGATGGCGGCGCGGATGACCGCTTCCTGCCATTCGGCGGGAGTGGCGAGGCGCCGCGACCAGTCGCGCCAGTGGCTTGCGGTCTGCTCTTTCCAGCTGCGCGCGAGGTTGCCGACTTCGTCTGAGAGCGACTCGTCGGGGCCGAGGACGAAGCTGATCTCCCGGTCGAGCACGAAGGGGCGGTTGTCGACGACATAGGACAGCGGCGCATCGGTCGTGACGCGAAAGCCGTGCTGTTCGTCGATGTAGGAGAGGTGCGAGACGCCGCGCTTCACCGGCATGTCCGTCGCGCCGCGCCCGGTCTGGCCGTTCAGTTCGATGGTGATGCGCGGAAGGCCGCGTTCGGGTTTCACGGTGCGCACGATCGAGGCCGGGCGGAACATGCGCCCGCGCGCGACGAAGCGGGGCGCGAAGTCGGTAATGCGGACGGCCGATCCGTCCTCGGCTTCCAGAAGCGTTTCGATAACGGCCGTGTTGCGTAGATAGACCTGGCTGGCGCTGACCTGGTTCTCGAGCCGGACCGCGAAGCGCCCGCCGCCGCCGAGCAGGGTGTTGAACACGGGTTCGCCGTCGAAGCGCGGCAGGCACAGCCAGACGTATTCGCCGGTCTGGTTGATCAGACCTGCAATGGTTCCGTTGCCGACGATACCCAGCTGCAGGTTCACCGATGCGTCGCCAGCGTCTCCAGCCATGCCCATACCTCTGCGGGATCCTTCAAACGTAGTTTCGCGCGACTGTCTCCGTCGCCGACCTTGACCCCGAAACCGCCGAGATCGGTCGCAGCCGAGATGGCGTCTTCGTCCGTCGCGTCGTCGCCGATCATCACCGGCGTAAAGCTCGCGAACTCTGGCTCTGACATTTGCCGCGTCAGGGCAACCCCCTTGTTGGCGCGGGCGGGTTTGACCTCGAGCACGAGCTTTCCGGATTGAATGCGATAGGCGGGAAAGTCCGCGGCGATGGTTCGCAGCGCGTGCAGAAGCGCGTCGCCGCGTTCGGGCGCGAAGCGATAGTGCAGGGCGAGGATCGGCCCCTTGGGTTCGACGCGGGTTCCGGGTTCGCCCGCGCTGAGACGGTCGAGCGCGTGGGCGAGGTCCGGCGGCGGGGTCTCGGTCATGACGCCCGGCGCCTCGCCGGGACGACAGACTTCGAGGCCGTGACCGCCGATGCGGCGCAGGGTGTGCGGGATGCGGCGCGAGAGATCACGCATGTCGCGTCCGCTCAGGATCGTGAGGCGGCCGGCGAGGCGATCGTGCAGCGTCGCCAGAATGTCCGCGCCGCCCACGGGCAGGCGCACGGTTTCCGGATCGTCCTGCAGCGCCGCGAGCGTTCCGTCGAAGTCGAGAAAGAGCGCGCGTTCGCGAAGGAAGCGCGGCACGTCGATGAGCGCATCGGCGCCGGGGGCGTTCTGGCGGATCGGCAAACTCACGCGACGCGGTGTCCGTCTAGCTCGCCACGGCCGTTGCGGCCGGCAAGCCGCAGGCGCGCAGATCGGTGAGGAAACGATCGGACCACCAAGAGATGTCCTGCGCTTTCACGGTCTCCGAGAGCGCCTGCCAACGGTCCTTGCGTTCGGTCAGCGACATGGTGAGAGCGCGGTAGATGGCTTCGGCGACCTGGCCGCGATCGTGCGGATTGATGATCAGGGCTTCGGTCATCTGTTCGGCCGCGCCTGCGAACTCCGAGAGCACGAGCACGCCGGGGTCCTCGGGGTCCTGGGCCGCGACATATTCCTTGGCGACGAGGTTCATGCCGTCGCGCAGCGGCGTGACGAGTGCGACGTCGGCGACGCGGAAGAGGCCGGCGAGTTCGTCGCGCTGATAGGCGCGGGCGAGATAGCGGATCGGAATCCAGTCGAGATCGCCATAGTCGCCGTTGATGCGGCCCGCCAGTCGATCGAGCTCCTTGCGGAGGTTCTTGTATTCCTCAACCATCGAACGCGATGGCGGCGCGATCTGCGTGAAGGACACTTTCCCGCGCACCTGCTCGAACTGGTCGAAGAGCTGTCCGACGGCTTCGAAGCGCTCGGGCAGGCCTTTCGAGTAGTCCATGCGGTCGACGCCGATGACCAGCGAGCGGCCGCCGCCGAGGAAGCGGCTGATCTTTTCAGTGGCCGCTCTGGCGAGTTCGGACTCGGCGGCTTTTTCGATGGTGACGGGGTCGATGCCGATCGGGTAGGCGCGCGCGCTGAAGGTGCGCCCGAACGCCCGCAAACGTCCGTCGCCGAGATCGACGGCGGCGCACTCCTCGATCATGTAGCGGTGGAAGTTGGCGGCGTCGCGTTCGGACTGGAAGCCGATGACGTCGAAATAGCTGAGCGAGCGCGCGATGCGGTTGTGCTGGGGAAGTGCGCGGAACAGTTCGGGCGAGGGGAAAGGAATGTGGAGGAAGTAGCCGGTCGGTCCGTCCCAGCCGGCCTGACGCAATGCGTCGCCCATCAGAAGGAAGTGGTAGTCGTGCACCCAGACAAGATCGCCCGGCGTGGCTTCCTGCGCGACGATCTCCGCGAAGCGCTGATTGACCGCGCGATAGATTTCGAAGGTGTCGTTGTCGTAGTGCGCCAGATCCACCCGGTAGTGGAAGTCGGGCCAGATCATGCGGTTCGCGAACTGAAGATAGTAGCCGTCGAACTCTTCCTGGCTGAGATCGGAGAGGATGTACTGGACGCCTTCGTCGCGGATGACGGACACGCCGCGCGGGCGTTCGTCCACGACTTCGCCGCTCCAGCCGATCCAGGTTCCGCCGCTTTTCTGGAGAGCATCCGAAACGGCGACCGCCAAGCCGCCCGCGCGGAGACCGGTGGCCGCCGCCGTCCGATTCGACACCACGATGAGCTTGTTCATGTCTTCTCGTACCTTCACCCGGCGCCCGATCCAACGCTTCGACCGGTAAAAAAGCCCGTGAGGAACATTCTGCACGGATTTGGGCGCTGACGGTCAAACGTCCAGCGTCCCAATTGGCTCCTAAAGCGACGGATATCGGCGAATCGCGCGGAAACCGGCGCAATCGCGTGCGGCGGAATCAGAAGGGGCGCCGATTGCTCGACGCCCCTTCCTAGTCCGGCCCTCGGGTTGGGGGGATGAGAACCGAACAATGAACAGATAGCGCGCCGATGTTAAAGTTCCTCGGGGGGTAAGCGGCAAATTTTGTTGAAACCTGCCGGAATCCGCCGGTTGCGCGCCGGTGAAGCGGCGATGCTGGCGCAGGCGACAGAAAAAGCCGCGATCCGGGCTGGATCGCGGCCTCTGTTACTTCCGGAAGGACGCGCTATCAGCCGGCGTCTTTGAGGTTCTGGTTCGCGAAGTCCCAGTTCACGAGATGGGTGAGATAGGTCTCGATGAACTTCGGACGTGCGTTCTGGTGGTCGAGGTAGTAGGCGTGCTCCCAGACATCCATGGTCAGGAGCGGCGTCACGCCTTTCTCGGTCAGCGGGGTCTCGGCGTTAGGGGTTTTGCGGACCTCCAGCTTGCCGTCCTTGGCGACCAGCCAGGCCCAGCCGGAGCCGAACTGGGTTGCGCCGGCTTCGGCGAAGGCCTTCTTGAAGCCGTCGAGGTCGCCGAACGCGGCGTTGATGGCCTCGGCGATGGCTCCGGTGGGCTCACCGCCGCCGCCGGGCTTCATGGAGTGCCAGAAGAAGGTGTGGTTCCAGACCTGCGCGGAGTTGTTGAAGACGCCGGGCGTCTTGCCGGCGCTTTCGAGGATCACTTCCTCGAGCGAGGCGGTCTCGAGCGGGGTGCCGGCGACCAGCTTGTTGAGATTGTCGACATAGGCCTGATGGTGCTTGCCGTAGTGGAAGTCGAAGGTGCGCTCCGACATATGCGGTTCGAGCGCATTGCGTGCGTAAGGAAGCGGGGGGAGCGTGAAAGCCATGGACAACCCTTTCTGGTCCTGAACTGCCTGCCGTGCGGGGTTTGTTCCGGGGGCGGCCGCCCCGGTTCCTACCCCGGATATCTTATATCGCCGGTTTCGACGCGCGCTTCGTGCGGCGATGGTTTCCAGCGCGCCCTCCACCAGATAGGGATGCCCGCCGGAAACTGAAATGAGCGATACCGACAAACCTGCAACGCTTGCAACCTCAGAAGGGTTCGACCAGCGCCTGAGAAACGTGGATGAAGCCCGTTGGCTCGCCTCCCGTTTCGCCGCGCCGGGCGCGCGGGAGCGGCTGGTCGCCGCCTATCTGCTGAACGTGGAGCTTCGCCGGGCGCTGGGCGCGAGCGAAGCGATGCTGGGCAAGATCCGCCTGCAATGGTGGCGGGAGACGCTGGAGGGCGTGCGCGAGGGGAAGGTACGCCGGCACGATCTGAGCGAGGAGCTGGGCCGGGTCTTCGCCGGACGCGCCGCCGGTCTGGCGGCCGCTGAGGCCCTGGTGGACCGGGTGGACGATATTCTCGACGACCATATCCACGCTTCCGGGCATGCCGACAGCGAGGCGCACTTCAACCGTCATGCGGATGCGGAGGCGGCGCTTGTCCGGCTCGCGAGCCTGTCGCTGGCCGACGACCCCTCGCCAGCCCATGTCGAGGCGCTTGAACGCAGGGCCCGCGCCCAGACAGCCATGGTCGCCGAACGCGAGGGCGCGGCGGCGCAGGCCGCCGCCGCCCGGGCGGCGCTCAAGGATGTTCCATCGGAGCTTATCCCCGCGGTCGCGCATTATGCCGGCGAGGGGCGGCCGCCCCTGTCGATGCGCTGGCGGATATTCCGGGCGATCCTGCAGAAGCGCGCCTGAGGGCGGCGCGGTCGGCCGGACTGGCTGGCGGGCTGACAATGGGCGGGCTGACAAAGAGAAACCGGCGCTCCCTTTCGGGAACGCCGGTCTCGATTGTCGACGATCGAAGGATCTAGTTGAAGATCTCGAACAGGCCGGCGGCGCCCTGGCCGCCGCCGATGCACATCGTCACGACGCCGTACTTGGCCTTGCGGCGACGGCCTTCGAGCAGGATGTGGCCAGCGCAGCGCGCGCCGGTGACGCCATAGGGGTGGCCGATCGAGATCGAGCCGCCGTTGACGTTGTATTTTTCCGGATCGATGCCGAGCGTGTCGCGGCAGTAGAGGCACTGCGAAGCGAAGGCTTCGTTGAGCTCCCACAGGTCGATGTCGTCGACCTTGAGGCCGTGACGCTCAAGCAGACGCGGGACGGCGTAGACCGGGCCGATGCCCATTTCGTCGGGCTCGCAGCCGGCGACGGCGAAGCCGCGGAACGCGCCGAGCGGGTTGAGGCCGCGCTTTTCGGCTTCCTTGGCTTCCATCAGCACCAGCGCCGCGCCGCCGTCGGAGAATTGCGAGGCGTTGCCGGCGGTGACGAACTTGCCTTCCTGGACCTTCTGGCCGCCCTTGAAGACCGGCTGGAGTTTCTGCAGGTCGGCGAGGGTGGTTTGCGGACGGTTGCACTCGTCGCGGGTGACCTCGTAGTCGACGACGGTGGTTTCACCGGTCTCCTTGTTGGTCTTCGCCATCTTGGTTTTCATCGGGACGATTTCGTCCGCGTACTTGTCGGCTTGCTGAGCCGCCGCGGTGCGCTGCTGAGACATCAGGGCGTATTCGTCCTGGTATTCGCGCGATACGCCGTAGCGCTCGGCCACGATCTCGGCGGTTTCGATCATGCTCATGTAGATGGCGGGAATTTTCTCGACGAGTTTCTCGTCGGCGGCGTGGAAGCGGTTTCCGTGGCCGCCGAGCTGAACCAGCGAGATGCTCTCGACGCCGCCGCCGATGACGATGTCGGCGCCGTCACGGATCGAGCCGGCGGCGAGGGCCACGGCGTTGAGACCGGAGGAGCAGAAGCGGTTGATGGTCGCGCCGGCGACTTGCACCGGGCAATCGGCCCAGAGCGCGGCCTGACGGGCGATGTTGCCGCCCGTGGCGCCTTCGGGGTTGGCGCAGCCCAGATAGACGTCTTCGACTTCGCCCGGCTGGAGACCGGCGCGTTCAATGGCGTGCTTGATGGCGTGACCGCCCAGCGCCGCGCCGTGGGTGAGGTTGAAGCCGCCCCTGGCGGACTTCGCCAGCCCTGTGCGGGCCGTCGAAACGATCACTGTCTCACGCATATAGGTCTCCCTTTTCGATATTCTGCGCTGTGTGAGTTTTGCGGGCTACCTAAGCGCTATTACGAAAGGAAAAGCAACACGACGAGCGGGGAAGGGCGATCAACCCTTCCCCCACTCAATTGGCGGACGTATCTGCCCGGAATTACGAAGGCGGACGCTTTTCCATGGCCGCGAGTTCGGCTCTGACGAGGTCCTTCGTGCTGTACGATCCGGACTCCACGACGTCGGCGACCTGTTCGGTGACCGGGGCGTTGAGGTCTTCCAGCAGCACCTGGCTGGACAGTTCGGCGTCGCCCTGGGCGATTTCGGTCTCGTCGCCGGTTTCGACGACCGTTTCGACTTCCGCTTCGGCGACGATTTCGGGCGGAGCCGACTGCGTCAGTTTGGACGGATCGATCGCGCCAAGCGCCTGCGCGGGCGTTACGCCCTGAATGAGCAGCTCGCCTTCGGCTTCGGTCGTCGTTCCCGCGTCGGCCTGTTGCGGAGGCGCTGCGCTTTCCGGCGGCTGATTTGGAGTCTGGGCGAGGGCCGGGGCGGTCAGCATCAAGGCGGCGGCGCCCGCCAAGAGTAAGCGTTTCATATCAGTCTCCCTGATTGCGAACTGTATCCAATCAAGCGACCGGGCGGCTTGCGGTTCCATATTTTCATCTGCGTAATGCTGTGACGCCGCGCGCATCGTTCGTGCGCGGACGGTCGAAACGGAACCGCAAGATGAACCTGTCCGACGTCGCCAACCTTCCGGCTATTCCATCGTCCGCCGAGGCGATCGAACGAAAGCGCGGATTTCGCGAGGAGGTGGCGATCGCGCTGGATGGGCAACTGGCGAGCGATCCATGCGTTGAAGCGGTCGAAGCCGGTCTGCGCGGAGTGAACCATTATCATTCGCCCGCGAACCCGCCTTACTGGCGCTCGATCCCGGGTTCGATTCCGCAGCTCTGGCTACGGCGTTCGGTGGCCGAGCGTCTGATGCGGGTGAATGCGCGCGTAGAAGATCTGGGGGTGGAGCTGTTCCTGTTCGATGCGTGGCGGCCGGCGTCGGTTCAGGCGTATTTCCACGATGTCTGGTTTCCCGAATGGCTTCAGCAAAGGCGGCCCGATCTGCAAGGCGATGCGTTGATGCGCGAAGTGGAGATGTACTGGTCCGCGCCTTCTGCGGGAGAGGCATCTCCGGCGCCTCACGCGACCGGGGCCGCGGTCGATCTTACGCTGGTGCTGCGATCGACCGGGCATCCGTTGTTCATGGGCGGACTGTTTGACGACGTGACCGAGAACGCCTGGACCGACGCCTTCGAACGCGCGGCGCCCGCGTCGATGTCGGATGAGGAGGCGCGCCGAAACCGGCGCATTCTCTACTGGGCGATGAGCGAGGAGGGGTTCGCCAACAATCCTACGGAATGGTGGCACTATTCGTGGGGCGATCAGATGTGGGCGCGGCTGACCGGCGCTGACGCCGCGCATTTCGGGGAGTGCGTTCCCGAACAAACCGATCGTGCTTAATTCCCCGGCAACTATCCCCGGCCATTCTTGCACTCTGTTCAGAGTGCGGAGACCAAGCGGGGATGCTGGCTGACTTTATTTCGCATATCGCGTCGCATGCGGGCGTAACGACGATCCAGGCCCGTGCGGCCCTCGGCATCGTTCTGAATGCGGCCGACCGGCAGGGCGCCGAATGCGCCCGCGAGATTTTCGAACGGGTTCCGGGCGCGCGAACGCTCGCGGCTCGCATGGGCGCGGAAACCGGCGCCGCGACCGGGGTTATCGCCCGCTTGATCGAGCAGACGCCAGGCGGGCGGGCCGAGGTCGCCGCGAGCCTGATCCGGGCCTTGCACGATCAGGGATTGGGACATGCGGAGGTCGCCGCGGTGTTTCCGGCGATTAGCAGTTTCGCGGAATCGGAATTCGGCGTGCGCGGTCTGGGCCATCTTGGCGATGTGCTCGGCGCGGGGCCCGCTCCGGTTAGTGAGAGTGGCGTAAGCGTAGTGTGATGTAGGCGTGAGTTTCCGGGCGGTTGCGTCGCGCAGCCGCCCGGACTTCGCCGCTTCCTCGCCCTTATTCGGTTGCGTTCGGGTCATGCTGCGCAGCGGCATTCGTCGCCTGCGACTTCCTGTCCGATCTTTCACTGCGACGTGATGTTCCGGGCCCCTTCAAAACGCGAAAGCGCCCCCCAAATGGTGTTCACCGGCGCGCGAAAGCGAGCCGAGTGGTGAAACTTCCCGGCGCTGGCGGCCCCATCCGTCCCCCCCCCCGACCCCCGAGGTCGCCCGCCGGGAAGAGCCCCCTCCCAAACAAAGACATTCGATGTGAGAAAGCGGCCCCGCGCTGAACGCGCCGGCTGTTGCGCTTCGACTAGGCTGTGCGGCGGCTAAGGGGCGTAGGGCGCGCGCGCGAGCTCGCGCAGCCGGTTGGCGACGTCCGGGTCCGAGGTCTTGTCCGCGGCCGCCATGAAGGCCACGCGGGCGACGTCGCGTTCGCCGTCGGCAAGCGCAAAGAGGCCGTGGCCGGTCGCGGCGCGCCAGTCGTCCGGATCAATCGAGGCGAGGCGGGCGAAGTCGGCGCGCGCGGAAGCGTGTTCGCCCGCGTCGTATCTGCAAAGCGCCTGGACGCCGAGCGCTTCGAGATCCCATGCATTTTGAGAAAGGCGGTTGCGCGCGCCCGTGCAGGCGGCGTCGCCCAGTCCGGCGAGTTGGGCGGCGCTGGGCGCGGGGCGACTGCGCGGATTGGCGAGATGTCCTTCAACCACCACCGCGTTGCGGTAGATGGTGGCGTCCGCGCTATCGAAGGTCGTGCCGTGGAAGACCAGCGTGGTTCCCTCGGCGTTGCTCGGCGTGACCACGAGCAGGTTGAACAATTCGGTGTCGGCGGGCTTCATCGACAGGGGCGTCGCCTTGACGCCCAGAAGGTCGACCGCCAGTTCGCTGGGCGACAGGCGGGTTGTGGCGGCGGCCGGTTGGTCGGCGAGGTCGATGCGGATAAACGCCTTGCGGTCGGTCAGGGAGACTTCGATATCCTTGACCGGCGGCGGCTGCGCCGAGGCGCGCCCGAAGGCTGACGCCATCAGAACGAGTGTTACGGAGAACAAGGATCTGCGCACCATGGGCGGATTCTTGATCGCCAGGGTTAACCGATGGTTATGAGGGGCGGCGGGCGCGCTGGCCGTTTCGACGGAATGGAAGGGAAATCCGGCATGTCGCAGGCAGATGACGCCATGGGGGATCAGGCTGGGGACCATGCCGGGGGGCGGGCCGAGGCGACGCTGCGTATTCGCGCGGTCGATGTGCTGTCGGCGGGCAGGCTGGACGCGGCGCTGTGCCTTCAGGCCGTTCAGGGCCTTCTCGCGGCCGATGGTCTGCGGCTGATCTCGGTCACGCTCGATATGGGCGTGGAGGACCCTTCGCCGGACGCGGAAATCGAGATCGAAGCGCAGACCGACAAGCAGACCCGTACGGTCGGGTTCGTTCGGGCGACCGCCCGGGTCGGCGACCGGCGTCTGTTCGGCGCGCAGGGTCTTGGCGTTCTGGGATGAGCCCCTGCGGTCTGCCGCCCAATGGCGGTTCGGGCTGCGCAGGCCGGGTCGACAGGCGGAATGAATGTCGACCATGTTTGACGCCGGGCGTGATTTGCGGGACCAATCCCGCCGGGCGGGGGTGGAGGTATTGAATGTCGCTCCGCGTCGCGCTTGGCGGGTTGCTGACGATCCTCGTCAGCCATCCTGCTTCGGCCCAGCAAGCTGAAACGCCCGTACCCGCGGCCGGGGTCGCCGACACGTCCGCGACGCCGGGCAGTGTCGGGTTCGACTTCATCGCGCCGCCGACGGCGGAGGAAGCGAGCGAAGACGAGCGCGCCTTGCGCGAAATGTTGAGTTTGGCCGTGGTGGGCGCCGCGGATCGCCTTGGAGGCGAGGGCGGCTTTTACGCCGATCCGGAAGCGCGGATCGATCTGCCGGGCAGTCTTCCCGAAACGCAGTTGAAGCTGCGGCCTTTCGGCATGTCCGGATCGCTGGACGATCTGCAGGTTCGGCTCAACCATGCGGCCTCGGAGACCGTGCCGATCGTTCTGGCGATGCTGGCGCAGGCCGTCGGTTCCTTGCGATTTGACGCTCCGCGCGACGTTATCGAGGCGGAGGGCGCGGTCGCGACCGATCATCTGTCCGCGATGGCCGGGCCGCACCTGGCCGACGCCCTGCGCCCGAGCCTGGAGGCGGCGCTGGGAGAAGCGGGCGCATTCAGCGCGCTGGAGGACGTGGTTCAGAGCTATCCGATCGGCGAGCCGCGCGCGGATGCGCGTCGTTTGCTTGTCGATCAGACGCTATCGGGCTTGCTTGACGGCATGTTCTATTACATCGCCAGAGAGGAAGAGACGATTCGATCATCACCGGACCGTCGCGGCAGCGACCTTATGCGTCGCGTGTTTGGAGGCTGATGCGCGCATGCGCAGGTTTCGAGTAACCATCAAGGACGGCGAAGTCGCGGGGATCGCGTTTGGCGATCCAGTCCGGGACGTCGACGTTCTGTTCCTCCACGCCAACGGCTTCAACGCCATCACCTATCAATCACTTCTCGAACCGCTGGGCGGGCAGATGCACTGCGCGGCGATCGACCTGCGCGGACACGGCCGCACGACCCTTCCGGCGCATGCTTCGCGGCTGCGGTCGTGGAACCGGTATCGCGACGACGTCATCCAGGTGCTGCAGCAGGTGTCGCCGCAGGGCGCGGTTCTGGGTGGGCACTCGATGGGCGCCACGGTGGCGTTGCTGGTCGCGGCCAAGCGTCCCGATCTGGTGAAGGGGCTGGTGCTCACGGACCCGGTTCTGTTGAGCCCAGCGGCCTATCGCAACGGGCATATCCCCTTGCTGGGCTGGATGTTGGCGGACAGCCCGCTGTCCAAGGCGGCGAGGCGGCGTCGACGCACGTTCGAGTCGGCCGGCGAGGCCGCCGACTTCCTGCGCGGGCGGGGCGCGTTCAAGACGTGGCGCGCGCCGTTCCTCGACGACTTCGTGGTCGACGGCGTGTTGCGGCAAGACGATCGTTCGTTCGAGTTGGCCTGCACGCCGGAATGGGAAGCGGCGAATTTCCGTGCGCATCGTCACGCGCCGTGGGGCGCGTTCCGAAAGCTGCGCAAGCGGCGCATCCCGATCATCATTCTGCAGGCCGAGCGCGAGTCGACGGGTCTGCCGGACACCGACCGGCGCGTGCACGCGGCGCGGCCCGACGCCGCCGTGACGCGGGTTCCGGGAACCTCGCACTTCATTCCGATGGAGCGGCCTTACGTCGTGCGCGACGCGCTGCGCCTGCTGTACGAGGGGACGATCGAAGGCGCGGCGAGCGTGGACTATGTCGGCGCCGTTCGCCGTACGATCGACGACACAGTCGGGGTCATGTCGTAGGCGTGGCTTAGACCGCGAGGCCCGAGGGGATCAGCTTCTTGAGCGCTTCGGCGGCTTCCGGCGTGGTCGGCACGATCTTGCGGGCCGCCAGATCGAATGTGATCGCCACCACCTGACAGGTCGCCCACGCCTGGCCGGTCGTCGGATCGAGCAGCCAGTGCACGATCGAGTGGGTCTTGTCGTCGATGAATCCCAGTCCCGAACGGATGACGATGCGGTCGCCGGCCGCTGGCCAGGCGCGGTAGACCCAGCGGGCCTCCAGCACCGCGCCTCCGGTGGTGATGGTTTCGCCGCGCGCACGGGCGGCGTCCGCCACCTGTTCGCGCCAGTTTTTCAGCAGGTGGCCGACGCTGTCCGAGACCCGGCCGATGAAGAATTCCGGCAGCATGCGCCCGCGCAGATCGCACTGTGTGGGCTGCACCACGCAGCGCCCGATTACCGGCGCGCCGAGTTCTTCCGCGATCTCCACGGTGGCGTTCTTCGCCGGCGGCGCATCGAGCTGGAGCGAGCGCGGGCCCAGTCCGTCCGGCGTTTCGGCTTTCAGGGCGAGCCACGCCTCTTTCACCTTCGGCGCCCAGGGGAAGGGCTGGTTGGCGCTAATGTCGATGTGGTCGACCCAGGTGGTGTAGGTGGCGCAGGTGCGGCCGTCGGCGTGATCCATGCGCTGGAAAATCAGGACCGAGCTGTCGGCGACGTCTACGACCTGCGCGGTCATGGTGAGCGACTCGCCGGCCTTGGCCTCGCGCATATAGCGGATGTTCTGATCGCGCGGCGCCAGCGTGGAGCGCGCCTGGGCGCCGAACGCGTGCGGCATGCCCACGACATGCGCTAGCTCCATGAGGCCTTCCATCATGCGCGAAAGATAGAAGCGCACATTCATGTGCCCCATCTCGTCGCATTCCCAGGTGTTCGCGCTGCCGCGATAGACTTCGATCATGGCTTCAGGCGCAGTTCGCGCAGAGGCCACGAACCTCGATGACGGCGCTGCGCATCCGGAAGTTTACGGCGGCGACTTCCTTTTCGAGACTTTTGACGCTCGCATCGGCGTGCAGTTCGCCGGCGCTGCCGCACTTCTGGCAGATCAGGAACACGGCGGCGTGGCCGTGTCCCCAATGGCCGCAGGGGACAAAGGCGTTGAGGCTCTCGATGCGGTGCGCGAGCCCCATCTCGAGAAGGAAATCGAGCGAGCGATAGACGGAGGGCGGCTTGGCGGCGCCGTCGTCGCCGAGCTGGCCGATCAGGTCGTAAGCCTTGGCCGGTCCGTCGCTCTCCAGCAGCAGTTTGAGCACGCGCCGACGAAGCGGCGTAAGGCGGCCGCCTTTCTTGAGGCACAGCGCTTCGGCTTGCGACAGGGAGTCGTCGACCCCTTCAGGGGCGCATGCGAGGTGGGCGTCCGTCATGGTGCGATCATTCCTGTCGCCGTGCGGCGGCACAAGTCCAAGCTTCGTGCGTTGATGGGATATAGGGGCGCACCCGTCCCGAGCCGACCGCAGAACGTGATCGCGCCAATTTTCGAAAAATTCGCACGAGCCCCTTGCGTGAGAACAAAAAGGGAATATAACTCACGAACGGAACGGAGCATGAACATGAAGCAGGGACAAAAGAAAGTGGCGTTCGCTGAAAAAGTGAATTTTTGCGGCGCCAGCGGGGCTTCCTACGGGTTTACGCGCATGCGCACGGAAGACGACTGGGCCCGGGTGGCCGGCGTGGTCCTGTTCGCCGCTGAAGACGGCGCGTCTTGGCGGGTCATCCGGATCGGCGATCAGGGCGGGGTGGACGGCGATATCGGCGCGTTCTGGCGCTGGCGCGAGGCGCGCCGCTATGGCGCGACGGCCATCTTTGTTCGCCCGGATGCGGATTTTGCGCGTCGTCGTCGCGAAGTGTCCGATCTGGTCGCCGGGCTGGACCCTGTCTTTACGCCCTCCAGCGAAGCGGCCGCGGAAGCCGCGATGGAGCGCATCGCAGCCTGAAGTCCTCCTCGGGACGCCAACAGAACCTCGCCGTACTTGTATCTCCTGGCCGTGGAGCCAGCCGATGCGGGGCGGGAAGCGAGCCCGCGAACTTCGGTTCGCGGGCTCGACCTTTCCGGGGTGCGTCGGGCTTCGAAGGAAGCGCCGGCGCTACTGCCCGCCGGTGGACGGCCGGGGCAGCGCCGCCTGGCTGGCGGCGGTTTCGGCCAGGCGCGCGAGCTGGACGAACTCGGCGCGATAGCCATAGGCGTCCGAGCCCTTGGCGCCGTTGGCGAGGCTGATCACCTTGTCCCAGGTGAACGACTTGTCGAGGAAGGGATCGCCGCGGAGCAACTGCCCGAAGCCGGCGACGGCCAGTGCGAAGCGCGTCGATTCCGGCGCGTCGTCGATGCTCGAAACCGCGTCCTTGTTGGTCACAGGCCGTTCGATCAGCTTGGAGGCGTCCTCGCCGGGCGGTTTGTAGCGGAGCTTCAGATAGGCGTACTCGCCGGAAAGATCCGCCGCGACCTTTTCGGGTTGCTGGTAGCGGCTTTCAGGCATGAGGCGCGCGGATGATCCGACCGGCGTGATTTCATAGAGCGCGGTGACCGACGCTCCACTGCCGACTTCGCCGGCGTCGACCTTGTCGTTGTTGAAGTCCTCGCGTTTTAGCAGGCGTGTTTCGTAGCCGATCAGGCGGTATTCCGCGACGCGCTGCGGGTTGAACTCGACCTGGATCTTCACGTCGTCGGCGATGGTGAACATCGAGCTGGCGAGATCGTCGCTGAACAGTTTGCGAGCCTCGTTCAGCGTGTCGACATAGGCGGCGACGCCGTTGCCGGTCTGCGCCAGCTTCTGCATCATGGCGTCGTTATAGTTGCCGCGGCCAAAGCCCAGAACCGAGAGATAGACGCCGGTTTCGCGTTCCCGGCTGACGAAATCCTCAAGACGCTCCGGGTCGGAGATGCCGACATTGAAGTCGCCGTCCGTCATCAGCATGACGCGGTTGACGGCGTCCTTGTCGTAGGACTGGCGCGCAAGCGAGTAGGCGAGACGCAGGCCTTCGCCTCCGGCGGTGGAGCCGCCGGCGTTGAGCTGCTCGAGGGCCGCGATGATCTTGCCCTTCTGGTCGCCGGATGTCGGCTCCAGCACGGCGCCGGCCGCGCCGGCATAGACGACGATGGCGACGTGGTCGTCGCTGTCGAGCTTGTCGACCAGCATTTTCAGCGCCTTCACCGCAAGCGGCAGCTTGTCGGGGCTGCTCATTGAACCGGAGACGTCGACGAGCAGGGTGAGGTTAAGCGGCGGGCGGTCCGTCGCCTTGATGTCGTATCCCTGTACGCCGACGTGCATGATCTGGCGCCCGTCTGCCCAGGGCGAGGGAACAACCTTCACGGTGGTCGAAAACGGCGTCGTTTCCGATTTCGGAAGCGGGTAGTCGTAGTCGAAATAGTTGACGAGCTCCTCGATCCGAACGGCGTCCTTCGGGGGAAGAACGCCATCGTTCAGGAAGCGGCGGACGTTCGAGTAACTGGCGGTGTCGACGTCGATGGAGAAGGTGGAAACCGGCTCCTCGGCGACGACTTTCACGCTGTTCAACTCGACGTCTTCGTACTTGTCGCGGTCGATGTCGCCGAGCAGGGGCTGGGCGTAGCCCAGCGGAGGCGGTGAGGCGATGGCTCCGAAGGCGGGCGAGGCCATGGCGAGCGGCGCGGGCGGAGGCGGTGGCGGCATGTTGCGGGCGCGTCCGGCCGCGTCTGATTTTTGAGCGGTCACCACGACCGAGCCGGATTCATCCGATGCATTCGAGCCTGAGGTGCTGTTGCAGGCGGCGACCGCAAGAACGGACGCGGCGGCCAGCAGATAAATTCGGGTGCGAGTCATGATGTCCCCTCGACATTGCGATACGCCCATGGCGCCCGGCGAATGCGGCGTGTTTGCGACCTGGATGGGGCGGAAGCTATGGCGATTCAGCTACTTTTCGACGGCGGGCGCCGAAGCTTTTTGCGCCTCGATCCATGCGCGAACGTCTCGTCCGACGATTTCCAGCGGTCGGGAGCCGCCGGAGAGAACGACATCGTTGAAGGCCACGAGATCGAATTGGGGGCCGAGTTCGCGATCCGCCATGCCGCGCAAGCGGCGAATCTCTTCCCGCCCGACAATGTAGCTGCAGGCATGGCCGGGCCAGATCGTGAAACGGTCGACCTCGCGTTCTGCCTGCGCAGTGGAGATGCCGACCGTGGCGACTAGATAGTCGACGGCTTCCTGGCGCGTCCAGCGTTCGGAATGAACGCCGACATCGGCGACGGCGCGCGCGGCGCGCAGAAGCACGGCCTGCAGATAGCCCAGTCGTCCGACCGGGTTGTTGCGATAGGCGCCGAGTTCGTTCGCGAGGTCTTCGGCATAGAGCGCCCAGCCCTCGTTGAAGCCGGAGACGGTCCAGATCGCGTTCCACAGCGCACCGTCGGTTGAGGCGCGCGCCGCTTCGACCTGAAGGTGATGGCCGGGGATGGTTTCGTGGAATGTCAGGGTCGGCAGGCTCCAGGTCGGCCATTCGAGCGGCGAGACGACGTTGACGTTGAAGGTGGCCGGCTTCGATCCGTCCATGGCGGCGGGGCGGTAGTAGGCCCCGCCCGATGCGCGCCGCGCGGCCTTGGGCACAAGCCGCGTATCCGTCAGTGCGCGCGGCTTGAAGTTCGAAATGCGGGCGAGGTTGTCTTCGCCCCAGATCTGATGCTCGCGCAGCGCGGCGAACAGATCGCTTACGCCCTCAAGAGAGTCGGGCAGAAGGTAGTCGGGGGCGGAGGACAGCGCCGTCATTCGCTCGGCGACGGAACCTTCGGCATAGCCCTGGCTCGCGAGCAGCGTGTCCATTTCGGCCGTCACGTCGGCGATGACGCCGCGACCGATATCGGCGATTTCCTGCGGCGTGCGGGCCGTTCCGGTGTAGAGGCGCAGGGCGGAGCGATAGTATTCCTCGCCGTTCGGCTGGCGCCACACGCCCGGCTCCTCGGGCGCCTTGTCAGCGACATCCTGAAGCGTCCTGGCCAGTTCGTCGTAGGCGGGCCGCAGATCGTTCGCGAGAATGACCGCCGCTTCGTCCTGAAGCCGCACGATCTCGTCGTGGGTCAGTTCGCTGACGTCGGCGAGGGAGTCCGCGAACTGGATGTAGGCCGGGTGTTCGCGCGGGCGAACCGGCGTCAGCGAGCGAATGCGCTCCAGCGTGCGGTTGAGTTCATCGCGAGGCGGGATCACGCCGTTGCGCAGATCGACTTCAAGGTTGCGAAGATCGTCCCTCATCGCCGGCGCGACCTTGCGCAAGCGTGCCAGCCAGCTGTCCGCGTCGGCGCGCGAGCGGACGGGATGCTTCTGGGTCATCAGGCGCACGAGGTCGGTATAGGCGCCGTCAAGATGGTTGATGAGGTAGGGGCTTGCCCAGCCGATGCGGACATAACCGATCGCGTAGCGGTCGAGGTCGGTCGCCGCGTCGAACTGCTGGGATACCGAGGAGACCTCCCGGCCCGCTTCCGGAGACAGAGGCCGGATCTGCATTTCGCGCAGCGCCTCGGCGTGCTCGAGGCGCGAAATGCGCCGGCGCTCGACCGCCGCGATCGAGCGGTCGTCGAGCAATTCATGGTAGGGGCCGCCATAGAGGCTTTCGGGCACGCCCAGCCGTTCGGCCGTCTCCGGGGAATCCTGCAGCGCCTCCAGGGCGATGCTATCTACCAATTTGTAAGCTTCCGTGTCGGCGAGTCTTCCGCTACGGGCGCAGGACAGCACAAGGCTCGCCCCAATAATGAGGATCAGCGTTCTTCGCAGACCGTATGCCGACCGCGGGACCAATTGGGCTCTCGCTCTGTTGAGATCGATTCGTTTTTCCGATATTGACCGCGCGTCTTCAAGCAGGAGAAGTTAAATGGAAAATGGCGCTCCCGGCGGTATCCAAGGGCCGGAGCTCTCAGGGCAGGTGCTTTTCTACAAGCAGCCCGAGCCTCTTTCACCCGAACGTCACAAAAATCTCGGTGTGAAGCAGGTTGATGCGCCGTTCGCGTTCCTGCGTGAAGCGCATGCGGTTCCGATTACTGTTAGCGAATTTGGCGTAGCGGCAACGTGCTATCCGATCATTTTCGTTGGCGACGCGAAGACCCCCGTGGCGGTCATGGGCATTCGCCAGAACGAAAACGAGTATGTGGACGCGGCCGGCAACCCGGATCCGGACGCCTATCTGCCGGCGTTCGTGCGCCGTTATCCCTTCGTGTTCGCCTCGGATAACCAGAGCGACCGTCTGATCCTGTGCGTCGACCGCCAGGCTCCGATGATCTCGGACAATCCCGACGTGCGTCTGTTCGAAGGCGACCAGCCGACGAAATTCACCCAGGACGCGATCGAATTCTGCAAGGAGTTCGAACGTCAGCGCCGCGCCACCATCGAGTTCGTCGAGATGATGGACAAGGAAGGCCTGTTCGAGTCGAAAACGGTGACCTTTACGCCGCGTGATGCGAACGGAAATCCGGGCGAACAGCAGAAAATCGCTGACTATTTCGCGATTTCCGAAGAGCGCCTCAACGCCCTGCAGGACGACAAGTTCAGCGAAATCCGCAACACCGGCGCGATCGCGCCGATTTATGCGCACCTGATTTCGCTCCTGAACTGGCAGCGCGTGATCCAGCGGACAATGCGCCGCATGGCGGCTACGCAGTCGGCCTAAGGCTGACTTCGCCTGAAATCGTCGCCGTCTCGCGGGTTCAATCCGGTCGATTGGCCCGCGGACGAGCGACGTATGGGCGCGCTTTCACAGGCTCACGAAGGGGAGAGGCGTCTGGATTCAGGCGTCTCCGGGGCGATATCCGTAACGCTGGAAGCGGTGGTGACGAAGCCCTTTCCAGATAGGGTGTCGCAACGACCCCCAAAGTGTTTCTGCGCGGCGGATCGCCCATGCCTCCGCTGGACTGGCCGGAGGACGAGCGTGCTGAAATCGCTAACCGCTGCCGTGTGGCTTCTGTTTCTGGCCGCACTGACCGCCGGCAGTCCGGCCTGGGCTCAACTGCCGGCGACGGCCCACGGGCGCGCGGACCTGATCGCGGAACGCGCAGAAATCGTTCCCGGCGACCACTTCATGGCGGCGCTGCGGCTGGAGCTTGAAGACGGCTGGCACGTCTACTGGAAGAATGGCGGCGAATCCGGTCTGCCGCCGGAAATCGCCTGGGATCTTCCTGACGGCGTTGAAACCGGTCCGTTCGTCTGGCCCGCGCCGGAAGCCCTCGTGGTCGCGGGGTTGATGAACTACGTCTACGAACACGAAGTCATTTTGCCGTTCGAAGTCGATGTGCCGGACACGCTGGCGCCGGGCGACACGCTCACGCTGAGCGGGCAGGCCAACTGGCTGATCTGTCAGGACATCTGCATTCCCGAGTCGGCGGCTATTTCGCTGAATCTGCCGGTCGGGTCGGCGCCGCAGCCGAGCGACAGCGGCGTCAGCGCGATCAGCCAGGTTCTGGCCGATGCGCCGAAGCCGGCTTTGGGGGACGCCCGGGTCGAGCGTCTGGAGAAGGTGTTCCGGCTGTCGATCGCCGATCCTGAACTGGCGCAGGCGGTCGCGCACGCCAAGGAGATCCGCTTCTTCCCGTCGGGCCAGGACATCAACCACCCGGCCGAGCAGGTCGTTCACTATGGCGATAACGGCGTCGCGCTCGATCTGGAGATTTCCGAATACGCCGACCCCGGCGCGTTGCCGATCGACGGCGTGCTGACCGTCAAGCAGGACAATGGCGAGCAGATCGCGTTCGAGGTCGACGCCGCTCCCGGATCGACGCCCGACGGCGTCATGACTCACCTCGCGGGCGGCGGCGCGGGGTTCGGCGGCGCTTCGCTTCTGGTGTTGTTGGGCGCCGCGTTTCTCGGCGGCTTGATTCTCAACCTGATGCCCTGCGTGCTTCCGGTCCTGTCGATCAAGGCCGCCGGGCTTGTTCAGTCGGCGCATGATCCGGGCGAGGCGCGCGCGCATGGTCTGGCCTATCTGGCGGGCGTTCTGGTCTGCTTCGTCGCGCTTGCGGGCGTTCTGACGGCGCTGAGACTGGCGGGCGAGCAGGCGGGCCTCGGCTTTCAGCTGCAATACGCGCCGCTAGTCGCCCTGTTCGCGCTGCTGATGTTCGCCGTCGGGCTCAACATGATGGGCGTATTCGAGATTGGCGGCTCGCTGCAGAGCGTGGGCGGCGGGCTCGCCCAGAAGCAGGGGATGGCCGGGGCCTTCTTCACCGGATTGCTCGCGGGCTTTGTCGGCGCGCCTTGCGTGGGACCGTTCATGGGCCCGGCGATGGGCTTTGCGCTTACCCAACCGGCGGCGGTGACGTTCGGCTTCTTCGCGGTGGTGGGTCTGGGGATGGCCGCTCCGTTTGTTCTGCTCAGCTTCTCGCCGGCGCTTGCGCGCATGCTTCCCAAGCCGGGCAAGTGGATGGAGACGTTCCGGCAGGCTTTGTCCTTCCCGATGTTCCTGACGGCTCTGTGGTTGCTGTGGGTGTTGGGCGGTCAGGCGGGCTCTACGGCCGTCGTGTTGACGGTCGGCGGCGCGATCGTGCTGGCGTTCGGGATCTGGATCGCGAAACGCTTCGGCTCGGGCGTTTTCGGCAAGGGGCTTGCGGCGCTGATCGTGGTGGCCGCATTCGCGCTGCCTTCGGTGTTGTCTGCGGGAATGACCGCGGCCCCGGCGCTGGCCGCCAGCGATGCGGGATCGGATGCGGTCGCCGAAGCGTGGTCGCCGGAGCGCGTGGCGGAGCTGAGGCAGGATGGCCGCGTTATCTTCATTGACTTCACCGCGCGGTGGTGCGTGACCTGCCAGGTCAACAAGGCGTCGATCTATTCCGGCGAAGTCTCCAGGGCGTTCGCCGACAACAATGTGGCCTTCCTTGAGGCCGACTGGACCTCTCGCGACGAAGTGATCGGAGCTGAACTGGCCAAGCATGGACGGGCGGGCGTGCCGCTTTATCTTGTCTATCCGGCGTCGGGCGGAGAGCCCCGGGTTCTGCCGCAGATTCTGACGCCGGGTCTCATCGCCAAGGCCGTGACGCAGGCTGCTGGCGCGCAAACGGCGAAAGCCGCTGAACCGGGAGAAGCGACATGATCCATGTAATGCACAAGGCTGGACCGCGTACCCGACTGACCGCCGCCGTCGGATCTCTGGCGCTTCTGGGCGTCGGTGCGTTCGGTCTGCTTCAGGCGCGCGCGGAAACGGGCAAGATCGGAGAGGCCGCGCCGGCCTTCACCGAGTTGAACTCCGCCGGCGAGAAGGTCTCGCTGTCTGATTTCGCGGGCAAGACGGTGGTCCTCGAGTGGACGAATGACGGCTGCCCGTTCGTGCAGAAGCACTACAACAGCGGGAACATGCAGAAGACGCAGGAAGCGGCCGCATACGACGGGGTCGTGTGGCTGACGGTGATCTCTTCGAAGCCCGGTGCGCAGGGCTATGTCTCCGGCAAGAAGGCGGACGAGCTGACCGCGTCTCGCAACGCCCAGCCGACCCACGTGCTGCTTGACCCAGACGGCTCCATGGAGCGCGCCTACGGGGCCAAGACCACGCCGCATATGTATGTCATCAAAGGCGACGGCCAACTCGCCTATAAAGGAGCGATCGACTCCATCCGGTCGGCGGATGTGAACGATGTGCCGAAGGCGGACAATTACGTGCTCGCCGCGCTGAAGGCCGTGAAGGCGGGCAAGACGCCCGATCCGGCGCTGACGCCCTCTTATGGATGCAGCGTGAAGTACTAGTCCGCATTCAGCGGGAGGAAGACGGTTAAGGCGGGGCGGCCCTGGCGGGCCGCCTTTCTTGTGTCTGGCTTGCGCCTCGACGGGCGTCGGGCGACGGCGCCCCCGGCGAGTTGCAGCGGGCAGGGCGATGGGATACCCCACGCCGCAATCAGAGGCCCGAACATGTCGAACAAGGACGCCCAGACGAGACCCGTCGCCCGCAAGCCGCGCGGCTTCCCGGACAAGTCCGCGAGCATTCTTGCGGCCGAACGCCGGCTGGTGGACGCCATCACGGGCGTCTACGCGCGCTGGGGCTTCGAAGGGCTGGACACCGGTCCGTTCGAATATGTCGATGCGCTCGGCAAGTTCCTGCCCGACACCGACCGGCCGAACGAAGGCGTGTTTGCGCTGCAGGACGATGACGAGCAATGGATCGCCCTGCGCTACGATCACACCGCGCCGCTGGCGCGCTATGTAGCGGAGAACTGGGATCGCCTGGTCAAGCCTTATCGGCGGTACGCCGCCGGGCCGGTGTGGCGGAACGAGAAGCCGGGGCCGTTCCGCTTCCGCGAGTTCATTCAGTGCGACGCCGATACCGTGGGCGCTTCCGGGCCCGCCGCCGACGCCGAGATGATCGCTGTCGCGGCTGAAGCCATGGCGGCGGCCGGGGCTGCGCCGGGCGAATTCGTCATCCGGGTCAATTCGCGCACGCTGCTCGATGCGGTGATGGCAGAGGCCAAGGTGGCGGATGGCCAGCGCGGCACGGTTCTGCGGGCGCTGGACAAGTTCGATCGCCTGGGGGCGGAGGGCGTTCGCGATCTGCTTGGCGCGGGCCGAAAGGACGAGTCCGGGGATTTCACGCCCGGCGCCGGTTTGAGCGCGCCTCAGATCGATCGCCTGCAGGCGTTCGTTAGCTCGGGCGCCAGCGACCGGTCGGCGACCATCGACGCGCTGGCCAACCTGTTGGGAGGCTCGGAGCTTGGCGAGGCCGGCGTGCGCGAGCTTGCCGCCATCGACGAAATTCTCGGCGCGATGGGCGTGCCGCAAGCTGCGGTGGCGTTCGATCCGGGGATCGTGCGCGGGCTGGAATACTACACCGGGCCGGTGTTCGAAGCGGAGTTCCTTCGCACCTTCACGGACGCCGATGGCCGTGCTGTCCGGTTCGGATCGGTGGGCGGCGGCGGTCGCTATGACGGGCTGGTCGCGCGCTTCCGGGGAGAGGCGGCGCCTGCAACCGGGTTTTCGGTCGGCGTAAGCCGCCTGGCCGCCGCGATGGCGGCCGCCGAAGAGGTCAAGGCTGACGGGCCGGTGCTGGTGCTGGTGCTCGATAAGGATCAGGTCGCCGACTACGCGGCAATGGCCGCCGAGCTGCGCGCCGCGGGCGTGCGCGCCGAAATCTATCTGGGTGCATCGGGGATGCGGGCGCAGATGAAATACGCGGACCGGCGGGGCGCGCCGGCGGTGGTCATCGTCGGGGAGAATGAACGGCAGGCGGGGATCGTCACCGTGAAGGATCTCAAGGCGGGCGCCGAAGCGGCCAAGTCTCTCACCGACAATGAGGCATGGCGCACCGAGCGTCCCGGCCAGTTCGAGTGCCCGCGCGCGGAGCTTGTCGCGCGGATCAAGGCGCTGGCGGAGGCCTCTTGATGACCGGTGGGCAGGACCTGAAGGCCTTGGCCTATGAGCGGATCGCGCGGTCGGGCGGGGCGCCGGTCGTGCTGCCGACCATCGTGCCGGCCCGGATGATCCAGGAAGTGTCTGGAGAGGGCCTGCGGGCGCGGCTGTGCATCTTCAACAATGGGCGGGGCGAGGAGTTCTGCCTGAGGCCGGAGATGACGACGACCATCTCCCGGATGGTGGCCGACGGCGATCTTGCGCCAGCGCGCTATGTCTATTCCGGCCCGGTGTTCCGGCTGCCGGCGCCGGGTGCGAGCGATCCTATCGAGTTCGAGCAGACGGGGTTCGAGTGGTTCGGCGGCGGTTCCGTCGAGGAGGACGCTGAGGCGACGGCGCTCGCGCTTGAGGCCGTGGAGGCGGGCGGCGTTTCGGACGGCGAACTCGTGGTGGGGGATGTCGGTCTCTACAACGCGGTGGTCGACGCCCTGCCGTTTTCGCCGGTCTGGGCCGATCGTTTGAAGCGTTCGTTCGCGCGGGCGCGGGGGCCTTCGGCCCTTCTGGAAACGGCCAGCGCCGGGGACGACGCGGCCGAACGCTCGGTTCTCGCCGAAACGCTGGCGGGTATGGACCCGGACGAAGCCGAGACCGCGCTTCAGGAGATCATGGACCTCGCCGGCGTTCAGCCTGTCGGCGGGCGCACCGCTGCGGAGATCGCCGACCGCCTCAAGGCGCGCGCGTCCGCACAGGCGCCGGATGAAGAGGCGGGGCGCCGGTTGTCGGCGTTTCTCGAATTGTCCGCTCCGGCCGACAAGGCGGAGAAAGTGCTGTCGGCCTTCGCCAAGGATGCGGGCGTAAAGATCGACAAGGCGATTGCGGATTTCAGCGCGCGTCTCGGCAAGCTGAGCAAGGCGGCGCCGCCGATGTGGAGCGGCGCGACCTATTCGGCGAGCGCCGGGCGCCGGTTCGAATATTATGACGGCTTCGTATTCGAGTTGAAGCGCGCCAGCGCGCCCGATCAGCCGATCGCGGCGGGCGGTCGCTATGACGGTCTGGTGCGGCGGTTGAGCGAAGGCCGTTCGGAAATCGCCGCGATCGGCGCCGCGATCCGAATGGATCGGTTGTCGGACAGGGGGGCTGGCCAATGACCGCGCTGCGTCTCGCCATTCCGTCCAAAGGACGCCTGAAAGAGCAGGCGGAAACGTATTTCGCGGACGCCGGTCTGCGCTTGCGGCAGTTGGGCGGTTCGCGGGGATACTCCGCCACGATGGAGGGCGCGCCCGACATTGAGGTGCGGCTGCTGTCCGCCGGGGAGATCGCCGCGGGCGTCGCCTCCGGCGAAGTCCATGCGGGCGTGACCGGCGAGGATCTCTTGCGCGAGCTGTCGCCTGACCTGGAGGGGCTGCATCTGGTGATGCCGCTCGGCTTCGGCAAAGCGCGCCTGGTTGTGGCCGCTCCAAAGAGCTGGATCGACGTCGAGACCATGGCGGATCTCGACGACGTCGCCGCGCGCTACGAGCAACGCGAAGGCCGCCGGATGCGGGTTGCGACGAAGTATACCCGTCAGACCGAGCGCTTCTTCACGGAGCAGGGCGTTGGCCACTACCGCATCGTTGAAAGCGCCGGCGCCACCGAAGGCGCTCCGGCGGCGGGCGCCGCCGAGATCGTGGTCGACATCACGACGACCGGAGCGACGCTTGAAGGCAACGGACTCAAGATCGTTCGCGACGGCGTGATCCTGTCCAGCGAGGCGCAGCTGGTCGTCAGCATGACGGCGGACTGGAGCGCGGACGCGCGTCGCGCCCTGGAGCGTCTTGTGCGTTCGCTTGAGGCGCGCGCCGCCGGTCGCGCTTCGCAATCGCTTCGGTTCGACGCCGGGTTCGATCCTGCGAAGTTGGCCGGCGATCTGCGGGCTCGGCTCGAGGTTGTCGGGAACGGGGAAGCGATCTGCAGCAACGCGGATGCTGCTTCGCTCGCGATGGAGATCAGCGCCCAGGGCGGCGGCCCGGTGCGGGTGACGTCGGAGGACTTCATCTTCCGTGCGCACAGCGAGCGGGTTGAAACATTCTATCGCGCGCTGTTCGGAACAGACGCCTCCTGACGAGCGACGGGTGTCCGGAAGGGTGCGTCCTTGCGTGATTCGCTCCCCGATCGCCGTTTTGCTGCAAGTGCGTAATAGACCTCGCCTCACAGGTGGAGAATTTTTGCGCCGCCAGCGTGACGATTATGTAAGTAGCGCTTGACTCACGGCCCTGATCGCGGGATGTTGATCACGAACTGCTTCGGCGGTTTGGCGTTTCGGGGAGGAAACGCTCGTATCAGACCTTCTTGCGGCGGCGCGTTCTTCGCGCCGCCGATTTTCTTTTCTGGGCCATCTGCAAGCGTATTTGGGAACCGCTTGGCGAACTGCAAGCGCCATGGGGGATTCTTTTTGCGAATCTTCCCGATATGCCTCAGGGCACGACCCGGCGCCGGCGAACCCGTAAACCCGATAAGAAAACTCGGGGAGCCGCGAACGACTCCCCGAACCATCGGCATTCTGAAGTTCTGTTGTGATGACGTTCTCTCAGGGGTCAGGACGAGAGACGCCGCGTGAACTTCTCGATATTCAATAAATGCGCATCGATAATCACGCAAGATACTTCCGCACCCAAAGATGGCGGAATATGCAGATAATAGCGAGATGTGGCTCGAAGGCCGCACTCGGGCGGCGTGAAGGCTGACCTTGCGCGGTTGCGGCCGGGGCCAAAAAGAAACGGGGCGGCCGATTGGCCGCCCCGCAATAATTTGCCTTGTTGTGCGGTGGACTAGAAGTCCATGCCGCCCATGTCCGGCATGCCGCCGCCCGGCATGGCGGGGGCATCTTTCTTCGGAGCCTCGGCGATCGCGGCTTCCGTCGTGATCAGGAGACCGGCGACGGACGCGGCGTTCTGCAGAGCGGAGCGCACGACCTTCACCGGGTCGATGATTCCCATCTCGACCATGTCGCCATAGGCTTCGCTCTGGGCGTTGAAGCCGAAGGTGCCTTTTTTCTCGGACAGAACCTTGCCGACCACGATCGAGCCTTCGACGCCGGCGTTTTCGGCGATCTGGCGGATCGGAGCCTGCAGGGCCTTGCGCACGATATCGATGCCGGCCTGCTGGTCTTCGTTGTCGCCGACAGCTTTCACGGCCGCCGAAGCGCGGAGGAGGGCGATGCCGCCGCCGGCCACGATGCCTTCTTCAACCGCCGCGCGGGTGGCGTTGAGAGCGTCGTCGACGCGGTCTTTCTTCTCTTTGACCTCGACTTCCGTCGCACCGCCAA
>JAWKVD010000009.1:0-157062 GCA_041398225.1 Hyphomonadaceae bacterium | reverse complement strand
CGACGAGGCGCGCCTGTTCGTGGTCGCGGTCGACCAGCGCGAGGCCTCGATCCGCGCCGTCGAACATGTGCACCGCGAACATCCCAATGTGCGGATCATCGCGCGCGCCTTCGACCGGCTGCACTATTACGAACTCAAGGACGCCGGCGCCGACGTCGTCATCCGCGAACTGTTCGAAGGCTCGCTGTCGGCGGCCAAGGCGGCGCTAATCGAACTGGGCGTGTCGCCCGCCATCGCCGGGCGTGCGGCGGACGTGTTCCGCACCCATGACGAAGAAACGCTGAAACAGCTCAACGAGCTGTGGGAGAAAGGCGCGGACGTCGCCAACAACCCCACCTATATCGAGCTCGCCAAGGCGCGCACGCAGATGCTCAACAGCGCGCTGCAGCTCGACGAGGACGCGCGCAAGGAGGAGACGGCCTGACGGGTTTCCGCCTCACGCCCCTCCCTCACACCACGGCCAGGGCGTCGCCTTCCGGGGTTCCGATCGACTGGCTGAGGCGAACGGCCGTTTCCGGCGCCAGCACCCGGGCGCGCCGGAAGAAGGCATGGGCCCGCGCTTCGAGCGCGCGGGCGCGCGCCAGCTCTTCGTCGTCGCCGACGCGATAGTCGCGAATGGCGGCCAGCAATTGCGCCATGGCGCCGGCCGGCGACACGGCGTCGGCTTCCGCCAGCCGCCAGCGCGCGGCTTCGAGGTCCATCAGCACCTCGTCGGCGTGGGCCTCCATCTGCTGCAGCAGCATGTCCGGGACGCCGGACTTGCGGTCGCTGGCGCGGGCGAGGCCGCGCTGCACGAGTTCGAAATAGGCGTCGAGACGCCCGATCAGGTTGGCGCAGGCCGATGCGGGGCAAAATTCGATGGGGGTCATGTCATCCGTCTCCCGGAACCCTGGCGCGGGGACCCACCCTGGCGCCCCCGCATCCCAGAGCAGCGATCAGCAGCTCTCGGACGCCCACAGGTGTCCCGGAAATTGGTTAACGAAATGCGAATCCCTTAAGGATTTGCAATTAGTTGCTTGATTATATGAAGTATTTTTGTGAACGCCCGCGACCCGCGTTAACCATTTGGAGACGGCCGGCGCGGGGGCCTCTAGCCCGGCAGTTTGCCGGCTTTCCACTGCTCCTGCAGGTGCTGGAGAATGATGATCTTGGCGGCTTCGGCGCGAGAACCGCCATAAAAACCGGAGTTTACGAGAATCTCGATGCTCTCCGCGGCCTTTTTCGGCAGCGTGATCGTGAAGGCGACGGTCTCCGGGTCATTGCGCTTGGCGGGCATGGACAATGTACTTGCATTGTTAATGCAATCAGCGCAAGACGAATCATACCGGGCGCTGCCCGGAGCAGCCGAGGGACGCCCTCTCATGACAAAGACAGCCAACAAACAGCCGATCACGGTCCGTCTGGACCCGGACTCGAAGCGCGTATTCTCCGAACAGGCCGAACGATGCGGCCTCGAGGCCGGCGTCGCCGCCCGCCAGATCCTGGAGCTGTACGTGCAGCGCCTGCGCGAAAGCGGCGACTACATCCAGACGCTGGCGGATTTCTCGTCGGCCCTGAAGGCGCGCACCTAGCGCTCGCAAGACCGCCCGCACGCGCCGTGGACGACGCAGCATGAGCTACGCCTTCCTGATCGCCAGCGGCCTATGCGCGTTCGCGCTTGTGATGCACCTGTTCGCGGGCCGCACGCCGCCTGCGCCCGGCGCCGGGGAGAACGACAACGACATCGCTTCCGGCGACGCCTTCCTGCGGATGGACGCCTGGTATGGCCGTCACCTCACCTCGCTCGTCCTGCTCGCGATGCTGCTCGGCTTCGGCCACGTCGCACGACATGCCGACGCCCATTTCGCGGGGCTGATCCTGGGCGGTCTCGGCGCCGCCGCAGGGGTGTTGAGGTTATTGCTTTCGCTGCGCCTGAACGCGTCGCGCTTCGAGACGGGCATATGCGCGCTCACCGCCGCGGCGGGCGCGCTCGGCATCCTCGGCGCCTATCTCTGAGGTTCGCCTGAACGCAGACGATCACCCGCCGGTGAGCGCCGCCTTCACCGCATCGATGGCCGCTTGCGCCTTGTCGCCGTCGGGACCGCCAGCCTGCGCCATGTCGGGCCGGCCGCCGCCGCCCTTGCCGCCGACCGCGACCGCCGCCGCCTTCACCAGATCGACCGCGCTGTGGGTCGCAACCAGATCATCGGTGACGCCGACGACCACGGCCGCCTTGCCGTCATTGACCGCAACCAGAACGGCGACGCCGGACCCAAGCTGTTTCTTGGCGTCGTCGGCCATCGACTTGAGATCCTTCGCGGCCAGACCTTCGGCTACGCGCCCGATGAATTTGACGCCGCCGACCTCCTCGGGACCAGCCGCGCCGGACCCGCCGCCGCCCATCGCCAGCTTGCGGCGGGCGTCGGCCAGCTCCTGCTCCAGCTTGCGGCGCTGCTCGCCCAGCGCAACGACACGCGACAGCGCCTCGCCCACCGGCGCCTTGAGCTGATCGGCGACGTCTCGCGCGATCGCGGCGCGCCCCTTGAGATAGGCCCACGCTGCTTCGCCGGTCGCCGCCTCGATCCGGCGCACGCCGGCCGAGACGCCGCTTTCGGAGGTGATGACGAACAGGGCGATGTCGCCGGTGCGCGCAACGTGGGTGCCGCCGCACAGTTCGACCGAATAGGGCGCGTTCGCCTTGGCGACCGAATTGCCCAGACGCAAAACCCGAACGCTGTCGCCGTATTTCTCGCCGAACAGCGCCATGGCGCCCGCCTCGATCGCCGCTTCCGGCGCCATTTCGCGGGTTTCCGCCGGCGCGTTCTGCCGGATGACCGCGTTGACCTCGGCCTCCACCGCGTCGATGTCCTCACGCGTCATCGGCGCGTTGTGCGAAAAGTCGAAGCGGAAATAGTCGGCCTCGACCAGCGAGCCCTTCTGCGTGACATGCGGCCCCAGCCGGTTGCGCAACGCGGCGTGCGCCAGATGGGTGGCCGAATGGTTGGCGCGGATTTTCGCGCGCCGGACATGATCGATCTTGAGTTCCGCCACATCGCCGAGCGCCGCTTCGCCAGCGAGCATTTCGCCGACATGGGCGAACACGTCGCCCGCGCGTTTCTGGACGTCGTCGACGCGGAAGCGCGCGCCGCCGGGGAACAGGATCTCGCCCCGGTCGCCGGCCTGTCCGCCGCTTTCAGCGTAGAAGGGCGTCTGGTCGAACACGAGTTCGGCCTTATCGCCCGCCTTGAGGGCTTCGCGCTTTTCGGCCCCGGCCAGAATGGCGACCAGCCGGCCGGACGATTCCTCGAAATCATACCCCTGGAAATTCGTGGCGCCGGAGGCGTCGCGCACGGAGAACCAGATTTCCCCCGAGCCCTGTTCGCCTGAACCCTTCCAGCTTTCCTGGCTGCGGGCGCGTTGATCGGCCATCGCCGACTCGAAGCCTTTCTCGTCGACGCCAAGTCCGCGGGCGCGCAGCACGTCCTGGGTCAGGTCGATCGGGAAGCCGTAGGTGTCGTAAAGACGGAAGGCGGTGTCGCCGGGCAGCACATCGCCCTGTTTGAAGCCCGCGGTCGCTTCGTCGAGCAGGGCGAGACCGCGGCCCAGCGTGCGCTGGAAGCTGGCCTCTTCCTGGCTGAGCGCGCTTTCGATCGCAGCCTGCGCGCGGCCAAGTTCGGGATAGGCCGCGCCCATCTCCTCGACCAGCGAGCCGACCAGCCGGTACATGGACGGTTCGCGCGCACCGAGAATGTGCCCGTGGCGCATGGCGCGGCGCATGATGCGGCGCAGGACATAGCCGCGCCCTTCGTTCGAAGGTGTCACGCCGTCGGCGATCAGGAACGAACTGGCGCGCAGATGGTCGGCGATGACCCGGAAGGAGGCGGTGTGTTCGCCCTCGGCCTTCTGGCGGTAGACCTCTTCGGCGGCGGTGATGAGATGCACGAACAGGTCGGTCTCGTAGTTCGAGTCCACGCCCTGCAGGATGGAGGCGATGCGTTCGAGGCCCATGCCCGTATCGATCGAGGGCTTGGGCAGCGGCGTGCGGGTTCCGTCCGCCGACTGATCGAACTGCATGAAGACGAGGTTCCAGAATTCGGTGAAACGGTCGCCATCCTCCTCGGCCGATCCGGGCGGGCCGCCCCAGATGCGATCGCCGCGATCGTAGAAGATTTCCGAACAGGGACCGCACGGGCCGGTGTCGCCCATGGACCAGAAATTATCCGATGTCGGGATGCGGATGATCTTGCTGTCGGACAGGCCGGCGATCTTGCGCCAGAGGGCGGCGGCCTCCTCGTCCTCGGAATAGACGGTGACCAGCAGCCGCTCCTGATTGAGCTGGAACACTTTGGTCACCAGCTCCCAGGCGTAGGAGATCGCTTCTTCCTTGAAGTAGTCGCCGAAGGAAAAGTTCCCCAGCATTTCGAAGAAGGTGTGGTGGCGGGCGGTGTAGCCGACATTGTCGAGATCGTTGTGTTTGCCGCCGGCGCGCACGCACTTCTGAGACGTCGTGGCGCGCGGCGCGAACGGCTTCTCGACGCCGGTGAAGATGTTCTTGAACGGCACCATGCCCGCATTGGTGAACAGGAGCGTCGCATCGCCCTGCGGCACCAGCGGCGCGGACGGCTTAACCGTGTGGCCTTTGGACGCGAAGAAATCGAGGAAGGCCGACCGGATGCCGTTGACCGAGCCGGGCGTGCCGGAGCTGTCCGTGGCGGCGGTCGTCGCTCCACGCGAGGGGGAGGCGGGGCGGCGAGGCGTCGACATCAGGCGAAGGCTCCACAGACGAGATCAGGCGCAAGATCAGGCGGCGTTTCATGGACCGAAGCGCATCTTCGGACCGATCCGGACCAAAGCCGGCGCGCGGCGCACCAATCATGCCCCACGCGCCCGACCGGACCCAGCCCCGCGATATAGGCTTTGCCGCCAACGGCGCCAAGCAAGACCGCCCCTCGCCCCGCCCAGCAGCGGCTTCAGCCGGCCGCGCCGGGCGACAAGCGGTTCTCCACAGGGAAAAGCCCGCCCCGCAGGCGGTCGCTATCAGCGATCGCCGCAGAACGGGCTGCGCAGAAGCCCTGCAAGGTGATGGAGACCTGCCGCAGATCCCGGCCATCGCCGGGACCTGGGCCGCTTGCGTCCGACGGGACGCCGCGAAGCCTAGCCGGCCGCGGCTTCCGAACCGTCCCCGTCTTCTTCCTGGTTGGCCAGCAGCTCTTCAGAGAGAAGGCCCGCATTGCGCCGGATCGCTTCCTCGATCTCGTCGGCGACGGCGGGGTTCTCCTTCAGGAACCTGCGGGCGTTTTCGCGGCCCTGCCCGATACGTTGCGACCCGTAGGAGAACCACGAGCCCGACTTCTCGACCACGTTGGCCTTCACGCCGAGATCGATCAGCTCACCGGTCTTGGAAATGCCTTCCCCGTAGATGATGTCGAACTCGACCTGCCGGAACGGCGGGGCGACCTTGTTCTTCACAACCTTCACGCGGGTCTGGTTGCCGATCACCTCGTCGCGGTCCTTGATCTGACCGATGCGGCGAATGTCGAGGCGGACCGAGGAGTAGAATTTCAGCGCGTTGCCGCCGGTGGTGGTTTCCGGGCTGCCGAACATCACGCCGATCTTCATGCGGATCTGGTTGATGAAGATCACCATCGTCTTCGACTTGGAGACCGAGGCGGTGAGCTTGCGCAGCGCCTGGCTCATCAGGCGGGCCTGAAGGCCCGGCAGGCTGTCGCCCATCTCGCCCTCAAGTTCGGCGCGCGGCGTGAGCGCGGCCACCGAGTCGATGACCAGAACGTCGACGGCGCCCGAACGCACCAGCGTGTCGGCGATTTCCAGCGCCTGCTCGCCGGTGTCGGGCTGGGACACCAGAAGGTCGTCAAGGTCGACGCCGAGCTTGGAGGCATAGACCGGGTCGAGCGCGTGCTCGGCGTCGATGAAGGCGCCGACGCCGCCATTGCGCTGGGCTTCCGCGACCACGTGCAGGGCCAGCGTCGTCTTGCCCGAACTTTCGGGGCCGTAGATCTCCACGATCCGGCCGCGCGGCAGGCCGCCAATACCGAGAGCGACGTCGAGACCCAGAGAACCGGTCGACAGGGCCTCGATGTCCATCACCGGGTTTTCACCCAGGCGCATGATGGAGCCCTTGCCGAAATTCCGCTCGATCTGGCCAAGAGCCGTTTCGAGAGCTTTTTGCTTGTCCATGCCCTTGCCTTCGCCGTCCACCAGCCGCAGCGCCGCGTTCGCCATCTAGGTTCTCCATCTGACACGAGGCGCGGGTTCGGTAAACGCCGTTCCGGTCCCCAATTGACCCCCGTGTACCACAAATGTTCACGAGAACAAATAGGGAATATCGAGGTACTGCCTCAGTTCGGCGTTTCCCGCCGATCGCGAGGCGCGTGCGGGATCTTCGCGCGCTTCGTTGCGAATCCGGCCATTGCCGGTTCGGATATGGTGTTGCTGGATTGGGCTAACTCGCGAGGGGGCGGAGAGCTGGCAGCGGCTCAGCCATCTCCGCCGGCGGCGGCCTCGTACTGCTCGCGCGTCGGCAGGTCGCGCCGGGGCGGCTCGTAGCCGCGATCCTCGTAGTATTCCGCAGGAACCGGAAAGGCGTGCCGACCGTAAAGAACGTGCACGCTGTCGCCCTCGGTGAACAGGCCGGTCGCCATCGCTTTCCTCCCACCTTGACCGTCCGCGACGCCGCTGTCGCGCCGCGACGCTCGCCCCGCTTTTTTACACCGAAGTTGCGGCATGATCACCCGGGCGCCGCAGACCGGGCTCGCGGCTTCCCTTGCCCACATCGACGGTGCGGAGAATGATGCCGACCATGACCGCAAGCGCTCTTCCCGCAGACCGCATTCCCGTCATCGCCGGGATCGGCGAGATCACGGACCGCCCGGCGGACGTTCATGACGCGCTCGAACCGCTGGCGCTGATGGCCGAAGCCGCGCGGCGCGCCGAGGCGGACGCCAACGGCCTGCTGGGGCTGGTCGATTCCATCGACATCGTGGGGCTGGTGTCGTGGCGCTATGACGATCTGCCGGCGCGGCTCGCAGAGCGGCTTTCGATTTCGCCCGCGCGCTGCGTTTACGGGCCGGTGGGCGGGGAGAGCCCGGTGCGCTACCTGCACGAAGCGGCGCGACGCATCGCCCGAGGCGAAAGCCGCGCGGGGCTGGTTGTAGGCGCCGAAGCGCAACACGCCGTCAACCGCGCGAAACGCGAAGGGGTGGACCTGCCATGGACGCCCTATGCGACGCGCGCGCCCAAGCTGATGCGCGCCGCCGAGTTCGTGCATCCGCTGGCCGCGCAACTCGGCGTCGCCATGCCGGTGACGGTCTATCCGTTCTACGAGGCGGCGACGGCCCATGCCTGGGGACAGAGCCCTCGCGAAGCGCAGGCGGAATCCGCGCGGCTGTGGTCGGCCTATTCGCGGGTCGCCGCCGACAATCCGTTCGCCTGGCTGCGGCGGGCGCTTTCGGCGGAAGACATCGCGACGCCCTCGCCCGACAACCGGCTGATCGCTTGGCCCTACACCAAACGCATGGTCGCCAATCCGAACGTGAACCAGGGCGCCGCCGTGCTGGTGACCTCGCTGGCGGCGGCGCGCGCGGCAGGCGTCGACGAGGACCGGCTGGCCTTCATCGGCGCGGGCGCCAGCGCCAACGAACCGCGCGACTACCTTGCGCGGGACACCTACGCCCACAGTCCGGCGCAGGATGCGGTGCTCAACGCCATGACGCGGGCGACTGAAGCGCAGGCCGAAAGCGGCGGCTTTGACGCGCTGGAGCTGTATTCCTGTTTCCCGGTGGTGCCGAAAATGGCCCGGCGCACGCTGGGCCTGCCGGAAAGCGTTTCGCCGACCGTGACCGGCGGGCTGAGCTTCTTCGGCGCGCCACTCAACAACTACATGACCCACGCCGCCTGCGCGATGGTTCGCGCCCTGCGCAACGGCGCGAAGACCGGGCTTCTCTATGGACAAGGCGAATTCGTCACCAAGCATCACGCCCTGATCGCGTCTCGCGATCCGCAGGGCGACGCCGTGCTCGCCGATTTCGGGGCGCAGGCGCTCGCGGACGCCGCGCGCGGCGAGGTTCCGCCGACCGACGCAACGCCGGAGGGTTCCGGCTTCATCGAGAGCTTCACGGTCATCCACGATCGCGACGGCGCGGTCGTGCAGGGCGTCGTCATCGTCCGGATGAACAATGGCGCGCGCACGCTGGCGCGCATTCCAGCAGAATATGCCGACGACATAGCGCAGCTCACCTCCGCTGACGTTTTTCCGATCGGCGCGCGCGGGCGTGTTCAAATGGAAGTGGGCGGGGTTCCCGAGTGGAGAGGCGATCCGCTATGACAGCGGTGCGCCCCGTGACCGGCGGCCGTTCCAAAGACAGGAGACGACTGATGACGATCGCTCGCTGGATTTCCTTCGCCGCTCCGTGCGCCCTCGCAGCGGCCCTGTCGGCATGCTCGCCCGCCCCCGGAAGCGAGGGCGGCGAAGCCGAGACGATCAACCGGCTGAACGCCACCGTCGACAACCTCTCCAGCGAACTCGACGGGCTGAAGGCGTTCAAGACCGCGCTGGACACGCCCGCGACCGACGCCGGCCCGGCGGTCTATTTCGTGAACCTCAAGGACGGCGACACGGTGAAATCGCCGGTGCGGGTGATCTTCGGCCTGACCGGCATGGGCATAGCGCCGGCGGGGATCGAGAAGGAGAACACCGGCCACCACCACCTTCTGATCGACACCCAGCTCTCCGAGGAGGAGATGCAGTATGCGATCCCCAACGACGCTCAGCACAAGCATTTCGGCGGCGGACAGACCGAAACGGTTCTGGATCTGCCGCCCGGGCAGCACACGCTTCAGCTGATGCTCGGCGACAAGAACCACGAACTGTTCGATCCGCCGATCATGTCGGACCTGATCACCATCACGGTGGAATAGGCCCGCTATTCCAGCCGGAACAGATCCTCGACACGCTCGCCGAGCGCTTCGGCGAGTTTGAGCGCAAGCACGGTCGAGGGGACGAAAACGCCGTTCTCGACGGTGTTGATCGTCTTGCGCGAGACGCCGACCAGTGCGGCCAGTTCGGCCTGTGTAAGGCTGCGGCTTGCGCGCGCCTCTTTCAGCCTGTTCGCCAGCTTTCGTTCGGTCATGGTCGCGCGGTCCGCCTATTCTTCGGCCGGCTCCTCGCGTTCGAGAAAGGCGAAACGAGCCGCCGCCGCGCCGACGCCGATGGTGACGAGAAACGGCAGCGTGTCGTAGCCCGAGACATGAAAGGCGTAGGTGGCGACCAGGGCCGCGAGGCCGCAAACGACCAGCGCCCAGAACCCCCATCGCGCGGCGCTGCCGCGATTGTGGACAACAAGTTCATCGTTCAGCTCCGGACGTCGCCAGGGCATCCGGAACGCCGTCGTCGATCGCAAAGCAAGTACGAGCGCAAGAACCACAAACCCGGCGAGTTGAACGGCGTCGACCAGCCTGATCGAGCCGGCTTCCAGAACCTCCCGCCGAAAGGTGAGGACCTGCAGCGCGGTCATGATCAGGATGGCGAGCGCCGCCATCAGGCTGCGCCGACGCCGCCGGGCGCGGCCTTCTTCATCGCGGAGAGTCTGCATGGTTTGCGTTCCGACTGCATGTAACCTATAGGTTTCATGTCACCTTTGGGTTACTCGGTCAATGCCTGATCTCAGACCGCCTTCCCGGCCATGATTTTCGGCGCGAACTCCGGCCGCAACCACGAGCGCGTTCACGGGATTCTCAAGACGTCGCCAGCTTGCGACACGAGGCGGGCGACCACATCTTTCTTGCGCGAGCACACGTCTCGCCCAGCCGGAGGAGACCCTTGAACCATATTCGGACCTTCATGCTTCTTGCGGCGCTGACCGCGCTGTTCGTCGGCGTCGGCTATCTTATCGGCGGCCAGGTCGGGATGGTGGTGGCTCTGGCGTTCGCGGCGGTCGGCAATCTGGTGAGCTACTGGAACGCCGACAAGATCGTGCTGTCGATGTACGGCGCGCAGGAGGTCGACGCCTCGCATGCCGACGCGCGTGTGCGCGCCTATGTGGAGGATGTCGAGGACATGGCGGCGAAGGCCGGCCTGCCCCGCCCGCGCATCACCATCATTCCGTCCGATCAGCCCAACGCGTTTGCGACCGGGCGGGACCCGCAACACGCCGCCGTCGCGGCGTCGACCGGATTGCTCGGGATGATGAACCGCCGCGAGGTGCGCGCCGTGATGGGTCACGAACTGGCGCATGTGAAACACCGCGACACGCTGACGATGACCGTGACGGCGACCGTGGCCGGTGCGATCACCGCGCTCGCCAATTTCGCGTTCTTCTTCGGCGGCCGCGACCGGCCCGGCGGGCTGCTGGGCACGCTGGCGATCATGATCGTCGCGCCGATGGCCGCGGCCCTGGTGCAGTTCGCGATCAGCCGGGCGCGCGAATACGAGGCCGACGCAGGCGGGGCCGAGATTTCCGGCGATCCGGCGGCCCTCGCCTCGGCGCTTCAGAAGATCGAAGCGATCTCGCGGCGCGGCGCGATCAACGTGGCGGCGGAACGCAACCCGGCGACGGCGCACATGTTCATCATGAACCCGCTGTCGGGACGCGGCGCCGACAACCTGTTCTCGACCCACCCGTCGACGCAGAACCGTGTCGAGGCGCTGATGCGCCGGTTCGCAGACCAGGGCCGAACCGCCGGCGCTTATGCGGAAGCGTCCGCCGACGACGGCCAGCCTGCGATCACCGCCGTGCCGGTCACCAAGAGGCGCAAGCCGGGGCCGTGGGGCTGATCCCGCAGGCGCTGATCCGGCAGGCGTAGCGGCTAGGCCGCCTCGGCCGCCGCCTCCAGCTCCAGCTTCACGCGCTCGGCCAACTGGCGAAGCGTGAAGGGCTTGGGCAGGAAGGAGATCGAACGCTCCTCCTCCAGCGTCTTGGCGAGATCGCGCTCGGCATAGCCCGACACGAACATCACCCGCGTCGATTTGAGGTAGGGGCGCGCGGCCCGCAGCAGGGCCGGGCCGTCCATGCCGGGCATCACCACATCCGAGATCAGGAGATCGATGCCGCCGGGGTTCTGCTTGATCAGTTCAAGCGCTTCTTCGCCGTCGCCGGCCTCCATCACCTGATAGCCGCAGGAGCCGAGCAGCTGGGCCGCGATGCCGCGCACGCCCTCCTCGTCCTCGACCAGGAGGATGCGTCCGCGGCCCGCAAGACCGTTGTCCGGCTTGGACGGCGGCGGCGTGGGCGCGGGCTGTTCGAAGGGAACCGGCTCTGCCGGCGCCGGCGCGCCCTCTTCGACGACCTCGCCGGTGAAGGCCGGCAGGAAGATCTTGAAGGTGGTGCCGCGGCCGACTTTCGAGACCGGATAGATGTAGCCGCCGGACTGCTTGACGATGCCGTAGACGGTGGCGAGGCCGAGGCCCGTTCCCTTGCCCGTATCCTTGGTGGTGAAGAAGGGCTGGAAGATCTGGTCCATGATCTCGGGCGGAATGCCGCCGCCATCGTCCATCACCTCGATCAGCACGTAGTCGCCCTCGGCCGCGAGCATGAAATCGTCCTTGCGGGCGTCGGCCGCGGTGGCGTGCGAGGTGCGGATGGTAAGCCGCCCGCCGCCCTTCTTGTCGATCATGGCGTCGCGCGCATTGGTGCAGAGGTTGGTGAGCGCGGTCTCGATCTGGTTCTTGTCGGCGCGGATCTGCGGCAGGTCGCGGCCGTGCACGATCTCGAACTTGATGCGCTCGTCCATGATGTCGCGCAGCAGAACGTAGTACTCGCTGATCACGTCGGTGATATCGAGCACTTCCTGACGGAACACCTGCTTGCGCGAGTAAGCCAGCAGGGTGCGCACCATCTCGGCGCCGCGAGCCGCGAACTCGTTGATCGACTTAAGCTCGAAGAAGGTGGGATCGCCCGGAGGGTGACGCACCTGCAGCTTGTTGACGTTGAGAATGATGCCCTGAAGCAGGTTGTTGAAGTCGTGGGCGATCTCGCCCGCGAGCTTGCCGATCGCCTGCAGTTTCTCGCTCTGCGCCAGACGCTGTTCGAGCTGGTTCTTCTCCGTCATGTCGATGACGTAGGCGGCGGAGGGACGACCGTGCCGGTCGAGCGCGATGAAGACGTCGACCGATTTCTGGCGTTCGCCCGCAAGGCGCAGGTTGACCGCGCCGTCGAGCGCCTTGCCGAGCTGCTCGGCGAGCTGGGCCGCGCCCTCGTCGGCGACGAAGAGGTCCGCGAACCGCGCGCCGGGCTGGGCGCGGCCGTCGGTCATGTCGAGCAGGGCGCGGTTGGCGTCCAGCATGACGGAGCTTTCGACGCCCTCGCCGTCGAGACGGACGACGCCGAACGGCGCGTCGACGAACATGGTGTCGTCGACCACGGGCCGGGCCGCACCGTCCATGCCGGTCGCCGGCGGCGCGGCGCGGCGCGCGCTGGCCTCGGCGCCCGTCGGCACGTAGACGACCGAACGCGTAAGCGCATCGGGACCCTTGCCGGTCCAGGTGGTCATCAAGGTGGCGGAGATTTCCACGCCGTCGCGGGCGCGCATGACGACTTCGGCGCGCTGGCTGGAGACGCCGCGCACTTCGCGCTTGAGAAGGCGCAAGCCTTCGGGACGGATGATGTCTTCCATGCGCAGGCCGTTGGGTTCCTCGCCCAGACCCAGCAATTGGCGCAGCGCGTTGTTGTAATAGACGATGCGCCCGTCGCGGCGCGCCGAGAAGAAGCCGACCGGCGCGTCTTCAACATAAAGCGCGCGCGAATCCACGGCGCCGGCTGTCGTCGTCACATTGTCGATCCGGCGCAGGCGCCACAGCGCGCGCGACGGGCCAAGCGGGGCGACGGTCGCCTCGAACTGCACCGGCGAGGCGCTCTCCGGCATCAGGATGGCGGGCAGAATCTCCGAGCGGCTGGCGCCGGCCTTGACCGCCTTCGAGAGACGGTAGATCGGCGCGGCCATGCCGGGATTGGCGCCGAACAAACGGTCGACGGACGGCGCGTGATGCCCTTCGCTGGCGTCGGCCGGCAGGCTGGACAAAGCAAGATAGGCCGGGTTCGCGGCCTGCGTCGCGCCGCCCCGATCCGAGATCAGCGCAGGTTCGGCGAGCGCGTCGAGCCACACCGGACGCCGCGAGGACTGCACCGCCGCTTCGGCCGCGCCACGTTCCGGAAAGACGCCCAGACGGCGCCCCGCGCCGCGCATCGCCCAGACGGCCAGAAGCAGACCCATCGCCGCGAGCGCCACCACGAGCACGGCCCCGGCCGGCCCCACGGCGTCGCGCCAGGTCAGCGCCATGCCGGCCGCGCCGCCGGCGATGGCCAGCGCCATCCAGAAGCCGAGTTGGAGGAAATCGAAGCCGCGACCGGAGGTTTCCGGCGTCTGATCGGACGCTGCGGCCGTTTCCGGCGTTTCTTCCGGGATGAAGTCCTGGGAGTCAGGCATTGGCGCTTCCATGGGCGAGATTAGGCGAAACTTAACTGATTCGGCCCCCGGCGAGGTAAACGCGGGGGCGATACGATTGGGTTAACGCGCGTAAAGGTACGCTGTGTTTTCAGGTCAATTCGGCCTCCGGTCCCGGTTCTTGGCGGTGTTGAGAACGAAGCCGATAACCTTGGCGACGGCCTCGAAATGCTCCCGCGGCACCATCTCGTCGACATCGGTCGTGGCGTAGAGCGCGCGGGCCAGCGAGACGTTCTCCACGATCGGCACCTCGGCCTCCCTCGCCGTCTCGCGGATGCGAAGCGCCAGTTCGTCGACGCCCTTGGCGACGCAGATGGGGGCCGCGTCTTTGTCGGGATCGTAGCGCAGCGCGACCGAGTAGTGCGTCGGGTTGGTGACGACGACGGTCGACTCCTTCACCGCCGCCAGCATGCGCCGGCGCGAGCGCTCCATGCGAATGGCGCGCAGGCGCGCCTTGACCTGCGGATCGCCCTCGGACTGCTTGTGTTCGTCGCGAACGTCGCGCCGGGACATCTTCATGCGGTTCATGAACGACTGGCGCTGATAGATGTAGTCGATCGCCGCAACGATCCCCACCACCACCACGGCGGCGATGAACAGCCGACCCGACACCGACTGCAGCAGATGGAGGATTCCGGCGACATCGAGGCGGCCGGACTCACGGATCTGCGCGGACAGCGGCCAGACCGCGTACAGCATGGCGACGACGATGGCGGTGAGCTTGAGCACCGCCTTCACCAGATTCATCAACCCCTGCGGCCCGAAAATCCGGCCGAGCCCCTTCATCGGGGAAAGCTTGGAGAGATCGGGCTTCATCTTCTCGGTCGTCCACAGCGGACGATGCTGGATCAGATGCCCAAGGAAGGACGACACGGCCAGAACGCCGAACACCACCATCAGCGGCGTCAGGATCGCCATGCCGACCTGGTACATGAGCTTGCGCGCGCCGTCGCCGGCGAGCGAGAATGCGTGGGGATGATCGATCATGCTGGCCAGCGGCGACATCAGGCCGTGCGCCAGCGGACCGGCGGCGGCGAGAATGCCGGCGGCGGCCAGCAGCATGAACCAGATCGGCACTTCCTGGCTCTTGGCGATGTCGCCCTTCTTGCGCGCGTCCTCAAGCCGCTTGGGTGTCGGATCTTCTGTCTTCTGGCTGTTGTCCTGGTCTTCGGCCATGTCGGTGCTCTACATCGCCTCCCCTATGTCGCGCCGAACAGGCGCACCTCGCGCTCCATCGCGGCCAGCCAGACCATGAGTCCGCCGCCCAGCCCAAGCGCGATCACGGCCGTTCCCAGCAGCACCGAAGCGGGCATGGCGACCAGATACATCTGGACCTGCGGGATGAGGCGCGAGGCGAAACCCAACCCGATGTTGAACACCACCGAGAAAATCAGGACCGGGGCTGCGATCTGCAGGCCCAGCGTGAACGCGGTGGCGACGGTGTCGGTCACGAACTCCACCGAGTCGCCGATGGGCGGAAAGCCGCCGACCGGAAACAGATCGTAGCTGCTGGCGACGCCCGCGATCAGCACGTTGTGCAGACCGGTCGCCATCACCAGCACCACCCCCATCAGCGACAGGAAAGCCGAGAAGATCGCCGAGGTCTGGTTCATCAGCGGGTCGACCTGCTGGGCGAAGCCGAGGCCCGATGCGAGGCCCATGATGGCCCCGGCGACCTGCACGGCGCTGAACAACAGACGCGCGCCGACGCCGAGGATGATGCCGGTCAGAACCTCCATGGCCACGAGCGCGATCACGCCGCCGGTCGACGGCGGCATGGGCGGCGCTTTCGACGCCAGCGCGGGGGCCAGAATGGCGGTGATCAGAACACCGGCCGCAAGCCGGAAGCGCGCCGGCGTCGCGTTCTCGCCCCAGCCGGGCGCCAGCATGATCACGGAGCCGAGGCGCGCGAAGACCAGCGCTCCGATCCAGGCGTACTGGGTGAGCTGGTCCATGCCCGCCCCCTAGTACTGCGCTATCCGCTGGAAGATCTGGTCGGCGAAGGTCGCCAGCGTCGCGCCCATCAGAGGCAGGAAGATCACCAGAGCGATGAAGATGACGATGATCTTCGGAACGAAGACCAGAGTCATTTCCTGCACCTGGGTCAGGGCCTGGAAGAAGGCGATGGCGAGACCCACCACCATGCCCGCGATCATCACCGGCGCGGCCATGATCACCGCAGCCCAGATCGCGTCGCGCCCGATGTCGAGGACTTCGCCTCCCGTCATGACCGCTTCTCCGGTGGAACTAACTCCCGTTAACCCTCGCAAACAAATGGTTAACAAAGCATGTCGATCGGGGGCCGCTCCCGCCGCCCATTGCAGCCGGATCGGGTGAATTCGAGGCAATGCAGCCGGGAGACTTCCCCTTGCGTCAGGCCCTGGCGGCGGGAAAGCCGGCGACAGCTGAATCCGGGTTGAGCGGGGTGTGGGGATTTGCCATCGTGACCACCGCAGCGGGGGATTGCAGTCGACGGTGGAGAAGCGGGAGCGGCGGCTTCCGTTCAGGCTGTGTCCGGATCGCTGGCGGGAGCGTAGCGTAATGTTGAAACGGGTGGCGCTTGCGGGTGCAGGCCTGCTGCTAGCCGGCGCCGGAGGCTATTTAGCCTGGCTTTACAGGGATCTGGCTCCCGCCATGTTTCCGCCTCCGCCCGGTCTGGAGCCATGGTTCCTGGTCGCGGGCGTCGCGGGCGCCCTTGCCGGTGTGGTGCTGTTCCTGGGCGCGATCACGATCCGGGACGAGGCTCCGCCGCGGCCCTCAATGCGCGCCGGCCCTGCGCCGCTGGACGACATGCTGTTCGGCCACCTCAAGGACGATGTGTTGTCGGACCGGCCCGCGGACCGGGATTGGCGCTCCGGGGATCTGCCGCCGTTTTCGGACTGGACCGACGCGCCCGCCGCCGCGCCCGACTTTGCGGCTCCGCCGGAGCCCGCCGCCGAAGCGGTTAACGATCAGGTTAACGAACGGGCTGAAGATCCGGCGGTTTCGGCGTCTCCGACGCCGGCCGGAACGGCCGGCGAAGCCGACCCCCGCGCCTTCTATCCCCATCCCGCGCCGCTGCAGGAAGTGCTGCCGCGCGAAGGCGAGGAAGGAGACGCCGCGTCCGGCCACGTCGGCGCGGATGCGGACGCCGAGGACGCCACCTTCGAGGATATCGACGAGACGCCCCTGGACATCGAACCGCGCCACATCGCGACCTTCTTCCCCGACGAAGCCGTGACGACACCCGACGCGGACGAGGATGACTATGACGATCCCGGCGCCGACATTCTCGAGGATGAAGATTTCGAAGGCCCGCCGCTCTCCGAAGAGGACGATCCTGAACCGGTGCGGCGACCGCCGCTGTTCGCACGGCCCACGCCCCCTGTCGCCGCGCCCGCGCCGGTCTCCACCCGTTTCACCAATGTGCGCGACGCCATCGACACGGCCCGTCTGGAGGAGGCCGAGCGCCTGTTCTGGATCGAGCGCGCGCGCGTCTTCGAGGATGCGATGGGGCTGGCGGAGCTGACGGGTCTCGCCGGCGACCGCGCCGTCGCCGCAGGGCGGCCAAGCGAAGCGAAATGGCTGTGGCGTCTGGCGTTGCAGCGCTTCGCCGAAGCCGGCGCGATTTCCGATCCCGCCGCGCGGGAAGTATCCGAGCGGCTAAGACTGGCGGACCGCTAGAGCGCGCCGGCGGAACCGCGCCGCGCGTCTACTTCGACACTCTCAACTTGGTGATCGACTGGGCGATCGATTCGAACGCCGTGGTCATGTCGTCTTCCCGGGTGAGATAGAAATAGTCCGGGCTGGACGCGCAGCTCTGCAGAACGTCGGCGGCGTTGGTCGTCGAGGAGGATCCCGACGGCGGGCTAAGCTCGACGCCGACGCTGAAGATGGTGATGCCCGCATCCTTCATGCCGTCGCAGATGTCCACGGCCCGAGCGAAGGAGTTGCCGCTCGGCTCCGAGCAGTCCTGCTCGCCGGGCGTCAGGTCCCAGTCGAACGAACCGTAAACGCCGTTACAGTACTGGGTGTTGAACTCGCCGTCGGTCATGAACACCGCGACCTTGACGGTTTCCTCGTCGTCATAGCTGGTCGGGTGGCTTTCGGTGTCGTCCCACATCGACGACCAGTTGGGCGAGAGCATGTACCAGCCCCACGCCGCGCCGAGATGCCCGGCCGTGTAACCATCGACATGCAGGTTGTCGATCGCCGTGTTGAGCGCTTCCTTGTTCTCGATGAGCGGCGTCACGGAGTTACGCGTGTCGCAGTCGCGACCGTAGTAATAGATGCTGACCGGCGCGGTTTCCGGGCTGGCGTCGGTGAGAGCCTCGTCACCATGGCGATCGGTCACGCAATTGGTGGCGTCGGCGACGCGATAGGTGCTGCCGCTGGCGTAGCGGAGCAGCCGGTCGCAGCCATAGCGCATGCACTTCACTTCTCCGCCCGACGTATATGTCCCGAACGTGCCGGACATGCCGGAGGAATAGTAGTATCCGCCGGTGATCATGAAGGTGTCGTCCGTGACGTCGGACACGCGCCAGGGTCGGGTGTCCTGCACGTTGAGGTCGGTCATGCCGCGAACGTCGTCGATCCAGATATACTCGTCTTCGGACAGACCGTGACCCGGCGCGGTGACGCGAAGATCGCAATCCGAGTTGAAGCATTTCTGGATGCGTCCGCCGCCTGGATAGGTACTGCTCCAGCCGCTGTTGCGCGTATCGAGATAGGCCCCGCCTGACGCCCTGCGAAGCTTGAATGTGTCGGTCGTTCGGCTGGTGACGTAATACACGCGGTCGTTGACCGAACTCCAGTTGCCGCCGACGCCGCTGAGATAGACGTAATCGTTGTTCTGTAGCCCATGATTGTTGATGGTGATCACGGCCTGGTTCGCTCGACTCATGGCGTCGACCGTCATCTGGGCGCCATTGCGCCAGTCCGCTCCGGTGATCGGAACGTCCGCGATGAAGTCGCCGCGCGCGCGGCTCGCCAGCGCACCGAGGTGAACGTTGGAGGCCCAGGGCACGATGGCGATCTTCGAATAGAAGGACGATTCCTCGTCGGGAATGACGTCGTCGATCAGGGCCTTGGCGGCCGTCCGCAGCTTGGTGATGCGGGTTCCGTCCATAGACCCGGAGGTGTCGAGCATCAGGGCGACTTCGACATTGGCGCCGCCATGCCGAACCTCCGTCTCGGCGGCCAGCGCGATCGACGGCATGCCGATCAACGGCATGAAGTAGGTGTTCATCGTCACCGACCCGGTGAGAGTGATGACGTCTCCGTTGATGTCGAGATTGACCGCCAGGTTTTCGGTGTTCTGCACGCGGAAGTTCTTGCGCACAAACCGTTCGGCGAGCGGCCGCAGGTTGACTTCCTTTTCGGCGTCCGTGGCGCCGCCGCCTTCGGTGGAGCCGACCGCCAGCGCCGCCGCATCAAGCGCGGAGGCGAGCTGGAAGCGCGTCAGGAAGGCGCGACCGCCGTCGATGGCGAGGCCGGTGCAGATGACCATCGGAATGACCATCAGGGCGAACTGGATGGCGAAGGCGCCGGACCGGTCGCGGCGAAAGCGTGAAAGCAGCCCGCGCCCTCGCCGGGCGTCGGCCGGCTTCTTCCCAAAGCTCCACTTCATCATGGCGGACGCTCCCCTGCCCCTTAGCTGCCGAACGCGACGGTCTGGCCGTTCGTGTCGAACTGGCCGTCCATCTGGATCAGGCGCACCTGTCTTGGCCGCGCATAGGATTCGCGCACGATCTCGATATCCGGTCCCGAGAACAGTGTGGTCAGCGGGCTGGTGTAGCGATAGCGAACAGCGACGCGGATCACGCTCTCGTTCGCCGCGCCCAGACCGTTCGCTTCGCTCAGCGCCATCGGAATCGCGGTTCCCGCCGTCCTGCGCCACAGGAGGTGCGGGGTGAGGTGCTCGTCGTTGCGATAGCCGATCGCGGATACGTCGAGGTCAAGCTTGTCGGTGGTTTCGAGCGGCTTCATCATGTGGACGGACGCATCGTAGATCGCCGTCAACGTCGCTGTGTTGGTCGTCTGCTCACGCGAGATCAGGTCGGCGACCTGGTGCACGTAGCGCGTCGTCTCCTCGGCCGCGCGAAAGCGGAAGGTCAGCTCCAGCACGCCCATGAACAGAATGATCAGGGCCGGCGCGATAAGCGCGAACTCCACGGCGGCCACGCCGCGGCGATCGCCCAGCATCCCGCGACGAGCCGAGCCGCGCGAACCGCGGCGCATCTTGTGCATCAGTTCCACGGTTCGTTCCTCACCACATAGTAGGCGTTGATGATTGCAGGAGACTCGCGGGTGACGCCCAGCAGCTTGCCCATCATCGGCGTTACGAATTGATATTCGAGCGCCGCACGCACCACAGAATACTTGTAGGCGCCGCCGGGCTGGAACACGAAGTTGGCCGGCCGCCCGTTTTCGTCGAACACCACCGGGGGGAAATCGATGTCGGCGATGCTGTCGTAGGAGCGCACGTCGAACACGATGTCATTGCAGTTGATCAATGTGCGCGCGGCTTCGCAGGCGGCGGAGTTGAACGCTTCGCCCATGTCCTCGCTCTGCTGAACCTCGCCGGTCTGGAGGTTGCGCGTCGCTTCGTAAACGACATGGTCGAGCGCGTAGCTCTTGTATTCATAGAGCACGAACTCGATGAGCCCGGTCACGATCATGAAGAAAATAGGCGCGAGAAGGGCGAACTCGACGAGCGTGTTCCCTTCTCTGGATTTGCGGAGACCGCGCCGCGCAAACATGTTTTCCGCCAATTCTCGTTTTTTGGCGGTTGTACGCTGCGAGCCTTAAATCTCTGCTTCCAGTTCGCGACGTTTCGCGCTTGGCGCGTTCATCTTCCGTTAGCCAGTCGGAGACGACTGGCCGCCGTCAGATCGGCATACGCATGATGTCCTGATAGGCGCGGATCACCTCGTCGCGCACCGCCATCACCGTCTCCAGCGAGGCTTCGGCCGCCGCCACCGCGGTGACCACATCGACCATGTCGGCATTGCCCATGGCGGCGCCGACGATCGCGCCTTCCGCCGTCGACCCGGCGTTCTGAACCGCGCCGGCGGCCTTGCCGAGAATGTCCCCGAAAGACGGGCCTTCGGCCGCGGGCGCGGCGTCCTTGCCCGCCAGGGATGCGGTCGCCTGCCCGTAGGCGCGAACGGCGGATAGACCGAGATCAGACATCTATCTCTCCTCAGGCCCGGAGAATCTGAACGACGCCCAGCATCATGGCGCGGCTGGTTTCGACCACGTTGAGGTTGGCCTCGTAGGCGCGCTGCGCCTCGCGCATGTCGGCCATCTCGATCAGGGGCGAGACGTTCGAGATCTTCACATAACCGCGCGCGTCGGCGGCGGGATGCGAGGGATCGTATTTCTCGGGGAACGGCGTCGTGTCGGCGCGTTCGCCCGTCACTTTCACCCGCTCAACGCCGGATTCGCGGTCGAGATAGGCTTTGAAGACCGGCGCCTTGCGCTGGTAGGGATCGCCGCCCGGCGTGGAGGCGGTCGAACTGGCGTTGGCGAGGTTTTCCGCCGATATCCGGATGCGAACCGATTGCGCCCGCAATCCGCTGGCCGCCGCCGACATGGCGGACGAGAGTTCCGAGGACATGCACGTCTCCCGCGGGCGTTGCGCCCTTCAGGGCCTCAGCGCGTTGGTGAGCGCGAAGCCAGCCGCAACAGGCCCAGACTCTTCTGGTACAGGCCGGTCATGGTCTCGAAATCCATTCGGGTTTCGGCGATCTTCATCATCTGCTCTTCGACAACGACCGCGTTGCCGTCGAGCGTGGTTTCGGAATCCGGCGCGCTGACCATGCGCACGCCGGGGTGCGAAGCGAAGCCGGACGAAGACGAACCGTCCGGACCGGACGGTCCGGCAGGACCGACGGGGCCGCGCGGTCCGCCCGGACCTGCGCTGGCGATGGTCTCAAGCACGCTCGCAAAACTCTTCTGGTCGACGTCGTGCGGCACGTATCCGGGGGTGGACACGTTGGCGACGTTCTGGGCCAAGACCTTCTGGCGCTCGGACAGCATCGACATCCGTGCGCGCAGCAGGGTGAAAACCGTCATCTCGGATGGATCAGCCATCGGATCCCGCCTTCGCGATCACATCGGAGACCGGCCGCCGGAACGGGCGCCGAATCTCCAGATAGGCAAATTCGTCCCGTTTCCTTAAGACCCGATTAAGACCGGTCCGGTTTCGTTAACGCGCCGTTTACCAGTTCTGCCGAGTGGTTAACGCGGATGCGGCCCGAATGGCCGTCAACGCAGGTGAACCCGCGGCTCGATCATGGACGGATTGGACGCTCTGCGCGCATTCGGTGCGCTGATCCTTGTTCTCGGCGTCCTGCTCGGCGGAGCGTGGGCGCTGCGGCGGTATGGCGGCTCCATCGGCGTTCGCACCGGCGCCGTCCCCTCCGATCTTCGTGTAATCGAATGGCGCTCGCTCGACATGCGCCGCAAGCTCGCGGTGGTGCGTTGGGACGGACGCGACCATCTCATGTGCCTGGGACCGGCCGGGGACACGCTGATCGCCAGCCGCACGCCGCCCCTGACGCCCGGCCCCGCGAACGCGGAAAGCGAAGGAGAGGACGCATGAGACTGCGCCGCCTGCTTCGCCTCCTGCCGGCCGCCGGCCTCGCCCTGCTGATCGCCCCGACAGCGCTGCCGCAAACGGTGAGCGTCGATCTCGGAACCGGACAGGGACTGACCTCCGGCCTCGTACAGCTGATCGCCGCGATCACGGTGCTGTCCCTGGCGCCGTCGATCATCATGATGACGACCTCGTTCGTGCGCATCGTGGTGGTGCTGTCGCTGGTGCGCACCGCGATCGGACTTCAGAACGCGCCGCCGAACTCCGTGGTGATCGCGCTGTCGCTGTTCCTGACGGGTTTCGTCATGGCGCCGACATTCGCGCAGGCCTACACGGCGGGCATCCAGCCCTTCATGGCGGAATCGATCACGCTGGAGGAAGCGATCCCGCGCACGCTCGCGCCGGTGAAGACGTTCATGGGCGCGCACACCGGCGACCAAGAACTGGCGCTGTTCGCCGGCATGGCCAATATCCAGACGCTGGAAAGCCCCGACGCCGCGCCGTTCCACGTGCTGGCGCCGGCTTTCATGATCTCGGAACTGAAACGGGCCTTCGAGATCGGCTTCATGATCTTCCTGCCCTTCCTGATCATCGACCTGGTGGTCTCGTCGATCCTGATGGCGATGGGCATGATGATGTTGCCGCCGGTGACGATCTCGCTGCCGTTCAAGCTGATCTTCTTCGTGCTGGTGGACGGCTGGCGATTGCTGGCCGGCTCTCTGGTCGCCAGCTTCATGCAGGCGCCGCCCGGTTAGGCGCGTCGACGCAGCCTTATCCTGCGCCCGGACACGGGCGGCGTATCGACATGACAACAGGCAAGCTGAACGACCGCGCGCGCCACCTCCTCCGGTTCGACCGGACCGGGCAGCACAAGCGTCGCGCCGTCCAGTTCGGCCAGCGTCATGTCGCGCTCCATGGAGCCCGCGCGTCCGCCGGGCGGAACCAGCGCGAGGATCGGCGGACCGGCGCGCTCGGCCGCGACCTTCTTCAGCACCTGCCGCGCGTCCTCGCAGGTCAACGAAACGACCAGCACGTCCGCCGTCCGCGCACGCGCCGACAGATGCGAGGCCGCGCTTCTGGGACCGACCAGATGGTCCAGCGCCACGGGCGCGCCATAGATGGCCTCGTTTCCGGAAAACAATGTCGGGTCATCGCCCAGATAGGCCACACGTAAAGCCCGACCGACGCCGCGCGCGTGGTGGTGGCGAAGCCCTGTCTTTCCCGGTAGGACGTGTTTCGACGCCAAGTGCCGCCTTTTTTCCAGCGGGCCGGCTCAGGCCCCTGCGCATAATGTCGCACTCTGGAACACGACCCCGGGATTCGACAAGACTGCGACACGCACGATTTTGTTAAATTTCTTCGTAATGGCGATTATGGGCAACATGAACTTGCGCGATACTTATTCGGCCTCAGAAGAAGATGCCCCTGCATTTTCAGCCATGCATCCTGTGTTCGCCGCCGCCCCATCCAGCGTGACGTTCAAGAAGCTGCGCAAGCGGCTGGTGAGGGAAACCCAGGACGCCATCGCACGCTTTGGCCTTGTCGCCGGCGGACCATCGCCCGAGCCGGTCAGACGCCCGAAATGGCTGGTGTGCCTGTCGGGCGGGAAAGACAGCTATTCACTGCTCGCGATCCTGCTGGACCTGCAGTGGCAAGGCGCCCTTCCCGTAGACCTTCTCGCCTGCAATCTCGATCAGGGCCAGCCGGGATTTCCCCGACATGTCCTGCCCGACTATCTTTCCAACCTCGGCGTGCCGCATCGCATCATCACCGAGGACACGTATTCGATCGTCACGGACAAGGTGCCGGAGGGCCGCACCTATTGTTCGATGTGCTCGCGGCTGCGCCGGGGAATTCTGTACCGGGTCGCGCGCGAGGAAGGATGCGACGCCGTGGTGCTGGGCCACCATCGCGACGACAGCCTTGAGACGTTCATGCTCAACCTGCTGCACGGCGGACGGCTGGCGGCGATGCCGGCCAAGCTGGTCAACGACGCCGGAGACCTGATGGTGCTGCGCCCCTTGATCCAGTGCGCCGAGGCCGACATCGCGAAATTCGCCGGCCTGATGCAGTTCCCGATCATCCCGTGCAATCTCTGCGGCAGCCAGGACGGGCTGCAGCGCATGGCGATGAAAGCGATGCTCGACGATTGGGAGCGCCGCAGCCCCGGCAAACGCGCGGTGATGGCGCGGGCGCTCGGCCATGTGCGGCCGTCGCATCTGCTCGACAGCTCGCTGTTCGATTTCGCATCGCTGGCTCTGGGCGAAGCGGGAAGCGGCGACGACGGGATCTAGACCCGATCAGGCCTTCGGCCACGGCGAGCGACGGTCATCCGCCCGTCGGCGCTTCTGTCGGAACGCCGGCGCGTTCGGCGGCGCCCTGCGGGCTTTCGAAGCGCGCCTTCATCGCGGCGGCGAAGGCGTCGACGGTCTGGGCGTCGGCCATGCGGCGCACGGCCTCCGACAGGCTCGCTCCGGCGACATCGGTCTGCGAGGTGATGAGATCGAAGCTCGACCGGTTCGGATCGCCGTCCTTGAAGGCGCCGAGATAACCGCGCGCGCGCGCGATCAATTGCGGGTCCTTCGACATCCGCGCCGCGATGGCGGCTTTCAACGCGGCCGGCGCGTCGGCGGGACCGGCCTGGGCCGCCGGCGGCAGGTTGGCGAACAGGACCCTCGCCGCGTCGCTCCATTTGCGCGACCTCAGATAGGCGTCCGACAACAGCGCGCGCGACTCGGGCGTGTCGAGCGGCTCCATCAACTCCTCGACATTCTCGAAGCGACCGAGATCGCGATAGGCCGCCGCCTCCAGCATCCGCCGTTCCAGCGCGAGCTTGCGCGGCATGCCCGGCTGACGGGTCGAGTTGAGCGCGGCCAGCGCTCTTTCCGGCTTGGAGTCGAACAGGTAGACGGTCGCCAGATCGACGGCGATGGCCGATTTGCTCATGCCGCGCATGCGATTGTCGACCTGGTGCTGAAGCAGTTTCTCGGCGGGTTCGAGAAGATCGAACGCAACCAGGCGCTGCGCCAGCTTGCGGATCATCTGGTCGCCGTCGGACCCGATCGGCGTCAGATCCGAGAATTCATAGAACAGCGCCAGCGCCTGGATCGGCTCCAGCCGGTCCGCCTCGCCATTAAGATAGAGGCGGCGGAAATAATCGGTGAGGCGTATCCGCAAGTCGCGCGCGCCCGGCGCGCTCGGATCGCGCATGGCGGCGGACTTGGCGAGGGACAAGGCGTCGCGAAACTTGCCCGAGCGCATGTACTGGTCCGCGAGAATGCCGACGGTCTCGAGTTCGACATCGTCGCCGCGCCAGCGGAAGCGCAAGGATTCGAGCTGATCGGCGGCCTCGTTGGGCGTGATCTTGCCGGAGGCGACGCCGGCTTCGATGCGTCTGAGTTCGGCGCGAACCGCAATCGCCTCCACCGGAGATTTGGACAGCTTGTCGAACTCGGCATAGGCCGCGCCGGGGCCGTCGATCGCGGCGTCGAGACGTGCATCCACGAACTCGCCGAGCGCGACCGTGTCGGGATCGCCGTTGGCGATCGCGAAGGCCGCTTCCCGGCGCGCGGTGTTGAAGTCGTTGACATGATAGGCGGCCAGAGCGAAGCGCGCGGCGAAGGCCGCCGCGCGAACGCCCGAATAGGCCGCACGCTCTTCCTCGCTCTCGCGAAACTTCTCCGCGGCCTTCTCCCACTCACCCTGCTCTGCCGCGGCGTAGCCCATCCACAGCGCGGCCGATGGATCGTTGCGCAGCCGGCCACGCGACATCACCTCCTCGGCGTCGCGATTGCGATGAGCGAGAATGTTCGCGACCGCCTTCAGACCCTGGAAGCTCGGCTCTTCGTTGAGCGCGCCGGAATAGGCGCCGGCCAGATCGAGCACGCCGATCGCTTCAGCGCCCATGTCGTGACCGATATAGAACTGGGCCAGCGCCAGCAGCGCCTCGGACCCTTCCGGCGAAGCCGGATCGAAGCGCATCGAGGCGCGCTCGAGGTCTTCGCGGCGCGTGTACCACGCCTCGCCCTCAAGGCCGCCCCATTTCACGAAATCGATGAAGGCCGGACCGGTTCCCGGAGGCGCGGCGAGATCGAGCCCGGCGGCGTCCATGCCGTCGACGGATGAAACATAGTTCTTCATGACGGCCACGCGAACGCGCTCGCCTTCAAGCCAAACCTCGACGTCGTCGGATCGCGGCTCGACGGCGAAACCGTGCGCGGTCGCCGGCAGCAAGGCTTCGATCGACTCGCGCGGCGTGGCCGATGCCGTCGCCGGCGGATAGGCCACTACGGCGGCGATGCGATCGCCGACCACCGGATCTTCGAACCAGACAATGCCGGCGGCGCCGGGCAGCATGGTCTCGGTGACGGACCGTCCGTTCTCGTCCGTTCCGCGCTCGACTTTCAGAAAACGGTCGGGACGCTGGGCGCTGGGCGCGAGGCGTATCTTCCAGGTCGGCCCGTCCGCGATCGCCGACAGCGTCAACCCCTTGGGCGGGTTGATACGCAGGATCGTCGCGTTCTTCGTACGCTCGCTGCGAACGTCGAAGCCGGCCGGCAGCGTCGTGCGGTCGACCCGAATGTCGGCGTTGGCGGCGAACACCGCCCAGGCGCCGCCGCCCTTGAAGAAGACCGCCGCGGGCGCCTCGGTCTCGAAGGTCACCGATAGTTCAAGGCCGTTGGGAAGCGCGCGCGCCTTGGCGTCGACGACGCCGCTGCGCGGGGCGGGATCGTGCCATGCCGCGCGCATCACGGTGACGCGCTCGGGACCGCCGATAATGTCCGGGGGGATGTCCGGGGGCGCGGTCGCGGGCGTTTCGGCGTCGGCCTCCGCGCCGTCTTGCGTCGCGACGGTCGGCGTCAGCTGCGCCGGGCGTCCGGCTTCCGGCGTCTTCGCGGCGGGCGCGGCCTTTTGGGGCGCGGGCGCAGGCTTGGCTGGCGCGGGCTGATTGAGGCTGACCGCCACGGTCTTCTGGCCGGCGGCGCCCTCGTCCGCCTCGGCCTCCTCGATGGCCTGCGCGGCGGGCTCGACCGGAGCGGCCGGCGTGATATCGACCACCGGAACGTGACCGTCCATGAAATGGCGGATCGGCATCGCGTCCCTGGACGTCACCGTGACGAGATAGCCTTTCGGCGTGTTCTCGCCCGAGAAATCCGCGAGGTTCGCGGGCGGATCGATCTTGATGTAGGCGAGATCGGGTTTGGCGCGCTTCGAGAACAGCAGTTTAAGTTCGCCGGGCGCCTCGCCCACGACCTTGTAGGTGACGCCCGAGGGCCAGTAGAAGGCCAGCCGCGAGGACTCGCCCGCCTGCGATCCACGCACTTCAAGCGGTTCGACCGGCGGCGGGGGCGGAATGGCCGCCTGCTTCTTCGCCTGCTCCTCGGCGGCGCGCTTGGCGACCAGCGGCGATACGATGTCCGGCGGATCGGACGGAGCGTTTTCCGGCACCAGATCGACCGCGGTGAGATCGATCGAGGTGGACGCGTGCACGCGCGCGGCCTGTTTCAGTCCGATACGAACGGTCTGGCCGTCCGCGTCCATGCGGGTCACGGCCGCCCAGCTCGGCAGGCCTTCGGCCAGCGCCTCAAGATCGACGGAGACCGGCTGATCGAAATGCACCACCAGAACCTGGTTCGCGACCGAGGCGGACATGCGCGGCGCCTCGTCCGAGCCGTCCGCCCAACGCGCGGTGATGCGCGCGAAGCCGGGCTGTTCCTTGTAGCTCAGCGTCAGCGCACGCTCCGCCACCGCCGCGCCGGACACGGCGACGGCGGCCGCGCCCAGCAGCGAGACGCGCATCAGGAGGGAACTGGCGCGGCGTCGCGTCATCGCCTACCCGGCCTCGGCCGGCCTGGCCGGCGGGTCCATCGGTTTGTCCGCGGACACGGGCGTCGGCGCGGGCGACCCGCCGGAGGCGGCCGGACGCAGCGCCTCGACCGAAGCCGGCGGCTGGGCGAGCGCCGCGAGCCTGCGGGTCAGCGCCTCGGCGTTCTTGGCGTCCATCGCGGCCATGACGGCGGCGAGATTGGCCGGCTTCATGCTCTTGGCGAGATCGAGCAGAACGTCGCCGTCCATGCCGTTGAAGATCCGCGCGGCGTCCTTGGGCTTCATCGCCTCATAGGTCTTCACCAGCGCCGCCATGCGCTCATCGCGCTTGGCGTCCATCGCCGCCAGAGCGGTGTTGACCTCGGTCTCCAGCTTCTTGAGCTGCGTGATCTGCTCGTTGAGCCGCTCCTCGGCGGCGGCCGCGACCTGTTCGCGCTGAACGATGTCGGTTTCGCGCTGATCGAGCTGCACCCTGCGATCCGCGAGCGAGCGCAGGACGTGGATCTCCTGTTCGGAGACGCCCATCTCGGTCGCGTAATCGACGCTGGGCAGGCAGCGCACGGCGCCCGCCGCGGGATCGGCCGCGTCCTCGCCGGACGCCGCTTCGCCGACATCCGCTCCGGCGGTCAGCGCGGTTTCAGGCGGGGCGGCCTCTTCTTCGGGAGCGTTGGCGTCGACCGCTTCGGCGATCGCCTCGGCGAGACCCACGCCCTTGAAGGCCAGCGCGCCGATCGAGACCGCGATCACCGCAGGCAGAACCCGGACTCCGGAAGCCATTCGCGTTCCTCCCTAGATCGCGGTTCGGCGGCGCAGCCCGGCGTCATGCGAGGGCGCGGGGGCCTGAACCGCGGAGGCGTGAGCGCGCGCCTCCTCGATTTTCATCTGCAGATCGCGCCCGGCGGCGTCGGCCGACTGGCGCAGCCCGGCGATGGCGCGCTCGGCCTGCTCGACGCTCGACTGAAGTTCGCGCGCGGCCTCGATCATGCCGTCCTTGCCCGAGCGGAGATTTTTGAGCTTCCCGTCGAGACGCCAGCAGTAAAGAATGGCGATCAGGAGCAGCGCGGCCAGCACCAGATCGAGGATCATCGAATAATTGGTCATCTTGCCTCCAGCACCCGTCTTTTCGCCGCCTGCGTGATCGGCGCCTCCACCCGCATCGCCACGCGCTTACCGATGCGCCCGACGCGTCCGTGCGTGAGGTGAATGTCCCCGCACATCAGATGCGCCTTGGAATCGGGCGATGCGTTCATCACCAGCGTGTCGCCCACTTTGAGGTTGACCATCTTTCCGAGCGGCGCGGTGAATTCGTCGAGCACCACGCGCAACGGCGCGGGCGCCGACCAGAGTTCGGTGGCGAGGTGGCCTTCCCAGATATTGTCGCGACCGAACTTCTCGCCCATGAAGTTCTGCAGCAGCATTTTCCGGATCGGTTCGAGCGTGGCGTAGGGCAGCAGCAACTCGCAGCGCCCGCCCCTGTCCTCCATGTCGATGCGCAGCTTGACGAGGATCGCCGCATTGGCCGGCTGGGCGATGGCCGCGAAGCGCGGGTTGGTCTCGATACGGTCGAGTTCGAAATCCACCGAGGTCAGCGGATCGAAGGCCTTGCGGGCGTCGCCGAGGATGACCTCGACCAGCCGCGTCACCAGAACGCGCTCGATCGTGGTGTAGGGCCGGCCCTCGACGCGCATCGCGATGGTGCCGCGACGACCGCCGAGCAGAACGTCGACGATCGAATAGATGAGATTGGAATCGACGGTGAGAAGACCGAAATTGTCGAGCTGCTTCGCCTTGAACACCGCCAGAATGGCCGGCAGCGGGATCGAGTTGAGATAGTCGCCGAAGCGCATCGACTGAATCGCGTCCAGCGACACCTCGACGTTGTCCGAGGTGAAGTTGCGAAGGCTGGTGGTCATCAGACGCACGAGGCGATCGAAGACGACCTCGAGCATCGGCAGACGTTCGTAGGAGACGAGCGCCGAGTTGATCAGCGCCCGGATGCCGGATCGCTTGCCGGCGGCCTCCTCCTCCATCGAGAAGCCGAGCAGGCTGTCGATCTCGTCCTGGTTCAGGATGCGTTCGGCGCCGACATTGGGGCCGCCCAGGACGCCGCCGCCGCCCTCGTCGTCGTTAGCGAGTTCGGCCTCCCAGGCGGCGGCCATATCGTCGCCTTCGCCCGACGCGACGCTGGCTTCCCAGGCCGCGGCCATTTCCTCGTCTGACTGTTCTTCCGCCACGGGCCAGGTCCTACTGGATGAGAATTCCCTCGATCAGCACCGCATCGATCTTGTTCGGCGACAGAACGAGGTTGAAACGCTTGAGCAGTTCGAGCCGCAACCGGTAGGTGCCGGCCGACCCGTCGAGATCCTCCACGCGCAGCTCACGCAGGAATGTCTGCACCTGGTCCTGCAGGCGCGGCATCAGCACCGGCACGCTGTCGAACGCGCCGGGTTCGGCCGCCTCCAGCACAAGATCCAGCTTCAGCACCAACGGGCGGCCATTGCCTTCCTGCCGACCGGACAGGTTCACGATCATCTCGGGCATGTCGTAATAGGACGGGTTGCCGTCCTGGCCGGGGATCAGGGAGCCCACGTCGAGCGAGCTGTCGGCGATCGCGACGCCGCCATGGGCGTCCTCGCCGCCGCCATGACCGCCTTCCGCCTTGGCGTGCTCGTCTTTCTTGGCGCCCGCCTCATGGCCCTCCTCAGGCACCGCCTCGGCGCCATGGGGGGTCTCCGTGGCGGCCGCTTCCTTCTTGCCGCCAAGCAGCATCATCGCCGCCGTTCCGCCGCCGCCGAGCACCAGCAGGGCGGGCAGAATGACGAACAAAACCAGTGTCTTGCCCGCAAGCTTCTTCTTGGGGGGCGCGCCGTCCTCGCCCTCGGCGACCGCTTCGGCCTCCGGCGCCTCGGCTTCGCCTTTTTTGTCCTTCTTGCCGGCCATGCGTCCAGAGTCCTCAACCCGGCGCCGAAACAGCGCAGATTAGTCCCGTCATGCGCGCCCCGAAACGGAGGCGCCCGGCAAATTCGGCCGTGTTTGGTTAAGGAAGGGTGGATGGAGGCGCACCCCGCCCGGCAATATTTGCCGATCCGCCCGGCGTTCACGGGGATCGGCGCGTCTGCGGCCGGCCGGAAATGGAAACATCCCATTAACCGTGCCCGTCCATTGTGAACGCTAGAGGTGTCGTCCCTGGCAGAAGCCGCAGGACGCAAACTGCCAGGCCCCTGAAGCGCAATATGGCGCGGCAGGCGGCGAGCCCGGCGCCATGGACAATTCCTTCATGGTCGGACTGTCCGCGCAGCAGGTGCTGCGACAGCGGATGGATATGACCGCGAACAATCTTGCGAACATGACCACGACCGGTTTCAAGACCGAACGCTTGGTCATGCGCGAACTTAGCGAACGCCCGGCCGCGGCGAGCGATCTTCCCAAGGACATCGCCTTCGTCGACGCCTGGTCGCTGCAGCGCGACTTCTCCAACGGACCTCTCATGCGCACCGGCAACGCGCTCGACGTCGCGATCGAGGGCGAGGGCTTCTTCGCCATCGGCGCGGCCGGCGGCGAGGCCTATACCCGCGACGGGTCGTTCTCGATGGCCCAAGACGGTTCGCTGGTCACCCGCAATGGCGATCCGGTGCTTGGCGAAGGCGGCGCGATCCGCCTGAACCCCGAAGGCGGGCCGGTCACCGTCAACGACAATGGCGCGATCATGCAGGACGGCGCCGAGGCGGGGCGATTGAAGGTCGTCGCCTTCGACACGCCCGCCGCGCTGGAAAAACTCGGCTCGAACCTGTGGCGCGCCACCGACGAAGCGCCGCGCGCGCCGACGCAGATGCGCGTCTCGTCCGGCTTCCTCGAAGGCTCGAACGTCAACCCGGTGCTCGAGCTGACGCAGATGATCGAGATCAGCCGCATGTATCAGTCCGTCAGTCAGGCGATCTCCAACGCCGATGAGCTGCGCGGCACGTCGATCGATAAACTCTCCCGTTTCAGCTAGCCCGTAAGGACCCTTTCTCATGCGCGCACTGAACACCGCCGCCACCGGCATGGAAGCCCAGCAGCTCAATGTCGAGGTCATCGCGAACAACATCGCGAACATGAACACGACGGGGTTCAAGCGCCAGCGCGCCGAATTCCAGGACCTCCTGTACCAGAATGTCGAGCGCGTCGGCGTGACCTCCTCCGACGCCGGCAACATCGTACCCACCGGCGTTCAGGTCGGCGTCGGCGTGAAGGCCGGTTCGGTCTACCGGGTCATGGAACAAGGCGGCCTGACGCAGACGCAGAACAATTACGACGTGGCGGTCGAGGGCGAAGGCTATTTCATCGTCCAGCTTCCCGACGGGCGCGACAGCTACACCCGCGCCGGAAACTTCTCGCTGAACGCCGACGGACAGATCGTCACCAAGGACGGCTTCGTGGTGTCGCCCGGGATCACGGTTCCCACCACCGCGATCGGCGTGTCGATCAACCGCGAAGGCGTGGTGCAGGCGGTCTTCGCGGACGGCACCGCTCCGCAGGATGTCGGCGCGTTCGAGCTGTCGCGCTTCGTGAACCCGGCGGGTCTTGAAGCCATCGGCGACAACCTGTTCCTGGAGACCCCGGCGTCGGGAACCGCGCAACGCGCGCAGGCCGGCGAAGTGGGCTACGGCACGATCCAGCAGGGCTATCTCGAAACCTCGAACGTCAACGCCGTGACCGAGATCTCCTCGCTGATCACCGCGCAGCGGGCCTATGAAATGAACTCCAAGGTCATCACCACCACCGACGAGATGCTGCGCACGACCAGCAATCTTCGCTAACGGGATTTGAGCTGAACCATGATCCCTGCCCGGATCTCCTTCGCCGTCCGTCCTGTCATCGCCCTCGCGGCGCTGGGCGCGGCGCTCGTTGCGCCGGCGAGCGCGCAGGAGCACCGGGTGACGGTCGCCGGAGACTGGGTGTCGCTGGGCGACATCGCGCCGGTCGCGGGCGATGCGGCCAATATCCTTGTCGCGCCCTCGCCTCCGCCCGGACAGACGCTGGCGCTGGACCCGGAATTCATCGTTTCGGTCGCGCGCAAGACCGGCGTGGTGCTGGCCCTGCCCGCGAACGAGCCGGTGTGGGTGACGCGCACCGCCAACCCCGCCGGCGCCGACCTTGTCGCGCCGAGCGCCGCCCGCCGTCGCCGCTTCGGCTCCGCAGGCGCCCGCCGCGCGGCAGGCGCCGACAATCGAGACGGGACTGGCGGAACAACCCCACCCCGACTGGATCCTGGTTCTGGCCCGCGACATCGAGCGCGGGCGCACGCTGAGCGCGGACGATCTGGAATGGGCCGATCCCAAGAAACAGCCGCGCGCGCCCCGTCACCGACGCCGAGCGCGCGGTCGGCATGGCGGTGCCGGTCGATCCGGCTCGGCCAACCGCTGCAGGCGAGCGATCTGGAGACGCCGGACGCGGTGCGCAAGGGCGAACCGGTTCGGCTGGTTTACGCCGCGCGGACTGCGCATCTCCGTCGACGGCGTGGCGCAGAACGATGCGGCCGAAGGCGAAGGCGTGCGCGTTCTCAACACCTACACCAAACGCAGCGTGGACGCTGTGGCCACCGGCGCGGGCGAAGCCCGCGTTCATGCACGAGACCGTTAGCGGAGAGACGATATGAGCAAGCGGGATCTTTCCAAAACCGGCGCCGCGATCGGCCTTGCGCTCGCGGGCGCGGCGCTTTCGGGATGCGCGGGCATGAACGAAGCGCTGAACGGGCCCACCCTGTCGCCGATCTCCAACCCGGCCGACGTGACCGGCCCGCGCCGCGTGACGATGCCGCTGCCGCAGCTCAGCGGCGATCCCGGCGCGCCCAACTCGCTGTGGCGCACCGGCGCCCGCACCTTCTTCGGCGACCAGCGCGCCAAGGAAGTCGGCGACATCCTGACCGTCAACATCGAGATCGCGGACAGCGCGCAGGTGAACAACTCCACCCAGCGCAGCCGCACGACCAGCGAAGAGTCGGGCATCCAGGCCCTGCTCGGCCTTGAAGGCCCGATCCAGAAAGCCCTGCCCGGCACGCCCTCGCTCGACCCGGCGATCGGCTATTCGTCGGACTCGGCCTCGGCGGGGTCCGGCGCGGTGAACCGCGCGGAGAAGATCAACCTCACCGTCGCGGCGGTGATCGTGGACCGCCTGCCCAACGGCAACCTTGTGCTGGCGGGCAGCCAGGAAGTTCTGGTCAACCACGAGCTGCGCGAGCTTCTGATCTCCGGCGTGATCCGTCCGGAGGACATCGCCGCCGACAACACGATCGAGCACACCAAGATCGCCGAGGCGCGCATCTCCTATGGCGGGCGCGGCGATCTTTCGGCGGTGCAGCGCGACCGCTATGGCGCGCGCCTTTACGAGAAGGTCGCTCCCTTCTAGGCGGGCCGCTCCAGGAAGCCCTTCCGGGCGCCCGAAAACCGCGCGCGCCAGCCTCTGTTCAGCCCGCCGCGGCCTGCGCGGCCGGAGCCGGCGCAAGCGCGCCGTCGCGCAGCTCGCGATACTGCTTCTTCTCCCAGCCCATGCAGCGGGACAGGCGTTCGAGATACTTGTCCTCCGACTTGTGCATCTCGCCGTCGGCGTTGGCGATGGCCAGCAGATAGACCAGCACCATGCGCTGGCCTTCGGGGTTCAGATAGATGCGCAGCACATTGCCGATGGTTTCGATCGGCGATTGCGCGACCTCGCCCTTGAGCACGGCGAGAAAGTCTGACTCGACGAATTCGGGCAGCATGCGCTGGCCGAGCGTGACCGCCGCCTCGATCTCGCCGGCGTCGACTTTTCCATCGGCGCGGATGAGCGCGGCGCCGGCGGCGTAGAACGCCTCGGTGAGCCGATACTCCTTGCCCGGTTCGGGCACGCCGATCTGGTCGAAGAGTTTGGTGACCGCCCGCGCATCCGGACTGACGAAGAAGGAGCGGAAGAAGTTCCACGGAATGAAGAACAGGTTCAGCACCAGGGCGGTGATCGAGAACCAGCCGAACAGCAGCGACTTTCCGGCCTCGGCGCGCAGACCCTGCCCGACGCAGGAGGTGCAGCCGGCGATCTTCTTGTTGCCTGTCTGGTAGGCGAGCAGGAAGCCGCGCGCATAGGGCGCGGTGGCGACGGTGGTGAGCGGCCTGCGATTGCATCGCGGGCACGGAACGGATTGTGCGCTTGCTGTCATGATGGGCCCCTCATTCAGGCGCCGAGTGCAGCACTCGGGGCCCGGCATGGCAAGCCGTCGCCGGGCGAAGACGATCGCGTGCGCCGCGATCGGGCCTGTGCGAAGGGCGACGTGCTCCCGCATCGCGCGAGAGGCGTGCGGCGTGTTCCTGCGGTTCGCGACTTCGTTTTGGGTTTGCGTGTCCAAGCCCGCAGGCGCAAACGTCTTTTGCCGGACGAGCCGCTGCGCCGTCTCCGGGATGCCGTGCGCGTCTCCTCCTCTTGTTGGCTGCTGCGTTCAAGTCCGCAGAAGCGAATGGGGAAGGCCGGGGCGCGTGGGGCCGCGCCGATTGCCAGCCGCTCCTGCGGAGGTGAGCTGGCGTAAGACGCGATCGTCACGCGCCCGCGGCCGGTTTGAGATCCGGTGCGGCTGGCGGGTTGGCTGGGGAACACCGTTCCGTCTCGATAAGTCAGACAGCGGCCCGTCCAGCATTTGGACCCATTTCCGCATCCCGGACCCGCGTGCAGATCTCTCCGCGAGACACGGAACTCGGTTTCGACACCCCGGAGCCTGTTTGCGGATTTTGCTGGTCCGCCTCGTGCTTCGACTGGCTCAGCATGCGGCCTCGGATGCTCTGGACTCATCGAGCGCTCCATGCGTCGGGACGAAGGGCGGCCACTGCGGCGACATCCACACGCCGGCCGCGCCTGACTTCGAAAGGTCTCGGAGCTCTCCCGAACCCTCCCCGCGCAAGACGCGAGGTGAAATATGCGGGCAAGAATCCGAGTCGGGTCGGATTAGTTTGTCGCCCCCCCTCCGTCTCGCTTCGCCCTTCGGGCTTGCGATCCTCCCCCGCCAGAGGCGGTGGAGGAAGGCCGTTGTTGCTGCACCGTTGCGAAGCCGCACACCGGCATCCCGGGCGAAGCGCGGACGAAGTCCGGCCGAGACCAGGACCTGAGAGGCCGTCGGGCGTTCGTCGCTGAAATCGTTCCGCCTGCTCTCGGTCCCGGCTCGCGCCGCTGCTTGGCCAGGATGACAGTGTGGGTGACCGCGGTGCTGAAGCCGCGCGTTCCATCCTGTTCGCGACCTGATGGCCTGCCGGGCGGCCTCCGCTGGCACCGGGCGGGCATATCCGGCCAGCGCGCCTCGGTCGGGCGACAGCAGCACAGGTTTCCGCGAGCTTGCCGTTCTCGACGCGATACTCCTGAAGCCCGGTGCGGGAAGCCAGCTTCCCGGTTTCCCGGTCGGTCCAGGTCATCGTGAAGCGTGTCCAGATGCGATCGCCGGCGAACGTCTGGTCGTGCATTTCGAAATGGATGTCCGGCGCTTCCGCGTGCGTCTGCCTGATCTCGGCCGTGTAGGCCTCGCGCGTGACGACGCGGTCACCTTTCCTGATCGTGGCCGGATGTAGCGCTCGTTGACGCATGTCGGAACGAGTTGTATCGCCCTTCGTGCAGACCTGCATCCAGCGATCCATCAGCGCTTCGAGTTCCGCCGTTTCTCGGGTCAGTCGTTGCTGGGTCAGCCGTTGCACGCCTGTGTCACGTCGTTATGGGCCGGGTCTGGCAGGCGGACCCCCACGCCGCCTGAAGGTCATTCTCCCCCATCGCAGCGCCGTGCGATCGGAGACCCAGGCGTTGACGATGGCGAGACAATCGACGCGGGGACGGCGACAGAGGGTGAGGGCGCTCTTCCAAACCTCCCCGCCCTTCGGCGATTGAGGCGGAGCAATGCGCGGAGACACCGCGACCCCGGCTTTCGATGACGTCACTGAACTGTTGGTTCCGACCTACCGCCAGATGCTGCAGGCGCTGGCGACTTGAAAACCGCAGATCGCGCCGAAACGCTGACATGTTTCCGCTGTCGACCAGGTGCGCTTCGCCTGCCTTCAGGCCCATGAAGCGGCCCCCGGGTTTCCCCCGCGCTCGACGAAGAGACGGAACGGCGGCGAAAGCCAATGTGCTCGGCATCGCAAGCGCCGACGGACCCCGGACGGGCTGGACGGACGCCGCTCCATGAGCTTCCGATGGGACTCGCTTTCGACGTCGACGGCGAAGGCTATGTGCGCGATGGCGCTGCCGACCACATCATGACCGCCTACGCGATCCTTCGAGCGTCGACTCGGAACCGACTTCGTGGCGCACATGTTCGCGTTTCGCAGCCACTCAACGGTCGCGTTGGCAAAGAACGGCCCGGCGCATGTCCGCGACGGGCCGTCTTCTTGTCTTGGTGGTCCGGTCTGGCTGAGGCGCGCGGTCTAGTCGGCCTTTTCGAGATCGTCGCGGACCTTGAGGTCGTACTCGCGCACCTTGCGGTAGAGCGTCGAGCGGCCGATGCCGAGCTTGCGCGCGACTTCCGACATGTGACCCGAATAGTGATCGATGGCGAACTGGATCAGGTCGCGCTCGATCTCTTCGAGGGTGCGAAGCTCGCCGCGCGGATCGGTGATCAGAACCGGCTGGTCGTTGGCCGCCACCGGCGTTTCGGCGCCGGAGCTGTCCGGGGCGACCGGGTCGGCCGGCTGTTCATCCGACGGTTCGGCCGTGGGGGGCGCTTCGACCGGCTTGACGCTTTCGGGCATCAGGCTGGCGATCTGCGGGAAGTCGTCGCGCTTCAGCTCGCCGCCTTCCGACAGCACGATGGCGCGGAAGATGGAGTTTTCGAGCTGGCGGACGTTGCCCGGCCAGTCATAGGTCTGAAGCATGGTCATCGTGTCGGGCGCGACGCCCGGGACGGCCTTGCCCTCTTCCGCGTTGAAGCGCGAGATGAAGTGATCGATCAGCGAGGGCAGGTCTTCCTTGCGCTGGCGCAGCGGCGGCGCCTCGATGGGGAAGACGTTGAGGCGGTAGTAGAGGTCTTCGCGGAAGCGGCCTTCCTGCACGAGCTGGGCGAGATCGCGGTTGGTGGCCGAGATGATGCGGACGTCGACCTTGGTGGGACGGCGCGCGCCGACGGCGTCGACCTCGCCTTCCTGCAGGACGCGCAGCAGCTTGACCTGGATGTCGAGCGGCAGCTCGCCGACCTCGTCGAGGAAGAGCGTGCCCTGATCGGCTTCGACGAACTTGCCGAGCTTCTTGTCGACCGCGCCGGTGAAGGAGCCCTTCTCGTGGCCGAACAGGATCGATTCGACCAGGTTCTCCGGAATGGCGCCGCAGTTGACCGAGATGAAGGGCTTGCCCGAGCGTTCAGACGCGCCCTGGATGCAGCGGGCGAGGACTTCCTTGCCGACGCCGCTTTCGCCGAGAATGAGGATCGGGATGTTGGAGGCCGCGGCGCGCTGGCCGAGGCGCACGACCTGTTTCATCGCCGGGGCGCCGGCGATCATGTCGTCGAAGCCCATCGATCCGCCGGACTTGCGCGCGAGGCGTTTCACCTCGCCCTTGAGGTCGGACATCTTCAGCGCGTTGCGGATGGAGATGGCGATGCGCTCGGGGCTGGCCGGCTTGACGAAGAAGTCGATGGCGCCCGCGCGCATGGCCTGAACCACGGTGTCGATGCCGCCCGAAGCGGTGAGCACGATGACCGGAAGATCGGGACGGCGCTCCATCAGGCGCTCCAGCGTCTCCATGCCGGAGAGGCCGGGCATGACGAGATCGAGCATGACCACGTCGACGCCGTTCCTGGGATCGGAGGCTTCCTCGAGCGCCTTGTCTCCGCTGTCGACGACGCGGGCGCGGAAGCCCTGCTTTTCAGCCGCCGCCTGAAGCAATCTGCGCTGCGTGGGATCGTCATCGACGACCAGAACCGTCTTCGCCATCACCTTGACCCATATGTTTGAACGGCTCTTCTTCGGCCGCCTGCCATGGGCGCCAAAGTGGCACGCAGGCTTGAAAAGGCGTTTAATACGGTCTCTGGAATTCAAGCGATAAGGCGCTTTTCCCCTGCGAACGCCCCGCTTTGGCGCAGATTTCGTCCCAAGCCTGAACGGTTTACGGTTCGGGAGACGAACAGGAGCGAGACTTTTGTTAACGCCCGCGCGTACAAGACCGGAAGCATGACGTCCGACCCCGCCCGCCCGCTCGATCCTGCGCCCGCGCCCGGCGCGCCGCTGGACGTTCCCGCGATGCTGGCGCGCAACTGGCAGCAGGTCGCCGGGGCGCTGGTGATGGCCGCGGGCGCGCTGGCGGCGGCGTTCTTCCTGGGGCTCGCGATCTTCGTGACCGCCAACTATGTCGAATGGGACAACGCCGCGGACGCGCTGGGCACGACGGCGGTGCTGACCCTGCCCCCGGCGACGGGCGGGCTGGCGATCGTGGCGCTGGGCCGCTGGCTGTACGGGTTCGGACGCGGCGCGCGGCCCTTGACGGTCGGCGCGGCGGCGGTGCTGCCGATCGTGGGCATGCTGGCGGCGTTCGGCTATGGCGGCATGCTGCTGCGCATCCTGCTGGGCGACCCCGGAAACGAGGACGGGCCGGCGCTGATCCATCTCGGGCTCGCGGCGCTGGCGGCCGTGGCCGCGACATGGGCCGGGCTGGAGCTGTTGCGGCGCTGGCGCCCGTAGGCCGGCGGATCAGCCTTCGGACTTCGGACCGCCGGGCATGATGGGGCGTTCGGGATAGCCGCCCATCGAGATGACGCGATCATACATCACCAGCGCGCCGGCCAGCGAAACGTTGATGCAGAAGCGCGTGGGGATTTTCACCACATGGGCGCAGCGGGCGAGCATCTCCTCGGAGAGATCGCCCCTCTCGCGGCCCAGCACATAGGCCGCGTTGACCGGATGGCGGAAGCTGGGGAGATCGACCGCATCGTCGGTGAGTTCGATTCCGACGAGCTGGCAGCCGCGCGGCAATTGCATGTCCGCGATGGTGTCCCACGGATAGTAAGGCAGGTGGTCGGTCGACTTGGAGGTGTCGGACAGGTTCATCTTGCGGATCGCCTGCGCGGCGGAGACCGAGAAGGTGAAGGACGCGCCGAAGGCGTGGGCCGTGCGCATCAGGGCGCCGAGATTCATCGGCTTGGAGACGCCTTCCGCACCAATGCCGAAATAACCGCGCATACGCCTTCCCGCCTATAACTCGAACGACGACCGCCGCGAGGCCGCGCGATCGCCAATCCGGATCGAACCTTCAGAAGGCCCGTTGATGGACCGTTCGGGCCTTCAGCTCAACCGCGCGAGCTGTTCCGTGTCGGCGTATTGCTGGAAGCGGACGAGATGGCCGCCGTCGACCCACCAGGAATGAACCGCCTGGCAGTTGAGCGGCGCGCCGGTCTTTCTGTGGGTTCCGAAATAACGCGCGATCACCACGACGCGGTTTCCCTCGGCGATGAACTCCTCGGGGACGGCGGCGAACCCCTCGAACATGTCCGCGAGGCGGCTGAACACGCCTTCGGCGATTTCGGCCGCGCCCCGGTAGGGATTGCGGTCGGCCAGCGGATTTCCTTCCGCCTCGTTCCATTCGATGTCGGGCGCGAGAAGCGCGAACGCCGCCCCCGGATCGCCGTCTTTCAGATGTCCGTAAAACGCCTGAACGAGCGCCTTCGACTTCGCCGCTTCCGTCATATCCACCTCCCGCCGGTGATGGGCGAACATGCCGTGCGCGCGCCCCCTTGATGCTGGTTCGCATGAAGGCGGAGCCAGATCAACGTATGCCGGGCGGGCGCGATCGGCGGTTCTGGCGGCGGATCAGACGCGGGGCGCGTCGGTCGCGAGGTCAGGCTCGGCGCCGGGCGCGGCGGGACGCTGGGCGTCCTGCGCGACGTCGAAGGTGAAGTTGAGCGCCAGCGCATTGGTCTGCTCGGCGATCTCGGAGACGAAGGTCATGACGCCCGCGATCGAATCGGACGAGCCGTCGAGCGCGGCGGCGCGCTGGGCGAGTTCGCGGATCGAGGCGTTGAACTGTTCGATCGCCGCCGGGACGCCGCCGGTCGGATCGACGGGATGGGGCGGCTTGTGCGCGACGCCGTGCCAGGACTCGGCGGCGGACGGCGCGCCGTTCGCGCGGACGGCGGGCGCCGCTTCGGCCATGCGCAGGGCGGCCGCGCCGAGCTTTTCAAGCGAACCGCGCGCATGGGTGCAGAAATCGCGCAGCAACGCCTCCATGCGCTGGCGGCGCCGATCCTGTTCGAGCATCAGCTCTTTCTTGCGGTTTTCGAGATGATCGCGGCGCGCGGCGTTTTCGCGGAAGACCTGAAGCGCCCGGCCCATCTCGCCGATCTCGTCGCGCCGGTCGGCTTCGGGCACATCGACGGCGAGATCGCCGTCCGCGACCCGGCGGACCTTTTCGACCAGCGCGTGCAGCGGCGAGGTCACGCTGCGCTTGACCCACAACACCACCGCGACGGCGACCGCCAGCGCGACCAGCGCAACCAGCGACCAGGACAGCATCGTGGCCCAGGCGGCGCGCGCCCAGGCGCCGGCGGCGCGGCGCAGACGGTCGGCGGCGTGATCCTCCAGCGCCTTGAAGAGATCGATGCGGGCGGTGGCGGCGTCGAACCATTCCGGACCGGAGATGCCCTGCGTGTCGCCCCCGAAAGCGTTCTCGTGCGCGGCGGCGCGCATCCATCCGACGCGATCGATGATGGCGCCGCGCATGATCTCTTTCTCGAAAGCGCGGTAGTCGGGCCCGGCGTCGCGGCGGGCGGCGTCGAGATAGGTCTGCTGCGCCGCGCCGAGGCTGACGAACTGCGCATAGGCGCTGGGATCGAACAGGCCGGCGCCGAAGCCGGCGGCGCCCACGGCGCGCTCCAGACCGGCGCGCTCCTTGGCCTCGATGACATTGCGGTAGACCGACGAGGCGCGCGACAGGCCGGCGTCGTCGAGACCGGAGGCGGCGCCGCTGGCGACTTCGATCAGGGCGGCGATGAGCGGATTATAATAGGCCGGCACGTCGGCGACGGTGAGTTCGAGCGCGGACACTTCGCGGCGCGTGATGTCGAGGCTGTCGAGCACTTCGCGGCCGCGGGTCAGCGGCTCTTCATAGTCGGCCTCGCCGTCGAGTTCGACGCCGAGGCTCTGGAAACGGGCGAGCGCCGCATTGGTCGTTTCGCGCTGTTCGGCCAGCCGGCGGCCGAAGCGTTCGCCGGAGGAGCCGACAAAGCCCGCCGACAGGCCGCGCTCTTTCTGGAGTTCATGAACGAGCGCGCTGACCGCCGGGGCGACGGTGATGCGCCGGAGCGCATGTTCGGCCCGGAAATACTTTCCAGCCGCCTCAACGACCATCGCGCCCGACAGGACGGCGATGCACACAAAGACCAGCCCGAAGGCGATAAAGATACGTCCGCGAATACTCATAGGTCCCACACCCACATCGTCGGGGACCATATGTGCGCCTTAAAGGTAAATATCCGCTTGCCTGACGCTAACGTTTGTGATCGCCGGCGCTAACCCGTGCGGCCCCGCCCGGCGACGCGCGACCGCGCCGCCGGGGACCGCGCCGCCGGGGACCGCATCTACTTCTTCAGGCTGGCGAGGAAATCGAGCACGAGGGCGTTCACCTTCTCGGGCTCCTCCTGCTGAATCCAGTGACCGGCGTGCGGGATGAGCGTCACCGAGCGGAGATCCTTGGCGACGTTCGACATCGAGGCGGTCAACTGGTCGGCCGTGGCGCCGCGAATGACGATGTCCTCCTCGCCGGCGAGGAAGGCGACGGGGACCGAGATGGTCTTGCCGTCGAGATCGGCGGTGGTCTCCCAGTTGCGGTCGAAATTGCGGTAGTAGTTCACCCCGCCGCGGAAGCCGGACTGTTTGAACTCGCTGACGATGTAGTCGAGGTCTTTTTCGGCGAGCCAGGCCGGCAATTCCTTCGGCTTGCCGAGACGCCCGATCCAGCCGCCCGCCGAGCGCTTGGGATCGGTGATGACCGGCGGTTCGCGCGGCGTATCGGGCGAGGCGTAGAGACGGCTGAGAATGCCGCGCGGGTCGGCGTCGTATTCGGCCTCCGCGACGCCGGGCTCCTGATGGTAGAGGATGTAGTAGAAATTATCGCCGTTGGCCTTCTTCATCGCCGCCAGCGGAGAGACGCGGCCGCGACCGCCATAGGGCACGCTCATGGCGTAGAGCGCGCTGTAGCGATCGGGATGCAGCAGCATGCTGTTCCAGGCGATGATCGAGCCCCAGTCGTGGCCGATGATGATCGCCTTGTCGGCGCCGGCGGCGTCGACGAGGCCGACAAGATCGCCGGTGGTGTGGTGGATGTCGTAATCCTCGACATTGGGCGGACGGTCCGAGCCGCCATAGCCGCGCATGTCGGGCGCGAGGACGTGATAGCCGGCCGCCGCGATGGCGGGGATCTGATGGCGCCAGGAATACCAGCTTTCCGGCCAGCCATGGACGAGCAGGACCAGCGGTCCGTCCCTGGGTCCGGCCTCGGCCACGCGCAGGGTGATGCCGTTGGTCTCGATCATGCGCATGGTGACGCCTTCGATCATCGCGCTTTCGGTCATGGTGTTTTCCGCCTTTTCGTGAACGCAGGCCGAGGCGAACAGCCCCGCACAAAGCGCGGCGACCGCCGCAAGGCCGACGCGCAAGCCGCGCCGTTCGCGCGTTCGCTCGCCGGCGGGCGACGATCCGCGCATGGTTTCGAACATGGTCTTCTGCATGGTCGGCCTCCCCCTTCGCGCCAGCGCGGCGCTGTTCTGTCGGCGCGGGACACGGACGGACCCGACGCGCTTTGCGCCACAGTTCCAGACCTGAACGCGAACGGCAAGCGCGCATCCCGCCACACGCTTCCCCTGCCCGGCACGCTCCGCTAGGGTCCCGGCCAAATCAACCTCAAGAAGACTTCCGGGAGCGTTCCACTCAATGAAAGCCCTTCTCTCCAAGGCCCCCGGCCTTCCCGACACGCTGGTTCTGGAGGACGTGCCCTCGCCCGAAGCGGGGCCGGGCCAGGCGGTGATCAGCGTGAAAGCGGTGGGCGTGAACTTCCCGGACTTCCTGATCATCCAGGACATGTACCAGTTCAAGCCGCCGCGCCCGTTCTCGCCGGGCGGCGAGATCGCCGGCGTGGTGAAGGCGGTCGGCGAGGGCGTCTCCAACATCAAGCCGGGCGACAAGGTGTTCGGATCGATCGGCGCGGGCGGCATGGCCGAGGAAGTGCTGACCGACGCCAAGCGCATGACCGTGCTGCCGGACACCATGCCGTTCGAAGAAGGCGCCGCCTTCCTGATGACCTACGGCACATCGCACTACGCGCTGAAGGATCGCGCGAAGATCCAGCCCGGCGAGACGCTGCTGGTGCTGGGCGCGGCCGGGGGCGTGGGCCTCGCCGCCGTGGAGCTGGGCAAGGCGATGGGCGCGACCGTGATCGCCGCCGCCTCGACGCAGGAGAAGGTCGATTTCGCGATCTCGAAGGGCGCCGCCAAGGGCTTCGTCTATCCCGAGAACCCGCTGAGCAAGGACCAGCAAAAAGCGCTGTCGGACCAGATCAAGGAGCTGGGCGGCGGCGGCGTCGACGTGATCTATGACGGCGTCGGCGGGGATTACTGCGAACCCTCGCTGCGGGCGATGAACTGGGACGGACGCTATCTGGTGATCGGCTTCCCGGCCGGAATCCCGCGCCCGCCGCTGAACCTGACGCTGCTGAAATCCTGCCAGATCGTGGGCGTTTTCTGGGGCGCCTTCGTGGCGCGCGATCCCAAGGGACACGCGGACAACCTGGCCGACCTGTTCCGCCTGTACGCGGAAGGGGCGATTCGGCCGCACATCTCGAACGCATATCCGCTCGAAAAGGCCGCCGACGCCATAAAAGAGCTCGCCGAGCGCCGCGCGAAGGGCAAAGTTGTCGTGACGATCGACTAGAACGCGAGTCGGCGGGGACGCCGCATCGAAGCCGTATTGTGAGGTCGGAGGAACGATCATGACGACGATGAGCATGCTGAAAATGACGGCGGCGGCGGGCGTCGCCGCGCTGATGGCGGCCGGCTGCGCCTCCAGCCCCGAACCGGGCGGCGCCGGCGGAACCGCGACGGCGGGCGGAAGCCCGGCGGGCGGCGCCGTGACCACGCCGACGATGATGAACATCGCCGCCACGTCGGGCTGGAAGGCCGAGGAGCGCCTGCTGCCGCAACAGCCGATCCTGGCGCTGACGCCGGACGGCGGCAGCGTGGAGACGCCGGCGGGCCTCGCCGTGACCTGCAATCCGGACAACGGATCGCTGTACGGCAAGCTGTTCAACCAGCCGGCCAACCGCGTCGGCCAGAGCGCGACCTATCGCCTGCGCATGGGCGCGCAGGCCCTGCCCCTGCCGGGCAAGTTCGTGGCGGCGGCGCAGGGTTCGGCGTTCGAGTTCGAATGGGATTCGGTCGGCCTGCGCACGATGGCGCAGCTCGACATGGCGTCGTTCGCTTCCGACAAGGGCGATGTGGAGTGGGCGTTCGTTCGCGACCCGGCGGCGAAGGTCAACGCCAAGTATATCGGCTCGCTGAAGGACATGGCGGCGGAATCGCAGAACTTCCTGATCTACTGCAACCCGAAATAGGTTCGGGCCGAAAAGGCCCCAGATGAAACGGCGAACGCCCGGACCGAAGGTCCGGGCGTTTTGTCGTCAGGCGCGGCGGCGGCGCGATGCGCCGCGCAGGCGGCCGGAGACGATCAGGACGTCTTCTTGCCGAAGAAGCGCTGGATCACGCCGCCAGCGCCCGCGAAGAGGGCGACGATCACCACCCAGCCCTTCTTGAGCAGCAGCAGCGCGATCGAGAACAGCCCCGCCTTCTTGGCCAGCAGAGCCGCCGCACCGCCGCCGGCGATGAGCCCGGCGACGCCGAAGCCGGCCTTCTTGTCGATCTTGGGATCGAAGTCCTCGTAGCGCTTGCCGGGCTCGAAGGCGGCCATCCGCAGCACGGCGGGCGAGGCGGTCTCGATGCGGTCGAGATCGTCGATCGCGGCGATGAAATTCATCGACAGCACGCCGCTGCGACCGAGAATGCGCATCTCGTAGTTGAGGGTGTGCAGCTCTTCCTCGCCGAACTTCAGCTCCTTGGCCCAGTAGAGCTTGTGCGAAGCGCCGTCATAGTGCGGCGGCGAGGCCCAGCGCACGATCTCGATCGGTTCGTAGCCCTGCTTCTCGCGCGCCTTGTTGATGCGCTTCTGATCCTTGCGGATCTGCCCAATCAGCGCGTCGTAGTCGATGCCGGCGGCGTCGTCGTCGGAGACGTAACCGGTCTCCTCGTATTCGACGAGAACGCCCCAGCTGCCGTCATCGAGCGGGGAATAGGCGGCCGGGAACAACATGCCCTGCGAGAGCGTGTCGGTCGGCGGGTTGTCCCACGCTTCCTCAAGGACGCGCTTGGCGTCCTGCGGATCGAGATAATAATAGCCGTCGGGCACTTCGAGCGCGGCGAACCCGACCGGCAGGTCGACATGACCGGTGCGGCGCGTGAGCGAGGCGTCGAACTGCTGCTTGTAGGCCTCGAACGCGGCTTCAAGCTCTTCTTCGCTCAACCCGCCAAGGTCCGATGCGCCGGCCGCATCCGGACCGGACGCCGTTGGAGCCGGCGGCTCCTGCGCGATCGCCTGTCGCGCGAACACGATTTCGGACAACGCCGCCGGCGCCGCAGCCAGAACGGCCGCAAGAATGATTTTGCGCATACCCCCAACTCCCCCAAAGCAATGGCGCGAGCCTGCCATGCATGGGGAGCTGAAACAATCGGGCGCGCGATCCGATCGATCGCGCGCCCGAATTTGTTGCGTCGGAAGGCTTATTGCGTCGGAAGGCCTATTGCGTGGACTGGGCCTGCATCACGCGCAGGTCTTCGTGCGCGCGGTTGACGATGTAGGCGCGGATCTCCTCGGCCTCTTCGGGGCTGAAGGCGCCGGTGAAGCTGGCCATGCCGCGGCTGGCGCGGCTGCCGCCGAACACCACTTCGGCGAAGGTCTCCGCATCGGCGAGCTGGGCCGACCAGCGCAGGTCGGGCGTGATGCCGCCGTTCTGCGCCGCATCGCCGTGACAGACCATGCAGTTGTTGAAGTAAAGCTCCTTGCCGGCGGCGATCTGCGCGGCGTTGCCGAAATCGTCGGCCGGGGCCTGAGGCGTCACCTGCACGGTTTCGTATTCGGGCAGGGTCGCGGTTCCGCCGATCTTGTAGACCAGCACGCGGCCAAGCTCGTTGGAGCCCATGCGCAGACCGGTGGAGCCGGCCAGCGGAAGCGCGCTGCCCCACCCCGCCGTGGTGGCGACGTATTGCTCGCCGTCGATGGTGTAGGTGACCGGGCCAGACTGGACCGGATATTGCGCGTCGGCCTCCCAGAGCTTGTCGCCGGTTTCGGCGTTGTAGGCGCGGAACTTGCCGTCGATCGCGCCTTCGAAGACGAGATCGCCGGCGGTGGTGAGCGTGCCGCCATTCCACGCGAAGGGATAGGGCACGGTCCAGCGCGCCTTGCGGGCGATCGGGTCCCAGGCGACGAGATCGCCCTTGATGGTGGAGGCGACGGCGAGGCGTTCGGCCGGATCGGTGGGCAGGGCCGCCGCGGCGAAGTCGGTGCCGGTGTTCCAGAAGCCGGGACGGTATTCGAAGTCCGACTTCTCGGCGTAGACGGTCGCGAGCGTGTGCACCGGCAGGTAGACCAGCCCGGTGGACGGGTTGAACGACATCGGGTGCCAGTTGTGGTTGCCGAGCGGACCGGGCACCGCCTGCTGCGGCGTTTCATAACGCGCATTGGCGGTTTCGACCGGACGGCCGGTGTCCATGTCGACGCCCGTGGTCCAGCTTGAATTGTCGGAATACTTGTCGGCGGAGATCAGCTCTCCGGTCTGGCGGTCGAGAACGTAGAAATAGCCGTTCTTCGGCGCCTGCATCAGCACCTTGCGGGCCGCGCCGCCGATTTCGAGTTCGGCGAGGACGATGGGCTGGGTCGCGGTGTAGTCCCAGCTCTCGCCCGGCGTGGTCTGATAGTGCCAGACATATTCGCCGGTGTCGGGCCGGAGCGCCACGATGGAGGACAGAAGCAGGTTGTCGCCGCCGGCCGGATCGCGCAGGCGCCGGTTCCACGGCGTGCCGTTGCCGACGCCGATATAAACGAGATCGAGATCGGGATCGTAGACGATCGCGTCCCACGCCGTTCCGCCGCCGCCGCTTTCGGTCCACACCCCGTCATCGCCCCAGGTGGCGTTGCCCTTGTCGGCGAAGAAGGCGTCGGAGGCCGCGCCGTCGGGTTCTTTCTTCGGGTTGGGCGTGAAGTAGAAGCGCCAGGAGAGATCGCCGGTCTCGGCGTCGTAGGCGCTCATATAGCCGCGCACGCCGAACTCGCCGCCGCCATTGCCGATCAGCACCTTGCCCTTCATCACGCGCGGCGCGCCGGTGATGGTGTAGGGCTGGGACTGGTCGACCGTGACCTTCTCCCACACCGGCTTTCCGGTCGCCGCGTCGAGCGCGATCAGGCGGCCGTCGATCGTTCCGACATAGACCTTGCCCTTCCACACCGCGACGCCGCGATTGACGACGTCGCAACAGGCTTTCTGGCCGCGCGCCTTGTCGACGCCGGGATCGTAGCTCCACATGCGTTCGCCGGTGCGCGCATCGAGGGCGTAGACCATGGACCAGGCGGAGGTGACGTACATCACGCCGCCGACGACGATCGGCGTCGCCTCCATGCCGCGGTCGGCGTCGAGTTCGGCGTACCAGGCGAGACCGAGCTGGCCGACATTCGAGGCGTCGATCTTCTTGAGCGGGGAGAAGCGCTGTTCGGAATAGGTGCGGCCGTGCGAGAGCCACATGCCGGGCGTTTCGTCGGCGGAGATGATGGCGACTTCGTCGACGTCGGCGGCGGTGAGCGGCGGGGCCGCCGGATTGTCCTTCGGCGAGCAGCCCGCAAGAGCGATCGCCACCGCGCCAAGCGCGCAAGCCGTAAGCCGTTTCATGTCGCCTCCCCTTGGTCTGCGCGCACTGACGGCGCGCCATCCATGCCGTACACTAGGCGTCCGTCAGGCGTATGTCAGCCCGCAGAATGGGCCGCAGTCTGGGCCGCCGGGGCGTCAGCCGCGTCCGGCGGGTTCGGTCATGCTTTCGATGACGGACTTGCGAATCTCGCGCTTGAGAATCTTCCCGGTCGCGCCGCGCACCAGAGGCTGGGTCTCGACGCGGATGAAGCGCGGGATCTCGAACTTCGCCAGAAGCGGTTCGAGGAAGGCCTGAAGCTCACGTTCGGAGACGGGCGCCGTCGCGTAGACGGTGGCGGCGACCTCCTCGCCCATGCGCGCGTCCGGCACGCCGTAGACGCAGGCTTCCTGGACGGCGGGATGCTCCTGGAGCGCGGCCTCGACGGCGCCGCAGCCGATGTTCTCGCCGCCGCGAATGACCACGTCCTTGATGCGGTCGACGATCACCAGATAGCCTTCGGGATCGAGATAGGCGACGTCGCCGGTGCGGAACCAGTCGCCGTCGACGAAGGATTCCGCGTTGGCGTCCGGCCGGTTCCAGTATTCGCGCATGATCGAGGTTCCGCGCACCTGAAGCTCGCCGCGCGCATTGGCGGGCAAGACCTTGCCGGCCTCGTCGACGATGCGCAGCTCGAGCACGGCCGAACAGCGGCCGGAGCTTTCAGGGTGGTCGAGATAGTCCTGATAGCCGATGCCGGCGCCGATGGCGTTGGTCTCGGTCATGCCCCAGCCGGTGGCCGGAAGCGCCTTGCCGAAGGCCTTGGCGATGGCGCGAACCTGTTCGGGCGCGCGCGCCGCGCCGCCGCCGCCGACAAGCGAGAGCGAGGACAGGTCGTGACCCGAACGCGCGGCCTCGGCGATGAGATCGCCGGTGACGGCCGACGGCGCGGTGAAGGCGGTGATCCGTTCGCGCTCGACCAGTTCGGCGGCCTTCGCCGCGTCCCATTTGTACATCGAGACCATGCGCCGCTGGGTGCGGTAGCACATCAGGAAGACGTTGTGGCAGCCGGTGACGTGGAAGAGCGGGATGCCGAGCAGCGCGGCCTGCTGCGGCGCTTCGGGATCGGGCGCGGGGATGAGGCCGACGAACACCGCCGTCTTGGCGTCCAGCTCCCATGACAGCAGCGCCGAGATCACGCCGCGATGGGTGGAGACGACGCCCTTGGGATGGCCGGTGGAGCCGGAGGTGAAGAACATGATGGCGTCGTCGTCCGGGCCGAAGTCGACCTCGGGCATTTCCGAGTGCGGCGTCCGGGCCATCACCTCGGCCCAGGCGCGCGCGCCTTGTGGCAGGTCGTCGGTGCGCACGGCGATGGCGGGAATGGCCAGCGCGCGTTCGCCGCCGCGCGTGGCGCGGCCGATGCGCTCGCGGTCGGCGATCAGCACTTTCGAGCCGGAATGCGACAGACCGTAGTCGAGTTCGTCGGGCTGCCAGAGCGCGTTCACCGCGACGGCGATGGCGCCGATGGAGGTGGCGGCCATGAAGGCGATCACCCATTCCGGATAGTTGCGCATGGCGATGGCGACGCGGTCGCCCTTGCGCACGCCGAAATCCTCGACCAGCGCATGCGCCAGCGTGCAAGCGCGGACCCAGGTCTCCTCGAAGGTGAGGCGCTCGCCCTCATAGACGAGGAAGGTCTGATCCGAGCGGGTGGTGGCGTAGAGTTCGCGGAGCGTCGGCGGGGCGTTGGCGAAGGCCTTCACCCGGCGGCCGATCGCCTCGATCTCGACGAGTTCGTAGGGCTCGCCCGCCGCCGTCAGGCGCGCAAGCGCTTCGGCTCGTGTCGTCACGCATTCCTCCTCTGGCCGCTCTGGCGGCCGATACGGGTCTTGGCGCCCGCCTGTCTGGTCTGATGTGCCCCGACGTTACGCCCTGTAAGCGGCGTTCCGCAATGCGCGTGCTGTCGCGCAGGAAAAATCCGGCCTGAAGGGCGCGACGACCGGCCCTAGCCGGTCGCGGCTTGCGCGAGATCGGCGCTGGCGGCGGCGATCGCGGCGTCGATCCGGGCCTCCCAGTCCTGCGCCGTGGCGGCTTCGACCGAGCCGGCGGGGCTGGCGGCGGAGCGCGAGGCGCTGACCATGCCGCCCTCGAGACGTCCGTTGCGGCGCACAAATCCGGCCAGCGCCTCGTCGGCGCCGGCGCCCTGCGCGCCATAGCCGGGCACGAGGAAGAGCGCGTCCGGGGCCGCCTCGCGAAGCGCGCGCGCCTCGTCGGGGCCGGTGGCGCCGGCGACCAGCATGAGGCCGGACCAGCCGGTCTCCGGCCCTTTGAGGCGGGCGATCATCGGCCCAAGCGCGCGGGCGACATGGATGTAGAGCGGTTCGCGGTCGATCAGGCGGGCCTGAAAGTCGGCCGAGCCGGGATTGGAGGTGCGGGCCAGAACCACGACGCCTTTGCCGCGCCGTTCGGCGATCTTCACATAGGGCTCGATGGTGTCGACGCCCATATAGGGGTTCACGGTGATCGCGTCGGCGTAGCAGGATGCGCCGTCGCCGAGATAGCCTTCGGCGTACCCCTCGGCGGTGGAGCCGATGTCGCCGCGCTTGGCGTCGAGCAGCACCAGAAGACCGGCGTCGCGCGCCGCCGCGCAGACGCTCTCAAGGGCCGCCATGCCGGCCGATCCCCAGCGTTCGAAGAGACCCGCCTGCGGCTTCACCACGGCGACGCGGCCGGCGCAGCGTTCGACCAGAGCCCTGCCCCAGCGGCCGGCGGCCTCGGCGCCGGGCGGCCCGAACAGGGGCGGCAGAAGCGCGGGATGGGGATCGACGCCGACGCAGAGCGGACCCATGTCCCGCACCCGCGCCATCAGCCTGTCCGCGAACGCCGCCTGCGTCATGGGGCTCTCCGATCCTGTTGCGTGCCGGTAGACGGACGTAGCCGCATCCGCGACTAGCGCAAAGCCGAATGGGCGGCGATGCAGACCACTTTCATCACCGCCTGCGATTTGCGCATGCGGTCGGCCTCGCCGTGATAGGACGCCTGCGCGATGGGACGGCCCTCGTCGCTGGCGGCGATGGCGCCGCTGCGCTGAAGGAAGCGCGCGATCGAGTCGGGCGCGGCGGTGTAGATGCGGCCGCGGCGCGGGCTTTCGGCGACGGTGACGCCGACGACTTCGCCGTCTGCGTCGAAGACCGGTCCGCCGCTCATGCCGGCGAGCGTGCCTTCGAGCCCGTCCGAGCGATCCTTTTCGACCCAGGCCAACACCGACTCGTCGAGCTGGTAGCGGCCGCGCGTGACCAGGCGCGAGCGCGCGAGCAGGCGCGAGGAGACCTCGCCGGAGCGTCCCTGCGGGAAACCGACATGATAGCCCGGATCGCCGATGCGCAGCGGCTGGAGCGGATCGACCGGAACGGTCGCCGGCGCGCGGTCGGTGCGAATGAGCGCGAGATCGGAATCCGCCGAGGTCCAGACGTCTTCGGCCTTCACGACGCGCCCGTCGCCAAGGTCGAGGCCGACCATGGAGCAGCCGTCGACGACATGGCGCGCGGTGAGCCAGTCGCCCTGGCGGTTGATGGCGAAGGCGGTGCCGATGCCGTCCTCGACATCGCCGACCTGCACCAGCACGCGCTCGTCGAGCGGCGCGGGTCCCGGCAGAAGCGGCCCGACCGAACCGGGCGGCGTTTCGGAGGCGGCGCCGGGGCCGGGTTCGGCGGCGCCGGGAATGTCGGCCGGGATGGTCAACCCGGCGTCGCGGCGCTCGTCATGCAGGAAGACAGCCGCCGAAATCGCCACCAGGACGATGGTGTAGATGAGCCAGTCGGGTATGCGCATCCGGAGCTCCCTTGGCTCCTAGATGCGTCCGAGATTGGGATCCCACAAGGCCGCGGCGGTGATCATTGCAGCCGCCAGCTTGACCGCGACAAGCACCAGCGCCGCGCCGATTTCGTCGCGTTCGATGCGCTTGGGGAGGTCGCGGAGGATCAGGTCGGCGACCCGGAACGCCAGCAATTGCAGGAGAATCGCGACCGCGCCCCAGATCACCAGCTCCCAGACGGAGGTGGAGGACGCCAGGCAGGCGGCCATGGGAATGGCGAGGCCGACGATGACGCCCGCGACGCCGATTCCGGCCGCGGTGTTGCCTTCGCGTATCAGCTTCATTTCCTTCATCGGAGTCAGGACGATGTGGATGACGCTGCCCACGATCATCATCCCCAGGGTGATGGCCCCGTAGAGCATGAAGTCCGGAAAGCCTTTGACGAAGGCTGAGATGGCGACGTCCATGTGGCTGCTGTTCTCCCCTCGCGCGGCGGCTGCTGACGGCCCGCCCGCTCCTCCGACGTAGCGCGTATACATCCATCCGCGCCCGGTATGCGAGCCGGAAAGCGCCCGCCCCGGAGCTGGACACCCGACCGGGGTCAGATGCCGAAAGCGGCCAGAATGGCCCCGATGGCGGCGACCAGCGTGACCATCAGCGTCAGGGCGACGGCGACCATGCGGCCGGTCTTGAGACGTTTGCGGGCGCCGGGAAGCGCCTTTTCGCGCCGGGGGGCCAGCGTCCAGATGTTCGACAGGAAACCGAGCGCGGCGACCACCGACATGATCGCCGCGCCGTTGGCGCCCTTGATGACGGCGAGCGCTGCGGCCACGCCCAGAAGCGAGGCCTGAAACGTCGCCGAGGCGACCAGCATGCGGCGCAGCGTGCGGTCGGCGCGGCCGGCGTCGAGCCCCTCGAACGCGGAGTTGGCGACGATCACCGCCACGGTCCAGCCGGAGGCGGCGGCCCCGCCCGCGAACATCGCCGAGAGCGCGTGGAGAATGGATATTTCGGGCATACGCCCTCCGCATATGGCTGCGCCGGCGCAGCGTCCGCCTGGACCTGCGCCAAGGGCGCCGATCTGGCGCGTCTATCGGGATTCGCGCGCCGGTGCAGACCGGGGCAAGCCGCGCCCCTCGGGGGCCTGCGGACACAGCGGCGCCCTTGCCAACCCCGGCGCGGAGCGTGACCTTGCCCCTCGCCGGCCCCGCGCCGGCCCCAAGCCGCCGACACGTTCCATATGAGGCCTATCATGATGTCTGGCTCTTCCGATTTCCGGTCGCGCATCCGCATCGGCGCCGCGACCATCGCCCTTCTCGCGGGTCTCGCCGCCTGCACGCCAGGCGAGCCGGCCGATCCCGCAGCCTCTCCGCCCGAGCCGGAGGCTCAGACGGATGGGGGCCAGACTGATGGGGCGGTGGGCGATCCCAGCGTGGTTCCGCCGGACGATTTCACCTTCGCCGCGCGCTACGCCTGTACGGGCGGACGCGAATTGCGGGCGCAGTTCCGGGGCGGAGCGGCGGCCGAGGCGGTGATCTGGATCGGCGGCGACATCCACACGCTGACGATGCCGGCCGACGCCGAGACCGAAACCTATACCGACGACACGAGGACGCTGACGATCATGGGCGGAGACGCATCCTATAGCGACGAGAATGGACAGGCTTCGTGCAAGGGCGTGAGCGACCCCGTGCCGCCGCCGAAAGCCGAGAATGTGGTGCGCGACCTGCGCGAGGAGGAGAGCGGCAGCCAGATCGATCTGGAGGTGGGGCAGCGCTTCTCGGTGTCGCTGATCGGCACGCCGACCGCCGGGTATGAGTGGAGCGTCGAGAGCGCGCCGGGCGAGATCGCGGACGCCGGCTCGACCGGCGGGCCCACGAACACCGCGCAGTACCTTCCGGGCTATACCGGCGGGCAGCACTGGGAGGTGCTGACCTTCGAAGCGCTGCGCGCGGGCGAAGGCGAGCTGAAGCTGGTGAACAAGCGTTCGTGGGAGGACCCGAGCCCGGACGACCAGCACTTCACCGTCACCGTTCGCGTCCGCTAGGCCATGGGCCGCGCGCTTCTGGCCGTCGCGCTCGCCGCGCTGGCCGGAGCGTGCTCGCCGCCCGCCCCGCCCGAGCCCGCGGCGGAGGACATACGCGATGCGCGCCTCGCGGCGCTGGCGTTTCAGGGCCGGCTGAAAGCCGAGCTGCTCGACCGGCTGGATTATTCCGATCCGGTCGCGGTCTACATGGCCTATCGCGACCATGTTCGCGACATGCTCGAGGAGACGGGCGCCAAGCATGACGTGACGCTGAAGCGCACCGGGCTGGGCGTGCGCAATCGCGCCAACATTCCCGACGATTGGGAGTACGGCCAGCTTGAGGCGTTCGCAGAAGCGGTCGCGCAGGGGTTCGATCCGGCGACGCTGGAGGCGAGCGCGATCGTCGAGGAAGACGGCGCGCAGGTGTTTCGCTGGATGCGGCCGACGACCGCCGAGGAGCCCTGCCTCGTCTGCCATGGCGATGCGATCAGCGAAAAGCTGCTGGACATGCTGGCGCGCGATTATCCCGACGACGAGGCCGTCGGCTATTTTCCGTACGAGATGCTGGGCGCGATCTCGGCGCGGCGGGTGATCGAGCCGGGGCCGGATTAGGGGCTGGATTCGGGGCGTGTCGGGGAGTAGCGGGAAACGCCGGCGTCTCGCGCGATCAGGCTTTCGCGCCCTTCTTTCCCGAGCCGTAGGCGGGGTCGTGGCGCGCCGACAATTCGTCCAGCGGCCATCGCGCCCGGGCGGGCGTCGCGAGGTCGTCGGAGCGCCCGGCGCGCAGATGCTCGGCGCCGGCGAGCGCGATCATCGCGGCGTTGTCGGTGCACCAACGCAGCGGCGGGGCGATGAAGCGATAGCCGTTCGCGGTCGCGGCCTGTTCGAGACGGGCGCGCAGCGCGCGGTTGGCCGCGACGCCGCCGGCGACCACGAAGGTGCGCGCGCCGGTTTCGTCCGCTGGACGATCGTCCGCGAAGAGCTTCATGGCGCGCAGGGATTTCTCGGTGAGCACGTCGGCCACGGCGGCCTGGAAGCCGGCGCAGATGTCGGCGCGGCGCTGCGGCGTCAGCGGCTGGTCTCCGGCGGCGCGGCGGACGGCGGTCTTGAGGCCGGAGAAAGACAGGTCCAGCCCCGGACGATCGAGCAGCGGGCGCGGCAGCGCGACCGCCGCGGGATCGCCGGAAAGGGCCTCGCGTTCAACCGCCGGTCCGCCCGCGCCTTCCAGCCCGAGCAGTTTCGCGGTCTTGTCGAAGGCCTCGCCGGCGGCGTCGTCGATGGTGCTGCCGAGACGGCGATAGACGCCGAGCGCCTCGACCGAGATGAACTGGCAGTGGCCGCCGGAGACCAGCAGCAGGAGATAGGGAAAGGCGACCTCGCCCGCGAGGCGCGCCGACAGGGCGTGCCCTTCGAGATGGTTGACCGCGATCAGCGGCAGGCCCCGGCCCAGCGCCAGCCCCTTGGCCGCCGAGAGGCCGACCATGACGCCGCCGATCAGGCCGGGCCCGGCGGTGGCGGCGACGCCCGACAGGTCCGCCCAGTCGAGCCCGGCGTCGGCCATCACCCCGGCGATCAGGGGGCCGACGCGCTCGGCGTGGGCGCGGGCGGCGATTTCCGGGACGACGCCGCCATAGGGGGCGTGGGCCTCGGTCTGGCTGGCGACGCGTTCGGCCAGAACCTGCGCCCGCCCGCCCTCAAGGCGCACGATCGCGGCCGCGGTTTCGTCGCAGCTGCTTTCAACCCCCAGTATGGTGAGCGCCCCGGGCGCGACTTGCATCATGGCGGCCGCGCTTGTACGCCCCTCGCGCCAGTGAGCCAACCAATTGTGCACCGGAATCGCCGGTGCGGCGAGGAGTCTCCACGCATGCCGAAGACCAAGCGGACCCGGCGTAGCAGCGCTGCCCAGGCCCGCATCGTGCGCGTCGGTTCGCGCGCCTCGCCCCTGGCGGTGGCGCAGGCGGAGCTGTTCGCCAAGCGGCTGGCCGAGGTCAGCGGCGGACAGATCAGCCATACGCTGCACACCTTCACGACCACGGGCGACAAGATCCAGGACAAGCCGCTGCAGGAAGCCGGCGGCAAGGGCCTGTTCACCAAGGAGCTGGACCGGGCCCAGAAGGACGAGAGCATCGACATCGCGGTTCACTCGCTGAAGGACATGCCGGTGAAGCTGCCGCGCCATATCCACCTGGCCGGGTTTCTGCCGCGCGAGGACCCGCGCGACTGCCTGATCGGTCCCGTGAAAAGCGTGATGGACCTCGCGCCCGGCGCGGTGGTCGGCTCGTCCAGCCTGAGGCGGCAGGCGCAGATCCTGGCGATGCGGCCCGATCTGAAGGTGGTGATGTTCCGGGGCAATGTTCAGACGCGGCTGCGCAAGCTGTCCGAGGGCGTGGCCGATGCGACGCTGCTGGCGGCGGCCGGGCTGCGCCGGCTGGGCATGATCGACGTCGCGGCCGGGATCGTGCCGATCGAGGAGATGCTGCCGGCGGCCGGACAGGGCATCATCGCCGTGACCATCCGCACCGACGCGCCGGACTGGCTGAAGGCCGCGTGCGCGGCCGCGACCGACCATGACGCGGCGCTGGCCGCCCACGCCGAGCGCGCCTTCCTGAAACGGCTGGACGGTTCGTGCCGCACGCCGATCGCGGCGCACTTCCGGCTGACCGAGGACGGCGCGGAGATGGCCGGCGAGGTTCTGGCCGACGACGGTTCGATGCGCTGGCGCGCCGAGGGCGCGCTCGAACGCAAGCCGAGCGTCAAGGACGCCGAGGCGCTTGGCCTGTTCATCGCCGAGGACGTGGCCTCGCAGCGCGCGCTGCACGAGACCCAGAACGCAGCCGGAGGATCGGCAAGCTGAGCGATCGCCCGTCCCGCCGCGTTCTCGTCACCCGGTCGGAGCCCGGAGCCTCCGAGACCACCGGCCGGCTTGAGGCGATGGACGTGACCGCGGTCGTGGAGCCGGCGTTCGGGATCGAGGCGATGCCCGGCCTATCGGGCGCCGCCCTGCCCGGTTTCGACATTCTCGCCTTCACCAGCGTCAACGGCGTGCGCGCCTTCGCGGCGCTGCGCCCCGAACGCGAGGTTCCGGTTTACTGCGTCGGCGCGCGGACCGCCGAGGCGGCGCGCGAAGCCGGGTTCGCCGACGTGCGCTCGGCCGACGGCGACGTGACCGCGCTGGCGGAATTAATTGTGCGCAATGTCGGACCCGGCGCGCGCGTTCTGCACACCGGAAACGCGGACAGCCGCGGCGATCTGGCCGGCCAGCTGACCGCCGCCGGACGCGCCGCCGCGTTCGTCGCGACCTACCACGCGGCGATGCGCGAGCCGGGTCCGCAGCTTTCTCGGCACCTCTCCGGCGAGGCGGCGTTCGAGGCGATTCTCGTGCATTCCCCGAAGGCTGCGCGGCATGTGGCCGGGTTGCTGGAGGCGCACGGGTCCCACGCGCCGGTGCGCGTGGCGGCGATCTCGGAAGCGGCGGCGGCGCCCCTGCGGCCGCACGCCGAAGCGCTCGCCATCGCGGCTTCGCCCGACGAGGCGGCGCTGCTCGCGGCGCTGGAAACAATCCTTCGCGCTTCGCTCCGGCAGGGTTGAGGTCGCGGCGCGCAGCCCCTTATGCTCAAGCGTCAGAGTTCGGCGCGGCCGACGCCCGCGCCATGCGTATGGGAGACCGGTGATGTCGAAGGCTCCGCCTTCTTCTCCCGAGCCGGAGCCAATCGAAGTCGAGTTCGAGCCGGCGGGAAACCAGGCCGCAGCCGAGGCCGCCGCGCGGCCGCACCCCGCCCGACGAAGCCGGTCCGTGACCATCTACGAACTGATCGCCGCGTGCGCGTTCTGCATTCTCGCCAGCGTGCTGGCGGCGCGGGTGGTGGCGGGCGCGGAAATGCAGCCGACCAGCGGCGCGGTGCTGCGCGACCTGCAGGCGATCGACTCCACCCAGACGCAGCTGACCGCGCGCGCCGATCAGGCCAGCAGCGAGGTGGTGGCGCTGCGCTCGCGCCTGGAAAGCCAGATCGAGCGGATCAGCGCCATGGAAACCGCCGACGCCGAACTGCGCACGGAAATCAGGGAGTTGTCGGGACAGATATCGGCGCTGATCGGCGCCGGCGACGGCGCGCCGGTGCCCGGCGCGACATCCGCCGCGAGCCCGCTGGGCGCCCTGCTGGCGCGGATCAACAAGATCGAGAACACGATCGAGGACGATGCGGCGGCGCCGACCACGACGCGCCAGACACAGCGCGTTCTGCGCGATCTGCAGGATCAGGTGGCCGCGCTTGAAGACGCCGACACGCGAATGACGGCCTCGCTGAACCGCCGGCAGGCGGCGCTGGCGGCGCTGGAAGACGGGCTGTCGCAGCTCAATGGCGAGTTCGCGGCCCTGCGACAAACGCAGGCGCTGAGCCCGGCGGGAGATACGCCCTCCGCCCTGTCGGCGGACGACCGCGCGGTGATCCTGGCGGCGGCGGGTCAGTCGCGCACCATCCGGGCGCTGACGGCGCTGGAGTCGGCGGCGCGCAGCGGACGCTCGTTCGCCGGTCCGCATCAGGCGCTGGCGGCGCTGATCCCGGGCGATCCCGATGTCGAGGCGATGCGCGAAACGGCGCGGCGCGGCGCGCCCACGGTCGCCGAGCTGCGCAGCGATTTCGAGCGTCCCGCCAAGCGCGCCGCGCGGCTGGCGGCCGAGCAGAATGACGGCGGCTGGAACTGGCTGCGCTCGTCGATCTCGGGCGTGGTGACGGTACGGACCTCGGACCTGGAATCGCGCGCGGCGGAGCTGATCCGGGTGGCGCGGCGGGCGCTGGACGCGGGCGATGTGCGCGCGGCGCTGAACGCGGTGGACGCCATCCCCGGCGCACCGGGCAAGGCGTTCAGCGACTGGCGCGCGCGCGCGGAGGTTCGCGCCCGGCTGGAGACGCAGATGCAGTCGCTGAGCGCGCGGCTGATCTCCGAGGCGATGAGCGAGGATGCGAGCTAGCCCGGCGACGGGCGCGGTGGCGCTACGGGCGGTCTCTTGGGGGGCGAATTCTCGCGATCTTTCAACGCTGGGACAGGGCTGGAGCGGGGCTGGAGCAGGACCGGGCCGGGGCCAAGCCACGACGGGGGCGGGTTTCGGGCCGGCCGCCCGGACGCGGCGCGCCAAAACGCTTCGGGAACCTTGCCTTGGCCGCCAAGGGTGAGGTATAGGCCGCAGCCTTGGCCATGCGCTTTCGGAACCGCCCAGCGGGACCGGGATCGACCGCCACGCCGCCTTAGCTCAGCTGGTAGAGCATCGCATTCGTAATGCGAGGGTCAGGTGTTCAAGTCACCTAGGCGGCACCACTTCCGACCCAAGTCCCCGTTACTTTGCAGACAGACCAATTAAAACTGGACAGGCTAACCTGCCCGACCTCGCGTTCTCGGAGATTTGAAGCGCCGATGAATGCTTCAATCCTATAGCGCTGAGCACCGGACGGTCGACCCGTCCGGCTGCGCGCTTTCCTGGCTGGGCGTCCGCCTAGCTGAACGGCTTCTGCCCGTAGACGGTCGCCGAGGCGGCCTGCTTCGGCGCGATCTGGGCGCGACCGCAGACGGCGAGGCTCGTCAGGGCGTAGACCAGCGCGCTGTCGACCAGATCCTCCGGCGTCGGCCGCCAGCGCGTCGGGCCGGTGGTGATGGCCGGGATGCGGTTCATGTTGAAGACGTTGTGATCGCGCCACATGCTTGAATAGACCGACTTGGCCGCGCCGGCGGACCGGCCCAGCGCAAGCTCCGTGGCCATCTCCACCGACTGCACCAGAGGGGCGACCTCGGCCTTGTCCGCCTCGAAGCCGTGGCGCACGACCATCGGCTCGACCTCGAACTCGTCCAGACCCAGGCTGCGCATGACGGCGTTCAACTCGTGCAGGACCTGCGCGGCGCGCTGGCGCGGACCGAGATCGCAGGACACGTAGAGCGAACAGATTTCGCCGCCGCCGCCATAGGGCGTGCCGCCCTGCAGGCAGGATATCGTCGCCTTCGGCGCAGCGATGCCGCAATCGGTTTCATAGCGGCTCTGCCGTTCGAACCGGAGGCTCCATTCGTGCAGGGCGTCGATCACCGGGCCGACCTTGTAGAGCGGGCTGGGGTGGTCGACGGCCTTCTCGGGCGCGTTCAGCAGCGGACGGAAGATCGACTGGCCGAAAATGCGGACGCGGAAGGTCGCATAGCCGCAGCCCATCCAGGTGAGGCCGAAATCCGTTCCCTCGGCGGCGATCGCATAGTCCGGCGCGACATGGCCGTGATGGAAGAGATAGTTCGCGCCGATGTCCTTTCCGAGATAGGCGACGCCCTTGCGATCCTCGATCGGTTCGGGCCCGCACTCGCCGGGACACGCCGTGAGATAAAGCAGGCCGGACAGATCGTAGCCCGCCTTGCGCAGCGCCTTGGCGGCGATCAGGAAGCAGCTCATCGGGCCGCGATCGTTGGCGACGGCGTAGCCGTAGAACTTGCCGTCCTCCAGCCAGCAATTCCGCCATTCGGGATTGGCGATGCTGCCGGGCCGTTTGGTCATGCCGTCCAGATGCGGATCGTCGAATATGCTCTCGGTGTCGAGATGCGCCGTGAACAGCAGGTTCGGACCCGCGCCATGCCCGCCATAGGTTCCGATGACGTTCGGGCGTTCGGGCGTCGCGCCCACGGCGCGCGGATTGAACCCCTCCCTGGCCATCCAGTCATGGACATAGTCGGCCGCCATCTTCTCCTTGGTGGAGGGGCTGTAGATGTTGGACAATTCAAGGACGAGCGTGGTCAGCTCCTCCTTGTCGATCGCCGCCTTGATCGCTTCGACATCGTCTTTCGAAATGTCGCAAGCGACCAGAGGCGAACCCGCCGGCGTTCCTGTCATGGGATTTGTCCGCTACGCCGTCTGCACGACGGATTCGGAGGCGCGGAGCTTCGGCAGGATTTCCGCGCCGAACATTTCGAGCCCGGTGACATAGTCGGGGAAGATCAGCATCACGCCGTCCAGCTCGCAGTAGTCGAGATAGCTTTCGAGTTTCTCGCGGCAGGTCGCGGGCGAACCGACGATGGTGTGATTCTGGCTCGCGCCGATCTTGCCGGCCATGCTCGCGATCTTCTCGGGCTCCATGCCCCAGCTCTTCATCTGGGCCATGATGGCGCCCATGTCGCGTCCGTCCTCGAAATGGCTGAGCATCGCGTCCGCCTTGGCGTCGGTGTCGTCGTGGATCACGGTGCACATCGCGAACACCTTGATCGTCTTGCCCTTCTCGGCGGCCACGGCGCGCGCCCGGCGGCTGTGGGTGCGCCGCTCCTCGTCCGAGCGGCCGCCGATGAAGCACGCGTCGGCGTGCGAGGTCGCGAAATCGAAGCCGCGATCGGACTGGCCCGCGCAGATCAGGTCCGGACGCGGTTTCGACAGCGGTTTGGGATCGGACTGGCAGTCGTCCATCTTGAAGAAGCGGCCTTCGAAATCGACGCTGGGCTCGCTCCACAGCCGCTTGATGATCGTGATCCACTCCTCGGCGCGCTGATAGCGGTCCGCATGGGTGAGCGCATCGTCCCAGGCGCCCATCTGGGCGAACTCTTCTCGATAGGCGCCGGCGACGATGTTGAGACCGGCGCGGCCTTTCGAGATGTGGTCGAGCGTCGTCACCATCTTGGCGACGACAGCCGGGTTGTGGAGCAGCGCGTGCATCGTCGCCCACACCTTCACCTTGCTGGTCACCTCGGCGAGGCCGGCCATCATCACCATGGACTCCATGGAGACCGCCCAGTGATTGGTCTCTCCGCCGAAGCCGCGCCACTTGGCCATCGACATGATGAAGTCGAGGCCGATCCGGTCCGAGATCTGCGCCGCCGTCCGGTTCTGCGCGTAGAGGCCGGTAAGCTCCGGCGTGTTCTTGGAGATGATCCAGCCGCCGTTCGCGATTGGAAGGAAGACGCCGTACTTCTTGTTGTTGAGACTCATCTCGGGCTCCTTGTTGTGGCGGGCCTTGATCAGGCTGGCTTGTTCGCAAATCTGCCGCGCGCCTCTTCGGCGACGGCTTCGGGTTCAACCTCGTCCTCGCTCCCCTCCTCGGTCGCGGCCACCGGCGGGCGCATCATCGACACGGAGAAGCCGACGACGGCCGCGGTGCCCGCGAGCACGAGGAACATCGGCGCGAAGCTGCCGGAGAGGTCGCGGGTGACCCCGCCGATGACCGGGCCGAGCGCGGACGCCGCGCCCACGAGGCACATGGTCGAGAACAGTTCGAGGTTATGGCGTTGCCCGAAATAGTTGAGCATCAACACGGTGGCGCACAGCTGTGTCGCGCCGAAGCCGACGCCGGTGCCGAGCGCGTAGATCAGAAGGTAGGGCTGCGACTCGTAGAGAGCGAGCACGAAGCAGCCCACCGACGTGGCGCCCAGCGAGGCGATCATCAGGAATCTCGGATCGACATGATCGCCGAGAACCCCGGCCCCGGCCCGGACGGCCACGGCGATGAGCGCTTCGAGGCTGAGCATCGCGCCCGCGACCGTGGTGGAGACGCCGCGCTCGACAAGGTGGCTGACGGACAGGCTGGTCACCGTGACGAGGCAGAAGATGTTGGCGAAGTAGGCGGCGACGATGACGTAGAATTGCGGGGTGCGCATCGCGTCCCGGACGGTCCAGTCGACCGCGCTGCGGAACACCGCCAGCCGGTTTGTCTGGCGGCTTGTCTGACACGCCGCGCGCGGTGCGCATCCTTTCGGCTCCGGAGCGGGCTTGTCCTGCGCCGGGGTGGTCAGCTCCTCGCGCGCCGGACGCGAGAAGCGCTTGTCGATGCCGACGATGAGCGCGCAACCGATGCCGAACACCAGAAGCAGGAGCGCCTGATAACCCCAATACTCGCGCCAGGTGGCGCCCGGAACGGCCAGCACCGCCAGAACCATCCACGGACCGACGACATTCCCGAAGCCGCCGATGGTTCCATAAAGGCCAAGAATGGTGGACCGGCGCTTGAAGACCCGCGTCAGCACGAAGGTGGCGGGGATCGCCCCCAGCATCTGGAACGACACGCCGCAGATCGCGGTGCCGATGAAGTAGAGCAGCAGGGTCGACACGCCATGGAGCGTGTAGAGACCCACCGCCATGCAGATCGCGCCGATGATCAGCGTATTGCGAACGCCGAACCTTCGGATCAGGATAGGCGGCAGCAGAGAGGAGCCGCCGCAAGCCGCGCCCAGAATTGAGAACCCGAGTCCGGCTTGCGACCAGCTCCAGCGCAGATCCTCCACCATATGGGGCAGGATCACGCCAAGAGAGGAAAAGGTCGCGGCGCTTATCAGGAGTTCCAGCGCGCTCAGCGAACCAAAATGCCCTGCGAGACGCCAGGAATCGGGTGTCTTCATGAGCAGCTCCAGCCGGTCCAAGCGAACCGTCCGGTCCGCTTCTCAACTCACGCTAGCGAGCCCGGCGGCCGACACCTCCTCCCAGACTGCGGAATCTGGCATTTTTCGTAACATGTTACGAATCTTGGGCGCCCTAACGTCACATTGCCCGCAAAACGTTCGCTTTCCGGTCGGACGGGCGCGGGCGCAGCGGCGAGATGTCCGGGAAATCGGGTCGCCGAGCGCGACTCATGGAGAGAGCGGCAGCCACGACACAGCCGCAGCGGGGATCGCCGCGCCCGACGATTTCGAGCGCGGCGGTTTCGAGCCCGGCGTGCGAGCCTGATCCAATCCGTATGCAGAGAAGGTCGCCGGCGCCGGAGGCGACGCGGTAGCCGACGTCAGTCCGCCCAAACGCTTATGCGATGGTGCAGACATCCTCGAAGGAGAGGCGCGGCAAGCGCGGGCGAACCTTGGTCATATCGCCCCGGCCGATATTGCACAGGAAGTTGGAGCGGATGCGCGTGCCGGCGAAGAACGCGTTGTCGACGCCCGCATTGTCGAAGCCGCTCATCGGGCCGCAATCGAACCCCATCGCCCGCGCCGCCATGATCAGATAGGCGCCTTGCAGGCTGGAGCTGCGAAAGGCCGTCTCTTTCTGAACCTCGGGGTCCTTGTACCAGGACGCCGCATCCTTGACGTATGGAAAGAGAAACGGAAGGCGCTCCGCGAAATCGAGATCGTAGCCGACGATCACGCAGACCGGCGCCGTCATGGTCTGATCGAGATTGCCGCGCGACAGGTGGGGCGCCAGACGCTCCTTGCCTGCCTGCGAGGCGACGAACACGAACCGCGCCGGCGAGCAGTTTCCGGCGGTCGGCCCCATCTTGGTCAGCTCGAACAGCGCTTTCATATCCGCTTCGGACAGACCGCCGTCCGACCAGTGACTGAAGGTCCGCGCCTCCCGGAACAGCTGGTCCAGAACCGCATCGCCAAGTTCGGTCTTCATCACATCACCTCGTTCACAGCGGCGTTTCGGGAGCCGGCGCGCGACGGCGTCGCTCGCCTGCAAGCATGATCGCGGTCAGGGCGAGAATGGTAAGGCCCGCTCCGCACCACAGCGGGATCCGGTATCCGGCGACATCGACCGCGAGGCCCATGACCACCGCGCCGATCGCCGGGCCGGCGCGCATCAGCGTGGACCACACGCTGAGAACCCGGCCGCCGGTTTCCTGATCGGCGTCGAGGATCACCGTCAACTGCGATGTCGCGGCGCTGATGCACATGAAGAAGCCCAACACGGCGGCGGCGGCCAATCCGCCGATTGTCTCGCGGGCGAAAGCGAACCCGATGAGCGCAAACGCCGCCCCGAGCGACGACCACATGAACAATCGCGCCGGACGCGCCGACGCATGCAGGGTGACGATCACCGCGCCGACCACCGCGCCGACGCCGACCGCCATCACCAGTTGCGAATAGTCCTCCACGCTTCCGCCGAACAGCCCGGATGCGAAAGCCGGCATCAGCTCGTAGAGAGGCCGCACCGCGATCGCCGTCACCGCGAAGATCACAAGCACAGGCGTGATCACCGGATGCGACGCTGCGGCGGCGACGCCGCGCCAGAGATCGATCATGAAATGCGCGCCGCGCCCCGCCGCCTGTTCGGCCTGCGCGCTGAGCCGCGACACCACGACCAGCAACAGCAGGGCGCTGACCGTGTTGATCCAGAACACGATGCTGGGACCGACATTGGCGATCAGCGGGCCCGCGATCGCCGGCCCGAGAAAGCGCGTGACGTTCACCGATATCGCCGTCAGCGACATGCCCGTCGGCAGGCATTCCGAAGGCGTGACGTCGCGCAGCAGCAGGGAGCGCGACGCCTCCTGCAGCGCGGCCGCCGACCCCGCACACGCCGCCAGGCACACCAGCAGAACCGGCGTGACCCCGCCAAACAGAACCAGAAGCCCCGTCGCGGCCGAAACCGCGGCCACGACAACCTGGCAAAGACCGACCAGCCGCCGGCGATCCATGCGATCGGCGAGAACCCCGCCCACCGGCCCCAGAACCAGACCCGGCGCCAGCTCCGCCATCGCCAGAAACCCGAGCCATCCGCCGCTGCCGGTAAGCTCCCAGAGCAGCCAGCCCTGCGCGATTCGCAACATCCACTGGCTCGCCATCGTCACCGACGTCATCGCGAACAGCAGACGGTATTGCGGCGCGCTGAACACGCGCGCGAGCGCGTCGAGGCCGCGCACGGTCGAACCGGATGAGGTTTGACTCACGAGTCGACCGGATCGCTCGTCAGCGGCCAGACCCGGCCCTGACGATAGGCCAGCGGCGCGAGCGCGGCGTCCGTGTCGAGATCGACCACGCGCCCGACGACGATGGTGTGATCGCCCTCCACATGCGTGGCGTGGACTTCGCAGTCGAACCACGACAGCGATCCGGCCAGAACCGGCGCGCCGGTGGCGCCCCGGACATAATCGCTTTGCGCGAAGCGGTCGCCGGCGGTCTTGTCGGCGAAAACCGACACGAGCGAAGCCTGGCGCTCCGACAGCACGTTGACGCAGAACACGCCGGCTTCGGCGATCGCCGAGAGGGTTCGGCTGTTCTTGTCGAGACAGACCAGCAGGAGCGGCGGATGCAGCGACACGGCGCAAAACGCGTTGACCGCCGTGCCGGCGGGCGCGCCGTCCTTCCAGGTCGTGACGATATTGACCCCGCTCAGGCACCCGCCCATCGCGGCCCGCCAATGGCTCTGATCAAATTCGCATCCCATGTCGGCCTCATTCCTCAAAGGGATTGTCGCCATAGACCGGCGCGGCGCTTCCGTCCGCAGCGGTCTTTTCCGTCTTGCCGCAAATCGCCAGCGCCGTCAGGGCGTAGATGAGCGCGCTGTCGGCGAGATCGCCGGGCGAGGGGCGCCAGCGCTTCGGCCCTGTCGTGACCGCCGGCACCCGGTTCATGTTGAACACGTTGTGGTCGCGCCACATGCTCGAATAGACCGGCGCGGCGCGCTTGAGCGGCGCGCCCAGAGTCAGGCGCGTGGCGGCGTCGACCGCGCCGACCAGCGGCGAAACGCGCTTGCTGTCGGCCTCGAAACCGTGACGCACGACGACGGGTTCGACATCGAACTCGCGCACGCCCGCGCGCCTGAGATGCGCTTCGAGGCTGTGATGCACGGCGGCGACTTCCTGCACCGGCGTCAGGCCGACTTCGAGATAGAGCGAACAGACTTCCGTTCCCGCGCCGAATTCGTGCGCGACGCCGCCGCGCACGGAGGCGATCTGCACCTTCGGCTGCGCGACGCCGCCGTCGCTTTCATAGACGTTGTCGGCTTCGTAGCGACGGCTCCACTCCAGCAGCGGCTCAAGCACCGCGCCCATCTGGTAGATCGGGTTCGGATGCTCTTTCAGCGTTTCGGGCGTCTTCAGCAGGGGCGTGAAGATCGCCTGGCCATAGATGCGGATGCGGAAAACGACATAGCCGCAGGCGACCCATGTCAGTCCGAAATCGCAGCCTTCGGCGGCGATCGCGAAGTCCGGCGAAACCCCGCCGTGATGGAAGACGTAGTGGGCGCCGATATCCTTGCCCATATACTCCACGCCGCGCGCCTCTTCGATCGGCTCGGGCCCGATCTCGCCCGGCGAGGCCGTGAGATAGAGCCGGCCCGCGAGTTCGAAGCCGCAGGTCTTCAGGGCCTTGGCCGCGATAAGGAAGCACGACATCGGCCCGCGATCGTTGGCGATCGGGTAGCCGTAAAGCAGACCGTCCTCGAGCCAGCAGGTCGTCCACTCGGGATTCGCCAGCGTTTCGGCGCGAAACTTGTGCGCGTCGAGATCCGGATTCCAGGTCGGGCTTTCGGTATCGAGGTGGGCGGTGAAGAGCAGGTTCTTGCCTTCGCCCTTGCCGCCATAGGTCGCGACGATGTTCGGGCGTTCCGGCGTCGCGCCGACCTTTCTCGGAGCGAAGCCTTCCTTCGCGAGCCAGTCGAACACGTATTCGGCCGCGCGCAGCTCGCCCCGCGACGGGCTGGGTATGTTGCCGAGTTCAAGCGCGAGATCCGTGATCTCCTGCGTATCGATCGCGTTCGCCAATGCGAGGCGATCCGCCTCGTCGACGGCGAAGGGCGCGGCCGGCGTATCCTCCCACACGCTGGTCATCCGTTCGACGCCTCGCTGCGCGCCGCCCCGGCGGACCACGCCCCGAGCAGATCGTCGCTCGTCGTCAGCGTGGCGCAGTTGAGTTCGAGGTTCTTGAGCGCGGCGTCGTGCGTTTCAACGTCATAGGCCGCGCACGCGTCCACCGGCAGGAAGACGAAATAATCGAGATGAAAGGCGTCGCGGACGGTGCAGTCGACGCAGCATTCGGTCGTCAGGCCGCACACGACCAGCGTATCGACGCCCATCGCCCGAAGGCGCGCATCGAGGCTGGTGCCGAAGAAGCCGCTATACCGGAGTTTGGAGACGATCATCTCTCCGTCCTCAGGCACGGGCCCGACAAAGGCCGAGCCCTCCTGCCCTGTTCGGCACAGACCGCCCTCGCCGCTCTGTCCCTTGCGCTTGCGCCACTCGCCCCAGACCGGGCTGTCGCTGGCCTCATCGGTGAACAGTCCGACGAAGATGACCGGAACGCCTGCTGCGCGGGCGCCCGCCGCCAGCCGCTGAGCCGCCTGGACTGCGGGAGCGACGACATCCATGTCGACCCCGCCGCGACCCAGGACGCCGTCGGGGCTCGCGAAGTCCTTCTGGATGTCGACCAGGATCAGCGCGGTGCGCGAAGGGTCGGTCCAGCTTTCCAGATCGCCGCGGACGTCCAAGCTCATTTTGACTTCCAATCTACCGGATCAACAAAAAGGTCTGCGGTCCGCCTGCCGGCCAGGATCAGGCGGACCGCAAACCACGCTCTAGAACGACTTCTTGAGCGTGACGCGGAATTCCCGGCCGCGGCCTGGGAGCACGGCCATATCCGCGTAAACGTCCGCGACAGGCTGGAAATACAGCTCGTCGAACACGTTATCGATGTTGAGCGAGAGTTCGTAGCCGTCATAGCCGTAGAACAGACCCAGATTGGCGAGTTCGTAGGAGGGGAACACCACGGCGTCGACCAGTCGACCGGACGTTTCCGAAACGCTCACCACACCCGCCGTAACGCCGATCTGCCCCCATTCATACGGGTCGGACACATAGCTGCCGAACAGGCTGAGCACGGTCTGGGGGATCGACTTCTGCTCGTAGTCGCCGGGCCATCCGACAGGCGATGTCGAGAAGTTGTAGACGGCGAACGAACCGCCATAGGCGTCTTCAAGCGGAAGCCCCACGACGCGCGCCGGCACGTAGGTGAAGCTGGCGTCCGGACCTTCCACCGTGGTTTCCTGGGTGTTCCCCGCGAACGTGAAGCTGAGATTGTCCGTCGCCAGCCACCGCGTTTCGAGTTCGACGCCCTTCGACGTGGTCGCCACCACATTGTTCATCAGGGACAGGCGTGTCCGGCTCTGGTCGTAAGCCGACAGGCTTCCGAGCAGCGTGCCGTTCAGGAAGTCGAACTTGACCCCGCCTTCCGTCAGCTTGGAGTCCGACAGCCACTGGCCGTTGCTCAACAGCGACCCGGCGACGTCGCCGGCCTGGCCGACCTCGATCGCGGCCGATTCGGCGTAGGTCGCGTAGGGAAACAGGCCGACCGGCGTGTTCACGCTAAGGCTTGCGCTATAGCTGAACTTCTCGTCCTCCGCCTCGAAATCGACGCCGGCGGCGCAATAGCAGACCGCGCCATTGTCGATCGAGTTGCCCTTGTACCAATCGTACCGCGCGCCAAGAAGCAGATTGACCACGCCGCCGAAGGTCGTGTCGGCCAGCGCGAACACGCCCGTGTCGCGCCAGTCGCTGTCGACGTCGATGTCCCATGTCGCGCCGATGCCTCCCGGCTCATCGCTGAAGGGATCGTCGAAGATGTCGTTCGCGGTCGCCCCGACCGTCAGATCACGGCGATCAAGCACGATATATCCGGAGTTGTAGCTCTCCTTGCGCTTCGCGCTCTGATAGCGGGAGGAAGCCCCGACGGATGCGTTGCTCGTCCAGAAACTGTCCTCGGAGCCCAGGCTGAAGTCGTAGTGAACGCGTCCTTCCACGGCGTAGGAGTCGTAGTGCGCGGGGAAGCCGTAGCTGACGAACCGCTTGTTCTCGAGGTCGTCGTAGAAGACCTGGAACTTCAGCTCGTTCTTCCCGAGTTTCTTGACCGCATCGAAGTAGAAGGTGTTGGTCGTGGTGTCCGAGAAATCGCGTTCGCTGATGAAGATGTCGCGCGGATCGAGCTTCGCCAGGCCGACGCCGGTGTCGAGCGAATAGCGATCGTCGACGCTGGGCGGGAAGCCGAAATACCCGGTGACGAAACTGCCGCCAGCCTCGTTCGGCGTGATCCGACCGTTGCCGTCGAGATCGACGACGGTGGTGTCCTGCCCGGTGAAGTACATCTGATCGTCGACGAGTTGTTGCGTCAGGCGGTTCCAGCCAGGGCTCTGCACATAGCCCTTGGCGTCGTAGAACATGCCGCCCATGGCGATGCTCAGCGTATCGCTGAGGTCGAACTCGGCGGAGACCTGCGCCAGCCAGTGCTCCGGGTTGATCCCGCGATAGTAGGAGCCGGAGTCCTCGCGCTCGACATAGCCGAAGACGCCGCCTTCGACATTGCCCAGGCTGACCGGCGCGCCGATCTGGAAGGCGCCGTTGAACTTGTCGTACGAGCCCAGCGTCACCTCGCCCTGCCCGGACACTTTCGAAATGAAGTTGGGTCCGTTGGCGCGCGCCGTTTTCGGAATGATGTTGATCAGACCGCCCACCTTGCCCGGGCCATAAGCGGGCGTCGGCGGACCGCGCACGATGTCGACCTGCGAAGTCGCGCCCAGCGGCGTCGAGTAGGTTCCCCGGTTCTCGATGCGCTTGAAGCCGCGGAAATAGCTTTCCGCGAGCGTGCCGCGAATGTTCACGGCCCCGCGAACGCCATAGAAGCTGGCTGTAAACGTGCCCGGCGAGATCGCGATGAGGTCGTCGACCTCCTCGATCCCGTAGCGTTCGACCGTGGTGTCGTTGACGAGGGTCGCCGAGCGCGGCGTCTCCATCAGCGATTTGCCAAGACCGAACACCGTGTCGCTCGGTTCACGCTCAAGGAGGCCCACGCGGTCCTCCCTGATGATCACGACCTCGCGCGCGCCTTCTTCCTTGTCGGCTTCTTGTCCCCACGCCGCCGCCGTGGAAGCCGTCAGCGCCGTTCCCAGCGCCAGTATTGCTCGAATTCTCATTCGACCGCCCTCATTGCTCGCCCACGCTTGGGCTCATCCCGAGAGCAGCTGAAGGCACTTACCGGCCCGACGTCAGCATTTCGCTACGTTAGCATCTAACATTTCACCTAACATGTCCAATTCGCAGGCGCAGCAAACCTGCGGCGCCTGCGTAATGGGCGACGTTTGGCCACCTGAAGCGGGGAATCAACTGATTTCGTCTGTAATCGTCCGGCGCACGCTGTGGCGCACGGAATCCGGGATGTCGCCGAGCACGCAACGCATCGCCGCATACGCCTTGTCCGGATCGCGCGCCTCGATCGCGGCGGCGACCGCGCGATGCTGGGCGATATCCTCGAGCCGGTCATGCTCCGGGCGCGTGGTCATGGAATAATACCAGTAGCGCGCCGCCTTGTGGTGAAGCGAGATCACGATCCTGGCCAGGGTCAGGTTGTGGCTGGCCACGACCACGCAGCGATGGAAGGCCTGATCCATCGCGACCAGCTCGCGAAAACTTCTGTTTCGAGCCGCTTTTTCGGCGCCGTCAAAAGCCGACTTGATCGCCGCGATCTGGTCGGGCGTCGCCTTGTCGGCGGCGAGACCGGCGGCGTAGGGTTCAAGCAGGTGGCGGACTTCGAAAGCCTGTTCGACCTCGATCAGGTCAAGCGAGGTGACGACCGTGCCCGACCGGGCGCGCCGCTGCACCATGCCTTCGAGCGACAAGCGCGCCAGCGCATCGCGCACGCCCGCTACGCCGATGCCGTAATGGTCGGCGAGGAGCTGTTCGTCGATTTTCGCGCCGGGGGGCAGTTCGCCGAGAATGATGTCCAGAAGGATCTGCTCATAGGCTTTCGACTTGAGAAGCTCCGGCGACCAGTCGCCCGTAGCGAGCGCGCCGTTCTGAAGCATCATCGAGAGGTCCACCTGCTGCGCCTTGCGCGCCGGGAACTTCTTGACCGACATCCTTCGTCTCCCATCGTCAGTGGACGCACTAAATTTGGACGCCTCTTTAGGTCAGGTCGTACAATGGCGGACGCCGCTCGACCAGAGGAGGCGCCCCGGCGACTCGCAAGAAAAGAAAGTCCAGCGAATAAGATGATTGCCGGATTTGACATCCGCCAACCGAAAAAAACCTGCATGTGCGTCGTCGACTGGCGCATAGCGGCAATTGTTTTCCGGTCGCTCGGAACGTGTATTCGGGTGTTAGCCATGAAGCTCGCGCTTCATCTAGACATCTGATCACTCCGTCAAACGGACGACTGTCATGGTCAAACTGAATTTCACTTGATCGAAGAGGCGACCCTGAAAAACAACTACAAACACCAGCTTGCAGTATGTCTGGTCAATCGCGCTTCCCGGGGCGGATGTTCCAGGTTTCGATCGTCGCTTCGTCGGGGTCGCTGTCGGGGCGGGCGGCGAGACGGATGACGCCGTAGCCGCCGGTGGAGAGCTTGGCGCCGGCGCGGCCGCGTTCGACGCACCAGAGCGCGAAACGCGCGACGCCGTTGGAGGTGACGACCAGATGGTCGCCCGGCTGCGTCGCCAGCTTGACCATCAATGTGCGCCAGTTGCCGACGATCGCTTCAGGATCGACGCGCCAGCCGGGGGGCGGCGCGCCCGCCTCCTCCCACGCCCTGAGCGCGTCCTCGCCGATGCGGGCGATCACTTCGGGTTCGGGGCGGTTCTCGTCCGGTCCGTAGTCGATCTCGCGCAGGAAAAGCGCGGTCTCGAGTTCGGGCGGGGCGGCCTGGGCCGCGAGGATCGCCTCGGCGGTCGCGCGCGTGCGGCTGAGCGGGCTGGTGCGGGCCGAGGTGAAGGCGATCCCGTCGCCCGCGAAATGCCTGGCCAGCGCATCGGCCTGCGCGCGCCCGGAGCTTGAGAGCGGCAGATCGGTGCGGCCGCCGACGCGGGTGACGACGTCGCCCTTGTCGAAGGTGTTGCCGTGGCGGACGATGAACAGGCGCGAGGACATCTCAGCCGGCTCCGCCCTGCGGATCGCCCTGCGGGTCTCCGTGGGGGTCGCCATGTGGATCTCCGTGGGCGGCGATCAGCTTTTCGGCGAGGCGGGCGTCCTCGGGCGTGTCGATGCCGGAGATTGCAAGGTCGGGCGCGGCGACCTCGACGGCGAACACGGACAGGCCGTTCTCGATGAAGCGCAATTGCTCGAGGCCTTCGAGCCGCTCGTAGCGCGAGGGCGGAAGCTGCGCGATGCGGTCGAGCGCGGGGCGGGCATAGCCGTAGAGCCCGATATGCTGAAGCACGGGCGAGAGCGGCCCGGCGGCGCGCAGCTTCGCCTCGTCGCGGATCGCCGGGACGACCTGTTTCGAAAACCAGATCGCCCGGCCGTCTTCGGCGCGAATGCAGGTGGTGCCGGAGAACGGCGTCGTTTTCTTGCGTTCGCGAATGGCGTCTAGCGCATCCCAGGAGAGCTGCACCACCGGCGTGACGACATCGGCGCGGCGCGCGTTCTCGATTAGGGCGGCGACATGGGCGGGCGGCGTGAACGGCGCATCGCCCTGAAGGTTGACGACGAAGCCGGCGTCGGGCGCGGCCTGTTCGGCGGCGGCGCGGCAGCGGTCGGTTCCGGAGGGCAGGTCCGGATCGGTCATCACGGCCTCGACGCCGATCTCGGCCGCGTGGGCGGCGATGCGATCGTCGTCGGTGGCGACGAGAACGCGGGCGTCCGAAGCGGCGCCTGCGCGGCGCGCAACTTCGGCGGTGCGCGCGAGCATGGAGACGCCCGCGATCGGATGCAGCGGCTTTCCGGGAAAGCGCTTCGACTGGAAGCGGGCGGGAATGACAATCACGACCTTCATGCGTGCGGCCTCCCGGATCAGACCACGCCGGCGCGCAGAAGATCGTGCATGTGGACGATGCCGACCGGGACCTGATCGTCGAGCACGAACAGCGTGGTGATCTTGCGTTCGTTCATGATGCGCAGGAGCGTTGCGGCCATGTCGGTGCGCGTGGCGGTGACGGGCGAGCGCGTCATCATGTCGTCGATGACGTTCGAGGCGCGGCCGGAGACGACCTGACGGCGCACGTCGCCGTCGGTGACGACGCCCTTGAGATGACCTTTCGCATCGACCACGCCGACGACGCCGAAGCCCTTCTCGGACAATTCGCCCAGAGCCTCCGGCACGCCGTCGCCGGACATGGTGAGCGGCAGGCGCTCGCCCTGATGCATCAGGTCGGCGGCGGTCAGCAGCATGGAGCCGAGCTTGCCGCCGGGGTGGAAGATCTTGAAATCGCCCGCCTTGAAGCCGCGCCGTTCCAGCAGGGCGACGGCCAGCGCATCGCCCAGCGCCATCATCAACGTGGTGGAGGTGGTGGGCGCGTTGGTCTCGGCGCAGGCCTCCTCGGCGGCGGGGATCTGGAGCAGGACGTCGGAGGCGCGGCCGAGCGCGCTGTCGGCCTGCGCGGTCATGCCGATGAGCGGAATGCGGAAACGGCGGGTGTAGGAGATGACGTCGGAGAGTTCCGCCGTCTCGCCCGATTTCGACAGGGCCAGCACCACGTCCATCGCCGAGATCATGCCGAGATCGCCATGGCTGGCTTCGGTTGGGTGGACGAAATAGGCCTGCGTGCCGGTGGAGGCGAGCGTCGCCGCGATCTTCCGCGCGACGTGGCCGGACTTGCCGATGCCGGCGCAAATCACCCGGCCGGTGCAGCGCAGAACGGTTTCGACCGCCGCGGTGAAGCGCTCGTCGAGGGCTTCGGACATTTCGAGAAGCGCGGCCGATTCGAGCGCCAGAACGCGCCGGGCTGTGGAGATTTCGGACGGAGCGGTTTCGGACACGGAAGCGCTTGCGGACTCAGCTGGTTTGGACATGCGCCCTCACATGCACCCAAACCGCCGAAATGTCATGATCCGAAGGGCGCGGCGTTCAGTCGAGACCCTTGGCGAGGGCGTCGAAGGCGATGATCTGCTTCATCAGGTCTTCGAGCTGGGACAGCGGCACCATGTTGGGCCCGTCGGAGGGCGCCCTGTCGGGGTCCTGGTGGGTTTCGATGAACACCGCCGCCACGCCGACGGCGGCGGCCGCACGGGCGAGCACCGGAACGTATTCGCGCTGACCGCCCGAGGTGGCGCCCTGCCCGCCGGGCTGCTGCACGGAGTGGGTGGCGTCGAACACCACCGGCGCGCCGGTGGCGGCCAGCTCCGGCAAGGCGCGCATGTCGGACACCAGCGTGTTGTAGCCGAAGGAGACGCCGCGCTCGCAGACCAGTACGTCGCGGCAGCCCGAGGCGACCAGCTTGTTGACGACGTTCTTCATGTCCCACGGGGCGAGGAACTGCCCCTTCTTGACGTTGATCGGTTTGCCGGCCCTGGCGGCGGCGACCAGAAGGTCGGTCTGGCGGCAGAGGAAAGCGGGGATCTGGAGAACGTCGACGGCCTTGGCGACTTCGGCGCACTGTTCGGGCAGGTGGACGTCGGTCAGCACCGGCAGGCCCGAGGTCTCGCGGATCTCGTTGAAGATGTCGAAGGAGGCGGCGAGGCCAAGACCGCGCGCCGTGTTGATGCTGGACCGGTTCGCCTTGTCGAACGAGGTCTTGTAGATGACGTGGACGCCGAGCCGGTCCGCGATCTCGCGGATGGCGGCGGACATTTCCATGGCGTGGGCGCGGCTTTCGAGCTGGCAGGGGCCCGCGATGAAGGCGACCGGAAGCTGCTGCCCGATGCGAACGGTTCCGCGCGGGGCGGGAATCTCGACGATGCGATTGGGCGTCAGATCAGCGCTGTCGGGCATGAGGGCACTCCCTGTCGGACGGATTTTCGGGCCAGCCGGGGCGCGGCGGCCGGAGCGCGGTGGTATGGACCAACGCCGCCCCCCTGACCAGAGGCGCGCGCAGGCGGGCCGGGCGCGGGACCGGCCGGTCGGCTGCCGCCGGACTGGCGCGACCGGCGCGAAATTCGCTGCGATTACTGGTGCGATCAATGGCGGGCGTCCTGGCGCGGGCGATCGCCTGCGACGACGGGACGGCGCGCTGAGATTGACTTGCCGCACGCAAGCGGCGTGAATGCCGCGCAGGAAAGGCCGTTCGATCATGCTTGCGCCGCTTCGCACCCTGCTGGTGATGCTGGCCGCCCTCGTGCTGGGGGCGCAGCAGATGGCGTGCGCCTGCCCGACCGAAACGTCCGGCGGGGCGGCGTTCGGCGCTTCGACCTCGCACGCGATGCATGGCGGGCCTGCTGCGGCGCATGGCGGACACGCCGCGATGCATGCGGGCATGACCCATGACGCGGCGACGCCGGGCAAGCCGGGCCCGCCGCATCCTGCGTGCGCGCATTGCATGCAGGCGACGGCCGCGGGACCGAGCCTTGCGCCGGACGTGATTCATCCCTCCGCCCCGTCGGAGGCTGTGGCGTTTACGCCCGCGACCGGCGCCCTGTTGCGCCCCGCCGACCACTGGCGCGGCCCGGCGCCGCTGACCGGGCCGCCGCCCGGACCGCCGGGCCTGTCGCCGGTCGGCCTCGGAGTCCGCCTGCTGATCTGATGAGACGACGCGTCGAAGCGCGGTGCGCAGCGTCGCTGCGCGCGGCGCCGGATTGCGTTCGCCCGCCCGCCTGAGCGGCGGCGGGGTCTTTCTTCTGGCTCTCATCTGGAAGCACAGCGTCATGTTCAACAGACGACAATTCATGCGCGCGGGCGCAGGCGGCGGACTGCTGGCCGGCCTGCCCGGACTTATGCCGGGACTCATGCCGGCCTGGGCGCGCCCATCCTCGCAGGGCAATACCGGTCTCGTTTCGCTTGCGGGAACAAGGTTCGATCTTACGGTCGGCGATTTTCCGGTGACGATCGACGGGCGCGCCGCGCGCGCGATCGGCGTGAACGGCAGCCTGCCGGCGCCCCTGCTTCGCTTCCGCGAAGGCGAAACGGTGACCATCAACGTCGCCAACACGCTGAAGGAGGACACCTCGATCCACTGGCACGGCCTTCTGGTTCCGTTCGAGATGGACGGGGTGCCGGGCGTCACCTATCCGGGCATCAAGCCGGGCGAGACCTTCACCTACCGCTTCGCGCCGCCGCAGAACGGCACCTACTGGTATCACTCGCATTCGGGGCTTCAGGAGCAGATCGGCCATTTCGGCCCGATCGTCATCGACCCGAAGCACGCCGATCCGGTCGCGTATGACCGCGAGTATGTGCTGATGCTGTCGGACTGGAGCTTCGAGGACCCGCACCGGATCTTCGCCAAGCTCAAGAAGATGAGCGACGCCTACAATTACCAGCAGCGAACGGTCGGCGATTTTCTTTCCGACGCCGCGCGGCGCGGCGTCTCCGATGCGCTGGCCGAGCGGGCGATGTGGGGGAGCATGCGGATGTCGCCGCGCGACATCGCGGACGTGACCGGAGCGACCTATCGCTATCTGATCAACGGCTTCACGACCGGGATGAACTGGAACGGGACGTTCGTTCCCGGCGAGCGCGTGCGGCTGCGCATCATCAACGCCTCGGCGATGACGCTGTTCAACGTTCGCATGCCGGGCCTGCCGATGACCATCGTGCAGGCGGACGGGCTGAACGTCGCGCCGCTGGAGACGGACGAGTTCCAGATCGGCGTGGCCGAGACCTATGACGTGGTGATCCAGCCCGAGGCCGCGCGGCCCTACGCCTTCGTCGCCGAGAGCATCGACCGGTCGGGCCAGGCTGTCGCGACGTTCGGGCCCGAGCCCGGCATGCGCGCGGAGATCCCCGCCCTGCGGCCGACGCCCACGCTGTCGATGAAGGATATGGGGATGGATCACGGGGCCATGGATCATGGGGCCATGGATCATGGGGGCGCCGATCAACCGCAAGCGGACCACGCCGGCATGGACCATAGCGCCATGACGCATGGCGACATGACGCATGGCGGCGAGGCGCCGGCGATGACGACGACGAAGGCGGACCTTCGCAAGGGACCGGGCGTCGCCAACATCGCCGCCGCGCCGATGAGCCGGCTGGATGAGCCGGGGATCGGCCTGGAGGATGTCGGCCATCGCGTGATGCGCTACTCGCAGCTTCGCAGCCTGGAGCCGATTCCGGACAAGCGGCCGCCTGAACGCGATATCGAAATCCACCTGACCTCCAACATGGAGCGATACATGTGGTCGTTCGACGGGGTGAAGTTCTCGGAGATCAAGGCGCCGATCGTGTTTCACGAGGGCGAAAGGCTGAGGGTGACGCTGGTGAACGACACCATGATGCCTCACCCGATCCACCTGCACGGCATGTTCTTCGAGCTGAACAATGGCGGCGGCGATCATCGTCCGCGCAAGCATACCGTGATCGTGAAGCCGGCGGAGAAGCTGTCGTTCGACGTGTCCGCGAACGCGGTGGGCGACTGGGCCTTCCACTGTCACCTGCTCTACCACATGCACGCGGGCATGATGCAGGTGGTGTCGGTTCTGCCGCGCCCCGATCACGGGGAGCATGGCGCGCATGAGGGGATGGATCACAGCAAGATGGACCATGATTCGATGGATCATGGCGCGCATTCAGCGCCCGATGCGTCCGCGACCGGAGGGTCGAACCCATGAGGCGGCCGAGAAAAGACAGAGCGACGCTTCGCGGATTGTTCGCCGCCGGGCTGCTGTGCGCCGCCTTCGCGACGCCGGCCGCGCTCGCGCAAGGCCATGACGACAGGGCGCCGCACGCGAGCGACGCCGGAGAACCGCCCTGGTCGCAGGCCGACGCCATCTATGGCGCCGAGGCGATGGACGCGGCGCGCCATGGCGTGCGCCACGACATGGGCGCGATGACGCAGACGATGGTGATGGCCGACCGGCTGGAGGTCGCCTCGGCGGACGAGGCCGACGGCGCGGTGTGGGATATTCAGGGCTGGTATGGCGGCGACGTCGACAAGCTGTGGATCAAGAGCGAGGGCGATTATTCGTTCGAGACCGACGACTTCGAGGAGGCGGAACTTCAGGCGCTGTGGTCGCATGCGATCTCGCCCTATTTCGATCTGCAGACCGGGGTGCGCTACGATTTCGAGCCGGGCGGCCTCGCGCATGCGGTGGTGGGCGTTCAGGGACTGGCGCCCTACTGGTTCGAGGTCGATGCCGCGGCCTTCCTCAGCACCGACGGCGATCTGACCGCGCGGTTCGAAGCCGAGTACGATCTGCGGCTGACGCAAAGGCTGATCCTGCAGCCGCGCGCGGAAGTGGAGATGTCCGCGCAGGACATCCCGGAGCTTGGGATCGGATCGGGCGTTTCGCGGATCGATGCCGGGTTCCGGCTGCGCTACGAGTTCGTGCGCGAGTTCGCGCCCTATGTCGGGTTCGAATGGCGCACCTATCCGGCCAGGACGGGGGACATGATCGCGGCGTCGGGCGAGGATGAGAGCCAGGGCGTCGCCGTCATCGGCCTGCGCGCCTGGTATTAGAGCGCCCGGTGCTGGCGAGCCCGGTACTGGGGCGCCCGGCTGTTCGCCCTCAGTCGAGGATGACGGTCTTGCCGCCGTTCAGGAATATCCGCCCTTCGAGGTGGAGCTTCACGGCGGCGGCGAGAACGCGCGCCTCGGTGTCGCGGCCGATCGCGGACATCGCCGCCGGCGTATGGGAGTGATCGGCGGGCTCGACGGCCTGAGCGATGATCGGACCTTCGTCGAGATCGGGCGTCACATAGTGCGCGGTGGCGCCGATCAGCTTCACGCCGCGCTCCCACGCCTGGCGATAGGGCTGGGCGCCCTTGAAGCCCGGCAGGAAGGAGTGATGGATGTTGATGCAACGGCCCGCGAGCGCCGCGCAGGCGGTGTCCGACAGGACCTGCATGTAGCGCGCGAGCACGACGAGATCGACGCCGAGACCGGACACCATGGAGAGCATGCGCGCCTCGGCCTCCTCTTTCGCTCCCGCGGGCACTTCGACAAGGTGAAAGGGAATGTCGTGGCGTTCGGCCAACCAGGCGCAGTCGGGATGGTTGGAGACGATCGCCGGAACGTTCATCGGCAAGGCGCCGATGCGCTGGCGATAGAGCAGATCGTTGAGGCAATGGTCGGCGCGCGAGACCATGATCAGAACGTTGGGCTTCACGCGGGCGTCGCGAAGCTCCCACTCCATTCGCCACTTGTCCGCGATGGCCGCGAACTCTGACACAAAGCGTTCATGCGTGAGCGGCGGCGCTTGGCCGGGCGTTTCCGGACGAAACACGATGCGCATGAAGAACAGTCCGGTCGCCGGGTCACCGAAATCCGCGGATTCCAGAATGAACAACCGGCGTTGCGCCAGGAAGCTCGACACATCGGCGACGATGCCGATCGCATCGGCGCATTTCACACGCAGAATCCAGGCCTCCGAGCCTTCAGCGGGACGGGTTTGGGTCATGCGCGCACATCTTCGGGGCCTAACTCGACTGATCGGGGTGTGTTCCTGTCCCAATTGGACGCGCACGACAAGTCCGGATACCCCTCGGGAGGGCCTTGAGCATCGGCCCGGAACCGTCAACAAAGGCGTTTCCCGCCGCGACGGACCCCGCAGCCGAGGCTGACCGGCGCCCGGCGCACGCCATCCACGCATGCCAAAGGTTCCGATCCGTGTCCGCCGCCGCTCGCCCTGCACAGCCCGAACCGGACGCCGCGCCCGCATCGCTGGACGGGCTGCGGGTCGTGCTCGACGCGCATGGCTCGGATCGCGGTTTCGGCACGGGGCTGAGCACCTATGCGCGGACGCTGCACGCCGCCCTCGCCTCGCTGAACGCGGACGCATCGTGGCTGTTCGGGCGCGACATGGGCGCGGGCGACGCGCTTGAGCGCGAAGTGTCCTTCGTCGACCCGCCGACGGCGAGCGTGGGCCTGCGACGCAGCGCCGGCGCGCTGGCGCGGGCGGGCGAAGCGGTTCTCTCCGGACATGTGCGCGCGCCGCGCATTCCCGAGCAGAGAATAACGACGACGGCGCCGGGGGAAGCCTATCCGCGCGGGTTCAACGGTCGCGGCCTGTTTCGCCGCGCGAACTTCCGCCATGAGTTTCTCGGCCTTCGCACCGAGGTGTCGCTGGCCGGACCCTGCGACGTGTTTCACATGACGGTGCCGCTGCCGATCAGGGTGCGCGAGGCGCGCAACGTCGTGACGATCCACGACCTTATCCCGCTGCGGCTGCCGACGACGACGCCGGACGACAAGCTGCGCTATCTGAGGAAGGTCCGCCGCTGCGCGCAGGAGGCCGATCTGGTGCTGACCGTATCCGAGGCGTCGCGGTCGGACATTCTGGAGTTTCTCGATCTTGCGCCGGAGAAGGTGGTCAACACCTATCAGACCTCGCTGCTGCAGCCGCTTGGGGACGCCGACCGGGCGACCAGCGCGCAGCGCCTGTCGCGCCACGGCCTGAAGCCCGGCGAGTATGCGCTGTTCATCGGGGCGCTCGAACCGAAGAAGAATCTCGCGCGTCTGCTGCGGGCGTTCCTTGACGCCGACACCTCGCTGACGCTCGCGGTCGCTGGACCGAAGGCCTGGTTCTGGGAAAAGCAGGTCGAAGAGCTGGGATCGATCGATCCCGATCTGGCGGCCAGGCGCATCCGGTTTCTCGGATACGTGCCGGACGCCGACCTGCCGCACCTGCTGGACGGAGCGGCGTTTCTGGCCTTCCCGTCGCTGATGGAGGGGTTCGGCCTTCCGGCGCTGGAGGCGATGCGGTGCGGGTGTCCGGTTCTGACGTCGCGCACGCCGGCGCTGGAGGAGGTGACGGGCGGCGCGGCGCTGCTGGTCGATCCGCATGACGAAGCCTCGATCCGCTCCGGGATCGAGACGCTGGCGGGCGAGGAAAGCCGCCGGACCGCGCTGGCGGCCGCCGGGCTGGAACGCGCCGCGTTCTTTTCGATGGAGCGCTATCGGCGGCGTCTGTTCGACGCCTACGCCCGCCTGATGTGATCAGGTTCGCGACGCGCCGCGCCACGGAGCGATGACGCCAGGATGAAGCGCGCCGGTTTCGGTCGAGGGATCGAAGGCGGGCGAGGACCACGGATCATGGCCAAGCAGAGAGCGCCAGCGTTCGTACATGAGCGCGGATTCGCGCGTCAGCCTGCGGGTGGTCGCAAGGGTGGCGTGATCGACCGGACGCGACTGGCTTTCGTGATGGATCAGCTCTGCATCGCCGCGATAGATGTTGCGAAGCCCCTGCGCGTGAAGCTTGAGACAGAAGTCGATGTCGTTGAAGGCGACCGCCAGATCCTCGTCGAAACCGCCGACGGCGTGGAAGCGATCGCGGCGAACGGCGAGACAGGCGCCGGTGACCGCCATGCGCGTGGACGGCATGACCAGTTGGGGCATGCGCGACCAGCGCGCTTCGGGCGTTCCCTTCCACAAATGTCCGCAAACGCCGCCGATGCCCATATAGACGCCCGCGTGCTGAATGGTTCGGTCGGGAAAGAGAAGTCGCGCGCCGACGGCGCCGGCGGTCTCGTCCAAAGCGGAGGCGACGATGCGATTGAGCCAGTCGGCGTGGACGGGTTCGATATCGTCGTTGAGCAGCAGAAGCAGCTCGCCGTCGGCCGCGCGCTCGCCCTGATTGATCAGCGAGGAGAAGTTGAACGGCTGAATGATCTTCAGGTGTTTCAGCTGAAGGCGTTCGCCCATGCGCGCGACCAGGCCGGGAAAGTCGGGATGTTCGCAGCCATTGTCGACCAGAACGACTTCGAGGTCGGGATAGTCGGTGGTTTCGACGAGGCCGCGCAACGCCTTCTCGAGCAGGTCGACCCGGTATTTGGTCGGGAGAATGACGGAGACTTTCGGAGCGCGCTCAAGGTCGGGGCAAGCGGGACGTACGAGCCGGGGCGGCTCCGCATCCCTTGACGCAAGCGGAAGCGCGATGCGCCCGAGACCGGCGCCGCCGAGGCGCCGGACCTGCGCGAACGCCTGCTCCGCGTCCTCGACCTGCCCCGCCAGAGGGGATCCGCCGCGCAGGAAGACCGGGGCGCCAATATAGTTGCAGGCGTTCGCCAGCACCTCGTCCCATTCCGGCTTCGGAACGATATGGCCGGCCTCCACGACGTCGCCGTAGAGCGCGTCACACTCGGGATTGTGCTCGAACGCCTGCCGGACGACGCTTTCCCATTCGGGCGCCAGGCGATCGCCGGGATACATCAACACCCTGATATCTGGCGATATATTGTCGGAACTCTGCGTTTCATCTATTGCGGGGGGCGGCGATGGCGGGCTGGGCGGGGCCGCCGTGGCCGCTGGGGCGGTCGGCGCTTTTTCGGCCGGCGGCGGCGCGGCGAGCCCGAGCGACCGACCGGCGGCGATCCGCTTTATCGCGCGCCACAGCACGAAGACAGGGCGGTCATTGCTCAGCAGCCGCCTGGCGGCGCTGGCGTAGAGCCGCATTTTCTGCGCGGTCGACTGGCGCACCAGACGCAAGCCCTGGAGCTGAACCACGCCGGGCCAGGGGCCGAGCACGACGTTGAAATCATAGTCGCCCTCGCCCTGAAGAAAGATCATGGCGGAGCCGGACGGGCCGGTTCGGAACACGATCAGCGGATCAAGCGCGCAGGACGCCCTGACCTCTATGTCCGGTGCGGGAGATGCGCCGGCGTCGGCCTCGAGCCGCCACCATCCGCGCAGGAGATGCACGCCGGGGACGCGGATCGTCGCCCAAGGTCCTTGCAGCTCAAGACCGCGATCGGTTCGCGTCAGGCCGGGCGGACAGACGGTTTCCGGCGAGAGGAAGATCACTTCGCGACATGGCGCACCCGAGACGCGCGCAGAACCGGGATTTCCCCTACCCGCTTCGGATCGGTTTGATTCGCGGCGACTTGAACCGGCGGGTTCTTGTTTGGTGTCTGGATTGGCGGGGTCTGGATTGGCGGCGTTCACGGCTGATCCATCGCTCCGGACGTCGAACGGCCGCGAATCCCCGTCAGGTGCGGACGGCCCTCGGACGGGCGATAGCGGGTTGTTACTGTTTTGCAAGCGGGCGTGGGCTTCCTGCCCGACAAGACGGGCAATCTGATGCATTACCCGGAGCTTTTGGGACCGGCCGTCGTCGCGACCAAGGCCCGCGCCGAAGCGCGCGGTCTGCCGGTGCATATCGCGCCGGTCTACGCCGATGTGGTGCGGGCCTATGAGGCGAGCCTCGCAGAAGGCGGCTGATCCGCCTTACTTGCGCGCGATGATCACCGTTTCGAACGGGAAGTTGTCCGTACGATTGTCGACAAAGACCGGGAAGACCTGGATGTCGCGCGCGCCGACATCCTCAAGCGCCTGACGGCATTCAACCGGGCTGAGATGGTTGTTGTAGCAGGTGCCCTCCGGGTACCAGTTGTATTCGTGGCGCAGGCGTTGCGGATGCCAGTCGCGATAGGCGCTGATGTAGAGCCAGCCCGTTGTCGCGGCGAACAGCTTCTGGATGAACAGGTTGACGTCGTACACATGGTCGATGACCGCGTGCGAGAAGACCAGATCGTAGGGCCCGCGCAGATCGTCCGCGATGGCGTCGGCGACGAAGAACCGTTCAGCCGGACCGCCATGCCGGCGGCGGCAGAACTCAATCTCCTTCTCGGAGATGTCGGTCCCGTTGTAATCGTAGGCCTTGAGGAAATCCGCGTAGAGCGCGCGGCCGCAGCCGACCTCGAGGATGCGCGTGATCGTCTCGCCCTCGCGATGGCGAGACCCCAGCCAGTCCATGAAGAAGGCGTGGGCCCGGGGGCGGACGTCGAATATCTCGCGGTACCAGTTCTCGTCGAGCGAGTTGGTGTTCCACCAGGTTCCGTAGGTTTCGGGCTTGTCCCGACCGGTCTCGACTTGCGCCATGGCGTGTGCACTCCCCGACTGACATAACTCTCGGCGCCAGCGACAGACAGGTCTGCTCCGGGATCCACAAGGCGGTTCCCAAGGCAATTTCCACAGCGCAACCGGCGTGGCCGACCTCCTCGCCCTTGCCTGATCGGACGCTTGATCGGACCTAAATCTCCCGATGGTGCGCGATGATTTCTCGGGCTTGAAGTTCCTGCCGCCCCTCTCTCAACTCCTAGTCTGGAGCCTGGACGAACTCAAGCTCCGGGCCGCTTTCAGAGGGTCAACCCAAGCGACGCCATACGAACATCTTGCGTACCGCGCTTCAGCGCATATCCCTCGCGGATCAGGCATCGTCCACTGGGGGTCAGGTCCGAATTGTCGCCATTAATCTTACCGACTATGCGACCGGCCTCTTGGGCGCATCGTAGCAGCCGAAGCATGATGTGCTTGTTCTGATATTCGGCGACGTAGAGCATCAGCACTCGAGCGACAAAAAACAGCTTTCGAAACGTCCACATATCTTCGGGCGTGGACGACAATGTATCGCATCGCTTGAGGACGCCAAGAAAACGATCAACCTCCTGCCCCGCCGCCACTGATGCACGTACCCTCAAGAGCAGCCCGGGGTTGGCAACATCTCCTGACCGCCTGTCTTCCACTGGATTCGTGTCTTCAAATTCGTTCAGCTCGTTAGGCGGCGCCAAGCACCTGTCGTTAGTGTAGTCTACCTTTGGCTCATCTCCATCTGACAGCACTAGTGGAATTTCGGCCACAGGCAGAAAGATCCGCCGGGTCTGGGCCCCGCCGTCTGAGTCATTGAAGGCGACAAGCCTAACGCCAAAATTGCGACGGCTGCTCTTGCCATCACGTCAAACTGAATGAACTTCTTCACCGTCGTTGCGCCCTGACGAGGCGGGGCCGCCTAGAGTCAGCGCTGGCGGTTGCAGCGACGGCACCCATGCCGCCACGCTTTGAACCGAGTTCGCTACCGCCGTGTTTGGTGGGCAATTACCTAGCCTCACCCACATACCAGACCGCAAACGCTGCAAAATTGCGCCAGGTAGATAAGCCCTCCTGTGCACCCTCTCGGATTTTCTGGAGATCGCCCAGATCCGCAACGTCGGCTAGATAGACTCTGCGATCAGCCCGAGAGTACACAATCACCGATCCTTCCGGGGCTTCCCAGTCTGAGAGCTCCGTGAGCTCCGAAAGCAGGATCAGGTCCCGGGCCATCCCGTGATGTAGCTGGAAATACTCGCTACATTCACGAAGAGCCTCAGCGCTGCTCAACGGCCGCACTTCTTCGTCGCCTGCCGGCAACCTGGAGAGACTCCACCGCGTGCAGATCGAGCAAAGCGCATTGTCGCCCTCGACCCCAAGCTCTCTTAGCGCCTTAAGGGCCCCCGCCGCCTCGATCTCGGTCAACTTCACGTCGACGGCTACCTGCTTGGCCCCAATCGCGTCTTCGAATAGCTTTATGTCGTCGTCCAGCGATACACTCGCCGTCATCGGCTTCTGGCGCCCGGGGCGCGCGCCCGTACCTATTTCGTCGACATAATCGAATGGCGAGCGCACTGTCGTGACAGGATCGCCGGACATGACGACGTGTCCATCCTCCGGCCACCCGTGCAGGTATCGTCCACGCCATCCGATACGCTTGAGCACGGCGGCGAACTGGAAATCCACGACAAGATCGTTGAACTTGCCTTCCCCAAGCGCAAGATCCCCCAACCCTTTACGACGCGCGCGCTTTAGGTACATGCCAGCATGATGGCGGAACATGTCTTCGATGTCGCGCGACGCCCATTTCCCAACCAACACGTCGCGAAAGAATTCCCACTCTTCCATCTTCGTGCGCGAACCACGCCGCTGAAGAAACAGTTTCTTGGATTCCTCAAACGCGTCAGCATTTATGGGTTTTCCATCGACGCACGCGTCCGTCAGCACCGATTCGAACCACGGATCGTATCCTTTAATTTCGTCACCATACGGAAGATCCGGCCGCACTTTTCCAATCGGCGTGTCAACAAGATAGCCTGCAATTCGCGCATGTCGCTCGTAGATGGAGGAGCCTTCGTCGAACGCCTCCTTTACTTCCGGCATGGACTGGTAGTGCGGATATTGCTCGGCACACAACCGATACGCTTGTACGCTGCTTGCGAACCACTCAGCGCCCTTGTCGATTTCGCCGTGGCGCCAAAAAAGGAGTCCAAGCTCGAATGCCGCCGTAGTCCAGAGCGAAGCGTTCAGGAAGAGGCAGTGGTGAGCAGTCTCAACGTGCTTAAAAAACCAATTCTTGCTCTCCGCAACACCCCTCTCCAAAACGTCTACGACCTGCTCGAAGGTACTCATGTGTGCGCCCCGGACACTCAGGCCTAAACCTTCATTTCGACAAAAGTAGTTCATGCACCAACGTGCTTGTAAGTCGCGCGCCCAACCTATAGCGGCACGAGGCGCGCTGGCCAGAGGCTCAGCGCTGCATAGCCCCGAACGCCATGGCGAAGAGCTGGTCGTAGCGCAGGCCGAGGCGGAGGCGCTGCTCGCCGGTGTCCGGATCGATGATCGCGCGCTGCTCGCGCACGGCCGGGATCATGTCCTCGATCTCGCGCTCAACGCCGTCGATCTCGACCGTGCGGCGCTCGACGCGCGCCGGCGAGACCTCGACCGTCTCGAACAGGGGGTCCGCGCAGAACAGCGCATAGCGGGCCGCATCCAGCCCCTCGGCCGCGAACGCCGCGGCCACGTCCTGGGCGGTGACGCCGGCATGAAGGCGCGCGCCCTCCTCCCCTTTCGCCGCGACGGCGTCGCGCCACTGGAACACGCCGAGCCCGGCGACGATCCGCCGGACGGCCCGGCGCTCGGCGTCGGTGAAGGCGCGCAGCGCGGTCTTCTCGCGCGCGTCGGAGGTGTTGATCGATCCGGTGCCGGCATAGACCACGCGGTTGCGATAGGACGCCGAACCGAGATCGTAGGCGTTGTCGATCGCCGGAATCGCCGGGGCGTTGGCCTGGTAGACGGCGTTGCCGTTCATCAGCAGCGCGCCGCCGCCCTCGAGGGTGATGTTGGCGCTGCCAGCGTCGTAATACTGGACGAACCCGAGCCGGGTTCCGTCCGCCTTGCGCCACGCCCAGTACGGGTTGGCGAAGCGCGCGCCGTGGTTCGAGGCGAAGGTGAAGTCCTGCTCGGCGCCCCACTGGTTGTTGCCGTTCGGCTGGGCCACCGTGTCGCCGGAGACGCCGAGATCCTTCAGCGCGGCCGTCCCCAGCCCCAGCGCCGAGCGCACGCCCGAGGTCGACCAGGACGACCCGTCATGCGCGAGCATCAGGTCGGTGTCCTTTGCCCAGGCGAGCCAGCCCTCGCGCGGCGTGATCGCCTCCCACGCGCCGTCGCGATAGTAGGCCACCGCCTCGTTGGCCATCGGCCCCCACGCCGCGCCGGTCTTGCCCGACGGCAGGATGTAGCAGTCCCCATCCGAGGGCGAGCCGGGCTGCGCCGTCGTGGTCGCGGAAACAACCGAAAGCTGCACAATTGCATCGAGCTTCCGCAAGCTTTCATTGACGGTAATGTGCTTCTGTGCCTGCCCAGAGGACATGTAGGGTAATTGAAGGTTAGCGCTATTGTTCATGGTGGCGATCCTTGTTTCGCCAAAGTCTATCGCCACGAATGAGTGCGTCGGATAACCTTGCGGATATCGCGCGGCATATGGAGGGCTGATGCGCGGGCGATAGGGTGAAGTGTGTGGTTTGACGGAGCGCCCCGCCGACGGGCGCCCGTACAAAAGGGAGTGACCGGAAGTTCGCCCTGGGAGCGAAGCGCGGCGCGAGCTGGGCGCGCCGAGTGAAGACAGGTTGCGCTCTCCGCCAAGCGAGTGTCCGGTTGTCAGAAAAAATGAAAGCAGGCGTTCCCATGTCAGCGGCGCCCCTCCGAGACGCCCAGTCGCCCAAGAACGGCCAGTTCAGGCTGCCGGAGGATTACACCTCGCGTCCGGCGCCGGAATATCACCATGAGGACGCGGTCGCCGAGAGCGGCGTCGTCTGGCAACCGGAAGTCTATGAACTCGCCCGGCTGCTTTCAGCGGCGCGATCCATAGACCAGATCATCGACATCGGTTGCGGCAACGGCCAGAAACTGGCGCGCATGTATGCGCCCCGCCGGATCGGCATCGATTTCGGCCCCAACATCGAGTGGTGCCGCACACATCACCCATGGGGCGAGTGGATGGAGGCCGACCTCGAAAACGGGGGCGACCAGACCATTCTCAAGCTGATCACGCCGAACACGCTGGTGATCTGCGCGGATGTGGTCGAACACCTGGTCGATCCGCGCCCGCTGGTCGAAATCTGGCGAGCGGCCTACCGCGCCGGCGCGGTGGTGATCACCAGCACGCCCGATCGCGTTCTCGTGCGCGGCGCCGACCACAAAGGCCCGCCCGGAAACCCCGCGCATGTGCGGGAATGGGCGCTGGAGGAATATATCGACTTCCTGAACAGCAGCGGCCTGCCTGTTTCTGTGGCGGGTCGAACAATCGACAACGATCATGACAGACAGACGACAACCATCGTGACCGTGCACGACGGCATGGCGGATCTGGCGCTTTCCAAGTCGCGGTTAGGGAGTCTTGGACAGCTTTCTGTCAGATTCAGCGAACTGGGTCCGTGGATCGAGGGCCTGCGATTGATCTATGGCGCCAAACTCGGCGCGGCTGAGGCATTGACCTCGGAGAAATCCGGGAACATTGCTAGTTTCACAGACCCGGACAGACGGGCAAGGGGGCGAGATATGTCATCGGCGGAGGTTCTGCGCGAGCAGAATGGCGCCGCCCCTTCCGAGGGGCATGGCGGAGATCCGGTTCTGGAGCGGTTCGTCCTCCTGGCGACGGACGCTGCGGCCAATCAGGTCAAGTACAAGACAACCCTGTCCGAACTCGAGGACGTGAAACGCGATCTTCGCGCCGCCGCGCAGGAAAAGCGAACGCTTGGCGCAGACCGCGACGAGCTGCGGGCGCGTACGACCGAGCTTGAAGGACGCATCGCCTCTGAAGTTGAGCGTTCCGATATTCTCGAACGTCGCCGGGACGAACTCGACGCCGCGCTCGATCAGAGCCGCGCGGAGATGGACACGCTTCGCGCCCGGATCGCGGAGCTCGAAGCGGCGCAATCGAACGCAACGCATGCGAAAGGCGAACTCGACGCGAGCAACAAGGCCTTGCAGGCGGAGCTTGAGACCCTGCGCGCCAAGGTCGCGCAACTCAGCGAGGCGGAGTCGGGCGCTGCAAAGGCGAAGGCCGAGCTCGACGCGATCTGGAAGACCAATGTCGACCTCAACGCGGCCAACAAGACGCTTCAGTCTGAACTGGAGGCGCTGCGCGCCGAACACGCCAAGAACAGCAAGGCGATCTCCGCGAAGGACGAGGAGATCGCCCGGATCGCCCAGGAGGCGAAGACCGAGGTCGACGCCGTTCGCAAGGCTAGCGATGAGCTGAAGGCGGCGCACGATCAAGCACTAGCTCAGGTCCGCGCGGATCATGATAACGCTCAGGCCGCCAATGTCGACCTCAAGGCCGCCAACGAAACGCTGACCGCCGAGTTGCATGCGCTTCGCCAGGAGCATGACAAGGCCAGGACGCTTATCGCGGACAAAGAAGGCGAGATTTCCAGGCTCGCCGGCGAGGCCGAAACCGAACGCAAGGCGCTCGGCAAGACCAATGCCGACCTTCAGGCGGCCAACGAAAGGCTCGACGCCGAGCTGGATGCGCTGCGTTCCGAGCGGGATCAGCTCCGGGCCGACCACGCCCTGCTCGCCAAGCAACTCGCTGCGGCCAAGACCGAGAACGACGCGCTTGGGAAAGACGCCAGTGAAGCGCGCAATGAAAGCAAACGCGCTGGCCTGCGGCTGGCCGCCGTAAACGCGGAAAACCTGCAGCTTCGCGACGGCGTCTGGCGCGCGCAGCAAGCCGGCAAGGCGCTTGAAGAAGAAAAGGCTCAACAGCTCAAGCGTGCGGATGCGCTGGAAAGCGACCTCAAACGCCTCGCTGCCGAGTTGGCCGCCGCCAAGGCGTCTCTCGAGGCCGAGCGCGTATCTTTGACCGAGCAGTTCGAAACCCAGAACCAGAAGCTGCGTGAAGACCTGGCGGACACAACCCGCCAATTGGGCGAGTTCAAGCTTGAGGCCAAGCGGTCTTCGCTGCGCGCGGCGGCCGGCTTCCAGGAAAACCTCGCCCTTCGCGACGGCGTGTGGCGCGCGCAACAGTCCAACAAGGCGCTGGAAGACGAGAAGTCCCAGCTTCTGCAGCGAGCCGATCGTCTGGAGCAAGATGTCGAGCGCCTTAGCGCTGAGCTCCAGAAGTCGCGCAAGACCATCGAGGCTGAGAAAGCCACAACGATCGAGCAATTCGAAACCCAGACTCAGAGGCTCCGCGACGATCTCTCGGAAACCACGCGAGAACTGGGCGAGATAAAGCTGCAAGCGAAACGAGCTTCGCTGCGCGCCGCGGCAGCCTTCGAAGAGAACCTCGCGCTGCGCGATGGCGTCTGGCGCCTGCAGAACCAGTTGGAAAACACGACGCCGAAAGGCCCGGTAAAGGTCGGGATCGCAGGGCGCACTTACCGTCTGGCCCGGGGCCTAACGCCCAAACCCGTCCGACACTTCGTACTCAAGGTGTTTAGACCGCTAACCCCCCGGCCGGTGAAAAATTTCGTGCTGCGAATTATCCGGTCGTCGAACAACAGCTGACCTGCCGCCTCCTGATCGTTCTTTTCACCTTGACGCTCCCAGAACCGTGTGAAGTTGCAAAATGAGTTTGAAGCTCCTTCCTGACCTGCAGCAGCTTTCGCAGGTTTCCCAACCTCAACACAGATTTCTCGCCGAGGGATTTGAGCGGCCGGAGGGCCCGAATATCGGGCGCAATGGCGAGCACCTTACGATCATGTTCCTGTCCCTGAACCGGAGCGGGCTCAGCGAACGGCTCTGCCGTTCGATCGTTGAGCACATTCCGGACTTCAAGGGCGAAATCCTTGCGATCGACAACGGCTCCACCGAAGATGAGTTCGAGGCCGTTTCGGCGATGCTCGACTCTCTGCCCTTCCGCACGCGCATCGTTCGTTTCGACCAGAACTACGGCGTGGCCGGCGGGCGCAATCGCGGCATGGCCCATGTTGAGACCGAATGGGTCATGAGCGTCGACAACGACATCTACTTCATCTCCAATCCGCTCCCGCACTGGCAAAACGAAATCGCGACGCTGGGATGCCGGTTCTTCTCGCTTGCACTTTACGATCCCGGCTTGGAAAGCGTCTTCCTGCGCGGCGGACATCTCTATGTCAGCTGGACCCAGGAAGACATCATCCTCGGCGGCGGATCATGCTGCCAGCCGACCGACGCCCGCGCCCAGGTCGGAGACCCCTTCATGGGCACCTGCATGATGGGCGGCGCGAGCATCTATCACGCCGACGCGTTTCGCCGGATGGGCATGTACGACGACGCCATGTTCATCGGCTTCGAGGACTACGAGTTCTCGCTGCGGCTGTTTCGCGAAGGCTACAAGATCGGATGCACCGCGCTTGCGGCGCTGGTGCACGACCATCCAAAGCCCGAGAAGAAGGAAGACACCGAATACGAAAAGGTGCGCTTCCGCCGGGACTACATGTCGGAGTCAGCCGCGCACTTCGAGCAGAAGCATGGCTTCAAGGTGTGGCACAAGGGCGTCGACACTTGGCTTGCCGAGCGCGAACGCGAACTCGGCATCGAAACCTCCGCCGGCCAGGAAGGCGCCCAACACGACCGCCGCGAGACGCAGGCGGATGGCGGGCCGGTGAAAGTCATCTCCAAACCGAAATTGCTGATGGTGATCGATCAGACCGGCTGGGCGTTCAGCAACATTTCGGATCAGGTGACGCGCCATCTGAGCGACCGCTACGACATTCAGACGACAGCCGCCTACGAGCTGGACAGTTTTGGACAGATCTTCCTTCTGGGTCGCGACGCCGACCTCGTGCACTTCTTCTGGCGCCCGCACCTTCTTGCGATGTTCGACGGCTATCTCGACGGATATGCGCGCACCATCGGCATGAACAACACCAACGACCTGCGCTGGCACATGCTTCAGAAGAAGCTCACGACCGCGGTCTACGATCACCTGTTCCTCGATCCGGACTCGGTGCGGCGCTACGGCCCGATCCTGGAGAACCTGATCGACGGGTATTACACCTCGTCGGCCAAGCTCGATCAGATCTACCGCAGGACCTATCCGAAGGCCGTGCCGACCGGCCTCATCCCCGACGGGGTCGATCTGGGTCTCTTCCAGCGCAAGGGCGTCAAGCGGACCTTCGACGAGGATCGTCCGCTGGTCGTCGGCTGGGTCGGAAATTCGAAGTGGGCCGCCGATATCGAGGACTTCAAGGGACTGCACACGATCATTCGCCCGGCCCTCGCCGAACTTGCGGAAGAAGGCGTCCACATCGACGAGGTCTTCGCCGACCGCAACGTCTCCTACATTCCGCACGCGCTGATGCCCGACTACTACCGCAAGATCGACATTCTGCTCTGCGCGTCGAAGATCGAAGGAACGCCGAACCCCGTTCTTGAAGCGATGGCCTGCGGCGTGCCCGTGGTCACAACGGATGTCGGCATCGTTCCGGATGTCATGGGCCCGCTTCAGCGCGAGTTCATCCTCGCCGAACGCGACAAGGATCACCTCAAGGCCGCGCTCCGGAAGCTGAACAAGGAGCGCTGGCGGCTGGCTGAACTGTCGGCCGAGAACCTGATCTCGATCGAGCCCTGGGACTGGAAGCGCAAAGTGCGCCCGTTCGAACAGTTCTTCGACGCGGTGCTGGCCAAGCCCGCGCGCGAGCGCTCTCCGCACCCTTCCGAGTGGCTCGTCAGCTAGCGCCGCCGGTCAGCGTTCAGAGATCTTCTTTTCCCAGGCAAGCGCGTGGGCGACGATGGTGTCGAGATCGTCGTATTGCGGCGCCCAGCCAAGTTCAGAGCGCAGACGCTCGCCATTGGCCACGACGGACGCCGGATCGCCCGGGCGCCGCGGACTCATCCGCGCGTCGAAATTGACGCCCGAAACGCGCCGAACCGCCTCGACGACTTCGAGGACCGAGAACCCCTTGCCATAACCGCAGTTGAACAGCAGCCGCGCGGGCTGGCCGCGCAGGTGATCAAGCGCAAGCATGTGGGCGGCGATCAGATCGGTGACGTGGATATAGTCGCGCACGCCGGTGCCGTCCGGCGTCGGAAAGTCGGTTCCATAAACGTCGACGCCGTCGCGCAGCCCCAGGGCCGCCTGACTGCAAACCTTGATGAGGTGGGTGGCGCGGCGCGCCGACTGACCCGCGCGTCCGGCCGGATCGGCGCCCGCGACGTTGAAGTAACGCAGGATGGCGAAGGAGAAGTCATGCGCTTCGGCGGTGTCGCGCAGGATGCGCTCGCTCATCAGCTTGGATGAGCCGTAGGGGGATTCCGGATTGGTCGCCGTGGTCTCCCGCACCGGCTCCTCGGTGTTGCTGCCATAGACGGCGGCGGTGGAGGAAAACACGAAACGCGGCACGCCGGCGCGAACCACTTCGCTGAGCAGAGCGTGCGCGTTCAGCGTGTTGTTGGCGTAGTATCCCAACGGATCCGAGATGCTGTCCGGCACCACCGTCGACGCCGCAAAGTGCGTCACCGCATCGATCTTGTGATCGCTAAACAGGCGGGCGACGGTTTCATGATCGCCGACATCGCCCTCAATAAAAACCGCGCCTTCCGGGACCGCCTCGCGAAATCCCGTAACAAGCGAGTCCAGAACCACCACGTCTTCGCCGCGGTCGAGAAGGGCGAGCGCCATGTGCGACCCGATATAGCCCGCTCCGCCCGTAACAAGCACCGTCATGCGTGTTGTTTCCCCTCATGCCCCGGACAAACCGGCCCACCGCGCGCGAGGGGGCGGAGGCGCGCCCTCGCCTGTCGCGTGCGCTCTTGCTCTGGAGCGCCGTAAGTGTCAACCGCCGAAAGTCGGCGGGACAGATACGCGGGGCGCTCCCCTGCCCCTATGGTTACAATACAGACAATGGACGACCCGTATCAGGCGGTAAGGGCCGGTTTGCGTCTCGGCCGGCCAAGCCGGTTAACGTGTCGGAAACGACCCCACGCCGCCGAACGTTTCCGGGTCCGGTCTTGCATTGATCCGGCAGTCCACTTGATCATAACGCATCTCCGCTAGGTGGAACCGCGAGGCGGATCAAATGAATGCGGCGCGGCCCGGGGCGCGCTTCAGGAACCAGAATGAGTCAAAAGCGGAGAAGGAACGCATCTAAACGACCTCGTCCGGGCGGCGTCGCGGCGCATACGGCCCGCGACGGGAGCGCGGGCGTCGGCACGGCCGCCGCCAACTCTCCAGAGCGCTCGCCCGACGAGCCGGGGCCAAATGCGACAGCCGCACAACTTCGCCGTGAACTGTCGGCTCTGAAAGACGAGCGCGCTGCGCTGGAGAAACGCTGCGCCGAACTCGAGGACGAGCAGAGCCAATACGCGAACATCAGGTGGCGCCTGAACGAAGCGCTTAAACGCAATGCCGAGCTTTCCCGGAAGCTCGCGGAAGTCGAGAGCTCGACGTCCTGGCGGTTGACGGCTCCGCTGCGCGCCGCGATCCGCACGTTTCGATCGCCGGCGGAGATCAAGCGCAATCTCCGGAATTTTGCGCTGGCCTGTACGCGCGTCAGTCTTCGGGCCTATGGCGCGCTACCGCTGGGCGAGAAGGCACGGGAATCGATCCGCCGCCTTGTATTGAAGGTGGCTCCGAATCGCTATCGTCAGACGCTGGACGCGGTGGGAGCGAAGCCTGGCGCTCTATCGGCGCATGAACAACCTGACGACCCGATCTGGCTCTACGATATTGTCGACGAGCCACGCTTCCGCATCGGGTTCTGGCGACTGACGCGCGACCTGCTTCAGCACGCCGCCCAACATGGCCGGTGCTCCCACGTGATCGCGCTACCTTTCTTCGCGACCGGCGGCGCGGAAGCGACTGCAGCCAATTACGCCAGTGCCATCGTTCGCCGCACCGGTTCGTCCGCGGTTATTGTCGCCGTTGATCGCACTCTTGACGGCGTAAACCGTTTTTCCCCTCCCCCCGGCGTATTGATGGTCGACCTGAGCGACTATTTTCCCGGCGCTGACCTCAATGCGCGCGAAGCGCTTCTGTTCGGAATGCTGAGACTTCTGGGACCCGACGTCTTCCACATCATAAACTCGGAGGCGGCGTGGCGTCTGCTGATCAAGGTCCCCCAAAGGATACGGCGCGTTTCGAAGGTCTTCGGTTCGATCTTCGCTTTCCAGTTCGACTGGAAGACCGGGGAACGGGTTGGCTATGCGGAGACCTTTCTGCGGGACGCTCTACCGCACTTGGATGGCCTGCTGTCCGACAATCAGCGTTTCGTCAACGACGCCGTCGCCGTGTATGACCTTGACGGCGCCGGCGCGGACCGGATGACGGCCATCTACAATCCCGTGCGCGAACAGACAGCTCAAGAGCGCCAGGACATCGAGACCAGGCTAGGCGGCCTTTCCCGTTCAATCGAAACCAACCCACGACTGCAGGTATTGTGGGCGGGTCGCCTCGACGCCGAGAAGCGCTCGGACCTTCTGATTCAGGTCGCGCAAGCCTGCCCCGACATGGATTTTCACGTGCACGGGACGCGGGTGGTCGACAATGTGATGGGCACCGCGCTTTCAAGCCAGAAAAACGTGATCATGTACGGCGCCTTCACGTCGCCCGCCGACGTGATGGCGCATCATTCCTATCATGCCTACATGTTCACCTCCCGCTGGGAGGGGATGCCCAATGTGGTTCTGGAGTTCGGGTCTCAGGGGCTGCCCGTCATCGCGGCGACCGTGGGCGGACTGGTCGATCTGATCGACGAAACCACCGGCTATCCTTTGCCGGAGCGCGCGACCGCCGAGGACTATATCGCAGCGCTCAACGAGTTGCGCTCCAATCCCGAAGAGGCCGTAAGGCGAGCGCGGGCGCTGATCCTCCGAATTTCGGAACGCCACAACAAGGAAACGTTCGAGGCCAGCCTCGCGGCCGTTCCAGGTTATCTCGGCAAAGACGAGGACGCATGACATGGATGCGCCCCTGATCTCCGTCATCATTCCATACTACAGTCATGGCCGACATCTGCACCAGACCGTTCATGCGGCGCTGCGAGCTTATTCCGGTCCGCTTGAAATCATCGTCGTCAATGACGGCAGCCGCGAGCCCAAGGCGCGGGTCTATCTCGAACAGGTCAAACAACTCTCTTCCTCCGTGAAGGTGATCGTGAAGGAGAACGGAGGGCTATCCTCCGCGCGCAACGCCGGCCTCGAGGTCGCCCAAGGCGACTTTGTTCAGCTTCTCGACAGCGACGACCTGCTTGTTCCTGGAAAGCTCGATCTTCAGATCCAGCAATTCCTGCTTAGACCCGACACCGACATCCAGATCTCGAACTACATCCTTTGCGATGAAGACGGGACGGTCTTCACCCGGGACGGCGATCCAATCTCGCGCTTCGATTTCACGCTGCGTGACTTCCTGTTCCGCTGGGAACGCGGCTTCTCGATCCCGATTCACTGCGCGTTGTTTCGACGATCCGCCTTCGACGGCCTCTCCTTCGAAACAGGCGTGGTCGGAAAGGAAGACTGGATCTTCTGGTGCATGCAGGCCCATGCTGGCCGCCGGTTCGGATATGCGCCTGTTTACGGCGCGATCTATCGTCAGCACCAATCGGGGATGTCCAAATCCTATAGAGCTATGGGCGACAGCTGGCGTACCGCCGCCCGCGTCATCAATCGAGCCATCGACGGCGCCGAACCGGATTTTATCGCCGCGTGCGAGGACTGGCACGCCTCGTTCTACGCACCACGAATCGCGGCAGAATCTCGGAGCCGTGCGCAGAAAGCGCCCGAAGAGAAGACGAACGATACGCCCGCCGCCGACAACGATCTTTCATGGATCGACGAAATCGCCCGTCAGCGCCACGCGCCGCCCGACGCGCCGACCTTCTCCGTCGTCGTGCCAGTCTACAATCACTATGGCTATCTTCGGGAATGCCTTAGCTCCATCGCGCTGCAATCCGTCGATGGCGGCGTTGAGATCGTCATCGCCGACGACTGCTCGCCCGACCCGCGCGTGCGCGGACTTCTGGAACAGTTCGCCGAGAAAGTACCCGGCGTGAAACTCGTTCTGCACGACAAGAATGTCGGCATTTCCGAGAACCAGAACAGCGCCGTGCGCGCGGCGAGCGGGCGGTATATCGCGTTCGTCGATTGCGACGACGCCATCAAGGCGGACGCGCTCTCCATCGTTGCAGCAAAAATCAGGCAGACCAGCGACTATCTGTTTACCGATCGCGAAGACGTCGATGAAGCGGGCAAGCTCATTCGTATCGCCAAGTATGGCGGCTATGACTGGATCAAGCCGTCTCGCAACATCCCGGCGGACCTGCTGGACGGCATGGTCGCCTCGCACCTGAAGGTCATCCGACGGGAAACCTATCTGGGGGCAGGCGGTAGCGACCCCGCCTTCGCCGGCGTCCAGGACTGGGATCTCGCTCTCAAGATCGCCGAGCGCAAAGGCTCGTTCGTCTATGTGCCGGAGGCCGTCTATCGGCACCGCCTGCACACGCAATCGGTCACGCGGTCGGACAGCGTACGCCAGTTCTGGCTCAGCAATCTTGCCCGCCGGCGCAGCGCGCATCTGCAGCTGAAGCGCCCGCTGTCGGACGATGAAGCCATCAAGCGCGCGCGTGTCGTCTGCGGCATCCTCGCGGCCGGAGACCGGCGCATCGCCGATCCCGACGTTCTTGTGGTGCGCAAGCTGGAGCTGCCGGCGCAGTTGATTCAACTGAAGTCAGCCTGGCGAGAGGGCAAAATATGTATCTATGCGCCCTCGCCGGCGGCGAGCATTCCCGAACTCAATCTCTGCCGGGAGTTCAACTCCTACTTCGATGCGGTCTACGCAGCGCAGGAATGGATAGCCTGCTTCTTCCTCGGATATATGTGGGACCATCGCGCGCTTGTTTTCGACGGCGAGATAGATGCGCCGGCGTCGGCTCCCACGCGAAGAAGCGCCGCGTCAGTCCGGTAGCGCCGCAAGATAAGCACCGTATGCGTTGTTGAAGTCGCGGCTCAGCGCAAGGAGTTGTTCGGTATCGATGAAACCGCGCCGCCAGGCGACTTCCTCCGGACAGGCTATCTTGTAGGCTTGGCGCGCCTCCAGCGTCTGAACATATTGCGCAGCCTGCAGCAGACTGTCGAACGTCCCCGCATCCAGCCACGCTGTTCCGCGCGGCAGTTGCGCGACCCGCAACTCACCCTCTTTGAGGTAGGTCTCGTTCACGGTGGTGATTTCGACCTCGCCGCGCGCCGAGGGCTTTACGCCTTTCGCAATCCCGCAAACGCGCGAATCGTAGAAGTAGAGACCTGTTACGGCGAGCTTGCTTTTGGGATTCTTGGGCTTCTCCTCGATCGAGAGCGCCGCGCCGTGCGCATCGACCTCGACGACGCCGAACCGTTCCGGATCCTGGACAGGATAAGCGAAGACCAGTGCGCCCGAGGTGAGCTTCCCGGCTTCGACAAGCTGCTCAGACAGATGCGAGCCGTGAAAAATATTGTCGCCCAGCGCCAGGGCGCAGGGACTTCCATCGACGAAGCGCTCTCCGATGATGAAGGATTCCGCGAGGCCGCGCGGCTCGTCCTGTACGGCGTAGTCGAAGCGCATCCCCCAAGCCGACCCGTCGCCCAGAAGCTCGCGATACTGGGGCAAGGCCTTCGGGGTCGAGATCACCAGGATTTCCCTGATGTTGGCGAGCATCAGGGTGGTGATCGGATAATAGATCATCGGCTTGTCATAGACATGCAGAAGCTGCTTCGAGACAGCCCGCGTGATCGGATAAAGGCGGGTTCCATGCCCCCCGGCGAGAATGATCCCCTTCATCTGCCTACCTCGCCTCCATCAGTCTTCGTACACAGTCAGCCAAACCTGCTCTCCACTTCTGTGGCTGGATGCCATAGACGCGACGCAGTTTCGAGGTGTCGAGGCGGGAGTTCGCCGGTCGGCGCGCTGGCGTCGGAAAGTCCTCGGTAGCGATACGCCGGACGTTCGCCGTCGGGCCACCATGCAGGCGGCTCTCTTCAAACGTCGCTTCGGCCAAATCCGCCCAGCAAGCGTCGTCGGGCGATGCAAAATGAAACACGCCCCACTGGTCATCCGCATCGCCGGAGGCGACGCGTTCAGCGATGTCGAGAAGGCCATCCGCCATATCGAGGGCGTAAGTCGGCGTCCCAAACTGATCGGCGACGACCCCGATCTCCTCCCGATCCGCCGCGAGCCGCAACATCGTCTTCACGAAGTTCGATCCGTAGGGGCTGTAGACCCAAGCGGTGCGTACGATTGCGTGCCGCGCATTCGCCTCCGCCACGCGTCGTTCCCCCTCCAGCTTCGAGACCCCGTACACACATAGCGGATTGGGGCGATCTGTCTCCAGATACGGACCGCTCTTCGTTCCGTCGAAGACATAGTCGGTGGAGATATGGATGATCGGCACATCGACCGCAGCAGCCGCCTCGGCCAAGTAACCAGCGCCCAAGGCGTTCACTTGAAGAGCCGCGTCCGCGTCCGTCTCCGCCTTGTCGACCGCCGTATAGGCGGCCGCGTTTACAACGACATCAGGCGCTGCGAAGCGCACGGCCGCCACCACAGAAGACCTCGACGCCAAATCCAGCGTCGGTCGTCCCGCAGCGACCAAATCCGTTCCACGATCGTGAGCGCGGCGAGCCAGCGATTGCGATACCTGACCGGAGGCTCCAGCCACCAGGATACGGGGCGACACAGAACTCACGCGCGCCCTCCGACAACATCCACACCGTCATATCCAGCCACGAACAGGCATGACCGACCGCCCGTCGGTTCGAGCGCTTCGCGTTTGCTCATACCCTGTCCCCCCGTTCGTTCCCGGGCATGGCCGCCGTTTGCGCGATAAAATCTCGCAACCTCGGCAACGCTGTATCCTTATCGGACAACACCGCCTGCTCGCGTGTGACCGGCCACGCAATCGCGAGGTCGGGATCGTCAAACGCAATGCCGGCGTCGCACGCCGGCGCGTAATAGTCGGAACAGAGATATTGGAGCTCTGTGTCAGGCGTGAGGGTGCAAAAGCCGTGGGCGAAACCGGCCGGCACATAGAGCTGCCAGCCATTTTCCGGGCTCAACTCCACCGCGACATGCCGAGAAAAGGTCGGCGAGCCTTCGCGGATATCGACCGCCACGTCGAGCAAGGCGCCGCGTGTGCACCGCACCAGCTTCGCTTGTGGATGAGGGGCGGTCTGGAAATGCAGGCCGCGCACGACGCCCTTCTGCGCGGAGAAGGAATGGTTGTGCTGAACGAACTCGACGTCGATCCCCGCCTCGGACCAGACGTTCCGTCGATAGGTTTCCATGAAGTAGCCGCGTTCGTCGCCGAAGCGACGCGGTTTCACGAGAACCGGACCTTCGATATCGAACCGCTCAAACATCAACCTGCCCCCGCTCGACGGTCGCTGTCGGGCGACCGGGCGCCCGAGGCATCGGAATGCGCAATCCCGAATGAACCCTTGTCGCGCAAATAATCGTCAAAGAGCGTAGATGATCTTCCGGCCGAAACTGAACGACAGGATGATCGCCGACAGCCAGAGAGCGGCGCACCACACGCCCCACAGGATCATCGACTCGGTGCTCCAGTACTCGCCGTACATCAACGGTCCGCGGAACATGCCGGCCAGCGGCACGAACGGGTTGACGTATCGCAACACCACCATGTGCGGGGATTCGATGAAGCCCCGATCGAGGAAGACCGGCGAGACAAAAAACAGGGCCTGCAGGGCGATCGTGGTGACATACTTGATGTCGCGGAACTGTGCTCCGAGAATCGAGAAGATCACCGTCAGCGGGATGCAGAAGGCGAGCATCGCCGCGATGAAAGCGGGCACCAGCAACAGATGCAGCCCAACCGGCGGAAACTGCCCCAAAATCAGCATCAGAACGACCAGCCCCATCTCCGCCATCAGAAACGTGACCATGGCCCCAAGGGGCACCCGCAGCTGGAATACGATGAAGGGGATTCGCCCCTGCTTGAGATACCCCTCGGCGTTTACCAACGCATCGACCCCAAGATTTATGGAAGCCGTGAAGAAGTCCCAGAGAATGAAACCGCTGAAGACGTAAACGGTAAACGTCCAGTACGAGTCGACGTTGAAAATCTTCCCATACACATAGGCCAGAACCAGCGCGAAACTCATAGGCTGGATAATCGCCCAAAGAATGCCGAGCCGCGAGCGCCGGAATCGCGAACGCAGGTCTGAGCCGACAAGGTTCCAGCACAGATGTCGGTAACGCAGCAGGTCGGCCAGATACAGAAGGGCGGGCGATCTCAGCGTGTTCCGGTAATTCGCGTACTGTTGCATGAGACGTCTGCGCTCCGACTTACTCGACGGCTTCCGGCCGGCTGGCGACCCGATTTTCATACCGGTTGGCGACGTAGTCGGCGGGACCGTCGGCGATGATCTTGCCGCGATCCAGCCAGAGCGCGCGCGTGCACAAGGACCGGACGAGATAAAGATCATGCGTAACGATGACGACAATCCCCGCGTGCTGGACAATCTCCTTCATTCGAGCCAGCGCACGCTGCGCGAACGCGGCGTCGCCGGCGCCGAAGACCTCGTCGATGAGCAGCACGTCCGGAGAAAAGTGCGTGGATACGGCGAAACCCAACCGGACCCACATGCCGGTCGAATAGGTTCGCATGGGAAGATCGATGAAGGCCCCGAGATCGGCGAAATCAACGATCGCCTGCTCAGCCTCGCGGAGCCGTCTGGGCGAAATGCCCATCGCCATGCCCCGGTAATAGATGTTCTCTCGTCCCGTCGATTCTGCCTCGAATCCCAGCCCAACTTCTAACAAGGTCCCCAACTCTCCGCTCAGCGCGATCGATCCGGTGGCGATCGGGTAGATGCCCGCCATGGCGCGCAGCAGAGTGGACTTTCCAGACCCGTTGGAGCCGATGATGCCGACGCGTTCACCCTTGGTGACCTTGAACGAGATGTCGGTCAGGGCGTTGACATATTCGACCTTGCCCACCTTTTCGCCCCGGGCGCCCATCAGGCGCATCAGGTTCGCCTTGATGCTGCCTCTCACATAGGGTCCGATGGGATAGCGGATGGTGGCGTTGTTCACGTCGATGGCGCAGTCGCGCACCTCGCGACGCACCAAGCCTGTGCTCTGGACCGGCTCATCGTCGGAAGCGACCACGCGAAGGGCCTCAGCGCTCATGTTTCACACCCCTAACCTTGAGCGCACGTCCCTGCTGCGGAGACGGGCAAAACCTGACGCCGGGAACTAATCGGGAAATATCCGTTCTTCCCGACAATCCCGCAGCGCCATCCTCGACGATAGAGCCGCCTTACTTCTACCCGTCAACCTCATTCGATCAGCAAGACGGGCAGATTGCTTATCCGTATCGACTCCAAGCGTGAAGGGGTTGCATGCAGACGGTCACCCGCCTTTCGCCGCGAAATCGCCCGTTCAGAACGCCCTGGGCCGGGTTCCACGCCAGGATGGAGGCTTTCGGACCGGACCGGACCGGGTTCAGATCGCCAATCTCCTGCGTCCGGCGGCTCGACGTGTCGCATGTCTGCAACAGATATGTGTCGACGCCGCCTCACTGATCAACCATCGCGAAAATGACGCCAACGTCATGATCGACCCGGCGCATTTGTGGTTTTCCGGATAGGGACGGTCAGGTGCGGCGCTCACCGCCTGGCAGGCCAAGACGGTTCTTGCCGTGCCCCTCCTTGCGGAGCGGGCCCCACCAGTCCTCATTCTTGAGATACCAATCCACGGTCCGTTCGAGGCCGGTTTCGAAGGATTCCTTCGGCCGCCAGCCAAGTTCCGCCTGCGCACGACTTGAATCGATCGCATAGCGCCGATCATGTCCCGGCCGATCCTGCACATGGCGGATAAGCGCGCGGCGTTGCGTTTCGCCGGGCGCAAAACGGTCCAGAAGGTCACAAACCGTCTGGACAACGGCGAGATTGGTGCGTTCGCAATCGCCTCCGACCGCATAAGTGCGGCCGGGCCTGCCCTTCTCGATCATGTCCAGAAGCGCCTGCGCATGATCGTCGACATAGAGCCAGTCGCGTATCTGAAGCCCGTCGCCATAGACAGGCAGCGTTACGTCATCCAGCGCATTCAGGATCATCAGCGGGATCAGCTTCTCCGGCAGCTGGCGCGGACCATAATTGTTTGAGCAATTCGAGATGATCACGGGCAAGCCATAGGTGTGTCCCCAGGCCCGCGCGAGATGGTCCGAGGCGGCCTTGCTGGCCGAATAGGGCGAGCGTGGATCATACGCCGTCGTCTCGCTGAACCGCCCCTCCGCGCCCAGCGACCCGAAGACCTCGTCCGTCGACACATGCAGGAAACGGAACGCATCGCGACGGGACGCCGGCGACGCCTCCCAGTATCTCCGGGCGGCTTCGAGCATCTGATAGGCGCCGACGACATTGGTCTCGACGAAATCGCCCGCCCCGGTGATCGACCGGTCGACATGCGTTTCGGCGGCGAGATGCATGACGGCGTCCGGCTCGAATTCGGCCATCGCCGCGCTGATCGCCGCCCCGTCGCAAACGTCGATCTGAGAAAATGAAAAGCCCGGCGCATCATGGACGTCGCGCAATGAACTGAGATGACCCGCATAGGTCAGCTTGTCGACGACCCGGACAGCATGCCCGGCGCGGATCGCCAGTCCGGCGAGCGCCGATCCGATGAAGCCGGCTCCGCCGGTGATGAGCAACCGCATGTGACGCTATCCGATCAACCTCGGCCCCCACATACCAGCCCGCCCCGTCGCCGCAAGTGCGCTGGCCGCTTCCGCCGAAGATCGCTGATACGCATCGCAACGCTCCGCCGGGCGATCTAGCCCGCCGGCGTGGTTCGGCGAAGCAGTTCCGCGAAGGCAAGGAAGACGTGATAAAGCGTCGAGGCCGGAATGGTTGAGGCGGCCGGCGCGCCGTCCGCATCGAACGCGTCGATCCACGCCCCCGGAATTGCGTCGCCGCCCAGATAGCGGTCCAGCAATAGCCGGGCGCTTCCGGTCACCGCTGCACCTGCCGGCGTCCCGGTCAGCTCCTCAAGCGCGATCCAGCCTTTCATCCGTTCCGTGTTCGGCCAGGTGCGCGAGCCGCGATCGACCGGCGTACCATCGTCACGGACCGCATTGAATGTGACCTGCGTCGCCTGATCGACGCCATGGCGTTCCGCGCACGCGACGAGATCGCGGATCAGGCTTTCATTGTCGGCGCCGGTGCGCTTCTGGTGCTGGGCGAGAATCCAGCTCCATTCGAACTGGTGACCGGGCTCCACCCTGCGGCCGGCCTCGCCGGCAACGGCGCGCAGATCGTCGTCGTAGAATTCCGGCAGAACGCCGCCGGCGCGCAGGAAGCGGCTCCGAAACAACCCGACCAGTTCATCCGCAAGGGCGCCGAAGCGTTCGTCGCCCGAAGCCTCGGCGAGCGCCAAAGCGGCTTCGGTCAGGTGCATGTGCGGGTTTTGCTGGCGCGGCAGGCCGGGCGGCAATTGGTGGTGGAAGCCGCCGGCAGGATGCCGGAACCGCGTTTCGACGAGGTCGAGCGTGCGATGCGCCAGTTTCAACGCGCGCGGATCGGATGCGGCCTTGTAGCGCCATGCCAGCGCGAACAGGACGAATGCGTAGTCATAAAGGTCGGGTGTCGAATCGAGCGCTTCGGCCGTCTCGCGCGTGGTGGTGCGCGGCCAGCCCGCCTCGTCGCCCTTCCAGACACGCTCCAGAAGATGGTCGCAAAGACGATCGGCCGTCGCCGCCGCATCCGGCGCGCCGAGCAGGGACGCGTGCGAAAAGACGTAGATCTGCCGGCAGATCACCCGCGTGCGCTTGAACGGCTCGTTCAGGGGCGAACCGTCGAGGTTGAGGCTTTCGACCGCACCGCCATGCGTCCTGTCGAGACCATGCTCAAGCCAGAACGGCAGGGCGCGATCGAACATCCACGTCCGCACGGCCGGCGCGAGCGCCGGCGCGGCCATGCTCAAGATCGTTCCATCGGTCATGCCTGGATCATGTCGGCTAACGGGCCCGGAAACCATGGCCGCGCGGGACGGCGCGTCCTGTCGTTCACGCCGCATATCCGAACTCGCCGAAGCCAACAACATTTCCCGGTCCCGCGCGGACCACGAGCAAATGTGGCGACGCCTGCCCGCTGGTGTTGCGGCAGGGGTGACATGCGTCTAGTTGACAGGACATTCGAAGGGCGCAGCCGGTCGCCGCCGGGAAAACGGCTTCCGGCCTGCAACCCCGTCGTTCTTTCTGTCTTTTCGCCACGCCCGGGGATGCAAAGATCCAAAGGGGTTTGAGGGTTACGTCATGCGCGTCACGATGATCGGCACGGGATATGTAGGACTGGTGTCGGGAGCGTGTTTTGCGGATTTTGGTCATGTTGTTACGTGCGTGGACAAGGATCCGCGCAAGATCGACATGCTTGAGCGTGGCGAGATCCCGATTTTCGAGCCGGGTCTGGACCAGCTTGTTGCGAAGAATGTGAAGGAAGGGCGGCTGTTTTTCAGCCGCGACGCGCGCGAGGCGGTGCGTTCGGCCGATGCGGTGTTCATCGCGGTGGGCACGCCCTCCCGCCGGGGCGACGGGCATGCGGACCTGTCCTATGTCTACGCGGCGGCCGAGGAGATCGCCAGGGAGATGGACGGCTTCACCGTGGTGGTGACCAAGTCGACGGTTCCGGTCGGCACCGGCGATGAGGTCGAGGAGATCATCTCCCGGACCCGTCCGGAGGCCGAGTTCGCGGTGGTCTCCAACCCGGAATTCCTGCGCGAGGGCGCGGCGATCACGGACTTCAAGCGCCCGGACCGGGTGGTGGTGGGGGTTCCCGACAGCCCCGAGGGCGAACGCGCCCGCGAGGTGATGCGCGAGCTTTACCGGCCGCTGTTCCTCAACGAGACGCCGATCCTGTTCACCGGCCGGCGCACCTCCGAGCTGATCAAGTACGCCGCCAACGCCTTCCTGGCGGTGAAGATCACCTTCATCAACGAGATCGCGGACCTGTGCGAGAAGGTCGGCGCGGACGTGCAGCAGGTCTCCAAGGGGATCGGGCTGGACAACCGCATCGGCTCGAAATTCCTGCATGCGGGGCCGGGCTATGGCGGTTCGTGCTTCCCGAAGGACACGCTCGCCCTGACCCGGACCGCCAACGATCACGGCGCGCCGGTGCGCATCGTCGACACGGTGGTGGAGGTCAATGCGGCGCGCAAGAAGGCGATGGCGCAGAAGGTGATCGCGGCCATGGGCGGGGACGTCTCCGGGCGCACCGTCGCGGTGCTCGGCCTGGCCTTCAAGCCCAACACCGACGACATGCGCGATGCGCCCTCCCTGGACATCATCCCGGCGCTGCAGGCGGCCGGCGCGACGATCAAGGCGTTCGACCCGGAAAGCATGAAGGAGGCCGCCCACATGCTGCAGGACGTGACCTTCTGCGAGGGCCCCTATGACGCCATCGAGGGAGCCGACGCCATGGTCATCGTGACCGAGTGGGACCAGTTCCGAGCGCTCGACTTCGACCGCGTCAGGACAGGCCTCAAGACACCCGTCGTCGTCGACCTCAGAAACATCTACAACCCCGCCGAAATGAACCGCCTCGGTTTCAAATACCACAGCGTCGGAAGACCAGCTTAAGGTCGAAGGTAGTCCTAACCGGGACGGCGTATTTCGTGGTTACTCGACGCGGCTAACCGAAACTCCCTTGTCGGTCAGCATCGCGACCACGCTGTCCTTTCCGACCAGGTGCGCCGCTCCGACGGCAACGAACAGCGTGCCCGTCTCGGAGGTGGTGAGCTTCTGAATCTCGCGCGTCCAGTTGGCGTTCCGCTTGACCAGCATCGCGTCGTAGATTTCGGGCGTCTCGCCCATGTCTTCCACAATCATCAGCTCTTCAAGCAGGTCGGTGTCGCCGCTCGCCCAGGCCGCGACGAGGTCCGATATCTCTTGTTCCGAGCCGATATCCTCGACGCAGCTCATCAGATACTTGATCTGAACCTCTTCCGGCAGATCGGCGAAAATTCGCAGCTGTTCCTCGATCGTCTCGAACTTGCGGATCTCCTTGCCGGCCGCGCGCGCGTCCGGCATCAGCTTGCGCTCGACGCCGGATTCCGAGCTGTAGCCAGCGTTCACGATGACCCGGTCGGAGATGCTGACAGCGGCCAGCCACGGCCGCATCACGTCCAGCCCGGCGAGCGGAATGCCCAGATCCTTCGTCGCCGTCGCCAGGGTCGTGCGCTGCTCTTCGGTCAAGCGGCTGGAGAGCGTCTGGCCAGGCGGGTAGATCCCGAGACGCGTCAGAACCGGCAGCATTTCGGCTTCGTTCGGTTCGACATCCGTCTCGAAATAGACCGCCTTGGCTTCCCCAAGGGCGCGGTCGATCTTGTCGGTGCGCCACTCGAGGTCGGGCGGCAGAACGTGCACCGTGCCTAGAAGGTAGATTTTCGTGTCCGCGTCGCCGGTTAACCACAGGGCGGGGCCGCCGGCTTCGATTGGAGCGGTGGCGGCGGTATCGCTTGGCGTTTCCGCGGCGTTGGGGCCGCTCGGCGCGCTCGCCTGTTCGGTCGCATCCGGCGTATCTGCGGCCTCTTTGGGGGTGCAGGCGACGAGCCCAAGGCCGGCCAGCGCGGCGGCGGCGAGAAATCTCAGCGTCATTCAGGTCTCCGGGATCTGTCGCCGGCGGGAGGGCGCGGCGGCGGACGGGCAGGGTGAATCGCCGGTGAGACTGGCAGAACCGGACCGTTTCGTCATCCATGGCCGCTTCGCCATGGAAATGTGAAAAACCCGCGGTATCGACATGGCATGCTAGATGCATCCTGGCAGGCGAAACTCAACCAGTCCGCGAGACCCTTTCATGCGTGTCCTGTTCACCGGCGCCGACGGCTATATCGGCACTCTCCTTGGTCCCTATCTCCGCGAGCGCGGCATCGATGCGGTCGGTCTCGACACCGGCTTCTACCGTCAGGGCTGGCTCTATCCGATGACCGGCGAGCGCCCGTCCGTCATCACCAAGGATCTGCGCCAGGTCGAGGCTGAAGACCTGCAGGGCTTCGACGCGATCGCCCACCTCGCCGAACTCTCGAACGACCCGCTCGGTCAGCAGGACCCGGGTCTCACGCACGAGATCAACCACGGCGGCTCGGTTCGTCTCGCCCAGCTGGCTCAGAAGGCCGGCGTCAAGCGCTTCGTCTACATGTCGTCCTGCTCGGTTTACGGCGTCGGCGAGGGCGACACCGTCCTCGACGAAACCAGCCCGATCAACCCGCAGACCGCCTACGCCGAATGCAAGGCCAAGGTTGAGCGCGACGTCGGCGCCATGGCGGGCGACGATTTCGAGCCCTGCTTCCTGCGTAACGCCACCGCCTACGGCGCCTCGCCGCGCCAGCGTTTCGACATCGTTCTGAACGACCTGTGCGGCCTCGCCTGGACCACCAAGCAGATCAAGCTGAACTCCGACGGCTCGCCCTGGCGTCCGCTGGTTCACGCTCTCGACATGTGCCAGGCGGTCTATCGCTCGCTGATCGCGCCGGCCGACAACATTCGCGGCCAGATATTCAACGTCGGCTCCACCGAGCAGAACTACAAGGTCATCGACATCGCCAGGATCGTCGCCGACGAGTTCGAAGGTTGCGAGCTGATCGTGGGCGAGCCCTCCGCGGACAACCGCTCCTACCGGGTTAATTTCGACAAGATCCAGAAAGTGCTTCCGGACTTCAAATGCGTGTGGGACGCCAAATCGGGCGCCAAGCAGATGCACGAGGTGTTCAAGCGCATCGACATGTCGGAAGCCGACTTCCGGGCGCCGCCCTACACCCGCCTGAAAATGCTGATGAAGCACCGCAATGCGGGCCTGCTCGACAGCAAACTGTTCTGGACCTTCGGCTAGACCGCCGCCTCCAGAGAACATTCAGCGGCTGGCGTCGGGGGTTCCTGACGCCAGCCGTTTGTTTTTAGGGCGGAAACACTTGCGGTGGTTTCGGGAGGCGAGGGCGGGCTTTAACCTGTCGCTCCCTTGCCTTCACGCCGAATTCCGATAGTGAAGCTTCCCGTACAGGCGTTCCGCACCCGTAGCTCAGCTGGATAGAGCGTTGCCCTCCGAAGGCAAAGGCCGCACGTTCGAATCGTGCCGGGTGCGCCAGTCGCCGGATTTCCCCCTCGATCGTATTGTCTCACCGCGTCACGCGGGCTCGGCCGGCAAGAGGCGCCGCGCCTAGCCGCCGCGTTCGCCCACCACATGGATGCGCACGGACCGCACCTCGAATGTGCGCCGCTTGTCCGGCGTGACAGGCCGGACGCCGAGATAGTCATATCCCTCGACGTCTCCGCGCGTCGGCGTCGTGTAGGTGAAGGCGTAGGGTTTGAACTCGGAGGTGAGGTCGAAGGTTTGCCAACCCGATTCCTCGCCCGGTCTCGCAAGAAAATCCGCCTGGAACTGGCTCGCCGCGAACTCGCCCGCCGAGCGCGCCTCGATCACGACCTCGATGGGACGTTCCTGCATCGCGAACTCGACATCCGCCGCCAGCACCAGATGCGGGCCGGAGCGCGGATTGTCGTAGACCTGCGTCGCCAGGCGCGTGATCCGCAGGATGTCGCCTTCAGGCGTATCCACAATATCCAGACCGCCCGCGTCGCCGGGAAGAAAGCGATGAAGCTCCGTTCCGGAAACGGTGATGTCCTGCGCATTGCGTCCGCCGCCGCTGACCGGTCCGGTCGGTGGTCGGTCGGCGAAGGGCTGCAACGCCAGCAGGAACATGCCGACGCCGACGGCGACTGTGAGCGGAAAGAAGAACTGGTCTCGCATGCCGGATCCCGAAGGTTGCGCAGACCGTACTAGACGTTCGGCGCGAGACCGCAAAGCCGGTTCGCTGCAATGATCGGGAGCGTGCAGGGGGAAGACGGCGCCGCCCCGGTCAGACCAGTCGGGCCGGGCCAGCGGATCAGGCCAGCCGGCCCGTCCATGCGGGCCGCAGGTTCAGGCGGATCAGCGGCCAGTCGATCGCGGCGTCGGCGAAATGCGCGGGCGTCAGCTTGAAGCCCATGCGCTTCAGCGCCGAAAGGTGCCGATTGAAGATGTCGCGCTCGCCGCGCACAGCCCATCGCATCAGCTTGCGGACATAATACCGGCGATAGGTGCGGAGCATGCGTTCGCCTTCGGCCTCGCCAAGTCCGAAACGCGCATGCCTGTCCAGAAGCACGAGGTGCTCGCACAGATCCATGCGCATCGGGCGCACCGTCTTGCTGGTGTCGGTGTCGTCATGTTCGCGGGTCAGGCCGAGATTGGCCTGAACAAACCCCCACGCGCCATGACGCAAGACGTCGAGCACGGCGTCGGTGTCGTTGGTGGTCATTCCCGGCTCGAAAAACACCTCGCGCATGGCGAGGATGCGGCGACGCATGATGGTCTGGTGGGCGATGATCACGCCGCTGTCGTCGAAATAGCGCCGCACGGCCTCTTTGCCGGGGAAGGTCTCGCGATCGGCCTCCCAGCCGAAGTCCATCGTATCTTCCTCGCGGTGACTAACCTTGCAGCCGACCACCAGCATGTCCGGGTGGCGTTCGGCCGTTTCGACCATGCGTTCGCAGAAGTCCGGCGTCATCAGGTCGTCGGCGCACAGGATACGGAAATATTCGGCGTCCTCGGGAATCAGCTTCAGCGCCGCGTTCCAGTTCGATCCCATATCCAGCACTTCGGGGTTCTGCCCCGTGATCACCGGAACGCGCGCGTCGGCGTAGCGCTTGATGATCTCCGCCGTCCCGTCGGTGCTGCAATTGTCGAGCACGACATGCACCACATGCGGATAGGTCTGCGCCTGCACGCAATCCATCGTCTCGGCGAGAAAACGCTCGCCATTATAGACCGGGGTGACGACCGCGATGATGGGGGATGAAGCGGTCATGACGAGGTTCTTCCGAACAGGGGCGCAAGCCTCGCCCATTGGTCGTTCAGCTTGGTCCGGTATTCGGCGACCCGCTCGGCGATGCGTGAGCGATGCGCCGCGCGCGTCTCGATGATCTGGTCGGTATGCGACTTCAGCGTATCCAGATCGAGGGACTCGATTTCCTGGCTGAAGGCGCCGAGACCCATCTCCTCAAGCAGCGAACGGTTCTTGTCGGCGTATCCGATCGACACGGTCGGAACATGCATTTTCAGGGCGCAGACCAGATTGTGGAAACGGGTCACGACGGCGATGTCGGCGTGCGCCAGCTCGCTCATCACGTCCTGAAGGCTCTCCATCGCGGCGACCGGCGCGACGTATTCGGCCGCTCCGGGCGAGGCGATCAGGGCGGCCTTGCGAATGTCCTCCGCCGTGCGCAGGTCGCTGTCCTTGCCGATCAGGAAGCGCACGCGCCGGCCCGTCTCGACCAGCCAGCCGACATAGTCGGCCATCCGGGCCACGTAGTCGCGATAGACGCCGGCGCCGTCTTCGCCCCGGCCGCTCCATCCGCGATAGGCCATCACGCCCAACGCGACGACGATGCGCTCATCGACCCGCGAGAGGACAACGGGCGGGGCGGGCAAGCTGAACGCGATATCGGGATAGATCTGATCGTCGGCCTCAAGAGCGCCGATCGATTTCATGAATTCGAACGAGGGAATGTCGCGGTAGGAGCGGTAGTCGGCCGCCGCCGCGGCCTCCTTCACGTAGCGCCGGCTGCGGCCATGAGTGATCGGTCCCGCGCCGACGCTTACGAAAGCCATACGGGCGCCGTTGGCTTTCGCGGAACGGCTCCACACCCACATGTCGAACGGCAGGCCCGAGGGCTTCTCGTTGAAGTCGTCGAGAACGCCGGTTCCGGGCACGACCACAAGGTCCAGCCCGCGCGTCACGCTTTGCGCGTGGCGCAGCGTCTTGAGAAATTTGGGGGCGCCGAGCAGGAGCTTGCCCAGCAGCGGACGGCCGCCGCCGACCCGGATCGGTTGGGCCGCAACGCCATGCCGTCTGGAGATCAGGTCGGGGTCGCTGCAAATGCAGGTGATGTCGGCCTCGGGATCGACGCGCCGGATATGGTCCAGCATCGCTTGCAGCGAGCCGTCATTGCCGAGATTGCCGATGCCGAACTGACCCAGAACGCCGACACGGAGCGGGCGTTTGGATCCAGGCTCACGGGTTTGATCCGGTTCCATGAAATCGGTCGCTCTTCGGCTTGTCAGACGCTTCGGGTCTGTCTCGGGCTGGTCGGCGGGATATGCAAATCCCGTGTCATGGTTTCAGCCGCCCGGAGGGGCGACGTCGCTGGCGTCGGTTGGAAAGGTGTTTGCGGGAAAAATGTTTCGAAATTGACGACGCCCGCATTCTGTTCCCCGCACATTCAGGCGCGCGCCGCTCAGCCCGCCTTCGGGCTCCGGGAGCCGCGCATATAGGCCAACGCCTGGCCCGCGCCGCTGCGGATCATCGGATAGAGCCGGTCGCGCACGCTGCGCATGGGCGGCCAGAACCACACCAGAAGGCTCACCAGCCCCAGATAGACCACTCCGCCGGCGGCCGTGGCCGCGACGGAGCCGAACATCCCGAGATGGGCGTTGGCCAGCCGCAGCGCGAAGCCGACCGCCAATGTCGCGGCCATCAGCGGCAGGCATATTTTCATCACGTCGACGAGGGTGACGCTGGTCTTGCGCGTGGCCATCCACAGGCAGGGAATGAAGGCCAGAACCTGCGCCGTGGCGTACGCCATGGCGACGCCCGGGCCGCCGCCAGGCAGGCCGATGATGAACGAGGTGACATAGGCGGTGGTGCCGATGACGCCCCACAAGAGCATGCGGCGCGACCGCCCAAGAGAGACGTAGATCCAGACCACGGTCTGCATCGGAATGCCCACCAGCATGGCGATCACGAGATAGCTGAAGATCAGCTCGGCGCGCTCCCAGCCCGGCCCGAGCACGATGTCGATGACCGTGTCCGAGGATCCGAACAACAGGGCGGTGAATGCGCCGCCGAAGATCGTTACGACGGCGAGCGAGTCGAGATAGGCGCGCCGCCATTTCGACGCGTCGTCCTGCAGCCGGCTGAGCGCCGGTATGAACGCCGACGACAGCGAGCCGACGACAAGGTTCCGGGGCAGCATGAGAAGATTGTAGGCGCGCGAGTAATAGCCGAGTTCGGTCGGTCCCCACTTCCACGCGATCAGCATGTTGTCGACCTGCCGGTGGGCGAAGGCGAGGATCGTGTTTCCGGACAGGTTGAGGCTGGTGAACAGCGCCGAGCGGGCGTTCGACCACGATTGAACGCGGCTTGGGCGCCAGCGGCACATCGTCCAAGCCAGGATCACGCCGGACATCGCCGACACCATCGCCTGCACGACCAGCGACCAATAGCCGAGATCCGTCAGCCATGCGCACAGAACCGCGACAATCGACCCGATCAGCATCGATCCCATCTGCAGGATCTGCAGGTTGACCCATTTCATGTTCCGCAGCAGCAAAGCCTGGTGTTGCCCGCCGAGCGCGTTTACGGGCGCGGAGGCGATCAGGCCGATCGCGACCATGGGAATGCGATCGTCGCGGAAAACCCAACCGAGGAAGGGCGCGCAAAGCGCGATGACGATGAGGGCGGTGAGCGCGAGGCCGACATTCAGATAGAACAGCGCGCTTGCGGTGTCCTGGGTCAGCTTCTTGATCTGGACGGTCACCGACGAAAGGCTGAGGTCGGCGAACATCATCACGAAGGTGAGGATGGTGTATCCGATCGCCACGACGCCGAAATCGTCTGGAACCAGCAGACGCGCCAGGAACATCGTGGTGACCAGCTGGGCCGCCATGCGGATCACCTGCGCGGCCATGATGATGGCGCCGCCGCGAGCCGTGCGTTGGCCGATGCCGGACTTCAGGTGGTCCACGTCCAGAATGGAGGCGTTGATCTCGGCCTGGGTCGGACGCGCGGAGGCTGACATGTCGTTTGCCTTGTTACCCTTGCTCAGGCCTTTGGTCGGGCCTGCCCGGCGGCGTGACCCCGAAAGAACGTGTAACCTGCCGACACATGCCTTTCCCCCTCGATCCGGCTGCAGGCTCCGTCAAGTTCGGGTGTTCCGAACGTTTGCGGTTGGTCCGGTCTATAGGCGGTGCGTGGACGACAGTCGTGAGACTTATGCAGCATTCGCGCCAGTCGAGGCGCCGTATGCGTGCGTGTTCGCCTGAATCGCGATTACGCTGCATCTTTTCTGACAAATTCGAAGTTTACTTGCCGGGCGGGGCTGCCTTCTTCGGCGCGCTTCTGGCATTCAGATACTAGAGGGGACTTCGCGGGGCAGGGGCAAGGCCAAGTCGTTACAGAGGTCGCCGCACAATGAGCGAGCAAGGGTCCAGACTCAATCGCCGAAGCGTTCTCGGAATCGGGTTCGCGGTCGCGGCCACTTCTTGCGGCGGCGGCGGAGGCGGCGTTTCGCCGCCTGAATCGCCTCCGACGAGTCCGCCCGCGAGCCCGCCAGCCAGTCCGCCCGCGAGCCCTCCGGCCAGTCCGCCTGCGAGCCCTCCGGCCAGCCCGCCCGCGAGCCCTCCAGCCAGTCCGCCCGCGAGCCCCCCAGCCAGTCCACCCGCGAGCCCGCCGTCCGCGCCGGTCTATCCGCTCGCGCGGGGCGCCGGTCTTCGCCACCTGGTGGACGCCAACGGTCAGCCTTTCCCGTTTGTGGGCGATGCGGCCTGGTCGCTGATCGCGCAGCTGACGCGCGAAGATGCGCTAACCTATATGCAGGACCGCAAAAATCGCGGTTTCAACACGCTTCTCGTCAATCTGGTCGAGCACAAGTTCGCGTCCAGGACGCCGGCGAACATTTATGGCGATGCGCCGTTCACCACGCCCGAGGACTTCTCGACGCCCAACGATGCCTATTTCGCCCATGCCGACTATGTCCTGAGCAAGGCGGCTGAACTGAACCTGCTGGTTCTGCTGGCTCCGGCCTATCTCGGGTACAATGGCGGCGACGAAGGCTGGTACCAGGCCATGCTGGCGAATGGGACCACGAAGCTGCGCAATTACGGGAAGTATGTCGGCGCCCGCTATGCCGGGCTCAAGAACATCCTCTGGACGGAAGGGTGCGACTACAACCCGCCCAACAAGACCCTCACGGATGCTGTCGCCCAGGGCATTGTCGAGAGCGACCCCAGCGCGCTCCACACCGCTCACTGCGCGCGTGGCACCTCTGCGCTTGATTTCTGGTCAGGCTATTCCTGGCTTGGCGTCAACAACATCTACACGAGCAACTCGGTCTACCCGTCCGGCGTATCGGCCTACAACCGGGCGGATCAAACGCCCTTCTTCAACATCGAGGCCGTCTACGAGAACGCCAGCGCGGGCTCGGCGGGGTTCGATCAGGTGTTGCTCCGCACCCAGGCCTATGAATCGATCGCGTGCGGCGGCACGGGGCACGTGTTCGGCAACAACCCGATCTGGCACTTCGATTCCGTTCCGAATTCGGCCTATCCGCGGCCCTACGACTGGAAGACGGCGCTCGGCGCCGCGGGCTCGGTCAGCATGACCCGCTTTGCGGCGTTCCTGAACGCAACGCAGTGGTGGAAGTTCGCCCCCTCCACCAGCCTCATCACGGTTGGAGCGGACACCAACGGAAATGCGCGCAGCGGACTGGCCGCCGACGGCAGCGTCGCCATGATCTACATGCCGGGCTCCCGGCAGATCACGGTCGACCTGTCCAGGTTCGCAGGTCCCCAGGTGCGTATCACCTGGTATGATCCCGGCTCCGGCGCGACGGCGGACGGCGGCAGTTTCGCGGCCTCCGGAACCCAGGTTCTGGCGAATCGCGGCGCCAACTCCACCGGCTATTCCGACTGGGTCCTGTATTTCGAGTCGATCTGAGCCGGCGGGTAGGTAGCGGCCGGCCACGCCGAATTTGATAGAATTCGTTCGATTCCGGCGTGTTTGCGCTTCAGTGTTAACGGGCTGCTTGGAGTCAGCCTGTATGACCCTCGGCGTGGCACATGGAGTGCACGCGCATTGCGACCGCAGGAGGGGGACACCTGATTGCGGCCCGGCCTCGTCCGGTTGATCCGGAACGTGCCGGCCCGAAACGCGGTGGTGCGACACGCCAGGATTCCCGAGAGGACCCAATGAAATTCATCAAGACCAGCCTTCAGGACGCTTATCTGATCGAGATGACCCCGTTCGAGGACAATCGCGGCTGGTTCGGCCGTTCCTTCTGCATGAAGGAGTTCGCCGAGAACAATCTCGAGATCAGCTATCCCCATCACAACACCGGCTACTCGGCCAAGAAGGGCACGATCCGGGGCATGCACTTTCAGGTCGACCCGCACTACGAAGTGAAGGTCGTGCGCGCGCTCTGGGGCGCCGTCTATGACGTCATCGTGGACATGCGCCCTTACTCGCCGACCTATCTCAAATCGGAAGGCTTCGAGCTTTCGTTCGAGAACAAGCGTCAGCTCTACGTGCCGCGCGGCTTCGCGCACGGCTACCAGACCCTGAAGGACGATACGCTGGTCTCCTACCTGTGCTCGTCCATGTATGTCCCCGACTCGAACGGCGGCTACCGTCCCGACGACCCGGCTTTTGGCATCGAATGGCCGCTTCCGCTGACCGAGATTTCCGAAAAGGACAAGAACTGGCCGGACTTCGTGCCGCCGGAAAAAAGCGGCGTGGCGGCGACGTCCCTGCCGGTCCGGATGTAGTCTCCAGCCTGTCTGGACGCTGATGGTTTGAACGGTTGAAGGCGGCGCGCGAGCGCCGCCTTCATACTTTTCGGAGGGCGTCCGGCCGGACGCCAGATCAAATCGGAACTTCGAAGGGCGTCCCGCAGACGTCATAGGTGACGTGAGGTCGAGACGGCCATCTGGGATCCTGCATATCCTTGGCCCACTGGTCGAAGGCCGCTTCCAGCTCCTTCAGCTTCTCTGGATATTCGTCCGCCAGATTGGTCGTCTCGTTGAGATCGTCCTTGAGGTTGAACAGAAGCGTGAACTTCCCGTCCAGGCTCTTCCAGAGCTTCCAGTCGCCCATGCGAATGGAGGCCATGGGCGAGCGACGCCAGGCCAGCATCTCGTGTGCGGGTTCGTCGGTCTGGCCCGACAGCATCGGCATCAGGTCCACGCCGTCATAGGTTCTGTCGGTCGGCATCGAGCCTTTGGCGGCGGCCAGAACGGTCGGGAAGATGTCCATCGACGAGACGATCTGACGATTGATCTGGCCGTCCTTCAGTTTGGCGGGCCACCGCATCATCATCGGAACGCGCGCGCCGCCCTCATAATGGGTCAGCTTGCCGCCGCGCAGCGGTTCGCATGCGCACATGCCGGGATAGTAGGCCGCGCAACCATTGTCGGACAGAAAGAAGATCAACGTGTTGTCCTCTTCTCCGCTGGCGGCGACCGCCCGCTCCACTTCGCCGACCATGTCGTCCAGCGCCGACACCATGCCGGCGTAAATCCGGTTCTGCTCGTTCTGGATATGAGCGAAGCGATCATAGTATTTCTGCGTCACCATCAGCGGGTCGTGCGCGGCGTTGGGCGCCAGATACAGAAAGTAGGGCGTTTCGCTGGCGGCGTTCCGCCCAATGAAATCGGCGGCGCGGCGACCGAAATAGTCCGTCAGATATTCGTCTTCATTGTGCACGACGGTCCGGTTCGGACCTTCGATGATCTGCGTGTAGCGATTGCGGCTCGGTGGGCCCGCGGCGGAGCGATCAGCGTTTTGGTAGACGTGCACGCCGGGCGCGTTGGGATCCATGTAGGACGTGGCGCCGGGCAGGAAGCCGACGAATTCGTCATACCCCCGATTGGTCGGATAGTAGGCGTCGTTCGCGCCTAGATGCCATTTCCCGATCACCCCGGTGTGGTAGCCGACCGTCTGAAGCGCCGCACCGATCGTGATCTCGTCTTCCGGCAGGCCGAGATTGTCCTCGACATCGCGTCGTGCCGGACCGTTGTTATACTCGAAACCGAACCTGTCCTGATAACGCCCCGTCATCAGGCCCGCGCGAGACGGCCCGCACACCGGCGCGCTGACATAGCCGTCTGTGAAGCGCACGCCGTCCAGACCGATGCGATCGATATTGGGCGTCGGTATCCGGTTCACGCCGTAAGCCGAGATGTCGGCGTAGCCGACATCGTCAGCCAGTATGATGATCACGTTGGGGGGCTTGTCGCTTGTTTGGGCGGCTTGTTCGAGCGGCGCGGCCGCGGCGGCCTGCTCTTGGACGCCTGGCGACGCGGCGGTGCAGCCCCACAGGACGCAAAGGGCGACGACCCCGGCGATCGTCGATTCGATAGTTCGCGATTTCGCGGTCATCTAGCTTTTCCCTCCCGCCCAACAGGCATGCGGCGTCTGCGCGTCGATGTCCGAACCTTGATGCCGAACACGCGCCGGTCAAGCCGATCGGGTCTCGCGCAGGGCGGTACAGCCGATTGCCGCTGGGATAGGGGAGGAATCGAAAGGGCCCGCGGAGCGATCCGCGGGCCCATCCAGGTCGTCTCGATGTCCGCTGAGGACTATTCCTGCACTTCCAGAAGCCCGTTCTCCGCCAGCACTTTGGCGGCGTCGTGGATGCGTTCGTAGGGAAGCTTGGCGCGCTGCGCGATGTCGAGCAGCGAGTGCTGGCCGTCGGACTGGTTCAGCATCCAGAACACCGGAAGGTTGGCGTCATAGGCCTTCTTGTCCCCGCCGATGGCGCCGTAAAGGCCGCGCTTGCCGAGGTTCGGCTCGCCATGCGGCGCAAGGTTCACGGTCCGGTACTCGTTCTCCATGATGTCGACCATCTGGAGGACGTGCTTGTAGGATTTCTCGAGGCACTCGGGCTTGATGAAGTCCATATTGTCGGCCGAGGTGTGATACTCGGGGAACAGGCCGAAGCGCGAACGCAGCAACAGGCCCACATTCAGACGGAACGCCGGCGAGTTGTATTGCCGTTCGTCATAGCCGTAGGGCCAGAAGTCGACGATGTTCGGGTCCTTCTCCTCGTCGCGAAGGATCTTCTCGACCGCGCGGTCGATCAGGGCGTCGCCCGCCTGGCTGCGCTTGTAGGTCGGGCCGCCGGGATCGCCGACGCACGAAAGGATCAGGCCGTTCTTGATGCGCTTGATCTTGTCTTCGTTGCGCGACAGCCAGGTGATCGAACCGATCGTGCCCGGCGCGAAGATGAACTGGTACGAATACCGGGTCTTGCCATTCATCGATGCAAGCGCGCGCGCGAGGTGCGAGTTGACCGCGATGCCCGAGCAGTTGTCGTTGGCCAGCGAGGGGTGGCAGCAGTGCGCTGAGAACAGGAAAATCTCGTCCGACTCGCCCTGGATGAAGTACTCGCCATAGGTCAGCGAGCCGTTCGGGTTGTGGTCGGAGTCGATATAGGCCTCGTACTCGCCGTCCGGCAGGCTCATCAGCTGGTCGTGGCTCATGCAGAAGCCCCAGTTGATGTTGTAATAGCTGGTCCGGTACGGGATCAGGTCAGGTTGATCCGGCATCGTGAAGATGTGTTTTTTCAGCTCGGAGAGCTGGAATTTTCCGTTGATCGGCGCGGAATAGTTCAGCACGTGAAGATTGTGCTTCTTGAAGTCGATGATCTTGTTGCCCTGCGGATCCTTGATCCACGCGTCGCGGATGTTCCATTCTGGGGCGATCGTCCAGTCGAACGCCTGCGTGCCCGACGGAACCTCATGAACTTCCAGATCGATCAACTTCTTGACGTGATCGAGCGTCTCCCGAACGCCATTGCCCGAGATCGAGCGGCAGATCGGGTAGATATCGTTGGCGAAATTCCAGAGGTCTTCGCCAATGCCTTCTTTGTAGAGGGATTGGGAAAGAGATGGCCGAATGACGGGCATGATGAAGGGTTCCTTCGCAAGAAACTGAGACAACCGACTTCGCCCGGCAGCACACATCGTGCCACGCATCGCTCGCCTGCGCGTGCGCGGCCGCACCGGGCGTCGACCGCGCTCAGACTTCAATTTTGTTCGGGATCGCCTTTTTCACCTTCCGGTAAAGGCGAAGTCAACGGAACTCGTGCATAGGGGGAGTGCGGGACAGCGGCGGAGGCCCCTGTAAGAGCATGGCTCGTGACGCCTGCCGGGATTTGCGCCGGATCGGGCTATCGCGCGTCGGGCGACGAAACGGGCCGTTCGCGGCCTGCTCGCGGCGGGGGAGGGGCGGCACGGACTTTGCTGCTTCGTTGGCGAATTTGCATATCCGGTTCTGTCGGGCGGCCGCCAGGGCTTAACGATGAACCGAAGTGGGGAAAGGAACCCGGACCATGAAAGTTGTCCTGTTCTGCGGGGGGCTCGGAACGCGAATCCGCGAGTATTCGGAGAACATTCCCAAGCCCATGATCCCGATCGGTCATCAGCCGATCGTGTGGCACGTGATGAACTACTACTCGGAATACGGCCACAAGGACTTCGTGCTGTGCCTTGGCTACAAGGCCAACACTGTGAAGGACTACTTCATCAACTACCGCAGCCGGTCCTATGCCGATTGCGTGGTCGATGGCGCGAACATTGAGAGCATCGGCCCGCAGCCGGACGAGAACTGGCGCATCACGATGATCGACACCGGCGTGTGGCGGAACATCGGCGGACGCCTCTGGGCCGTGAAGGATCAGCTCAAGGATGAGGAATACTTCCTCGCCAACTATTCCGACGGTCTCACCGACGTCGACCTCGACGACATGATCGAGAAATTCAAGGCTTCCGGAAAGATCGGCTGCTTCCTGGCCGTGCACCCGCCGGTCACCTACCACCTGGCCAATCTCGACCAGGACGGCGGCGTGAAGGAGTTCATCACCTCCGATCAATCCGAGATCTGGATCAACGGCGGCTACTTCATCTTCCGCAAGGAGCTCTTCGACTACATGAAGGAGGGCGAGGAGCTGGTTGTGGAGCCGTTCAAACGTCTCATCGACGAAGGCAAGCTCATGGCCTACCGCCATGAAGGCTTCTGGCGCTCCATGGATACGCTGCGCGATCGCCAGGTTCTCGAAGACATGATCGAAAAGGGCGACATGCCCTGGAAGGTCAGCGAGGACATCTCGATCCGCCCGCGCAAATAGGCGCGCCGCCCGACACCAACCGCTCAGAAAGCGATCGACAGACCCATGCTCTCGCTCAGCCTCGGCGATCCGGCCCAGCCGCTCAACGTCCTGTGCCTTGGCGCACACTCCGACGATATCGAGATCGGCGCCGGCGCCACGATTCTTCAGTGGCTCGCGGATGGACGAAAGCTGAACGTCCGCTGGTGCGTGGCGAGCGCGATCGGCGAGCGCCAGGAGGAGGCGCGGGCGTCCGCGCTGGAGTTCCTTGAAGGCGCGCAGGATGTGGCGTTCGAGTTTGGCGACTTCCGGGACGGGTACTTTCCCTCGGAAGCCTCAAGGCTCAAGGATTGGGTCGAGAGCCTGAAATCCGGACCGAAGCCCGACATCATTCTCACCCATCGTCGCGACGACGCCCACCAGGATCACCGCACGATCTGCGAACTGACCTGGAACGCCTTCCGCGATCACGTGATCCTCGAATACGAAATTCCCAAATGGGACGGCGATGTCGGCCGGCCCAATATCTACGTGCAGGTCTCGGACGAGGCGCTCACCCGCAAGATCGCATTGCTGGACAAGCATTTCGGGACCCAGCGCTCCAAGGCGTGGTTCGACGACGAGACGTTCCGCGGGCTGGCCCGCCTGCGCGGCGTCGAGTGCCGGGCGCGCTACGCGGAAGCCTATGTCGCGCGCAAGATGCTGCTGGGCTGAGCGCGAACCTGCGCGGCGCCGCGCATGCATGGCGCGAGGGAATGGAATTTACCCCTTCGTCCGCATCGGGCGATGCGGATTGAAGATGAAGTCGGCCAGCTAAGGACGGGCAAGATGGCGATCAAGGAACACCGCGGTTTCGAGAAATCAAACATCCTGCGCGATCGCGGGCAGGAGCTGATCCCCGGCGGGTGCCACACCTACGCCAAGGGCGATGACCAGTATCCGCTTCTTGCGCCGGGCCATCTGGTGCGCGGCAAGGGCTGCCGGTCCTGGGACGCCGACGGCAACGAATACATCGAATACGGCATCGGCAACCGCGCGGTCACGCTCGGCCATGCGTATGAGCCTGTTCTCGCCGCCGTCCGCGCCGAGATCGAAAACGGGGTCAACTTCGTGCGCCCGGCCGCCATCGAGGTCGCCGCCGCCGAGAAATTCCTGTCGATGATCCCGAACGCCGAGATGGTGAAGTTCTCCAAGGACGGTTCGGACGCCACGTCAGGCGCCGTCAAGATCGCCCGCGCCTACACCGGCCGCGATCTCATCGCCATCTGCGGCGATCATCCCTTCTTCTCGGTCGACGACTGGTTCATCGGCACCACGCCCATCAATGGCGGCGTGCCCAAGGCGGTCTCGGACCTGACGGTGAAGTTCAAATACAACGACATCGACAGCGTCAAGGCGCTGCTCGCCCAGTATCCGGGCCAGATCGCCGGCTTCATTCTGGAGCCCACGCGCGGCGCTGATCCGAAAGACAACTTCCTGCACGAACTGAAGCGTCTCGCCCATGAAGACGGCGCGCTGTTCATCCTCGACGAGATGATCTCCGGCTTCCGCCTGCACAATTACGGCGCGCAGCACATGTACGACATCGACCCGGATCTCTCGACCTGGGGCAAGGCCATCGCCAACGGCTTCTCCGTCTCGGCGCTGGCCGGCAAGCGCGAGTTCCTGCGCCTCGGCGATCTCGTCCAGTGGGACAAGCCGCGCGTTTTCCTGATGTCCACCACCCATGGCGGCGAAACGCACGGTCTCGCCGCGATGATGGCGACCATGGACGTCTACAAAAACGAGCCGGTGATCGAGCACATGATCGCCATGGGGCAGCGTCTGATGACCGGTATCGCGCAGGCGGCCGAGGCGCGTGGCGTCCAGAACCACATCAAGGTCATGGGCATGCCCTCCAACGCCGTGTTCGGCACCACCGATCCGGACGGCAAGCCCAGCCAGGCCTATCGCTGCGTCCTGCTTCAGGAGCTGATCAAGCGCGGCGTGCTCTCGCCCTCGATCGTGGTGTCTTACGCTCACAAGGAAGCGGACATCGACCAGACGATCGAAGCCTTCGACGGCGCCATGGAAGTTTACGCGCAGGCGCTCAATGACGGGGCGGAGAAATTCCTCGTCGGCCCGCCGTCCTCGATGGTCTACCGGACCTTCAACCCCAAGCCCGCCGACGCCTAGCCTCGGCGGATAGTGGGGCCGGATCGCGGGGCCCGATCGCGGGGCCGGATCACGGGCAGGGCCAACGCAAAGAACGCGACCGAGGGCCGCTCATCCTTTCAGGGCTGGGCGGCCCAAATTCGTTCGGCGCCCGAACGGTGTCTCAAAGTTTGCGGTCAGACGTGCGTCAGCGTGTAAGGCCGATCATGCTCAAGGGCCGGGATTTTCCGGCGCGCCTTTGAAACCTCGTCGAGATCGATCTCGGCCGAGACGACGCCCGGATCTGTTCCGCCCTCCGCGAGAATCTCGCCCCAAGGTCCGATAATCAGCGAGTGACCGAAGGTCTCGCGCCCATCCTCGTGCCGGCCGCCCTGCGCCGCGGCGATCATGAAGCAGCCGGTCTCGATTGCGCGCGCCCGCAACAGCGGATGCCAGTGGGCCTCGCCGGTGATCTTGGTGAACGCCGCCGGGCCGGTCAGAATCTCGGCGCCCGCCTTGGCGAGATCGCGGTGCAGGTGAGGGAAGCGCACGTCGTAGCAGATCGTCATCCCGATCTTCCCGAGCGGCGTTTCCGCGACCACCAGCTTGTCGCCCGGCGCATAGTCGCGGCTCTCGCGATAGATATTGCCCTCGTTCAACTGCACGTCGAACATGTGGATCTTGTCATAGCGCGCGACCACCTCGCCGTCCGGCGAGATCAGGAACTGGCGGTTTGCGCATCGCGTGTCCGACACGCGGATCGGCAGAGAACCGATCACGAGCCATGCGCCGACATCCTTGGCCAACGACCGGAACGCTTGCAGCGCGCGGTCTTCGTCCTCCGCGATCGACGCGGCGAAGGTGGCGCCCGGCGCCTTGTCGAGAAGCGAGGTCATCTCGGGCGTCACGATGAGCTGCGCGCCGCCCGCCGCGGCCTTGCGGATCAGCTCCGAGGCGTCGGCGATGTTGGCGTCGATACCTTTGCCGGAGCGCATCTGCACGCAGGCGACCTGGATTTTGCGCATGGGTCAGCTTCCCTCAACGGTCTTTGCTCGCCCCGAACATGCGCGTTCCGGGCCAGATCGCAACCTAGTTCGCGGTGCAGGCGGCCAGCGTCTTCACCATGTTGGCGATTCTGCGCGGGCGGGTCTCGCCCACAGAACGAGCCGTCAGCGTTTCACCGCAATAGGCCAGCAGGGTGGACTGCGCATCCGCGCCCAGCGCTCTCATGTCGGCCGGGTTGCGGTCGACGTCCAGCCGGAAGACCGCGACGCCCGCCATCTCGCCGTCCGCCGCCAGCCGGTCCAGCGCATTGGATTGCGCCCGGCAGGTTCCGCACCAGCTCGCCCAGGTCTCCACCAGAATCGGTTCGCCGGCGGCCTGCGCCGCCCGGAACGTCGCCATGTCGAAGGTTCGGCGATTGTCGTGTGCGTCATCCGCTCTCATCAGCAGCGCGGCTGCGGCCGCCCCCGCGACGATCAGGGCGAGCAGGGCGATGAGGGATCTCCACGGCGCGGCCATGGTTCTGGTCCTCCGTGCGGGTGAAAAACCCGCGGGGCCGTCATCCAGATACCCGGATACATCTGCGCCCCTGTTCCCCAGTTCGACCGTCGGGCGGGGTCTGTTACACTGGTCTCCCGGCGGCCTTGCCCGCAGACATGCAAGCGGCGGAATGGGCGCCGGCATGGCGGCCGGACGTTATTGTAACCGGACGGTGCGGATCGTCGAAGCCACGCTCGGGACCGGCGTCTCTGCACCCGGATATGGACCCGTTGTAGAACAAGTCTTTCGGGGACAGGGCATGCGGGCCATGAACGAGGAGGAGCTTCACGCCCTGATGGTCGCGTCCATGGACGGCGACGAAGACGCCTATCGCCGTCTCCTCGCGGGCCTCGCCGCGAACCTGCGTCCGTTCATCCGCAAGCGCCTGTTCGCCGGTCCAGATGAGGCAGAGGACATCGTGCAGGAGGTTCTGCTGGCGGTTCACCTGAAACGCCACACCTATGATCCCTCGCTGCCGCTCACCGCGTGGATCTACGCCATCGCCCGCTTCAAACTGACCGACCATCTTCGCCGCAAGGGTCGCCGCGGCCAGCATTTCCCGATCGAGGATTTCACCGAACTGACCTCCGAAAGCGATCATGAAGCCGGCGCGACGCGTCGCGACATCGAGCGTCTGCTCGACCGGCTGCCGGAAAAGCAGCGCCGATCCATCCAGATGGTGAAACTTGAGGAACGCTCCGTGCGCGAAACCGCCGAAGCGTTCTCTATGTCCGAATCCGATGTGAAAGTTTCGGTTCATCGCGGGCTCAAGACGCTTGCGCGCTTGTTGGCGCAAGAGACCGGGGCCGTGGCTGAAACCGGAAAGGAGCACCCGTAATGAAAACGGATGACCTGATCCGCACGCTCTCGCGTGATCTCGAACCGAGCGCCCGCAAGCGCCTGACGCCCGGACTGGTTCTATCGCTTGTCGGCGGATTGATCGCAGGCGCCGTGCTGGTCGTTCTGGCGTTGGGCCTGCGCGAGCATTTCATGACGCATACCGCCGCCGTCGCGATGAAGGCGATTTTCTCCGCGCTGGTTTGCGTTGCGCTTCTTCCCCTGGCGGCTCGTCTCGCCCGGCCCGGCCGGCGCGTCAGCGTCTGGCTGATTGCGGTTGCGGCGCTGTTGATCCTCACCGGGATCGTCGCCGGCTTCATGGTCATGCCGGGGCCGCAGGGCGGAGGCGCCTTCGGATATGGATTTCCGCTCGCCTATCTGGTCATACCGGTGTTGGCGACGCCGACCGCGATCCTGGTTTTCGGCTGGTTTCGCAGGCACGCGCCGACGCGGCTGGCCTTTGCCGGCGGCGTTGTCGGCGCCATGTCGGGCGGGCTCGGCGCCGTCGCCTACGCTTTGATCTGCCCCGTCGACGATATGGGCTTCGTATCGTTCTGGTATGGCGCGGCGATTCTCACCTGCACCGTCGTCGGGGCGGTGATCGGGCCTCGCATCCTGCGTTGGTAGATATCTGGATTACCAGTATCGCCGCAGGCCTAACCACAAGGCTGATTCCGGCTTCGCGTTGGCGACATGGTGCGGCGAGGTCGCCACAGCGGCCGCCGCTTCGAAAGTGGTATGTGCGTCGATGCGTGCTCGCCATCCTGCTTCCAGGGAAAGTTGACGACCGCTTGGCGTAAGTTCGACCGTGCGCTGTTCGAATCGAAGCGTTCCGTCACGCCCAACTTCAATCGGCGCATCGAATACTAGCTTTCCGCCTTCGGCTCGCCTCGGTTGAGCCGCCGTCAACCGCAATGCTCCGCCGACGAAAGCGCGCTCCGCGCTAACCGTCCATGCGCTGGTCCACAGCCCGTCAACGTTTGCTCCGGACAGACCGGCGCGCCCGGCCTCGATCGATCCTGACAGCGTCCAATTCCCGATCGCACGCTGTCCCTCAATCGTCGTGGCCGTGACTTGCGATTGATCGACGCCTCCAAACCGGCTCTGCAGCTGACCGCCAAGCGTGGTTCGCTCGTCCTTCATTGAGCCGAAGCCCAACCGGATCTTGCCGGACTCAAAATTTCCGACTCCTATCCCGAAGCTTGCGCCTGATCGTGATGAGTCGCGTGATGCGCGGAAGTCCAGTGTGGTCGCCCCGACAGTGTGCGAAACATATGACCAGTTCGTGCCGGTCGCGAGTTGGTTGGGTCCCGAAGGATCGTTGATCAGCGTCATGATGGGCGTCATGCCCTCAGGCGCGCCTCCTTTGCCTGCGGCAATGTCGGTGGAGCCAAACGACATATTAATTTGGTAGATCGCCTCGGGTTCCTGTTCCCAGGGCGTACGTGGGTCGTATGGTCGTGTGGGCGCCAGCGACCAGGAGAACGCCGCACCGCCAAAGCCCACAGCGTGTGTACGACTTGAAAGTATGCGGGCCTTCTCAGCCATGTCTACGAAGGGCGCCCGCCCAGTGGCCGCAGGGGCTTCGCCAATACGAAAGCCTCGATCCAGAACATCTTGAAAGACAAGGCCGTTGAAAGCGCCAGCGTGACTGACCCAGTCGCCCAGAGCTCCGCTTGCCGGAGCCAAGGCCTGCGCCAGACTCACCTTTGTACCGTCGAAAGTCATGCTGGTCGTGCCGATTGGCGAGAACGCTCGCTCCAGATTCATGATTCCCACGCCAGAAACTTCGTCAGTTCCTGTAGTCGCGACTTCTCCGCGTATCGGATCCGGGGTGCTCGTTACGTAGTCGTCCGCAGTCATCAGGATCGCTTGCAGGGCGGTTTCTGGCGACAGGTTTGGGAACGCTTCCAGCATCATGGCCAGTGCACCGGCAACGAAAGGTGCGGCGAACGAGGTGCCGGACACGTAGTAGTAGTCTCCACGGTCATCGAGGTCGTTGCAATCCGTGGTAATGGCAGTGGAGCAGTCAGGTAGGTCGGGCGTCAACTTGTTGTCGTCAGGGCCCGCAGCAGCCACGCCGTTGATAACGTTCCCGTTGGCGTCACGACGAGTGGCCCCTGGGGCGAGAATGTAGAAATCCTTTGTGGCTCCGGCGCGGTTTGAGAAACTCGCCATATCACCATCTAGGTTGACAGCACCAACCGCCACAACGCGCCCTAGGGAAGCGGCTTCGCCGGCGATATAGGCGGGTTCTAGCGGCGATGTTCCTTTTGCCGTTTGCGAACCAGTCGGCGGTTCGGCGTCGTTGCCTGCTGCAATGACGACAAGAACGCCGGCGCTTACGGCACGACGTATCGCGTTCTCTAGCGTCGGGTCGCTATCGATTTCTCCACCAAGAGACAGATTGACCACTTTCACGCCTTTCGAGACGGCGTAATCGATGCCCTGGGCGATTGCGTTGTCCGAAAACGAACATCCGCCGTTGTCCGGGTCTGTGTTTTGGCAGCTTCCTGGCGTATCGGCGCGGACGTGCAGGATTTGCGCATCGAAAGCGATCCCCTGCGTACCGCGTCCGTCCTTGTTCGCCGCGATCACGCTGGAGACAAAGGCGGCATGTGCGTCAGAGTCCACATCGCCTGCAGCGCGTGTAGAAGCGAAGATGTCTTTGGAAGCGCCGCTGATCTTACCGGCCAGCTCTTCGCCCGCCGCTGTTATAGTCGGATCGATATTGGTATCGATCACCGCAACCGTGATCCCAGCACCAGTTCCCCCTTGGGCGTACGCGCTGGACGCATGAAGAAAACTGAGGGCGCTTACACGCGGTGATGAAGAGCCAGAGCCGGCAAAATACTCGCTGGTCTCGAACGAACTCGCTGGGGGGGGAGGCGGTGGCGGAACGACTGGCGGGGAAGGGGGCGTAGTTGGGGGAGAAACAGGAGGTGCGACGGGTGGAGGAAGTGGACTTCCGTTTCCACCGCCTCCCCCGCTCGCGCAAGCTGTACTCGCGAGCGCCAGCGAGATCAGCAGGCTTGCCCGGACCGGGCGGTGCACCTTGGCGCCTCTAGATGTGCCGTCCGATTGCTTCCCGTCGCGCATAACATCTCCGCAGAAGGTGCGCTGAACGTCTCTTGGCGGCGTTCATGCCTAACATCCGCGCCACGCTGAGCAGATCCCAGCATGATTCAGATTAGGCTTAAGAGTGACGTTTTCGGGTATGCTCGGTCAATCGCCCAGTGGTTTCCCGACGCGTGAGGGTTGGCCCCGGGATCCTCAGATGCCGACCGCTAGTCGCGGTCCAGCAGCGCTTTCAGGACGGCGCGCGCGTCCTGGCCCAGCGTCGGGTGCGCGAGCGCCATGCCGGCGAAGGCCTGCAGATAGAGCAGCTTGTCGCCGCAGTCATAATCGCGTCCTTTGAAGCGGAAAGCGTGGAAATCCTGGCTCTCCATCAGCCGCTCCATCGAGTCGGTCAGCTGGATCTCGCCGCCCGCGCCGGGGGTCTGGTTTTCCAGCAGATCGAAGATTTCCGGCTGAAGGATGTAGCGGCCGGTGATCTTGAGATTGGAGGGAGCGACCTCGCGGGCCGGCTTCTCCACCATGCCCGACATGCGGATCAGCTGGTCGCCGGCGGCGGCGCCGTCGGCCGGCGCGATCACGCCATACTGGTGGACGCGTTCCATCGGCACTTCATCCACCGCGATGACGTTTCCGCCGGTGCGGTTATAGGCCTCGACCATCTGCGCCAGGCAAGAAGGCTTGGCGTCGACAAGAACGTCCGGCAACAGAACCGCGAAGGGCTCGTCGCCCACCAGATCGCGGGCGCACAGAACGGCATGACCCAGGCCGAGGGCCGCCTGCTGCCGCGTGAAGCTTGCGGCGCCCGGCGGCAGGGCGGCCGCGCCCAGCTCTTCGAGAATGGCGGTTTTCTTCTTGGCCTCGAGCGTGGCCTCAAGTTCGTAGGCCCGGTCGAAATAGTCCTCGATCGCGCCTTTGTTGCGTCCGGTGACGAAGATGAAGTGCTCAATGCCGGCTTCGCGCGCCTCGTCGACCACGTACTGGATCGCCGGCCGGTCGAACACGGGCAGCATCTCCTTCGGGATCGCCTTCGTTGCAGGCAACACCCGCGTACCGAAACCGGCCACCGGAAGAACAGCCTTGCGAACGGATTTCATTGAACTTTCTCCACTGGGGATGGTCCCGAACCGGTCTCTGGCGGCGATCCGCGCGGTGCGACCGGAAATTCCCCTGTCAGGATGCAAACCGTAAGCCACCTTGGCCCGGATTCACGCGCCGGCAAACCCGATGCAAACGGGCGTTCGTGGCGGCCCAGATGCTCGTCCACCGGGCAGAGGATCAAATAAAACGATCCGTCTCTAGTGCAGTTTTTGCAAAACAGCGGTAGCTGCCGTCACGAAATTCACGCTTTCAGAACAGGGGTCTGGTCTAACGTCCCGGGTTATGATGGCGATCCGCGGGGCCTCAGCGGGCCGCACAAGTGGAGTAGGGGAATATACATGGCCGCACGCAAGATTTTCGGGACCGACGGCATTCGGGGAGCCGCGAACTCCTGGCCGGTCACGCCCGAAATGGCCATGCGTCTCGGCATGGCCGCCGCGACCTATTTCCGTCGCTCGCAGCCCGGCCGGCATCTTGTGGTGATCGGCAAGGACACCCGCCTGTCCGGATACATGCTTGAGCCCGCGCTCACCGCCGGCTTCACGGCGATGGGTATGGACGTCGATCTCTTCGGACCGCTGCCGACGCCGGGCGTCGCGCTGCTGACCCGCTCATTGCGCGCGGAACTCGGCGTGATGATCTCCGCCTCGCACAACCACTACGCCGACAATGGCCTGAAGCTCTTCGGTCCGGACGGCATGAAACTCTCCGACGAGGCCGAAGCGGAGATCGAGGCGTTGATGGCCCGCCCGCTCGACGCGGAACTCGCCGCCTCGCCGGATCTTGGCCGCGCCAAGCGCGTCGACGACAGCCAGTCGCGCTATATCGAGATCGTCAAATCCACCTTCCCGCGCAAGCTGCGGCTGACCGGTCTGCGCATCGTCATCGATTGCGCCAATGGCGCGGCCTACCGCGTGGCGCCCAAGGCTCTGTTCGAACTCGGCGCCGAAGTCTTTCCGATCGGCGTCGAACCCAACGGCTTCAACATCAACCGCGAAGTCGGCTCCACCGACACCCGCGCCATGGTCGAAGCCGTCCGTCGCTACCGCGCCGATCTCGGCATTGCGCTCGACGGCGACGCCGACCGCGTCGTGATGTGCGATGCCGCCGGCCGCATCATCGACGGCGATCAGCTGCTTGGGCTCATCGCCACCAGCTGGAAGCAACAGGATCGCCTGGCCGCCGACACCGTGGTCGCCACGGTCATGTCGAACCTCGGGCTGGAGACCTATCTCAAAGGGCTCGGCGTCAAGCTCGACCGGGCACAGGTCGGCGACCGTTATGTCGTCGCCCGAATGCTGAAGAACGGCGCCAATGTCGGCGGCGAACAGTCCGGCCACCTCGTTCTGTCGGATTTCTGCACCACCGGCGACGGCCTCATCGCGGCGCTGCAGGTCGTCGCGGCCATGATCGAGGCTGGAAAGCCTCTGGCCGAAGTGGCCCATGTGTTCGATCCGGCCCCGCAGAAACTGGTCAACCGTCCCTACAAGGGCGGCGACCCGTTGGCGAAGAAGCCCGTCAAGGAAGCGATCTCGGCCGCCGAGAAAGCCCTGGGCGCGCGCGGCCGTCTGCTGGTGCGCAAGTCAGGCACCGAGCCGATCATCCGCGTCATGGCGCAGGCGGAAACCGAGGATCTGGTGCGTGAAGCCGTCGACGGCGTGCTCGCCGCGCTCGACGCTGCCTGATCGCATTCGGCGACACATGCAGGAGAGCGCGGTCTAGTTCGGCTGCCGTCCCGGCGTGCGTGAACTCCACTGCCGGCCGATCGTCGCAAGCAAGGTCTTGCCGTTGCGGATTTCGACCGCCGTCAGCCGATCATTGTCGTTGAGCAGACGGCGCGCCCGAACAATGGCGGCGTCGATGTCGTTCGCCTCGACATTCACGCTCGCGCCCGGCAGCGAGTATGGATGGCCCTGAAGATGATACATCCCGGTCCTCCCCGGATGGACAAAGCGTCCAGTCACAGTGGTTCCGTTCCGGGAAGGATGGCCAGCAGGTGTTGATGTTCGGTTGACCGCAGCGGCGGTTCCGCCCGCAAGCCGGGCGGCGGCGCGCCCGCCACGGTCAAAATCCGGGCGCTTCGTCAGGCCGGCGTCGAAGTCGCAAGCAATAGCGCCCGAATGAAAGCGTCCGAACGAAAGCGCCCGGCGGGATCACCGCCGGGCGCAAGCTCGTTCCGTCCAGATCGGTCGAACGCGGCTACTGGCCGCCGGTATTGGCCGGCGGGGCCTCGCGCGGCGCCGGCAGGCGCACCGGACGCGGCGCCCGGCGAGGCGGCGTGTAGTCCTTGATCTTCTTCTCGATCGCCGTCAGCTCGACATTGTAAGCGCTCAGCGCCTTTTCCCACTCTTCCTGCCAGTTCGGCAGCGCGGGCACGTCGATCTCATAGGTCTTCTCGGCGGCCGCCGCGATCGCCTCCGTGCGGCGGGCGACATAGCCGTCGACCTTCGCCTGCAGCGCGTCCGAACCGGCCTGCCACGACGAAATCGCAGCTTCCCACTGAGTGCGTTCCGAATTCAGCTTGTCGTTGGCCGCCTGCAGCTCGCCATTATCCTTGAGAGCGTCCGCCAGGAAAATGCCCAGCACCACAATGGCCGCCGCAAAGCCGCACATCAGGAAGCTCAGGATCATCGTGCCCGTGCGACCGAGCTGCCAGTGTGCTGGCGGCGGCGGCGGGGGAGGCGGCGGCGGGGGAGGCGGCGGCGGCGACCAACCCGGCTGCTGTCCGTAAGGACCTTGTTGAGGGAACCCCGGGGGGCCATAGCCGCCAAACACTGAGGGAACGCTCATCCCACCACCTCCGCCAAACGCCCGAAACGCTCCGCCTTCCGAAATGAATGTCCGGATCGGCGAAATTCTCACTTGCGGCGCGCCATGCTGCGTGCCGAACTTGGCCGCCAGATCGGCCTCGATCCGGCGTGAAAGGCCGCTCAGATCGCCTTGCACCATCGCCACGTGCTGCGGCGTCGGCAGCGCGAACACCGAGATGTAGTGCGTGTACTGGCCCGGCTCGGCGCGATCGCGGTCCGTCTGGACCTTGGCGCTCATGATGTCGCGGAACAGGTTCTGCACGACGTCGAAAATCCAGTGCGACGCCTCGTCCGTGCGCTCCGACCAGATCGGTTGCTGGCCTTCGACGGCGGGTATCTGAACTTCTACATCCAGCGCGTGCAGCAACGCGCCCATCGCTCCGTTTGTCATACCACCACCCTCCACATGCCGCCCTGTCCGGTTCCCGCGTCCGGAACTAGCGGTTGCACTGATTTACGTTGTACGTCGCGAAGTACTTCTCGGCCTTCACGCGGCGTACCTGGTCCATGTCCAGAAGCCTCTGATCGGACAGGCGCTCCTGGTTCAGGCAACGCTCGACGCGCGCCTGCGCAACTTCGAATTCCGCGCGCAGCCGCTCAATGCGCTCCACATTCTCCGCGCCGCTCGTCGGAAGTTCGGACAGCATTTGCGTCCCGGTGCGGAAGGCGAGCTGCGCGCCCTCCAGATTGTCGAGCTGGTTCTCGGCGCCGCCATAGTGCGACAGCCGAATGTGATAGAGGCCGCGCATCAGATAGGCTTCCGGCCGTTCTTCGCCGGCTTCGCAGACATTGCGCGCCAGCTGCGCCGGCGGCGACGAGCCCGTCAGCAGGCGCACGCGGCCCGTGCCGTCGCCGCGCCAGATGCGCGAGAGGCAGGCCTGCTGGCGGTTTTCCCAGGTGTTGACCTTCGAAAGCGCGTCGCCCGCCATCTCCACCGCGTCGAGATTGGGGCGCGACAGGCCGCCTTCGATCATCACCTTGCTGGCGTAGTAGAGCGCCAAGGCTTCGGTCTTCACATCGCCAGTCGAAGAACCCTTGGCGGCCGCGGAGCTCAGAAGGTCGAGCGCCAGAGACGAGTCCGACAGGCCGGTTTCGTTGGGATAGCTGCTGGTGCTGGGGCCGCGTCCCGCGAGGCGGGCCTCGGAGAACGCGTCATAGTGCATGCGGCCATGTTCATAGATCGCGCGCGCGAGATTGGGGTCCTCCTGCGAGGCCCGAACCAGCGCTTCATGGCGCTGCGCGTCGTCGCCGAGATCGGCGTAGGCGTCGGCGGTGGCGATCAGCGTCGCGGCGTTCTCGCGGCTGATGTTCGGACGGTTCTGCGGGTTGGGCAGGATGGCGTCCTTGAAGGTCTTCACCGCCCGGTCCAGCGTCGCCGTGTACTGCGACGAGTTGATCGACTTCTGATGGCTGGCCAGCGCCATCTGCGCCCGGCCAAGATCGAGATAGCGGCGCGTTTTCGAGGTCGACGGGTCCACGTTCAGCGCCTGGCTGAAAGACGTCTCTGCGTCCGAAAGCTGGGCGGAACGGGCATAGGCGTCCATCGCCGAACTGGCCTGCAGCGCACAGCCGCGACCGGCATAGGCGTCGGCCGCGATCGCGCCGGAAAGGCCGGAATCGCGCAGCGCCGAATTGAACGATTGCAGGGCGGTGTCGACCCGGTTGGGATCGCCCGCGCCGCTCGCGCAGCCGAAGTCGGGGCGCGAGGCCGCGCCTTCATACCCGGCCAGCAGCAGTTCGACCTTGCCGCGGGCGACATAGGTCGCCGAGATGTCGGCGTTCGAAAGATTGCCCGCATTGCCGGTCGAGGATTGCAGCCGCGCCGCATCGATCACGGCGATGGCCGAGCGAAGCGCATCGGATGCGTCGCCCAGCGAACGTCGGTCGTTGGTGCGCTCCTGCGGGTTCGGCTCGACCAGCGCGCCCGACCGCGCCAGCGCGGTGTTGGCCAGCCGCTGCGACGAGGTGAGCAACAGGCGCTCGGCCTCCACCTTCAGAGAATTGCGTTCGGCGTCGAAGGCTTTCGCGACCGCCTCCGCCGCCTGCCGCTCTCTTCCGCTTCATGCGGGAATAGTCGGGCTGCGGCAGCGGTTGCGCGGCGTCGCGCACGGCGTCTTCATAAGCGGAGATCGCGTTGCGCAGGTCGCGCGTCTCGATCGGACCTTCCGGCGGTCCGGCCCGGCTTTCGAGAATTGCGCCACGCGCGATCTTGGCGCGCACGCCGGTCATGGCGAGGCGCGGGTTGCGCGTCGCGGTCGTGTCCCGCTCGATTTCGGCCAGCTTGGCGAGCGCCTCGTCATAGCGCCCCAGCCCGCTCAACGCCCGCGCAAGTTCAAGCCGCGCGGCGTGGAAGGGTTTTTCGTTGGCGTCGAGGATCTGCTCGTCCTCGATCGCACGTTGCAGGTGGCCCATCGCCTCTTCGAAGAAGCGGCCCGCCTGCGCACGGTTTTCCGGGCGTTGACCCAGCTCGACCAGGGCGCGTCCGGTGTAATAACGAGCATAGGTCGCGTCACGAATATCGCGTGTTTGGAGAATTTGCGCCCCGCAGGTCTGGGCGATGGAATCCCAGTTCGGATTCACGAGCGACAGGTTGGGCGAGTAGCAACCGCCACGGCCGATCGCCGGCGCTGAATTGGATTGCGCATTCGCGCTCGGCGACGTTGCTGCGCAGGCGCCGATGCCGAGAAGCGCGACAAACGCCGCGGAGAGGCACAGCCGATTTTTCATGACACCCCACTCAAATCGTCCCGCGCGCCATCCCACGCGCACTAACGCGTTATTAACCTAGCCTCGAAACGTCAAAAGGAAAAGCGCACACACGGAACGCTGCGTTTCCGTATCGTGTAACTGAAGTTATGGCGCCCCATGTCGAGGCGCTGGTTTTCGCGTACCGCTTTCTTTCCGCGCACGGCTCCTCAGCCAATTTCACTTGTTCGCAGCCATTGGCCGACATACTTTCAACTTGGCGGTTAGCTGCGGCGTTCGAACGGGTTACCATTCCGTCGACCGTACATTTCTGTTCGGGAGCTGGCTCTGGCGGGGATCGTGGTCCCTGACACCTGGCGCCCACCTGGCTTGCTGGGTCGAACGGGAATGAAACAACCTCGTACGGCGCAGGCGGCCCCGCCAACCTGTCTTTCGCCGCCCTCATTGTTGGCGCATCCGAGTCGGCGCATCCGATAAGGATGCGCCTCGCCAGGAGCGGACCGTTTGTCCACTGAAACGCCAGACAACTCCGATCAGACCGCCGAGCAGAAGGCCATTCTGCGCGGACACATGAAGGAGATACGCTCCGAAGCCGCCGCCCGCGATCCGGACGCGGCCGAGCGCCTCGCCGCGCGCTTTCCGATCAAGCTGTTCGAACGCTACGGTCCGGTGGTCGCCGGTTACATCGCCATGGGAGACGAACTCGATCCCGCGCCGCTGCTTGAGCGATTGAAGGCCGCCGGCGCTGCCCATCGTCTTGCCGCGCGTCGAACCCGGTCACGCGCTCACCTTTCGCGTCCATGATCCCGCGCTGCTGGAGAAAGGTCCCCTCGGCCTGACGCAGCCCACAGAGGCGGCGGAGATCATCCGCCCCAGCCTGGTCCTCGCGCCGCTCTTGTCGTTCGATCTGCGCGGCCGCCGCCCGGCTATGGCGGCGGCTATTACGACCGCGCCATCCCCGCTGCGATCCAGGGCAGGGTGTTCTATCCGGGCTCGGCCATGCGCAGCAGCAGGCCGATGTCGTCCCCGGCGACAAGCACGACATCCCGCTTGATTGGGTCGAGAGGCTTTCCTCGCTGCCCCTGTTTCTCGGCCGCGCACGGCGCGCAACTGACCTAACTCGGCGCTACGACATGGGAACAAGCGGGTCGATCGCTTCAAAGCCTTTCGACTTCTTGAAGCTCATTGCATGGAAGTTCCTCATCGAGTCCGACGGGTCTAACGTCGAGGTTGAGGCGGTAAGTGCTTCGGTGAACTGGACAGAGAACTGGAACAAACTTTTTCTGTCTGCGAATTCACATTCACTCAAGCAGGTCACGTACACCTCTTCTAAGGGTAGGATAAGAAAGAGGTCCCACCGACCTTTAGACACACTCGCGACGTAGTCTTGGTACAATTCGTTGAACTGCCCACTGGCATCTTGGTTTCTGACAACTTGCCGCTCGCCAACTGCTTCGGCGGCGTATCGGGAATGATTCATCGCTATGAACCTGGGAATCACGTGAACGATCTGATCCGTGATCTGAAAAGATAGCTGAGATCCGATGAGGTCGTACCGTTGAATTGGCATCTCCGCTATTACTTCGCGGATGCCTGGATCATGATCGATGAGGCGTCGACCTAGATTTTTGTCGGCTTCAATCGCTGATCGCGTCCTTGTAACGCGCAATTGCTTCTTGAACGTCTTCATCGCGTTCGCGCGTCGAAGCGGCCTTTCAGAGGTTTTCCTCTTCGCGGAACCTCCAAGCAAGAAATCAAATACGCCCGGCTTGGGAATCCAGTTTTTTCTGAGCGATGACCTCGTGAGTCGAGTGCTGCTTAGAAGCGGAGGCTTCGGGCTATTGGCGAGCGCGTACCAATCGACGAATCCACAAGGTCTATGTGAACTGAAATTAGATCTGATACGTAGGTTTCCACGCACTTACCGCTCCCGAAGATCCTGCAACATCTCGCGTTTAAGAGCTTCGCGATGACGTCGTTGCGCGTCTCGCTCTGCTGCTCGAGCGGGCCGCCGCAAGCGAACGAATAGCACCTTCCACCCCATACTTCCCTCCCAACCATCAGGCCAGAAAATGAAAGTAGTCGCCGCGCAATGCAACATCCGAGGTTGAGAGCTTGGCGCCGCTAGTGGTCGCGATGCGACTAGCACACTTCGCAGTCAGCTTCCTCGCAACACCTGCGCGGGGCGTTGCGAAAGCAGGGCGAGGCCGACAAGCCCCCCTCCCAGCGCCGAAACGCCGACCGCGAGCGCGGCGATCACGCCGACCGTCGCCCACGGAAAGGTCCAGTGGGCCTCGAACACCCAATGCACCACGGGGAAGGCGGCGAGAACGCCCATGCCGACCCCGATCAGCGTGCCGGCCGCGCCCGCGAACGCGAATTCTCCGGCGTAAAGGCCAAGCACGCGCGCCCGCGTCGCGCCCATTGTCTTCAGCAGCGCCGTCTCAACGCGCCGCTTGCGTGCGATGGTCGCCAGCGCGCCGGCCAGCACCAGCAGCCCGGCGATCGTCACGACGCTGGCGATCGCATTCACCGCCACCGAGATGTCGCCCACCACTTTGGTGGCGGTGGCGAGCACTTCGCGCGTCTGGAATACGACCACATCAGGAAAGCGCGCGCCGATCGCTTCGATGATCGGGCGTTCCTTCTCAATGGGCGCGCGCGCGATGGCGTAGTTCTGCGGGCGCGCCGCGCTCAGCTCGCCGGGCGAGAAGACGAACGGCATGTTGATCCCGAACCCGCCCCAGTCGACGCGCCGGATCGACGCGACGCTGGCCTCCACGTTTCGGCCGTAGATCCGGAACCCCAGCGTGTCGCCCGGCTTCAGCTTCATGCCGTCGGCGACGCCTTCCTCCACCGAAACCAGCAGAGGTCCGGAATAATCCGCAGGCCACCACTTCCCCGAGACCAACTCCACTTCCGGCGGTTTGTCCGCCAGCCACGTCACCTGAATCTCGCGTCCGGCCACCCAGCGCTCGGATTCGGCGACCGTCTCCTCGTTCACCTCATCGCCGCGTATCGCCGTCAGGCGCGCCAGCAGAACGGGGATGCGCCGGTAGGCGTCGGCGTCGTTCACGTCGACGCCTTCATCCGCCAACAGTTGATCGAACGCTTCGGCGTCGGTCGCCGGGATTTGCGAAAACACCAGCGACGGCGCGTTCAGGGGCGCGGTCTCGCTGATTTGCCGCAACAGGTTGGCCTGCACCACCGCGACCAGGGTCAGCACGGCGAGGCCCAGCCCCAGCGCCGGCGCGATCAACGGCGCCAGCGACCCCGGACCGCCAAGATTCGACAGCATCAGGCGTTGCGCCCCGCGCGCCGTCCGCGCCGCGGCTTTGGCCGCCTTGCGGATCAGCACAGCGATCCCGGTCAGCACGCCATAGCCGACCGCCGCCGCGATCAGCAGCGCCAGCGTCATGAACGGGTGCGGGCTTCCGGCGGTCGCCACCGCGCACAGCAGCCCCGCCGCCGCGACAGCCGCGATCGTTTCGGCGCGCGCCCGCTCCGCCCGCCGGGAGGTCTCGACGCGCCGGAACAGGGCCGCCGGCGGCGTCGCGCGTGCGCGGCCCAGTGCGGGCAGGGCGAAGACCGCCGCCGCCAGCATCGACAGGCTCAGCGCCAGCAGCAGCGGCTGCGGATAAAACCCGACGGTCTGCGGCAGCGGGATGCGGTCGCCGGCGACGGCCTGCAGCGCGAACGGCGTCAGCGCGCCGAGCGCCACGCCTGCAGCCGACCCCAGCAGCGCAAGCCCTGTCAGCTGAAGCAGATAGATAATGCGAATGTCGGCCGCGCTTGCGCCGAACGCTTTCAGCGCGGCGATCGAGCCGACACGGCTTTCCAGGAAGGCCGAGGTCGCCTGCGCGATGCCGACGCCGCCGGCCACCAGAGACGCCACGCCGACGACGGAAAAGAACGTGTTCAACAGGTCCAGCAGGGCCTGCAGCCCGTCAACCGCATCCGCCGGCCGCCGCATGCGCAGCCCGTCCTCGCCGAGCGCCGCCTTGGCGTCGGTCTCCAGCTTGTCGAGATTGGGCGGCCGTTCGGTCAGCACCGTGTAGGAGCTGCGGAACAGTTGCCCCGTCTCAAGGCGTCCGGCGTCCCGCGCCGCGTCGAGCGACATCATCGCTTCGGGCTGGAAGAAACCCGGCTCGCCCAGCCGGTCGGGTTCCTGTTTCAGTATGGCGCTCACGCGAACCGGGATGCTGCCGATGCTGGCTTCGTCGCCGACCTTCACGCGCAACTGATCGAGAAACGACTGGCTGACCGCCACGCCCCACCGCCCGTCCCGGAAGGCCAGGGCCTCCGCCAGCGAAGGCGCGCCGCCTTCCAGCACCGCTTCGCCCATCAGAGGATAGGCCGCGTCCACCGCGCGCACCTCAACCTGTTTGCGGGTCGCCGGCGTCTCGCCCATCAACCGCAGATTGACCGATTGCGACACCCGGCCGAGGCCTTCGATCCACGCCAGCTGTTCGGGGTTGGCTTCGCGCTGCGCCGAAGAGAACGCCACGTCCCCGCCCAGCAGCATGCGCGCCTGATCGGTCACGCCGGTTCGGAAGCTCAACGTAATCGAGCCGGCCGATGCGATGGCGAACGCACCGACTCCGAGGCACGCCAGGAATATCCGGAAGCGCCCGATCCCGCCGACGAACTCCCGCCAGGCGACCTGCGCAAGGGCGCGTCTCATGAAAGTCGCCCGCTATTCATGGTCAGCATGCGTCCGCAGCGGCTGGCGAGTCCCATGTCATGCGTCACGATCACCAGGCTCGCGCCGCGATCGGCGGCGATGGCGAACAGAAGATCGGCGACGTGCGCCCCGGTTGCGGTGTCGAGATTGCCGGTCGGTTCGTCCGCGAACACCAGATCCGGATCGCACGCCAGCGCACGCGCCACGGCGACGCGCTGTTGTTCGCCGCCCGACATCTGGCCGGGATAATGGTCCAGCCGATGCGAAAGCTGCACCGCATCCAGCGCTTCACGCGCCCGCTCGTCCGGCCGGTCCAGCCCCGCGATCTCCAGCGGCGCGCGAACATTGTCGAGCGCGCTCATGGTCGGCAGCAGGTGGAAAGCCTGGAAGATCAGCGTCACGCGCCCGCGCCGCAGCCGCGCCAGCGCATCCTCGTCCAGCCCCTTAAGCGACGTTCCAAGCAGGCGTATGTCGCCGGAGCTGGGTCGTTCGAGCCCCGCCGCCACCGAAATCAGCGACGACTTGCCAGACCCTGACGGGCCGACGATGGCGACCGTTTCGCCGCGCTTCACCTCAAGATCGACGCCCTTAAGGATCTCGACCGGCCCTGAACTCGCCTCCAGCGTCAGCCGCACGTCTTTGAGCGCCAGCGCTTCGGCGCCTGAAGAGGGCGCTTCGGGCGGCTTGGCGGCGGCGGTTTCAGGTTGCAGCATTGTGCGCTCTCGCGTCAGTAAGGGCGTAGGGTGAGCCGACACTAGGATGGTTCGACGTCATGACGACACGGCTGCGCGCTAATTTGTATGTGATCTTCGCGCTTTTCACGGCGTGCCTCGCGGCTGCGGCCTGTTCTCCGCCCTCGGGCGCCAAGGCCGCGAACGCCGAAACCCCCGCGCCTGTTCCGCCCGGGCCCGCCTCGCCGACCCGTCCGCCGTCCGGAAAGGAAAAAGCGATCATGCATCCCGTCATCGTCATGCTCGGCGACAGTCTCACGGCGGGCTACGGCCTGCCGCCGCGCGACGCCTTGCCCGAGCAGCTCCAGACCCGCCTCGACCGCAGGGCTATTCCCGCCACCATCGTCAACGCCGGCGTATCCGGCGACACCACGCGTGGCGGGCTGGAGCGCTATGGCTGGAGCGTTTCCGGCGCCGGCGCCGACATTCTGATCGTCGCGCTCGGCGCCAACGATTTTCTGATGGGGCTGTCCGCCGACCAGACCCGCAAAAATCTCTCGGCCATCATCGAGCGCGCGCGGGAAGACGGCGTCGCCGTCGCGCTTGTCGGCGTCGCCATGCACACCGACCGCCCGGACAGTCGCGAGCGATCGTTCGCCGCGGTGTATCGCGATCTTTCCAGCAAGTACGGCGTGCCGCTTTTCCCGGACCTCATGGCGCCGGTCTCCGGCCGCGCCGGCTTCCTGCAGCAGGACGGCCTGCATCCCACCTCTCAGGGCGTGGGCCTCGTGGCCGACAATCTGGAAGGCTTCGTCGCCGATCGCGCCATCGCCTGGCGCAAGGCGCATCCGAACACGCCCTAGCCGGACTGCGATGCGCCGCCGGCGCCGGCGCCGGCGGCGTCGGCGTCGGGCCGCTCCATCACCAGACGCTCGATGAAGAACTCCATCATGCGTTTCTTGTCCATGCTGGTGTGGCCCCGATCCGGGCCGACCATCACGTCGAAACTCTTGCCGGCCTTTTGCAGCGCCGCGATCAGCTGCAGCGCGTTCTTGGGGTGCACATTGTCGTCCGCCGTGCCGTAATAGATCATCAGATCGCCATGCAACGCCCCGGCCCGCTTGATCGCCGAGGTGTTGTCATAGGCCTCCGGGCTGCGCGCGGGCAGTCCCAGAAAGCGTTCCGTATAGGCGCTGTCATAGAGCCGGAAATCCGTCACCGGCGAGTTCGCCACCGCAGCCTGAACCACGTCCGGATAGCGCAGGATCAGCAGCGCCGAGACGAACCCGCCATAAGACGTGCCGAACACGCCCACGCGATCGGCGTCGAACCATGGCCGCTCGCGAAGGGCTCGCAGCCCCGCCGCGAAATCGTCGATCTCGACCACGCCAAGTTGCTGATAGGCCTCGTCCAGCGTCACCCGTCCCTTGCCCTTGGCGGTCCGCGCGTCGAGCTTCACCACGACAAAGCCGTACTGCGCCAACTCGTCCGGCTTCTGGTAGGCCTCGCTTGCGCCGTTGGTCGACGGCCCGCCATAGACCGAGAGCAGGGCGGGATATTTCTTCGCCGGATCGAAATTCGCCGGGAACTGAATCATGCCCTGCAGCGGCGTGCGGCCGTCCGCGGACATGAAGGTGAACATCTCCGCCGGACGAAGCCCCTTGTCCTCCGCCGCCGACACGTCGCTCTTGGCGATCGTGCTCAGCACCTTTCCGTTCCGGTTCAGAAGGCGCGACATCGGCGCCGCGTCATGCGTCTGCGCGACGTCCACCAGATAGCGGTGGTCGGGGGAAAGATAGACGGTGTGATGGAAGGCCGGATCGGTGACGCGGACATCTCCGGTTCCATCCAGCTTCACCCGGTGAAGCTGTAGCTTCATGTGATTGTCGCCGGACCGCGCCAGATACCACACCTCGCCGCGCCCCTCGTCGACCTCGAGAACTTTCTCGACGTCGTAATTGTGCTGCGTCAGCGGCGTGATCAGGCGTCCGCTCAGATCGTAGAGATAGAGATTGGCGAAGTCCGTCCGTTCGGATTTCCAGATGAAGCGTTTCCCGTCCTTCAGAAACAGCGGCGCGTCGCCCTGCGCCCATGATTGGGGCCGCTGTTCGCGCACTACGCTGCGGCACGCCCCCGTCGTCACGCTGCAGGCCGCCAGATCGAACGTCTTCTGCAGCCGGTCGGCGCGCAGGGTCAGCAACTCGCTTCCATCGGCGCTCCACCGCGCCGACCAGACATAGTGGCCGACCGCATTGTCGCCGGTCTCGCCCTCGCGCACATCCATGCGCATCGTCTGGCCGCTGTCGAAATCGCGCACCATCAGATCGGCGACCGGGTTGGGGCGGCCCGGATGCGGGTAGGCCTGCGTGTGAATCTTCGAGAAGGTGCCGGTCTGGTCGATCTGAAGAAAATAGTCCTCCACGCGCGTCTCGTCATAGCGCATCCACGCCAGCTTGCGGCTGTCGGGCGACCACCATACCGGCGAGGTGACGTCGAACTCCTCCAGATAGACATAGCTGCCGACACCGTTGCGAATGCGCGTTTCGGGGCCGCCGTCCGTGGTCACCGCGACCGACGCGCCATGCTTGTCCACGGGCGCGATCCACACATTCATGTCGTGAGAGAAGGCGCGCTTCTTTCCGTCCGGCGAAATCACGTCGGCGTCCGCTCCGCGCCCGCGCGCGAATATCGGGCCGGGCGCCGGATCGGGCATGGACGGGGAGGGCGTCGTGTCGGTCACCCGCCCAATGACGTGCGCGCGCCGGCGCGTCACGTCGAAATAATACTCCCGGCCGGCATGGGTATAGGTGAAATCGCGCGAGTCCTCCGACCAGACCGGGCGGATCGCGCCGCTCTCGATCAGGTCGCCGGGATTTGGCGACACCGCCGCCCAGCTGTCATAGCCCGGCATATGCTCCAGCCGCGATTGTGCATGCGCGGCGCCGCCCGTCAGCGCCGAAAGCGCCAGCATGGAGATCGCCAGCGCCGGCGCCGTAGCGAACAGGGAAGCGGAGCGTGGAATCATCGGCGTCCTCGGATTGGATCGTCGGCCGGCGGCGGCGTGTCGTTAACGGACCCCGCCATGCGCCGGCTCGTCATGCGCCCGAATGTGGGCGGCGCGTGTGTCAGGCGGACTATAACCAGCGCTCGCCGGGAACCGGAAGCCTTGTCGGCCCGGTTCGCTGCGGACGCTTCCTTCACGTCAGCCGTTCCGGCGACGACACGCCGCTGGCGGTGCGCGCGATCCGGCTTGTGGCGAACCGGGACGAGCCGTAATCGAAGGCGATGGAAACGCCCGAATCGACGCCCGCCCGGCCCGACCGGCGCAGCGCATTTCTCCTGCTGTTCTTCTGCCTCCTCGCCGTCGGCGCAGGAAACACCATGCTTACGACCGCGGTGCTGCCGCCGCTGACCCGCGAACTCGGCCTGCCGGACTGGACCGGCGGAGCCATCTTCTCGCTGTCGGCGGCCGTCTGGTCGATCACCGCGCCCTATTGGGGCGGACGCTCCAACGCGCTTGGCCGCCGTCCGGTCGCCGCCATCGGAATGGTCGGCTTCGCCGTCTCCATGTTCCTGTTCGGCGTGGTCATGATCGGCGCCCTGCACGACTGGATTCAGGGCTGGATACTGATCTTCGTTCTACTCCTGGCCGCGCGAACCCTGTTCGGCGTCTTCGGCTCCGCGACAAATCCCGCCGCGCAGGCTTATGTCGCCGACCGCACCTCCCTCGCCGAGCGCACCGGCGAGATCGCGTCGCTGACTTCGGGGTTCACGCTCGGCCAGGTGGCGGGCCCCGCGGGCGCGGCGGTCATCATCAGCGCCGGCGTGTTCATTTCCCCGACCGTGGGGCTGGTCGCGCCGGTCTTCTTCATCACCATCGTCGCGCTTGGCATGGCCTGGCTGGTGATGGCCAAACTGCCGGAAAATCGTCCGCCGCAGTCCGACGCAGGCATTCAGGTCACCGGCGCCAAGGGCCTCTGGCGCAGGCCGGAAGTGTTTCCATTTCTCGCCTACGCCGTGGGCCTGTCGCTGATCACCGGCGTGCTGCAGCAGACCTTTCCCTACGCGATCATGGACCGCATGGGCGTCTCGGGTCCTGAATCGGCCCAGTACACCGGCCCCGCGCTCACCCTCGGCGCCATGGCCACCCTGATCTCGCAGCTTGTCCTGATCCCCCGCCTGCGCCTCACCGCCCGGTCGCTGATGGTCTACGGCGCGCTGCTTCTGGCCCTGTCCGGCGTCGTCACGGTGTGGGCGATGCAGTTTGCGGTGCTCGCCTTCGCGCAGATCCTGTTCGGTCTCGGGCAGGGGCTGGCCCGTCCGGGCTTCTCGGCCGGCGCGTCCTTGTCCGTCGACGCCGACTTGCAGGGCGATATCGCCGGGCTGGTCACGGCGGCCAACGGCATGGGGTTCGTCGTCGCGCCCGTATTCGGGCTTGGCATGTACCAGTATGTCGGACCGTGGGCGCCGTTCGCCTTCAGCGCGGTGGTCATGGTCGCGCTGTGCGCCTACGCCTTCTTCCGGGCCCGGCATGGCGAGGCGCCGCCGCCGGAACCGGGCGCGCCTTTTCCCTAGGATTTATCCGGCTGATCCGCCGCTTGCTCTAGCGCTGTCCGCCCGCCGGCTGCGTCGCGGCTTGAGACATGTAGGCCGGCGCCGGCACCGACACCCGCGTCGTTTCCGTCATCGCCGCCACCGCGCCGATCGCAAGGCAGATCAGCGCCGCAACGACCGCATAGACGCCCGCCTCAACAAACGCCGAGCGCGTATCCTTGTCCCTGCTTGTCATGCTTCGTCACCCAGCCATTGCTCCGGAAAGACGGAGCCATGCGAAATCAACGCCACGCGGCGCGGCCGGTTCCGGCTCGACTGGGAGTTTCTGCCTCAGCGCCATAGGCCATGGCGGCGCCAGAGCGGCGCAGGCCGGCCCGGCAGACCGGGGCTAGTCGCCCGCCGCGTTCAGCACGGCGGTCAACATCGCCTGCGTCGGGAATCCGTCCGCGAGCAGGCCGTGCGCTTTCTGGAAGCGTTGCAGCGCGCCGCGCGTGCCGCGCCCGATGATCCCGTCGACGGCCCCGGCGTTGAACCCCAGCGTGTTGAGCGAGCCCTGCAGCCGCATCGCCTGGTCCGTGGTCAGCATCTGGATGTTGGTGGGCCACGGCCGCGAAAGCTCCGGGCGTCCGGCCAGCTGATCGGCCAGCAGGCCGATCGCCAGCGCATAGCTGTCGGCGTTGTTGTACTTCTTGATGGCGTAGAAATTGTCGAACAGCAGGAAGGCCGGGCCGTAAGAGCCCGCCGGCAGGAACAGGTCGGCGCTCAGCGCGTCCGCACCGTTGGCGACCACCGGGTTGGCCGGCGCAAGCCCCAGCGCCTTCCACTCGGCCAGAGATTTCTTCCGGCCGTCGCCCAGCGAATAGTCGAAACCGTCCGGAACGCCGACTTCCAGCGCCCAGGGCTGGTTCTTCTTCCAGCCCATCTGCGTCAGATAGTTCGCGGCCGAAGCCAGCGCATCGCCGGGATTGGCCCACAAATCCTTGTGGCCGTCATGGTCGAAGTCGCGGCCATAGCGAAGGAAGGTGGTCGGCATGAACTGCGTCTGCCCAAGCGCGCCCGCCCACGAAGCTTTCGCGAACTGTGTCCGCGTCGCCGACCCGTCCTCGATCAACTGCATGATCGCCATCAGCTCGGTTTCATTGAAGCTCTGCCGGCGGCCTTTCGCTGCCTGCGTCGCCAGCGCGCGCGGCGCGTCGATATTTCCGATCACCGCGCCGTAGGACGATTCCATGCCCCAGATCGCGCCGAGGATTTCGCGCGGCGGCGCGTACTCGGCTTCGATGCCCGTCAGCGCCGTCGCATTGTCGGCGAGCTTGGAGCGGCCGGTCGAAACCCGCGTCGGCGACACGGCCGACTTGGCGTAGTCCCAGATCGGCTTGACGAATTCCGCCTGCTCGATCGCCGCGACCTGAAACTGCTCTTCCAGCGGAATCAGGCCGTCCAGCACGCTTTCGATGGCTGCGCGGCCGCGTCCCGCTCCCAGCGCCTGGGAGGCGAACGAGGCGCGCCAGTCGTCGAAGGTTGTGTCGCCGGAGGTGGCGAACGTGAATCCGCCGCCGGAAGCGTCAGGGGCCGGAGAGGGCGTATCGGGGGTTTCCGGGCCTGGAACCTCGCCATTGGCCGGCGGGGTGGGCGTTTCGCATCCGGCCAGCGCCAGCGCGACAGCCAGGCCCAGAACGGGACGGAGCCAGCGGGCGGAACCGCCATTGCGGCGTTCCATCATGCCCGAAACCGTCCGGGAAACGGCGCCTGCAGCTTTCAGGTCAGTCATGTCGGCCTCCCTCACAGCCGCCCGATCCGGGCGAAATCTCCAGACAGGTCCGGCGAATCCCGCCGCTGGGGCGCCTCGCCGAGATTAACCGTCAACCGGGGCGAAATCTGGCCCGGTCCACATGAACGAAGTCCAAACCGAGGGCCGGGACCCCGACGATTTCCTTACGGTTGACATCCCTTCGGCATCCCGGTACGAGCCGCGCTCCAGATTTTCCACCGGAACTGCGGCCCGAAGCCATGAAAGTCAAAAGCTCTCTCAAGTCCCTCAAGGGTCGCCACCGCGATTGCAAGGTCGTGCGCCGCAAGGGCCGTACCTACGTGATCAACAAGACCGATCCGCGCTTCAAGGCCAAACAGGGCTAGTTCGCGCCCCCGCGATCCCATGATCGCGGGCGACACGACCAGCCAGGCCGTTCAAGCCGCTCCAGCCGGGGCGGCTTTTCGCGTTCTGGCGGCGGTGGCGCGCCCAACGCGTTCGCCGCAGCCGACCGCTTGCCGGCGTCGGCGCCCGCGCCCATAGTGACGGCCATGATCTTCGTTCCTGTCATCGGATCGGTTGCGGCCCTCGTCGCCGGCGTCGTCACGCCCGACAATCTTGCGCAATCCCTGCTCGACAAGCTGAAGACCATCACCAACGAGGCCGAAGCCGGCCAGCTCGAGGAAGAGATCTGGGATGCTTGGCTGGTCTCCGGCAGCCCCACGGTCGACATTCTGATGCGCCGCGGCCTCGACGCGCTCGAGGCGCAGGACACCGATCTCGCGCGCGACATGTTCGATCGCGTCATCCTCATCAAGCCCGATTACGCCGAAGGCTGGAATCGCCGCGCGCTTCTGTTTTTCAACGACGGCAAGTTCACCGAGGCGATCTACGATCTCGAACAGGCGCTCACCTACGAGCCGCGCCATTTCGGCGCCTGGATCGGGCTCGCCATGATCTTCGAGCAGATCGAAAAGCCCCAGGCGGCGCTCGAAGCCTATCGCAAGGCGCTCGAAATCTACCCGCTCGCCCAGGCCGCCAAGCAGGGCGAAGCCCGGCTGGTCAACGCCGTCGAGGGCAGGGCGCTCTAGCGCGCGTCGACGTCCGGCGGATGCACTCACAGGTCATGCACAGGGAATAGCGCCCGCGCCGCCTCCCTTCGGTTGGAGCCCAAGTCCCGTCCCCGTACAATGCGGGCCTCGGCGCTGGCCCATGCGCCCGATCTCCCGGAGGCAGGATCATGGACGACGGCGGCGCACACGCGGTGAACCTGGATGCGACGGCGCGCGACAAGCTTCGCCAGATCGTGGCCAAGATCGAACGCCTCGAGGAAGAAAAGAAAGAGGTCGCCGGCCAGATCAAGGAAGTCTACGGCGAAGCCAAGTCTATGGGCTACGACACCAAGGCGCTGCGCGCGGTCGTCCGCCTGCGCAAGCAGGACCGGCAGGAACGCGAAGAGCAGCAATCCATCCTCGACACCTACCTGCTCGCGCTCGGCGAGATCTAGGGCGAGACCCAGGAAAGCGAAAATCCGGAATGGGCGCGCGTTGTTCGAACACGAACACATGCGCGTTATCGCATGCGCTGAACGCTTGTCGCCGCCATGGCACATATCGCCAACTGGGTCATAGTCTTCTCAGCAAGCGCGCGCCGAGCCTTTGATGATCCTGTTCAGTCCCGAACTTCTGTTTGATTCTGCACCGCTCGGCGTCGACCGGCCCGCGCTGGCGGTCGCGGCCGAAGCGCTGTCCGTCTTTCAGCATGCCGGCGTTCTCGGCACGCGGCTGAACCTTGCGGTGCACGCCGAAGATCCGGTCGAGGCCGCCAGGGCCGAGCAGCGTGTGCTGGCGCGGATCGCGGCCCTTGATCGAACGCTCAACTGGCGCGATCCGGCGTCCGAACTCTCGCGCCTCAACGCATCGCTCGCCATGACCGCCTCGCCGGATCTCTTCGCGGTCGTCGAAGCCGCCGAGAACTGGCGCATCCGCAGCGGCGGCGCCTTCAGCGGACGCCTCGGCCGCATCCATGATCTCTGGCGCGATCTCGGGCGCGCCAGCCGGTCGACGCCGGATCGCGCGCAACTCGCCCGGCTCGCGGCGGAGGCCGATCGCGCGCGCGTCGAACTCGACCCGGCCGACCGGACGATCGTCCACCCCGACGCCGTGAGGTTCGATCTCGACGCGGTGGCCAAGGGCTACATCGTCGATCGGGCGCTGGAAGCCGCCATGCAGTCGCCTGCGATCCGCGGAGCCCTGCTCGATATCGGCGGCGACATCCGGTGCGCGGGTGCGCCGCCCGGCGCCGAGACATGGTTCATCGGTTTGCCCGACCCGCTTCACGACGTCGACAACGCGCCGCTTCTCGGCGGCTTCTCGATCCGTGATCGCGCCGTCGCCACCTCCGGTTTCGGTCCCCGCACGCTTGGCGCCGAAGCGCCGCAAGCGAACGCTGAAGTGGACGCCAGCCCGTTGGGAACGATCATCAATCCGCGCTCGGGCTGGCCGGCGCCGCGCCGTAGGTCCGCCACCGTTGTCGCCGACACCGCCGCCGAGGCGGACGCGCTCGCAACCACGTTGGTCGCGCTGTCGGTTGAAGACGGCCGCGACATCATCCGTTCCAGTCCGAACGCCTCGGCGCGCGTGTCCAACGGCGTCCGCGCCGACTGGCTCTCCGCCGACGCGACAGGCGCCCCGCCGCCCGAGTGGATTCCCGTGCAGGCAAAGCCGCCGGGGCGGTCCGTTCAGACGAGCCCCGCCCCCGGCGAACAGACATGGCCGGAAGGCTGGGTGGCCTACACCACCTTTCAGGCGCCGCCCCGCCAGCGAAAGCGCGATCCCTCTTTCCGCTCGCCCTACGTCGCGATCTGGATCAGCGACGCCGACAATCGTCCCATCCGCACGCTGCTGCTCGTAGGAACCATCAAGGAATGGCACCAGGACAATTTCATTTGGTGGAGCCTCAATCGCGGCAGGGCGATGCAGCTTCTGGCCGCGCGCTCGATGTCGACGCGCGGCTCAGGCGAGTATCGCGTTCTCTGGGACGGCGCCGACGACGCCGGAAAGATGATGCCCGCCGGCAAATACGTCATGCATGTCGAGACCAGCCGCGAACGCGGCCGGCACACGCATCGCTCGCTGGTCATCGACGCCACCGGCGCCAAAACCTCCGACAGCGAACTGCCGCAGACCGAAGAGGCCGGCGGTCTGTCGGTTTCGTTCCTGAAATACTGAGCAGCGTCCGCCGCCCGCGCGAAGCGGATCGCACAAAAAAGGACGGCGGAGGCGCAGTGCGCTTCCGCCGTTCAAGTTGGGGCAGTAAATCCTGGCCGTGAGGCCTTAGTTGGCGACGCTCAGCCGCACGAACACGCCGCGGCCGGCGCCGGGCAGGCGCGCGCCGACCGGAACGTCCGAGGCGGCGTTGCGGTTGTAGCCGGAGAGGTGCTCCTCATAGCTCTGGTCGAGCAGGTTCTCGATCCCGGCCGAAAGCTTGACGCCTTCGGTCACCGTCCAGTCGCCATAGGCGTTCAGCACCACGAAACCGTCCGTCGGCGCTTCGGAGTTCGCAGTCGACACCTCATCCTGCTTCGCCACCGCGCGCGCCTCCAGCGTGCCCGACCATGCGGTCTGTTCGTAGGTCAGGCCGACGGTCAGCGAGGGCGGGGCGACGCGATAGAGATTGTCGTCGATATCGCGCCGTTCGCCGCGCACATAGCTGGCCACGGCGTCCACCCGCCACGGACCCGCGATCGCCATGCCGGCGTCCACATCGAAGCCGTAGAGACGCGCGTCGACATTGCCGAAGCGCAGCGGCGTCGGATCGCCGTTCATGTTGGCGACCATTTCCTGCGGCGTATTGATCACGCCGGGCGTGTCGTCGAACGGCACGCCCTGGATGTAGTCGTCCACCTGCCGCACATAGATGGTCGGCCGCACATAGGCGGTGGCGGTGCGGTAATCGAACCCGCCCTCGGCGATCCACGCCGTTTCGGGTTTCAGGTTCAGATCGCCGACATAGATGTTGCCGTCGGCGAGCCCGCCGCTCGCCTGCGTCGGCAGCCACGAGAAGCGCTCGATATAGCCGGGCACGCGGGTTTTGCGCGCCAGCGTCGCCCGCCAGGACAGGCCGTTGCGCTCGGGCGTCCACAGCCGGGCGCTCAGGTCCCAGGTCGTGTCGTCCTTGCTGCGGTCGGCCGCGTTGAACGCCGCCGCCAGATTGGCCGCCATCATCGGAACCGCCGACCCGGTGGAGGCCTGGCCTGCGTCGGTCTCGTGCTGATCGACCCGCGCGCCCAGTTCGCCGCGGATCGGGCCCATATCGCCGGTCCACTGCACGAAGCCGCCCGTGCGCGTGATCTCCATGTCCGCAACCGTGCGGATGTAGAAATTGGCGTTGGCCGGATTGGTGATGGTGACGTCGCGGTCGGTCGCTTCCCGGTCGGCGCCGAAGGTCAGCAGGCCGCCGAAGGCCGGCATGTCGACGCTCGCCTCGAGGCCGTTCGTGGTCGCATCGGCATAGGTCGCCCGCAGCATCGTCGCCATCGGCGCGGGCCGCATGGAGAAATTGTCCATGAGGTGCGAGACGTCCATATAGTTGACGCCGACATGGAAGGTCAGATCGCCCACCGTGACGTTGTATCCGGCCTTGGCGAAGTCGGTGTCGAAATACTGGATGTCCATCGGGAAGGGCGGGTTGCCGGACGGTCCGGTGTTCTGCCGGCGCAGGTCCAGCGTCACTTCCTGATTGCCGAACTTCACGCCGCCGGATGCGCCGAACACGCCGCGCTCGAACGACGAGCCGCCGATCGTTCCGTCCGGAAAGTCGGTGTCCTCGCCTTGCTCCCACGATCCCAGAAGATTGAGGCGCCAGTCGCGGGTCGATGCGCCGGCCACGCCGCCGACCGCATAGCTCTGGTCGACCGACCGTCCGTCCAGCGAAAGATCATAGCCGAACTTCGCCGCGTCGCTGTCGGCGTAGTCGACGCGCTTGAACACCGCGTCCATGCCGCCGGCGAGGCCTGGGCCTTCGCTCACCGGGCTCACGCCGCGGTCGATCACCAGCGCCGCGATCAGCGGAGCGGGCGCATAGTGAAACGCGGGGTCCATGAGGTTGGGCCCGCCGGAGCCGAAATGCTGGCCGTCTACGCGCAGGTTCAGCCGTTCGCCGAACAGCCCGCGATACTGGGCCTGTCCCGACAGCGCGCCGTTGCCGACGCGGGCCGCGCCCGGCGTGCGGTCCAGCAGATAGGTGACGTCCGGCCCCTGCGCCGGCTGGTCTCCCGGCGAGACCGCCTGCTCGGTGGCGGTCGCATCGCGGTTCGCGGTGATGACGATAACGTCGCGCAGCGCCGGATCGGTTGAAGCCGTCTGTGCGAAGGCGGGGCTCATCGCCGCGCCGGTGATGCCCAGCACGCCTGTCAGCGTACCGGTCAGCGCGCAGCGACGCGCCTGGGCGAAAGTGGGTCTGGTCATGTGTCTCTCTTGAATCCCTGTGCGCCGCCATGAGGCTCTGTTGCGCGACGGCGCCGTGTACGCTCAGCGGCGCGTCGCCCAGGGCGCACGCCGCGGTCTCGGTAAAAGCGTCAGGCTAGGGATGGAGGGCCGGTCGGAGGCGCGTGCGCCGACCAGGGGGCGGCGCTCGGGGCATGCTCCGGACGGGCATGCGCGTACTCGAACGCATAGATCGCGCGCGCGGCGACGATCAGCGGCGCGTCCGGCAGAACCGGCGCCGTGGCGACAGCCAGCGGGCAGGGCGATTCATCGTGAAGCGGAGAGGTCGGCGCGTCTCCCGGCAGTTTCACGATTTCCACCTCGTGACCGGCGCCCGCCGAACACATGGTGATCTCGACTTCGCCGGACGACGAGTTGAAGGACGGCATGAATCCGGGCGCGACGCCGGCGCGCAAGATCAGCGCGACCAGCACCAGAAGCGTCCAGGCGGTTCCTACCCTCAAACTCATCGTCGAGATTGTCCGTCTCCCGATCATCGCGGGGAAGCTAGTCGTTCGATCTCGGCGCGCCAGTGTGACAAAACAGCCTTCCGCGACGCTACCGTGATGTTCCGGCTTGCTTTATGAGGATCATCCATCCCGCTTCCCTCGTCGGCGAAGCGTACCAGACAACGGGACCAGCTTGGACGATCTCCCCGGATCACAATCCCGTGCGGGCGGCGCGCCGGCGCCTCCGTCGTCCCCGGCGCAGGTTCCCGCGGACACGGCGGCGGTCACTCAGGACGACTATGATCGCTTCGTGCGCGAGAACCTTCCGCGCAATTTCTTCGGACATTTCATCCACGGCATGCTGGGCATGACCGGCTTTCGGCTGGTCAACGCGCCCACCTTCGTCCCGGTCTATCTGCACTCCATCTCCGGCTCCGACTTCTGGGTCGGTCTCGGCCTGTCGCTGCAGCAGCTCGGCGCGATCGCCTCGCCGATCATCGGCGCCTCCCAGATGGAGCACCGCAAGCGCATCCTGCCGATCTCGGTCGCGCTCGGCTGGCTCATGCGCCTGCAGATTCTCGGGCTCGCGGTTTCCGGCTGGTTCCTCACCGGCTCGCCGGCGCTGATGTGCGCCTTGCTGTTCCTGTTCCTGCTCGGCGTGTTTCAGGGGCCCCAGCGCGTCGCCTTCCAGTTCCTGCTCGGCAAGGTCATTCCGGTCGGCATCCGGGGAAGGCTCAACGCCTGGCGCAGCTTCGCCGGCGGTCTCGTCGCGGCCGGCCTTTCATGGGTGGCCGGCGCCTACATCGTCGGACCCAACCTCTTGGGCAATGGCTACGCCACCACCTTCTTCCTCGCGTTTCTGCTCACCAGTCTTGGCCTCACCGCGCTGCGCATGCTGATGCGCGAGCCGGAGCCGCCCAGCGTTCGCCAGCGCGTCGCCCTGCGTGATCGCCTCAAGGACGTTCCCAACCTGATCCGCGCCGACAAGGGCTTCGCATGGTTCATGGTCGCGCGGTCCTTCGCCATGGGCATGCGCATCGGCCAGCCCTTCTTCTTCCTCTTCGCGGCGCAGCAGCTCGGCCTGTTCGAGAAGGCCAACCCGGTCGCCTTCGGGCAGGTCGTCGGCGTCCTGTCCTTCGCCTATATGGGCGGCGACACCGTCTCGAACCTGATCTGGGGCTATCTGTCCGATCGCGGCGGCTTCAAGTCGACCTTCGTGGTGTCGATGGCGTTGCAGGTGGCGTCGGTGGTGATGCTGCTCAACTTCCATACCCTGCCGCTGCTGATGGTCGCCTTCTGTGGACTGGGCGCGGCTCAGTCGGCCTACATCATGTCGTCGATGAACATCGTCATGGAGTTCGGACACCGCCATGACATGGCGATGCGCATGGCGCTGTCGAACACGGCCGAGGGCCTGATGGGCGCGGCCGCGCCGCTGATCGGCGCCGGGCTTTCGCTCGCGGGCGGATATCCGGCCGCGTTCTACGCCACCATCGTCAGCGTGCTCATCGCGCTCGTGATCCTGCTCTTCAAGGTCGACGAGCCGCGCCGGCGCGCCTCGCAGGGCTGAGCCCGCGACCGCGCGGCCCATCGCAACAGGATAGAGCGCAAACGAACGGCGCGACCCCTTCCGGAGCCGCGCCGCGCTAATCTCTCGGTCGCCAATCCCGAACCTGCGTCTAGACCAGATCCGGGATTTGCCGGCCTCTATTGGATCTTGTCGAACTCGGCCTGCAGTTCAGGGAATTTCGTCGGGTCGGCGTAGCCCATGTCGGCGACCGCCTGCAGGGTGAAGTCGCGGCCCTGTTCGATCTGGTCGTTCAGCGCCAGCTCGGGCATCACCTTCACGAACGCGGCCTTGGCGTCCTCATTGTCGAGGATCTCGCCGATCGTGGTCGTGTCGATCTTGAACTTGCTGGCCGAAGCTTCGCCCGCTTCCTGAGCGAAAGCCGCGCCGGAAAGCGCGGTTACGACGGCGGCGGTCGCGAGAATTTTGCGGATCATGTGTTTCCCCTTCAATAGACCTTGGCTCAGGCCGTGCAGGCCAGTTGGCCCTCCGAAGCTCTGCGACCGACGTCCGTTCGGTCGTCGCCGCCAGCCTCGCAGCCCCATTTGGAAACTCTACCGTTTCCCATCATGCGTGTATAGCGCCAACTGCATGTCGGTCCTGTCAGATTCCGCCCCCTCGAACATGCGCCCAACATGCAAAGGCCCCCGAGGGCGGTCGCCGCCGGGGGCCTCTGGAACGTTAGCGCAGGCTGCGCCGAAGAACCCGCGCGGCGGGCTATTCGCCTTCCAGCTTCTGGCCGGATTTCAGCTCCGTCGTCATGCGGTTGATCTCGTCGATCAGCTTGTCGATGTCGCCATGATTGCGGTCCAGAATGGTCTGGAAGTCCCGCGCCTGGTCCTGCGCCAGCCAGATCTGGTTGCCCTTGATGTCGAGCGCCACGTCGCGCACGCGATACGAAGCGCCGTCCTGAGATTCCAGAACGTCCCACACCACGCGGGTCTGCTGGCCGGTGTCGGCGCTCTTGATCTCGGTGGTCACGAGATAGCGGCGCGGACCTTCGTTCTCCGAGGCCGTCACCTTGATCGCTTCGCCGCGGAACTGGTCCAGGCGATACTGATACACCGCCAGCGCATAGTCCTCGAACGCCTTGAAATAGCGCTGCCGCTGGTCTTCCGTCAGCTCGCGCGCCTTCGGTCCCAGCACGCGCTGCGCGATCGAGGGCATGTGCGCGAACTTGTTCATATAGCCCGCGAACGTCTTGGCGCGCTGGTCGGGCGTCAGCGAGTTGTCGTTCAGCACCTGCAGAACGGCGTTCGCGTTCTTCTCGACGAAGGTCTCGGTCTTCGTGTCCGCGAACGCAGCCGGAGCGGCGACCGCAACAGCGGCGACGATCGCTCCCGACATCGCATGTTTCATCCAGTTCATGACCAACTCCACCTTACCCGGCTCATTCCTGCCCGGCTCGTTCAGAAATCCAGTTCGTAGTCTTCAACCTTGTCGCCGTCTTCCGGTTCCGAGACCGTGATGCCGGCCTCAGCGGCCCGGTCGCGGATATAGAAGCGCCTTACGGTCGCGTAGGGGTCGAATTGGGTCGTCCGCAGATCGTCGACAACCTCGATGGCGCGCTCGCGCGCCGAAATTCCGCCCAGTGCGGCGAGCCCCATGCGGGTTTCGTCGTCATTGTCGAACGTCGCGTGGTTGATCGGGTTCATCGCCAGGTCCGCGCCCTTGCCGAACAGGTCGCGCGGCGAG
>JAWKVD010000008.1:0-159905 GCA_041398225.1 Hyphomonadaceae bacterium | reverse complement strand
GGGAACCTTCTTCACCGCGTTGGAGAAGGTGAAGATCTCGACCTCCTCGCAGATCTCGCGCGCCAGAACGGCGAGACCGATGGCGGCGTCGATGCGGCGCATCTCCGAACGGGCCGACATCGCCCAGTCCATCGACATCGAAACGTCGACGAGCAGGCGCGTCTTGCCGGGCAGACGGGCATGGCCCTCGATCGAGCGGAACATCGCGTGCTCCAGCTCGGCTTCGAGGTCGGGCGCGTAATGCGCCGCCGCGATGAAGCGGTAGGGCAGAACGCGATCGACTCGCATCTCCTCCAGCGCCTTGCCGACGGTCTTCCTGGTCACGCCGGCGTGCAGCATGCCGCGAAGATTGCGCAAGAGCGCCAGCGCGCCGAGCTTCTTCTCGGCGATCAGACGCTCGAACGTCGCCTTCTTGTCCGCGCCCGAGGACAGCGACACCTCCCAGGTGTCGGGAGAGGCCAGCGTGCCGTCGACAAGCTGCTTCCAGATCTTCTCCTGCTCGGCGTCCCGGGGCTTGGCGTGGACGAGGAACAGCACGTCGCGCAGACGCACCGCGCCGTCGCGATCGTATTTGGCGAGCTGGTAGGCGTCGAACTTGGCGAACGCCCGCGCGAGACCCTTCTTCACCTGCGCCGACACCGCGCGTTTCTTGCGCTGCTGCAAAGGCCCCAGCATGTTCGCCCAGTAGATAGCCAGGAATTCGGTCATCTCGTCGGGACGCTGGATGACGCGCGCGAGCGTGTCCGCGACCAGCGCCTTATGACCGTCATGGCGCGCCATCTCGCGCACCAGCAGCAAAGGCGCGTGGCGCAGCTTCATGTCTTCGCGCGCCTCGATCGCCATCGCCGCCGCCGCCTCGGGCGCGACCTGGGGAACGAGGTCCGCGATGCGCTCGGCGATCGACACCCCGTCCTCATAGAACTGGTCCTCCCACAGCATGCACGTCATCAGCGCCCGGCGCAGTTGCTGCTCGGGCGTGAAGGCGCGTCCCTTCGCCCCCTCATGGGTGCGCGCGGGCGTCTGTTTGTTGATGCTGGCCATGATCAATCCCCTCTTTCACATTCAATCATTCCAGGGACAAAACCGGAAGCGCCAGCCGGGGAACACGTCGTAACCCGCATTCACCGCCGCTCCGCCAGACTGAGCCACCGACCGCGCACGCGCGGCCGGGCGGGATTCGAACCCGCGACCTGCGGTCCCCGATGCAACGGACCACTTCACCACCGGCTGACGCTGTATGGCGGCGAACGAACGAAACGCGCCAGGCTTGCCGACATCGGACCGTGGGCCCTCAGCCGGCATGCACGCGCATCGTCGCCGCCGCCAAACGCGGTTTCGTCGATCGGGCTCCAGGCGAAGCCGGCCGGGGAACAGGCGAGACCGAAGTGCGCTCTACCAGACTGAGCTACGGGCGCCCGGCAAGGCCGGACCCGGCGGGATTCGAACCCGCGACCGCACGCGTTTCAGGCGATGTATCGGTACTCTTCACCACCGGCGGGACGAACGCCGCCTTTGAATGTCGCGCCGGGGAACAAGCGAAACCTGAACCCCCTTCGGCCGCCCTTGCGAACGACCTCAGGGAACGTGCTCTACCAGTTGAGCTACGGATCGGGCCGAAGCCCGTCCGGCGGGACTCGAACCCGCAACACCGTCGTTAGCAGCGAAGAAACAGATCTCTTCACCACCGGCGCAACAATTCGTCGTCGGGGAACGGGCGAAAACGGAACGGCGATCGCCGCGCAGGATCTTGCGATCCGGACCCGCGTCGCGACGCTCCTCGCGAGAGCGCCTCCACGGTACGCATGCAAACGCCGGTACCCCGGCAAGGACCGGGTTGGAGCGACGAAACCGTTTCCTTCACCACCGACAGGCGACGTCCGGATGACGCGGCGCGGATCGCCTGCATGCCGTGCATGACAACCCGCATCGACGCCGCCCGGAGCTTTGAAAATCTCCTCTGTTTCCGATTCAGGAGCTTCGCAGGGGCCGGAAACAAAAACCCCTCCGGAGCGTTGGCTCGGGAGGGGTTCGGAACACCGAACTGTCAGGACGATCTCTCGATCATCCCGCCTCCGCGAGAAAGCGCATCACATCGCAACCGCCGGCGAGTTGGCCGGACACCGGACCAAACAGCGGCTTGCGAAGCGCTGGCGTGAAAATGGATGTGCGTGCGCGCATCATCGTCCTGCTCTCGTGCTCTCTCACAGTCTCGCGCGCGACCATCGCGTGCGAAGGGAGCGGCTTATGATTGCCGAATGCGGCGGCGTCAAGGCGCCGAACCGAAAAAGCAAAACGGGACGGCCGAAGCCGTCCCGCATCGTGCAGTCTCCAAGGATCGCGGCGGAGAGCTAGGTCGCGCTAACGCGGCCGACCGGAAGCGCCGGGATCAGGCCCGGCGTCGTGCGCCGGTAGGTTTTGTATTCGTCGCCAAGATCCTGCACCAGCGTCCGCTCTTCAAACCGCACGGCGATGATGATGTAGGCGGTCATCGCAAGGTTGAAGACCAGCCGGCCGACGGTCAGCTCCGGCGCCGCCCAGAGCGAGATCAGAATGCCGGTCATCATCGGATGGCGGACGACCTTGTAGAACAGCGGCGTGCGGAAGGTCGCCTTCTTCGACTCGGTCGCCGACGTCATGCGGACGGCCTGCTGAAGCCCGAACAGGTGGAAGTGGTTGATCAGGAAGGTCGAGATCAGCGTGATGACCCAGCCGAAGAAGTAGACGCCGAGCAGCGCCAGGCCGAGCCCCGTTCCCGAGACGTCGTAGATCACGCCCGGCAGCGGCGCCCAGAACGCGGCGAGCAGCGCGGTCATGATCGCGACGAACACCAGATAGGTGCTGCGCTCGATCGGCGCCGGGACATAGCGCGTCCACCACGCCTTGAATTCCGAACTGGCCATCGCCGTGTGCTGAAAGCCCCAGATCGCGACCAAAGCGACATCCCAGAGAACGGCGGCGGCCGCGCCCAGTTTCGGCGCTAGGGAAGATGCGGTGTTGATCCGCACCGGCACCAGAAGGTCGGCGACGAACAGGATCAGGTAGACGAGCGCCGCCACGCCGATAGCGTAGCAGACCAGACTGTAGGCGATTGCGAGTGCGCGTTTCATGTTCAGCTCCATTTCTTTTGCGGGTCGGGTCGACACGCCGCAGCAGGAGCCGAGTGCACCGGAACAAGCCGTGCAGCTACTTCATGGTGTGATGTATCGCACTGCAGATTCTGTAGTTACGCCCTACAGACTTTGAAGCCCGGGCGCTTTCCGCAGCGATCCTGGGAGGAATTTCGGGCGCACCGGCGCGCCCATCAATCCCGGATCAACAGGCCCGGATCAGCGAACCCTCATCAACAGGCCCGCATCCGCAGACCTACATCTGCATCGTCCAGCCTTCGACGCCCATCGCCGCCTGGCGCACGGCCTCGGTCAGCGTGGGGTGCGCATGGCAGGTGCGCGCGACGTCTTCGGACGAGGCGCCGAACTCCATCGCCACGCAGATCTCCGCGATCATCTCGCCGACGCCGACGCCGACCATGTGGCCGCCGAGAATCTCGTCGGTCTCGGCGTGCGCAATGATCTTCACCAGACCGTCGGTCTCGTGATTGGTGCGCGCGCGCGAGTTGGCGCTGAACGGGAATTTGCCGACCTTGTAGGGCACGCCCGCGGCCTTGAGATCGTCCTCGGTCTGGCCGACCCAGGCGATCTCCGGCTTGGTGTAAACCACGCCGGGAATGATGTTGTAGTCGACATGGCCCGCCTTGCCCGCGATCAGCTCGGCGCAGGCCGCGCCTTCGTCTTCGGCCTTGTGCGCCAGCATCGGGCCCGTGGTCACGTCGCCCACCACCCAGACGCCCGGCGCGGACGTGCGGAAATGATTGTTGGCGATCACGCCGCGCTTGTCGGTTTCGACGCCGACCGTCTCGAGCCCGAGACCCTCGGTGTAGGCGCGCCGGCCGATGGCGACCAGAACGATGTCGGCCTCCAGCGTTTCGGCCGCTCCGCCCTTGGCCGGCTCCATCGACAGTTTCAGCGCCGACTTGGCCTTCTCGACGCCCGTCACCTTCATGCCGAGTTTGAAATCCATGCCCTGCTTGGCGAGGATGCGCTGCGATTGCTTGGCGATCTCGCTGTCGGCGCCGGGAAGGATCCGGTCGAGAAACTCGACCACCGTCACCTGCGCGCCGAGACGGCGCCACACCGAACCGAGTTCAAGGCCGATCACGCCCGCCCCGATCACCACCATGCGCTTGGGAACCTGCTTCAGCGCCAGCGCCCCGGTGGAGGAGACGATCTTGTCTTCGTCGATGGTCAGTCCCGGCAGCGAGGCCGGCTCCGAACCGGTGGCGATCACGATGTTGCGGGTCGCAAGCGTGGTCTCGCCCTCGGCGCCGGCGACCACGACCTTGCCCGGACCGGCGATGCGGCCCGTGCCGCTGAACACCGTCACCTTGTTCTTCTTCATCAGGAAGGCGACGCCGCCGGTCAGGCCTTTCACGGCCTCTTCCTTCTGCGCCAGCATCTGGTCGAGATCGACCGAAATGCCGGACACCTTGATGCCGAGCGCCGCGAAATCCTTCTGCGCGGTTTCGAGATATTCCGAGGCGTGCAGCATCGCCTTCGACGGGATGCAGCCGACATTGAGGCATGTGCCGCCCAGCGTCTCGCGCTTCTCGATGATGGCTGTCTTCAGGCCGAGCTGACCGCAACGAATGGCGCAGTTATAGCCGCCCGGGCCCGCGCCGATGATGACGACGTCGAAAGTATCGCTCATGGATTGCTGCTTTCCAGCCTGATCAGAATGCGCGCGAACCTACAGAGGCAAGAGCCCTCGTCAACTCGTGCGCGAACCTAAGTTGCCGCTGTTGATATGGGGACCCGAAGCGCGCCGGAAAAGCGCCGGCCAGCCGGCCCGGTCGGCGGCCTAGCCCGCCCTCAGTCGTCCCCGCGCCCCGAAAACGCGGCGATGAGCGCAAACGCCGCAATCACCCCGCCGACCACGAGATCCGACCGCGCCAGCGCGGTAAGCGTGTTGGGAACCGTGTGACCTGCGTAGAGCGCATAGCCCAGCGCGGCGCCGCCGCCGAGAATGCCCGCCGCCGATCCGCCGATGCCGCCATAGAGCAGCACGATCCCGCCCAGCAGCCCGCACAGGCCGCCGAACAGCGGCGCCATGAAGGCCGGACTGTCCGCGGCCTCGCCCAGCCGGCCGATGGCGCCCTCGAGCGGACCGCCCCATACCGGTTCGACGGTCAGGAAGAGAAGCCAGACCGACGCAAGCACCAGAATGAACGACGCGACCAGACGCACCCGCCCGCCCCAATTTGCAAACGACCCGTTAAGGGCCTCCAACAGGCCAATCATCGGATTATGCCAGCATCGGCATGAGGAAACGTGAACGCGAAGCGCCGGTTTCATCCGATCCGTCCCGAACGGAACAGGCCGAACGCCCGCAAATGCGGCCCCGAGGTGCGCCCGGGAGCACAGTCCCGACGCGCGGCCCCGGAGCGCGAACCGCCCCAACGAAAACGGCCCGCCTGAACAGGCGGGCCGCTCGTCGGTTTTGCCGAAACCGGTCAGATGTCGAGCAGCAGGCGCTCGGGATCTTCCAGGGCTTCCTTCACGCGCACCAGGAAGGTCACCGCTTCCTTGCCGTCCACCATGCGGTGGTCATAGCTCAGCGCGAGATACATCATCGGACGGATCTCGACCTTGCCGTTGATCGCGACCGGACGCTCCTCGATGCGGTGCATGCCCAGCACGCCGGACTGCGGCGGGTTGAGGATCGGCGTCGACATCAGCGACCCGTAGACGCCGCCATTGGTGATGGTGAAGGTGCCGCCCTGCAGATCGCCAAGCCCCAGCTTGCCGTCGCGCGCCAGACCGCCGAGACGGCCGATCTCCGCTTCGATTTCGGCGAGGCTCAGCATGTCGGCGTCGCGCACCACCGGAACCACGAGGCCCTTCTCGGTGCCGACGGCCATGCCGATATGGTAGTAGTTCTTGTAGATAATGTCCGTGCCGTCGATCTCGGCGTTGACCGCCGGGATCTCCTTCAGCGCCGCCACGCAGGCCTTCGTGAAGAAGCCCATGAAGCCGAGGCGCACGCCGTGCTTCTTCTCGAACGTGTCCTTGTAGCGCTTGCGCAGGTCCATCACCGCCGACATGTCGACATCGTTGAACGTCGTCAGCATCGCGGCGGTGTTCTGGGCGTCCTTCAGGCGCCGCGCGATGGTCTGGCGCAGGCGCGTCATCGCCACGCGTTCCTCGCGCGGACCCAGTTCGCGCGGGGCGCGGGCCTCGACCGGCGGCGCGGGCGCGCGCACGGCCGGAACCGAAGCGGCTTCCTGAACATATCTGACGGCGTCGGCCTTGGTGGCGCGGCCGCCGCGGCCGGAGCCGGGGATGTCGGCCGGGTTCACGCCGCCTTCGGTGGCGACGCGCTGAACCGACGGCGCGACCTTGGTCGTCGAGGAGGCGGCCGGCCCGTTGGCCTTCGCCTGCGCGGCGGGCGCGGCCTCGGCGGGGGCCGATGCGGAAGCCGACGGCTTGGCGCCCGCGCCGGACGTCATCCGCGCGATCACCGTTCCGATGTTCACCGTCTCGCCTTCGCTGATCAGCGTTTCGGAGATCACCCCGGCGGCCGGGGCCGGAACCTCGATGGCGACCTTGTCGGTTTCGATTTCAGCGATCGGATCGTCCTGCGCGACCTGCTGACCCGGCTTCACCAGCCAGTTGGCGAGCGTTCCCTCGGTCACGCTTTCGCCCATCGCGGGCACCTTGATGTCCATCTTTCCTTCCGATCCACTTCTGACTTGGGACTGTGATACTGACGTCTGCGAAACTTGGTTTTGCGGCGCCGGCTCGGCGGCGGTCGTCTTCGATGCTGCGGACGCCTCAACCGGCCCGCCCGCGCCGATGCGGCCCAGCAGGGCGCCGACCTCGACGGTCTCCCCCTGCTTCGCCAGCACCTCGGAGAGCACGCCGTCCTCGGCGGCCGACACCTCGACCGAAACCTTGTCGGTTTCAAGCTCGACCAGCACATCGTCGCGCGAAACGCGCTCGCCGGGCGATTTCAGCCACGCGCCGACGGTGGCCTCTCGAACGCTTTCGCCAAGAACGGGAACGGTGATGTCGGCCATGTCTGGGTCCGGACGCCGCGACCGAAGCCGCGCGTCGCATCTCTCCTGCTATTCGAACGCCGCGTCGAGGAAGGCGGCGAGCTCCTTGTTGTGCAACGCCATGCTGCCCGCTGCGGTCGACGCCGAGGGCGGCCGGCCGACATAGCGCGCGCGCTTGGCGTCGGTGTCGAGGCGTTCGAGCGTCTTCTCGATATTCCAGTCGACGAAGTTCCAGCCGCCCATATTGCGCGGCTCTTCCTGACACCAGACCATGTCGGCTTTCGGGAAGCGCGACAGCTCCTTCATCAGCGACGCCACCGGGAACGGGTGCAGCTGCTCGACGCGCAGCAGGTAGATGTCGTCCGCCTTGCGCTTCTCGCGCTCCTCGAACAGGTCGTAATAGACCTTGCCCGAACACATGACGACGCGCCGGATGTCCTTGTCGGGACGCAGCTTGACCTCGGCCCGCGTTTCGGCGGCCTCGGCCCCGTCCTGCAGGATGCGGTGGAACGACGTCTCCGGCCCCATGTCCTCGATCAGCGACACCGCCCGCTTGTGCCGCAGCAGCGACTTCGGCGTCATGATGATCAGCGGCTTGCGGAAGTCGCGGTGGATCTGCCGGCGCAGGACGTGGAAATAGTTGGCCGGCGTGGTGCAGTTGGCGACCTGCAGGTTGTCCTGCGCGCACATCTGCAGGAAGCGCTCGAGGCGCGCCGAGGAGTGCTCCGGACCCTGCCCCTCATAGCCGTGCGGCAGCAGGCAGACGAGGCCGGACATGCGCAGCCATTTGCGTTCGCCCGACGAGATGAACTGGTCGAACATGATCTGCGCGCCGTTGGCGAAGTCGCCGAACTGCGCCTCCCACAACACCAGCGTGTTGGGCGCCGCCAGCGAATAGCCGTACTCGTAGCCGAGCACCGCGTATTCCGACAGAAGCGAGTCGATCACCTCATAGGGCGCCTGGTCCTCGGAGATGTGGTTGAGCGGCGTGTAGCGCTCCTCCGTCTCCTGGTCGACGATATGGCTGTGGCGCTGGGTGAAGGTGCCGCGCCCGGAATCCTGCCCCGACAGCCGCACCGGGAAGCCCTCGTCGAGCAGCGTGGCGAAAGCCATGTGCTCGGCCATGCCCCAGTCGATATTCTGTCCCGTCTCGATCATCTGCCGGCGCGCCGCGATCGTGCGGCCGACCGTGCGGTGAACGTTCACCGAGTCGGGGATGGAGGTGATCTTGAGACCGATGTCGCGCAGCTTCTCGAGCGACACCCCGGTCTGACCGCGGCGCTCGTCGTCATGCGGCAGGCCGAGGCCCGTCCACTTGCCGTCGAGCCAGTCGGCCTTCTCGGTCTTGTAGGTCTTGCCCTTGTCGAACTCGGCGTCGAGGAAGGTCTCCATCTCGGAGATCATCCGGTCCAGCTCCGCCTCGGAGATCACGCCTTCTTCGAGCAGGCGCTTGCCGTAGATCTCGCGGGTCGAGGGCAGCCCCTTGATCACGCGATACATGATCGGCTGCGTCATCGTCGGATCGTCGCCCTCATTGTGGCCGAACCGGCGATAGCAGAACATGTCGATGACCACGTCCTTGGCGAAACGCTGGCGGTACTCGGTCGCGACCTTGGCCGCGTGCACCACCGCTTCGGGATCGTCGCCATTGACGTGGAAGATCGGCGCCTGGACCTGCAGCGCCACATCCGAAGGATAGGGCGAGGAGCGCGAGAAGCGCGGCGCCGTGGTGAAGCCGATCTGGTTGTTGACGATGAAGTGGATGCAGCCGCCGGTGCGATAGCCGGTGAGGCCCGACAGCGCGAAGCATTCCGACACCACGCCCTGGCCCGCGAAAGCGGCGTCGCCGTGCAGCAGCATCGGCAGCACCTTCACGCGCTGCGCCGCGCGGTCGAGCGTCAGGTCGTCGAACTGCTTGGCCCGCGCCTTGCCGAGCACCACCGGGTTCACCGCCTCGAGGTGCGAGGGGTTGGGGGTCAGCGACAGGTGGACCTTGTGGCCGTCGAACGTGCGGTCGGACGAGGCGCCGAGGTGATACTTCACGTCGCCGGAGCCGAACTCCTCCTCGCCCAGCGTCGTGCCGCCCTGAAACTCGTGGAAGATCTTGTGATAGGCCTTGCCCATCACGGCGGCCAGAACGTTGAGGCGGCCGCGGTGGGGCATGCCGACCACGATCTCGTCGACGCCGAGATTGCCGCCGCGCTTGATGACCTGTTCGAGCGCCGGAACCAGCGCCTCGCCGCCGTCCAGACCGAACCGCTTGGTGCCCGGATAGCGCTTGTGCAGGAAGCGTTCGAAGACTTCCGCCTCAAGCAGTTTGGAGAGGATCGCGCGCTTGCCCTCGGGCGTGAAGGTGATCTCCTTGTCCTCGCCCTCGATGCGCTGCTGGAGCCAGGATTTCTCCTCCGGATCCGAGATGTGCATGAACTCGACGGCGAAGGTGCCGCAATAGGTGCGGCGCAGGATGTCGAGAATCTGGCGCGGCGTGCCGTATTCGAGGCCCAGCACGTTGTCGAGGAAGATCGACCGGTCCATGTCCTCCGGCCCGAAGCCGTAGGTCGCCGGGTCCAGCTCGGGCTGCGCCGGACGGTTGTCCATGTGCAGCGGGTCGAGGTTGGCCGCGAGGTGGCCGCGAATGCGGTAGGCGCGGATCATCATCAGGGCGCGGATCGAATCCTGCACCTGCTGGTGGATGTCGCCGACGCCCAGGGCGCCCGCGGCGGCGGCCGGCGACATCGCCTTGCCCTTGCCGGCCTGTTCGATCTTCTGGCGGATCTGGCCTTCCACCGCGCCCCAGTCCCCGTCGAGGGCCGAGACCAGATCGCCATTGGCGGCCTTGGGCCAGCCGGGCGTGCGCCATTCAGGGCCGCGCGCGGCCTTGGTCGAGGCGTCCGCCGTGTCGGCGACGGCGCGGAAGAACTCGCGCCAGCTTTCGGGAACGGAATTCGGGTCGGCGGCGTACTGCGCCGCCATCTGCTCGATCCACACGGCGTTGGCGCCGTACAGGAAAGCCGTGTCCAGCATGGCCTCGTTCGAGGGGCTTCGCCCCTCATCGGCGCTGGCGTGCGTGGTCATTTCAAACCGCCCTTTTGAACCTTGTTCGGCCGTTCGAGCCCTTCGGCCCTTGCGGCCCCGTCGGCCATGGGTGCGGTCTTGGATTGCCCCGGGTTGGACCGGGGAGCCCTCGGGCCGCCCATATGGTCTCAGATGACGCTTTTCCGTCGCCGACTCAACCGGTCGGCGACATAAACTCGCTTACAATATATAGTGTGCCCAACCTATCCGGTAACCGGGGTCAAGCGCCCGGCTATTAGTCAACCTCAGCCCTTAAGAACTTCTGACAGGGTCACGCCGAGACGGGCCGGGCTGGGGGACACGACGATCCCCGCCGACTCCATCGCCGCGATCTTGTCTTCCGCGCCGCCCTTGCCGCCGGAGACGATGGCGCCGGCATGGCCCATCGTGCGGCCGGGAGGCGCCGTACGTCCGGCGATGAAGCCCACCATCGGCTTCTTGCGGCCCTTGGCCGCCTCGTCCTTGATGAACTGGGCGGCGTCTTCCTCGCCCGATCCGCCGATCTCGCCGATCATGATGATCGACTTGGTTTCTTCGTCGGCCAGGAACATCTCGAGGATGTCGATGAAGTCCGTGCCCTTGACCGGGTCGCCGCCGATGCCGACCGCCGTGGTCTGGCCGAGGCCTTCCTGGGTGGTCTGGAACACCGCTTCATAGGTCAGCGTGCCCGAGCGCGAGACCACGCCGACCGAGCCCTTCTTGAAGATGTTGCCCGGCATGATGCCGATCTTGCACTCTTCCGGCGTCAAAAGGCCGGGGCAGTTCGGCCCGATCAGCCGCGATTTCGACTTAACCAGCTTGTCCTTGACCCGCACCATGTCGAGCACCGGAACGCCCTCGGTGATGCAGACGATCAGCTCGATGCCGGCGTCGATCGCCTCTTCGATGGCCGAGGCCGCGCCCGCCGGCGGAACGTAGATCACCGAGGCGGTGGCGCCGGTCTTTTCCTTGCCCTCGGCGACCGTGGCGAAGATCGGCAGCTCGGCGCCGTTGTCGGCCTTCCAGGTCTCGCCGCCCTTCTTGGGGTGGATGCCGCCCACCATCTGGGTGCCGTAATAGTTCAGCGCCTGATTGGTGTGGAACGAACCGGTGTTGCCGGTCATGCCCTGCGTCAGGACCTTGGTGTTCTTGTCGATCAGGATGGACATGTCGGTTTTCCAGTCTGCGATAAATTCGATCAATAAGGCGTGGCGGGAGGCGATGGTGAGAGGCGGCGGCGGAGCCGGGCCTCGCGCCGGCCCCGGCTATTCGGTCCGTTCAATCTGATAGAGGGCGTGACACGAGGCGCAGGTGTTCATGGCCTGACCCAGCCGCGCCAGCACTGCGGCGTCGCTGGCGTCCGACCGGGCGAGTTCGGCGATCGCGCCGAATTCCTTGTGCGTGGCCATGGCCATCTGGCGGAATTCCGGCGGAAGAACCTGGCCCATGCGCAGCCCTTCGCCGCCGCCCTGACCCCCACCATGACCGCCGCCCTGGCCTCCACCATGACCGCCGCCCTGACCGCCGCCGTGCGCGGCGGCCTCGGCGGCTTTCGCGGCCAGTTCGCGGTCGCCCGCGCCGACGCCGGAGATCACGCCCTGGCTCGCCGTCAGGAAGCCGCGCATCTGTTCGAGCATGTGAGCGCGCTGCGCCGGGTTGAGCTTGATCACCTTGCGCGGGTCGAGCGCGTCGGCCGACGGCGCGGCTGGAACGCCAGCCGGACCTGCGCCATGCCCGGCGCCTTGTCCAGCGCCCGCGCCATGACCGGCCGGAGGCGCCGCCTGCTGGGCCGCCTGCTGGGCCGTCTGCGCGACGGCCGGCGCTTCGTCGGCCACGCACGCCGCGGTCACGGACAACGCCGCCGCCGCCACGAGCACCCTGATCGTCAAAGCACGTTCACCGTTCGACATGAGCGACCCCAATGGCTGACCCGGCCTACTTCCCTTTGATCGCGCTGACGATCTTCTGGGCGGCGTCGTCGAGGTCGTTGGCCGAGATCACGTTGAGGCCCGACTCGGCGATGATCTTCTTGCCTAGCTCGACATTGGTGCCCTCGAGACGAACCACCAGCGGAACCTGAAGGTTGGTTTCGCGCACCGCCGCCAGCACGCCCTCGGCGATGACGTCGCACTTCATGATGCCGCCGAAGATGTTCACGAGGATGCCTTTGACGGCCGGGTCCTTCATGATGATCTTGAACGCCGCCGCGACCTTCTCTTTCGAGGCGCCGCCGCCGACGTCGCAGAAGTTGGCCGGCTCGGCGCCGTAGAGCTTGATGATGTCCATCGTCGCCATGGCGAGGCCGGCGCCGTTGACCATGCAGCCGATATTGCCGTCCAGCGGGATGTAGGCGAGGTCCCACTCGGCCGCTTCGATCTCTTTCTCGTCTTCCTCGGACTTGTCGCGCAGCGCCTGGATGTCCGGGTGGCGGAACAGCGCGTTGCCGTCGAAGGAGAGCTTGGCGTCGAGGACGCGCAGATGGCCGTCCTTCATGACGATCAGCGGGTTCACCTCGAGCATCGACATGTCCTTGTCCCAGAACGCCTTGTAGAGCGTCGGGAACAGCTTCATGCCGTCGGCGCGGGCCGCGCCCTCAAGCTTCAGCGCGTCGCACAGCTTGGTCGCGTCGGCTTCGGTGACGCCGGTCGAGGGTTCGATCGGCAGGGTGAGAATCTTGTCCGGGGTCGAGTGCGCGACTTCCTCGATGTCCATGCCGCCTTCGGTCGACACCACGAACGCGACCTTGCCGGTTCCGCGATCAACCAGCAGCGAGAGATACAGCTCGCGCTCGATGTCCGCGCCGTCCTCAATATAGAGGCGGTTGACCTGCTTGCCTTCCGGGCCGGTCTGGTTGGTCACCAGCGTCTTGCCGAGCATCGCCTTGACGTGTTCGAGCGCCTGCTCCTTGGAGAAGCCGAGGCGGACGCCGCCCTTTTCGCCAGCTTCCGGTTCCTTGAACTTGCCCTTGCCGCGGCCGCCGGCGTGGATCTGCGACTTCACCACCCACAGCGGACCCGGCAGGCTGTCGATCGCCTTCTCGGCCTCGTCCGCCGAGAAGATGGCGACGCCGTTGGCGACGGGCACGCCGAACTCCTTAAGAACCGCCTTCGCCTGGTGCTCGTGAATGTTCATGGAAATTCGCCCCGCTGGAATGGCCGGCCGGCCTTGCGTGGGCTGGCGATAACGCAAGGCCATGCCCAAGGCAACGCCGGGATGCCGGGGCTGCGGTTCAATTCGGAGGAATTCCGCCCTCCTCCGGGTCGGATGCGCCCTCCGCGACCAGTTCGGCGCTCGCCACGCTGGTCTGGCTGACCGGAATGAAGGCGCCCCGGTCGGCCGCCTTGGGCCGCCGCACCACCAGCATACGGCCCAGATTGGACAGGATGAGCGCCACATAGGCCGCCGCCATCACCGCGAACACGCCGGGCTGGCCCAGCGCCGTATCGGCCGTCAGGCCGGCGACCACAGGTCCGATCACCGAGCCCGCCGCCCACACGAACAGCATCCCCGACATCATCTGGGCGATGTCGGCCGGTTCGGTGCGGTCCGTCGCATGGCTGGCGGAAACCGAATAGAAGGCCAGCGCGCCCGCGCCCCACAGCGCCGCCAGCGCCACGGTGACGGTCCAGCTCACCCGTCCGCTGAGCACGAACAGCGCGACCGAGGCGGCCAGCGCCAGCACCCCCAGCGCCGCGACCACGAACCGCCGGTCGATCCGGTCCGAGAGCAGGCCGGCCGGCCACTGGGTCACCGTGCCGCCCATCCACGCCGCGATCGCCAGCGTGGCGGCGGCGGCCTGCGCATCCTGCGGACGAAGCTCCGCCGCGTAGAGCGGCAGCTGGCTCATCACCCCGGTGTTGGCGACCCCGGCGACCACCGCCCCGGCGAAGGCGGCCGGCGGGATCAGCTTCAGCCCCGACAGTCCGCCCGCCGCCCGGCGCGGCGGAACCGGCTGGGCGCGTTGCGTGGCGCACAGCGGCACCAGCGCCAGGCACAGCAGAACCCCCGCCCAGATGAACGGCTTGATGTCGTCCGGCGCATGGTCGACCGCCAGCAGCGGTCCGCCCGACATCGCGAGCTTGATCAGCAACTGGTAGAGACCCATCACCCCGCCGCGTTTCTGGCGCGGCGTCGAATCGGCGATCCAGCTTTCGGCCGAGGCGAACATCACCGCCGAGACCGCGCCGTGAATAAAGCGGAACGCGCCCCACGCGACCGGATCGAAGGCCAGCCCCATGCCCAGCACCGCCGCCGCGAAGATCGCGGCCGACGCGGCGTAGGCGCGGATATTCCCGACCGCCCGCACCAGGTCGGAGGCGTACCAAGCCCCCAGCATGAAGCCGGCGGAATAAATCGCCGCGACCACGCCCACGCCCAGCGGGCTCGCGCCCATCGAGGTGAGCGCCAGCGGCGTCGAGACGCTGAGAATGCCCGCCGCCGCCTGCAGGAACATGACGGCGAGAATCAGGGCGGCGACATTGCGATAGTCGGTCATGGGCTATGCGGAAGCAGGGGCGAAAGCAGGGGCGGAAGCGGACGCTGAAACAGACGGGCGCAACCCATGCGCACCGGGCAAGCTCGACCTACCGCGCTTCGCGGGCGTTCGCTTCTGAATTCTTGTTACACCTTCGTCCCGCCGATCACGCACCGCCGATCACGCCCCAACCGTCACGCGCCCGTCACGCCCGACCCGTCACGCATCACGCCGCTAGTAGGTGAAGAACACCGCCCACATCGTCCGCCCCGGCAACAGCGTGAACAGGCCGGCGATCAGCATTCCGCGCAGGAACATGTTGGTCATGTGACGGCGATGCTCCTGCACATTGCGCCGCCGGATCGCGGCGAGCCCCATCGGCAGCCCGATCAGCACCCATGCCGACAGCGCGTGGATCGGGCTGTAACTGCCGGGGATGACCATCCGGATGAAGAATGACGAGACCGCCGTCACGCCCATCAGCGCCACCCACATCCAGCCCAGCGGTTTGTGCAGCCCCCTGCCCTTCGGCGACAGGAAGATCGCCGCGCCGGTCAGCAGCGTCGCGGCCGCGCCGGCGACATGGACCTTCACCGCCAGCGGCGCCTCCAGCAGCGGCGCGAGCGTCAGCCGGAAGCGGATGTCGGCCTCGGGGTTCGCGCGCAGGATCGACGCCAGGACGATCCCGAAAATGACCAGCGCGCCGCCGATCCACAGCCAGCCCGGCAGCCGGTCGAGCCCCCGCGCAAATCGCGAATGCGCGACCGCAGCCCCGCGCCGCTCCCCGACCCCGGCGCGCCTGAAGCCGGCATGGTCGAAGCCGGCATGGTCGAAGCCGGCGAGACGGATGTCGGATGCGGTTCGGCGTTCACGATCATGGCCATCCCGTTTCGCGATTGTCGCCAGCGAGGTCCCGGCTCCGAGCCCCCGTCAGGCCGACCACGCCCCATGGAAGCCGAGCGGCCAGGCATAGCCCGCCCGCCAGCTCGCGACCGGTCCGCCCTCGACGCTGGCCGCGTCGAACACGTGCAGTTCGCTCGCGCGCGCCTTGGTGTTGAGCGTGACGCCGATCAGCCATGCGTCGGTTTCCTTCGAACCGCGCGGCTTCGGCGCGATCAGGAATTCCTCGACCAGATAGTCGGCCCCGAAATCGTAGGCGTGGGTCTTGCCGCTGTCCCAGTCGCGCACCGCGACCGAGGTGTTGCCCGGCCGGTTCGGCGCGCTGCCGGCCGCCAGCAGCGTCAGCTTGCGGCGAAGCCCGTGACGGCGCGGATCGACCTGCGGGAACTCGCCCTCGATCTCGGTCTCCTCCAGCTTGACCCCGCCCGAAGCGGGAATGGTCAGCATGGAGAGATAGCCGGTCGCCTGTTCGCCCGACTTGTACTCGCCGCGCATCTCCGACTGGCCGCCGCCGCTGCCGAGGATCGGCTCGCGATAGAACACCGCGTCGAGGCGCACCGTCCCGTCGCTGTCCTCCCACGCCGCGCCGGTATGATAGAAGGCGCGCGGCGGCGCTTCGGCCCAGCGCACCTTCGACAGGTCGTCCTTGTCGAGGATCATGATCTTGAGGCCCTCGCCCGGCTTCCACGCCAGCGAGTCGACGAAGGGCGGGATCTGCCGCGTCATCAGCCAGGGCTGAACCAGGATGATCAGCTTGCGCTCGGTCATCGTCCAGTCGTGGATGTAGGCCGGCGCGCCCACATTCACCATCTGGAAGTCTTCAAGCTCGCCGGCCGGGCTGATGCGATAGATGCCGACATGCGCCCCGCTGACCGCGAGGTTCCACAACCGTCCGTCGGGCTCGCGCTTCGGGTGCGCCAGGAAGGGCATGCCCTTGAGGTCGTCGCGCCAGACCTTCGGCTTGCGCGTCTCCAGCGTGGCCGGATCGACGCCCCACGCCGAACCCGCCTCCCACAGCGCCAGCAGTTCGCCGCCGGACATGATCACCGAAGTGTTGGCGGCGTTGACGTCGTCCGAATTCGCAACCGGATAGCTCTTGTCGCCCAGCGAGCCGAACCCCGGCGCGAGGAATTTGCCCGCCGCCTGCTCGGCCTTGCGCTTCGGCGTCTGCACGAAGCGGCCGGTGTGGATCGCCTTGCCGTCCTCGATCGCCAGCCGCTGGATCATGCCGTCGCCGTCGAACCAGTGCGACAGATAGGTCTCGCCATAGCGAAGCTGGCCCGGACCGTTGCGGTACAGCGTGCCCGCCAGCCCCTTCGGGGCCTTGCCCGCGATCAGCTTCATCGGCGCGGGGTCAAAGCCGGCGGCGGGCGCCGTGGTCCAGCCCAGCGTCCACGATGCGGGCGCGGGCTCGGCCAGGATCTGCGGCGCCAGGGCGAGCCCGGCGGTCAACGCGGCGCCTCCGGCGAGCAGGTTGCGGCGGGAAAGGCCGGTCGGGGCGGTGTCGGCGGTCATGGTCTCTATCCTCGGAATCGGTCGCAAAATCAGGGAAACGCCCTCCCGGAACGCTACGTTCCGGGAGGGCGGCCGGGCCTCAGTTGAGCTTGATGGTCTGGGTCGCGCCGGTCGCGCCGACCTCGAACGCCGCATCCGCCCACGAGGCCGGGCCGAAGCGGGCCGGGGCGTTGTTGGAGAAGGCGAACGGTTCCGTCGGCATGCCGAACGGGTTGGTGTCCATCTTTCCGTTGCCGTTCACGTCATGGAACAGTTTGATGCCGTACCGGCCCGGGGCCAGCCCCCTGAAGGTGGCCGTGGCGGTCTCGCCGCTGGCGGCGACCTGCGTCGCCGCGACCGCCTTGTCCGAGGCGTAGCCCGCCTCGTCGAACAGCGCGATCATCAGCTCGCCCTGGGGCTTTTCGATATCGGTGATCTCGACGGAGAGCTGCGCGCCCCCCGGATCGGCCGCCTGGCCAAGCGCGGCGGGCGCCAGCAGTCCAAGCGCGAGTGCGGGGAGTAGGGGTAGGAAACGCATCAGACCCTCCTTGCGGGGCGTGTGGGATTGTCGGTCGTCTTCTCGTCCGGACGGCTCTCCATCTCTTCTGCCCCCAGCCTGCCGGTTCTGGTCGGCCGGTTCTGGCCGAACGCGGGTCAGGGGCGGCGGATGAGCGGTCCGGGCCGGATCGTGGCCCGGCGAAGCCACAGATCGCCCGATCGGGCCCGCCCCGCCACATCAACTGCGTGAGCCGACTGTTTTGCTTCGCGAACGGGTGCGATAAACCGCCCGCGATGCGCGAACCGCGGTTCGCGAAGCGTGAAATGCGGGACGGAAATGCAGAGCTGGCTCAAGAGCTTGCCGCGTATGCTGGTGATGGCGGCCGGACTCGGTCTGATCTTCGCCTGGCTGAAGGTCTACGGCGCCCTGCCCGATCATTTCGGTCTGCGCTGGGGCTATTGGTCTTCGACCATGGCCGCCGGAATCCTCACCTCGTCGATCGCCGCCCCCCTGATCTTCGATCGCTACATGGCCAGACAGCCCTACTGGCTGCAGGTCGCGACTCTGGCGGCCGTGATCTCCCTGCCGGTGACGGGGCTGATCCTGGCGCTCGACGGCGAACACATCGCGCCGCTCTTCGCGCTCACCCAGTACGGCTATGTCTTCGTCATCTCCGTAATCCTGACCTCGGCCGCCTACGTCTACGACCAGATGAAGGACGCCCGGTCCGCGACCGCGGGAGACGAGACCGGGCAGAGCGGGGACGGATCGTCTCGATTTATGGAGCGCCTGCCCATGCGCCTGCGCTCGGCCGACCTCTACGCCATCCAGTCCGAGGACCATTATCTGAGGGTGCACACCTCCGGCGGCGACGAGCTGATCCTGATGCGCCTGTCCGACGCCATCCGCGAACTGTCCGGCGTCGAGGGTCTTCAGACCCACCGCTCCTGGTGGGTCGCCCGCGCCGGGGTCGCCGAAGTCGTGCGCGCGGCCGGCAAGGTCAGCCTGAAGCTCAAATCCAATGTCGAGGCCCCGGTCAGTCGGTCCTACGCCTCCGACGTCAAGGCGGCGGGCTGGGGCTGACCCCGCAACCTCTACCAATCAGACCTGAGCCGAGCGGTCCTGCACCGACAGCCGGTCGATCAGCTCCGCCACGAACCGGATATGCGCCCGCAGCCGGTAGAGGTCGTCGGTATAGCTGAGCGGCACCTCGACCCGCCCGGTCTCGGCCTGCAGCTCGGCCAGCTTGCCGCGCACGGCGGCGCGCTGTTCGGGGCTTTCGGCCGCCCGGCCCTCGCCCTCCAGCGCCCGCAGGTCCTCATACCAGACATAGATCTTGCGGCGGGTGCGCCAGCGATAGAGCGGCGGTCCCGCCTTCGCCAGCGGATAGGCCAGCGTCAGCAGCGGAATGGCGATCACCCACGCCCGCTCCAGGAAGTTGGCGACATCGTAATTGAACACCCGGCGCAGGAAGGTCGGGCCGTTCTTGTAATAGCGCTGCGCCTCCTCCGAGAGCGGAATGTCCGCGAGATCGCGCGTCGGAAAGGCTTCCGGGTCCGACAGCAGCGTGCCGCCGGAGAAATCCCGGAAGGCGATGTCCATCAGCAGCGACTGCAACGCCGGATGCAGCGCGTCCGAGACCACGATCTCCGCCGACGGCGCGGTCAGCGTCACGTCCCCGGCCGGCAGGCCGCGCGCCGGATCGAGCACGCCCGCATACAGCGTCACCGAGTCGAGGTAGGTGTGACGGCGCGCCAGCGCCGGCGCCCGGTCCATCGACATCAGCTCCACCGACGGGTCCGCCAGCAGGTCGAGAATCCAGTCCGCCTCCGGGCTCGAAACGATCAGCGCCGCGTCGACCTCGCCGGATTTCACCGCGCTGGCGGCGGCGACCCCGCTGAGGTCCGCGGGCGTGAAATCGCCCGCCGCCACCCCGGCCTCCTGCATCAGAAGATCGACCAGCACCCGCGTGCCCGATCCTTCCGCGCCCACCGCGACCTTCAGCCCGCGCAAATCGCGCAGATCCGACATCGGCGCGTCCGAACGGTGGAACACCCACAGCGGCTCGAAGAAGATCGCGCCCAGCGATTGCAGCCCCTCGGTGTCGATATCGCCCGCAAGGCCGGTCTGCACGATGCCGATCTGCGCCTCGCCCGACTGCAGGCGGCGGATATTGTCCACCGAGCCGGCGGTGGTCAGCACCTCGGCGTTGATCTTGCGCTCGCCCATCGCCGTCGAAAGCCGTTCGGCGGTCTGCGCATAGACCCCGCCGAGCGATCCGCCGGCGATCGTCACCTGCTTGGGCACGGGCGGTCCCATCAGCCAGAACGCGGCCAGCAGGCCGGCCAGCGCCAGCAGCACGCTGGGCACGGCGATCTTCAGAATGTCCTTCATCCGGTCCGACATGCTTTCCCCGCCTCGTTTCCGCCCCGCCTGCTCTCCGCACGTGTAGCACGCGCTGGCCCCACGCCTAGCGCGCCGGAACATCGCCGCAAACAGGGCGCGTGCACGCCCCCGGCGGGCCCGATTTCCGCCCCATCGCGCTTCAAACCTGACCCCTCGCTGAAAATCAGGACCTGAAAGAGGGACACATGTCGGACCTGACAGACCCGCCGCGCCCGTCCGGCGCGGCACAGGACTTCTCGCGCTTCATTCCGCAACGCTCGTTCGGGCTCAAACTGCTTCTGGTTTGCGCCCTGGCCCTGCTGATGGCGATACCCGCCGTCTTCGTCTGGGGCCTGATCGAACAGCGCGCCCGCGACGCAACCAACGCCGCCGCCAGCGTCCATCAGGACTGGGGCGGCGGCCCGCAGACGCTGATCGGCCCGGTGATCGCCGTGCCCTACGAGCGCGACATGCTGGTCGACAACAAGATCCAGACCGTCTCCGGCGATCTTGTCCTCTATCCCGAAACCGGCGCCGCGACCGCGACCCTGACCACCACCGCGCTCTCCAAAGGCCTCCAGCACATCCCGGTCTACACCGTCGACGCCGCCTTCTCCGCCCGCTTCGAGCCTCGCCGCCTCGAACCGGTCGCGCCCGCCGGCGCCCGCGTGAACTGGACCGAGGCGCGCCTCTATCTCTCCGCCAGCCAGCCCCAGGGCGCCCAGTCCGCGATCGTGCGGGTCAACGGCCAGGCGCTGGAGCTGACGCCCTCAGGCGGCGGAACCCTGTCCTACCAGCCGCTGTTCGCAGCCAGCCTCGCCGACGCCGATCTCGCGGCCGCCGACGCGCTGGAGGTGACCGCCGACCTGCGCTTCCGCGGCGCCCAGCGCTTCGCCTTCGCGCCCTTCGCCAAGAACACCACCATCACGGTCGCCGGCGACTGGCCCGACCCGAAATTCGACGGCGGCAAACTGCCCGACGCCCGCACCGTCACCGCACAGGGCTTCACGGCCAGCTGGTCGATCCCCTTCCTAGCGCGCGGCGTGCCGGGAGCCGGCGCGGACCTCACCTTCAACGACTTCGCCGCGACGACGCCCGGCGTCACCCTGATCGACGAGGCCAACCCCTATCAGAAGGTGATCCGCGCGCTGAAATACGCGCCCATGTTCATGGGGCTGGTCTTCCTGACCTACTTCCTGTTCGAGACCAGTTCGGGCCGCCGCGCCCACCCGGCGCAATACGTTCTGGTCGGTCTCGCCCAGACCGTCTTCTACATGCTGATGCTGTCCATCTCCGAGATCGTGGGCTTCACCGCCGGCTTCATCGCGGCGGCGAGCGCCACCGTGCTGGCGATCTCGCTCTACGCCGGCGCCGTGTTCGGATCGCGCGCGGCGGCGTTGCGGGCGCTGGGCGTCTTCGCCGGCCTCTACGCCCTGATCTACGTCCTGTTGAGCATGGAGACCTACGCCCTGCTCGTCGGATCGCTCGCCAGCTTCCTCGCCATCACCGGCGCCATGTGGATGACCCGCAGGCTCGACTGGTACGGCGCGGGGCGCGCGTTCTCGCCGGGCGGCCAAACGGCCTGACCAGACGACCTGACCAGACGGCCTGACCGGACCAGCCTCCCGGACTAGCCCTCGAACGGGCGGTCCGGGTCGTTGGGCAGCACGTCCTGGACGTAGGCCCGCAGCCGGTCGGTGACCGCCTGCGGGTCGCCGGCCAGTTTTTCCGGCGCGATGGGCGGCCCGAAGATCAGGTCGAACCGGTCGCCCTGCTTGTTCATCAGCTCATGGAACAGGGTGATGTCCTTGAGCTCCTTGGATATCTCCGACACCCGGTAGAACAGCCACGAATTGCGCGCCTTCACGTGCAGCGGCGTCACCGGCGCCTTGTTCTTCCGCGCCAGCGACACGGCGGTGGGAAACCAGTCCTTGTCGACCAGCTTGCCCTCGACCTCGTGCGCCAGACGGCCGGAGGGAAAGATCACCAGCAGGCGTTCGGCGGCGAAGGCCTGTCCCGCCCGGCGCAGGGTCTCGCGCGTCTTGGCCGGCGAGCGCTTCTCCTCGACCCACTCCACCGGAATGATGATGTCCGAGAAGCGCGGATTGACCCGGCAGGCGTCGGCGTTGGCGAACACCTCGAAATCCCGCCGCACCCGCTCCAGCGCCGAGAGCACGGCGGGCCCGTCGGCGAGGCCCGTCGGATGATTGGAGATCACCACCGCCCGCCCGGCGGCCGGCACCCGCTCCAGCCCGCTGGCCTGAACGTCCAGCGACAGCGCTTCATAGAGATAGCGGAAACAGGCCTGCCCGTCCGGCAGACGCTTGATGTCGTCGGCCCAGCGCACCGCCTTGCCGTAGCCGAGCGCCATGTGCAGCGCCGGTTTGACCGCCGGCCAGGTCCAGTGCGCGACGAAACTCGGGCACCGCTCCTCGATCAGCACGTCGACGATATGGGCGTCGCGCCGCTCGGCGCCCTCGGCGCCGATGAACGCCGACAGCCGTTCGCGGGCGAGCGAATCGTCCCGCGGGTCCCGCGTCGCGGGGCCCGATGCCAGTGAGTCCGGCGTCGTCAGGCGAGGCCTCCCATAGCCACGTGTCCCAAAAGGTATTTAATTCACGGGACTGTCGCGTTTACATATCATTACCCCGGGACTCGTATTATCGGTCTCCAGCTTCGGCAATGAGGAAGGGGGGACCTTCTCTCGCCGTGTCCCAGGGACAAGCAGGGAACGCAGACGATGAAAGTACTGTGGATTGAGGACCACCCGAGAGCGGGCGAACTCCTGCTGGCCGCCGGCACGGCCGCGTCGCGCAAACGTCTCGGCATCGATCTCGTCCTCGCCACCTCGCTGCTGGACGCCGAAAACAAGCTCAGGCTCGAACGCTTCGACCTTGTCGTCATCGACCTGTTCCTGCCGGACAGCTCGGATGAGGACATCACCGTCACCCGCATCTCCAACATGGGCAAATTCCGCGTCGCCGTGGTCTCGGCCTCCGACCGCCGGCAGAGCGTGGTGGAAAGCCTGATCCGGGCCGGCGTCGATTGCGCGCCCGAAGCCCTCGGCAAGGAAAACCTCGATCTCGGCGCCTTCGTGAAGGACCCGCAGCGCTTCCGCGACTTCCTCGAAGCGCTGATGCCCGCCCCGCCGGAAAAAGCGGTCGCCGGCGGAAGCTGACGCCGCCCCCGTTCTCCCCACGCCCCCGGCCCGGCCCTTGCTCGGCGCGCCATGGGGGCGAATGCGCTTGCCCTTGCGCCAATCCCCGTTACACGCGCCCGCATGACCCGAGTTAAGTCGCTCTACAACCAGCGCCTCGACGACGGGCGCTTGTCGCCCGATCCCGCGCAGGCCGAGGCGATCGAACGCCTCGACGATCTCGCCGCCGCCCTTGGCGCGCGCGGCGGTCTGTTCGGGTTCGGCCGCGCCAGACCGCCGCGCGGCCTCTATATCTGGGGCGAGGTCGGACGCGGCAAATCCATGCTGATGGACCTGTTCTTTTCGGCCGCGTCGGTCACCAAGAAGCGCCGCGTGCACTTCCACGCCTTCATGCTCGAAACCCACGCCTTCATCCATGAATGGCGCCGGATGAGCCATGCCGACCGCCGCCGCCACCCGGCCTATGTGCGCGAGGCGGGCGACGATCCCATCGCCCCGGCCGCGCGCGCGGTCGCCAACGACGCCCGGCTTCTGTGCTTCGACGAGTTCCACGTCACCCAGATCGCCGACGCCATGATCCTCGGCCGGCTGTTCGACAACCTGTTCGACATGGGCGTCACCGTCGTCGCCACCTCCAACCGGGCGCCGGACGATCTCTATCGCGACGGCGTCAACCGCCAGCTCTTCCTGCCCTTCATCGGGCGGCTCAAGCGCGAACTCGACGTGCTCGAACTGAAATCGGCGCGCGACTATCGCCTCGAACGCCTGACCGCCGCGCCGGTTTATTATTCGCCGCTCGGCGCCGAAGCCGACCAGGCGATGAACGCCGCCTTCGCCCGCCTCACCGCCGGCGCGCGCCCCGAACCGGAGACGGTCGACGTTCAGGGCCGCCCGCTCAAAGTGCCGCGACAGGCCTCCGGCGTGGCGCGCTTCTCGTTCGCGGATCTGTGCGCCAAACCGCTCGGCGCCGCCGACTACCTCACCCTCGCGCGCCACTATCACACCCTGCTGCTCGATCATGTGCCGGTGCTCTCGCCCGACCGCCGCAACGAGGCGGCGCGCTTCGTCACCCTGATCGACGCGCTTTATGAAACCCGGACCAAGCTGGTGGTGTCGGCGGACGCGGGCCCCGACGATCTCTATCCCTCCGGCGACGGCGCCTTCGAATTCGAACGCACCGCCAGCCGCCTGCATGAAATGCGCTCGGTGGACTATCTCGGCGCCGAGCGCGAAACCCAGTCCGCCGACTAGCGCGCGCCTACGGCGCCAGCCACCAGTCGAGCGCGGCGTCGATCAGCGCTTTCGACCATTCATGCCCGCCCTGAAAGGGCGCGAACGTCACCGCGAACCCCGCCTCGCGCAGCATCGGCACGATCGCCGATTCGGTGACCGAATAATCGAGCACCCGGTCGCGGCGCCCGTGCGCCACATAGATGCGCCCGGTGGCGGCCGGCAGCTCCGAGACCATGCCCGGCGACAGCGCCATCGCCGCGGAGAACAGCTCGGTGTTGTGCGCGCCGAGCGTCAGCGCATAGCTCGCGCCGTCCGATATCCCGAGCACGCCGATCCGCTCCGGGTCGATCGCATGGGTCGCGAACGTCTCCGCCAGCGCCCGGTCGATGCGCGCGACATCCTCGCCCGGATCGCCCGGCCGGAAGCCCTGCGGGGTTCTGCGGGCGCCGGTGATCAGATCCCAGCTCCGCCCTTTCGAATCCGGCGCCAGCAGCACCAGCCCGCGATCGTCCGCATACGACCGGAACCGCGCGACCATGCCGCGCCCGTCTCCGCCCGCGCCATGCAGCAGCAGCACCAGCGGATACCGCTCGCCCGCCCGGTAGCCCGACGGCGTATAGAGCGTCGCGACGCCCGCGATCCGCATCTGCCGCCGTCCATCCTGTGCCGCATCCACCCCCGAAACCGGCGCCGCGGCCTGCGGGCGCGCCTCCAGACGCCAGACCGGAGGCGTCTCGGCGCCAGCCGGCGCCGCGCCCAGCCCGCCCAGCCCGCCCAGCATCGCAAGACCCGCCGCCGCCAGCACGTGCACAACCCGCCGCCGTCCGGGCGATCCGGCCCCGGGCGCATTGCCCCCCGAACCGCCATGCGCTAACGCTCCCCGCGAGCCGGCGCGCCCTATGGACGGGCCGCCCGGCGGGGCGGCTCCGTCATGCGAGGCTGTCTGCAGGCGGAACCGGCGGCGCGGAGCGCGCTTTCCGGCTTCGGCACGCCTACGGACGCCCTTCGCCGCGCGCCGCGAGAAGAATTGGATGTTCACCCTGCGCCCTCGGCTGCAAAGATCGGAGACTTGAACATGGCCCGCAAGAAAATCGCCCTTATCGGCGCCGGCATGATCGGCGGAACGCTGGCGCACATCGCCTCTCGCGAAGAGCTTGGCGACGTCGTGCTGGTCGACATGAAGGGCGGCATCGCCAAGGGCAAGGGTCTCGACATCGCGGAAGCCTCGGCCGTCTACGGCAAGGACGCGGCCATGTCCGGCGCCTCGCTTGAGGAATACGCCGCCATCGCCGGCGCCGACGTCATCATCGTGACCGCCGGCGTGCCGCGCAAGCCCGGCATGAGCCGCGACGATCTCATCGGCATCAACCTCGGCGTCATGAAGTCGGTCGGCGAAGCCATCAAGACCCACGCGCCCGGCGCCTTCGTGATCTGCATCACCAACCCGCTCGACGCCATGGTCTGGGCGCTGCAGAAATTCTCCGGCCTGCCCGCCAGCCACGTCGTCGGCATGGCCGGCGTGCTCGACTCGGCGCGCTTCGCCCACTTCCTCTCCGAGAAAACCGGCGTCTCCGTTCAGGACGTGCGCGCCTGGACGCTGGGCGGCCATGGCGACGACATGGTGCCGATGGTTCGCTACTCCACGGTCGGCGGTCTGCCGCTGCCGGAATGCGTCGCGGCCGGCTACTTCACCCAGGCCGAACTCGACGCCATGGTCGAGCGCACCCGCAAGGGCGGCGGCGAGATCGTCGCCCTGCTCGAAACCGGCTCGGCCTTCTACGCACCGGCTGAAAGCGCGATCGCGATGGCGACCGCCTACCTCAAGGACAAGAAGCGCGTCCTCCCGGTCGCGGCCAACCTCACCGGCCAGTACGGCGTCTCCGATCTTTATGTCGGCGTGCCGGTGGTGATCGGCGCCGGCGGCGTCGAGAAAGTGGTCGAATTCCCGATGGACGAAGGCGAGAAGGAAATGTTCGCCAAGTCGGTCGGCGCCGTTCAGGGCCTGCTCGAAGCCTGCAAGAAGCTCGAACCCTCGCTGGCCTAGAACGCCCCGCGCGCCCGTCGCGGCGCGCCCGTCGCGGCGCGCCCCTCACGGCGCGCCAACGTCCAAATCGCCTCAACGCCCCGGATGGCCGCCATCCGGGGCGTTTTGCATTCGTCGAACGGCCGCGATTGCTCTAGCCTCGCCATCGCAGGATCGCCCGCCCGCGGCGCGACGCCCGGAAACGAAGGCCAGAAACAACGGCCAAAAACAGGGAAAGGACATGCGGTGGCGAAGGCTCCCTCGGTCGACGACTTTCTGGACAAGCTCTCCCACGCCCGCATCGACGACATCCGGGCGTTGCGGCGGATCATTCTCGACACCGACAAGGCGATCACCGAGCGCGTCAAATGGAACGCGCCAAGCTTCTGCTGGCAGGACGACGATCGCGTCACCATGCGGCTGCATCCGGGCGACCGGCTGGAACTCATCTTTCATCGCGGCGTCAAGGCGCGCGACGCCAAAGGCTTCTCGTTCGACGATCCGACCGGCCGCATAAAATGGGCCGACGCCGATCGCGGCGTGCTCAGCATCGACGACCCCGCGCAGGAGAAGGACGACATCTCAGAACTCGTCGCCGCCTGGATGTCCGCAACCGCCTAGACCGCTTTGCGCGGACGCGCACAAACATCGAACGCCGGTTTGGTTCCCGTTCGATGTCGAATTTAATCTTCGCCGGATATTATTGACCCGCAAGCGGCCCGGCGCGATATGCCGCATGCCTGACGCCGCCGGAGCGGCGCCGTAGCGGAGCGGGTTCGCCCCTCATCTGATCATGTCAAAAATATCCAAACGTCTTCGCCTCTGGCTCGGCCGGTTGTCGACGCCGCGTCTGCTGTTCCTGGGATACTTCACCTACATGGCGCTTGGCTGGTGCGTGCTCGCATCGCCCCTCGTGCATGAACAGGCGGTCTCGATGCTCGATGCGCTGTTCATCGCCGTATCGGCGGTGTCGACCACTGGCCTCGTCACCGTCGACCCCGGATCGTCGTTCAACCTTGCAGGCGAGATCGTCATTCTCGTCCTCATTCAGCTCGGCGGCATCGGATACATGACGGCCGGCTCGATCCTCGCGCTGGCCCTGCGCCGCCGCCTCAGTCTAGCTCAGCACCACGCCCTGGTCGGCGGCTTCGGCCTTCCGGACGGGTTCAGCATCAAGCGTTTCCTCGCCGAACTGACGGTCTTCACGCTCGCCGCCGAAGCCCTCGGCGCGGCGGCGTTGTGGTGGAGCTTCGCTCACGCCGGAATCGACAACGCGCCCTGGCTGGCGATCTTTCACAGCGTGTCGGCGTTCTGCACCGCGGGCTTCAGCCTGTTTCCGAACAGCCTCGAAAATTTCCGCGGCGATACTGGCGTCAACCTCACTGTCGCGGCGCTGTCCTATCTCGGCGCGATCGGCTTCCTCGTCTTCGCGGACATCTGGGACACGACGACCGGCAAACGCAACGCCATCGGCTTCTCCACCCGCGTCGTGCTGATCGCGACCCCGCTGCTCTCGATCGTCGGCGCGATCGCGATCTTCTTCGTTGAGCCGTCGGTCAGGCTCTTCCCGTTTGGAGAGCGCGCCATGGCGGCCTTCTTCCAGTCGATGACCGCAGTCACGACGGTCGGTTTCAACACCGTGCCGATCGGTCCGCTGGCCGCCGTCACCGTTCTCGCCATGTATGTGCTGATGATGTTCGGCGCTTCGCCTGCGGGCACCGGCGGCGGCCTCAAATCGACCACGCTCGCCACGCTGGTCGGCCTGCTCGGCAGCACGCTGCGCGGCCGCAGCGACGTGCGGTTGTTCGGCCGCATGATCGCGCCGGAACGCATCCAGCTCGCCTCCGCCGCCGTGACCTTCTATGTCCTCGCCTTGTTCGCTTCGGTGTTCACGCTGTTGCTGACCCAGGAGAGCCGTCTCGACGTCGTCGTCTTCGAGGCCGTCTCCGCGCTCGGCACGGTCGGCCTCTCCATGGGCGCCACGTCCGATCTCACCGCCACGGGCAAGGTCGTCATCATCCTTCTGATGTTCATGGGGCGCGTCGGCGTGCTCACCTTCGGACTCGCCCTTGTCGCGGGCCGACCATCGGGCGGGCGGCGAGCGGACCTGGACGAGATCGCGTACTGAAACGGACCGCCCCGAAACTTGTCCGACCCACTTTTCCGTCGCCCATATTTCCCCTCGCGTCTGGCGCGGGGAGGGTTCGGGAGACGTTCCGAGTCCATCGAATGTCAGGCGCCGGCCGGCGTGTGGATGCGCCTTCGGTTCGCCGCCTTCGTCCCTCGACGACATGGCTTCGCCCATGCGCTCGGGATGAGGCGGCAGGCCAGAGGCCCGCTGCGAGGTCGCCTCATGCTGAGCTTGTCGAAGCACGAGGCGGACGAACAGCGGACAAACATCCTGCAAACAGGCTCCGGGGTGTCGAAACCGGGGTTCCAGGTCTCGCGGAGAGATCTGCACGCGGGTCCGGGATGCGGAAATGGGTCCAAATGCTGGACGTGGGCCGTGCGATCTCTGACGATCGAGACGCAACCGGTGTTCCCCAGCCAAACCCGCCAGCCGCACCGGATCTCAAACCGGCCGCGGGGCGCGTGACGATCGCGTCTTACGCCAGCTCACCTCCCGCAAGGAGCGGCTGGCAACTTACCCGGCGCGGCCCCACGCGCCCCGGCCTCCCCATGCTTCTGCGGACTTGAACGCAGAAGCCAGCCAACAAAGCGGGGGACGCACACGCGAAACCGGAGAGCCAGCGGCTCGTCCGGCTGAACCTGCTGGAGACGAAGGCGCAACGCGCAAGCCGGCCCGCACCGCCGTTGACGCGCTGTATACCGGCGTAAGGCAAAGCCGTCCCATGACCTTCCTCGCCCTCCAAATCGTCGCCGTCGTCAATGTCGTGGTGTCGTCCGTCTTCGCCTTCTGGGCGTTGACCGACCCGCGCCGGCTCGGCCCCGCGAAGACCGGCAAGCGCGGCACGCAAAGCACCCGCACCCTCGCCTATTTCGGCGCCATGCGGACGCTGATCCTCGCCGCCGCCACCGTCGCCGCCATCGCGCTCGGCGCGCGTCAGGGCTTCCTCTGGCTCGCCGGGGTCGGCGCGGTGATCCTGCTGTTCGACAGCCTGCCCGGACAGGCCCGGCGCGATCCGGCCTGGGCGCTCATCCCGCTCGGCGTCGGCGTTGTGCAGGTCATCCTGCTGGCGGTCGTCGTCAACGGGCTGGTCGGCGGCGCGGACTGAACCGTCCGCCTAGCCTTCGCGCACCTGGCGCGGCTCGTAGATCGCGACATGCCGGCCGGTCATCGCCGGTTCGCCGTCGGCCAGAGCCGCGATCGCCAGCGTGACGATCAGGTGCCCCTTGTGTTCGACATTGTCCGTGACCCGCGCGCGAATGTCGATCTCCTCACCGGCGCGCACCAGCCGGTGCAGGGCGATGTCGCTCTCGGTGTGGATCCACGGGCCGAGCTCGACATTCGTCGCCAGAATATAATTGGCGCGGCGAAGCAGATAGGCGGGATTGCACAGCGCGCCGTTCTCGAACAGCGCCGCATCCTCGCGCACCATGTCGAGATGCTCGCGGCCTTCCTCGGCGGTGTAGGTCTCCAGCGGGTAGCCCATCTCCAGCCCGACCGGCAGCGACGCCATCGAGGCTTTCGGGCGCTGATCCTGCGGGGGTTGAACCCCGCGCGGCGGAATGTCGAACGCCCGCGCCGGCGCCAGCCGGTGCGCTTCGCCGACAGCGCACAGGGCGCCGAGCGAGGACAGCGACAGCCGCAGGCTGTCCTCGTCCCCCTCAGCCGAAACGCTCGCCGCGTCGCCGTCATAGACCGGCCGCAGGAAACGCGCCTGCATCGCCCCGCCGGCGAGCCAGTCCCGGCCCCAGCACTTCATCGGCGCGTGCTGCATGTAGGCGAACACGTCCACCCCCGGCACCAGTCCGCCGGTGAAGCCGAAGCGCGACGCGGTTGCGTCGTCATGAATGCGGTTCTCGCTGTCGGTGGCGGTGTTGAACGCCCGCACCGTGCGGTCGAGCGTGATCGGGTCAGCGGGCACAGGCGCCTCCGTCTATGGTGATGATGGTTCCGGTGGTGTTGGCCGACAGGTCCGAACAGAGCAGCGCCGTCATCGCGGCGATGTGGTCGGGTTTGCCGGGCGGGAAGCGCGGATCGAGCAACTCGCGCCATCGCTCCGCGTCGCCGAATTGCGAGGCCGCGCGTATGCGCAACTGCCGTTCGAGCCGCTCGGTCCGGATCAGGCCGGGATTGACGCCGACGACGCGCACGCCCTTAGCGAGGCTGTGCGCCCCCAGCGCCCGCGTCAGCGCCATCAGGGCGGCGTTTCCGCCCGCGCCCGCCGCGTATTCCGGGCGCGGCTTCTCGCCGCCTGCGCCGATGATGTTGACGACCACCCCGGACCCGCGCGCCTGCATCCGCGACACCGCCTCTCGGCACATATTGATGTACCCGAAGACTTTCAGCTCCCACGCCTCGCGCCAGCGTGTTTCATCAATGTCGGTGATCGACCCCGACGGGATCGCCCCGGCGTTGTTGACCAGAAAGTCCGGCGCCGGCTCGCTCGCCCACAGGCGCTGCACCTCCTCGCTTTTCGAGAGGTCGGCGGGAAACGTCCGCACCCGCGTCCCGGTGTCCGCCGTCATCGCGCGCGCGGCCGCTTCGAGATCCGCCGCCGTGCGCGAGATCAGCAACACCTCGCAGCCTTCGGTCGCCAGCCGCTCGGCGCACGCCCGCCCGATGCCCTTCGAGCCGCCCGTCACCCAGGCCGTTCGCCCTTTGAGATCGAGATCCATGCGTTTCCTCCAACATGCGCCGCCGCAGCGCGGCCTGATCGGCTCTTTTGCTGCGCCGGCGTTGAGCGATCGGACGAACCGGGTAGAACTCGACCCAGCTTCCCGGAGACGCCTTCATGCTTCCTGTCCGCATAGCCTGCATTGGACGTTCAGGACAGGTCGCCCAGGCCCTGTCCGCCGCCGCGGCGGCCGAACCGGGCGCGATCGACCTCCTCTGCGCCGGCCGCGAACGGCTGGATCTGGCGAGGCCCGAGACGCTCGAGCGCTTCATCGACGAGGCGCGGCCCGACGCGGTGATCAACGCGGCGGCGTACAATCTGGTCGATCGCGCAGAGACCGAGCCCGAAATCGCCATGGCGATCAACGCCGAGGGACCGCGCACGCTCGCCCGCGCCTGCCGCGAACGCGGCCTGCCCTTCATCCACATGTCGACCGACTGCGTGTTCCGGGGCGACAAGACCGCGCCCTACACCGAAGACGACGAACCGCTTCCGATGTCGGTCTATGGCCGCTCCAAGCATCAGGGCGAGCGGGCGGTGTGGCTGGAATATCCCGAAGCGTTGACGGTGCGCGTCTGCTGGGTGTTCTCGGAGTTCGGCGCGACCTTCGTCTCCCGCATGATCGAGCTGGCCGCGACGCGCCCCGTACTCAAAGTGGTTCACGACCAGTACGGCCCGCCGACCTACGCGCCCGACATCGCTCGCGCGCTGCTGACGGCGGTCCGCGAGAAGCTGGCCGGCGCGGACGATCTGTCGGGCGTTCTGCACGTCGCCTCGCCGGACGTCATGAACCGGTCGTTCATGGCCCGTCAGATCCTGGCCGCCTCGCGCTGGATGGGCGGACCGCACGCCGCCATCGAAGCCGTCTCGACCGAAGCCTTCGGCGCGGCGGCGCCGCGACCGCAAAACGCCGTTCTGTCCGGCCTGCGCGCGACACGGCGGCTGCAGCTTCGCTTCACCCCCTTCGGTCAGGCGCTGGAGCGTTCCGTCAGCGGTGTTCTCACGCGCACGTAAAACCCGCCATTTGGCGTAACCGAAAGCTAAATCTTGCATTCGCATCCTGCGTGCAGGCGCGATTCGGAGTAGACTGTCCGGATCGACGGCCAGGAATGCAGGTGGATGGGCGTTCCGAATGGAAACCTGCCGGTCATCAACGGCCGGCGATCGCGGGAGACCCCGTATGAGCCCGTTCGAAACAGTCATTGAGACGCCGCGTCTTCTGCTGCGCGTCCCGCGCATGGAAGACTTCGACGCCTGGACCGCGATGATGGCGGATGAGGACACGGCCCGTTACATCGGCGGCGTGCAAAAGCCGCCCGTCGTCTGGCGCGCCATGGCGTCCATCGTCGGATCGTTTCAGCTTGTCGGCTTCGGCATGTTCTCGCTGATCGAGAAGGCCACCGGCGAATGGATCGGCCGCGCCGGCCCGTGGCGGCCGCATGGCTGGCCCGGCCCGGAAGTGGGCTGGGGACTTATCCGGTCGAAATGGGGACAGGGCTATGCTCTCGAAGCGACGACGGCCTGCATGAACTGGGTGGTCGACGTACTGGAGTGGCCCGACATCATTCACACCATCCACCCCGGCAACGCCAACTCGCAGAAGCTGGCCCAGCGCCTTGGTTCGACCAATCGCGGCCCCGGCAAGCTGCCCCCGCCGCTGGAGAACGAGACGGTCGAGATATGGGGACAGACCGCCGACCAGTGGCGCGCCCGGCGCGGGGCTTGACGATAATTTCAAGAAATGAGAAATAGTTTCCAAAAGAGGAAACTATTATGGCCGACACGACCCTGCCCAAGCGCCCGTCTCTCAGCCCCTGCCCCTGCTATATCGACCCGCGTGCGGCGTTCGACTGGCTGCAGGCCGCGTTCGGCTTCGAACTTGAAATGCTGCTGGAGGACGCCGACGGAAACATCGCGCACGCCGAACTGCGCTATGGCGACGGCGTGGTGATGGTCGGATCGAAATGGACCGACACGCATCGCAGCCCGGCCGATATCGACGGCGCCAACACCCAGACCATCCATATGCACCTCGAAGAAGACATCGATGCGCATTGCGAGCGCGCCCGCGCGGCGGGGGCCACGATTTTCGCCGAACCGGAAAACCAGTTCTACGGCGATCGCACCTACCGTGCGCGCGATCCGGAAGGGCACATCTGGACCTTCAGTCAGACGGTCGAGAATCTGACGCCCGACCAGTGGGACGCCGCTTCCGGCCTGCGCACCACGCTTGGGCCGAAAGCCGGGGGCGAGGCGTGACGCCAGCCGCCTATCTGAAACTGGCGATGGCGATGCCGGGTTCGCAGGCGTCGTCCCACCACGGGTCCTCCGATATTCGCGTCGGGGGCAAGATCTTCACGACGCCCGCCGACCGGGATGGCGGCTATGCGATTCTCAAGCTGACCGGCGAACAGCAGGCCATGATGTGCAAAGCCGAACCAGATCTGTTCTCTCCGGTTCCCGGCGGATGGGGCCGCAAGGGCTGGACGCGCTTCCTGGTTGACCGCGCCGACGCCGCCACGGCGAAAAGTGCGCTGTGGACCGCCTGGCGCAATGTCGCGCCCAAGCGGTTGCAGGCGGAGCAGTCTCAACCGTGAGCGCGCGAACCGGCGGAGCCGCAGCACGCAAATCGGCGAAGAGCGCTAGCGACGACCGGGAGGTCGACGCCGTGTTCGACGCACTCGCCGACGCCATGCGCCGGCGCGCCATACAGCGCCTGTCGCAAGGACCTGTCCGCGCCGGCGACCTCGCGAAGGAATTGGGGCTGGCCCCGCCGGCGATGAGCCGCCACCTGAAAGTACTGCGCGACGCCGGACTGGTGAGCGAAACCCATCCCGAGTTCGACGCACGCATACGCATCTATGAACTGAAGTCGGAGCGCCTGGATCTGATCCGCGACTGGCTGGCGCGCGCCGAAGCCGGGTGGTCGCAACAGCTCGCCGCGTTCAAGAAGCATGTCGAGGGCGGCCAGTGACCGGCGGCCGGTCGCGCGTGGTCGTCGCCATCCGGGTCGGCGTCGCGCCCGGGCGCGCCTTCGACGTGTTCACCCGCGACATCGCCCTGTGGTGGGTTCACAACGACCTGTTCCGCTTCACCCCGAAAGAGCCGGGCGCGCTGGCTTTCGTGCCGCCCGCCGGCGACAAAGATGGCGGAGCCGAAGAAGCCGGCCGCCTGATCGAGCGGCGCGCAGACGGACGGATTTTCGAAATCGGCGCGGTCCGAGTCTGGGAGCCGGGCGCACGGCTTGTCGTCGGCTGGCGGCAGGCGACGTTCGGCCCCGACCACGACACCGAGGTCGAGGTCCGGTTCGAACCGGTCGGACCGGCCGGAGAAGAAACCCGCGTAACCGTGGAGCATCGCGGCTGGGACAGCGTTCCGCAGGCGCATGTCGCCCGCCACGGCTTCCCGCTGAACGTCTTCATGCAGCATCAGGCCGCGCAGTGGCGAGCGGGGCTCAATCGTCTGCAGGCGCTGACGTCCTGAATCGGGACATGCGGGCCTGCCGCCGGACCGGATCGCCGCGCGCGACAGCCGACGCCTGTTGACCGCTTCACGCGGATGCCCGACAGCATGATGCATGGCCCAATCGGACTTGCCCGATCCCAGACACCCGCGACCGGCGCTGTTCCTCGACCGCGACGGCGTGTTGAACGTCGACCACGGCTATGTCAGCCGGTGGGAGGACTTCGAATGGATCGAAGGCGCCATCAACACCGTCGCCGCCTTCAACAGGCGCGACTGGTGGGTGTTCGTGGTGACCAACCAGTCCGGCATCGCGCGCGGCTATTACACCGAGGCCGATATGGAGACGCTGCACGCGCGCATGCAGGACGAGATGACGCGACAGGGCGCAAGGATCGACCGCATCTATCACTGCCCGTTCCACGAAGACGGCGCCATCGCCCGCTACCGCGCCGACAGTTATGACCGGAAACCCAAGCCCGGCATGCTCATCCGCGCCATGACCGACTTCAACGTCGTGCGCGAGCGCTCGATGATGATCGGCGACAAGCAGGCCGACATGGAGGCGGCGCAGGCCGCGGGCGTCGCCGGCTTCCGGTTTCTGGGCGGCGATCTCGCCACCTTCGCCGAATGGGCGCTGGCCGACCTGGATGGCGGGCGCTAGCCACGCTTGGGCGCGGAAAGGCGAAACAAAACCTGCCTGCCGGAAATCTGTTTGGACGAAGCCGCTATGGCTGGGGCGTTTCCGGAGGCGTTCCCTCCGGCAGGTCGGTTGCGGCCGGCGCCGCGCTCGGCGTTGCGCCGGGAACCTGCGTGGCCAGGCTGTCGGGCGCATCATAGATCGCGCCGGAATTGCGTCCTTCGCGACGCTGCTCCACCGCCTGCGTCGCGGCCTCGTTCTTCGGACGCGGGATCAGCCCGCGCTGCGACATGAAGATTTCGTAGGTCGCGCCGTCCGCCATCGGAACCGCCACGCCGTTCACGAACTCGGCGTCGACACGCCGGAACGGATTGCCGGCGCCGAGCGGCAGGTCGAAGACGCTGATGCCGGCGTCCTGGCGCAGGGAATAGGGCTTGGGCGGCGCGGCGATCTCCTGCGCCTCGCTGTCATACCGGCCCTGGATGCGGTCGAGACGGTAGAGCGCATCGACCCCGAGCACGTTCGCCCACGGCTTGAAGGTGATGACGTCCGCCTCCATCCGGAAGCCGTCGCCGGTCAGCATGTAGTCCTCGGGCGCGCCCAGCACGCCGTTCTTGTCGGCGCGCGACACCGACACGACATAGCCGGTCGGACCGTTGGCGCGCAGCGTCACCTCGGCGGCGAGACGTTCGGCGGTGAGGCGCGCATAAGTCTGAAGGTTGAGGCCGACCAGTCCGACGACCGCCGCCGCGCCCAGCAGCACGCCGCCGAACAGGAAGCGCAGTCCGCCCGAAACGATCCGCAGCTTGAAGATGCGGCCAAGACCCGCGATGACCGCGAAAAGGCCGACAAGCCCGACAAAGCCAGGAATGGTCCACCAGATCGACATGCTCTACCCCTTCGCCTGACGCGCGATCGCCCGTTTGCCGGCGCTCCTGCTGCGGCGTTGGCCCCTGCCGCTACGCGCTGCATACCACGAAGGCCCACGGCCAGCCTACCCGGAGGCTCAGCCCGAATACAGCGCCGAAACAGAGCGCCCGAATGGAGCGGACGCGAAACGGCCTACATCGATTTAAAGACAGGCGGAGGGCGCTGCGTAACGCGGCGCCCAGAGCCTTCGCCCGGAGCGCGGGCCTAGAACACCCGAAGCCGGTCGCGGCGCTCCACATGCAGGCCGCACTCGCTCTTCTCGCGTCCCGCCCAGCGACCGGAGCGCACGTCGGACGGGTCCTCCGGCCGCAAGGTGCAGGGCCAGCATCCGATCGAAGGATATCCCTCTGCGACGAGCGGATGCCGGGGCAGATCGTGCTGTTCGAAATAGGCCTCGACATCCTCAGGCGACCAGTTGACCAGCGGGTTGACCTTGATGCGCCCTTCGAAGTGCTCGAACACCGGCAGGCGCACGCGGCCGCCGCCATGGAAACGTTTGCGCCCGGTGATCCACGCGTCGAGCCCCTCCAGCGCCGGACCGAGCGGACGAACCTTGCGCACCTCGCAGCAGGCGTCCGGGTCGGTCTTGTGAAGCACGCCCTTCGGATCGACCGCCTTCACATCGTCGGCCGCCGGTTTGACCGTGCGGACATCGGTGAGGCCAAGCCGTTTGGTGAGCTGATCGCGGTATTGCAGCGTCTGGTGAAAGTGCATGCCGGTGTCGATGAAGATCACCGGGATCGCCACGTCGACTTCGGCGATCAGGTGCAGCATCACCGCGCTCTCCGCGCCGAACGAGGACACATAGGCCAGCTTGTCGCCGAACGTCTCCGTGCGCGCCGCCCGCAGAATCTCGACCGCAGGCGCTTCGCGATAGGCGAGGTTCAGGATGTCGACGCGGCTGTCATAGCCGTCATGCGCCTCGAAGAAATACTCTGTCGTCATGGTCCTGACTGGCCCTTCTGGAGCCGGCCTGTATTGCGGCCGGTCCCGGCTATGATTGGTCTTCCGCCGTGCGCGATGCGCGCGCCCGCTTCTCGAACACCGTGGCGCGGCCGTCCGCCGTCGCCTGATAGGCTTCGCTGAACTCTGCGAGGGCGGCCGCATAGCCCGCCTCGGCGTCCGAAGTCTCGAACATCAGCGCGTCGAACCCGCAGCGCGTCATGTAGGCGAGCTGATCGCGCAGCACCTGACCGACCGCACGCAGCTCGCCGGAATAGCCCAGACGACGACGCAGCAACTGCGCGATCGAATAGCCGCGACCGTCGACATATTTCGGGAATTCGACCTCGATCAGCTGCAGCCGGTCGAGATGATCGCTCAGAAGCGACGGATCGTCGGCCGGAGCCAGCCTGACGCCGATGCCCTCATTGCGGGCCGTCAGCGCGTCGGTCTCGGCGAGGAAACGTGAAAGGCTGACCGTGATGCAGCCGCCCACCGCCAGGTCCGCATCGTCGGGGGCGAAGGCCCAGGCGTCTTCCGCAAGTCTGCCGTTCTTAAGCAGAGGCATAGAGCGCCTCCTTGAAAGGGTCGCTTCCCAAACGGGTCAGCGCGTCGATGAACTTTTCGGACGGGGCCGAGCGCAGGGCGAGATAGCGGTCGACGACGCGGCGCAGAGCGGGCGCGACTTCCTCGTGACGCAGGCCGGGCCCGGCGATCTCGCCGATCGCGGCCTTTTCGTCGGCGCGCCCCCCGAAGGTGATCTGGTAGAATTCCTCGCCCTTCTTGTCGACGCCGAGCACCCCGATATGGCCGACATGGTGATGACCGCAGGCGTTGATGCAGCCCGAAATGTTGAGGTGCAGAGGGCCGATTTCATCTTCGAGACCGGGGCCCGAGAAGGCGGTCTGGATGGCGTTGGCCACGGAAATCGAGCGCGCGTTGGCGAGGTTGCAATAGTCGAGACCGGGACATGCGATCAGGTCGGTGATCAGCCCGGCGTTGGCGTTCGCCAGCTTCGCCGCCTTCAGGGCGTCGTAGACCGCGAGCACGTCGTCGAGCTTCACATGAGGCAGCACCAGGTCCTGCTCATGCGCCACGCGCAGATCGTCGAAGCTGTAGCGCTCGGCGAGATCCGCAACGGCGCGCATCTGCTCGGACGTCACATCGCCCGGCGCGATCGAAGCGTCCTTCAACGAGATGTGGACCGCCGTATAGCCCGGCTGCTTGTGCGCCCGAAGATTGGTGCGCGCCCAGCGCGCGAAAGCCTCATCCGCAGCGAGACGGGCGCTGAAGGCCTCCGACTCTGCGGCCAACCGCTCAAACGGAGGCGGCGCGAAATACGCCGCGATGCGATCGATTTCCGATTGCGGCAGAACCACCTTCTCGGCGTCGGTCTGCGCGGCGAACTCGTCCTCCACCTGACGCGCGAACTCCGCCGGGCCCAGTTCGTTGACGAGGATCTTGATCCGCGCCTTGAACTTGTTGTCCCGACGTCCGTAACGATTGTAGACGCGCATCACCGCCTCGAGATAATCGAGCAGCTGCGCCTTCGATATCCAGTCGCGCACCGTAACGGCGACATGCGGCGTGCGCCCTTGGCCGCCGCCGACCAGCACCTCGAACCCGGCCTCGCCCGCCGCGTTGCGCTTCAGGATCAGCCCGATGTCGTGAACCTTCACCGCCGCCCGGTCGGGCTCGGCGGCCGTCACCGCGATCTTGAACTTGCGCGGCAGGTAGGAGAATTCCGGATGGAAGGTCGACCACTGGCGAATGATCTCGCACCACGGGCGCGGGTCTTCGATCTCGTCGGCCGCCGCGCCGGCCAGATGATCCGACGTCACATTGCGGATGCAGTTCCCGGATGTCTGGATCGCGTGCATCTGCACATCGGCTAGGGCGTCCAGAACGTCCGGCATGTCGGCCAGCGCGACCCAGTTGTACTGGATGTTCTGGCGCGTGGTGAAATGGCCATAGCCCTTGTCCCACCTGTCCGCGATCATCGCGAGCTGGCGCATCTTGCGGCTGTCGAGCTGACCGTAGGGGATGGCGACGCGCAGCATGTAGGCGTGGAGCTGCAAATAAACGCCGTTCATAAGCCGCAGCGGCTTGAAATGGTCTTCCTTCAACTCGCCGGACAGACGGCGCGTGACCTGCCCGCGAAATTGCGCGGCGCGCTCGCGAACCAGCGTTTCGTCGAACTCGTCATAACGATACATCAGGCGGCCTTCCGGGCGTGTTCAATGCCAAGGTCGGACTCGATGCGGCGCACCCAGCGCTCGACCGAGGGAAACTCCGAGAGATCAAAGCCGCCTTCATGGGCGACGCGCGTGTAGGCGACGAGCGCGATGTCGGCGAGGCTGATCGAGGCGCCGACCAGATAGTCCGAGAAGCGCAGCTGAAGTTCGAGCACGCCGAGCGCGCGGCGGCCTTTCGCCAGAAGATCGGGATCGATCTCCTCGTCGGTCCGGTTGAGGAACGCCTTCTGGAACCGGCGCACCGCAATGTAGGGCTCGTGGCTGTACTGTTCCCAGAACAGCCAGCTCATCATCTGCGCCCGCGCGAAGGCGTCCTTGGGAATAAGGGCTTCGCTCGCATAGGTCTCCGACAGGTAGAGAATGATCGCATTGGACTGCGGCAGGATGCGTCCGTCCGGCAGACGCAGCACAGGAACCTGCCCGGCCGGGTTCATCGACAGGAAGCCGTCCGAACGGGTTTCCTGCTTCACCACCGACACCTCGACCCATTCATAGTCGAGCCCGAGATAGTCGGCCGTCCATCTGGTCTTCAGGCAATTGCCCGAAATGCTGTCGCCATAGAGCGTGAGTTTCGAGATCGCACGTTCCGGCATGTTAGGGATTCCCCGCCTGCTTTCCGAACATGGGATGATTGGTGGGACCGCGGGCGCGGATGGTTTCCCGGATCGTCTCGCGGCCGTCGACGGCGCCATCGGGCGAGACCTGCATGAAATAGGGATCGGTGACGCGGGCCTCATCGGCGATCGCGAAAGCCAGCTCGGCCTCCGCCGCCTCTCCGGTCAGGACCGCCGCATCGCCAAGCGCCTCCGACCAGTCGCGTCCGGCGGTGAGATAGACCACGCGCCCGGTGCGGCTGTTCCAGGCCGTCACGGCCTTGGGCGTTGCGGGCGCGAGCTTGGGGCGCGCGGAACTCATGGAACCATCTCCCACAGACGCGCCAGCGTGGGCCGGCTGGCTCGGGTCGACACGCCGCGCGCGCGCCGGCCGCGCTGACCGACGACCTCGCCGATGATCAGAAGCGCCGGACCGGTAATGCCGTTGTCGACGATCATGTCTGAGAGACCGCCCAGCGCGCCCTCGACCACGACCTCGTTAGGCCGTGAACCGTTCTCGACCACCGCGACCGGCGTCGACGCCGCCCTGCCCGCCTCGATCAGGCGGCGCATGATGATCTCCGCCGACCCCACGCCCATGAACACCACGACCGTCTGGTTGGGACGCGCCAGCGCCTGCCAGTCGAGGTCGGGCTCCTGCCCGAGGGCCGCGTGACCGGTGACGAACGTGACCGCCTGCGCCGAGCCGCGATGGGTGAGCGGGATTTGCGCCGAGGCCGCGCAGGCGAGTGCGGAGGAAATTCCCGGCGCTACTTCGACCTCGAAACCCGCCGCGTTCAGCGCCTGGGCTTCCTCGCCGCCGCGGCCGAAAACGAACGGATCGCCGCCCTTGAGGCGAACCACCGTTTCGCCGGCGGTCGCCGCCGCGATCATCAGCGCGTGTATCTGTTCCTGCGGGACCGAATGCTCGCCCTTCGACTTGCCGACATGAACGATGCGGGCGCCGGGACGCGCCAGCTCCAGCACTTCGGCCCCCGCCAGCCGGTCCGCGAAGATCACGTCGGCTTCGGAGATCAGCCGCGCGGCCTTCAGGGTCAGCAGTTCGGGATCGCCGGGACCGGCGCCGACCAGCGCGATCCGTCCCCGGGGGACCGGGGCGGCCGCAAGCGACGCATCGTCGGAGGCCGAACCAAATTTATCGGGCTCACCCATGGAGTCCCCTTTAGATTTTCTGACAGCGGCGCATATAAGCTGCCTGCAACGCCAGATGGCTGGGGGCCGCCCGAAGAGCAATAAACGAATCCTAAGCTGAAGGATTAGGGGTCCTCACGCGCTGCCGCGCAAGGAAAACTCAAAGGAAAAACAGGCAGATAAATGGCACAGGAAGACCGCCTGCCGGCGCTCAACGCACTGCGCGCCTTCGAGGCCGCCGCCCGTCACCTCAGCTTCACCCGGGCTGCAGAGGAACTGAACGTCACGCCGGGGGCGATCAGCCAGCAGATCCGCCAGCTTGAGGAGTTCGCCGGCGCCCCTCTGTTTCGCCGCACCGGACGGCAGGTCCTGCTCACCGACGCCGGTCAGGCGGCCCTTCCGCTGCTGACATCGGCCTTCGAAATGATGTCCGAAGCGGTCCACCACATGCGGGCGCCTGCGCGCCGCGACCGGCTGATGATTTCCTCCGCGCCGTCCTTCGCCGCCAAATGGCTGGCCCACCGCCTCGACCTGTTCCAGGAGGAGCACCCGGAAGCCGAGGTCTGGGTTTCGGCCGACACCTCGCTGACCGACTTCAACAATTCGGACATCGATTTCGCCGTGCGCTACGGCAAGGGCGTCTATGAGGGCCTGCGCTCAGAGAAGATCATGTCGGAATCGGTTCTGCCGGTCTGCTCGCCCGATCTCTTGAAAGGCGACCGTCCGCTGCGCGCGCCCGAGGATCTCGCCGGCCATGTGCTGCTGCACGACGAAAGCCCCGAAAACGATCCCTCGCGCCCGGACTGGAACAACTGGCTGGCCTCGCGCGGGGTGACCAATGTCGACGCCCGTCGCGGCCCGCGCTTCACCCAGTCGTCTCTTGTGGTCGAAGCCGCCGCCGCCGGACGCGGCGTGGCGCTGGCCAAACGCGCCATCGCGGCCGGGGATCTCGAGCGCGGACGCCTCGTCGCGCCGTTCGCCGACGGTTCGTCCGACATCGACTTCGCGTACTGGATCGTATGGCCGAAATGGCGCACGCCGTCCAAGCTGGCGCGGGAGTTCATGGCGTGGATCCGGGCCCAGGCGCAGGCCGAAGAAGTCGGCGGCGTCTAGCCGGGCGCCCTAAATGGCCGTTTTCGGAAAGGCGCGCGCCACCAGCAGGTGATGCTCGATTTCCGCCAGCGCTTCCATCGCCTCGCCCAGCCGGTCTTTTACGGTGCTGAGCGCCACGCCCGTCTCGACCCGGCCGACGGCGCCCGAACGCCCAAGCTTTTCCGCATGTTCGCACGCATCGCCAAGCGCCATGGCGCCCACGCTGCGGGCGGCGCCCTTGATGGCGTGGCAGGCGTCGGCCCAGGTTTCCGGCGGCTGGGCGGCGTCGATCAGCCCCCACGTGTCGGCCTGAGACCGAAAAATGCCGACTTCGGCGGCCAGCTCCGTGTCGCCGCCCGTCATCATCTCAAGCTGAGCGACATCGATAATTCCGACTGCCCCGTTCATGCCCGCAACCCTCCGAACCGCGCGCACCATGCCCGCCCACCGATAAGACCGGGTTAAGCCGAAACCTTCCGGCGCGGCTCGAATTCGGACCTGCAGCCGCACTTTCGCCTTGAAGTGCGCGCAATCACTCCAACGGGGTCAAAACGATGGGGACCAGTCATGTTCGACATGGTGATTGGCTTGCGGGACACGCTGCTGGCGGTGACGCTCGGCATGGCGGGACTCGAACCCGCACAGGATACGCAGGAACCGGGTCCGCACCTGTCGGCGCCCGTCGAGGAGGATGGCGAACCCTCCGCCCACGCGAAGCCAGCTTCGGCGCCAGCCTGCGCGGAGACCATCCGTGTACGCAGATCAGCGGTTAATCTTGGGCGAAGCCTGTTGGGCGCCGCCCGCGTCGCCGGCCGGTCAGGGTGCACCTATTAGAGAATTCAGCCGCGGAATCCGCTTCCGGCCGCCGGTCCTGATGCTTGTCCATGCGCGATTCCCGGGCGTGCGACTCTCCTGACTGAAGCTGGCGCCTTCCATTCCGGCCGCGCGAGAGGCAAAGTAGGGTTTGGACCTGCGCATTTCGGGCCTGTGGGGGCGTTGAAGCGACAGTAAAGCGTTCTGGGATGACCGACGACTACGACCGACGTTCCTCCGCCCGCCTGAGAGCCCGCCTGGAAGCCGCCCGCACCGCTGGCGCATGGATGCCCTGGCTGGGATTGTTGACGGCCCTTCTGCTCTGGGGCGGGGCCGGTCTTTGGCTCTACGCCAATTTTGGCCTCGAAACTCTGCTGAGCCAACCGCTTCCGGCGATCATCGGAGCCGTGACGGCGATCCTGGCGCCCGGCGTCGCGCTGATCGCGGCCGGGATCATGGCGCGCGAGAGCCGCCGCTCCTCCGAAGCCAACGCCCTGGTGATGAGCGCCGCACGCCTGTTGCTGGAGCCGGCCGAACATGTGCGCGGCGAGATCACAACCATCGCGACGGACGTGGCCGACGAATCCGAGCGCGTGAACGACGCGCTCGCCGACGCCCGCGACCGCATGGAAGGATTGAAGCAGGACATCGAAGCCAGCGTGACCTCGGCCCTCAAGGCCGCGGAGATCGTGCGCGCGGACAGCGAAGTGCTGGTCTCGCGCATGTCCGGCGAACGCCAGAGCCTCGCCGAACTGTCCGCGCAGGTGCGCGAGCAGACGGACATGCTCGCCAAGACCATCCCGATGCACGCACAGCTTCTGGCTGAGGCCGGGCGCAAGGCGCAGGAAGATGTCCGCAAGGCGGACGGCTCGCTGCAGCAACGCCTCAACGAACTTGAGGAAACCGCGCGACGCCTCGCCGAGCGCGTCCAGCAGATCGACAGCATGGGCGCCGAAAGCCGCAAGCGCGCGCAGAACCTCGCCAGCGCGCTGATGCGCCTGGACGAACAACTGGTGCAGTCGACGCGCATGGTCGACGCCGCCATGCGCGCCGGAGAACTCGCCACCGCCGCCTCCAAGAACACGGCCGACTCGCTGCGCGACGCCATGTCCGACGCTCTCGACGGCGCGCTGAAAGCGTCCGAGGCGATCACAGAGCGCGCCGCCGCGGCAGCAGCCGACGCGCAGGACGCCATGCTGAAATTGCGCGAGGTCGGCGTCGAGGTCGAAACGACGACCCGCACCGCAGCGATGGCCGCCAAGGCCCATGCCGAAGAAACCCGGCGCGACATCACAGGCCATCGAACGGCGGCTCAACCAGCCCCGAGCGTACAGATGACGCTGCCGGAAGCGCCGCGCGCCGAGATTGAACGCCAGCCCGCGGAAAGATTGCAGATCGAGGACACGTTCGATCTGGAGCGCAAGATCGGTCAGACGATGGGCGACCAGCGGCCGATCATGCGCGCCAAACCGACCGCAAGCGCCGATCCCGACGTCGGGCCATCGGACAAGCTGGGCCTGTCCTGGCGCGATCTGCTGACCGGCATCGACGAAGTCGTCGAACCGCAGGATGGCGACCGCTCGAATTCGGTCATCGAGCGACTGGACCGCGCCGGCGTTCGGCTGTCGGCGGTGAAGGCCTCGGATCTGCGCAGGATCGCGACGGCCGCCCACATGGGCGAACATCAGCGTCGACGCGCGATCCGCGACCTCGCGCCCAGCGAAATCCAGCGCGTGACGCGCCTGCTCGACGGCGACCGCGAACTGCAGATCGCCGCCCAGACGTTCGTTGCGGTGGAGGAGCCCGAAGCCCTGCGCGTGCTGGCGACCCCGGATCACATCCGCGAGGACGCCGATCCGCGCCTGTCGGCCTATCTGTTCCTGGACGCGGCTCTCGAAGCCGCCGGTTGAAGCTGCAGGCCAGCGAGTTCTGCTAGCGGTTTCGCCGGCCGCCCGAAGCCGCCGCGTCATGCGGCTCAGCCGTTTCGGCGACGAACGCCGCCACCTTGTCCGCCACTTGTTGCGCAACGACGGCCAGCGCCGCCGCGCGCTCCCGGGATGACCGGCCGTCGGGCTCGCCCATCGCCTCGAAGCGGTTCTGGGCGACGATGCGGCGTGTCCGCGAGTCGACAAGGCTCGCCTCCACGATCGCGTGCACAGGTCCGGACTGACGCGACACGCTGAGGTCCACGATGCGCCAGCGCAGGTCGTAGTCGACACGGGCGCCCAGCTGCGCCGGAACGGCGCGGCCGTCTCCTTCGGCGCGCGACAGACCGTTGATCACCGCTTCCTGCAGCAGAACCGGAGCGGCGTCCGCCCAGCGCACGTCGGCGAGATAGACCATTTCCTGACCGCTGGAGACGGCGAGATCGGTTCCCGAGAAAGCCCGTGTCGCATCCGGCGTGAACACCGCGATGTCGGCCCGCAACGGCGCGGCGGGGGCTTCCGCGCGATCGGCGGGCAACGCGATCAGCGCCTTGGGAACAGACGGCGCGGGCAGCACCGAGACGCAACCGGAAAGCGCAAACGCGGTCGCCAGCGCCGCCGCCCTGACGAAAGCGGATCGGGACACAGAGGCGCCCGTGAGCGAAAAAGGAAACGGTCTCGACATGGGTCTACTCCACGGGAACCGGCTGACGGTAGACGAACTGACTCGGATCGTTTTCGACGTCCGAAGCGAAACGCTCGACCCGCAGGATCAGCGTTCGAAGGTCGTTGGCCGCAAGCGCGAGCTGCTCGACCGCTCGACCCGCCGCCGGCGCGAGCGACCCGTTCACCTCGTCCATCGTCTGATTGAAGCTGGAGAGCGCATCGCGCGCATCCTTGATCGCCGGCTTGAGATCCACGAAGGCGGCGTCGCTGTTCTCGCCCAGGCGCGTAAGCTCCCGGTCGATGGTCTTCGCGGCCGCATCGACCGAAACGGCCGCTTCCGCCAGCGCATCGGCCGCCCGCTGGGTCGAGCGCAGGGCGTCGGTCACGGCGTCGACCGTGCCGCGATCGCGCGCGATCTTGGCGGTGGCCTTGTCGAGATTGGCGAGAATGCCGGTCAGCGAAGCGACGTTTTCATCGCTGAGGACCCCGTTGAGCTTGCTCATCGTCTCGGACGATGTGGTCAACACGTCCTGCCCGCCCTGGAAGAGCGTATCGAGCGCCGTGCGTTCGGTGCGGATAACCGGAGGCGGTTTGCCCGGCTCGTCCTTCAGAATTGGATTGGTGGGCGTGCCCGCCCGGATCTGGATGAAGGTGACCCCGGTGATGCCCAGAAAGTCGAGCTGCGCGACGCTGTCGGTGCGCACCGGCGTTTCGGAGTTCACCCGGATGCGCGCGATCACGCGGTTGGGATTCTGGCGGTCCAGCGTCAGGCGATGCACCTCGCCGACCTTGATGCCGTTGAAACGCACCTCGCCGCCCTCGCTGAGGCCGTTCACCGGTCCCTCGAAGATCACGTCATAGGTGTTGAAATCCCGGTCGAAGGGCGCGCGCGTGATCCACACGGTGAACAGCATCGCCGCCGCCGCCGCCATCAGCACGAAGGCCCCGATCAATACATAATTGGCGCGCGTTTCCATCTCTTATTCCGCCGTTGCCCGCCCACGCGGCCCGGAGAAGTACTCCTGGATCCACGGATGCGGATTCTTGCGCACCTCGCTCAGAGGTCCGATTGCAAGCACCTTGCCGTCGTTAAGCACGGCGACCCGGTCGCAGGTCGCCATAAGCGTGTCGAGGTCGTGCGTAACCAGAAACACGGTTAATCCCATCACGTCCGCCAGGGACCGGATCAGCGCGTCGAACCGGGCGGCGCTGATCGGATCGAGACCCGCCGTCGGTTCGTCGAGGAACAGAAGGTCCGGGTCCAGCGCCAGAGCGCGCGCCAGCGCCGCGCGCTTGCGCATGCCGCCCGACAGGTTCGAAGGTTTCTTGCCCGCCGCGTCGAGTTCCAGGCCCGCGAGACGAATCTTCATGTCCGCCAGATCGCGCATGAGTTCGCGCGACAGGTCGGTGTGTTCGCGCATCGGCGCCATCACGTTTTCCCGAACGGTCAGCGTGGAGAACAATGCGCCGTCCTGGAACATGACGCCCCAGCGCCGTTCGATCTTGACCCGTTCGTCTCGGTCGAGCTTGTCGAGCTTCTGCCCGAAAACCTCAATGTCCGCCTTCACCGGATGATTGAGGCCGACGATCGAGCGCAGCAACACCGACTTGCCCGTGCCGGAACCGCCGATGACGCCAAGCACTTCGCCGGCGCGCACGTCGATATCGAGATCCTCGTGCACCGTCTTCGGACCGAAACGGTTGGTGAGACCGCGCACCCGGATCGCGATCGCCTCCGACGCGCCCGGCTGGGCCGTCTCCGGAAGGGGCGCATCGAAACTCATACGTCGATCAGGTAGTAGAGGATGGCGAAGATCGCATCGATCGTGATCACCAGGAAGATCGACTGCACCACGGACGAGGTCGTCCGCCGGCCGAGCGAAATGACGTCGCCGCCGACGCGCATGCCCTGCCGGCACCCAACCAGCGCAATGACGATGGCGAAGACCGGGGCCTTCACGATTCCGACCCAGAAATGTTGCGGAGGGATGGCGTCCTTGAACCGTTCCATGAACAGCGTCGGCGAAATGTCCATCGCCGCCCAGGCGGCGAGAACCCCGCCGCCAATGCCCGCGATCATGGCCGCGAACGTCAGGATCGGCGTCATCACAAGCAGCGCGATCAATCGCGGCGCGACCAGCGCCTCCATCGGGTCGAGCCCGATGACGCGCATCGCGTCGATCTCCTGGCGCATCTTCATGGCGCCGATCTGAGCCGTGAATGCGCTGTCCGTTCGCCCCGCCAGCAGGACGCCGGTGATCACCGCGCCGAACTCGCGCAGAACGCCGATCCCGACCAGTTCGACCGTGAAGACCGACGCATTGAACATCGCCAGCAGGTTCGCGCCGATGAAGGCGATCACCAGTCCGATGAACATCGACAGGAAGGCCACGATCGGCAACGCGTCGAGGCCGGCTTCCTCCATCACCGCGACGACCGACGTCCAACGGATTTTCTGCGGGCGTATGATAAGCCGCGCCAGCGTCGCCATCGCCTCGCCGATGAAGGCGAGATTGCCCAGAAATTCCTTCCACGCATCGACCGCTCCGTGGCCCACGCGTTCCAGAAGCGCGACAATACCGGGCGGTTCGACCGGCTCCGGCGGCGCTGCGCGCCCGATCGAACGTACCTCCTCGAGCAAACGACCGAGCACGCCGTGGTCGCCGATAATGCGCACCTCGCCGCTTGCGGGCGCGTCATCCGGGCTGAGCATGCGTTCGATAAGGTAGGCGCCGGAGGTGTCGACCTTGTCGAGAGCGGTGACGTCGAGCGCGGCGGGATACGCCCCGGACGCCGCGCGCACGGCTTTCTCGATCCCGCCGATGGTCCATATGGTCCAGTCGCCGGACACCGAGAGAACGGCCGCGCCGTTCTGCTCGTTGCTTAACGAAAACTTTGCGGCGTGCGCATCCATCATTCGTTTCTACTTCAAATGTGTTGAGCAAACACCATCAAGGCCAAGATTCGCCTATCGGTTGACTTGCGGCCGCCCCCTGTTCACCTGTCCGAATTCGGGACAAGGTGCGCCCGCAGAGATTTTGGAGACGATATGCGCGTTCTGATTGCGCTCGCCGCGCTGAGCGGCGGCCTGATAACGGCGGCCGGCGCGGTCGGCGCCCACGCCATCCCGCCGCAAACTGCGAGCTGGGACAGCGCCGTCGAATTCGGCTTCGTTCACGTCCTGGCGGTGTTGGCCACGGCCGCCCTTCCCTTCTCCGGCATGCTGCGCAAGGCGGCGATGTGGGCGTTCATGGCCGGGGTCTGGCTGTTCAGCCTCAACATCATCGTCCGGGCCCTGATCGCCGCCTCATCAGGCTCCGCCGGAACGCCGATCGATTTCCTGGCGCCCCTTGTGCCGGTCGGCGGGCTCGCCTTCATGCTCGGTTGGGCGCTTCTCGCGGTCTCGGCCGTATTGGCGCGGCGCCCCGAACGCGACGCCGGTCAGGACTAGGGCTCGGCCCCGAATGCCGGATGGCCCGAATGCCGGATGGAGGCTTCAGGTGGAGGGCAGCAGCCCGTCCGCGCCGCCGCCGGATGCGCGCACGGCGGCCATTTCATCGGCCAGCTCGCTCGCCTGCGTCAGCCCCGCATCGAGGGCCTTGAGCTCCACATCCGGATCATAGCTGCGCGTTGCACGGTCGTTTGCGCGATGAATCGCGTCGGCGAGCGAATCTCGCGCCTGACGCGCATGAATCAGCGCGCGTTCAAATTCGTTGACGTCGGTCTTGGAAGGAGAAGCATCGGCGATCAGCGTTCGCGCCAAACCGTTGAGTTCGGCCAGGCCGTTCGCTGTTTCGCTGGCGTCGGCCCGCACGTGGGTGAGTACGGTGGCGGGCGGAAACCGGTCGGCACCGACCCGGCGCCAATAGACCTCGGCGTCATCGGCCTTGCCGAACAACCGCCCCGCGAGCGCGCCGAGACTCGATTCCCCTGTCGCGAGGCCCTTTTCGCGCACCTTTTCGCAATAGGTCTCTGCGTTAGATCGGAGTTCGGAGCCAGGCCCGGCCAGCGACATCTCGATGGAGCTTGCGGGCTCAAAAACGGAAACGGTCGCACATCCCGCAATCGGGAACCCGGCAAGCGAGCAGAGAAGCAACCTGAACGTGTTCACCGGTACTAACCCGCAGAAAATTCTGGCATTCGCTTGTATAGATGTGTCCTATCCAAAATGCGAGATGCCTGACTCTCAGCAACGCGCCGAGGATTTCATAATTTCGATGAAACAAAGATGAACGACAGCGAACACGCCGCACGCTGTACCCTTCGATCAGCCCCGGCAGACGGGCCGGCTGAAGGTCGGCGACATTCACGACTGTATTGGGAAGAAAGCGGAAATCCCGACGGGATTCCGGTCATCGCGCTGCATGGCGGCCCCGGGGGCGGATCAAGCCCCGAAATGCGCCGCTTCTTCGACCCGAAGCGCTATCGCATCGTGATGTTCGATCAGCGCGGGTGCGGCCGATCGACGCCGCATTCCGAGCTGCGCGAGAACACCACCTGGGACCTGGTCGCCGACATCGAAACGCTGCGCAAGCATCTTGGCGTGCGTCGCTGGCTGGTGTTCGGCGGTTCGTGGGGATCGACGCTGGCGCTGGCCTATGCGGCGAAGCACCGCCGCCAGACGCTGGGCCTGCTTCTGCGCGGCATCTTCCTGCTGACCCGCCACGAGATCCGCTGGTTCTATCAGGACGGCGCGAGCAATCTCTTCCCGGACAGTTTCGAGCGCTATGTCGCACCGATACCCGAGGAGGAACGCGGCGATCTGCTGAAGGCGTTCTACAAGCGCCTCACCGGCAAGGACGCCAAGGCGCGCGCCGCTGCAGCCGCCGCCTGGGCGCGCTGGGAAGGTGAAACGCTTTCGATCCATGGACCATCGAGCCGCCCGCCGCGCTTCGACGAAGGAGAGTTTCTCGACGCGTTCGCACGCATCGAATGCCACTACTTCCACAACAAGGGTTTCTTCGAGACAGACGGCTGGCTGCTCGATGAAGCGACGAAGTTCGGCGATCTGCCCGGCGTGATCGTGCATGGCCGCTATGACGTCATCACGCCTTTGTCCTCTGCGTGGAAGCTGCACCGGGCGTGGCCGAAATCGGTGCTGAACATCGTGCCCGACGCCGGGCACTCATCGCTGGAGCCGGGCATCGTCAACGAGCTGATCCGGGCCAGCGACGCGTTCGCCGACAAGCTGGGCTGAGAAACAGCCTTAAAGACGCACCCTAGAGAATGCCCCTGAGGGCCATCTGCTCGTCGCGGTCGATGTGGATGGCCATCAGGAGGCCGAAGCCGATCATCACGGTCATCATCACCGTACCGCCGTAGGAAATCAGCGGCAGCGGAATGCCGACCACGGGCAACAGCCCGATCACCATGCCGATATTGATCCCGACATAGAGAAACAGCGTCGAGGTGAACCCTGCAGCCGCCAGCGCCCCGAAACGGCTGGCGCTTCGACTGGCGATCGACAACCCCTGCACCAGCACCAGCGCCCAGATCACCAGAACGGTCATCGACCCGGCGAAACCGAACTCCTCGGCGATGATGGTGAAGATGAAGTCCGTGTGCTGTTCGGGAATATAGTCGAGCTGCTTCTGCGAGCCCTCCATATAGCCCTTGCCGCCCGCCCCTCCCGAGCCGATGGCGATCAGGGCCTGCTGGAGCTGATATCCGGTGCCGAGCGGATCGGCCTCCGGATTGAACATCGTATTCACGCGCTCGCGCTGGTAATCGTGCAGTCCAAAAAAATACACCAGCGGCGCCGACGCGATGAGCAGCGCGATCACCCCTGCGACCACATAAAGATTGATCCCCGCGAAGAAGATCACCGCGCAGCCCGTGCCCAGAATCATCAGCGCGGTGCCGAGGTCCGGCTGGCGCAGCACCAGAACCGTCGGGATCATCACGATGGCCAGCGCCCACACGTGAATCCAGAAGCCGCGCCGGCGCGCTTCCCACATCTGGTGGTAGTAACGGGCCAACGCCAGCGGCACGGCGAGCTTCATCAGCTCCGAGGGCTGAATGCGGATCGGGCCAAGCTGCAGCCAGCGCTCGCCCTTCACCACGACCCCGAACAGATCGACGCCGATCAGAAGAATGACGCCGATGAAATAGGCGGGAAACGCCAGGCTCGCCCAGATCCGCAAAGGCACCAGCGCCGCCGCCAGCGCGATCATCAGGAACAGCAGGAAGCGCACGCCATGATTGATCGCAAGATCGGCGTTGATGCGCGCGCCGTTGGTTGTGGGATCGAAGGGCGACCAGCCGGCCGAGAACAGCACGGCGACGCCCATGGTGGCGAGCACCAGAACGGTCAGCAGCAGGAACCAGTGCAGACTGGCGAGCCGCGAAATCAGATCGCCGCGCCGCGTCACGTCGCCTCCGTGGGCGGCGTCGAGGATGCGACCTCGCCGCTCTTGGGAACGAATGGCGACTTCGCGCCGGTATCGTACTTCAGGGCTTCGTGCAGCAGGTCGCGCGCGATGGGCGCCGCCGCGCCCGAGCCTGAGACGCCGTGCTCAAGCAGCACCGACACCGCATAGCGCGGCTTGTCGTAAGGCGCGAAGGCGATGAACCACGCGTGGTCGCGCAACTTCCACGGCAGCTTGTCGTTAGAGATCGCCCGTCCCCTCGAGTCGCGCTCGGCGGCTGTAATGACGCGCACCTGCGCCGTGCCGGACTTCCCGGCCATGTTGCAGCCCGTATAGGGCGCCGGCAGCTCGCCGTTCGGGTCGACCTGACCGCCATTGAGATAATAGTAGGCGGTGCCCCCTGCCTCCGAGGTCACGCCATGCATGCCGCCGCGCACGATATCGAGCGTCTCGGGCTTGAGGTCGCCCAGATCGATCACGGTCGGATCCGGAACGCTGACGCCTGAAGCGACCAGTCTTGGCGGCGGCGTCGTTCCTCCGCCGGCGATCCGCGCGCACATCACCGCAAGCTGAAAGGGAGAGGCGGTCATATAGCCCTGCCCGATGCCGGCGCTGATCGTGTCGCCGTCATACCAGCGCTCGTTATAGGTCTTCATTTTCCAGTCATTGTTGCCGACAATGCCCGACCGGCCTCCGGTGATGCCGAGTTCGTAGCGATGCCCGAGGCCGAAGCGTTTCGCCATATCGGCGATCGCCTCAATGCCGGTCCGCTGGGCGCAGGCGTAGAAGTAGCAGTCGCACGAATGCTTCAGCCCGTCGTGCATGTTCATCATGCCGTGGCCCTGCGGCCGCCAGCAATTGTAGTAGCGGGTGTAGTACCAGGCCTTGCCGCTGCACCGGATGCGTTCGTCCGGAGACATCGCGCCGCTTTCGAGCGCGGCGGCGGCCACGATCGTCTTGAACGTCGATCCCGGCGGGTAGGTGCCGTCATAGGCCTTGTGGTAAAGCGGGTTCTTCTCGTCGTTGCGCAGCGCGTCGTACGAGGTCTGCGAAATTCCGCTGACGAACTCGTTCGGATCCGGCGACGGCGTTGACACCATCATCACGACTTCGCCCGTCGCAACGTCGATCATGACCGCGCTGCCGGCCTCGCCGCCGAAACGATTGATCGCGTAAGTCTGCAGATGAGCGTCCAGCGTCAGAACCTGGTTCTGACCCGGCTTGGGCTTGTAGCCCTCATTGTCGAGCTTCGCGATCAGTCGGCCGCTGGCGTTGAACTTCGCGCGCGTGGCGCCCGCCGTGCCCTTCAGCGCCGTCTCGGCGTAGTACTCCAGCCCCTGCTTTCCGACCCGCATCTGCGGATGCTTGTAGAGGCGTCGAGCCTGACGCGCGATCGCCGCGGCGTCGGGCGAGTCTTTGGGTATGCTCGAGAGCTTGAGCTCTTCCTCGATCACCCGCTCGATATCGCGCTCATTGGCTTTCTGGACGTATCCGACGGTGTGGTAGAACGCCCCGAGGAAGGGATAGGATCGCAGTTCGCCGACCTCGGCGTTGACCGGCGCCAGAAAATCGGAGTTGTCGAGTTCCGGCGCCAGGACATTGACCTGAGAGAACTGCTCCCAGGTGAGATCGTCGGCGACCAGAATGTCGAGGAAGCCGGCCTTCGAGGCCGCATCGCGCAGAATGGATTTTCGCCGGCCGTCCGAGATCGGAACGATCTCGCTCAACCGCTCCAGCGTCGCCTCGATCGCCTGCGTCGAGGCCGCGCGCTCCGGCCGGATCGTCACGTAGAAATTGCGCTTCGAACCCGCGAGGATTTTGCCGGTCCGGTCATAGATAACCCCGCGCGGCGCCGGGGCGGGATCAAGACGGATCTGGACCTCTTCGGCCTCTTCCCGGAACTCGGCGGAGCGGAACAGCTGCAGCTCCGCAAGGCGCGTGGACAGTCCGACGAACACAAGTCCGCCGACCGCGGAAAAGATCGCGCGGCGGCTTCTGAACTCTGGCGGCCAATCCTTGCTCATCCGACTCCGCTCGTTCGGCTCCGCTCTTGTCGGCCTGAACAGTTCAGACCCGTTCGTCCCGTTCCCGCAAGAGCGGGCCGGGTCATTGACGCTGCTCGCGCACGCTCGCCGGCAACAGGAAGAATCTGAGGGCGATGTAGAGAACGCCGGTCATCGCGAAGTCCTGCAGCAACGGCCCCCACGCAAAACCCGAATTTTCCGATATCGATGCGGCCGTCGCCAGCGCAATCCCGGCGGCGACCATGCCGCCAATCACCGCGATCGTCTCCATCAGCCACAACGGATAGGGCGGATATTGCTCCCACGCCAGAAGCGCGACGCCATAGGCGGCCAGCAGGGCGAGCGGCCACGCGCCCAGCGGCGCTTCGGTCATGAAGTCCATGCTGACGCCCAAGACCGTGAGACAGATCGCAACCCAGACAGAAAGTCCATAAGGCGCGAGCAAGGCCGCGACCCACAGCCCGGCGATCGGCCAGGGATCGTTGGACTTGCCGACGCCCATGCCGAAACCGGACACCACCACGGCGCCGACGATGAGAACCACCACCCAGGCGCGCCAGATCGGGGTCATTGCTCACCCCCATTGCCCGCCGTCGCCGAACCTGCGGTCTGGGGCTTGCCGGTTGCGTCCTTGGGCACGATGGGTTCGCTTTCCGGTGAAGCAAAATCAGGCGCCGGCGTCAGCCGCACGAAGTCGAGCGGTCCGGCCTCGATAGCGAGGTCGATACGCCAGTCTTGCCCGTCGCGGCGCGCACGCCCGACGGGAATGCCCATCGCCATCTGCCCGCCATCGCCCGAGGTGACCCACACTTCGCCTTCCACAATACGGTCGGGCGTTTCGGGTTCGAGGAGTTTGGCGCCCTCGCCGCTGTCGCCGACAAGCAGCGCGCGATCGCCCGAGATGCGCCCCATCACTGGAATCCGGCTGTTGAAGTCGGTCACGAGCAGAATGCGCGAAGTGTGTTCGCCGACGCGAATGACGCGACCGACCAGACCGAACTCGTTGATCGCGAAATAGCCCTCGCGCACGCCCTCCGCGGCGCCCGCGTTGACGATCCGCGTCGCGGAGAACGGACCGCGCGGTTCGGCCACGATGCGCGCCGTGACCTCGGCGCCGGTCGTCTCGCCGATGAGGTTCAGCATCTCCTCATAGCGACGCATGCGCATGGACATGGTTTCGGCCAGCGTCTTCCATTTCTGAAGATCGCGAACCTCAGTCTCGAGCGCCTCGATGCGCGCCTTGGACTTCTTGTCGGAAAAGTCCAGCACCAGACCGACGCCGGGCGAATGCGAGGCGAGCGAGGCCGAAACCGCATCCATCGTGCGGCGCGATCCGCTTACCGCTTCACGAAGCGTCGAAGAGGTCTGCAGGGCGAGAACGCCGAACATGGCCACGGCGATGCCGACGACCGCCGCGCTCGCGCCGCCGCGTGGTTCCCGTGTCCGTCTGCGGCCATACCAGGCCATTCACCTGCTCCTCCAGGCGGCGGCCTCATGTCGGCGTCGCCGCGGATGCGCCCTCGGGATACGTCTAAACGTCGGGCGCGAGCACGTCTTTCATCTTGTCGAGATTCTCGAGAACCTTGCCGGACCCGAGCACGACGCACTTGAGCGGATCTTCGGCGACGGTGACCGGAAGTCCAGTACGCTCCCGCAGCACCACGTCGAGATTGCGCAGCAGAGCCCCGCCGCCGGTAAGGACAATGCCCTTGTCGACAATGTCGGCCGCGAGTTCGGGCGGCATCGCCTCAAGCGCGGTCTTCACGCTGTCGACAATCGCCTGCACCGGTTCGGCGAGCGCCTTGGCGACCATCTCCTCGCTGATTTCCGTTTCCTTCGGCACGCCGTTCATCAGGTCGCGGCCGCGAATGTCGAGCGACATGCCGGTGTCGTTCTCGGGCGCCTTGGCGGTGCCGATCTCTTTCTTGATGCGTTCAGCCGAAGCCTCGCCGATCAGCAGGTTCTCCTCGCGGCGGAGATAGTTGACGATCGCCTCGTCCATCTTGTCGCCGCCGACCCGCACCGAACGCGAATAGACCAGACCGCGAAGCGAAAGCACCGCCACCTCGGTGGTGCCGCCGCCGATATCGACAACCATGGAGCCCGCCGGCTCATCGATCGGCAGGCCGGCGCCGATGGCCGCCGCCATCGGCTCGTAGATCAGCTTCACGTCCCGCGCGCCGGCCATCAGGGCCGATTGCTGGATCGCGCGGCGCTCCACCGGGGTCGCCCCGGCCGGCACGCAAATGACGATGACCGGCTGGATGAAGGAGCGGCGGACCGTGACCTTCTGGATGAAGCGCTTGATCATCTCCTCGGCGACTTCGAAGTCGGCGATGACCCCGTCCCGCATGGGACGGATCGCTTCCATGTAAATCGGGGTCTTGCCCAGCATCTGCTTGGCGTCCTTGCCCACGGCGTGGACAACCTTGCGGCCGTTCTGGTTCACATAGGCGACGACGGAGGGTTCATCGAGCTGAACGCCGTGACCCTTCACATAGATCAGCGTGTTCGCTGTACCGAGGTCGATCGCCATGTCGGTCGACATGAGGCTGAAAAGCTTGCCAAGCATGGCCGCAGGTACTCCCGGCGCGCGAATCACTGACGCGCTGCTACACCGCCACCCCTAGCGTGTGTGACGTTTCAACTTCCCTAATGCAAGTGGCGACTGCAAGACCGATGCGAAATGACGGTACAGTGCGTTCACCAGCGTAAAACTTCGATCTCGTCTCGCCTTTTTATTCCGGCAGGCGTCTGGAAACGCATAGCGCCAGCACCGTTCAGGCGTAAACAATGGCCGCCCTTTCCTTGACGCCCAACCAAAACGAGACGCCATGTTCCCTATGCCGATGCGACGATGGTGTCGCAAAACGGGACGACCGCCGACAAATTTCGTGTTCCCCGATGCAATTTTCTTGCATCGCGACCGTCCTTCCGGTCCAAGGGGCCAAGATGTTGCGGGCGCTCTCGCCCGATCGACGCCGACGTTTTCACAGTCCTGCTTCCAGACCTAGATGTCAGCCACGTCAGACCCTGATCCGGCCGGTTCCGCCCAAACGGACCCGCCCAGCCGGTTCGCCGCCTTCCGGTACCGCAGCTTCGTGCTGTACTGGACCGCGCGCCTCATCGCCTCGCTGGGCGCCCAGATTCTGACCGTCGCCGCGCTCTGGCAGATTTACGAACTGACCGGCGAACCGATCTACCCGGGTCTGGTCGGGCTGGTGCAGTTCGTTCCGCTCTTCCTGCTGGTGCTGGTCACTGGAACCGCCGCCGACCGGTTCGGCCGGCGCCTGATCATGGGGCTCTCCATACTGCTCCTGTCGGTCGTGGCCCTGGCGATCTCAATCGTCAGCATGACCGGAAACATGTCCGCCATCCTGCTCTTGAGCCTTTTGACGGTGTTCGGGATCGGCCGCGCCTTCATGGGGCCGGCCTCCTCCTCGCTGTTTGTGAGCCTGGTGCCGCAATCGGTGTTCGCCAACGCGATCACCCTGAACTCCACCGCCTGGCAGACCGCGACCATCCTGGGCCCGGCGCTGGGCGGGCTGCTTCTCAGCGTGGGCGAACCCGGCGTTGTCGGCTGGTTGCGCGGTCAGGGCGGCCATGGAGCCGCGAACGTGCTCGAAGGACACGGCCCGGAGATCGCCTACGGCGTCGCCTTCGTGCTGATGGCGATCGGCGCCCTGCTGATTTTCGCCATTCCGAAGCCAAGACAGGCGCCCAGCCGCGAACGCCCCACCCTGTCGGGCATGCTGGAGGGTTTTCGGTACATCTGGCGCCAGAAGATCGTGCTCGGCGCGATTTCGCTCGACCTGTTCGCCGTGCTGATGGGCGGCGTGATCGCCCTGCTGCCGATCTATGCCCAGGACGTCCTGCATCTCGGCCCTTCGGGCCTCGGCTGGTTGCGCGCGGCGCCAGGCATCGGCGCACTGATAACCGCAGGCCTCCTCGCCATGTTCCCGATCCGCGATCACGCCGGGCGCATTATGTTTGTGTGCGTGGCCTTGTTCGGCGTGTTCACCACCCTGTTCGGCCTTTCAACGACGCCCTGGCTGTCGATCCTTGCGCTGATCCTTCTTGGCGGCGCCGACATGGTGAGCGTGGTGGTGCGCGAAACCCTGCTCCAGCTCTGGACCCCGGACGATGTGCGCGGACGGGTGAACGCGGTGAACTCCGTGTTCGTCAGCGCCTCGAACGAACTTGGCGACTTCCGCGCCGGCGGCATGGCGCAGATCCTCGGCGGCGGCGCGATCGGGGCCGTGTTCGCCGCGACCGCCGGCGGCGTCGGAGCGATCATCGTCGCAGCCGCCTGGGCGTTGATGTTCCCGCAACTGCGCGAAGCGCGCCGGCTGGACCAAGGCGTGGCCTGACGCCGACCACGAACGAATTGAGGAGAAAGACGATGGCCTACTGGCTGGTGAAATCCGAACCGGACGTGTTCAGCTGGGACGACCAGACGGCCAAAGGCGCCAAGGGAGAACCGTGGACGGGCGTGCGCAACCATCAGGCCAAGCTGAACATGATCAACATGAAGAAGGGCGATCGCGCCTTCTTCTATCATTCCAACATCGGCAAGGAGATCGTCGGCCTCGTCGAGGTGATCCGCGAAGCCTACCCGGACCCCACGGCCGAAGAAGGCAAGCCCTGGGTGTGCGTCGACGTGAAGGCGGTGGAGCCCCTGAAAACGCCGGTCACGCTTGAGCAGGCAAAGACCGAAGCCGCATTGGGCGAGATGGTTCTGGTGAACAATTCGCGCCTCAGCGTGCAGCCGGTGACCGCCGCCGAATGGAAACACATCTGCAAGCTGGGCGGCGTGAAGGCCTGAACAGTCGCACTGCGATGCGCGTCAGACGAGACGCCCCCGGAGCTGCGCCGCGGACAAGCAACATGACAGGAAAGCGGGCGCGCCAAATTGTACGCGTAAGCTTCTTCCCGGATGCGCGTTTCCCAGTCTTCCCAATGTAGCGTCATCTGGCCGTGTTCGGCCTTCAAGGACATATGGCGGGCGACGTTCGGCGCAGATCCGGCGAGACATCGTCGAATGCTTCGACAGCCCGCATCATGTCCTATATGGAAGAGTACCGCCGACACGGCGCGAATTCAAGATTGACGCGCGCGGCCGAAAGACCGGCCAACATCTGAAGCGGCCACGGCGCACTAGTCGGCGTCGCGCCAGCTATCGCCCATCGTGAAACGTGGCCCGGGCCCGAGGCGGCTTGCGCGATCGTCCGGATTGAACAGACGACACTTCTTCAGAGACAGACAGCCGCAACCGATGCACCCGTCGAGAACCTCACGCGTGCGCGCCAGACGATCGATCTCGGCCGACAGCCGCGACTTCAGCATCCGGCTGATCTCCGCCCAGTCCGATGCGGTCGGGGTGCGCCCCTTGGGCAATCGCGCAAGTTCGGCGGCGATGTCCTCGATCGAAAGACCGAGCTGCTGCGCGATGCGAATGAAGGACAGGCGGCGGATGTCTGAACGGCGAAAGCGCCTTTGGCCGCCCGGGCTCCGCAAGGCGGCGAGAAGCCCCCTGCCCTCATAGTAACGGATCGTGGACACCGAAAGCCCGGTTCGCGCGGCGAGATCGCCGATGGAAAGCACATCGTCCGGCCGCAGAGGTTCGGCGCGCATGTCGGCCTCCGAAATTGTCTCTTGATCTAAAGTCAGGTTTAGGTTGTAGGGACAATGCGCCAACCGCTCAAGCCCGGCCGAACGAAACGCCAGACGCCCAAGAGCAGGGCCGGCAGCGGCAGACAGGAAAGGACCTCCCATGGCGCAACCCTTCATCGAACACGTCAACATCACTGTCTCGGATGTCGACCGCGCCGCCCGCATGCTGGATCAGCTGTTCGGCTGGAAAGTCCGCTGGAACGGCGAAGGCAGGGACAATGGCCACACGGTCCATGTCGGCAGCGACACCCACTACATCGCCCTTTACTCCGACAGCTGGGGGCCTGCGGCGGCCCGGGCGCACAGGAAAGGCGCGCCGCTCAACCATATCGGCGTTCAGGTCCCTGATCTCGACGCTGTCGAAAAGCGCGTCATCGATCTCGGGCTCGAGCCTTTCTCCCATGCGGATTACGAGCCGGGCCGCCGCTTCTACTTCTTCGACTGGGACGGCATCGAATATGAGGTCGTGAGCTATGCGTGAGCCGCAGCGATGCGCCTGAACCAGGTGACCCTGCCGTCTCGCAATGTGGCGGCAGGCCGAGATTTCTATCGACGTCTTGGCTTCATCCTGATCGTCGACAGCACGCCGCGCTACGTCCGTCTCGAAGCCCCCGAAGGCGGCGCGACCCTGTCTCTACACCACGTCGATGCAGCGCCGGACGGCCCCCGAGCTGTCATCTATCTCGAGACCGACCGCCTGGACGATGAGGTAAGCCGCCTGAAAGCGGCGGGGATAAGGTTCCGGAGCGGACCGCTGGACGAACCATGGCTGTGGCGTGAAGCGCGACTGCTCGACCCAGACGGCAACGAGATTTGTCTGTTTCACGCGGGCGAAAGCCGGCTGAACCCGCCCTGGCGTGTGTCGGCCTAAGGTCGGCACATTTCGCCACCCGCCTATTGCGGCGCCTGGCCCGCGAGCGCCTCCGCGGCCTTGTCGGGGGTGGCGAGGATCGCGGGCGCCTTTTCGCGTCCCTGCCTGAGGCCCGCGATATAAGTTAGTTCGTTCATGGCGATCGGATTGTCCGGATCGATCTCAAGCGAGGCCCGGTACGCCGCTTCGGCTTCATCCAGCCGCCCGAGTTCGATCAAGCTGAATCCGCGCCCGCGCAAAGCCGAAGCGCGAAACGGAGTCGCCAGTCCGGGGCGCTGCAGCACTTCGTCGTATGCGGCGAGCGCTTGCTCGCGGTCGCCAGTTTGTCCCAGCGCGGCCGCCCGTTCGATCATCAACAGAACCCGAGTCTCGCCAAGCTCCGGAAACATCTCGGGAAGCGCCAGACCTGCGCTTAGGACGCGGACGGCGTCGGTGAACAGCCCATACTCATTGTAGTAAGTGCCCAGATAGAAGGCGATCATCAGGTAGGGATTTTCGACAGCCACGATTGACCGGGCATCGCTCCCGCCAGCTTCGGCCGTACCTGCAGCGTCCACGATCGCGGCCATGGTTTGCGTCGCGCCGTCAACGAGAACATAGACGCTGTCCTCATCGCCTGCGGCCGCAGCCTCGAAAGCCTGCGATGCGCCGGCGAGCGCCGCCTCAAGCGGCTCGATGTGGGCGGCCAGCCCCTCAATGCCGCGTACCCGCGAATCGGCGTCAGCCGCCGTAAGGACCTGGCGGTCCCGCTCCCACGGATGAACGACCTCTTCCTGCGCGAAGGCGGGAGATGCAACCGGCGCAACGGCGATCGCGAGGAACATCGCGCCGAGATACAGGATCAGATTGCGCATCGTCGCTTCCCTCAGCATACGCCGGCGAGCTCGTCCGGCGCGTTTTGTCAGGAAACAAACTAGTTCAGATGCCGCCGGTCCGCCAGCGCCGCCTAGGCCGCGAGCGCCTTGGCGCGGCGAACCTCTAGCTTGTTGAGCGCATGGATGTAGGCGCGGGCCGACGCGACCAGGGTATCCGGATCGGACGCCTTGCCGGTGGCGACGATGCCCTTCTCGCCGATTTTGTCGGCCAGACGGACCGTCACCGTGGCCTGGGCGTCGGTGCCCTCGGTCACCGCATGCACCTGATACAGCTCCAGCACCGCCGTGTGCGGCGCCAGCGCCCGGATCGCGTTGAACACGCTATCGACGGGCCCGTTGCCGCATGATGAGGCTTTGTGAGCCTCGCCGTCGACGACCAGTTCGATTTCCGCCGATTGCGGGCCTTCCGTACCCGCAACGACCTTCAGGTGTTTCAGCGAAATACGTTCCTGAGCCCCGGCGAGCTGGTCGTCGACCAGAGCGATGATGTCCTCGTCGAAGACATGCTTCTTCTTGTCGGCCAGCGCCTTGAAGCGCCTGAAGGCGTCGTTGAGCGTGTCGGCGTCGAGCACATAGCCCAGGCTTTCCAGCTTGTCGCGAAACGCGTTGCGCCCCGACAGCTTGCCGAGGATCAACGATGTCGACGGTACGCCGACATCTTCCGGTTGCATGATTTCATAGGTCTCGCGGTTCTTGAGCATCCCGTCCTGGTGGATGCCGCTCTCGTGAGCGAATGCGTTCTTGCCCACGATGGCCTTGTTGTACTGCACCGGAAACCCGGTGATCTGGGAGACCATCTTCGACGCGCGCGACAGCTTCGGCGTTACGACGTTGGTGTAATAGGGCATCGAGTCGCCGCGCACCTTCAGCGCCATCACGACCTCTTCCAGCGCGGCGTTGCCGGCGCGCTCGCCCATGCCGTTCACGGCGCACTCGATCTGACGCGCGCCGTTGATGACGCCGGCCAGCGAGTTGGCGACCGCCAATCCCAGATCGTTATGGCAGTGGGTCGACCAGATCACCTTGTCCGAATCCGGAATGGTCTCGATCAGGCGGCGGATCAGCGCGCCATACTCCTCCGGGTGCGAATAACCCACCGTGTCCGGCACGTTGATCACCGTGGCGCCGGAATGGATGGCGACCTCAATCGCCTTGCACAGGAAATCGAACTCGGTGCGGGTGGCGTCTTCGGCCGACCACTCGACCTCCCCGACCAGCTTGCGCGAATACGTGACCGACGCGCCGATCGCTTCCAGCACCGCGTTCGGGCCCATGCGCAGCTTGTGCTTCATGTGCACCGGGCTGGTGGAGATGAAGGTGTGGATGCGGGGGTTCCTGGCCTTGCGGATCGCCTCGCCGGCGCGATCGATGTCGCTGAGCGTGGAGCGCGCCAGCGAGCAGATGGTCATGTCCTTGGCCAGTTCGGAGATCTGGCGGACGCATTCGAAATCGCCTTCGGAGGAGGCCGCGAAGCCCGCCTCGCAAATGTCGACCTTCATCTCCTGCAGGAGTTCGGCCAGTTCGAGCTTCTCGCGCAACGTCATCGACGCGCCGGGAGATTGCTCTCCGTCACGCATCGTCGTGTCGAAAATCAAGACCCGGTCCTTGGCGGGCGAAGCGGTCTGCTGGGAAGTCATGGGATGTGCGTCCTGAGCGTTTTGCGCGGAAAGTCTGGGGGTTGAGAGACCTCCCCTGGACGCGCGACCCTCAACTCGCAGCGAGGATCAATAACGCATCCAGGGGCTCCTAAGGAGCCCTCCCAGACGAAGCTGGAGGCAAAGCGTTGCCGAAAGACGGCGATTGACGGCCTCGTTGCGCATGCCGGTTCTAATGATCTGTCGTCCACGGCATGTCAAGGCGCGACGCCATGAAGCCGACCCGACGCTAGGGAAATCCGCCGCCGGCTAGCGCCCGGCCTCAGCCCGACCGTCGGCGGTCTCATCCCGCGCGGCGCTCGGCTCCTGGTCCGCCGGCTCCCCGCGCACGGCCCGGCGAGCCGCCAGCGCAACCGTGACCCAGATCCCGACGACCGAGATCATCACGCCGATCGCGAGCATCACGCCTCCGCCCATCGCCGAGAGAACTGACTGCCCCAACAGGGCGACGATCGCCGTCTTCGGCACCACGCCGATCGCAAGGCCCGCGAGATAGCGCCAGACGCTGGCGTGGCTGACGCCGAACGCCATGTTGACCACGATAAAGGGCGCGGTGGGCACGTTGCGGACAATCATGCTGGCGAGAAAATCGTTGCGCCCGATAAAACGCGACATCCGAGCCACGGTCGCCCCGCCATAGCGCCGCACGAAGTCGGCTCCGGCGAAACGGCCGGTGTAGAAGGTGACGACGCCGGACACGACGGTTCCGATCCAGGAATAGATGAAGCCGTTGACCGGGCCGAAAGCGACGACAGCCGCCCCGATCAGCACGAATTGCGGCGCCGCGAAATACGCCGTCACGCAGAACAGAATAATGGTCGCCGGCAAGCCCCACGGCCCGTCGCGCAGCGGCGCCAGCCAGTCCTCGATATGGTCGGGAATCCGGATGACGCCGGTCTTCCCGAGCACGATCATGGCGCCGACCACGCCCAGAAGCGCGAGGGAAATCGCCACCGTCCGCCACGCCCGGGCGTCCATATTCGTCAGAAAGGCCAGAAGCTTCTTCATGGGAGGCGTCTCCCTGCGCTCAGTCCGCATAGGCGTCAAGCATTCGAGGCAGCGCGAGCGTCCAGTCCTGCCCCGGCGACCGACCAACCAGCCTCCCGGGGCGCCGACCGCTGGAAAAGGGGCTGCAAAGCGTCGCGGGAGGGTAGATAGAACTTGTCACACTTGAGGGTCTAGTGACGAGAAGGTCACGGACCTGAGTACAAAGGGGAGCCCGCCATGTTGAACCGCAATCGTTACGCCACGCTCGTTTCCGCGTTGGCCCTCGCCGGCTGCGCCACCAGCGCTGGCGGAGGCGGAACCTCCTGGCCGGCCCCGACCCTGACCGGCGAGCGCCCGATCGTGATCGCCCACCGCGGCGCCTCGGGCCTGCGTCCGGAGCACACGCTGGAAGGCTACCGCCTCGCGATCATGCAGGGCGCAGATTGCATCGAGCCCGATCTGGTGTTCACCAAGGACGGCGTTCTGGTCGCCCGTCACGACACGTTCCTGTCGGCGACGACGGACGTGGCCGACCATCCGGAATTCGCCGACCGCAAACGCCCGTCGCCCGATCCCGAATTCGCGGGCAAAAAAGTCGACTGGTGGGTCGCCGACTTCACCTTGGCCGAACTCAAGACGCTGCGCGCGAAGCAGCTCTTCCCGATGCGTTCGAAGGAATTCGACGGCAAGTTCCAGATCCCCACCTTCGACGAGGTGCTCGATCTCGCCGCGTCCTCGAAGACGCTCTCAGGCAAGCCCGTGTGCGTCTACCCGGAGGCGAAATCGCCCGCCTATCACGCCAGCCTCGGCATGCCGATGGCCGGTCCGATTCTCGAAACCCTGAAGAAACATGGCATGGACCGGGCCGGCTCGCCGGTCTTCATCCAGTCGTTCGAACCGCTCTTCGTGAAAGAGATCGCGCCGATGACCGAGCTGCCGGTGATCATGCTGGCCGGCACGCAGGCCGACTACGACGCCGACATGGCGGTCGAAGGCGCGCCCTTCTGGGACGGGGCCGGCGTGACCCATCCGATGGTGGCGAACCCGGACGGAACCAGCACCGGCTTCATCGAGAAAGCCCATAGCCAGGGCATCGCCGTTCACGTCTGGACCTATCGCGACGACGTTCCGGCGCCGGGCGGCGATGTCGAGACTCGCATCCGCAGCGCATTGACCCTGGGACTGGACGGCTTCTTCACCGACTTCCCGGCCACGGGCGCGCGCGTGGTCTACGAATTCGGCGAGGGCGAGTAAGGCTCGGAAACCTCCGGCTGACTTACTTGCCTGACTGCGATCGCAGCGGCGCGTGCTCGACGCCGCGCCCGGCTTCCAGAATCGGTATTCCCGCTTCAGTCGGGACGTAGATGACGTCCTGTCCGTTTGTTCCGAGCTTGTTGATCCAGAGATAACGCAGATATCCCTCCGGCCCGCCCAGGCCTTCCGCGATGATCGCATTCGCCTCCGCTACGCCGTGCGCGCGCTCGACCTCGGCGGCGCGCAGATACTTCGCCGCCTCCGCTTCGGCTCGGGCCTGCTCGATAAGGATCTTTCGCTCATTCTCGGCGCGCGCGAGTTCGGCGAGGCCCTGCTGTTTGGCGCGCCACACATTCCAGGCGGGCAGCGCAAACATTCCGATCGCCACGACAACAATGACGAGCGCCGACATCACCAGAAAACCAAACGTCTGCGGACGCATCCCTTCCCCCAAATCCTGCTTCTGCACCTTCAGTGTAGATCACAAGACCATCATCGCAAAAAGCCCGGCGAGAGCCCCGCACGATAGGTGAATCCAGACGGCGCACCCCGTCAGCACCAAAAAGAAAACGGCCCCGGATGTCTCCGGGGCCGCTGTCGTTCCGATATCCGGCTGGCCTAGTGACCGCCGCCCGCCATCGCGGCGAGCATCAGCAGCGCCACGATGTTGGTGATCTTGATCATCGGGTTCACGGCGGGGCCCGCCGTATCCTTGTAGGGATCGCCGACCGTGTCGCCGGTGACCGACGCCTTGTGAGCGTCGGAGCCCTTCTTGTGAACCACGCCGTCCTTGTCGGTGAAGCCGTCTTCGAACGACTTCTTGGCGTTGTCCCATGCGCCGCCGCCCGCCGTCATCGAGATGGCGACGAACAGGCCGGTGACGATCACGCCGAGCAGCATGGCGCCGAGCGCCGAAAGCGCCTGGCTCTTGGCCGCGTCGGTGAAGCCGCCAATGGCGAAGATCGCGAAGAACAGCACGATCGGCGACAGCACCGGCAACAGCGAGGGCACCACCATTTCCCGGATGGCGGCCCGGGTCAGCATGTCGACCGCTTTGCCGTAGTCGGGTTTGGCGGTGAACTCCATGATGCCCGGAATCTCGCGGAACTGCCTGCGCACTTCCTCGACGACCGACTGGGCCGCGCGTCCCACCGCCATCATCGACATGCCGCCGAACAGGTAAGGCAGGAGACCGCCGAACAGCAGGCCGACCACCACATACGGGTTGGACAGCGAAAAGTCCGCCGTGACCCCGGACAGGAACGATCCTTCCGCGGCGTTGCTGGAGAAGTAGTTCAGGTCGGCGGTGAAAGCCGCGAACAGAACAAGTGCGCCAAGACCCGCCGAACCGATGGCGTAGCCCTTGGTGACGGCCTTCGTGGTGTTGCCCACCGCGTCCAGCGTGTCTGTGGTGTGGCGCACGCTGTCGTCGAGCGAGGCCATTTCGGCGATGCCGCCGGCGTTGTCGGTCACCGGACCGAACGCGTCGAGCGCCACGACCATGCCCGCGAGCGCCAGCATGGTGGTGACGGCGATGGCGATGCCGATGAGACCGGCCAGCGTATAGGTGAAGATGATGCCGGCGATGATGATCAGCGCCGGAAGCGCGGTGGCCTCCAGCGAGACCGCGAGGCCCTGGATCACGTTCGTGCCGTGGCCGGAGACCGACGCCTGGGCGATCGACTTCACCGGGCGGAAGTCCGTCCCGGTGTAGTACTCGGTGACCCATACGATAAGGCCCGTGACCACAAGACCCGCAAGACCGCACAGGATGAGATCCATGCCGGTGATCGTCAGACCGTTCACGGTCGTCAGTTCGGCGCTCACACCGCCCAGATCATGCAGGGCGAGTTCGACGGCGCCCGCGAGCGCCACCGCCGACAGGATCGCCGTCGCGATGAAGCCCTGATAGAGCGCGCCCATGACGTTGCGCGAGTCCTTGCCGAGACGGACAAAGAAGGTGCCGATGATCGAGGTGACGATGCACACGCCGCCGATCAGAAGCGGCAACAGCATCATCGGCCCGACCGCTTCGGCCGACCCCGCGAAATAGATCGACGAGAGCACCATCGTGGCGACCACGGTCACCGCATAGGTCTCGAACAGGTCGGCCGCCATGCCCGCGCAGTCGCCGACATTGTCGCCGACATTGTCGGCGATGGTGGCGGGGTTGCGCGGATCGTCCTCCGGAATGCCCGCTTCGACCTTGCCGACCATGTCGCCGCCGACGTCTGCGCCCTTGGTGAAGATGCCGCCGCCCAGACGCGCGAAGATCGAGATCAGCGAAGCGCCGAAGCCCAGCGCGACCAGCGCGTCGACCACGACGCGCTCGCCCGGCGCATACCCCGCCATTTGCGTGAGAATGATGTAGTAGCCCGCAAGGCCCAGGAGGGCGAGGCCGACGACCAGCATGCCGGTGACCGCGCCCGAGTCAAAAGCGACCTTAAGCCCCTGCGCCAGCCCCTTCGAGGAGGCTTCCGTGGTGCGGACGTTGGCCTGCACCGAGATCTTCATGCCGATGAAACCCGCCGCGCCGGACAGCACGGCGCCGATCACGAATCCCAGCGGGGCCTGCCAGTTGCGGAAGAAGAAGACGAGAATGACCGTGACCGCGAGTCCCGCCCAGGCGATGGTGGCGTATTGGCGCTTCAGATAGGCGTTCGCGCCCTCCTGAATTGCGCCGGCGATCTCCTGCATGCGCGCATTGCCCATCGGCAAGGCGAGCAGCCTCTGCGTGGTGATTATCCCGTACGCGACGGCGATCACACCTGCGATCACCGGTAGCCACAAAGTCAGGCTCATGAAGTTTCCTCTCCCAGAAACCCTGTGTGCGCGCGTCCCGTCTCGAGGATCTGCCGTGCCCCCCAGGGCGCCAATGTGAACGGGACCATGCCAACAATGCCGAAGCGGCGCAATAATATTGGTTTTCCGGAGTCTAGCGAAATCTTCACACTCTCCCCGGCAGGAGTCGGCGCGTTGCGGCAATTCTCGCGCGGCTTGTGCGTCGCGGCGAAGCCCCGCAGCTTTCGATCGGGAGCCGGCCGTCCGGCGCAACGGAGAGACCAGCATGAGATCGGGAATCGCCCTGGCCGCCCTTGCGGCTGGAACAATCGCGGGCGCCGGCGCGGCGAACGCGGAAAATGGCGTCGCGGTGAGCGCGGGCTTGGGCACGACGGGCGGCGCGATCTCCGCCGAAGCGGCGCTGAACGACTATTTTGTCCTGCGCGGCGGCTACAACTATTTCAAATACGGCATGGACGACGAGTATGACGACATCGCCTATGACGGCGACCTCGATCTCTCAACCCTGGGCGCCTTCGTCGACCTCCACCCGTTCGGCGGCGCGTTCATGCTTTCGGGGGGCGCCTATTTCGGCGACAAGGCGCTCAAGATGCACGCCACTCCGACCGAGAACGTGGAGATTGGCGACGCGACCTACACGCCGGCCCAAGTCGGGACGCTCAACATGAAGGCCAACCTGGAGAAGGCGGCGCCCTTCGTCGGGCTGGGCTGGGACACGGCCTTCACGGGCGAGGGTCCGTGGGGCTTCCGCTTCGTGGCCGGAGCGATGTTCACCGGGTCGCCTGACGTCAACCTGACGTCGACCGGCGGCACGCTGTCGGACGACCCCAACTTTCTCGCCGAAGTGGCGCGCGAAGAGCAGAATCTGCGCGACGATGTCGACGACTACGAAGTCTATCCGGTGATCGAGGCGGCCGTCAGCTTCCGCTTCTAGCGACCTTCGGGACCGCCCCGAAGCGCCGGATCGGACCCAAACGCCAGATCGAAACGCCAGATCGAAACGAAAGAGGCGGACGCCATGCGTCCGCCTCTTGCCGTCTTGGAGAACATATCCGTCGAAACGGATACGCGGGATCAGGACGCCTCGGCGTGTTCCTCGTCCCATTTTTCCTTGGCCTTGGCGTAGTCTTCCGGAGAACACTCGCCCTGATAGGTTGCGTCGGCCTTCATCGACAGGCCGGCGACGATGATGCCCCAGCGCGCGCTGCCCTTGGCGCGAATCGACATCGCGGTGTTCGAATTGATCAGTTCGGCGTTGGCCTTGCCCGAGACGTCGCCCTTGCACACCAGTTTGAAGGTATAGCCGGCCCGCGTGGGGCTGACGTTCTCGACCCGGCACCCTTCGTCGAGATCATAGGCGAGACGCGAAAGCGTCATCGCGGCCTTCTCCGGGATCAGGCATTCCAGATTCCGCTCCTTGGAGTTGAACACGCCGAGGATCGAGGTTTCCTGTTTCCACTCCCACATGCCCGGCTTGACCTCCACGAGGCCGTCGCGCGGCGTATCCGCAATCGCGGAGCCGAAAGCGAAAACGCCGGCGGACAGCGCAACAAGGGCTGCGGCGCTCGCGACCGGCAAAGCCAGCTTTCTAGGTGTCATGTCGCTTCTCCCACATCGGATGGAGGGCGGATGGAGAACAGGCCAATTGGCGTCTGCCCGTACAACCATCAGACCCGGTCGAACATGAACAGCGCCGGAACGCTGCGTCGGCGAATGCGCGAACATCGCCGGATAGGCCGTTTGCACAAGCCACACTGTGCCTACACATGGCGGAATTTGGACATCATGACGGCCATCAGCAAGGCCCCCGCGATATATCCGCCTGCGTGCGCCTGCCACGCGATGCCGGCGCCGAACGCCATCGGCCCCAGAAATGCGAGAATGACGTTCATCAGGATGAACATGCCCGTCATCGTGAGAAACGTGCGGGAAAGCGGCGAAACGCGCCCCGTGCGGGGATCGATGATGAAGGCCGCCCCAAACAACCCGGACACGCCCCCTGAAGCGCCGATGGCGGGCGGCCCGGCGGGCTCCAGCAGAAGATAAAGCGCTGACCCGCCCAGAATGGCGATCACCAGAACCAGCATCCAGCGGGCGGCCCCGCCCCATCCCGGCCCCAGCATGCGCGCCACGGGGGCGCCGAACGCCAGCAGCATGCCGGAATTGACCAGCACATGCATCCAGTCGCCGTGCAGCAACGCGCACGAAAGCAGCGTCATCCAGGCCTCAGCCGCATCGCCATAGGCGTGTTCCGAGCCGGCCTCGGCGTGGAATCGCACCGGCGAAAGACTGAAATCGTAGATCGCACGCAGCTGCGTTTCATAGGGCATGAAACTCAGCAGCGCGTGGATCGCCACCAGCGCCGCGGCGGTGACGACCACAATAAGCGGCGCGTTGATGAACGGCGGCGGACGCACCGCCTCGGCTTGGGTTTCCATGGGGCGAAGATGGCCGCGCTGCGCGCCGCGTTCAAGCGCGCATGATCGCCCCTAGCTTCGCGCGAACAGGCCGCGCAATCCGCCGCTGGTGAGCAGCGCAACGTCGGCCATGGCGGTGGCGAGACTCACCCTCCCGGGCGCGGCGAGATAGACCGGCTCCCAGCGCGGATGGAACTTGTCCTTGTACTGACGCAGGCCCTCAAAACCGTAGAGCTCCTCGCCGTGGGAATAGACCAGCGCGCCGATCCGGCTGAGCGGATCGGCCTCGCGCTCGGCGGCGAGGCCCGCAAGAGGCGCCATGCCGAGATCGAGCGTACGTGCGCCGCGATCCCTGCCCCATTGCGCCAGCCCCACGAACAGAACGTCCATCACCCCGCTGGGCGCATCCGGCGACTGCCGCATCAGATCGATGGCGAGATGGGCCCCGTCTCCCGACACCCAGACATTCGTGAACGCGCAGATCTCGCCATTGCGCCGCATCACCGCGATGGGGAACCGGCGGATATACTCCGGATCGAAACGCCCGAGCGTGAACGCCTTCTCGGCGCCATGGTGCTCGTGCAGCCAGCCGCGGGAAATCTCCTCAAGCCGAGACATTTCCGCGTCGACCGCCTCGCCTTCGAGAACGTCGAAGGCGCATCCGTCGCGCTCGGCGCGCTTGCACGATTGACGCAACCGCGCGCGCGAGGAGCCCTCCATCGTGAAGTCCGGCAGGTCGATCAGCGCCGTCTCGCCGATCTTGAGCACGGTGAGCCCGAGATCGAGCGCAACTGGCAGAAACGACGTCGGCGTCGAATAGAAGATCAGGTTGGCGCGAACGAGATCGGCTTCGCGCTTCATCGCGAAGGCCAGCGCGCGACCCGCCTCCGGCGGTCCGACGGGCGGTCCCATCGCGATCCAGTTGCGTCCGCGCACGCCGTACATGATGAAAGCCGATCCATCCTCCGAGAAGCGGAAGCGCTTGTCGGGCAGCCAGGCCAGAGCGGCGTCCGGACGCGTGGAAGCAGGACTGGAGACCGCCGCCTCGATCCGCGCCTCAAGCTCGGCGCTGCGCTCAGGCAAGCCCGGCGCACGCGGCGGCTGCATCAGGCGCCAGACCACGAACACCAGAAGCGTGACGGCGGAAATCACCAGGGCGCGCAGAAAGCGCGAGGCGTCCGCGTCCGCCGCGAACGTCCACCACAGCTGATCGCTGTATTCGACATTTCGATACGCGAAGAAGCCGATCCACGCAGCGCCAGCCAGCGCCAGCGCGATGAGGATCGCGGGTTCCGGCGAAACGGCGACGGTCGAAAGCGCCCCGCGCCGATAGAACGCCTCGCGGGAAAAAAACAGCAGCACGCCCGCCATCGCGAAGACGCCTGCGAACGCGATATGCCGCCCCGCGGCCCAGGCCAGAAACGAGGTCAGCAGAAAGACCGCCACTCCCGCCATCCACGCTGTTCGCATCCGCTGATTGAGCCCGAACGACAGGAGGATCAGAAGCGTCGTGGCGATCGAGGAAAGAAAATGCGACGCCTCGAACAGGGGCAGCGGCCAGTCGTCAGGCCGCAGCCAGGCCACCGCTTGCGGCAACACCAGCGCCAGCAGAAGGGCGACACCCGCGCCCGCCGACAGAACCGAGAACACACGCGGCGCCAGCAGGAACACAAGCTCGCCCCACAGCGCCTGCGCGGCGGACGGCATGGCGTGCGAAGATCGATTGCTGGGCTTGGTCACCGGGTCATGTCCGCTGCTGGCGGAAGAGGCTTAGCCTCTGTCTCCTTCCGACCCAACAGGGAAATCGCCCTCCGAAGCGCAACCTTCGCTGAACCCCGAACCGTGGTCATAGGAAATGCAGCAGCCGAACGCCGGTGTCCGGAACGGAGAACACACCCCGTCCCGGACAATCCTGGCCGCCGGGCCAGGCGCAGCCGGCCCGCGTCCGGATCGTCTAGTTGCGCGAACGGTCGACGAGACGGTCGTTCTTCGCCCAATGCATCATGCCGCGAAGTTTTTCGCCGACCTCTTCGATCAGATGCGCGTTCATGCGGTTACGCATCGACTTGAAGGACGGGGCGCCGGCCTGGTTCTCGAGCACCCAGTCGCGGGCGAAACGCCCGGTCTGGATATCGTCCAGAACCTTCTTCATCGCGGCCTTCGTTTCGGAGGTCACGACACGCGGACCGGAAACATACTCGCCGAACTCCGCCGTGTTGGAGATCGAGTAGTTCATATTGGCGATGCCGCCTTCATAGATCAGGTCGACGATCAGCTTGGTCTCGTGCAGGCATTCGAAATACGCCATCTCCGGCGCATAGCCGGCTTCGACCAGCGTCTCGAAACCGGCCTTGATGAGTTCGACGATGCCGCCGCACAGCACAGCCTGTTCGCCGAACAGGTCGGTTTCGGTTTCTTCGCGGAAGGTCGTCTCGATCACGCCCGCGCGGGTGTTGCCGATCGCCTTGGAGTAGGACAGCGCCACGGCCTGGGCCGTACCGGTCGCGTCCTGGTGAACGGCGATCAGGCCCGGCAGGCCGAAGCCGGCGGCGTACTGGCTGCGCAGCGTGTGGCCGGGGCCTTTGGGCGCCGACAGCGACACGTCGACGTCGGCGCGCGGCTGGATCAGGTTGTAGTGAATGTTGAAGCCGTGGCCGAACATGATGTGCTGGCCCTTGCGCACGTGCGGCTCGATCTCATTGGCCCACAGCACCGCCTGTTTTTCGTCCGGCACGAGGATCATGACCACGTCGGCCCACTGCGCGGCTTCAGCCGGCGTCACGACCTTAAGCCCCTCGGCCTCGGCTTTCGGCTTGGACTTGGAATCGTTCTGCAGGCCGACGACCAGCTCCGTCACGCCGCTTTCGCGCAGGTTCAGCGCATGCGCATGGCCCTGGCTGCCATATCCGATCACCGCGACCTTCTTCTTCTGGATGAGGGACAGGTCTGCATCGCCCTCGTAGTAGACTTTCATGGGTCTCACCTTCACATATTTCGCCGGTCTCTTACGCGAACGGCCTTCGGTCTCAAGTCAAATCTGGGGTCGGCGTCAAAACGGCGCGCGAGGCGCATAAGCTCGGGTCATCCTGGACGGCCCTCCGGATCGGGCGGCGGCGCAGGCGGCGGATCGGGATTGCCGATATCCATCACCGCCTTCCATTCGCCTTCGGCGTTCTTCCTCCATGCGGTGACATAACGTCCTTCGCCGACCGTTTCGCCGTTTCGGGTGCGGACATAGCGCCCGGACGTGACGGCGAGATCGCCGAACGCCGAGGCGTGCCCCATGTCCGGCGACCATTTCATCTCCAGGTCGGCCGGCCAGTCCGAAAACGCCGCGCCAATCGCATCGGCGCCCTTCGTGACCTCGCCGGGCGAGATCATCGCGCCGTCGGTCTCATCCATGTATTCGGCGAAGGCGGCGGCGACCCCGCCGATCTGGGCGTAGTCGGAAAACGCCTGGTCGGCCTTGAACACCTCGTCGAGAACCTCTTGCGACGCGATCACCTGCGCCTGCCCGATTTTGGATTCGTCGTAATCGTGCGTGACCCGCACCTCCGTATCGCACGCCGAAACGACGCCCAGTGAGATGGCGGCGGACGCAAACGCGCAGAGGCGCCGCACCGTCCCCTCCGACCGTGGACGAAACCGCCCGGTCACGCCTGCGGCGACGTTGATCACCCCGCCTTCTCCTTGCCGCGCTGAATCGAAAGAACGCCGGTGCGCGAAACCTCGACAAGACCGAGCGCCCGCATCAATTCGACGAACTGATCGATCTTGGACGAGGCCCCGGTAATCTCGAAAATGAAGCTCTCATTGGTCGTATCGATAACCCGCGCACGGAAGATCTCGGAGATGCGCAACGCTTCGACGCGCCTGTCGCCCTGCCCCGCGACCTTCACCAGGGCCAGCTCGCGCTCGATGCCGCCGGTGGAGTTGGTGACGTCGATGACCCGCGCGACCGGCACGAGGCGCAGCAATTGCTGCTCGATCTGTTCGAGAATGTGGTCCGTACCGGACGTCACGATGGTGATCCGCGACTGATGGGAATCGCGATCGATCTCGGCGACCGTCAGGCTCTCGATGTTATAGCCGCGCGCGGAGAACAGCCCCACGACGCGGGCGAGGACGCCCGGCTCGTTGTCGACGATGCAGGCGAGCGTGCGCTGCTCCACGCCTTCCGAAAGCTGGGTCATGTCGTAGGCGGACGCCGGATCTTCCTTCACCGCATTGGCGGCCCGGCGCGTGCGCGGCTTGGATGAGGCTGTGCTCATGCGGGCAATCCCCTGCTTTGAATGTCCGGTTGATAACGGCGGCGATTGGCCTTGTGGATCGTGTCCATGGCCGCTCTCAAGGTGAACGGCTTTGTCAGAATGCGGTCCGTCCTGGGCGAATAGTGCTGCATGAAGGGCGGATTCGCCATGCCGTTGAGAATGACGAACCGCACGTGGGATCGCGCCGACGCGTGCAGGTCCGCAAGCGCGTCAGACCGCACCCCGACAAACCACGAAGCATCCACCAGAACGATGCCGACGGCCGCATCCGCCAGCGCGTCGAGCGCGTCGTCGAGCGACTCAGCTCGAAGCGTTGGGTGCCCATACTTGGTGACCCACTGGCGCAGAATGTCCATCACGCCGTCGTCCGCGTCGTCGACGAACAGAATGGTCGGGTTTCCGGTCCGGGTCATGCGAACGCCCCCTCGACAGCAAGTCGCGAGCGAACCCCGGGCGCGCCCGCGCAAGACTTGACGGCGCCGGCGCGCGAACCAACATGCGTCACGAGGGCCGGGAAGCACGCCGCGTGCACGCCGTGCGGACGCACGGAAGATGCGCGCCCATACCGGAGGACCTGCTCATGACCATTCGCACGCCCAACCCCGTTTCGACGCACCCCTGGACCAACGCCCAGGACGAAGAGCTGCGCCGCCTGGTGCGGTCGAACACGCCGCTGGCCGATATCGCCCGCACGCTCTCGCGAACTCCGGAGACCGTCGCCAGCCGAATCCACGAACTCAACGCGCGCCGCATGCACTGACGAAGCATGAGCTTCCGGGGCGCGGCGTTCGCCACGCGCCGGAAGCGGCATGTTCGCATCGCGGAGGCGTTCGCTCGCTCGCATCGCTAGACCAGGACCTTTCCGGCCGCCCCGATCTCGTCGCCAGTGATCTTGCCCAGGATCATCTCGTTGTGCGCCGCGCCCGACGGGATCATCGGGAAGCAGTTCTCGGCCTTCTCCACCCGGCAGTCGAAGATCACCGGCTTCGGCGTGTCGATCATTTCGCGGATGGCGTCGTCGAGCTTGGCCGGATCGTCGCACATGATGCCGTGACAGCCATAGGCCTCGGCCAGCTTGACGAAATCCGGCAGCGAATCCGAATAGGAATGCGAATAACGCTCGCCGTGCAGCAATTGCTGCCACTGGCGCACCATGCCCATCCACTCATTGTTGAGAATGAAGATCTTGACCGGCAGCTCGTGCTGCACCGCCGTCGACATCTCCTGCATCGTCATCTGCACCGAGGCGTCGCCCGCGATGTCGATGACCAGCGCGTCCGGATGCGCCGCCTGCACGCCGACCGCCGCCGGCAGGCCATAGCCCATCGTTCCGAGCCCGCCCGACGTCATCCAGCGATTGGGTTCGTCGAAATGGAAGAACTGCGCGGCCCACATCTGGTGCTGACCCACTTCCGTGGTGATGTAGACGTCGCGATTTCGGGTCAGCTCATACAGGCGCTCGATCGCGTATTGCGGCTTGATGATTTTCTCGGACGCGGGATAGGCGAAGCCCTTGCGGTCGCGCCACGCATCGATCTGCCGCCACCACGGCGAAAGATCCGGCGTCTTCTTGCGATTGGCTTTCCACCCCTTGGCCAGCGCTTCCAGCGCGCGGCCGGCGTCCCCCACGATCGGCACGTCGACACGAACGTTCTTGTTGATCGAGGACGGATCGATGTCGATGTGGATCTTCTTCGAGTTCGGCGAGAACGCATCCAGACGCCCGGTGACGCGGTCGTCGAAACGCGCGCCCACGCACAGCATCACGTCGCAATCGTGCATGGCGTTGTTGGATTCGAAGCTGCCATGCATGCCGACCATGCCGAGCCATTCCTTGCCCGACGCCGGAAACGCGCCAAGACCCATCAGGGTCGAGGTGACCGGAAAGCCGGTCATCTCGACCAGCGCGCGCAGCGCTTTGGCCGCGCCCGGTCCGGCGTTGATGACCCCGCCGCCGGAATAGATCACCGGACGCTCGGCCCCCGCCATCAGCTCGACCGCCTCGCGGATGCGCCCATCGACCGGCTCCGTGCGCGGCCTGTAGGTGCGGTGTTCGATCGCATCGGGCCCGACATAGGCGCCCTTGGCGAACTGCACGTTCTTGGGAATGTCGATCACCACCGGACCGGGACGTCCGTGCGTCGCGACATAGAAGGCTTCGTGGATGGTGCGGGCGAGATCCGCCACGTCGCGAACCAGGTAGTTGTGCTTGGTGCAGGCGCGGGTGATGCCGACCGTATCGGCTTCCTGGAAGGCGTCCGAACCGATCAGGTGCGTCGGCACCTGGCCCGTGATCACCACCATCGGAATGGAATCGAGAAACGCGTCGGCCAGCGGCGTCACCATATTGGTCGCGCCCGGCCCCGAAGTCGCCAGCGCCACCCCGCATTTTCCCGTCGAGCGGGCGTAGCCTTCGGCCATGTGGCCGGCGCCCTGTTCGTGCCGCACAAGGATGTGGCGCACCTGCTGCTGGGCGTAGATCGCGTCATAGATCGGCAGCACGGCCCCGCCGGGATAACCGAAGATCGTCTCGACGCCCTGATCGGCGAGCGCCCGCAGCACGATCTCCGCGCCGGTCATGGTTTCAGAGGTCTGCGCCTTGCCGCCCGCTCCCTGCCGGCTCGCCGGCTTGGCGTCGGACGCCTTCGCGGCCTGCGCCCCGCTGCGGTCGGCCGCCTGGTCCCCCGTCTGATCCCGTGTCTCGATCTGTCCAGTCATGCTCGCAGCCTGCCGAATGCTCTGTCTGAATTCCTGCCGGGCGCCGGGCCCGATGGTCCCCGCCGGAAGTCTGATCGGCGATGACCGGATAAAGAAAAAGGGCCGCTTGGGGCCCTTTGGTTTACATCTCGCCGTGCGGTCGGCTGGTGTCAGCTGACCGGCGGCGAGGCGCTTACGACTACAAGTCGGAATTGCGGATTCACGGGGGCAATCATCCCAAAATCTGATCGAAGATGGATTTAGCCTTTCGTTTCCGGCAGGTCAACGTCCGATTCGCAGGCATTTTATTGCTGGCGGGCTGATCTCGCTCTTTGCACCCGAGAGCCGGGCGCTCAGCCGGCCCCCGCAAGGCCCGCCTGACGGGCCATGATCTCGATCACCCGGGCGCGCACATCCAGATCCATCGACGGCACGCGCGGCCACAGCGTGAACTGGTGCGCGATCCAGGTCAGCTGGCGCTTGGCGTAGCGCCGCGTATCGCGCCGACAGCGGTCGAGCGCTTCGGCCTCGCTGGCCCGCCCCTCGAAGTATTCGCAAAACCCGGGCATGCCGTGCGCGCGCATGACCGGCAGCTCGCGCGGCAACGACCGCTCCCACAGGCGTCGCGCCTCCTCGACAGCGCCCGCCTTCACCATCGCGGTGACGCGGTTGTTGATGCGCACATACAGGATCTCGCGCGGCGGCGTCAGCGCGACGCCCATCCACTCACCCGGCTTCAGGAACGGGACCGCGGCGGACTGAAAAGCCGACAGCGGGCGTCCCGTTCCGGTGAAAACCTCAAGCGCACGCGACACGCGCTGGCGATCGCCGGGACGAATGCGGGCCGCCGAAACCGGGTCGACGCACCGCAATTCCTCCCACGCGCCGGCGCCGTCGGCGCGGATGCGCGCACGCACCTCGCGGGTGATCTCCGGCGCGATCCCGGGGACCTCCGAAAGGCCTTCCGTCAGCGCTTGAAGATAAAGCCCGGTGCCGCCGACAACGATCGGCGTGGCGCCGGCGGCGCGCACGCTCTCGATTTCCGCGGATACGTCTTTCAGCCACTTGCCGACGGAATGCGGGGCGGCCGCATCCACCGTCCCGAACAGGCGATGCTCTGCGGCCGCCAGTTCCGACGCATCCGGACGCGCCGTCAGCACATCGAGGTCGCCATAGACCTGCATCGCGTCGGCGTTCAGGATCACGCCGCCCATGCGCTGCGCGAGCCGGATCGCGAGCGCGGTCTTCCCGCTTGCGGTGGGACCGTGAATTAGGATAGCTGGCCGCATTGTCGCCGGGGTCGTCAGAAGCTCGACCTCTCTTGCGGCCGGATGCAGACGGTCGCTTCGAAACCAGTCCCGCCGATGCTTGCGCTACGGATATTCAAACCTGGCGTCATGTTGCAGCCTCCCCCTTTTATCGTCCGATCCGGTTCAATCTGATCCATGTCGCTTGTCCTTACGCTCGTCGCCCGAACGCCGGATGGCCCCGAAAATCTCGCCGCGCGCGCGCCCGGCGGCCAGGGGCCGGTGACAGGAATGGATCGCCCGGATTGGTCCGTACGCGAACGAAGCATAACCTCCGCCGCAGCAAACGATCTAGTCGAATATCTCACCGCCGCAAGCGCCGAAACGCGCACGGACTGGTCCCTCACGCCGGCGGAAGGTCGCCGCAAGCGCCTCCTGATCTCCGACATGGATTCCACCATTATCGGCCAGGAATGCCTCGACGAACTCGCTGACTTCGCCGGCCTGAAAGCCGAAATCTCCGCCATCACCGAACGCGCCATGCGCGGCGAGCTCGACTTCGAGGGCGCCCTGACCACGCGGGTCGCCATGCTCAAAGGGCTGGGGCTGGAGGCGCTCGAGCGCTGCTACGCCGAACGCATCACCCTCAATCCCGGCGCAAGAGCGCTGGTCGCGACCATGAAGGCGCATGGCGCGCGCTGCGTGCTGGTGTCGGGCGGCTTCGGCTTCTTCACCTCGCGCGTCGCTGCGGAAGCCGGTTTCGACGCGGATCGCGCCAACACCCTGCTGCACGACGGCCGCGCCCTCAGCGGCGACGTGCAACGCCCCATCCTCGGGCGCGAGGCGAAGCTGTCCGCCCTGATCGAGGAAACGACGGCGCTGGGCTGTCTCGCCGGCGACGCAATCGCCATGGGCGACGGCGCCAACGATCTCGACATGATCCGGGCGGCGGGGCTGGGCGTCGCCTACCGCGCCAAGCCGGTGGTGGCCGCCGAAACCCGCGCCCGAATCGAACACACCGATCTCACCGCGGCGCTGTTCTTTCAGGGGTATGGCTTCGACGAAATCGTCCCGGGCTGACCGCCCGGCTGACTGCGGCCGCCGGCGATGCGCTACTTGGTCTTCACCGAGATGAAGCTCGCCTCGCCGTCGCCCCAGATCTGAAGCAGTACCGGTCGGCTCTCCCGCGCCGCCGCCTCGGCCGCCGAAATCGCCTGATCGACCGACGTGACGGGCTGGAAGTTCACCTCGGTGACAACCGAACCGATCCTGAGCCGGCCGAGCGCGTCCGATCCGGTCTCGACCTGATCGACGATCAGCCCTTTGACCGAATTGGGAATGCGGTTGCGGCGGCGGTCGGAATCGGTGATCGGCCGGAACCGCACGCCGATAATGTTCGACAGCTCTTCAAGCTGCACGTGATTGTCGCCGGCTTCCTCGGTCTTCACCGGCGCGGCCGGCGCCAGGGTGATCGTGGTCGATCCCGGCTTGCGCTTGCGGATATAGCGCACGCTCATCTTCGATCCGACCTGCGCCACCGAGATGATGCGCGACAGATCGCGCGATTCCTTGATCGTCTGGTTGTTGAAGGCGGTGATCAGGTCGCCCACCTGCAGCCCCGCCTTGGCCGCCGGCCCGTCCTTCTCGATGCTGGTGATGATGGCGCCTTCCGGACGCTTCAGTCCGTAGCTTTCAGCGATCGCCTGATCGACGCTGCGCACCCGCACGCCCATCGTGCCGCGCCGCGTCGCGCCATACTGCTTGAGCTGGCCGACGACCGTCTTGGCGAGATTGGAGGGAACCGAAAAGCCGACGCCGACCGATCCGCCGCTGTCGCCCGGCGAGAAGATCGCCGTGTTAATGCCGATCACCTCGCCCTGCAGGTTGAACAGGGGACCGCCGGAGTTGCCGCGGTTGATCGCGGCGTCGGTCTGGATGAAGTCGTCGAACGAGCCGGCCGAGATATCGCGGTTGCGCGCCGAAATGATGCCCGCCGTGACCGTTCCGCCAAGACCGAACGGGTTGCCGATCGCCAGCACCCACTGCCCCACATCGGCATGGTCGGAATCGCCCCACGGCACCGGCGTCAGCGCCGTCTTGGAATCGACCTTCAGCAGGGCGAGGTCGGTGTCGGTGTCGCGCCCGACCAGCTTGGCCGGCATCACCGTGCCGTCCGACAGGATCACGTCGATCTCGTCGGCGCCTTCGATCACATGATTGTTGGTGACCACATGGCCCTGCGCGTCGATGATGAAGCCCGAGCCAAGCGAAGACTGACGCCGCACGCCGGGCGTGCCCCGGCCGAAAAAGTCGTTGAACTGCTCAAGCGGCGAACCCGGCGCGTATTTCGGCAGGCCGTCGGCGGTCACCACCTGCCGCGTGGAGATGTTGACCACGGACGGCATCAGCTTCTTCGAAAGCTTCGAGAAATCCTCTCCGGACAGGCCCGGCCGATCCGGCGCCTGCGCCAGCGCCGGCAGGGCGGGCGCGCCGAGTGTCAGGCCGGCGAACGCCGCGATGAGCCCCCTGACGAGGGTTCGGGCGGTCTTGGACGCCGGCTTGAACATACGAGACATAGGCGTAGCGGGCATGAATGTGCGCGACCTGTGCTGCGGCGATCGGGACCGTGGCAGACTGGCCCCAAACAATCGCTTTCGCAAGAACGCGCCCCACATGCCGGCGCCCGCGCCTTCACATCCCTGTGCGTAGACGACCCAGAGAAGACGACTTCAGCGAAGACGGCTTGCCCGCAGAGAGTCCGACAGGCGGCTACGGGCCGGCCCGGAGAAAACGACGGCGGGACAGCCTGTCGCCGTCCCGCCGCCCGTCATTTAAGGCCCGTCACCGGCCGATCACTTCTTGCCGTCAGGATCGCCGAAATACTTGAAGAACGGCGAATCCGGCGACAGCACCAGAGGCGTGCCCGCCTTGATCGAACGCTCATAGGCCAGCATTGAGCGATAGAAGGCGAAGAACTCCGGATCGCGATTGTACGCGGCGGCGTAGATCGTGTTCCGTTCCGCGTCGCCCTCGCCGCGCAGCCGGTTGGCCTGCTCGTTGGCTTCGGCGCGGATCACCTGCACCTGCTTCTCGGCGTCGCCGACGATGATCTGGTACTGCTCCTCGCCCTCGGCGCGGTATTGCTTGGCCTTCTGCTGCAGCTCCGACTTCATGCGCTCGTAGACGCGTTCGGAGTTGGCTTGCGGCAGGTCGGCGCGGCGGATGCGGACGTCGATGATCTCGACCCCGAAGCTCGCCATCGTCGACTGAAGCTGGGTGCGAATCTCCTGCATCAGCTGGGCGCGCTGGCCCGAGATGATGTCCGGCGTCGGCACCTTGCCGAGCACGCCGCGAAGCGCGGCGGTGAGGCGCTGCGAAAGCTGCGCTTCGCCATAGGCCATATTGCCGCCCTGCGAAGCGCGATAGAATTGCAGCGGATCCTTGATGCGGTAGCGCGCGATGGCGTCGACGATCAGACGTTGCTGGTCGCCCGCGATGATCTCCTGCTGGGCCAGATCGTAGCCGAGATTCTTCTTGTCGTAGAACTTCACGTTCTGGACGATCGGAATCTTGAAGTGCAGGCCTTCCTGCTGGTTGTCGCCCGCGTTGATCACGTCGACCTGGCGGCCGAACTGCAGCAGGATCGCCTGCTGGTCGACGCGCACGATGTAGAAGGCGTTCGCCAGGATCACCAGCGCAATGGCGGCCAGAACCCCGACAGAGATGAGAAAGCGCTGCATTACTGGCTGGCGTCCTTGTTGCGCATCAGGTCGAGCGGAAGGACGGGCACGGTTCCGCTTTTCGAATCCAGGATCACCTTGTCGGTGCGGCCGAGCACGGCCTCCATGGTTTCAAGGAACATGCGTTCGCGCGTGACGCGCGGCGCCTTCTGATACTGCTCGTAGATGAGACGGAACCGGTCGGCCTCGCCTCGGGCGATCGCGACCTGCGATTCCTTGTAGGCCTCGGCTTCCTGGATGGTGCGCTGCGCTTCGCCTCGAGCCTGCGGCACCACCTGGTTGCGGTACTGGTTGGCTTCGTTGATGCGCTTGGCGCGGTCCTGCTCGGCGTTCGACACGTCGCGCTGGACCTCCACGACGTCGGCCGGAGCCGACGCTTCCTTCAGCGAGATCGAGACGATCTCGATGCCGGCCGTGTAGTTGTTGAGCGTGGTCTGCATCAGCTGCTTCACGCGCTCTTCGACGCCGGTCCGGTCGCCGGTCGTGATCGGTTCGAACGAGCTGGTGCCGACGACTTCGCGCATCGCGCTCTCGCCGACCTGTTTGATGAGCTCTTCCGGGTCCGCGATGTTGAACAGGTATTGCTGCGGCGAATTGATCTTCCAGTTGATGGAGAAATCGATGTCGACGATGTTCTCGTCGCCCGTCAGCATCAGGCTCTCTTCCGGACGGTTGCCGATCTGGGTTTCGACGATGCGGTTCACCGGAACGATGATGTCGTCCTCGATCGGATTGGGCAGACGCACCTGGAAGCCCGGACCGACCGTGCGGTGGACCTTGCCGAAGCGCAGAACGACGGCGCTTTCCTGTTCGTTGACCTGATAGACGCCGGTCATCAGCCAGCCGACGAGGCCGACGCCGAGAAGGATCAGAAGACCCGTGGTCCCGAAGCTGCGTCCGCCGCCGCCTGAACGGCCGCCGCCGCCGGTTCCGCCGCCGCCCGAACGGCGCTGGCGAAAGCGGTCCTGCATCCGGCGCAGCGTTTCCTCGAGATCGGGACGGTCGGAGCCTTCGCCGCCGCCCTTCCCGCCGCGTCCGGGACGTCCCCAGGGACTGTCGCCGTCGCCGTTTCCGTTGCCGCTGGAGCCGCCAGAGCCTCCTCCGGAACTTCCCCAGGGCCCGCCGCCCTTCTGATCATTCCAGGGCATTACCCCTCCTACACACAGACATTGCGTTCGCGTCGCTTGGACGAACTTGTGACACCAACGAGTTGCGCATCAACTAATGCGCTTCAAGACCCAACACGTATTCCGCATTCGCCTTACACGCGACAGTAACGCATATTTCGGCCTAACTTGCGCGACGATACGCGCATCGAAGACCCGACGCGCCGGAAGATGGCGAATATCTTGCACCCAATGGGGACCGAATTCGCGAACCGCGGACATACCGCATCCGGGTGATTAACCAAGCATGGACGCTGCAGAAAACCAGAATACCGCGCGGGAAAACGGCGTTGCGGTGGTGATCGCGGCCTGGCGCGCCGGCGCCACCGTCGCGCGCGCCGTGCGCAGCGCGCTGGCGCAACCCGAAGCCGTTGAGGTGATCGTCGTCGACGACGCCTCCGGCGACGAGGGACGCACGCTGGAGCAGGCGCGCGCCGCCGATGACGGAACGTCTCGCCTGAAAGTGATCGCGCTTGAAACCAATGGCGGGCCCTCGCGGGCGCGCAACGCGGCCCTTGAGGTCTCGAAGGCGCCCTGGTTCTGCGTGCTCGACAGCGACGACTATATGGAGCCCGGACGTCTCGCCGTGCTGCTGAAGACGGCGCAGGACGGCTACGACATGATCGCCGACGACCTGCTGCAGCTCGCCGAGGGCGCCGATCCGGAAACCCGCGCGCCGCTGTGGTTCCGCGACCGCCCCGAACAGGCCTCCGACCTGACGCTCGAAAGCTTCGTGCGCGCCAACCTTCCCGACCCCAAACGTCCGCGCGGCGAACTCGGCTTCATCAAGCCCCTCATCCGCCGCGCGCTGATGGATCAACACGCCGTTCGCTATGACGAGACCATGCGCCTGGGCGAGGACTTCGATCTCTACGCCCGCCTTCTTGCGGCCGGCGCGCGCATGCGGCTGATCCCGGCGGCGGGCTATGTCTCCGTCATGCGGGCCGGATCGCTGGCGGACACCCGGCGCCGGACCGACATGGCCGCCTTCGTCGCGGCCGACGACCGCCTGCTCGCCCTGCCCGGCCTGACGGCGGGCGAACGTGACGCGCTCAGATCCCATCGCCACACCGTGAACCGCTGGGTGGCGTGGATCGACTTCGTCGAGGCGATGCGGCGCGGACGCATCGACCGGGCCGTCGCCGTGATGGCCTCGGACGCGAAGGTCGCCGGCGCGATCCTGGCGCAAGGCTGGCGCACGCTCGCCGGAAAACTCCTCCCCCGCTCCGCCTGAACGGTTGGCCTGAACGCAGCCGCCGTCGCCGGACGGCTTGTGGCGGCGCGTGAAGCGGCGTAGCCCCTCGCCCATGCCGACGCCCCACGACATCAAGACCGCCGTCATCGCCGTGCTCGACGCCATCCCCGACCCGGAGAGCGGCGACCAGGGGCTCCATGCCTCCGGCCGCGTGTCCGGACTTGTGGTCCGGCCCGACGGCAAGGTCGGCTTCGCCATCGAGACCGCGCGCGGCCAGGCCGACGAACCGCTGCGCCTCATGGCCAGCGAGGCCGTCGCCTCGGTTCCCGGCGTGACCGGCGTCACCGCCGTTCTGACCTCCGACCTGCCGGCGGGCGCACCGCCGCAACCGAAGTCCAGCCCCAAGCCCGCCGCCGCGCCATCCGCCCCGTCCGCGCCGTCTGGGCGCGCACCGGCCGCCGGCCCCGCGCGCCTGCTGATCGCGGTCGCCTCCGCCAAGGGCGGCGTCGGCAAATCGACCACCGCCGCCAATCTCGCGGTCGCCGCAGCGCACATGGGACTGCGCGTCGGCCTGCTCGACGCCGACGTTTTCGGCCCCTCCGTTCCCACCATGATGGGAACCGTCGACCGCAAGCCGGAGCTGACCGACGACAAGCGCCTGCGCCCGGTGCGCGCGCATGGCGTGGAGACCATGTCGCTGGGCTATCTGGTCGACCCGGCCAAGGCCGTCGCCTGGCGCGGGCCGATGGTGGTTTCGGCGATCACCCAGATGATCCAGGACACGAGCTGGGGCGATCTCGACGTTCTGTTCATCGACACCCCGCCGGGCACCGGCGAAGTGCAGCTCACGCTCGTTCAGCGCCTGCCTCTCTCAGGCGCGGTGATCGTCTCGACCCCGCAGGAAGTGGCGCTGGCCGATGTGCGCCGCGGCGTGGAGATGTTCCGCAAGACCGCCGTGCCGATCCTCGGCGTGATCGAGAACATGGCGTGGTTCGAAACCCCGGACGGCGCCCGCCACCACATTTTCGGCGAAGGCGGCGCGCAACGCACCGCGACCGAGATGGGCGTGCCTTTCCTCGGCGCGCTGCCCATTCTTCCGCAGCTTCGCGAAGGCGGCGACGACGGCGTTCCGGCCGCGACCGGCGCCGAGCCGGCGACGCAAGCCTTTCGCCTGCTGGCCGATGCGATCCTGTCGGCGGCCTCGGCGGGCGCATCGAAGCCCGCCCCGAAGATCGTCTTCGAATAGCGTTAACGGCTGCGCATTCGTTAACCTTTGCGTCGCGAAACGATGCACAGGAGGCGGGCTTCCTGTTCGTCAACAGTTGAATCCACTTGAACCGCGCCCGTTCTCACTTAACGTTTTGTTTACGGTGAGGGCCGGTTGCAGCGTTAAAGTGTTAACGCGTCTTGTCTGCCCCTCCCGAGTGTCGGCGCGGCGTACGGTCGTCGCGCCCAAAGCGTAAGGGAGCGGACGATGAGCAAGACGGCCCAGCTTCGAGGCGAGTTCTGGCCGCAGGATCATTGGGGCCGCGTCACCAACGCCGCCGTCCCGCGCGAACAGGCGCCGGTTCAGGCGATCGAAGCGGCGGAGGAAGCCGCCGATCTCGCGCTGGAGCGTTATGGCGACCGCCTCCACTCGGTCTATCTGTCCGGACCCGCGGCGCGCGGCCGCCGGGGCGGCGCGGCGATCTTCGTTCTGCTCCGCGTCGGATCGGGCACGGCGCGCGGGCGCCACGAGGAGTGGGAATGCGCGGTGACCGCCGAGCTTCGCCGCCGCCATCCCGATCTCGGTCGCATCGTGATCGCGGTGTTCGAGTGGAAGGAAGTGTTCACCGCCGACAACGTGTTCTCTCCGGCGCGCTTCCGCCTCGCGGTCAATTCGATCTGCGTCGCGGGCCGCAATATGAGCCGCATGCTGGCGCCGCAGCGCCTCGACATGGCGGTGATGAACCAGGACATCCTCAACCTGCGCGCCCGGCTCTCCAACGCCTCGGCCCGCGCGCTGGCCTCGCGCGGCGCGGAGCGCGTGAAGGCGGCGGCGATGGACGCCGGCGCCGCGGTGCTGGCGGCGGCCTTCGCGCTGGTGATGGAGCGTGAGCAGATCTACACCGAGGACCTCGATCTCCGGCGCGACCTGTTCCTGCTGGATTATCCGGGCCGCACCCGCGACATCCACCGGGCCTATCGCATGGCGACCCGCCCGAGCGGCGATCCGGACGACGTGACGGCCTTCGTGGAGCGGGTGAACCGCTGGCTGACGCCGATGGCCGACGCCTGGCTGAACGCCAACAATCCGCAGCGCGCCGAACGCCTGAAAGCCTAGAGGCAAGCCCGGACTCCCTGACCCAATGCGTTTGGCCGGACCGGCTTGCGCCGTCCGGGTTTGCGTTGCTCCCCATGCGAGTTGGGGAGGCCGGGGCGCGTGGGGCCGCGCCGGGTAAGTTGCCAACCTTGCGGTTGGCGTAAGACGCGATCGTCACGCGCCCCGCGGCCGGTTTGAGATCCGGTGCGGCTGGCGGGTTTGGCTGGGGAACACCGTCCGTCTCTGATCGTCAGAGATCACACGGCCCACGTCCAGCATTTGGACCCATTTCCGCATCCTGACCCACGTGCAGATCTCTCCGCGAGACCTGGAACCCCGGCTTCGACACCCCGGAGCCTGTTTGCAGACGCAAGACGGATTTCACCCCGCCTGCATCACACGCCAGCCGGCGCTGACATTCAAGAAGTTCGGAGCTTTCGAACCCTCCCCGCGCCAGACGCGAGGAGAACATGGGGGTGAAACAAAGTGGGTCGGATTAGTCCTGGAAGCTGTCTCGAGAGCGTCCCCAGCGAAGGATGGGGTCCAGTCTCCTAAGCCAAGAAGACGCCGGAGGCGGCAGGTTTTTCCGAACTGGACCCCGGCTGATTCCGGACGGCTGCGCCGTCCGGCTGGGGACGCGTCTGCATAGCAGACGCTTCGAAATCGACCAGTGTTGAAGAATGGTCCCGGTCTCGGCCGGACTCGTCCGCGCCCTCGCCCGGGATGACAAGGTGGGTGATCGCGATGGAAAGCGTCTCGCAGAGACGATTCGGCCCTCGCTTGCGCTCGGCGTTCTGTCACGCGATTTGGTCCCCGACCAAATCGTCCCCGGCATGCGGCCGCATGCCGCCCCGCGGATGCCTGAGATTGTTCCTCACCCCGCCAGGCGGGCCATCTCTTCCTCGGAGAGTTCGTAATTGCTGTAGACGTTCTGAACGTCGTCGAGGTCGTCGAGAACCTCCAGCATCTTGAACAGCTTGTCGGCTGTCCTCGCCCGCCACCTGCACCGTGTTGAGCGGTTTCCAGATCAGGTTGGTGGAGGTGGCTTCCGCCTTGAACTTGCCCTCGAGCGCCGAGGACACCGCCATCAGCTCTTCGCGCGAGGTGTAGATGGTGTGGCCGTCCTCGTCGCTGACGATGTCGGAGGCTGCTCCGCCTCGATGGCGGCCATCATGATCCCTTCTTCTTCGCCGGCTTCGGGCGGGAAGACGATCTCGCCGACATTCTCGAAGCCTGAGGAGACCGCGCCGGTCTGGCCGAGATTGCCGCCATTCTTGGTGAAGGCGGCGCGGACGTCGCCCGCCGCGCGGTTGCGGTTGTCGGTCTGGCATTCGACGATCAGGCCGACGCCGCCGGGACCGAAGCCCTCATAGCGGATCTGCTCGTAATTGGCGTCGTCGCCCCCGGCCGCCTTGTCGATGGCGCGCTGGATGTTGTCCTTGGGCATGGACGCGGCCCGGGCGTTGTTCATCGCCAGGCGCAGGCGCGGGTTCATGTCGGGATCGGGCGCGCCCATTGGCCGCCACCGTGATCTCCTTGGACAGTTTCGAGAACAGCTTGGCCTTGGCCTTGTCGGCCTTGCCCTTGCGGTGCTGGATGTTGGCCCATTTGCTGTGGCCGGCCATCGGAGCCTCTCTTCCGGTATGGGTTGGGTTCGGGGCGCTGGTCTAGCGCAGCCGCCACGCCGACCGCAACCCGGCCCCGCCGGACCCGTCTCCCCCAGCGGCGCCGGAATAAGCCGGGGCGGCGCAGTTGACAGGCGATGGCCGCCCCCATGAGATGCGCCCCATGATCCAGGGACTGATGCAGCCTCGGCCGCTGCAAATCATCGACATCATGCGGTTCGCCGCGACCGCTCACGCGAAACGCGAGATCGTTTCGCGCCTCGTGGACGAACCGGTCTGGCGCTATGATTATGCTGGGCTGGCCGCCCGCAGCGCGCGCTGCGCCCGGGCCCTGCAGAGGCTGGGCGTGAAGCCCGGCGACCGGGTCGCCACGCTGGCCTGGAACACCCACCGCCATCTCGAACTGTTCTACGCCGCGCCCGGACTGGGCGCGGTGCTGAACACGGTGAACCCGCGCCTGTTCGACGAACAGATCGTCTACATCCTCAATCACGCCGAGGCCGAGGTCCTGCTGTTCGACAAGACCTTCCTGCCGCTGGTCGAGCGCCTGGCGCCGCAGCTTCCCTATCTGAAATCCTTCGTGATGCTGAGCGACGAGGCGCGGCTGGAGCCCGGTTCGGTCGGCGCGCAAAGCTATGAAGCGCTGCTGGCGCGCGAGGAAGACGGCTTCGACTGGCCGGTCGTCGACGAGAACGCCGGGGCCTTCCTGTGCTACACTTCGGGCACCACCGGCGATCCCAAGGGGGTGCTGTATTCGCACCGCGCCGTGGTGCTGCACGCCATGGCGGCGGGGCTGGCCGGCGCATTCGGCTTCAACGCCTTCGACGTGGTGATGCCCTGCTCCTCGCTGTTTCACGCCACCGCCTGGGGCCTGCCCTTCGCCGCGCCGATCTGCGGCTGCAAGCTGGTTCTGCCGTGCGAGAAGATGGACGGCGCGAGCCTTCAGGAGCTGATCGTCAACGAGGGCGTCACGTTCTCCGGCGGCGTGCCGACGATCTGGACCATGTATCTCGCCTATCTCGAACAGACCGGCGAAACGCCCGGCGACCTGCAGCGCGTGGTGATCGGCGGCAGCGCCGTGCCGCGCGCCATGGCCGAGACCTTCAAGAAGAAATACGGCGTTCAGGTGCTTCAGATCTGGGGCATGACCGAAACCGCGCCGCTGGGCGTGGTGGCCACGCCGACCCCCTCGCTCGCCGCGCTCGGCGAGGAGGCGATGGACGAGGCGATCTGGACCCGCCAGGGCCGGCTGCAGTTCGGCATCGAGCTGAAAGTGGTGGGCGAGGACGGCGAGGATCTGCCCTGGGACGGCGAAACCTCGGGCGCGCTGATGGTGCGCGGACCGTGGACCATCCAGCGCTATTTCCGCAACGAACAGGACGCGGCCGGCGAGCAGGGCTGGTTCGACACCGGCGACATCGCGACCATCGACGCGCACGGCTTTATGCGCATCACCGACCGCAAGAAGGACGTGATCAAGTCGGGCGGGGAATGGATCTCCTCGATCGACCTCGAAAACGTGGCGGTGGCCTGTCCGGGCGTGAAGATCGCGGCGGTGGTCGGCGTGCCGCACCCGAAATGGGAGGAGCGCCCGGTTCTGGTGATCGAAACCCATGAGGGCGCCGAGGTGAGCGAACAGGACGTGCGCGACCACCTCAAGCCCCGGATCGTGAGCTGGTGGTCGCCGGACGCGGTGTTCTTCGACGTGGTTCCGCTGACCGCGACCGGAAAGATCGACAAGAAGACCCTTCGGGCCCGCTATCACGACGTTCTCGGCGGTTGAGGGCGGGTCGACCGCGCGCGCGCACGGCGCTATCTAGACCGAAAACCGGACGACGCCCCCTCCCCCGCGGGCGAGACGCAAGGACGCATCCATGTCGAACTCAGCTTCCCCCGAAGACGGCGCGCTGGCGGAGCTGCTGGACCTGCTCGATCTCGAACGGATCGAGGTCAACCTGTTCCGCGGCCAGTCGCCGGACGACGGCATGAAACGCGTGTTCGGCGGCCAGGTGATCGCCCAGGCGCTGGTCGCGGCCTATCGCACGGTCGAGGGCCGGCTGTGCCATTCGCTGCACGCCTACTTCATCCGTCCGGGCGACCCCAGCGTGCCGATCCTCTACGAGGTCGACCGCGCGCGCGACGGCAAGAGCTTCACCACCCGCCGCGTGGTGGCGATCCAGCACGGCGAGCAGATCTTCAACCTCGCGGCTTCGTTCCAGGTTCCCGAGAAGGGCTTCACCCACCAGTCGGACATGCCGGCGGTGAAGATGCCCGACGAGCTGAAGAGCGAGGACGAGCTGCGCCAGATGGCCAAGGCGCACATTCCCGAGCAATACGCCAAGCAGTTCGCCCGCCCCCGCCCGATCGAGCTGCGCCCGGTCGATCCGCGCGCCATGGTGAGCCCGGAGAAGTCCGCGCCGATCAAGCACATCTGGATGCGCGCGCGCGGCGTGGTCGGCGACGACGCGGCCCTGCAGCAATGCCTGCTCGCCTACGCCTCGGACATGGGCATTCTCGACACCGCGACCAAGCCGCATGGCGTGAACTGGTTCACCGGCGGGGTGCAGATGGCCAGCCTCGACCATGCAATGTGGTTCCATGAACCGTTCAACATCGAGGACTGGCTGCTCTACACCATGGACAGCCCCTCGGCCTCCGGCGCGCGCGGCTTCAACCGCGGCGAGGTGTTCACCCGCGACGGCAAGCTGGTGGCGTCGGTGACGCAGGAAGGCCTGATCCGCCCGCGCGAACCCAAGTTCAAGAACTGACCCGCCTCGGGGCGTAGCCCCAAGATACAACTCGGGGGCGCCGCCGGTGCAGACCGCGCTGGCGCATTTCGCCGGGGCGTGATTGCCTGCGCTGCGATTCGCGCGCCGGCCTGTCGCGCCGCGAACGAAGGAGCCTTGCCCGATGAAGCGCGGTGATCGTTTCGCCTCCGGACGTCTGGTCTCGATCTGCGCGCTGGCCGCGATGCTGGCGCTGGGCGCGTGCGGCAAGCCGGAGACCGGCGTGCCCGCGACAGAAACGGCGACCGAAGCTGCGACCGAAGCGACTGCGGACGCGCCCGCCGCCGGGACGGCCGACGAGGCGGGCCTGCCGGATGGCGCCGCGCCGGAGGAAGCCGCAAGCGAAGCCGCATCGCCTTCCGCCCCCGTGACGTCCGCGACGGCGCCTGCTTTCGCAAGCGCCCTGCCCGCCGGCGGCGACTTCGCGCGCCCGGAACCGAGCATCGACATGTTGACCGGCAAGGTGAGCCCGACGCGCGAGGCCGGCTTCGCGCCCGTGCCTGAGGCGCTTGCGACCCGCGCCGGCCTGTTCGGACGCGCCGAGGCGATCGATGCGCTGACCCGCATGGCCGACGCCGCGCGCGCCGACGGGGTGAACCTGAAAGTCGTTTCCGCCTTCCGATCCTTCGCCGACCAGAAACGCATCTGGGAAGCCAAATGGGCCGGCCGCACCAAGGTGGAGGGCGGCGCGCTGCCCGAAACCGTGCCCGACCCGGCGCAGCGCGCGCTGAAGATTCTGGAATTCTCCTCCATGCCCGCGACCTCGCGCCATCACTGGGGCACGGATTTCGACTTCAACGATCTCAACAACGCCTGGTTCGACGCCGGCGAAGGCAAGGCGGTGCATGACTGGCTGACGGCCCACGGCGCCGAATACGGCTTCTGCCAGGTCTACAGCCCGCGCGGCCCCGAACGCCCCAACGGCTATGAAGAGGAACGCTGGCACTGGTCGTATATTCCGATCGCCGGAGACTGGCTGGCGAAATACCCGGCCGTCGTCGGCTATGACCACATCGCAGGCTTCGAGGGCGCCGGGACGGCGCGCGACATCGACGTGATCGCCAACTATGTCGAGGGCATCAACCCGGCCTGCCGCTAGCGCGCCGGTAGGCCGCGCGCCTGTAGGCCCACACGGGACCTCAGGAAACGCCGAACACCGACAGGAGATCGCGCCACAGCGCGTGGAGCTGGCTCGGCCAGAACAGGCACACCAGCGCAACGCCCATCAGCGCGCCGCCAAGGTGCGCGGCATGGCCGATGCCGTCGCGCACCCGGCCCATCGCGAAAGCCGACCAGCCGATATAGAGCGCCGCATAGGCCAGAAGCGGGATCGGCGGAAACGCCAGCCACGCATAGGGATAGAACAGCGCCGTCGCGGCGACCACGCCGGACACCGCGCCGGACGCGCCCAGCGCCCGGTATTCGGGATTGCGCACATTCTCCATCACCGCCCAGCCCGACCCGGCCAGCAGCGACAGGAAATAGATCATCAGGAACGAGGTGGTGCCGACCGTCCGCTCCAGGAAGTCGCCCATGAAATAAAGCGAGAGCATGTTGAAGAAGAGGTGGCTGGGATCGCCGTGCACGAAGCCCGAGGTGAGGACGCGGTGCAGCCCCTGCCCGCGCAGGATCGGGCGCACATAGAGCATCAGCCCTTCGATCAGGCGTGGACTGGAGAACGCGGCGATCGAGATCAGCACGTTCGCCGCGATCAGCGCGTAGGTCGCCGGCGCAGCGAGGATCTCTGGAGGAAGCATCGCGATCCTGGTCCCGGCCCCGCCCTAGCCCTCGGTCGGCTTGGCCGGTTCGTCCTGATCGTCTTCGGCGGCGGCGCCTTCGGCGGGCGCATCTTCAGCAACCGCGACTTCGGCGGACGCTTCAGGCTCGGGCGCTTCATCGACGACCGCCTCGACAGCGGCGACCGGTTCAACAGAGGTTTCGGCTTCGGGCTCGACTGCCGGTTCAGCAGTGGCTTCGGCTTCCGGTTCAACAGCGGCTTCGATCGCCGGGTCGACGTCATCGCCGGCGGAGTCGTCGCCCGAAGCTTCCTCAACAGCGCCGTCTTCGCCAGCGCCATCCTCACCCGACGCTTCCTGATCGGCCGTTTCCTGACTGGCGGCGTCGCTGCGGCCGCGCCGTCCGCGCCGGCGACGGCGGCGGCCGGTGCGTTCTTCGCCGCTGGCCTCGCCATTCGCCTCAGCCGCTTCGGCGGCCGGCGCGTCGCTTCCGTTTTCGTCGGCGGCGTCATCGCCCGCTTCGGTTTCGGCCGGAGCCTGTTGCACCGACTGCGGACGCTGCAGGAAGACCGTGGCGCCGGCGGCGTCGGTGAAGGCGCGCAGGGTTTCGATCTCCTGCGCCGAGACGAATTTGCGGCGCAGCTCGCGGAACGACCGCGCGGTCGACCGCAGCGGGGCGAGCGTGAAGGCGTCCTTGCCGATGGTGACCTCGAAGCTTTCCCCGCCGGCCAGCGAGGTTTCGAGATTCTCCGCCGCCCACGGCAGGAAGGCCGCCGCCAGCTCGTCGCGGAAGATCGGCTCGAGCGTGTCGCGCAGCGCGTCGAGGTCTTCGAACGGACCGGCCGGCTTGGCTTCGGCGAGCGCCTCGCACCATTTCACGATGGCCGCGCCGTCCTTCTCGAGAATCTTGGCGGGCGTGGGATCGCGCAGCGTCTGCGCCAGCTGCGCGCCGACCGCGAAGTCGGCGATCGTCGGCTGTCCGCCGAACAGGAAGGCGTGCTTCTGCAGGTGGGCGTCGAGCAGTTTCACGAACCGCTTGAAGGATTTCTCGACCGCGGCGCCGAACTCGCCCTCGAGGCCGACGCGCTTCATCTCGGCGGTCATGCGGTCGATGGCGACGTCTTCGGCGGCCTTGCGGTCCTGCGGCGCCTCGCGCGTGCAGTATTCCTCGATCGCGCGCTGGGCCGCGGCGCGCTGATCCTTCTTGCGGGTCCAGCGATAATGGTTGACCGCCTTGGTCAGCCAGCTGTCGGCGTACTCTTCGAGCACGCAGGACAGGAAGCCGAGCGCCGGATCGGACGGGGTCGCGCTGGGCTCGGGCGAATCCGCCTCAAGCGCCTCGATCAGCGGCGTGGTGTCGTGAACCGCGAAACCGCCCGGGGTGACCAGCACCGGAAGGGTGGGAAAACGCGCCAGCGACTGCAGCTCGTCTTCCGTGTCCTGGGTGCGCGGGGTCCATGCGAACTCCACGCCCTTATAGGTGAGGAAGGTTCTGAGCTTGGTGCTGTAGGCCGAGGATTCCGACCCGAAAAGGCGATAGCCGCCTGACATGCAGTTTCTCCGAAAAAGGCGCGCGGACGCTACTGGCGATCCGGCCCGGCTTCAACCCGCGTTTGCGCCGCGCCGCCGAACCGGCTAACGGACCTGCCCAGCCCTTGTGATGGGCTCCCTATCACGGGTCCCCGTCCCGGGCGAGCGGTGGGGATTTCACGCTCCGCGCCGGCCCGCAAGGCCGGCCTGCAAGGATAGATCAGCGATGCGCATCCTGCATGTGATGGCCGGCGCCAAGGAAGGCGGAGCCGAAAACATCATGCTGGAATCGGTTCTGGCGCTCGCTGGGGCCGGCGAAACCCAGGCCGTGGTGACGCGCCCGGACAACGCTTTCCGGCTCAAGAGCTTCCGCGACGCGGGCATCGAGACCGCCACGGCGGACTTCAACCGGCTGTGGCCCTTTCCCACCCGCTCGGTGCTGGAGCGCACCATTGCGAGCTTCAAACCCGACGTCATCGAATACTGGATGGGCCGCGCGGGACAATTCGCCCCGGCCAAACACCGCGCGCGGTCGATCGCCTGGTATGGCGGCTATTACAAGCTCGCCCGCTTCACGAACTGCGAATGGCATATCGGCCTGACGCGCGACCTTTTGCGCCACATCCGCGAACAGGGCGTGCCGGAGAACCGCTCGGGCATCGTTCACACCTATGCCGACTTCACCGACGTCGCGCCGGTCGACCGCGCCAGTCTCGACACTCCCGCCGATGCGCCGGTGGCGCTGGCGCTGGCGCGGCTGCACTGGAAGAAGGGCCTCGACACCCTGCTCGACGCCGCCGCGCGCGTGCCCGGACTTTATGTGTGGATCGCCGGCGAAGGCCCGATCGAGGCCGAGTTGAAAGAACAGTGTTCGAAGCTGGGCCTGAACGACCGCGTGCGCTTCCTGGGATGGCGCAATGATCGCGGCGCCTTGCTGGCCGCTTCGACCTTCGTGGCCTTCCCCTCGCGCTATGAACCTTTCGGAACTGTAACGGTCGACGCATGGGCCGCCTCGCGTCCGCTGGTCGCCGCCGACGCGGTGGGTCCGGCCGCCTATGTCGAGGACGGCGTCAACGGCCTGCTGATCCCCAAGGACAATGTCGAGGCGCTGGCGACCGCGATGCAGCGGGTGATTTCCGAGCCCGGCCTCGCCGAACGGCTGGTCGCGGGCGGACGCGCCGCCTACGAGGCGACCTTCACCAAGGAGGTTTTCGTGCGCGACAGCCGCGCCTTCTACGACAAGGTGGCCGCAGCAGCGCGCGCTTGAGCGAAACTCGGAAGTTTCCTATTCTCGACCGGCGCGAAAACGCGCTCAACGAGGAGACTCCCCATGCGCATTCTGCTTGTCGCGGCGTCCGCCGCCGCCGTCGTCGCGGCGCCCGCCTTCGCCGACACGCTGACCAACGTCACCACCAAGGGCGTCATCATGTCCATTCAGGGCATGGAGATCCCGGTCAACTACGCCGAGGACGGCACCTTCAGCGGCGTCGCCATGGACATGCCGTTCTCCGGCACCTGGGCGATCAAGGACGGCCAGCTCTGCACCACGTCCGACTTCCAGCCGGACGAGCGCTGCGTGGCGTATCCGGAAGACAAGAACCCGGGCGACAGCTTCGAGATCGAATCCGAAATGGGTCCGATCACGGTCAAGATCAACGAATAGGAGCCCGTCTTTCGGGCGCGCAGACGCCGCCCGACTTGACGCGGACCGTTCGCGGAATAGCAGTCTCCGGAGCGATGCTTCGGAGACTGTTTCGTTATGGCCCTTGATCCTGAGACCCGCCGCCAGCTGATCGACATGGTCCGGCGCTTCGTGCGCGAGGTCTGCGTGCCGCTTGAGGAGACCGTCGCCAGCGAGAACCGCATGCCCGACGACGTCGTGCAGCAGATGCGCGAGCTGGGCCTGTTCGGCCTCTCCATTTCCGAGACCTATGGCGGGCTTGGCCTGACCATGGAGGAGGAGGCGCTGGTGATCCTCGAGATGGGACGCACCTCGCCGGCCTTCCGCTCCACCTTCGGCACCAATGTCGGCATCGGCAGCCAGGCGCTGGTGATGTTCGGCGACGACGAGCAGAAGAACGCCTGGCTTCCCCGCATCGCCGCCGGCGAGGTCGTCACGTCTTTCGCGCTGACTGAACCGGAAGCCGGCTCCGACGCCGGATCGGTGAAGACCCGCGCCGTGCGCGACGGCGACGACTATGTGCTGACCGGCTCCAAGCGCTTCATCACCAACGCCGACAAGGCCGACCTGTTCACCGTGATGGCGCGCACCGATCCCGATAAGCCGGGACCCAAGGGCGTCTCCGCCTTCATCGTCGAGCGCAATTCGCCCGGCCTGTCGGTCGGCAAGCCCGAGAAGAAGATGGGCCAGCAGGGCGCCAATGTCTGCGACGTGAATTTCGACGGCGTGCGCGTGCCCGCCGCCAACCGCATCGGCGGCGAAGGCGAAGGGTTCAAGGTGGCGATGTCGGTGCTCGACCGCGGCCGCTTCCACATCTCCGCGCTGTCGGTGGGCATCGCCGAACGCCTGATCGAGGAGATGGTGAACTACGCCGCCGAGCGGAAACAGTTCGGCAAGCCGATCATCGAACACCAGCTGGTCGCGGCGCTGATCGCGGACAGCTACGCCGAGACGCAGGCCGGCCGCTCGATGGTTCTGGACGGCGCCCGGCGCTTCGACCGGAAAGAGGGCGTGACCCTGCTGGCTTCGGCGACCAAGATGTTCTGCACCGAGATGGTGGGCCGCGTGGCCGACCGCGCCGTTCAGGTGCATGGCGGCGCCGGCTACATCGCCGACTACGCCGTGGAGCGCTTCTATCGCGACGTGCGCATCCTGCGTCTCTATGAAGGCACGACGCAGATCCAGCAGATGATCATCGGCCGCGAACTGGCGCGCAAGCACAAGCTCGGCGAAGAGATCTAGGCGCCCGCATGGCCTCGCAGATCGCGATCAGGCTGAGCCCCGGCGGGCATGCGCCATGACCCGTCTGCCGCCCCTTCCCCGGCTGAGCTGGACCGATGACGGGATTCCGAAATCGGAAGACGCGGGCGACATCTATTTTTCCGGCGACGGACTGGCCGAGGCGCGCGCGGTGTTCCTTGCGCCCTGCGGCCTGCCCGAACGCTGGCGTGACCGCGCGCGTTTCACCGTGGGCGAACTGGGCTTCGGCTCCGGCCTCAACATTCTTGCGCTGTGGGACGAATGGCGGCGCAGCCGACCCTCGCCCCGCGCCCGGCTCGACGTGGTGTCGTATGAAGGCTGGCTGATGCCGCCGGAGGCCGCCGCGCGCGTGCATGCGCGCCACCCGGAACTGGCGGAATTATCGGCGCGTCTCCTGTCATGCTGGCCCGACCGCGCGCGCGGCGCACAGCGCATCGACCTCGGCGACGGCCTGAGGCTGACCCTGCATGTCGACGACATCGCCCGCGCGCTGCCGGAAACCGAAGCCAGCGTCGATGCGTGGTTTCTCGACGGCTTCGCGCCCGCCAAAAACCCGGACATGTGGTCGCCCGAGACCATGGCGCAGCTTGCGCGACTGTCCGCGCCGGGCGCGCGCGTGGGCACCTACTCGGCGGCCGGAGCGGTGCGGCGGGCGCTGGCGGACGCGGGATTTGCGGTCAGCAAGGTTCCCGGCCATGGCCGCAAGCGCGAGCGCATCGAAGCGGTGACGCCCGAAGACAAGACAGCGCCCCGTGGCGACTTCGCCGGACCGCGACGCGTGCTGGTGATCGGCGCGGGGATCGCCGGCGCCTGCGTCGCGCGCGCCTTTCTGGCGCGCGGTTGCGAGGTCGACATTCTCGAAGCGGGGAAGACGCCCGGCTGGGGCGCGAGCGGCAATCCGCTGGGCCTTGTGATGCCGCGCCTGGACGCGGGCGACACACCCGCCGCGCGCGGACTTCTGGAGGCCTACCTGTTTGCGCGGCGGCTGTATCGCACTCTGCCCGACGCGGCGCGCGCCAGCCTCGACGTGCGCCACCTGCCGCGCGGCGAAACCGAAGCGAAGCGCTTCGCCAAGCTGGCGGCGGACCCGCCGCTGGATGAAAACCTGCTGACCTTCGCAAGCGCCGAGCCGACAGAGCTGCGCCACCTCGGCGCGCTCGCGGTGAAGCCCGCGCTCTTGCTTCCGGCTCTGATCGAGGGCGCGCGTCTTCACGCCGAAGCGCGCGTGGCGGCGTTGAGCGCAGATGAAAACGGCGTCGAAGCCGTGCTGGACGGCGGCGCGCGGTTCCGCGCCGACCTCGCAATCGTCTGCGCCGGTTGGGAGACGCCGTGGATCGAGGGCGTAAGCGCGCCGGACATTGAACCGCGCCTCGGCCAGGTCGAACGCATCGCCGGCGCCGGAGCGCCGCACGCAATCGCCGACGGCGGCTATGCGGTCGAGGCGCTGGGCGATCTTGTGTTCGGCGCAACCTTCGAGGCGCTGGAAAACGCCGCGCCGGAGGTTTCCGATGCGGCGCGCGCGGAAAATCTGGAGGTGTTGAAACGCCTGAGGCCGGACATCGACGCCGATGCGCAGGCGCCGGTCTCGCGCGCCGGCGTTCGCGCCACCACGCAGGACCGCCTGCCGTTCGCGGGGCTCGCGGACGATCCCCGCATCGCCCTGCTTAGCGGACTGGGCGCGCGCGGATTCTTGTGGGCGCCGCTGCTGGCCGAACAGATCGCCTCGGCGGTTTGCGGCGAACCGTGGGCGATGGAGCGCAGCGTCGCGGACGCGCTCGATCCCGACCGCTTTCGCAAACGCGCGCTCAGAAAAGCGGGCGATCGCGGCCAGACGACCTGACCGCCGATCTCCGGCCTACTCAGCGGCGCGCGGAGGGCCTTGCTGGTCGCGCAGGCCGGCGATGTCGCGCGCGATGCGCCGCTCCTCGTCGGTCGCCAGAGTTTCGAGCACCCGCACGCGCGTGCGCAGGTCCGCGATTTCCGCGAGCGCGAAGTCGAGGCGCTCCTTCATGTCGGCGGTTTCGGATGCGTTGCGCTGCGCTTCCCGTCGGCCATAGGCGAACGAAATGGCGAACACCACGAGCCCGAGGCCCAGCAGCATCAGCAGTTCGGCCCACATCATGACAAACGTCCCTCCGTCCTTTCAGGCCGCCCCGCCAGGATTACAGATTTGTATTGGAGCCTTCGCGTTCAAGACGTTCGAACTCGCGCGCGAGTTTTTGGTCGCCGTCGGTGACCAGCCGTTCGAGCACCGTGACGCGGTCCTTGAGACGCGAAACCTCGGACTTGAGATCGGCGTTCTGCGCCGCGAAACGGTCGGCGCCCGACGTCTCGAGCTTGACGCGCATTTTCATCTCTTCCTTGCGCTCGGCGAACTTGATGCCCGCGAGCACGATCCACACCGAGGCCGGCGCCCAGGCCACCGGAACCAGAACCCAAATCCAATCCATAACGTTATATCCCTCTGTTAAATCGTCGATCCGCCGGCCTGCGCACGCGCGCGAACCGTCCGTTCACTGTTCGTCGGCGCCTCATACGCCCGACGATCGCACGCCGTCTCTCAGGCGCTCGATTTCCGCGGCGAGCCGCGCTTCGTCATTCACCATCAGCTTTTCGAGAACCTCAAGCCGCGCGCCAAGATTTACGATGGCCGCCGACATGGTCTCCACCTTCGTTTTCAGCGTCGCGACCGCCTCGCCGCCCGCCTGCATGTTTTCACCGCTATCGCTCATGTTCAAATCTCCCGCGTTGTTTTTCGCGCTCTCTTCCGCGCTGTCCGCGCGCATGGCGCCTCTTCCCCGCCGACCGATCCGGCGCCGGAACTCCGCCCAGAGCTCCTCCTGGCTGTGATCGATCGGCCGGCGGTGGGTCATCGGGCGTTTCCCTTTCCCGTTTCGAACGTCCGTTTCGGGGGACCTCTTGTCGGGCCTTGCCTGTGTCGGACCTAGCGTGGCGGACCTAGCGGCCGAAGCCGTCGCCCTCCGAAGACCGCAACCGTTCGATCTCACCGGCGAGCCTGCGATCGTCGTCGGTCGCGAGCTTTTCGAGCACCGCGACGCGGCGCGTGAGACGGTCGATCTGTTCCTGCATCCCGGACACGACGGCGCCGCCGGCTTCGTTGCGCGACATGCGCGCCCGCAACATCATCTGCGTCCTCCAGAGCTTCGCCCCGAACACGATCGCGACGATGAGCACCACCATCGTGAACGGGTTGTGGATCTCCATCTCGGTTTCCTTTCCAGCGCCCGGCCAGCCCCGGGTCGGCGCCCTGTCGCTCGACTATCGAGCGAACGGGCGCCAGTTGATGTCGAAGCCGCAGCGCGGCGGGCATGTGCGGGGGGCGACCCCCACCACCAGTCCGCGTTCCGCCTGGCGTCCGATCACGATCTTCATGTCTCCGGCGCCGAGGTCGACGACCCCGAGATGCGCCCCGACCATGGCTCCGGCGAGCGAGGCGGTGAGGACCGCGCCCGCCAGTGCGAGCCTGAGCCTCAGCGTCATTGTGCCTGCCATCTGTCCCTCCGTCTTTCCCGATATCTTCCCCGGGCGCCGCCCCGCCTTCGGAGCGGCCCCTATTCGTCTCAGTCGTCGTCTTAGTCTTGGTCTTGGTCTGCCGCCCGATCAGATCAGGCGATCAGCTCTGGCCGCTTTCGAGATCGCGGAACGCCCGCTTCAGCCGCCACTCTTCGCTGGTCACCGTCCGCTCCATATTGGCGAGGCGGTCGTCCAGGTCGCGGAACTTGTAGCGGATGTTCGAGAAGGTCTCGGCGGGCCGCGTCGAAGCGGAGCTCCAGAACCTCTCCTCGTCCGGCGACAGGTGCCGCGGCAGGTAGGGGGCGTAGGGCGTGATCGCCCAGATCACGATGTAGATCGGGATGATGAAGCCGACCCCCATGAACAGCATGATCGCGAAGGCGATGCGCACCAGAAGCGGGTCCCAGCCGAAGCGTTCGGCGATGCCGCCGCAGACGCCGGCGATGACCTTTTCACGGGAACGATAGAGCCGCTTCGGGTTCCGGGATTGAGTGTACTCGTCGTATTGCATCAGTTTATGTCTCCCCGGCTGCGTTCCGTCGGCCGCGCGCGGGGCGCGGTGGCGTCGGTTTCGATGAGCCGTTCCAGTGTTTCGATCCGGCGCTCCATCGTGCGGGCGGAGCGCCAGAGGTCTTCGAGCATCCGGCCTTCTTCTTCAGTGAGACCGCCGGAGGACCGCGCCTTCGCGATGTAGTGGAGGATCATCCACGGCAGCAGAACGAAGAGGCTGATGATGGCGATCGCGCCGAGCGCCATCCCGACTGCGGTTTCTGCGTCCATGCCTAGCCCTCGCCTTCAGCTTTCTTCTTCGGAGCCGCACTCGGCGCGCCGCCATGCTTGCGCTTGAGTTCGGCGAGTTCCTTCTCGATCGACTCTTCGGCTTCCAGCTCCTGGAACTGCGCGTCCAGCGACCGGTCGCCGACATTGATCAGGTCGGCATAGGCTTCCATCTCGTCGACCTTGCGTTCGACCTGGCTGTAGCGCCGGATCGCCTCGTCGACCTTGTTGACCTCCATGCGCGAGCGCATGGCGATGCGTTGTTCGGCGGCCTCGCGGCGGACGACGAGCGCGCGATGTTTCGTCTTCGCTTCGTCCAGCTTGGCCTGCAGCTTCTCGAGATCTTCCTGGCGGCGGAGCGAGACGTCCTCGATCGCCTTCAGCGCCTGGGACAGGCTTTCGATCTCGCGGTCGGCGCGCTGCTTGGCGGCGAGCGCTCCGCGGGCGAGGTCTTCGCGACCTTTCTCCACCGCGAGCTCCGCCTTCGAGGCCCAGTCGGCGCGGCGCGCCTGCAGGGCGACGATGTCGCGCTCATACTCTTTCTTGTCGGCCATGGCCCGCGCGGCGGCGGAACGGACTTCGACAAGCGTGTCTTCCATCTCCTGGATGATCAGACGGGCGATCTTTTCGGGATCCTCCGCCTTGTCGAGCATCGCGTTGAGGTTGGAGTTGATGATGTCGGAGAGACGGGAGAAAACGCCCATATCAGAACCTTCCTTCTACTAATCAGTCTTCTTGTGTTTTTGCTTCTGCCGGTTGGCTCGGATTATCTGGGATCAGAAGATGATGCGCGCGATGATGAAGCCGACGCCGAAAAAGGCCCAGCTTTCGATCGGTCGCGTCGAGATCCACCGCATGATCGCATTCGTCTCCTTGGAGGAGCTTCTGTCGGAGTGGTCGTCGTAGCGCATCTAGGTCTCCTGTCCTGGTCGGTGTCGTCCCGACATGAAACATACAAAGCAATCCCCGTGCCAACTTTGCATTAACCATTTAGATGATTGTTTTTGAAGTATAAATTCCAAAGTGGCGAGTCACGCCACGCATCAATTTAGCTAACTGGACCGATTTTTCTGGCGAAATTCGCCAAGATGTGGCATTCACCGCCATATGGAACGTCAAGCGCCCGAACTCGTCGGCCAATCGCCCGCCTGGCTGGCGACGCTTGAGCATGTTTCGCGCGCGGCCCTGATCGACCGGCCCATCCTGCTGATCGGCGAACGCGGCACCGGCAAGGAGCTGATCGCCGAGCGCCTGCACTTTCTATCGCACCGCTGGGACAAGCCGTTCGTGAAGGTGAACTGCGCGGCCCTGAGCCAGGAGCTGCTGGACAGCGAACTGTTCGGACACGAACAGGGCTCGTTCACCGGCGCCAACCGCCGCCGCACCGGCCGCTTCGAACAGGCCGACGGCGGCACGCTGTTTCTCGACGAGATCGCGACCGCCACCCTCGCCGTTCAGGAAAAGCTGCTGCGCGTGATCGAGTATGGCGAGTTCAGCCGGCTCGGCGGCGACGACATGCTTCGTTGCGACGTGCGCGTGGTCGCCGCGACCAACGTCGACCTGCCCGCGCGGGCGCGCGAGGGAAAGTTTCGCGCCGACCTGCTCGACCGGCTGGCCTTCGACGTCGTGACCGTCGCGCCGCTGCGCGCGCGCCCCGACGATGTCGAGCTGCTGGCGGAATACTTCGCCAGCCGGCTGGCGCGCGAACTGGAGGCCGACTTTCCCGGCTGGTCGCCGGACGCCCTGCTCGTGCTGCGCGACCATGACTGGCCCGGCAATGTGCGCGAGCTGAAGAACGTGGCCGAGCGCGCCGCCTTCAGGGCCATGGCCGACATGGCCGAGGGCGTCAGCAGCGGCCCGGCGCACCTGACCCGTGAGCAGATCGATCCGTTCTCGTCGCCCTGGCGTCCGGCGGCCGAGCTGACCGCGAACCCGAATGCAAAGCCTCAGGCGGTTGCGGGCGCGCAAGCCCCGACAGCGACCGGGCAGGAAGCCGGACCGGACAGCCGGCAAGACACCCAGCCCGGCGCATGGCCCCACGCCGGCGCGCCCGACGCAGGCGTACCTGACGTGGCGAAAACCTTCGAGGAGCAGGTGACGGCGTTTGAAAAGGCGCTGATCGAACGCGCCCTCGATCGCCATGACGGCCACCAGGGCAAGACCGCCGACGAGCTGGGCCTCAGCTATCACCAGCTGCGCGGACTGCTGAGAAAATACGGCTTCACGCGAGCCAACGGCGCGGCGCAGGAAACCAATCAGAAAGGCGCCGAAGACTAGTCTGAACCGTCATGGTTCAGCGTTCGCGCATCCAGTTCCTGGGTCTCGCCTTCGATCCGCTTCACCTTGAAGCGGCGGTGAAGCGCATCGCCCTGAAAGCGCGCCAGCGCGAACCGATGGCCTATGTGGTGACGCCGAATGTCGACCACGCCGTTCGGCTCGACCGCACGCCGGACCTGTCGACCGCCTATCGCGGCGCCTGGCTGACCCTGTGCGACAGCCGCATCCTGCATCTGCTCGGCAAGCTGTCGGGACTGGAGCTTCCGGTCGCGCCCGGTTCCGACATTGTGCGCACCCTGCTGGAGACCGAGATCGCGCCCGGCGAAACGGTGATCGTGATCGGCGGTTCGCCAAGAACGGTCGAGGCGCTGAAGGAGCGCTATGGATTGCAGGACGTTCGCTGGTTCGACGCGCCGCGCAATCTGCGCAACGATCCGGCCGCCCGCGCCGCGTGCACGCGCTTCATGTCGGACAATCCCGGCCAGTGGATTTTTCTCGCCGTCGGCTCGCCGCAACAGGAGATGATCGCGCTGGAGGCCGCCCAGCAAGGCGGCGCGACCGGCGTGGCGGTGTGCTGCGGGGCCAGTCTGAAATTCCTGTCGGGCGAAGAAATGCGCGCGCCGGGATGGATGCAGCGCGCGGGCCTTGAATGGGCCTTCCGCCTGATCGCGAGCCCGGCGCGCATGTGGCGGCGCTACCTTCTCGAAGGTCCGCGCGTCTTCGGTCTCTGGCTGCGTTGGCTCGCGACCGCGCGCTAGAGCGAAGGCTGGCCTGAGCCGCCGCGCCATGCCAATCTGATCGCGCGTAACCATCTTGGGGCGGGGGACGGATGACGGCGCGATCGAAACTCCTCATTGCATGGTCCGAGACCCTGCCCTCCGATCTGCGCGCGGCGATCGAACGGGCGCTGGACGCCCTGCTGATCGAGCACGCCGACGCCGGCCTTGGCGGCGAAAACGACGGCGATGATGACGACGGCGGCCGCCTGCGCATGGCGGTGATGGACGCAAGGCACGACGCCACGCCGCCGCCCGGCGCCGAGATCTGCGTTCTCGCCGGCCCGGTGCTGAACGATGCGGCGCGCGGCGTGCCCGCGTCCGTCTTGAGGATCGAGGCGGAAGATGTCGGCGCACCCGCGAAACGCTGGATCGCCTTGATCGAAAAGCTCGAACGGCGGCTCGATCGGCCCGGACTGGCCGCCTTCGCCGCCGCACCCGACAGCGAAGCGCGACGCGCCTGGGCGCTCGATCACGCCGCCGACCCGCTGGCGCGGGACGAGAACATAAATCGCTCGCCCGGAGTGCTTGAGAGGCGGCTGGCCGAGGAGCGCCGGCGCTCGGAAAGCAGCGGCGAGACCGCGCAGACGCTGAAGCGCGAACTCGAACAGGCGCGTCACGATCTGGTTCAGGCGCAACAGGCAACGAACGCCGAGCGCGAACGCCGCGAGGCCGTCGAGACGCGCCTCGCCCGGCTGGAATGGACGCTCGATGCGGCGGGCTATCCCCTCGCGCAGGTCGGCGCGGATTTGCGCGGCCTCGTCGAAGACGCCCGCACCCATGCCGGACGCGCGCGCCTCGCCGCCGCCGAAGCCGCGCGCGCCGCCGACCGCCACCCCGACGCGCTGGCGTGGCCGCAGACGCAGGCGATCTATTCCGGCGAAGCGCGCAACCGCACGCCGGACGGCGCGGGACGCATGCGCTTTCGCAACTCGGGCGGCGGATATGCCGGAGAGTATGTCGAGGGCCGGCGCTCCGGATATGGCGTCGGGGTTTCCGACGACGGCCATGTCTGGTCCGGGCAATGGATCAACGACGTCGCCGCGGGCCTCGGCTTGCTGGAATGCCCGGACGGGCGCCGCTTCGAGGGGCGGGTGTCGCCCGACGACGCCGGCGAACCGCGCGTCGTTTTGGGCTGGTGGTGGCCGGCGCCCGGCGCGGCCGGAAAGACCGAAGCGCAGGCCGTTCAGACGCTGCGCGTCGAGACCGGAAAATTGCTGCCGGCCACCTGACGCGCGCGCGCCAGATCAGCCAGCCAGATCAGCCAGACCGATGCGCGCCCGATCCCGGCGCCCCGTCCGCGATCGAGGCGAGACGTGGAGCTTCCGGCTGGCCGTCGCCGCGCGCCGCCCGCGCCGCACGTCGCGCCGAGCGATCCACCGGACGGGCCGCGCCGACCAGCGACAGGAACACGATGCCGAGATCGACCGCGATGCTGGCGAACAGGGCGATGAACTCTTTCGGCCGAACGGAAACGTCGTCTGGGAGCTCGTCGGTCGCAAGCGGCTCAACCCCGAACACGCCGCCGATCCAGCCAAGCAGTCCGAAAAAGGCGGCGCGTGTGGCGCGCGGACCTTCGACGAATTCGAAGTCGGGCATGACGATCTCGGGCGCGGCGCGGATCTGGCGCGCCGATTCCGCCATTCGGTCGGACAGCGCCGCATCCCAGCAATAGCCCGGATCGCCGGCGCGCGCCGGATCGGGCTGGCCAGGCGCCGACGGATCGCCGCCGACCTCGCGCGACAGCGCGTCCAGCCGGTCGGCGAAACTGCCGGCGTTCAGGGCGCGCGCGGTGTTGGAGCGTTCGGCGAAGGCGCGCGCATCGCCATGCACGCGCAGGAACAGCGCCTTGCGCTGCGCCGGCGGCAGCGCGTTGGAGGCGGCGAGATCGGCCAGCAGCTTGCGCTCGCCCGCATCGGCGACGGCGCCCGCCGGAACCGTTCCGCTGGCCAGCGCGGCGATGCGGCGTTCGAGCCCGGTCTTGTCCTCTTCGAGCGGCAGCATCCAGCGCACCCGCGCTTCGCTCGACAGATCGCCCGCGCGCTCGGCGAACGAGAAACGCGCCCGCACCAGCGGCCCCTCCCCCGCCGAGGACGACAGATGGTTGGCGCAGGCGCCGCCGGTCGTCGCCTCGATCTGCGCCCGCTCGCGCGCCAGCGCCGCCGCATCGACCACGGCGGCCTCCGCCGTTCCGATCGCCTGGCTCGACCGGTTGAGGGATTGAGACAGATCCGAAAGCGCGCCGCGCAACTGGCGCTCGGTGTATTCCTGCCCGGCCAGCTCCTTCCAGAAGAAGCCATAGCCGAACCCCACCGACCAGACGGCGAAGAAGAGATAGAAGGGCGCGGCGACCAGGCGAATCCACCATGGCCGGAGCGGCGCGAGGATCTGGTGCAGCGCCACCACCATCGCCGAGATGACGAACACGGTGATCGCCGACGTCACCGCAAGCTCGGCCGGGCCGAGCCGCTCGACGCCGGTGTTGGCGGCGCGCAGATCGGCGAAGCCCATGCCCGTGGCGAGAGCCGACAGAACGCAAAAGCCGAACAGCGAAAGACCGGCGAGCCCCTCGGGACTCAACAGCCGGCGCGCACCCCGACGCGTGGAAGCTTCCGCCACGTAGTCCCCCTTACCACCGACATCCGATGCTTAGGCGAGACGCCGCGCGCAGTGCAAGGCGCAACCGACCCGGTATTGGCCCCCGCATTGGACTCAAGATCGAGATTGGCGCCGGGTGGAGATTGCCTCGGGCGCGCACGGACTGTACCCGGATTCCATGACCAACCCGCCGACCGCCCCGCCCGAATCGCGCCCGGCTTCGGGACCGCCGCCCGCCGCCGGGGAGCTGCGCGAGCGCGAACATCTGCTCGGTCTGCGCGTCTATTATGAGGACACCGACTTCACCGGAGTCGTGTATCACGCGAATTACCTGCGCTTCATGGAGCGCGGCCGGTCGGAATTCCTGCGCATGCTGGAGGCCCGCGCCGCGCCCGAAGCGCACGCCGCCGGCGCTTTCGCGGTGGTGCGCGCCGAGATCGACTATAAAGCGCCGGCCCGCATTCACGACGCGCTTCTGGTGCGCACCCGCGTGGTCGAGGCGCGCGGTCCGCGTCTGGTTTTCGAGCAAACGGTCGAGCGGGACGGAAAGATCCTGTGCGCCGGACGCATTACCGCCGTGCCGATCCACCCCGACGGTCGCGTGCGCCGCCCGCGGCCGGAAGAAATCGGCCTGTGGACCTCGGTTCTTCATTCTTCCGACTCCAAATCCTGACATGGAGCGGCGGAAGGCACTGCCGAGACCCGGCTCTCGGGCCGGAATCACCTTCATCTCGCCCAATTTGGCGGTGAGAAGCGCGAAACCTGTTCAACCCGCCAGGGCTGCCGTCCCGGCGGGTGTTAACTGTGTACGAGGGTCTTGATGGAGACGACCGTTCCCGATGCCGCCGCCCTGGGCGAGGTGGACGCCTACGCTGGCTCGCTGCTGAGCTTCGTCGGCACCATGATCCAGCAGGCCCACCCGATTGTGCTGGGCGTGATGGCGATCCTGCTGATCGCTTCGCTCTGGTCGTGGGCGATCGCCATCGACAAATGGCTGACCATGGGCGGCGTCAACCGCCGCGCCAGCCAGTTCGAGGACGCCTACTGGTCGGGCCAGCCGATGGAGAACCTGTCGGACCGCATCAGTCCCAAGGGCCCGGACGCGCTCGCCCGCGTCTTCATGGCCGGCGCCAAGGAATGGCGCTCGGTGCGCCAGCTGCCGCATTCGGGCAGTCCGGAAGCCAACGCGCTTGTCGAACGGGCGCGAACCCAGATGGGCGTCGCCACCGGCCGCGAATCGCAGAAGCTGGAGACCGGCCTGTCGACGCTGGCGATCATCGCCTCCTCGACGCCCTTCATCGGCCTGTTCGGAACCGTGATCGGCATCATGAACTCGTTCCGCGACATCGCGGCGCGCGGCGAGACCAACCTCGCGGTCGTCGCGCCGGGCATCGCCGAGGCGCTGTTCGCCACCGGCATGGGTCTGGCCGCCGCCATTCCGGCGCTGATCTTCTACAACAAGTTCTCCAGCGACATCGGCAAGTTCTCCGAACGCATGGAGCTGTTCGCCCAGGAATTCGCCGTCCGGATTTCGCAGCGCGTGAACGACAGCGGCCGGGAAGCCTGACCGATGGCGATGCTGATGCCAAAAGGCGGCGGACGGCGCCGCCGTCGCGGACAGATGGCCGACATCAACGTGACCCCGCTGGTCGACGTCATGCTGGTTCTGCTGGTCGTGTTCATGATCACCGCGCCGATGCTGACGACCGGCGTCACGGTCGATCTTCCGCGCACCCGCGCCCAGCCCCTGCCGGCCAGCAACGATCGCCCGATCGTGGTCAGCATCAACGCCGAGGGCACGGTGTTCGTGGGCAGTCAGGAAGAGCCTGTGGCGCTGGACGTGCTCGGCGCCATGCTGGGTTCGGCCGCTCAGAACGATTTCGAGAAACGCATCCATATACGGGGGGATGAAGCCGCCGACTTCGGCAAGGTCGCGGCGGTGCTGGCCCTGATCCAGGCCGCGGGGTTCCGCAATGTGGCCCTTGTGACCGATCCCAACTCCCTGCCCAGGCAGGCCCGTAACGGAGGCTGACGCCGCCCATGCGTGTGGGAGCGCCCTTCCTGTCGCTGACGCTTCACCTGGCGGTGGTTCTGGCCGGGGTCGAATTCGCGTCGCAAGCGGCTTCGCGCGAATCGACGCCCATGGTGCTGCTGCCGGTGGAGCTGCTGGCGATCGACGACACCACCAATGTGGCGCCTGTCGCGGCAGAAGAGCCCGAGCCCGAAGCCGAGATCGAGCAATCCGAACCGGCCATGCCGGAAGAGACCGCATCGCCTGAACCCGCGCCCGCCGAAGCCGAGCCCGAACCCACCCCCGTGCCCGACGCCGAAATCGAGACGCCGACCGAGGTGAAGCCCGCCGAGCCCAAGCCGGCGTCCAAGCCCGCCAAGGAGCCGAGCTTCGAGGATTCCCTCGCCGGCATTCTGCAGAGCGTCGAGAAGACCCAGCCCAAGACCGCGCCCGGCGACCGCAAGACGGCCGCCGACATTCGCAGCGTCGAGGACGCCGCCCCGCGCCGCGGCGTCGGCGACAAGACGCGGATGACGATCTCCAGCGGCGATTTCATACGCGACCAGCTTCTGCGCCGCGGCTGCTGGGCGGATATGGACGACATGCCCGACGCCCGACGCCTGCGCGCGGTGATCCGCGTGCGCTTCGAGCGCAATGGCCGCTTGCTGGGATCGCCCGAACTGGTGGAGCCCACGCGGCCGCCAGTCGGCAACCCGCCGTTGCAGGTTTTCATCCAGCGCGCGTTCAGTGCGCTCAACAAATGTTCGCCTTACACCCTTCCCCCAGGGTATACGGACAAATCACCGCCACAATGGATCGACATTGATTTCAGGCCATAAGATCAGGCCCGATCAGATCAGGACCAGAACGAACAGGTTGCGGAATACGGCATGAAGGACCCGATTGGCATGCGGTTTTGGAAGCGGAGCCTCGCGCTGCTGGCGCTGGCGATCTCGGCGGCGATGTCCGGCGCCGGGCTTGCGAACGCCCAGCTTTCGACGGTCGTCGAGGGCGAACAGTTCATCCCCATCCCCGTCGCGGTTCCCGGCTTCAAGGGCGGCACGGCGCAGGCGAACCAGATCGCCAACCAGATTTCCGAAGTGGTCCGCAACGACCTCAACACCAACGCCCGCTTCCAGGTTCTCGACGCCGCGCTGGTCGGACCGTTCTCGCGCGATCTCGATGTCAGCCTGCCGCCGCGTTTCGCCGACTGGGCGTCGATCAACACCAACGCGCTGGTGGTCGGCAATGTCTCGGTCAACGGATCGAACATGGTGACCCAGTTCCGCGTCTGGGACATCTATCAGCAGAAAGAACTGTTCGCGCAGCAATACACCGTTCCGACGCCGGACAGCTGGCGGCGCGTGGCGCACAAGGTCGCCGACGACATCTACACCACCATGACCGGCGAGGACGGCTATTTCGACAGCCGCATCGTGTTCGTCTCCGAAAGCGGCACGGGCGCCGCCAAGCGCCGCCGCCTTGCGATCATGGATCAGGACGGCGCCAACGCCGAACATCTGCTTTCGGGCGTCAACACGGTGATCACGCCGCGCTTCTCGCCCAGCTCGCAGACCATCATCTACAGCGCCTATGTGCCGGACCCGCAGAACCCGCGCGCGACGCTGCTGCGCTCTTATCTCTACGACATCGAGACCGGCCGCCAGGAAGTGCTCGCCGATAGCCGCAACGCGACCGACTTCTCGGGCCGCTTCTCGCCCGACGGCCGGTATATCGTGATGAACCGCGTCCAGAACGGCAACACCGACCTCTACCTGATCGACGTGGCGCGCCGGAGCCAGCCGCCGCGCCGGCTGACCTCCAACCCCGACATCGACACCGAACCGTCCTTCTCGCCGGACGGCTCGAAGATCGTGTTCGCCTCCGACCGGTCGGGTCCGGGCGAGAGCCAGCTCTACATCATGAACACCGACGGCAGTAAAATGACCTGCCCGATCGGCGGCGTCGCGGCCGACGCCTGCCGCATCTCGTTCGGCGAAGGACGCTATTCGAAGCCGGAATGGTCGCCGCGCGGCGACTGGATCGCTTTCACCAAGCGCTCCGCCGGCGTCTGGTCGATCGGCGTCATCACGCCGGACGGCAAGGCCGGCCCCAACGGACAGGCCGAACGCATCCTGACGCGCGCCTATCAGGATGAAGGTCCCACCTGGTCCCCGAACGGGCGCGTGATCGCGTTCTTCCGCGAACCCGGCCCCGGCGCGGGGCCCTCGCTGTGGACCATCGACCTGTCGGGCCGCAATCTGCGCCGCCTGCCGACGCCCGGCGAAGGCTATGCGTCCGACCCGGCCTGGTCGCCTCTGCTGAAATAAGCTGCCGTCCGGGAAGGCTATCGCGGCCGATCCCCGGGCGTTCGGTGCTTATGCGTCGACTTTATACTTCTTAGGAGATGTACAGAATCGACGACGCCATCCGCGTTGCTTGTAACAGAGCGAAGACGGTGGCGGATTTCGTAGCGATAGGCCGGACACAAGGCGCGCAAACTTTCGAAAGATTTGTTCGCGCAACCAACAAGCCTTGCAAAAGTTTCGGATTTCGCGGGTAATGAAGGTGCTATGTTGAGAGCAGCGTACCGGGGGTTCCGGAGCTGGGCAGGAGGAGATGACTATGCGGAATTTTGGAATTTTTGCTTTGGTCGGCGCCGCGGCGCTCGCCACGGGCTGCGCTTCGTCTCCGGAGCCGGCGCCGGCTCCGGTCGACACCGCGCCTGTGACCGCTCCGCGTCCGGCTCCGCCGGCTCCGCAGCCGGTCGCCCCGACGCCGTCGGGCCCCGCCGCGGGTTCGCGCGCCGATTTCGAAGCCAAGGCGACGACGCGCGTCTTCTTCGACTACGACCAGTACAACCTTGACGTCACGGACCGCTCCGCCCTGCAGGCTCAGGCCGCGTGGCTGAAGCAGTACCCGACGGTGAAGGTGCAGATCGAAGGCAACGCCGACGAACGCGGCACCCGCGAGTACAACATCGCGCTGGGCGCCCGCCGCGCCGAAGCCGTGGCCGAATTCCTCGTCTCGCAAGGCGTCGACTCCTCGCGCGTGTCGACGATCTCGTTCGGCAAGGACCGTCCGCTGGTCAACGGCCACGACGAAGCGGCCTGGGCCCAGAACCGCAACTCCTACACCAACATCGTGAGCGGCACGACCAGCTAGGGTCGGCTCGCCGCGCCGGAGGACGCCCCGCCTGGCGGCGTCCGACCGGCGCCGATGACGAAGTGCAGCCCGCCGCGAATGTCGCCATATTCTTGGCGCGCGCGGCGGGTAATCGTATCCGCCATGATGGAGGTGTCTCGATCCATGGCCCAGAACGGCTTCCGCTCCGACCGCAAGCGCTCCGAAAAATCCGTTTCTGAAACAAGCGTCTACCGCGCTCGCTCGCTGGCGATGGCGGTCGCTTGCGCCGCCGGCCTGACGCTGGCGGCTCCCGTCGCTTCGGCCCAGGTGCTCGGCGGCGCGCCCTACGCGCCCGCGCCCGACCCGGTGATGGAGCGCCTGCAGGCGAAGGTCGAAACGCTGGAGACCTCGCTGCGCGACGTGACCGGCCGCAGCGAACAGTTCGCCTACGAACTCTCCCAGGCGCGCGCCGCCGCCCAGCAGGCCAAGGCCGAGAACGACGCGCTGAAAGCGACGATCGCCTCGCTGACCGCCCGCATCGACGCGCTGGAGCGCTTCTCGCGCGGCGAGGCCCCGGCGCTGGGCCCGGCGCTGGATAATGCGACGCTGACCCCGGCGCCCGGCGGCGGTCCTCTGGATCCGGCCGCCGTCGCCCCGGCGAGCGACGCCGCCGCGCTTGAAAGCGGCGCCCCGGTCGCGCTCGACACGGCCGCCCTGCCCGAAGACGAAACCGAACTGATGACGCAGGCGCGCGGCATGTTCCTCAATGGCGATTTCGGCGCCTCGCGCCAGGCCTTCGCGACCTTCCTCGACCGCTATCCCAAGAGCGACAAGGCCGACGACGCCCAATACATGCTGGCGGAATCGCTGCTCTATCAGGACAATTACGCCGACGCCGCGACCGAGTACGGCAAGCTGCTCAACGCCTATCCCAAATCCGATCGCGGGCCCGAGGCGCTGGTGAAGCTGGCGCGTTCGATGCGCCTGATGGGCAAGAAGAGCGAAGCCTGCAAGGCGCTGGGCCTGATGCCGAGCCGCTTCCCGAAAGCCTCGGCCACCGCCAAGACGCTGGCCTCCGCCGAGAAATCGCGCGCCGGCTGCTAGTCGGCCAGCGGCGCGCAGGCCGCAAACAGGCGGGGCGCGAACAGGCATCGTGCGTAGAGGGATGACGCGAATAGGTGGCGCATGCCGGCTGGACGCCCGGACGGGTTTCAAAAGCAGATGACGACACCTTCGCGAAACGCCTCGCGACCGATCCGCTATGGCGGGCGAGGCCTGCCGGCCGCGCTGCTGAGCGCCCTGCTGAGCGCGACGCTTCCGCACGCCGCCGCCCAGACCGCGCCCGCGCCCGCAACCGGCTCGACCGCGCCTTACGAACAGGTCGACGGCGGCATATTCGACGCCTCCGATCCGCCGGCGATCGTCCGCTTCATGCAGCAGCTCGGCTATCAGGCGCAGCTGAGTTCGGAGGCGAACGGTTCGCCGGTGATCCTCGGACGGATCTCGCGCAGCGACTACACGATCCAGTTCTACGAATGCGAGAACGGCCGCTTCTGCAATTCGGTGCAGCTCATGGCCGCTTCGCCCGCGCCCTTCTTCCTGTCGCTTGAACAGCTCAACGGCTTCAACGCCCGCTGGCGCTATGTCCGCGCGACCCTGGTCGACGACAAGGTGCGCCTGCAAATGGACGTGAACGTCGACGCCGGCGTCACCGCCGACAATCTTCGCGATACGCTCGACATCTGGCGGCGCCTGCTGGAAGTCTTCGAGCGTGACATACTCAATCTCAGCTGATCCCGGCGAAACCCGCCTCGCCGGCGAGGTCGCGGGGCGCGCGCACGGCGCGTTCGGCCTGCTGCTGCGCGACGATGCGCGCATCGCTCTTGCGGTCTCCGGCGGGTCGGATTCGATGGCCGCGCTGCATCTGCTCGCGCCATGGGCGCGACGGTCCGGCAAGACGCTGATCGCGGCGACCGTCGACCATGGCCTTCGACCAGAGGCCGCCAACGAGGCGCGCATGGTCGCCCGCGTCTGCGCCGGGCTGGGCGTCGCGCACCGCACGCTTGTCTGGCGGCCGCCCAAAACGCCGGTGAGCCAGGCCGACGCGCGTAGCGCGCGCCATCGTCTTCTCGCCGAATGGGCCGCCGCCGAAACCGCGACCGCCCTGGTGATGGCGCACACCGCCGACGATCGCATGGAGACCTTCCTGATCCGCGCCCGCGCCGGCTCGCACCTGCATGGACTGGCCGCGCCGCTGCCGTGCGCGCCTTCGCCGGCGGCGCTCGACGGGGCCGCGCCGCGCATCGTCCGCCCCCTGCTCTGGGCGCGGCGCGAGGAGCTGCGCGACGTGCTGAGGGCCGGAGGCCTCGGCTGGGCGGACGATCCCTCGAACCGGAACGCGGCCTTCGAGCGGGTTCGCATGCGCGCCCTGCTCGCCGCGCTCGCGGAGGACGACCGCCGCCGCCTGCTGGCGATCCTCAACCGGCTGGCCGTTCTGCGCGCCGCGCAGGTCGCCGGCGCCCGCCGCGCACTGGCCGAAGCGGTCGACTGGACCGGGACCTCGGCGGCGATCGCGCCCGAAGCGCTGCGCGCCCTGCCCGAAGGCGTGCGCCTGCGCCTGGTTGAAGCAATCGTGATGGCGGTCGGCGGAGCCGGGAAACGCCCGTCCACGGGCGCGACCGCCCGCCTCGTCGCACGCCTGACAGGCGAAGACGCCGCGGCGGCCTCGACCCTGGCCGGCGTCGTCGTCCGGCGCGGCTCGGCGAGGATCCGCTTCCGGCCCGCGCCGCCGCGTCGCACCTCCGCAGCGTTCGCCGCCCGGATTCACGATGAAACGCCGTCTGTTTTCGCCGCGATGACCTCGGCCCGCGCGCGGGCGGCGGCGCTGCTGCAGGACCCGCAAACGCGCGCCCTGACCCCCGTTGCGGAAACCTTTCCGGCGATTTCATCGGCTGACGATCCGTAAACGGACGCAGCGCCGCAGGGCGGCGGCCCTTCAGAAAGACGCCGGGCCTCCCATATTTCTCTCTGCAGCTTAACGCTTGAGCACTCGTTTTCGGCGAACATAGGTCTTATGGTGGTTCAATCTCGACGTTCTGAAAGGCGATCCGCATGAACATGCGCAACATGGCGCTCCTGGGCGTAGTGGCCCTGCTGCTGGTCGCGCTCGTAACCGTGATGTCCCAGAGCTCCGGCGCGCGCGGCGCGTCGCCGATGAGCTATTCGGACTTCATCAAGCAGGTCGACGCCGGCTCCGTGACCGAAGCGGACATCAACGGCCACAAGGTTGAGGCGACGATCAGCGGCAAGAAATACGTCGTCCAGCGCGACACGCTCGAATTCGACTTCGCCCGTCGCCTGACCGAAAAAGGCGTCTCGGTGAAGGTCGAGAACCCTGACAACGGCAACCTGCTGGGCATGCTGCTCGGCGCGCTTCCCTTCCTGCTCATCATCGGCCTGTGGTTCTTCCTGATGCGCCAGATGCAGGGCGGCGGCGGTCGCGCGATGAGCTTCGGCAAGTCCAAGGCGCGCCTGCTGACCGAACGCCATGGCCGCGTCACCTTCGACGACGTCGCCGGCGTCGACGAGGCCAAGGAGGAACTCGAGGAGATCGTCGAGTTCCTGAAGGATCCGGGCAAGTTCCAGCGCCTCGGCGGCAAGATTCCGAAAGGCGCGCTGCTGGTCGGCCCGCCCGGCACCGGCAAGACGCTGATCGCGCGCGCGGTCGCCGGCGAAGCCAACGTGCCCTTCTTCACCATCTCCGGCTCGGACTTCGTCGAGATGTTCGTGGGCGTCGGCGCCAGCCGCGTGCGCGACATGTTCGAACAGGCCAAGAAGAACGCGCCGTGCATCATCTTCATCGACGAGATCGATGCGGTCGGCCGCCATCGCGGCGCCGGCCTCGGCGGCGGCAATGACGAACGCGAGCAGACGCTGAACCAGCTTCTGGTCGAGATGGACGGCTTTGAAGCCAACGAGGGCATTATCATTCTCGCGGCGACCAACCGCCCCGACGTGCTCGACCCCGCCCTGCTGCGTCCCGGCCGCTTCGACCGTCAGGTCGTGGTCGGCAATCCGGACATCGTCGGCCGCGAAAAAATCCTCAAGGTCCACATGCGCAACGTGCCGGTGGCCAAGGATGTCGACGCCAAGACGATCGCGCGCGGCACGCCGGGCTTCTCCGGCGCCGATCTCGCCAACCTCGTCAACGAGGCCGCCTTGCTGGCCGCGCGGCGCGGCCGCCGGTCGGTGTCGATGCGCGAATTCGAGGACGCCAAGGACAAGGTGATGATGGGCCCCGAGCGGAAGTCCATGGTCATGTCCCAGAAGGAAAAGGAGCTGACCGCCTGGCACGAGGCCGGTCACGCCATCGTGGCGATCCACGTTCCGGCGGCCGACCCGGTGCACAAGGCGACGATCATTCCGCGCGGCCGCGCGCTGGGCATGGTCATGCAGCTGCCCGAGGACGACAAGCTGTCGATGTCCAAGATCGAGATGATCTCGCGTCTGGCCATCATGATGGGCGGCCGCGTCGCCGAGGAGCTGCGCTTCGGCGCCGACAACGTGACCGCGGGCGCCGCTTCGGACATCCAGCAGGCGACGCGTCTGGCGCGCGCCATGGTGACCCGCTGGGGCCTGTCGGACGAGATCGGCCCGGTCGACTACGCCGAAGACCAGGGCGAGGTGTTCCTGGGCCAGCAGCTGGTTCGCTCCAGCCACGTATCGGAAGAGACCTCCAAGAAGATCGAGGAGGAAGTCCGCAAGCTGGTGGTGGGCGGCATGAACGAAGCCCGCCGCATCCTGACCGATGAAGAGGCCGGCTGGCGCGCCATCGCCGAGGGCCTGCTGGAATACGAGACCCTTTCGGGCGAAGAGATCCGCGATCTGCTCGCCGGCAAGCGTCCGGAACGGCCCGACGATTTCGATCCGGGTCCGACTTCGGCTGTGCCGGCGATCAAGAAGCCCAAGTCCAAACCGGACGGCGGCGGCTTCGGCGAACCGGAGCCGCAGGGCGCCTGATCCGGACCTTGAGCCACAACACCTGTTCGACGGCGGCCTTCGGGCCGCCGTCTTCGTTTCGGCCGGCGCTGATCTCGCCTCTCGCCCTCGGCGCGGGGCGCGGCTAGCATCCGGCCTCGCACAAGGCCCGCGCACCGAAACGCAGACAGACACGCAGACGGGGCCGCGAAAAGGGAGGAGCCGCAGATGAGACTGGCGATGGCCGCCGCGCTGGCGTTCGGCGCAGCATTGGGCGTGACGTTGAGCGGAACCGCTTCGGCGCAGTCCAACTGGAACACGCCGACCGAACCCTTCCACATCGTCGACAATGTCTACTATGTCGGCACCGAGGGACTGGCGGCCTACCTGTTCACCACCCCGGACGGCCACATCCTGCTCGACGGCGCGCTGCCGCAATCCGTGCCGCAGATCGAGGTGAACATCCTGAAGCTGGGCTTCCATCTCTCCGATGTGAAAATCCTCCTGAACAGCCACGCGCACTTCGATCATTCCGGCGGTCTCGCCGAACTGAAGGCGCACACCGGCGCCGAGATGGCCGCCATGGACGGCGACGTTTCGGCGCTTGAGGGCGGCTTCTATCTCGGCAGCGAAGCCGTGAAGGCGATGAACGCCCCGCCCGTGAAGGTCGACCGCATTCTGCACGACGGCGACAAGGTGAGCCTTGGCGGCTTCACCCTGACCGCGCACCTGACGCCGGGCCATTCGCGCGGCTGCACCTCGTGGGGCTTCGACGCGAAGGATCACGGCGAGACCTACAAGGCCCTGGTGTTCTGCTCGGCCACCGTGGCGGCCAATCGCATCACCCCGCCGCTGCAGTACGACGGGATCGTCGAGGACTACCGCTCCACCTTCGCGAAAGCGAAGACGATGCAGGTCGACATCCCCCTCGCCCCGCACCCCGAATTCTTCGGCGAGATGCAGAAGCGCGCGCAGGCCGAGGCCGCCCCAGACGGCCCCAACCCCTTCATCGATCCGGACGGCTTCGCGAAGCTGATCGCGAAGATGGAGACCGATTTCGAAACCACGCTCGCCAAGCGCAGCGCGAAGAACTGATCCGCCGTCTCGGCGCCGCGCCGCCTAAAGTTACTGCTCGAGCTACTGGGCGCGCGGCGGCAGCGTTCCGCCTTCGGCCAGCGTCTTCATGTTGCGCAGCGCGCCCATAAACGCGGCCCGCCGGCGCTCGATGTCGGCGGTGCGCGCGGCGTCGTCCGGCAGCATCGAATTGTCGTACATCAGCGTGTAGACCAGCCGCGTCTTGTCGGCGCCGATGGCGCGCGCCTCCAGCGTGCCGTGATAGAGATTGTAGGGGCGATCGTTCCGCACCGGCTGGGTGTAGGTGTAGGAATAGGGCGTCTTGCCGACGAGGATCTCCTTGCCGACGGTGCGCACCGCGCCGACCTCGCCGTCCTTGCCGGCGGTGATCGAACAGCCCGAAGCGATCTGGAACCATTCTGCGATGTCGCAATATTTGCCGACGCGCGCCCAGACTTTGTCGATCGGACCGTCGACATCGATCTCCATCGGGATCACGGCGTAGGTGGGATTGGCGACGGCGACCGAAACCGGGGGCGGAACCGGAGCAGCGGCGGGCGCCGGCGCGACGCTCGAGACTGGCGGCGCGGCTTCGCGCGTCGTCTCGTGCACGTAGAGGCAACCGGAAAGGGACGCGGCGAGCATCACGCCGGCGCCGGCCTTGAGTGCGGATTGTTTGAGTGCGGATTGAAGGTTCATGTGTCTCCCCGTGAGTGTCCGGTCTGTTTTATTCTGTTTTATGTTGTCGTATCTACCGGGCGTTTCGACCGTGACCAGCCTGAATCGCCGGACGCCGAAGAAGACGTCTGGTTGAAGCGCTAGTAAAGCCGCAGCACCTGTCGCTTCCCCGTCCCCCATTGGATCGTCAGCTGGATGCGCTTCTTCTTCATATCGGTCGGCGAGGCCATCGACCCCCAGATCGCCGTCTCCTCGGCCACTTCCGGAGCGCATTCCATGCCCGTATCGGCCCGGCACGGGTAGGTCTTGGAGTTTATCTTCATCTCCATGGTTTCTATGATGGGCGGAAGCTGCCTTGGGTTCGGATACCTGAAGTCGTCGTACAGAGTTCCCCTCAAGTGCTTGAAGATGAGTATGTTCTCATTTGATCCGAGCACATAATCCTCCGCCTCCAGATACACTTCGAGCGTCAGACGGTCGTTCAGGGCTGCAGCCGTTCTCCGATCCGCGGAGAACGGCCTGAAATTCGTTCTCAGCCAGATCTTCCCGGTCAACTTGTCGGCGCGCACCCGCTTGTCATAGGACGCCCAGCCCGCAATCAGATCGAACAGCTCTTCGTCCTGTAGCGTCACCCACCGACAGGGCTGCACCTCGTTGTACGCGGCGTTCGTTGTACGGATCACCCAATCAGTGCTTTGCCTCCCGGCGAAAGCGAGCTGACCTCCTCGCCCACGATTGAAGCGTGGCTGATCGCAAGGGCCGTTCAGAATTTCGAAGCCGAGCGCTTTGGCCGAGGCGGCTTCCGGTACGCCCGAAGACGTCGCCGCATCGCCGGAACGCGGCGACGCCTGCGGTCCGGACGCCCTTCCATCCTGCGCCGCAGCTGACGAATAGCACAGCGCCGCGCCAACCAAGACCGTCAGCGCCGACAGAACAGAACGAATATTCGCCATTGCACATCCCCCTCGCTCACGCACGCAGGCTGGCAACACCAGACTGAGGGGTCAACCCGGCGGCCGATATGAGCGGGGTGCATTCGCCTTTAGCCGGACCGGCCGTGGGCCATCCGGGTTTAGGAAGCACCTCCCCGATGGGGACGCTGAGGCGCGGTGATGCCGGGCCGGCAATTCGCAGCGCGGTTCTGGAAGGCGCGGGCGATGGTGATAGGCTCTCGCCGCAACGGACCGGTAGAGGCGTGCGATCAAGACGCCCGCACGCGCCCGCAAACGCAATGAGGGGGGAACAACATGGCATACAAGGACCACGCCCCAGACCTCGCCAAAAGCCGTGACGGAGCCCGCGCCCCACGCACGCGGATCGGATACGCCGGACTGGCGCTGTGCGCGGCGCTCGCCGCCGGTTGCGCGAGCCCCGCGCGGGCCGAACCGCCGGACTACCAGCTTTCGCCCTTCTTCCTGTTCGACATGGAGGAGCGTTTCACCGCGGCGGTCGATCTGGCCGATGTCGACGGCGACGGCGATCTCGACGTGCTGACCGCCAACGGACGGCACTGGGCGCAGCCGGACTTCGTTTATCTCAACCGGGGCGACGGACGCCTTCTGGAAGCGCTGCCGCTGGGCGCATCGAACGGCGCCAGCTATCTGGTGCACGCCGCCGACCTAGATCTCGACGGCCTGCCCGATGCGGTGGTGGTGCGCGACGAACTGCCGGTGCAGGTGTTCCGCAATACCGGCGGCCGCTTCGAACTGGCGCAGACCGTGGCCGGAAGCGCGGGCGCCGCGCGCAGCGGCGCGATCGCCGATCTCGACGGCGACGGCTTTCCCGATCTCGTGACCGTTCAGCGGCGCGGCCCCAGCCGCCTCTATCGCGGCGACGGCCAGGGCGGGTTGAAACCCGGCGAAGCCCTGCCCGGAACCGGACGCGGACCGACCGGCGTGGCGCTGGCCGACATCGACGCTGACGGCGATCTCGACATCGCCGTCGCCTGCCGCGACGACGAGCCGAGCCTGGTGCTGGTGAACGACGGAAGCGGCGGTTTCGATGCGCGCGCCCTGCCCGGCAGCGTCGGCGATCATCGCAATGTGGTGCTGGCCGACATCAATGGCGACGGGCTGACCGACCTGGTGCTCGGCTCCACCCGGGGCGCGGGCGAGATCTATGCCGGCGACGGGCGCGGCGGCTTTACGCGGATCGGCGCGGTCGGCGAAGCGGGCCGGCGCACGCAGGCGCTGGCGGCGGCCGATCTCGACCTCGACGGCGATGTCGATCTGGTGGAGGGGGCCGTCGAACAGCCCAACCGCATCTATCTCAACGACGGCAAGGGCGCGTTCTCCGCCATCGAGCTGGAGGGACTGGCCGATCCGCCCGAAGGCGAGGACACTTATGGCGTCGCCGTGGGCGACATGAACGGCGACGGCCTGCCGGATATCGTGTTCGCCAATTCCGGCGCCGCCAACATCGTAATGCTGGCCGTGACGCGCTGAAGCCGAAGGCACGCCGGAAGACATAGCCGAAGGTGTGGGGGGGGGCGGACCCAGCAGCGACGTTGCGCGCGCTTGACGCGGCGGGCCGCCTCGCCTGAATGCGCGGATCGCTGATCCCTGTCCCGCCGGTTCCCGGCGGGCGGCTGCTGGAGCCCGCCGCGATGCGCACCCGGATTTCCCCGCTCAGAAATATGTCCCTGTTCAAGAACAACGACGACGCCGGCCGCCCGCCGCTGAAAGGTCCGATGAAAGTTCCGCTGGCGAGGACGATCGGCGCCGCGCTCGCCCTGCTGACGGCGACCGCCTGCGCCAGCGCCCCGACGCCGGCAGCAAGCGCGCCGGATCAGACGGCGCCGGCATCCGTGGCGGCCACGGACAACCCCGCCGACACGCTGACCATTCTGGTGTCCATCGACGGCATGAAGCCGGCCTATATCGATCCCGAAAACACCCCGACCCTCGCCCGGCTGAGCGCGCAGGGCGTGCACGCGGACATGCGCCCGTCGTTTCCGAGCGTGACCTTCCCCAACCACTACACGCTGGTGACCGGCCTGCGCCCCGACCATCACGGCATCGTCAACAACCGCATGGAGGACCCGCGCAAGCCCGGCGTGGTGTTCACCATCGGCGACCGCAACGTCGCCTCGGACGAGTTCTGGTGGGATGAGGGCACGCCGCTGTGGGTGACGGCCGAACGCCAGAACGTGCACGCCGCGACCATGTTCTGGCCCGGCTCGGACTATGAGCTGCAGGGCGTGCGCCCGACGCGCTGGCGCGCCTTCGACCAGTCGCTGACCGATTTCGCGCGCGTCGACAATCTGCTGGCGTGGCTGGCCGATCCGTCGGCCGGACACATCGCCTTCGCGACGCTGTATTTCGACGTCGTCGACACGGCCGGTCACCGCTACGGACCCGGCGTGCCCGAGACGCTGGGCGCGGCCGCGCAGGTCGATGCGGCGATGGCGCGCCTGCTGAAAGGGCTGGACCGCGAAGGCTATGGCGGCCGCGTGAATCTGGTGATCGTTTCCGACCACGGCATGGCCGAGGTGAAGGATAACCAGATCGTCGATCTCGATCCCGGCGCGCCGGCGGATGCGGCGCATGTGGTGTGGGACGGACCGTTCGCGGGCGTGACGCCCCTGCCCGGTCACGAAACGGCGGTGGAGACGGCGCTTCTGGGTCGCGGCGAGCACGGACAATGCTGGCGAAAGGGCGAACTGCCGGAACGCTTTCGCTACGGCGCCAATGCGCGCGTGCCGGCGATCGTCTGCCTGGCGGACACGGGCTGGGAATATCAAAGCTCGCAGCTGAAACACTATCCCGGCCACAGCGGCGGCGCGCACGGTTTCGACAACGCCGATCCGTCGATGGCGGCGGTGTTCATCGGCGTCGGTCCGGCGTTCAAATCGGGCGTGGCGCTGCCGACCTTCGACAACGTGTCGGTCTATCCGCTGCTGGCGAAGCTGATCGGCGTGACGCCCGAGGCCAATGACGGTTCGCTGTCGGACACGGCGGCGGGCCTGAACCCCTGAGCAGAGACCCTGAGCAAAGACCCTGAAGACTGCGAAGAGCGACGCCGAGGCTTGGCTACGCTTCGTCTTCGTCGAACAGCTGGGTCTGCATCGCGGCGGGGGCCTTGAGGCCGACGCGCTCCCATGCCTTGGGCGTGGCGACGCGGCCGCGCGGCGTGCGCGCGACGAAGCCCTGCTGCATCAGATAGGGCTCGATGACTTCCTCAATGGCGTCGCGCGCCTCGGCCAGCGCGGCGGCGAGCGTGTCGGCGCCGACCGGCCCGCCCGCATAGGTCTTCACCAGCGCGTCGAGATAGCGCCGGTCGAGCGCGTCGAGCCCGTCCTCGTCGACCTCAAGCCGCTTGAGCGCCATCGCCGCGCCCGAGCGATCGATGCGCACCCCGGCGGCTTCGCAGAAATCGCGCGAACGGCGCAGCAGGCGCACGGCGATGCGCGGCGTGCCGCGCGAACGGCCGGCGATCTCCTCCGCGCCGTCGCGGGTGATCTCGGCGCCGAGCTTGAGCCCGGCGCGATGGACGATCGAACCCAGCTCCTCGCGGGTGTAGAATTCAAGGCGAACCGGAATGCCGAACCGGTCGCGCAGCGGCGTGGACAAGAGCCCCGCGCGCGTCGTGGCGCCGACCAGGGTGAAGGGCGGCAGCTCGATCTTCACCGAGCGCGCCGCCGGGCCCTCGCCGATGATGAGATCGAGCGAATGATCCTCCATCGCCGGATAGAGGATCTCCTCGACATGCGCCGGCAGCCGGTGGATCTCGTCGATGAACAGGACGTCGTTGGCTTCCAGATTGGTGAGCAGGGCGGCGAGATCGCCCGCCTTGGCGATCACCGGCCCGGAGGTGGCGCGAAAGCCCACGCCCATCTCGCGCGCGATGATCTGCGACAGCGTGGTCTTGCCGAGGCCCGGCGGTCCGGACAGCAGCACATGGTCGAGCGCGTCGCCGCGCTTGCGCGCCGCCTCGACGAAGATTTTGAGATTGGCCTTGGCCGCCTGCTGGCCGGTGAAATCGTCGAACGCGGTCGGCCGCAGGGCGCGGTCGAGCGCTTCGCCGGGTTGGCGTTCGGGGTCGGTTATGTCGCCGTCTCTGGCCATGGCCGCACTCTGCCCTGCTTCGGGCGACAAAGGAACAGGTGTGGAACAACGGGGCGTTAACGGCCCGGCGCCGTGGCCGCTTTCGCCGGAATGACGTTGCGCCGCAAGCCGTCCGGCGCTTAGGTGCGTGCAGGCGAGGCAGACAGGAGCGAACGATTCATGCGGATAGGCGTTTGGGTGCGAAACGGCGTTGCGGCGGCCGGACTGGCGGCGGCTGTTCTGGCCGGATGCACGAAAACCGACGAAGCGGCCAAGGGCGCGGACGCCGACTGGCCCAGCTTCGTCAACGCATGGATCGAAAGCGACCTGAAGGCCAATCCGACATTCGCCTTCTATGAGGGCCGCGAGGAATATGCCGGGCAGTTTCCGGACTGGAGCGCGGACGGCCTGAAGGCCGAAAGCGACCGCCTGAACGACTGGAAAGCCCGCGCCGAGGCGATGGACGTCTCCGGCCTGACCGACGCCCAGAAATTCGAGCGCGACTATCTGCTGGCGCTGATCGACGGCCGCCTGTTCTGGCAGGTGACGGCCGATCAGCCGCACCTGAGCCCGACCTGGTACTGGCTCGATCCGGGCGTCTATCTCGACCGGCCCTACGCCGATCTCGCCACGCGCATGGCGGACTACACCAAATGGGCCTCGAACGTTCCGGCCGCCGCCGCGCAGATCAAGGCGAACCTGACCGGGCCGCTTCCGTCCGTACAGATCGACATGGGCGCGAGCAGCTTCGGTCCGATGGCGGGCTTCCTGCGAAGCGAAGTGCCCGGCGTGTTCAAGGATGTCGACGACGCAGCCGCGCAGGCCGCCTTCGCGGCCGCCAACGAGGCCGCCGCCGCCGCCCTCGACGACCTCGACGCCCACATGGAATCGCTGCGCGCCACGCAGGTGAATGAATTCGCCCTTGGCCCGGACCTGTTCTCGAAAATGCTCTACGCCACCGAGCGGGTGTCGACGCCGCTGGACGAGCTGAAAGCGATCGGCGAAGCGGACCTTCAGCGCAATCTCGACGCGCTGAGCGAGGCCTGCGCGCTATACGCGCCCGGCCAGAGCGTGAAGCAGTGCATCGCGAAGGAAGCCGCGAACAAGCCCGACGGCGGCGACCCGGTCGCCTATGCGCGCAAACAGCTTGTCGAGCTGCGCCAGTTCGTCATCGACCACGACGTGGTGAGCGTGCCGGGAACCGAAGAGGCGATGGTGAAACAGGCGCCGTCCTACAACGCGCAGAACAGCGCCTATATCGATCCTTCGCCGCCGTTCGAAAAGGACATGCCGGCCTTCTACAACATCGCCGCGCCCGATCCGAGCTGGCCGAAGGAAAAGCAGGACGCCTACATCCCCGCCAAGGCCGATCTTCTGTTCACCTCGGTGCATGAAGTCTGGCCGGGCCACTTCCTGCAATTCCTGCATTCGAACCGCTCGGAATCGATGTTCGGCAAACTCTATGTCGGCTACGCCTTCGCCGAAGGCTGGGCGCACTACGCCGAAGAGATGATGTGGGAGGAAGGCCTGGGCGAGGGCGACCCCGAAACCCATATCGGCCAGCTGACCAACGCCCTGCTCCGCAATGTGCGGTTCCTGTCGGCGATCGGCATGCACACCGGCGGCATGACCATCGAGGAATCGAAGCAGATGTTCATCGACAAGGGCATGCAGGACGAGGGCAACGCCGAACAGCAGGCCGCGCGCGGCGCCTATGACCCCGCCTATCTGAACTACACGATGGGCAAGCTGATGATCATGAAGCTGCGCGCCGACTGGTGCGAAGCCAAGGGCATGGCCCCCGCCAGCGACGACTACAAGGCGTGCTGGAAGGACTTCCACGACGCCTTCCTGAGCCATGGCGGACCGCCCATTCCGCTGGTGCGCGGCGCGATGATGAACGAACCCCCGGCCTCGGTCTTCTAGACCGGGTCGGCGTTCCGTCGCGTGCGGATCACGTCCTGCAGCTTCATTGTCAGGATCACGAGCGCGAAGGCCAGCGTGACCAGGTTGGCGATGATGATCGACCATTGCAGGGTGAGCAGGCCATAGACTTCCCAGAAGCTCACCCCGGCGGCGAACATGAAATACATGGCCAGCGAGATGGCGCCGGTGTCGCGCGTGCGCACGACCCGGATCGCCTGCGGCAGGAATGACGCAGTGGTGAGAAAGGCGGCGATCGCCGCGAAGAGGTCTGCGGTCGACATGACTGCTCCGGGTGCGCGATACTGGGACGCGGCGCGCTTGCGCGGCGCACGGCATAGCATGACGGCGGCCCGCTTGGGATGGCCGCGCGAGGCGAACTGCTCAGGATGAACGTTTGACGACCCTGCCCGCCAAGCCGCCGCCCCCGCCTGAACGGGCGTCTGACCCGGCCGCTCCGCCGCCCAGGACCCGTTCGCTGAAATCCATGCGGCGCATGGCGACCGGCCTGCTTCTGCTGATGACCGCGCTGTTCGTGGTCACCCATGTCTGGGGAAGCGAGGGCGGCGCATGGGGCTACGCCCGCGCCTTCGCCGAAGCGGCCATGGTCGGCGGTCTGGCCGACTGGTTCGCGGTGACCGCCCTGTTCCGCCGCCCGCTGGGCCTGCCGATACCGCACACGGCGGTGATCCCTCGCAACCAGGACCGCATCGCCGACGCGGTGGGGCGCTTTATCGCCGAGAACTTCCTCGATCCGAATCTGGTCGAGGAGCGCACGCGCGACAAGGATCTCGCCGAGGGCGTCGGCAAATGGCTGTCGGAGCCGAGCCAGGCGCGCGCCGTGGCCGAGGGCGCCGTCTCCGCCCTGCCCGGCCTGATCGACGCCATGGACGACGAGACCGTCGCCACCTTCCTGAAACAGCAGGCCGGCGAGGCGGCGAACTCGCTGAAGGCCGCCGCCATCGTCGGTTCGGTGCTCGACGCGCTGGTGCAGCAGGGCCGGCATCAGGCGATCCTCGACGCCGCGCTGCAGGAGGGCTTTCGCCTTCTCTACGAGAACGAGCACCGCATTCGCACCCGCGTGCGCGACAACACCGGCTGGCTGTTGCGCGTGGTGAAGGTCGACCGCGACGTCGCCAACACCATCATCGACGCCATCGAGGACCTGCTGCACGAAATCGCGCGCGACCCGCATCATCCGGTGCGCCAGCGCATCACCGAGGCGGTGGCCGGCTTCGCCGCCGATCTCAAGGACGATCCGGTGATGCAGCGTCGCGTCGAAGGCTGGATCACCGACGCGCTGCGCCATCCCACCGTGTCCGGCGCGTTCGAGGCGGGCTGGCGCGAGGCCAAGGAAGGTCTTCTCGCCGATTGCCGCTCGAAGGACGGCAAGCTGGTCGGCTGGCTGGAAGGCACGCTGAAGAATCTCGGCGAGGGTCTGCTGCGCGAAGCCGGCGTGCGCCAGTCGCTGAACGGACGGATGCGCACCATGCTGGTGAGCCTCGCCGACCGCCACGGACAGGACATTTCGCAGATCGTCTCGGAGACCATCCGGTCTTGGGACACCCGCACCGTGGTCGAGAAGCTGGAGGCCAATGTCGGCAAGGACCTGCAGTTCATCCGCGTCAACGGCACGCTGATCGGCGGGCTGGTGGGGCTGGCGCTGCACGCCGGGGCCGAACTGCTCTAGGCGCGACAACGATACAAGTTGCGACATCGGCGCGCGATTTGGGCGAACTCCTGCAACGATGTCCGGTGAAACTGGCGTGCAATCCGGCGACGGACCGGAGCACCGCCCCTTGGGGCCGCCCTGGGAGACGACCATGTTCGAACCCTTGAAGATCAAGCGCGCGGCGCTGGCCGTGTTGGCCGCAACGCTGACCGCCGCGACGACGCCCGGCGCACTGGCGGCGCCTCAAAAGACCAGCGAGACAGCCCGGGAAGCCGCGGGCCTTGAAGCCTTCGAGGGCGTATGGGCGCCGGAGCATCGCGCGCGGGGCGGCCCGCGCCCGCAAGGCGCCCGAGCTCAAGATTCCCGGCCCCAGGATTCCCGGTCTCAAGACTCTCTGCCCCTCGGTTCGCCTCCCCTGGGCTCGCCCCCGTTAGGCCCGCCCGGCCAGGGACGCCGACCCGGCCCCCCACCCGGCGGACCGCGCGGCATGGAGATCAGCGCGGAAGATCAGGCCAAGGGTCTCGATGTCGGCGACATTCACACGCGCTCGATCATGACCGCCGCCGGCAAGGCCAAGTTCGCGACCTACGATCCGCTCGACCATCCCGAAAGCCAGTGCCGTTCGGCCGGCCTGCCCTCGATCGCGATGATCCCCGAACTCCAGCAATGGAGCGTGTCCGGCGCGACGCTGACTATCCGCCATGAAAGCCACGCGGTGCGCCGCACCGTCCATCTCGACCAGTCCGCGCATCCCGACATCGCGCACACCGTCGAAGGGCATGCGATCGGCGTTGTCTCGGGCGGAACGCTGACCATCGAGACCACCGATCTCGCCGAGACATGGGGCGGACTGGGACGCGCGGCGCCGGGAAGCGACGCCCGCGTGATCACCGAGACCTATCGGCTGGTCGACGCCGACACTATCGAAGGCACGATCGAGGTCCGCGATCCGAAATTCCTGACCCGCACCCTGCGCCTTCCAGTGACGCTGAAGCGCCAGCCGGAGGGAACCGAAATCGTCGACTTCCCGTGCGACATCGAAGTCGCCCAGCGCGACTACGAGTACATCAAGGCCGGCAATCCGACGAAGTAGCTCGCGAGCGTCGGGCGATCAGGCCGGCGCGAGGGCCTTGAGCGCGGCGCGGATGAGCCTGGCCTCGTCGGCCTCCTCGCCAAGATCGCGCGCGGCGGCGGCCACGGCGCGCGCCGCGTCGGCCTGCCCGTAGCCGAGATTGGTGAGCGCGGACACCGCGGCCGTGCGGACCGAACCCGCCGCCGAACCGCTGGCGACATCGGCCTCGCCCGCCAGCGCCGACGGCGTGAAGGTCGCGAACAGGCCGCTCGGCGGCGGCTTGCCCTTGAACTCGGTGACGATGCGCTCGGCCAGCTTCTTGCCGACGCCGTTGGCGCGCGTGATCGAAGCGGTGTCGCCCAGCGCGATGGCGTCCATCAGTTGCGGCGGGCTCAACACGTCGAGAATGGCGAGCGCCACCTTGGCGCCGACGCCGGGCGCATCCTGCAGGCGCGCGAACCAGGCGCGCTCCTCGCCGGTGAGAAACGCGAACAGCCGCAGCGCCGTTTCGGACATCTGAGTTTCGATGTGAAGCTCGGCCGGTTCGTTGACCGCCAGCTTCGACAGCGTGCGGGTTCCGGCGCTGACCAGATAGCCGACGCCCGATACGTCGATCACCGCCTGCCCCTCGCCGACGGCGGCGACCACGCCGCGCAGCCGCCCGATCATGCGAGCATCTTTCGTCCGGCCGACAGGCTGCGATGGTGCGCCTGGCAGATGGCGGCGGCCAGCGCGTCGGCCGCATCGGCCGCGACCTCGCCCGCCTTGGGCAACAGGCGGCGCACCATGAAGGCGACCTGGTCTTTTTCGGCGCCGCCGGTTCCGGAAATCGTCTGCTTGATCTTGCGGGTCGCGAACTCCGCCACCGGCAGTCCGGCGATCGCCAGCGCCGCCAGCGCCGCGCCGCGCGCCTGACCCAGAAGCAGGGTCGATTTCGGATTGATGTTGACGAACGTCTCCTCGACCGCCGCCTCGTGCGGTTCGTGGGCGACCATGACCTCGCGCAGACCCGTGGAGATGGCGGCGAGCCGGTCGGCCAGCGCCATGCCGGCGTCCGGCGCGATCACGCCATGCGCGACCCAGGCGAGACGCGGGCCATCGACCTCGATGACGCCCCAGCCGGTGATGCGCAGTCCCGGATCGACCCCAAGGATTCGAATCGCTGACGCCATGTGCGAAACCCTCTCACGCTTAGGGCGAGGGGTGAACGCATTCTGTTAAGAAGCCGGAAACCACGACGCCACAGCATCCGAGCATGGCGAATTTTCGTGACGGAATCACCCGCAGGACTGCGCTTGGCGGCCTTGCATGGACGCTGGCGGCGGCCGCGCCCGCTTTCGCCGCGCCGGCCGTGCGCCTGCCGCTGCGTGCGCTTTACGCGCGGGTCGGTCCCGACGGTTTCGTGACCATCGGCAGCGACGAGCAGGATGTCTGGAATGCGCTGGGCGCGCGCGTCGGCGGGCTGATCGCCGACCTTCGCCCGCTTCAGCCCGACTACCGCCTCGCCGCCCATGCGCCCGAATCCGACGGCGGCGCGGCCTGCGCGATGATCGCCCGCACCATGGCGATGCAGGCCGGGCTCGACTACGCGATCATCTACGCCACGCAGAGCGGCCGGAAGAGTTTCAGCCACAAGGCCAACTGGCTTTCGAAGGGTTTCGCCGCCGTGCGCTCGTCCCTCACCCCCTACGGTCCCGCCATCGGCGAGGCGCATGTGCTGGGACTGGACACGGGCGAAGCGCTGATTTCGGTGTCGGCCGACGCCCCGCCACGCTCGGCGCTGAACCCGTTCGACAACCATCGCAGGCCGCAGAACGAAGCGCTGGACCGCCTGCTGATCGCGCTGGAGGACAAGCTGCGCGCCGACACCGCCGCCGCCTTCCGCCGCGAAGCCTCGATCGCCGACTAGGCGGGCGCGCTCAGACCTTCTTTTTCCCGCGCGACCGCCGCGCGTAATAGGATGGCGGCCGGTTGGCCCAGTCCGCGATGTAGTCGAGCGCGTCCTCGTCGTCGACATCGTCCTCGTTGGTGGTGCGGTTGCGCGCCGACACGCCCCGGCGATGCACTTCCTCGGGATCGCCGCACACGAGGGGATGCCAGTCCGGCAGGTCCTCGCCCTGATGCACGAGAAGATAGGCGCAGGTCGGCGGCAGCCAGTCGACGCTCGCCACCGTCTCCGGCGTGAGCTTGACGCAGATCGGCACTTTCTTCTTGCGGTTGGGATAGTCCGAACAGCGGCACGAGGCCGGATCGAGCAACCGGCAGCGCAGGCTGGTGAAGTAGATCTCGCTGGTGTCTTCGTCTTCGAGTTTGACCAGACAGCACTTGGCGCAGCCGTCGCAGAGCGATTCCCACTCGGCCTCGTTCATTTCCGAAAGCGACTTGGTTTTCCAGAACGGCGCCGCGCTCATGACCTGTCAGCCTGTGCGTCGGCTTGCCCTTCGGCCTGGGCTTCTTGGGTCGCATCCGCGGAGGCTGCGGGCGGCGGCAGCATCACATCGGCCCAGTCCGGATGGCGTTCGGCCATGGCGGCGACGAACGAGCATTGCGGCACGATGCGAAAGCCTTCGGCGCGGGCGTCGGCCACCAGACGCGCGGTCAGCGCCTTGGCGAGACCGCGCCCGGAAAGCGCCTTGGGAACGCGGGTGTGTTCGGCCCTGAGGCGGGTGTGGGCTTCGTCCTCCCAGACCCAGGTCAGCTCGGCCGTATGGCCCTCGACGACGGCGACATAGCGCCCGCCCGCATCCTTGAGTTCAAGCTCGATCGAAAGGTCGGTCATGGCGATGTTCTTGCGCACGATGGACCCGGCGCGTCAAACCCCGTCCGCATCGCCGGCGCCCGCGCGCCGCAAAACTAGGCGAACAGCGCGTCGATCTCGGACTGCGGCGAGCCGTCGGCCTCCTCCGGTCCGCCGGCGGCTTCCTCGCCCTCGGCGCCGTTGATGACGCCGCCGGCCTGCGCGATGAGATCGAAGATCACCTGCGCCTCCCCGCCCCAGTCGCGCGGTTCGGAAGGCGACACGCTCAGCACCTGCTGCACGCCGCGAATGGCGGTTTCGATTTCACGCCGGGCGGCAGCGAAGCGCGCCTTCACATCCGGGTCGGCCCGGTCATAGGCCGCGACCGCGAGATCGCGATCCTTGAACGCGGTCCGGTAGAAGTGCTCGGCATAGTCGATCGGCGCCCAGGCGAGAATCTCGTCGGCCATCTCGGGCATGTCGGCGAGCATCGACACCAGCATCGCCGCTTCGTTGTAGTGGTTGAGATAGTCGGTCGCGAGACCGGTGACCGGGTTGATGTTCGCCGCCTTGAGCGTCGCGGCGTCGAACCCCGGCGCAAGCGCCGGTTCGGATTCCGCGTCGGAAGGAGACGAGCTGGACATCGCGGCCCTTAAGTAAAACAAGGGCGGACCTTGGCCGTATTCGCTTTACGGATGCTTACCGGCGAGCGCCCGGTTATGCGCGCCTAGCAAACGTCGCGAGGCGCCGCGCCGTCAACGCGCGCCGCGCGATCCTTCGAGCACCGACCGGCGCAGGCGCGTCATGCCCTTGAGCCAGCGGTCATAATCGGCGGTCTTGCGCTGCATGTAGGTGACGACCTGCGAGTGCGGCAGGATCAGGAAGCTTTCTTCGGAAAGCCCCTGCACGACGGCGCCGGCGACATCGTCCGGCGAAAGCACGCCGTCGACATTCTGCGCCCCGCCCTCGCCGCCGAGCATCGGCGTGTCGACCGCCTGCGGACACAGGATCGAGACGCCGATATTGTCGTCGCGATGCGCGATGGCGAGGTGTTCGGCGAAGCCGACGGCGGCGTGCTTGGTCGTCGAATAGACCGCGCTGCCGATCTGCGACAGCAGGCCGGCCGCCGACACCGTGTTGAGGAAATATCCCCCGCCCTGCTTCTGGAACACCGGGATCGCCGCGCGCGCCGCATAGACATGCGCCATCACATTGACGCCCCAGGTCAGCGTCCATGACTCGTTGGAGATCGCCGCCGCGTTGTTCATGTCGGGATCGCGGATCGAAATGCCGGCGTTGGAGCAAACGAGGTCGAGGCGTCCGTAGGTTTCGACCGCCTTGTCGATCAGCGCGGCGACGTCCGCCTCCTGCGTGACGTCGGCCTTCATCGCGAGCGCACCCAGCGGTTCGGCCACCGCCTGCACGCCCGCCGCGTTGAGATCGCCCAGCACCAGCCCTTTGGCCCCTTCGGCGTGGAAGCGGCGCGCCAGCGCGGCGCCGATGCCGGAGGCCGCGCCGGTGACGACGATGACCTTGTCCTTGATGTCCATGGGGCGGTTCCTCGCTATGCGTCTGTTCTGTCGGTCAGCCGCATTGCTTTAGGCGGCGCGGCGGCGATCGATCAAGGAGCCGCCCGCCCCATGACCACGCCATGACCGCGCCAGACCCCGCCCCGACGCCCCGCCCGGGGCGCCCGGCCGCGGGCTAGACGCCCGCACGGTCCTTCGCCGCCGCGATCACCGCCGCGTCGAGGTGGGCGACCTGATCGGCCGAAAGACCGAGCTGGTTGGCGAGATCGGCCAGGAAGGCGGTTTCCGCCGGGTTGGCGTCGTCGATGATGATGCGCGCGGCGGTGTAGGTCTGCGTCTTCAACTCGTCGGTGACCGCAAGCGCGGCGATGTCGACGCTGCTCGCCGGGCTCGCGAACTCCTCGTCGAGGAATTTCGCCGCGTGCACGTCGAGGCCGGCGTCCTGGAGACCGCCGACAATCCGCGAACGCTCTTCATTGGTGACGGCGCCGTCGGACGCCGCCGCCGCGATCATCGCGCGCAGGATGAGGATCGAGGCGACCTGATCCTGATCGGCGTCGCCGGTTTCGCCGAACGCCGTCTCCTCCGGCGCCGGATCGACGCCCGATTGCGGCGTGTCGATCAGCGGCTTGCCTTCCTGATGATTCCGGTAGGCCTTGTAGGCGAGCCCGCCGATGAGCGCGAGGCCGCCCAGCTTGACGGCGCCGCCCGCGACGCCGCGGCCGGTGCGCGTGCCCAGCAGCAGCGCGCCAAGGCCAGCCAGCGCCGCGCCGGTGGCGACCTTGTTGCGCTCCGCGATTTCCTTGACCTGGTTGATGAGATCGCCCGAGGACTTGCCGGTGTGCTCCTTGAGCGCGTCCTCGGTCTTGGCGCCGACCCCGGTCGCCTTCTCGATTTCGCCGGCGCCTTCCTTGACGCCTTCGACAGCCTGTTTGAACACCGCGCCGATCAGGCCGCCGGCCTCGTCCAGCGTCTTGCCCGCCGCCTCGCCCTTCTCGGCGCCGAGCATCTGGGTGAGCAGTTTCTTGGCGTCGAACATGGGGAAATCTCCTGCGATGTGGCCGGGCCTCCATACACCTATTCCGGGGCGGGAGATATCGCCGGCCGCAGATCGGTCGCGTTATCCTCGCTTGCGCGCGACCAGATCGATCAGAGCCGACATGCCGCTATGCCCCTCGCCCTCCTCGATCACGGCGTCATAGGCGTTCAATTCGAGAATCTCCATGTCGCCAAAGGCTTCGCGCAGCATCGCCTCGTCATACATGTGATCAGCGTTCTGGGGGCCGCCGGTCCGATAGACGAGCTGTTCAGGCCGATATCCTTCCAGCAACAGCAGCCCGCCGGGCTTGAGCGCGCGCTTCATGCCCTCGAACATCGTCGCGCGAAGCGGCGGCGGCGCGAACTGGATGAATATGCCGACCACGACATCATAGGCCGCTTCCGGCCAGGTCCAGTCCGAAAGATCCGCGTGCTCGAACTCCAGCGAGACGCCGCGCCCGGCCGCCAGACGCCTGGCCTTCTCGATCGCCACCGGCGATCCCTCGACGGCGTGCACGCCAAGACCGCGCTCGGCCATCCAGACGCCGTTGCGCCCCTCGCCGTCCGCGACCGCAAGCGCCCGCCAGCCCGGCTGGAGACGGTCGGCGTGCGAACGCAGGAAGGCGTTGGGCGCCGTGCCGAAAACATAGTCCTCGCGGTCGAAGCGCTGATCCCAGAATGAACCTTCGGATTTTGTCATCGTCGCCCTCCATCCCCGGCCACGCCCAGAGGCCGTATCCGGCGCGGGAAAGCTGTAGATAGGCGCACGCGCCGCTGAGGGAACCGGCCGGACCGGCCCGCGCCCCGCGACCTATCCGCCCGCGAACTGCATTTCGGCCAGCTTGGCGTACAGCCCGCCCCGGCCGACCAGCTCGTCATGGCTGCCCTGCTCGACCACCGCGCCCTGATCCATCACCACGATGCGGTCCGCCTTGCGCACGGTGGCGAGACGGTGCGCGATGACGAAGCTGGTGCGTCCGCGCGCGGCTTCCTCCAGCGCCTTCTGCACCAGGCGTTCGTTGGCGGCGTCCAGCGCCGACGTGGCCTCGTCGAGCAGCATCACCGGCGCGCCGCGCACCAGCGCGCGGGCGATGGCGATCCGCTGGCGCTCGCCGCCCGAGAGCTGACGGCCCTTGGCCCCGACCTCGGCCGACAGGCCGCCGCGCGCCTCAAGGAAGGACATCGCCTCGGCGCGCTCCAGCGCCTCGCGCACGTCGGCCTCGCTGGCGTCCGGACGCCCGAAGCGGACGTTGGAGGCCGCATCGCCGGAAAAGATCGGCGCTTCCTGCGGCACGTAGGAGAAGCGCGCGCGCCAGTCGGCGGGGTCGACCTCGCGTGCGTCGATCCCGTCGAGCGTGACCGCGCCCGCGTCGGGATCGAAGAAGCGCAGCAGCAGGCGAAAGACGGTGGACTTGCCCGCGCCGGAGGGACCGACCAGCGCGACCAGCTCGCCTGGCCTGGCTTCCAGCGTCACATTGCGCAGCGAGGGCCCCTTGGCGCCCGCATAGGAGAACGACACGTCGCGCAGCGCGACATGGCCCTTGATGTCGGCGGGCATCGGCCGAGGCGAGGGCGGCGCGGCGATGTCCGGCGTCTGCTCCATGATCTCCATGGCGCGCGTGGCCGCGCCCGAGGCGCGCATGGCGTCGCCAAACACCTCGGCCACGGTGGCGAAACCGCCAATGCCGAACATCGCCAGCATGACGAACTGGATGAACGCGCCCATCGACATGTCGCCCGCCATCACCGCATGGGCCCCGAGCCAGAGAACGCCGGTGACCAGCGTGAACATCAGCGCGATGATCAGGCCGGTGAGCGTCGCGCGGGCGCTGATGCGCGCCAGCGCCGCGCGGAAGGCGATCTCGATCGCATTGCGGAACCGCAAACCGCGATCGGCCTCCATGCCGTAGGCCTGCACCAGATCGATCGCATCGAGGGTTTCGGTCGCTTCGGAGGCCGCGTCCGCGATCCGGTCCTGCGCGTTGACCGAGTGCTTCCGCACCCGCCGGCCGATCATCATGATCGGGATCAGCGTGACCGGCGCGAGCACGAACAGCGCCAGCATCAGCTTCCAGCTGATGATCGCCATGCCGATGACCGCGCCCAGCGCCGTGACGGTGGAGCGCGTGGCCATGGAGAAGCTGGAGCCGAAGAAGGTCTCGATCAGCGTGATGTCGGCGGTGAGCCGCGAAACCGCCTCGCCGGTGCGCAGTTTCGAAAAATAGGCCGGCGACAGCGACATCAGCCGGTCATAGACGTCGGCGCGCAGATCGGCCGCGAGACGCTCGCCGAACCGCGAGAAGAAGTAGAAGCGCACCGCCGAGGTGAGGCCCCAGATCAGCGCGATGCCGATGATGGCGAGGAAGCCCGCATTCACGAGGTCGGCGTTCTCGGACGACAGCGTGCTGGCGCTCCAGTCGGTGTCGCCGAGGATGCGCGCGGGAATGGTGATCGCGAGATTGAGCGCCGAGGCGAGCAGCAGGAAGAAGATGGCGAGCATCGCCGTGCCGCTCTGGCGCTTCACATAGGGCATGAGACCGAGCAGCGGACGCAGCGACTTGCCGCGCGCGCGGTCGGGTCCGCCGCTGGTGTTCCACCGTTGCGCGCCCGCGGTGCGGTCGAACCCGGCCGAGCCGCCGCTCGCCTCGCTTCCGGATCCGTCGCTCATTCCTGGTCTCCGCCCTGCCCGGATCGCCGCCCGGTTGTTCGCCGCCAGACAGGCCGCCAATTGCGCGGCGCAGGCAAGCTAAACATTCCCGCGCGCGCGTTCAAATCGCCGCAGCGAGGCGCGATTGCGGCCTTCGGTCCCGGCTGAGCGGGGTTCGGGCCTGACTCCGGTCCTGAATAGGGGCCTGAATAGGGGGGTCGAAATCGGGAGCAAAATCAGCAAGGCGCGCCGGAAACCCCCGTTCCGCCGGGCGTCCTTGCCTTTGCGCCCGGCTTCGGGTATGAGCCCCGCTTTCCAGTTACCAGGTCCGCGCGCCCGGCCCTTTCAGGTCCATCCGGATGGTTTGTCCGGCGGCCAGTCGAGGCGGGGTCAGGCCAAGAGCGCCGCGCGCGAGGAGACGAGACGATGAAAAGCGAAGGCCATCCCGATTACCACTACATCACCGTGGTGATGACCGACGGCACGAAATACCAGACGCGCTCGACCTACGGCAAGGAAGGCGACGTGCTGTCGCTCGACATCGACCCGAAATCGCACCCGGCCTGGACCGGCGTGTCGACCGTGCTCGACCGCGGCGGCCGCGTTTCGCGCTTCAAGGACAAGTTCAAGGGCTTCGTCAAAGGCTGATCGCCTTACCGCGGGCGGCGCCCGCCGACGAACCACGTTGCATTGCAGATTGCAGAACGCCCGCCTTCCGGCGGGCGTTTCTGTGTTTGGGGCTGAGCCTGGAGGCTTGCGGAGACTTGCGGAGGCTGGCGCGCTATTTCTTGGCCCAGATCGCCAGCGGGTCGAACGCGCCGGTTTCGGCGACCGAACGCAGCCGGTTGATCTGTTTCATCACCGCGTTTTCCGTCGGCTGAGGCGTGTCCGAGAACAGCTGCGCATCGAGCCGCCACACACGTTCGTAGAGCGAGCGCGAACGGTCGATCAGCGAACACAGATCGTCGGGGAGCGCTTCGCGGTCCAGCGGGTGCATCTCGCCGGGCGGGGACAGCCGGTATTTCTCGTCGCCCGCTTCCTCGACCGTCATGTCGGTCTCGCGCACGGCGCGCTGCACGACAAGCCAGGACGCCGACTGCATCAGGCGGGTTGTGACTTCCATGCTCTCGGCCGCATAGACCAGCGCGAGTTCGCGATTGAGCTTGCGCGAAGCGTTGCGGCCCGGACCGTCGAGATAGGCGGCGGCCTGTTCGACAAGGCTCATGCCTTCCCTGAACAGGCGATCGAACATCTCCGATGAGGCGAATTCCTTGACGCGTCGCTTCCAGTCATCGCTCGCGTTCGGGAAGGGTTGGGCGTCGCGCATCCAGACCTCTATGCGTAGTCGCCTTATGGCCCGGCATGATTGGGCCCAAGACCTTGAAAGTTGATTAGCGCCAGAGCCCTCGTGGCGACCATCGCCGCCCTGACCCGAGTGTCAAAGCAAGACCGACGCCGCACCTGCGCAATCCCGAACCGGATCTCCCATGCCATCGCCCGCGCGAGGGTTAAGACGACTTGAAGAAGGCGGCGTCCGCCGCCTGGCGGCTGGCTTCCTTCTTGGTGATCTGGGCTTCGCAGGCGGCGATCTGGTCCTTCAGGTCGACAATACGCTCCTTGAGCTCCTCGATCGACATGTCTTCCAGAAGGCGCTTGGGTTTGCCGGGCGTTTCCTCGTCGAACAGCATGGCGCTCCTCTCTCGCTGGCGGTTTGTAGCAGACCCCTGTGTGGGCGCCCCTGTGTGGGCGCCTGTGCGGGCGCCTGATGGTTGACACCGGCGCATCGCCACGCCCAAGAGCGCTGAACCGCGTTATTCGCGACAAGGTAAACCCGGGGAGCAGGGAATGTCCAAGGCGACGATGAAGGCCGTGCACGCCGAGACCGGCGAACCGCTGCGTCTGGTGGAAATCGAACGCCCCGAGCCGGGCACCGGACAGGTGCTCATCCGCGTCGCCGCCGCCGGCGTGAACCGGCCGGACCTGATCCAGCGCGCGGGCCTCTATCCCCCGCCTCCGGGCGCGCCGCTGACCATGGGCCTTGAAGTCTCCGGCTGGATCGAGGCGTGCGGACCCGACGCCGGCGCGTGGAAGCCCGGCGACGAGGTCGTGGCCCTGCTGCCGGGCGGCGGTTACGCCGAATACGCCCTCGCCCACCATGGCTCGGTGATGCCGCGCCCCGAACCGCTGTCGCTGATCGAGGCGGCGGGCCTGCCCGAGACCGTGATGACGGTATGGAACAATGTGTTCGATATCTGCCGGCTGCAGCCCGGCGAGACATTTCTCGTCCATGGCGGCGCCAGCGGCATCGGAACCACCGCCATCCAGATCGCCAAGGCCTGGGGCGCGCGCGTGTTCGCGACCGCCGGAACCGACGAGAAGTGCCGGGAGTGCGAGACCCTCGGCGCGGAACGCTGCGTCAACTACCGCACCGAGGACTATGAGGAGGTTCTCAAGGCCGAGGGCGGCGCGGACGTCATTCTCGACATGGTCGGCGCGCCGTACTTCTCGAAAAACCTGAACGTTCTAAAGGATCTGGGCCGACTGGCCTATATCGCCTTCCTGCACGGCGCGAAGGTCGAGGCCGACATTTCCCGGATCATGCTGAAACGCCTGACGGTGACCGGATCGACGCTGCGCATCCGCACCGACGCCTACAAGGCCAGCCTGGCCCAGCAGGTGACCCGCCATGTCTGGCCGATGATCGCCGACGGCCGCTTCAAGCCCCTGATCGACAACGTGTTTCCGATCAGCGACGCCGAGGGGGCGCAGGCCCGGATGGACGGCGGCCAGCACGCCGGGAAGATCATCCTGAAAGTCGCGGACGCCTGAACGGGGTTTCCTTCGCGTCGGGACCGCTTCCGCCGGTCAGCGGCGTAAAAACAGGCGCCTTTTTGCGTCGGCCGGCGTCATTCCGAATTCACAAACCGGATGGCTCGTTCTATATCAGCGCCTGCTCGGCAGGTTCGAGCCTGAAGGTTTTTCGGACAGCCCGGCCTCAGAAGCCGGGCTTTCTGTTTTTCGGAGACTGCAATGGCGAACATCCTGATGCCCAAGGCGACGGCCGTCTGGCTGATCGACAATACCGGGCTGACCTTTGAGCAGATCGCCGCTTTCTGCGAACTGCACCCGCTTGAGGTGCGCGGCATCGCCGACGGCGAAGTCGCCGAACACATGCGCGGCGCCGACCCGGTGGCCTCCGGCGAACTGACCCGCGAGGAGATCGCGCGCGGCGAAGCGGACGCCGACTACCGCCTGAAGGCGACCGAACCCAAGCACGCTTCGATCCCCGAACCGAAACGCTCCGGCGCGCGCTTCACGCCGGTGTCGCGCCGCAAGGATCGCCCCGACGCCATCGCCTGGTTCCTGCGCAACCACCCGGAAATTCCGGATGCGCAGATCTCGCGCCTGATCGGCACGACCAAATCGACGATCGAGTCGGTGCGCGCCCGCACCCACTGGAACACGCCCAACATCAAGCCGGTCGACCCGGTGACGCTGGGCCTGTGCTCGCAGATCGAGCTGGACGCGGTGGTTCAGAAGGCCGCCCGCAAGAAGGCCAAGGCGGCCGGCGAGCGCGAGGAGCGCCTGTCGGGCCCGACCCTGCGCCGCGTTGCGCCGGCCGAACCCGCCCCCGCGGCCAGCGCAGAGACCGGCGAAGACGGCGAGGAGGCGCCCCGCAAGGACGTCACCGCCGAAGAACTCTTCGCCAATTTCGGCAAGTCGACGGGCGAAGGCGACAGCGACGGGAACGACGACAGCGAAAGCTGACGCCGCCCCCGCGAGACGCCGTTTCGAACCGTGCGATCAGGCAGGTTCACGTCGCGCGCATCGACGTGAAACGATGCGCGCGTGTCCGCGAACCTGCGATCCGGTTTCTGCGATGGGCTGAAGAAGCGGCCCGGACGGCGGCGGCCTGAAGGCCGGCGTCCGGATGTTCAGCTTAGGCGGTGCGCAACTGCGCGATCTCGTCCTTGAGCTTGAGTTTCTGTCGTTTGAGTTCGTGAAGCTTGAGTCCGTCGCTGGAAGGTAAGCGCTGTTCCACGGCGATCTCGGCGTCCAGCCGCTTGTGGCGCTCATTCAACTCCCGGATTCGAGCGTCTAGGCTCATCGATCGGTCTCCTCGGCTACGGGGGAACCGCGTCTCGACGATCTGGGCGATCTGAATGACCAGGTCAGGTCAACGCCTTTCCCACCACGTTGCATGGCCTGTGGGCCCCTGCCCGCCCGCCCTGAACAGGGCGCTGGCCGAGCTGGAGCCGCTCGCCATAGACCGATGGAAGCACGAAGAATTCGCCTGGTCACGGCTTGAAATTCCGAAAACGCCGCGCGGTGTGAATTTTTTGCAAGCTTGTCGTGCGGCGCCGCACAATCGCGCAAGCGGCCGTTTCAAACGGCCCCCGCGCGCGACGCCGCCAAGGTTATGCTTAAGGCCGGCCGCTTCCCTGCCGGGGCCGCATCTGGTATCCACCGCGCCGCAAGGATGGCGCGCCAGAACGACGCGCGCCCTGGCTGATGCTTCTGTTCCTGATCGGTTGTCCGGGGCCCGCGAACGGGTCTCTCGAAGGACTCCGGGCGGCGGCGAAAGGATGCGAGTTGGGCGACGACGCGGGCGATTTCGACGACCTCGACAAGATGGAGGCGCGCCTTGAGCAGCTGCGCGAGCGGCACCGCGAACTCGACGGCGAAATCCAGTCGCTGGAGCTGGCGGGCGGCGAGGCGTTCCGGGTCATGACGCTGAAGCGCGAGAAGCTGCGCATCAAGGACCAGATCGCCTGGCTGCAAACGAAGATGACGCCCGACATCATCGCCTGAACGACAGCCTGAGTAGCGGCCTGAGCTACAGCCCAAGCCGCGGCCCGAAGCGATCTCCGTCCAACCGCCTCTAATCGCCTTCGAACGTCGAGCGCGCCGCCAGATGCTTGAGCGGCTCGCCCGCGAGATAGCGATCGAGATTTGCCAGAAACACCTCGTCCATCCGCGCCTGGGTCGCATCCGTGATCGCTGAATCGTGCGGCGTGATCATCACTCTGTCATGACGCCATAGCGGGCTTTCCGGCGGCAGCGGTTCGACCGAGGTGACGTCGAGCGTGGCGTAGCCCGGCCGGCCGGCGTCGAGCGCGGCGATCAGATCGTCCTCCTTCACCAGCGCGCCGCGTCCGAGATTGAGGAACAGCGCATCCGGCTGCATCGCGGCGAAGAAGGCGGCGTCGGCCATGCCCTCGGTTTCGGGCGTGTGCGGCGCGCACACCAGCACCACGTCGGCCGCCGCGAGAGCGTCAGGCGTCACGGCGGAAACGATGCGGTCGGCGTGGGGCGAGGTTCCGCCCGACCGGCGCACGCCGGTGACATGTCCGCCCAGCGCCCGCACGCGGCGCGCGGTCGCCGAACCGATCGCTCCGAAGCCGACGATCAGCCAGCGCGATCCCATCATCTCCCGGCTGGTGTGACGCGTCCACTCGGCGCGCGCCTTCTGCGCCCGGTGCGTGGGCCCGAGGCGAAGATGATCGAGCGCCGCCCACAGCGCCCATTCGGCCATCGCCTCGGCCTGGACGTGGCAGGTGGTGTAGCGCTCGGCCTTGCGCCCGATGGAGGCGAGCGTCGGGTTCTCCACCCCGGCCGCGGACGACTGCACCCATTCAAGGCGCGCGGTCTCCAGAAGCGCCTTCACGAACCGCCCGGCTTTCGCATTCCACCACAGATCGGTGTTGATGTAGGCGATGTCCGGTTGCGGCGCCTCGATGGGCGTATCGGCAGCCCCGGACCACGGCGCGCGGAACAGCCCGTCCTCGCACAGCGTCACCGGATCAATGAGATCCCTGTGCCGGCCGAGGCGGTCCTCGAGCCGCGCGAATGTGAGGGCGTGGATCAACAGCGTCTTCATGGCCGCGATATGGCCCCGAACCGCGCGATCTTCCAAGACCCGACCGGCAAGGCCGGTCAGACAAGAACCCGGCCGGGCCCGCGCTATTTGCCGGGGCGGTAGTCGCGCTCGGCTTCGGCCAGAACGCCCTCAAGCGTCATCGGCGGCTGGCGGAACTGCTCCTCCGCGAACAGCGGCGCCTGATCGCCATAGTGAGGCGAGGTGGCGTCCAGCGTCGCCGATCCGAACTGGTGGATCGTGTCCAGCCGGTACGCGCCGTCCGGCGCCCAGTCGGCGATCAGGATGTAGGTGTCGCCCGCCACCCCGTGCAGATGGCCGTCCACTTCAAGATCGCCATTGGCGTAGACCGCGCGCAGCGTGTCCGGACCGCCGTCGAGCGGCCAGGTCTTGTCGCCGCGCTGAAGCATGGAGACCTCGCCCCATTCCGGGTCGATACGGTCATAGACATTGCGCAGACGCTCGGCGACCGATTTGACCGCCTCGCGTTCCTTTTCCGGCGTGGCGTCGTCATGGATCTGACCGCCGCGCGCGACCTGCCCGGCCAGGATCGGCAGCGCCGCGGCGCGGTTGTGACGGTCCGCCGAACCGTTCCAGGACGTCATCAGGTCGATCGCCTCCTGAAGCTGCGGATCGCCGTCCGCGCCCAGCGCGGCCACGTCGCGCACCAGCTTCATGACGTTCGAGCGTTCGTCATACTGGTGATCCATCTTGTAGGTGAGGAAGTCCTCGCGCGTGATGTCGGGATCGCCGCCGAACAGAACCTGCGCGCGCAGGCCGCGATTGGTGACCAGCGTGTCGAGGCCGTAGTCCTTCGGATAGTCCTCGGCCTTGGGCGCATCCTCCAGCGAGGTGGAATGCAGCGGCGAGTTGTTGGAGTTCTCCACCCAGCCTGACGGCGGATTGATGACGGCGGGCAGCGAGGACACCGGCTCCCAGCCTTTCCACAACGTGTCGGACGTGTCGCCCGGCAGCACTTTGGAGCGGTCCCAGCCCGGCTCGCGCTTGGGCATGCGCGCGTTCCAGAAATAGGCGATGTCGCCCTTGCTGTCGGCGACCACGTAGTTGATCGAGGGAATGGCGTTGATCCGCTCCTGGCCGGCGCGCCACTCGGCGACCGTCTTCGCCGTGTTCATGGCGAGATACTGGTCGACATAGCGGATCTCCTGATCGCCCGCATACGACACCGCGAACACGCCGCGATCGGTGACGAAGACCGGCCCGTGCTCTGAGCGATAGCCCTGCTGCGTCACCGGCAGGGCGAACGGTCCCCACAGGTGCACGCGGAACTTGATCGGGAAGACCTCAAGGTCTTTCCACGCGCCGTCCATCATGTATTTGCGCGGCTTCTTGGGGTTGTCGACCGTAAGCAGGAAAACGTCGGAAACGTCGGGCTTGTTGACCGTCGCCGCCCAGCCGAGATCGGGGCCCGCGCCGTGCAGGATCAGCGGCGATCCCGGAAACAGGCCGCCGATCATGTCGATGCCTTCGTCGGATTTCAGCCGCGCCTCATACCAGGCGACCGTGCCGGTATAGGGCTGGTGCGAATTCACCGCGAGCCGCGTATGGCCGTCGGACGAGCGCAGCGGCGAGACGGCGATGGCGTTGGAGCCAAGCTCGATGTCGGCGGAGGTCTTGAGATAGGCCGCGCGCGCCGACTTCACCGACAGGTCGACCGGACCCGATCCCTGCAACACCCCGGCCAGTTCGCCGTCCAGCCCGTAGAAGAAGGGCGGACGGTTGGCGTAGCCCTTGATGACGTCCTTGCCGCTGGCCGGAAGCGTGCGCCAGCATCCCGTCTCGGGGTGATCGGCGCACCAGAGATTGAGGCCGGCGGCGTAGCCTTCGGCCACCGCCTTGCCCGCCGCCGACACCTGCGTGTCGTAATCGCGGTCGACGGCCTCGATATTGCCCAGCGCCAGCATCAGATAGTCCGACGCCGCCGCGTCCTTGCCGTTGAGAGCGGCCAGCGTGCCGCGGTTCTGGCGGATGACTTCCTCGATGGTCCGCCAGTCGTCCTCGGCATGGGCGTAGGCGATGCCGAACGCGACGTCGGCGTTGCGGTGACCGTAGACGTGCGGCACGCCGAACCGGTCGCGAATGACCCGCGCGTCGTACCCGGCCGCCACGTCGCGCGCCGCCTGCACCGCCACTGTCGACTGCTCGGTCTCCGGCGACCAGAGCCAGACCGCCGAACCGACCGCCGCTCCGACGATCCCGATCGCGAGACCCGCGCCGATCCATTTCATCACGCCCATGGCGTCTTCTCCCGCTTTGTTCTTCGCGCCTCGCCGGCCGCACCTACTTGCCGCTGGCTCCGCCGTGATCGGCCGGCATCGAGGCGATCCACCGCCGGATCAGGTCGAGGCTTTCCGGCTGCACGGTGGTTCGGCCCAGTTCGGGCATCACCACGCCCGGTTCGGTCGATTCGAGACGATAGACCAGGATCGATTGTTCCGGATGTCCCGGTTCGATGACGAACGAATTGTCGCCCGCGCCGCGCCCGGCGGCCACCGGCCGCTTGCGGACGCCCCACCCCGTCGGGTTGGTCTCGGTGTAGCGCAGGAACAGGCCGGAGTTCGACGCCCCGCCGCCCGAGGAATGGCAATGCGCGCAATTGATGTCGAGCCAGGCGCGGGCGCGCGGCTCAAGCGGCGCGGATGCGTCGAGATAGTCGGGCACGGAGGGAATATCGGCGGGGTCCGCCGGCGCGCCGGTCAGCAGTCCGCGCGCCGTCCAGTCCGCGATCTGGCTGACGCCCGCCTGTTCCGCCGCGTTCGGCCCGACATGGTTGAGGCTGTGCGCGGTCGGCCCGATCGGCGTCATCACCTTGTTCGACTGGTGACAGGTCTTGCACTGGTTCTTGTTGGGAATCTCGTAGGCGATGGAGATCGGCTCGCCGTCCTCCGTGATCGTGTCGATCGTGCGGGCGCCGCCGACCGGCGCGTAGGTCGCCTCGCTCTGGTCCTCGTTCCAGATATAGGGATAGGCGATCCAGCCGGTTTCCTTGCGGATCAAAAGCCGCGTCTCGACCTTGTAGCCGCCCTCGGCCGGCGTGCGCATGTCCGGCGCGAAGCCGAACGTCTTGATCAGCACCGAGCCGACCGGAAAGTCGAACGCCCCGTCCGCCTTGTAGACGGCGGTCTCGCCTTCGGGAACGAAGACATAGCGATGCTTGTCGGCGTGATCGGAGAACAGCGGATTGACGAGATCATACCGGACGAGGCGCGCCTGGTCGCCTTCGCCCGGATGATCGAGATCGAACCCATAGTCGGAGAGGTTCGGGGCCGGCGCGTCGGCGAGGATCACCGACAGATCCGGCCCCTTTGACCCTGGCCCCGAACACGCGCCGAGCAGGCCCGCGACAAGCCCGGCGCATACCACCGTCCAACGGCGCATCAGCTGGCCTTCGGCGCGGCCGCATCCTGCGGCAGCACCACCGCTTCGGGTTCAGCAATGTCGACCACCGGCGGACGGTTGAGCGACGGGCGCGCCTTCTCGAGATCCGGCGGCGTCGAGCCGAGGCCGAGATTGAGGAAGCCGACGCTGGCCGGCTCCTTGATCACCAGACGAACGTCCTCGGAGGTGTCGCCATAGGTGGTGACGCCGTCCCAGATGATCGGCGGGAACGGCGCGTTCATCGCCGCCGCGACCGGAGCGAGCCGGCCCTGGGGCGCATCGCCGCCGACGCCATAGGTGTTGTCGCGAATGACGAAATCGCGCGGCAGCGGATTATAGCGGTCGTCCTCGAACGGATAGGAGTAGGACACCACCATGATGTGCGCCGTGCCGTTCTTGTCGAACGAGTTGTCGAAGACGTGCACGTCCTTGTTGGCCATCAGCATCAGGCCCGTACCGGTCGGCACGTTGGCGACGATGTTGCCCTTGGGCGCGAAGTTCTGGGTGTCGTTCTCGTAGATCTCATTCTTGAACACGCGCGTCGAATGTCCGCCGATCTTCGGCAGGTCCGGCAGGTCGAACACCAGAATGCCGCCGGCGTTCTTGGTCGCGACGTTGTCGTAGACGTCGGCGCGCGTCGAGTTCTCGATCTCGATGCCGGCGACGTTGTATTCGGCGCGCGAGTTGCGGACGATGATGTTGTCGGACTGGCCGACATAGATGCCCGCATCCGATGCGCCCGAAACGGTCACGCCGTCGATCAGCACATTGCTCGATTCAACCGGATAGACGCCATAGGCGCCGTTGGTCTCCAGCGGCCCGCCGGTCCATTCGACCTTGAGGTCCTTGAAGGTGATGACGTCCGAGCCCTTGGCCTTGATGCCGTCGCCCTTGGTGTCCTGCACCGTCAGGTCGGACACGGTGACGCCGTTTGAGGTGATCAGGAGGCCCTCGCCCGCGCCGGTCTGCCCCTTGAAGGAGATGACCGTCTTGTCCTGGCCCGCGCCCTTCACCGTCACATTGTCGACATCCAGCGACAGGCCTTCGGTGAAGGCGAACTGTCCTTCGCCGATCTCGACGACGTCGCCCGGCTTGGCTTCGATCAGCCGTTTCTGAAGGTCCGCATATGCGCCCTCGCCCGGCTGCACCGGGGCCATCGCCTCTTCGCCCGCCGGACTGCACGCAGCCGCAAACGCGGCCATCGCCAGCACGCTGATCTTGAATTTCATGTCGCCTCTCCCTGCTTCCGACAGCGAACGGTCACGGAAGTCAGGTGTCAAGCGAAACTGCAATGACTTGCGGAAGTACGACACCTGCGGTTCCATGAAGCGACCGGCATGGGGGATGTCGCAACGCACGGGCGCCCCGCACGGAGACGCGACATGATGCGATGCATGACGTTAGGAAAAGGCGCGGGATACAAACGCTTCGCCGCGCACGCGCGTTCGCCCGGCCCACTCCAACCTCCAGCCCGGCGCCCAATCCGGCAAGTCGCGTATGGACTATCGGCCGCCCTGATGCTCGCTGCATGTGCAACCACGCCCGCCGGCGACAGCGCCGCTTCCAGTCAGCCGTCGAGCGCGACCGCAACGCCGGTCTCATCGGCGTTCAAGCCGGACCGGACGCTTGGCCTTTGCCCGAAGATCAACGTTCGCAACGCGCCGGCGACCGACAGCGACGGCGGCGTTGCGGGCTATCGCCCCTTCATCAATGTCGAGAACGAGGTGGTGATCGCCGTCGACCCGGTGAACGGCGCCTGCCTCACCTCGGGCTTCGGTCTGCGCTCGGACCGTCCGCACAAGGGCGTCGACTTCCAGAGCAATCCCGCCGGAACCATCCACGCGGTCGCCGCGGCGACGGTTCTCGAAGCCGGCTATCGCGACGACTATGGAAACTACATCGTGCTGGAGCACACGCCGAACGTCTTCACCCGCTACGCCCATCTCGCCTCGATCGCATCCGGCGTGACGGTGGGCGCGCACCTGCCCTTCGGCGCGACGCTGGGCGTGATGGGGAACACCGCGAAAACGCCGATCGCGCTGCATCTGCACTACGAGCTTCTGGTCGGCGACTACGACACGCCGAAGAAATCGTTCGGCCTGATGCCGAAGGACCCGTTCACCTACCCGTTCGTCGAACAGGGTGAGTAGCCGGGGCGAGTAGCCGGGGCGAGAGAACCGACACTGTCGAGACATGGAAACGGCCGCCCCGCGAAGGGACGGCCGTCTGTTGTCGTCGGCTTGGCGGTTCGCCGCGCCTGCGTCAGTAGCGGTTCTGGCTGAGCGCCCACACCACAAGTCCGGTCGCGGCGGCGACCAGCAGAATGTCTCCGTCGCCGCAATCGACATAGTGATGGCCGTAGCGCGGCGGCGGCAGGCGATAGCGCCCGTAATCATAGACCACGCGATAGTGCACGTCGCGCGGGATGTAGCCGCCGACATAATAGCGGCGGGGCGGCGGCGGCGGAGCGCGATAGTCGCGATAGACCACCGTCGGTCCGCGATAGTCGCGACGATCATGCCGGTCGTAGCGGTCATGCCGGTCGCGGCGATTGTCGTATCTGCGTCCGTCGCGACGGCCGTCGCGATAGTCGTGACGATCGCCGCCATGTCCGCGGCTGTAGCTGTGGCCGTTCCCGTTTCCGCGATGCGGCGGATCGGCCAGCGCCGGTGCGATCGATACGGCGGCGATAAGGCCCGCCAGGAGCGTGCGTGCAAGTACGCGCATGATCCAGTCCTTTCCCATGTCCGAGGCGGGAGAAAACCGCACCGAACATGAACGATGCCGGAATCGACCGTTCATGTAGATTTCCGAACGGTCATCCGCGCATCAAAGCGGCCGGACCGGCGGGCTGGATCAGGCGGCGTCGCGTTCCTCGAGCGCCAGTTGCGCCGCCTCGATCCACGCCGCGATCTCGTTATAGTCCGGCGCCGCAGACCCGCGCAGCAGGCGCGCGCCCTCGCGCGAGTTGGCGTACTCCTCCACCGACTCGGTGAGGAAGTCCGCGTCCGAATCCGCGAGGTCCTCCAGGCTTGTAACGCCCGCGCCGACCAGCATCTGCGCATCGGTTCCGGTGAGGTCCGGGATCGAGCACACAAGCGCCGCCTGCGACTGCCAATCGCGGATCACCATCGCATTGATGTGGCTGGCCTTGATGCGGCTGGCCGCATCCTCCGGCGTCAGCGCCAGCAGATCGGCCACCGTCTCCACGCCGATCAGGTGCAGGCGGTCGGCCGTCTTGGGACCGATGGACGGCGCATCCACGACCGGATCGGCTTCGGCGAGACGAATGCGCGGACGCCGGCCGGAGGTTTCGTCGGAAAGCTGCGGACGGACGTCGGCCGCGATGCGCGGAGCGTCGTCGTACGCCTCCTCGTCCTCTTCGTCGGCGTCGTCGGGATCGTCCATGTCGTAGGCGGCTTCGCTCTCGTCCTCGCCGTCCTCGGCGTAGGCCGCGGCGAGGTGCGACGCGCCGGCGTCGTCATACTCGGCGCCCAGCTCGTCCTCGTCGGCGTCGAGCACCGCGTCGTCCTCGAGATCGGCCGCGTAGACGTCGTCCTCGTCTTCATCGTCCTCGCCCTCATAGGCGAGTTCGACGGCGCGGGCGACGGCGACCTCGTCGACATAGTCGTCCGCGAGCGGCTCGTTCTCCGCGTCCTCGTTTTCAACGTCGATGTCTTCGTCCAGCTCGTCCTCGAGAAGCGCTTCGTCGAGTTCGACGTCTTCAAGGGCCGGCTCGTCGAGGTCGATCGGCGGACGCGGATCGGGCGCGCGAACGATGGCGGGCTTCGACTGCACCACCGGCCGGCTGCGAACGGGCTTCTTCTTTTCGGCCTTGCGCTTGCGGGTGACGCGCGCTTCGGCGCCCTCCCCGAACGCGGTTCCGGTTTCGCGCGGCCACTGACAGTCGAGCGAGGCGAGCGGCGTGAACAGGACTTCCTCGGCGTGCAGCGCCCTCACCTGGCGGTCGTCTTCCGACAGGGTCTCGCGCACCTTGCCGGTGCGCTTGAACTCTTCGTACTGCGCCTCGACGATGTCGCGCTCTTTCTCGTCGGCGAGTTCGGCGAGGATCTTGCGCAGCGGCGCCTTGATGACGGCGAACAGCGTGTCGAGCGTGAGGTTGACCGAAGGCGGTTTGACGCCCGCCTCCTCGAAGGCGCGGTCGAGAACCCGCGCCACCAGAACCGTCGCATAACCGATCAGGCCCGCGACGGCGTCCTTCAGTTCCTGGTCGAGACCGGCTTCAGGTTTCTTGCGCCCGACTTCGAAATTGTAGTGGTCGATGATCGTTTCATAGTGCGCGTTGGCGGCGATGGCGCCGTCCTGCACCATCGTCTCCAGCCAGTCCTCGCCGTCGGGAATCTCGATTTCCGGATAGCCCAGATCCTGTTCGAGGATCAGGTGCAGCTCCTTGAAGGCCTTCGAGAAGCTCCACTCCACCGCGCGGTGGATGGCGTTCTCCTCCTCGGTCTGGCCGGTATGGAAGGGCTGCACCGGATCGGCGAGATAGTGGCTCATCACCCCCGCGCACCAGGCGGCCTGTTTCCAGTCCTTCTGGCTCAGCGCGCGAACCGTGCGGCGATACCATTCGCGCGCCGAGGCCGGCGCCCCGCCCCAGAAATCGTCGCGCACGTGCAGAACGTGGTTCTTGAAATCCTTGAAGCTCGCATCCGGCGCCTTCGAGCCCTCAAGGTAGGCCGCGTGGTGATGCAGGAAGAGATCGCGCCACCCGCCCGCGTCGCCGTCCTGAAGCTGCTGCAGGGCGAGAACCGCGATGCGGTGATGGTTCGACCGCGAAACCGACCCGAGCACGAGTTTGAAGAAGACCGACATCAGGGCTCCCGGCGCATTCAGCGCGCAGACATTGTGGAATGTCGGCGATTGGGAGGATGTTTTGGTTTATGGCGCGTTACCGCATTCGGCCCGCGAGCGCCGGAATGGTTGACGCGCGTTAACGTCTTCGGCGCGTCCGCTCGCCCGCCATCGCCGGCGTCCGTTCCGCCGCCTGTTCCGGCCCACGCGAAACCGGAAAAAAACAACGCCGGCTCCGCTGGAGCCGGCGTTCGAGGATGCGTCGAGTACGAGTTGGGGGAGGAGAGCGAGTCGTACGACGCAGGACGCCGTTGGGCGGCGTCAAAGGGGAGGTGGGAGGCCCGGCTTCCGGACCTCCCTGATCGTTCAGACCGCTGCGGCGCGGCTAATGACGTCGATCAGGAGAATGATCGACACCGACCCGAAGAGCGCCAGCGGCGCCGCGACGAGGTTCGAGAAGAATTTTTGGCGGTTTTCGGCGCCCGTGGGGAGGATGGACATTTGCTGCTCCGTATCAGGTCGAGGTCTCTTGCGGCCTCTGTTTGGGTGCGCCGGGCGGTGTTCCGTTCCCGGCACACCATCTATGTAGCTCAACGCTGGTCAGTTGGCAATGAATAAATCGCACATTGTTCAATATTTTTATCGAGATACGGAAAGCGAGGAGTTTTTTAAGTGAAATCAATTGTCTAGAAATTCGGCTGCGGATCAGCTCCGCGCGGCGAGGCCCGTCAGAAGCAGGGTCAGCAGGCGCGCCTTCTCGATTTTGAGGGATTCGAGCTGTTCCGTGGTCCAGAATTGCGGGAACAGGAACTTCACCAGAGCCGCCTGGACAAGATCGGCGGTGATTTTCAGGTCGTATGGCAGGGCGAACTCGCCCGCGTCCGCGCCTTCCTGAAGGATGCGGCAGATATAGGTGCGCTCCTGCGCCCGCTCTTCGGAGGAGTAGTCCGGCCGCTCCCGGCGCATGATTTCCGCCAGCTCCATCAGCTTCGGATAGCGCTCGAAGATGTGGAATGTGCGCTCCAGGCGCAGTTCGAACAGGTCCGCCAGCTTGCGCGAGGGCGAGCGCGCCGCATCGCCCAGAATGGCCTCGTAGGACTGGTGCAGCTCGGCGTCGAACCGCCGGGTCATCTCGTTGGCGATGTCGATCTTGGACGGAAAGAAGCGATAGATATTGCCGGCCGACATCTCGCAGTCGGCGGCGATTTCGCTCATCGTCGTCTTGTTGTAGCCGTAGTGAACGATTCTCTCCGCGGCGGCCTTGAGGATGATTTCGCGGGGGTCATTCTTGTCGGTCATGGCGCCGTCGGATATTGGATAAACACTGAACATTTTATGAAATCGTCAGAGACCTTACACGAGGCCAAAGCGGTTTTCCAGTCCATTGGAGTCGCGGGCGCCGGCGCATGGGGAACCGCGCTGGCCTATTGCGCCCACGCCGCCGGCCGCAGCGTCCGCGTATGGGCCCGCGAACCCGACGTCGCCGAGGCGCTGACGGCCGGACAGGGCAATCCGGTCTTTCTGCCCGATGTCGCCCTGCCCGCGCTTTCGGCGGGCTCGGACATCGCCGCGCTGGCCGCGTGCGACGCGATCCTGCTGGTGGTGCCGGCCCAGCACCTGCGTTCGGCGCTGAGCGCGCTGGCGCCCCACATTTCGCCCGGCACGCCGCTGGCGCTGTGCGCCAAGGGCATCGAGCAATCGAGCCTGAAGCTGGCCACCGAAATCCTCGCCGAGACCATACCGGACGCCTCGCCCGCCGTGCTCTCCGGGCCGTCCTTCGCGGCAGACGTCGCGCGCGGACTGCCGACGGCCGTGACCCTCGCCTCGCCCAACCGCGCCGAGGCCGAAGCCTGGGCCCAGGCGATCGGCCGTCCCAATTTCCGGATCTACTGGAGCGACGACATGATCGGCGCGGAGATCGGCGGAGCGGTGAAGAACGTGCTGGCGATCGCCTGCGGCGTCAGCGAAGGCATGGGGCTGGGCCGTTCGGCGCACGCGGCGCTGATCGCGCGCGGCTTCGCCGAAATGCTGCGTCTGGGAACCGCGCTGGGCGCCCGGCAGGAAACCATGGCCGGGCTGAGCGGGCTTGGCGATCTGGTGCTGACCTGCTCCTCGCCGCAATCGCGCAATATGAGTTTCGGTCTGGCGCTCGGTCAGGGCGAGACGGCGGCGGAGATCCTCGCGCGCCGTTCGGCCGTCACCGAAGGCGCGGCGACCGCCCCGGCGCTGGTGGCGCTGGCGAAGAAGGCGGGCGTTGAAATGCCGATCTGCGAAGCCACCGCACGGCTGATCGACGGATCGATCACGGCCAGACAGGCGATGGAGGCGCTGCTCAACCGGCCCTTCCGCGAAGAGACCTGAGAAGACCACCACGGGAGAAGACGCCATGGCGCTGTATGTGATGACCGGGTTTGACCGCGAGGACGGACTCGACGTGCGCAAGGCGACCCGGCCCGCGCATCTCGAATGGGTCGACGGCCTCGGCGCGCGCGTGAAGTTCGCCGGCCCCATGCTGTCGGAAGACGGCGGAACCCCGGCCGGTTCGCTGATCGTCGTCGAAGCCGAAAACCTCGCCGCGGCGCAGGCGCTGTTCGAGGAAGACCCCTATGCGCGCGCCGGCCTGTGGGCCCGCCTCGAAGTGCGCCCGATCGTTCAGGTCAAACCCTGATGCGCCCGCCGGGGGCGTTGCTGGCGGTGCTGCTGGCGACGCTCTGCGCGCTGCCCGCCCACGCCCAGCTGTCGCCGGATCAGCCCCCAAACAGCCCCCCTAACCAGACCAATATCGAGGCCGCGATTGAGGCGCCCGACCGGCCGCCGGACCATCGCGTGCGCGACGACGCGCGCAAGCCGGACAACATGTTTCCCGCCGAAACGCTGGGCGGCGCGCGCGTGCTCGATATCGGCGCCGGCGGCGGCTATCTCGCCCTGATCGCCTCCACGCTGGTCGGGCCCAACGGCCATGTCGACATCCAGAACACGCCCGGCTGGATCAACCAGTTTCCCTCGATCGACCCCGAGGTGATGCGCACGCGCATCCATCGCGACAATATCGGCTACATCGTCGCGAACTGGAACGACCTGCCCGGCGAACCGGGAAGCTACGATCTCGTCCTGATGGGACAGGTGTTTCACGACGTCATGCTTGAAGGCGGCGATCCGGTGGCGATGCTGCGCCGCCTGCACGATCTGCTGAAACCCGGCGGCCGGCTGGTGATCGAGGACCATCGCGCCGACGCGGCCATGCCGCCCGCCCGCCAGGTTTCGCTGCACCGGATCGATCCCGGACTGGTGAGCGAGATGCTGACACAGGCGGGCTTTGTCGACATCGCCCAAACCGATCTCGACAGTCCCGACGACGATCCGCGCTTCAACGTGTTCAAGCCCGGCGTGCGCGGCCGCACCAGCCGTTTCTGGATCAGCGCGCGGACGCCGGCTTCGCGCTGACCGGTCGCGGCAAGGCAGCCGCGCCATAGAATTTCGGTTCGAACGCGCGCGGCCAGAAAATCTTTCCAAGCCCCTCGGCCGTGCGCGCATAGGCGAAGGCGCGCCTGCGGCTGCGCAACACGAACCCGGCGAGCGAACCCAGACCGAACACCGCCGCCTGCACCGCGCCCACGCCCATCCATGCAAGCGTGCGCAGCGGCTTGCCTTCGCGCCAGGCGCCGTGAGCGGGCCCCTGCCCATAGGCGAAGGCGCGGCGCAACGTATAGCCAAGGTTGACGCGCGAGGGCTCCGGAGTTTCGAGCGCCAGCGCCGCCGAAGCCCAGGCGAAGCGCTTTCCGGAAAGACGCATGCGTTGAAACAGAACGTCGTCCTCCCCGCCCGTCTCGTTGTGGGCGATCGAGAACGGCGCCTCGCCGCCATCCGGCAGCGCGCTTCGCCGGATCAGCGAGTTGCCGCAGCCATACGTCTCGTCGATCAACCCTTCGGCGTGATCCGGCGCGCGCGCGAAGAACGCCTCGTAGAACTCGCCATGAGCGGATGGCGTGAAAGGCAGGCGCGTCAGCACCGGTCCGAACACCACGTCGGCGCCGGTCATGTCCTGCACCCGCAACAGCTCGGCCAGCCAGCCGGGCGTCGCGGTCTCGTCGTCGTCGAGAAACGCGATCCAGTCGCCGCGCACCGCCGCGAGCGCGCGGTTGCGGGCGTGCGCGACGCCGGGGTCCGGCGCGTGCAGCACGCGGATCGGGATGCGGTCTTCCGCCAGCGCCAGCGCTTCCAGCCGGGGCAAGGCCGAGCCCGCCGGATCGTTGTCGACGACGACGATCTCGAAGTCCGGCGCGCCGACCTGCGCCAGCGCCGAACGCACGGCTTCAACCGCGCGTTCGGGCCGCCGGAAAGTCGGAATCACGATCGAGACGGCCGGGCCCATGCCCCCGGCCTACACCAGCGGTCTTTATTCCGCGTTTACCGGAACCCGGCGGTTCGCCCTATTGCGGCGGACGCGTGATCAGCGGCGCAAGGTTTTTGGAGACTTCCCGCGCATCGAAACTGTCGGGGTCGCTTCCCTTGGGGCCCTTGGCCATCAGCACTTCGGCGAACGCCTCATAGCGGGTGATCTCGTCGAACGTGGTCCGCGTCCAGAACGGATCGTACGCGCCCATCCAGCCATAGCGGGGGTGGAAGTACATGTACGACATGTGCGGGCCGAAATAACCCGGATCGGTGCGCACCCGGGTTTGCGCGTCGGTGTCGCGATTGACGATGGTGAAATTGTCATAGCCAAGCTGCAACGTCAGTTCGGCGGCCCGGAAGAGCATGTAGTTCTCGACCGTCTCGCGATCGGTCATCGAATTGCCCTTGAACGAAATCCGGTAACGGTCGGGTTCGATCCGGGTTTCGCTATACCCCCCTGCGCTGCTCTGCGCGGCGGACTGGTAGGGCGTCGGCCCGAAGGACGCGCACGCCGACAGGACGAGCCCGGCCGCCAGCGATGCGCCAAGCATCAGTTTGCGGATCATGTTCGATCTCCACATGGCGTCCACCCCATGGCTCAATCTGGAGGCACTTCACGCTTCGGGCAAGGCGACGAACTGTTTCACCCGCCGGGCGCCCGCCGCCCTCCGGAAGCGGCGAGGCCGCGCACCGGAAAACGGCGGGTATTTTCCCACACGTCAGGTTCTATGTCAGGCCGGCGCGTAGCCGAACACCGACTTGGTCTCGAGGAATTCGTGGATGCCCTCAACGCCCCATTCGCGGCCATTGCCCGACTGCTTGAAGCCGCCGAACGGCATGGTCGGATCCGACATCGCGCCGTTGAGGTGCACCATGCCGGTGCGCAGCTTCGAGGCGACGTCCTGGGCGTGTTCGATCGAGCCCGACTGAACATAGCCGGACAGACCGTAGACCGTGTTGTTGGCCATCTCGATCGCCTGCTCTTCCGTGTCGTAGGGGATCATGCAGAGCACCGGCCCGAAAATCTCCTCGACCGCGATCGTCATGTCGTTGGTGACGTCGCCGAAGACGGTCGGGCGAACGTAATAGCCCTTGTTGAAGCCGTCCGGACGGCCAAGACCGCCGGCGAGCAGCGTGGCGCCTTCCTCGATGCCTTTCTGGATCAGGCCCTGGATCTTGTTGTACTGCGCTTCCGAAACGACCGGGCCGATCGCGCCCTTGTCGGCGGTGGTCGGCTCCATGACCTTCACCGCTTCGGCGGTCGCCTTGGCGATCGCCTTGGCTTCCTCGTTCAGCGCGCGCGGCACGAACATGCGCGACGGCGCGTTGCAGCTCTGTCCGGAATTGCCCATCATCTGAAGCACGCCAGTCTTGACCGCGCGTTGCAGGTCGGCGTCTTCGAGCACGATGTTCGCGGACTTGCCGCCCAGCTCCTGGGCGACGCGCTTGACCGTCGGCGCGGCGGCCTGAGCCACCAGCACGCCGGCGCGCGTGGAGCCGGTGAACGACATCATGTCGACGTCCGGATGAGACGACAGCGCCGCGCCCACGCCCGGACCGTCGCCGTTGACGAGGTTGAACACGCCCTTCGGCACGCCCGCCTCATGCAGAACTTCGGCGAACAGGATGGCGTCGATCGGCGCGATCTCGGACGGTTTCAGAACCATGGTGCAGCCGGCCGCCAGCGCGGGCGCGACCTTGCAGGCGATCTGGTTCTGCGGCCAGTTCCACGGGGTGATGAAGCCGCACACGCCGATCGGCTCCTTGCGGATCAGGTGTTTGCCGCGACGCTCCTCGAACTGGAAGGTGCGGAGATATTTGGCGGCGGTCATCAGGTGGCCGAGACCCGAAGGCGCCTGCGCGGCCTGGGCCAGCCAGCCCGGCGCGCCCATCTCCTCGGTGATCGCCGAGGCGATCTCGCCGAGGCGCGTCTTGTAGACCTCGACGATCTTCTCGAGCAGGTCGGCGCGGTATTCCGCAGAGGTGGCGGCGAAAGCCGGGAAAGCGGCCTTGGCGGCCGCGACCGCCTTGTCGACATCCGCCTTGGAGCCGATGGAGATCCGCGCATAGGGTTCTTCGGTGGCGGGGTTTATGACGTCCAGGGTGCGCGGCTCGACGGGGTCCACCCATTCGCCGTTGATGTAGAATTTCAGGTATTCGCGCATCGCCATGTCTCCCTGTACGGCCGGCATGCGGACCGCGCCCGGTCCGCTGGTTTGCGACCTACATAGTGCATCCGGCGGCGCTGGACAGCCCCCGGCGGAAACCCTGCGGGAAAGCGCCGCGAGGAATTCGCCCCGGAAGCGGCGCGTGGACGGTCAGGAGAAGATCGAACTGTCGGTGGGCGTGGTGCGGGTGAATTTCACCCGTCCGACCTCGGTCAGCATGGTGGTGGGGTCCGGAAAGCTCCGCACCGAGGTGTAGGTCTCAGACCCTTCCTCGTCGAACAGGGACAAGCGGAACCGCTCGCGGTCGATTGGATCGACGCGGAACCGGCCGGCCTGCGAGGTGTGGCTCGCCGGGCCTTCGGCGCCGTTCACCTCCGAACGCGTGTGAAACGAACCGTCCGGATTGAACACGGCGACAATCACGCCGGAAACCTGCCCGCTGGAGGTCTCGGCGCGCCATTCGCCGATCAGTCGGCGCGTAAATGTGTCGACGGGTTTCGGCTTTCCAAACATGCCGTCCTCCCTCACCCTCCATGGCAGCACAGTCCGCGCCTCCGGCCAAGAGAGGCTTGCGTCGTCCGTGCACGGGATGCGGACGGTGTCTAGTGAAGCTCCGTTAAGGAACAACGCAATGACAGAAACTTTCCGGATCGCCGCGCCGGTCGTCGGCGGCTGCCAGTGCGGCGCCGTGCGCTATGCGCTGCACGTTCCGCGGGTCGAGAACGCCCACGCCTGCCACTGCCGCATGTGCCAGCGCGCGGTTGGCGGCGCGTTCGCTTTGCTGGCCGGCTGCCCCAAGCCGGCAGTTGAGTGGACGCGGGGCGAGCCGGCCTTCTTCGCCTCGTCCAGCCTCGCCCGGCGCGGCTATTGCCGGGACTGCGGCACGCCCCTGAGCTTTTCCTACGACGACCCGGACGCCCGCTTCTATGTCACCATCGGCAGCCTGGACGATCCCGAGGCGGCGGCGATCGGGAAACAGTATGGCGTGGAGAGCAAGCTGGCCTGGGTGTCGTTCTGCGAAGACGTGCCGGGCGAACGCACAGGCGCCACGCCGGAGGCCTCAGCCTTCTTCGCCGGCATGACAAGCAATCAGAGTTGATCGCGCCGCCAATTCTTGCCGGGACCTTTCGTCCCTATGTGAAGGTTTGCGCGAACTTCGCTGGAAACTTCGCCGCGCGAGGAATGTGCATATTTATTCGACGGCGGTAAGGATAAGGACGCCTGACGAACGCATGTCCCGCCCGCGAGGGCGCGCCCAACCATGGACCGGACCCGTGGACCAGAAACGCATTCTACTTGTCATCGGCGGCGGCGTCGCCGCCTACAAGTCGCTGGAGCTGATCCGGCTGCTCGCCAAGCGGGGCGTTGGCGCGCGCGTCATCCTCACCCGCGCCGGGTCCGAATTCGTCACGCCGCTTTCGGTTTCCGCCCTGTCCGGGGAAAAGGTCTTCCAGGAGCTGTTCGACCTCACCGACGAAGCCGAGATGGGCCACATCGAACTGTCCCGCTCGTCCGATCTCGTGGTCGTCTGTCCGGCGACCGCCGACCTGATCGCCAAGGCGGCCAACGGCCACGCCAACGATCTCGCCTCCACCGCGCTGCTGGCCACCGACAAGCAGGTGCTGATGGTTCCCGCGATGAATGTCAGGATGTGGGGCCACGCCGCCGTTCAGCGCAATGTCGCCCAGCTCCGCGCCGACGGCGTGACCGTGATGGAGCCGGATGTCGGCCCGATGGCGTGCGGCGAGTTCGGCCCCGGCCGCCTGCCCGATCCGGACCGCATCGCCGAAACCATTCTCCAGATGCTGACGCAGTCATCCGCCGGACGGCCGCAGCCGCTGGCCGGTTTCCGCGCCGTGGTCACGGCCGGTCCGACGCGCGAGCCGCTCGATCCGGTGCGCTATCTCTCCAACCATTCCTCCGGACGTCAGGGCTACGCCATCGCCGCCGAACTGGCGAAGCTGGGCGCGGACGTGCGCCTGGTGAGCGGCCCGACCG
>JAWKVD010000007.1:0-162639 GCA_041398225.1 Hyphomonadaceae bacterium | reverse complement strand
AAGAAAATGAAAAGGCCGGCCCCAAGGGACCGGCCTTTCGAATTCCGCGGTCGATCGAACGACTATTCGTCGTCCATCTCGGCCATGGCGGCCGCGCGAGCCTTGTCCTCGGCGCCTTTGGCGGCCGGGTCGCGGTCGACCAGCTCGATCACCGCGAGCGGCGCGTTATCGCCCTTGCGGAAGCCGGCTTTCAGAACGCGGGTGTAGCCGCCATTGCGGTCCTTGTAGCGCGCGCCAAGGGTGTCGAAGAGCTTCTTGACCAGCTCGTCTTCCTTGAGCTGAGACGCGGCGAGACGGCGGGCCGTGAGGTCGCCTTTCTTGCCAAGCGTGATCAGCTTGTCGACGACGGATTTGAGTTCCTTCGCCTTGGGCAGAGTCGTGGTGATCTGCTCGTGGCGGATCAGCGAACCCGCCATGTTCGCGAACATCGCCTTGCGATGCTCGTGCGTGCGGTTGAGTTTGCGAAGCGCAAGTCCGTGGCGCATGGCGTTCGGCCCCGTATCGGGGCCCTCCTGTTAGGTGTGGTCTTCGTATTTCTTGGCGAGGTCTTCGATGTTTTCCGGCGGCCAGTTCTGCACATCCATTCCGAGGTGCAGGCCCATGCCGGCGAGAACTTCCTTGATCTCGTTGAGCGATTTGCGGCCGAAGTTTGGGGTGCGGAGCATTTCCGCTTCCGACTTCTGAATGAGGTCGCCGATGTAGACGATGTTGTCGTTGCGCAGGCAGTTGGCCGAACGCACCGAAAGCTCGAGCTCGTCGACCTTCTTGAGCAGAACCGGGTTGAAGCCCAGGTCCGGCTCGTCGTCGGCCTTGGCGGTGTCCACCGGCTCGTCGAAGGTGATGAGGAGCTGGAGCTGGTCCTGCAGGATGCGCGCGGCGTAGGCCACGGCGCTTTCCGGCGTGACCGAACCGTCGGTCTGAACGTCGAGCGTCAGTTTATCGTAATCCAGCACCTGGCCGGCGCGGGTGTCTTCGACCTGAACGCCGACGCGCTCGACCGGCGAGAAGATCGAGTCGACCGGGATGAAGCCGAGCGGCGCGTCGTCCGGGCGGTTGCGGTCGGCCGGGACATAGCCCTTGCCGGTGGCGACCGTGAATTCCATGCGGACTTCGTTGCCCTGGTCGAGGTGGCAGATCACGTGATCGGGGTTGAGGATCTCGGTGTCGCCCGAGGTCTCGATCATGCCGGCGGTGACGGGACCCGGCGTCGAGGCCTTCAGCGTCATGCGCTTCGGCGTGTCGGACACCATGCGGATCGCGACGCGCTTGAGGTTCAGCACGATGTCGGTGACGTCTTCGCGGACGCCCGGGATGGACGAGAACTCGTGGACCACGCCGTCGATCTGAACGCCGGTGATCGCGGCGCCCTGAAGCGAAGACAGCAGAACGCGGCGCAAGGCGTTGCCCAGCGTCGTGCCGAAACCGCGCTCAAGCGGCTCGATGACCAGTTTGGCGCGACGGTTCGCGTCATGTCCGTGCTCCACAACCGGGCGGTTGGGACGGATGAGGTCTTTCCAGTTCTTGTCGTTCACCGAAGCGGCGGGAGTCGCCATCTTGTCTGCCTCTCAGCGTTGTTGTTCGTGTCCGCGGAGTTGGTCTCTAACTGGTCGCCCTAGACCCTGCGGCGCTTGGGCGGCCGGCAGCCATTGTGCGGCACGGAGGTCGTGTCGTGGATCGTCGTGACGGTGAAGCCGACCGTCTGCAGGGCGCGAAGCGCCGACTCGCGGCCCGAGCCCGGTCCGTGAACCAGAACCTCAAGCGTCTTCATGCCGTGCTCCTGAGCCTTGCGGCCGGCGTCTTCGGCGGCGACCTGAGCGGCGTACGGCGTGGACTTACGCGAACCCTTGAACCCCATCGACCCGGCGGAGGACCAGGAAATCGTGTTTCCCTGCGCATCCGTGATCGTGATGATGGTGTTGTTGAAGCTGGCGTTCACATGCGCCACTCCAGAGGCGATGTTCTTGCGCTCGCGGCGCTTGACGCGTTGTGCCTCGCGACCCATGCAGCCTGCTCCTTCTTATTTCTTCTTGCCGGCAATGGCCTTCGCAGGGCCCTTGCGCGTGCGTGCGTTGGTGTGAGTGCGCTGACCGCGGACCGGCAGGCCGCGGCGATGGCGCAGGCCGCGATAGCAGCCAAGGTCCATCAGGCGCTTGATGTTCATCGCGGTCTCGCGGCGCAGGTCGCCCTCGACCAGATAGTCGCCGTCGATCGTCTCGCGAATCTTCAGGACTTCCGCGTCGGTGAGCTGGTTGACCCGGCGCGCCGGCTCGATTCCCACCTTCTCGCAGATTTCCTTGGCCATGGCGGGGCCAATGCCGTGGATATACCGAAGGGCGATCTCAACTCGCTTCCCGGTCGGAATGTTGACGCCTGCGATACGGGCCAAGAGCCCCTCCTGATCTTCAAACGGACCTCAACAACCGGCCCGAAACCCTTGATTTTTCACCCGACTTCCGCCGGGGGCAGCCATACTGGGGCGCGCGCCTGCGATCCCTTCCGGGAAGTCCGCTTTTGCGTCCCTGAAACACGTTCGCCGAACAGAAAAAGGTCCGCCCGACGCCTGGCGGCGCGGCGAACCATTTGCCCGTCGCGGAAGCCGCCTCTTATAGAGGGCGCCATACGCCCGTCAACCGCCTATTTCGCCTTTCGCACCGCCTTGGCCGAGCCCTGTTCCACCGCGTCCAGGACCTCGGAAATCGCGGCGGAAACCGCGTCCATATCCTGCATTCCGTCCACCTCGTGCAGCTTGCCCTGCTCGGCGTAGATCGGCAGAAGCGGCGCCGTCTGGGCGTTGTAGGCCGAGAGCCGCTTCTTGAATGATTCCGGGTTGTCGTCCGAACGGCCCTCTTCCTCGAACCGCTTGGTGATCCGCTGGATCAGCGCCGGCTCGTCGACCTTGAGCCGGATCACGGCGTCGATCGCGCCGCCGCGGCCGCGCAGAAGTTCATCCAACGCTTCAGCCTGGGCGACCGTGCGGGGAAAGCCGTCGAAAATGAAGCCGGGGGCGGCCGGGTTGAGAACCAGCTGCTCCTCGATCAGGTCGATCACGATTTCATCCGAAACGAGCCCGCCGGAATCCATGACCTGGGCGACCCGCTTGCCAAGCTCGGACCCCGAGGTTCTGGCGGCGCGCAGCATGTCGCCGGTCGAAAGCTGGATATAGCCGCGGCCAGCGACGAGGCGCTTGGCTTGCGTTCCCTTTCCGGCGGCCGGGGGGCCGAACAGGATCAGGTTCATTTCTTGCGTCCTCCCAGGCGCGCCTTCTTGATCATGCCTTCATACTGGTGGCCGATCAGGTGCGACTGGATCTGCGCCACCGTGTCCATGGTCACCGACACGACGATCAGGATGGACGTACCGCCCAGCGTGATGCTCGCGCCAAACTGATTGTGCATGATCTGCGGCAGCAGACACACCCCGGCGATATAGAGCGAGCCGATCACGGTCAGGCGCGTCAGCACGTAGTCGAGGTGCTCGGCGGTGCGCTTGCCGGGGCGGTAACCGGGGATGAATCCGCCGTATTTCCGCAGGTTTTCGGCCGTCTCCTCCGGGTTGAAGACGATCGAGGTGTAGAAGAAGCAGAAGAAGATGATCAGCAGCGCGTAGAGGACCATGAAGGCCGGCTGACCGGTGCCGAGATAGGCCTGAACGAACTGGAGCGTATCCGCCCACCAGCCGCCCTGCGCGCCCGCGCTCTGCGACAGCGCCGCGAAGGTGCTCGGCAGGAGTAGCAGCGAGGAGGCGAAGATCGGCGGAATAACGCCGGCGGTGTTGACCTTGAGCGGCAGGAACGAGCTTTCGCCGCCGATCATCCGGTTGCCCTGCTGGCGCTTGGGATACTGGATCAGCAGCCGGCGCTGCGAGCGCTCGATGAAGACGATGAAGACGACCAGCGCGATCGCCAGCGCGGTGATCGCAAGCACCACGACGATGCTGATCGAGTTCTCGCGCATCTGGGTGAAGATGTTGACCACGTATTTGGGCAGTTCGGCGACGATGCCCGCGAAGATGATCAGCGAGATGCCGTTGCCGACGCCGCGCGCGGTGATCTGCTCGCCCAGCCACATCAGGAAGATCGTGCCGCCCACCAGGGTGACGACCGTGGTGGCCATGAAGAACATGCCCGGATTAACGGCCATCGACTGGCCGGTGTTCTGGTCGACCGCGTTGAGCGTGAACGCGACGCCGATCGCCTGGGCGAACGCCAGCACGACGGTGAGGACCCTCGTGTACTGGTTGAGCTGTTTGCGGCCCTGCTCGCCTTCTTTTTTAAGGCGTTCAAGCGAGGGGATCGCCGTCGCCATCACCTGAATGATGATCGAGGCGGAGATGTACGGCATGACGTTGAGGGCGAAAATCGCCATCCGCTCGACGGCGCCGCCGGAGAAGGTGTTCCACATGCCCAGAATGCCCTGGGAGGCGGAACCGAACGCCTGAGCGTAGATGTTGGGGTCGACGCCGGGGATCGGGATGTGCGTGCCGAGGCGGTAGACGACGAGCGCCCCCAGCGTGAACCACAGGCGCGCCTGAAGCTCCTTGGCTTTCCCGAATGTCGAAAAACTGATGCTTCGCGCGAGCTGCTCGGCTGCCGAGACCATGACCTACGCCCTCCTCACCGAGCCCCGCGCCCGCACTCCATGCGCGGACGGCCGACCTGAACTTCCCGCACCCGGGACGCCCTACTCGGCCGCTTCCGCCACCGGCCGGGTCAGGGTGATCTTTCCGCCCGCCTTTTCAACCGCCTCGACAGCGGATTTCGAAGCGCCGGCGACCACCAGGTCAACTTTGGACTTCAGCTCGCCTTTTGCAAGGATACGCACGCCGTCGCGTTCGCGACGAACCAGTCCGGCCTTCTTGAGGGCTTCGGCGTCGATCGTGGCCGAGGCGTCCAGCTTGCCGGCCTGAATGGCGGCTTCCAGACGGCCGAGGTTCACCCACGCGAACTTCTCCTGATTCGGCTTGGTGAAGCCGCGCTTCGGGAGGCGCATGTAGATCGGCATCTGGCCGCCTTCGAAGCCGTTGATGGCCACGCCGCGACGCGATTTCTGACCCTTGACGCCACGGCCGCCCGTCTTGCCCTTGCCCGAGCCAACGCCCTTGCCGAGACGCATGCGGGTTTTACGGGCGCCGGCCTTATCGGCGATCTCGTTCAGTTTCATCTCACGCTCCCTGGCCGACACTCCCTTGCGGGCGCGGCCGGTCTTTCAAAGCCGTACTAGCCGACCACTTCCACGAGGTGGGCGACCTTGGCGATCATGCCCCGGACAGCCGGGGTGTCTTCGAGCTCGCGCTCGCGTTGAAGCTTGTTCAGGCCGAGACCCACCAGGGTGGCGCGCTGAACGCCGTCGCGGCGCTGCGGGCTGCGGATCTGGCGGACCCGGATCGTCTTGCTCTTGGCCATCGGCGTTGCTCCGGTCCTTCGAACTATTGCGCGGTTTCAGCGGCGGGCTCGGCCGGGGCGGCCGTTTCGTCGCTGCGGCGCGAGACGATGTCCTGCACGCGCAGGCCGCGCTTGGACGCGATCTGGCGGGGGCTGGACTGACGGCTCAGAGCGTCGACCGTGGCGCGCACCATGTTGTACGGGTTCGAAGACCCGATCGACTTGGCGACCACGTCCTGCACGCCCAGAACTTCGAGCACCGCGCGCATCGGACCGCCGGCGATGACGCCGGTACCGGCCGGCGCCGTACGCAGGTAGACCTTGCCGGCGCCCCAACGGCCCGCGCCGTCGTGGTGCAGCGTGCGGCCTTCGCGAAGCGGAACGCGGATCATCGACTTCTTGGCTTCCTCGGTCGCCTTGCGGATCGCCTCGGGCACCTCGCGAGCCTTGCCGTGGCCGTAGCCGACGCGGCCCTTCTGGTCGCCGACGACGACGAGCGCGGCGAAGCCGAAGTTCTTGCCGCCCTTCACCACCTTCGCGACGCGGTTGATCGCAACCAGCTTGTCGACGATGTCGGACTGCTCGCGGTCTTCGTCACGGCTGCGGCGGCCGCCACGTTCGCCCTTTTCGCGTTCACGCGCCATCAGCTTCTCCTTAGAACTTCAGACCGCCCTCACGGGCGGCGTCGGCCAGCGCTTTCACGCGGCCATGAAACAGGAACCCGCCCCGGTCGAACACGACCTCGGTGACGCCCGCCTTCTGGGCGCGCTCGGCGATCAGCTTGCCGACCGCCTGAGCGGCTTCGGTCTTGGTGCCGTCGGCCGAGTCCTTCTCGAGGGTCGAGGCGGCGGCCAGCGTAACGCCCTTGGCGTCGTCGATGAGCTGCACCGAAATGTGCTTCGACGAACGCGACACAGACAGGCGCGGCTTGCCCTCGGCGACCTTGCGGAGCTTGGTGCGGACGCGAGCCGCACGGCGATCGTGACGGAACTTGTGCGTGGCCATGACTTACTTCTTCTTGCCTTCCTTGCGGCGGACGAACTCGCCCGCCTTGCGGACGCCCTTGCCCTTGTAGGGTTCGGGCGGACGGAAGCTGCGGATCTCGGAAACCACCTGGCCGACCGCCTGGCGGTCAGCGCCGGAAACCTTGATCTCGGTCGGCTTGCTCGACGCGAAGGTGATGCCCGGAGGCGCCTTGTACACGATCGGATGCGAATAGCCGAGCGACAGCTCCAGATCTTTGCCTTTCAGAGCGGCGCGATAGCCGACGCCCTGAAGCTCAAGATCACGTTCGAAGCCCTGCGACACGCCCGTCACCATGTTCTGGATGTTGGCGCGCGTGGTGCCCCACATGGCGCGGCTGCGACGATCGTCGGCGTCACGCGGCGTGACCGAGACCGTACGGTTCTCGACCTTCACCACCACGTCGTCCGTGAGCGGCAATTTCAGCTCGCCCTTCGGACCCTTCACCTTGATCTCGCCGCCCGCCAGCTGGACGTCCACGCCGGCCGGCGCTTCGACGGGGAGTTTTCCCTTCCGCGACATAACTCGTTCCTCCTGGTCCCTACGAGACCTGGCAAAGGACTTCGCCGCCGACGTTATTCGTGCGGGCGTCGTTGTCCGACATCACGCCCTTCGGCGTGGACAGGATGGAAATGCCAAGGCCGTTGCGGACCGGATGCAGGTCCTTCACCGCTGAATACACGCGGCGGCCCGGCTTCGAGACCCGGCGGATCTCGGAGATGACAGGCGAGCCGTCGTAGTATTTGAGCTCGATGTCGAGCTCACGGTGACCGTCCTTCTCGACCTCGGACCAGCCGCGAATATAGCCTTCGCGCTGGAGCACTTCGAGAACATGGACGCGCAGCTTGGAGGCCGGGCTCGTCACGGACGAACGGCCGCGCCTTTGCGCATTCCGGATGCGGGTGAGCATATCGCCCAGGGGATCGTTCAACTGCATGTAAGCGTCCTCCCCTTACCAGCTCGACTTGACGAGGCCGGGGATCATGCCCGCCGAGCCCAGTTCGCGAAGCGCAATCCGCGACATACGAAGTTTGCGATAGTAGGCGCGCGGGCGACCCGACACCTCGCAGCGGTTGCGCACGCGGTTCGGCGCCGAGTTCCGCGGAAGCTTGGCAAGCTTCAGGCGCGCTTCGAAGCGCTCCTCAAGCGAGAGCTTCTCGTCGAGGGCCTGGGCCTTCAGCTCCGCACGCTTCTCCGCGTACTGATCAACCATGCGCTTGCGCCGGTTGTTCTTTTCGATCGCACTTTTCTTAGCCATCTCGTTCCTCCAGCGCGCCTAGTTGCGGAAAGGAAAGCCGAACTCCTTCAGGAGCGCTTTCGCTTCCTCATTCGTGCGCGCCGTCGTGCACACAATGATGTCCATGCCCCAGATCTGGTCGACCTGGTCGTAGTTGATCTCCGGGAACACGATGTGCTCCTTGAGACCCATGGCGTAGTTGCCGCGGCCGTCAAAAGACCGGCCGTTGAGTCCCCGGAAGTCCTTCACGCGCGGAAGCGCGATGTTGGTCAGCCGGTCGACGAATTCGAACATGCGCTCGCGGCGCAGGGTGACTTTGCAGCCCACCGTCATGCCTTCGCGGACCTTGAAGGTTGCGATGGACTTGCGAGCCTTCGTCTCGATCGGCTTCTGGCCGGTGATCGCGGCGAGGTCGGCCATGGCGGTGCGGACTTTCTTGGAGTCCGACACGGCTTCGCCGACGCCCATGTTGATCACGACCTTGTCGAGGGCCGGGATCTGCATCGGGTTGGTGTACTTGAACTGATCCGACATCTTCGAGCGGATCGAGTCGCGGTACAGCGATTTCAGGCGAGGTTCGTACGCCTCAGGCATCGATGGTCTCCCCGGACCGCTTGGCGACACGCACCTTGCGACCCTTGTCGTCAATCTTGAAACCGACCCGCGTGGCCTTGCCGTCACGCGGATCAACATGCGCCACGTTCGAAACGTGGATCGGCGCTTCGACGCGCTTGATCCCGCCCTGGTCGAACTGAGACGGCTTTTGGTGGCGGGTGACGATGTTCACGCCTTCCACCACAACGCGGTTCTCGGTCGGGATCGAGCGAATGACCTTGCCGGTCTTGCCCTTATCCTTGCCGGTCAGGATGACGACGCTGTCGCCCTTCTTGATCTTGGCGGCCATTACAGGACCTCCGGCGCGAGAGAGATAATCTTCATGTGGTTCTTGGCGCGCAGCTCGCGCGGCACGGGCCCGAAGATACGGGTGCCGACCGGCTCGTTCGAGTTGTTCACCAGAACCGCGGCGTTCGAGTCGAAGCGGATCACCGATCCGTCGCGACGCTGGATGTCCTTGGACACGCGCACCACGACAGCGCGACGAACGTCGCCCTTCTTCACCCGGCCCTTCGGCGAGGCTTCCTTCACCGAGACGACGATCACGTCGCCCAGCGAGGCGTAGCGGCGCTTGGACCCGCCAAGCACCTTGATGCACATGACGCGGCGGGCGCCTGAGTTGTCCGCCACATCCAGGTTTGTCTGCATCTGGATCATGCTTCACCTCCCTTGGAGGACACGATTTCCCAGCGCTTCAGTTTGGAGCGCGGAGGACATTCCTGGATCGAAACGGTCTGCCCGACCTGAGCGGCGTTCTGCTCGTCGTGGGCGTGATAGTTCTTGGTGCGACGCACGGTCTTCTTCAGCAGCGGGTGGAGGAAGGTCCGCTCCACGCGCACGACGGCGGTCTTGTCCGTCTTGTTGGAGACGACCACGCCTTCCATAATTCGTTTTGGCATGTGTTTCTCCTACCTCAGGCGGCCGGCTTGGACTTCTCGGTCAGCACCGTCTCGATCCGCGCGATGTCGCGGCGGATCTGGCGCACCCGGGAAGTCTTCTCCAGCTGGCCAGTGGCCTTCTGGAAGCGCAGGTTGAACTGTTCCTTCTTCAGCTTGGTGAGCTCGTCACGCAGCTGGTCGACCGTGTTGGCCCGGAAATCCTCGAGCCGCGTTTTGACATTCTTCTTCGCCATTACTCGCCTCCAACCCGGGTGACGATCTTGGTCTTGATCGGCAGCTTCGCGGCGCCGAGCGCAAGCGCCTGGCGGGCGACAGCGTCGGGAACGCCGTCGATCTCGAACATGATCCGGCCCGGCTTCACGCGGCAAACCCAGAGTTCCGGGGCGCCCTTGCCCGAGCCCATCCGGACTTCGTTCGGCTTCTTCGAAACCGGCAGATCGGGGAACACGCGGATCCAGACCTTGCCGAGACGTTTCATCTCGCGGGTCACGGCGCGACGAGCCGCCTCGATCTGACGCGCGGTCACGCGCTCCGGCTCCAGGGCCTTGAGGCCGTGGCTGCCGAAAGCCAGCGAAAAGCCGCCTTTGGCGTTGCCGTGGATGCGGCCCTTGAACGCCTTGCGGAATTTTGTGCGCTTAGGTTGCAGCATGATCTAACGCCCTACTCTCTCGCACCTGCGCCACGACCGCCACGATCACCGCGGTCCTGACGCGGACGGCTGTCGCCGGCTGCTTCCTGGACGCGATCGAGAGCCATGGGGTCGTGCTCCATGATCTCGCCTTTGAAGATCCAGCACTTGATGCCGATGATCCCGTAAGTCGTCTGGGCTTCGGCCGTGCCGTAGTCGATGTTGGCGCGTAGCGTGTGCAGCGGAACGCGGCCTTCGCGGTACCATTCGGTCCGCGCGATCTCAGCACCGCCGAGACGGCCCGCGACCGTGAGACGAATGCCCAGGGCGCCCATGCGCATCGAGGTCTGCATCGCGCGCTTCATGGCGCGGCGGAACGAGACGCGGCGCTCGAGCTGGCGAGCGACATCTTCGGCGACCAGGTTGGCGTCGATCTCAGGCTTGCGGATCTCGACGAGGTTCACGAAGACCTCGTCGGAAACCATCTTCGACAGTTCCTTGCGCAGCGTATCGATGTCCGCGCCCTTCTTGCCGATCACCATGCCCGGACGCGCCGTGTGAACGGTGATCCGGCATTTGCGGTGCGGACGCTCGATGATGACCTTCGAGACGCCGGCCTGCTTGAGCTTGTCCTTGATGTACTTCCGGATCTTCAGGTCTTCGTGCAGCAGGCGACCGAAGTCGGCCGAGTCCGCATACCAGCGGCTGTCGGCGGTGCGGTTGACGCCCAGACGAAGGCCGATCGGGTTGATCTTCTGTCCCATTAGGCGGCCTCAGCGGTGGCTTCCTGCGACAGGTCGCGCAGGACGATGGTGAGTTGCGAGAAGGGCTTCTCGACCCGGGCGCCGCGGCCGCGCGCACGCGCATGGAACCGCTTCATCACCAGGTTCTTGCCCACATGGGCCTCGGCGACGACGAGACTGTCGATGTCGAGACCGTGGTTGTTGTCCGCGTTCGCGATCGCCGAGTTGAGGCACTTGAGCACCGCTTCAGCCGCACGCTTGCGCGAGAATTCGAGTTCCGCCCGCGCCTGCTCCGCGGATTTGCCGCGGATCAGCTGAGCGAGAAGATTCAGCTTCTGCGGGCTGATGCGCGCCATGCGCAGAACAGCCCGGCTCTCGTTGGAAGCCTGTTTCGGAGGAGCCTTCGCCTTGCCCATCTTACTTCTTCTTTGCCTTCTTGTCCGCGCCGTGACCGAAATAGGTGCGGGTCGGAGCGAACTCGCCAAGCTTGTGGCCGACCATCTCTTCCGAGATGGCGACCGGGACGAACGCCTTGCCGTTGTGGACCTGGAAAGTCAGGCCAACGAACTGCGGCAGGATCGTGGACCGGCGCGACCAGGTCTTGATCGGCGTCGGACGCGAAGCGCCCTGAGCGGCGTCGGCCTTCTTCAGAAGGTAACCGTCGACAAAGGGGCCTTTCCAGACGGAGCGAGCCATCGTGTATCTCTCCGTTACTTCTTGTTCCGACGGCGGATGATGAGCCGGTCGGTGGACTTGTTGTTACGGGTCTTGGGACCGCGGGTTTTCTTGCCCCACGGGGTGACCGGGTGACGGCCGCCCGAGGTCTTGCCCTCGCCGCCGCCGTGCGGGTGGTCGACCGGGTTCATCGCAACACCGCGAACCGAGGGGCGCTTGCCCAGGTGGCGGTTGCGGCCGGCCTTGCCGATGTTGACGTTCGAGTTGTCGGGGTTCGACACGGCGCCAACGGTCGCCATGCAGACTTCCGGAACCAGGCGAACTTCGCCGGAGGACAGCTTCAGCTGGGCGTAACCGTCCTGACGGCCGACGAGCTGGGCGTAGGAACCGGCCGAACGCGCGATCTGACCGCCCTTCAGCGGCTTCATCTCGATGTTGTGGATGATCGTGCCGACCGGGATGGAGCGCAGCGGAAGCGCGTTGCCCGGCTTGATGTCGACGTTTTCGCCCGCGATCAGGACGTCGCCGGCGGCGACGCGCTGCGGCGCGATGATGTAGGACTGCTCGCCGTCAGCGTAGGTCACCAGCGCGATGAAGGCGGTGCGGTTGGGGTCGTATTCCAGACGCTCGACGGTCGCGGGCACATCCCACTTGCGGCGCTTGAAGTCGATGATGCGGTAGGCGCGCTTGGCGCCGCCGCCACGACGACGAACGGTGACGCGGCCAAGGTTGTTGCGGCCGGCCTTTTCCGAACGGCCTTCCGTCAGCGACTTGACCGGCTTGCCCTTGTGCAGACCGGAACGGTCGACGAGCACGAGCTGGCGTCGGCCGGGCGAGGTCGGGTTGAAATGCTTGAGAGCCATCTGCCTACCCTTACAGGCCGGTCGTTACGTCGATGGACTGGCCGTCCTTCAGCGTAACGATCGCTTTCTTCATGTCCGACCGACGGCCTTCACGGCCACGGAAGAACTTCGTCTTGCCCTTGGTCACGATGGTGTTCACCGCCGTCACGTTGACGTTGAACAGCGCTTCGATCGCTTCCTTGATTTCCGGCTTGGTGGCGGTCAGCGGAACCTTGAAGACGACCTTGTTCTGCTCGGACAGGATCGTGCTTTTCTCGGTGATGACCGGAGCCGTGATGAGGCCGTAGTGAATGGTCTTCGGGGCGGCCATGGCCTAGGCCTCCTTCGTTTGCTTGGCGCGCATCTGTTGGAGCAGACGCTGGTCGACCTTGGCGCGCGGCGGCTTGCCGGAGACCAGCTCCTGAGCCTGCACGAGCCACTCTTCACGAGCGGCGCGGTCACCAAGACCGATTTTCTCGAAAACGGCTTTCGCGTCGTCGGCGGACAGAGCGGCCAGCTTGGTCAGCTCGCCATAGCCCTCGCCTTTCAGCGATTTCGTGGCCTTGACGCCCACGCCGTCGATCAGGACGACATCGTCGACAAAGCCGGCTTCGCCCGGCTTGGCGCCGGCGACCGCGCCGCCCTCGTCGCCGGAGAAGCGACCGTGGACTTTCTCAACCGCTTCGCGCGTCATCACCAGCGTGTGGCGACGGAGCACGTCGTAGACGTTGAGGCCGGCGAACGGCAGCACGTCGATGTTGGGGATGTTGCGGGCGGCGTTGGCGAAGCCCTGGTCCAGCGTCTCGCCGCCGATGACCAGCGCGTTGGAGATGCCGAGCGCCTTGAACTGAGCCGTCAGCTCCTTGGTCTTGCCGGATTCGAGCGCGGCCTCGTCGAGGACGATGAGCGCGCCGTCTTTCACCTTGGCCGAGAGCGCATGCTTCATGGCCATCGCGCGGACCTTCTTGGGAAGGTCGTGAGCGTGGCTGTGCGGGTGCGGGCCGTGGGCCGTGCCGCCGCCGACGAAGATCGGAGCGTTGCGCGAACCGTGGCGGGCGCCGCCCGTGCCCTTCTGGCGATAGAGCTTCTTGGTGGTGCGCGTCACGTTGGAGCGCGACAGCGTGGAGTGCGTGCCGGCCTGACGCTTGGACAGCTGATAGCGAACCATGCGCTGCAGGATGTCGCCGCGAATGTCGGCGATGCCGAACACCGCGTCATCGAGCTCGATGTCGCCGGCTTTCTTGCTGTCGAGTTTGACGACGGAGAGTTTCATCAGCCCTGCGCCTCCTTGGACGACTCGTCGCTGGCCTTCACACCCGCGGGCATGGGCGCATCCGCCGGAGCGTCGTGCTTGACCGCGTCGCGGATCTCGACCCAGCCGTTTTCGGAGCCGGGGACGGAGCCGCGCACCAGGATCAGGCCGCGTTCGGCGTCGGTGCGGACGATTTCGAGGTTTTGCGTGGTCACGCGCTCAACGCCCCAGTGACCCGCCATTTTCTTACCTTTGAAGACCTTGCCGGGGTCCTGCCGTTGGCCGGTCGAACCGTGCGAACGGTGGCTGATCGACACGCCGTGCGTGGCGCGCAGACCGCCGAAGTTCCAGCGGCGCATGGCGCCCGAGAAACCGCGGCCTTTCGAGATGCCGGCGATGTCGACCTTCTGGCCAACAACAAAATGGTCGGCGGAGATTTCTGCGCCGACCTCAAGCAGCATGTCCGGGGACACGCGGAATTCACGAACAACGGCCTTCGGCTCTACGCCCGCCTTGGCGAACTGGCCGCGCGCCGGCTTCGACACGTTCTTGGCCTTGCGGGCGCCGGCGCCGATCACGACGGCGGAGTAGCCGTCATTGGCCTTGCGCTGACCAACGGTCTCGCCGCGCTTCTTCACGTCGACTTCGCGGACTTCATCCTTGCGCACGCCGACGACCTGACAGCCTTCGAGCGAGAGGACGGTGACCGGGACGTGAGAGCCGTCCGCGCCGAACACGCGGGTCATGCCGATTTTCTTGGCGACTACACCGGTACGCATCAGCCGTTCCCCAGCTTGATCTCGACCGCAACGCCGGCGGACAGGTCGAGCTTCATCAGCGCGTCGACGGTCTGCGGGGTGGGATCGACGATGTCGAGCACGCGCTTGTGCGTGCGGATTTCGAACTGATCGCGGGACTTCTTATCGATATGCGGCGACCGGTTCACCGTGAACTTCTCGATTCGCGTGGGAAGCGGCACCGGTCCGCGCACCTGAGCGCCGGTGCGCTTGGCGGTCGAAACGATCTCACGAGCGGACATATCCAGCGCGCGATGATCGAAGGCCTTAAGGCGAATGCGGATATTTTGCCGGTCCATCGGATCACCCGAAACGAAAACGCGCGCCAACCCTTGGGGAACCGTCCCCCGATGGGCCGTCACGCTTCTAAAACTTTGCCGTTTTCACAGTCGCGCGCCGCGTTTGGCTCCAAAGCCACTGCCGGAACGTCGAAAGGAGTGGGGCTTCTAGTGCCCGGCGCGAACAGCGTCAAGCGGTAACCGCCAAGTTTAACGCCCCCAGGGGGAGTTTCGGCAGGCGGATTACTCGTCGGGCTTTTCGTTCAGCGGCGGAAGGATCTCCACCGGGCCGCGCGGCTGCCTGGACGCCGACTTTTCGCCGGGTTCGGCCTGCTCCGCGGACGGTTCGGATGGCGATTCGACGCGAACCACCTCTCCGGCAGGGGAATCGGCGGGGGATTCGCCCGTTTTGGGGGCCTCCAGCTGTGCTGGCGCGAGGTCTTCCGCGACCGCATCGACAACCGGCTCAATCTCTCGCCCCGGTCGCCCCAAGAGGTAACCCTCTATTTCCTTGAGCATTTTCTCGGGCTTCACGTTCAGCTTGGGCAAGGCGAAGGAGATTTTGGGCGCACCCGGCGGGCGGACGATTCCCCCGAACAGCCCCTTGCGGCGAAGTCCCGGACCGACCTGGCGCTCGTCGCGAACTTCAAAAGCGAGCCGCACCCCGCCCCTGCCCGGACGGCGCGGGTTGTGGAGCCACACGCGAATGATGTTGCTCCACGGAATGTCGACATGGATCGGCGGCGCGCGCAGGCCGCAGTCGTCGAGCACCAGGAACGGCCCCGCCCCCTGGCGCCAGACGCGCATGGCGGCGATGATTCCCGCCCCGGCGACGCCGATGAAGGCCGTGGCCAGCCACTGACCGGTTACGGCGACCACCACGGCGAACAGGATGAAGACCAGCCCGATGCCGTAGACGCCCCAGTCGAGCGAGGTGCTGTAGCGGTATTCCTTGCGCATGAACCCACGGTAACCGTTGTTTGCGTCAGGACCAAAACGGTATCGCCGCCCCGCCCCGCCGATCGCCCCAACTGCCCGCCCCAAACGCGAAACCGCCGGCGGGGCGACCCGCCGGCGGTTCCTTTGTCTCGTCAGTGTCGTCAGGCTAGCTGCGACTACTCGAGGATTTTCGAGACGACGCCCGAACCGACCGTGCGGCCGCCTTCACGGATAGCGAAGCGGAGCTTCTCTTCCATGGCGATCGGCGAGATCAGCTCGACCTTCAGCTTCACGTTGTCGCCCGGCATGACCATCTCGGTGCCTTCCGGCAGCTCGACGATGCCCGTCACGTCGGTCGTGCGGAAGTAGAACTGCGGACGGTAGTTCTTGAAGAACGGCGTGTGACGGCCGCCTTCGTCTTTCGTCAGCACGTACACTTCGCACTCGAACTTCTTGTGCGGTTTCACGGAGCCGGGCTTGCACAGCACCTGGCCGCGCTCGACTTGCTCACGGTCGATGCCGCGCAGCAGAACGCCGACGTTGTCGCCCGCCTGGCCCTGATCGAGCAGCTTGCGGAACATTTCGACGCCCGTGCAGGTCGTTTTCTGCGTGTCCTTGATGCCGACGATTTCGAGTTCGTCGCCGACTTTCACGATACCGCGGTCAACCTTGCCGGTGACGACGGTGCCGCGACCGGAGATCGAGAACACGTCTTCGATCGCCATCAGGAACGGCATGTCGAGCGGACGTTCCGGCGTCGGGATGTATTCGTCGACGGCGGCCATCAGCTCGAGGATTTTCGTCTCGCCGATTTCCGGATCGCGGTTTTCGACGGCGGCAAGAGCCGAACCGGCGACGATCGGGATCTCATCGCCCGGGAAGCTGTAGGACGAAAGCAGTTCGCGGACTTCAAGCTCGACGAGCTCGAGGAGTTCGGCGTCGTCGACCATGTCGACCTTGTTCAGGAACACGACCAGCGCAGGCACGCCGACCTGACGGGCGAGCAGGATGTGCTCGCGCGTTTGCGGCATCGGGCCGTCGGCGGCGGACACGACCAGGATCGCGCCGTCCATCTGCGCCGCGCCGGTGATCATGTTTTTCACGTAGTCGGCGTGGCCGGGGCAGTCGACGTGCGCGTAGTGACGGTTTGCCGTCTCGTACTCGACGTGCGCCGTGTTGATGGTGATGCCGCGGGCCTTTTCTTCGGGGGCCGCGTCGATGTCTTCGTACTTGCGAGCCAGCGCGCCGCCGGTTTTCGCCAGCGTCATCGTGATCGCGGCGGTCAGCGTCGTTTTCCCGTGGTCAACGTGGCCAATCGTGCCGACGTTTACGTGGGGCTTGCTCCGTTCAAACTTTTCCTTGCCCATCTTTCCTTACTCCATGGTCCTTCTTGGCGGCGAGGCCGGTTACAGTTTCACTCAGCCTCAGCCGCTGAGTTTTTCGATGACATCCTTGGCGACGGCGTTCGGCACCGCCTCATAGTGGTCGAACTGCATCGTGTAGTTCGCGCGGCCCTGCGTCTGCGAGCGCAGGTTGTTAACGTAGCCAAACATGTTGGCAAGGGGGACCATGGCGTTGATGACCGTGGCGTTGCCGCGCATCTCCTGGCCCTGGATCATGCCACGGCGAGAGTTGAGGTCACCGATGACGGTGCCGACATACTCTTCCGGAGACACGACTTCCACCTTCATGATCGGTTCAAGCAGCTTCATTTGCGCCTGCTTGGCCGCTTCCCTGAACGCCGAGCGCGAAGCGATTTCGAACGCGAGGACGCTCGAGTCGACGTCGTGGAACTTGCCGTCCAGCAGCGTCGCCTTGAAGTCGATGACCGGGAAGCCGACCAGCGGGCCGGCGTTCATCACGGACTTGATGCCCTTCTCGACGCCCGGAATGTATTCCTTCGGAACCGCACCGCCGACGATGGCGCTGCTGAATTCGTAGCCGGCGCCCGGCTCCTGCGGTTCGAACAGGATCTTGACCTCGGCGAACTGGCCGGTGCCGCCCGTCTGCTTCTTGTGCGTGTAGGTGATTTCCGCCGGCTTGCCCAAGGTTTCGCGGTAGGCGACCTGCGGCTGACCGATGTTGGCCTCGACCTTGAACTCGCGGCGCATGCGGTCGACCAGAATGTCGAGGTGAAGCTCGCCCATGCCGGCCATCAGGGTCTGGCCCGATTCCTCGTCCGTACGGACGCGGAAGGACGGGTCTTCAGAAGCCAGGCGCTGCAGCGCGAGCGCCATCTTTTCCTGGTCCGCCTTGGATTTCGGCTCGACCGCGATCTGGATAACCGGCTCGGGGAATTCCATGCGCTCGAGGATGACCGGCTTGGAGGGATCGCACAGCGTGTCGCCCGTGGTCGTGTCCTTGAGGCCCGCGATCGCGACGATGTCGCCGGCGAAAGCTTCCTTGATGTCTTTCCGGTCGTTGGAGTGCATCTCGAGCATACGGCCGATGCGCTCTTTCTTCTCCTTCACGGTGTTCTGGAGCGTGACGCCGGTTTCGAGCTTGCCCGAATAGATGCGGCAGAAGGTGAGCGAGCCCACGAACGGGTCGTTCATGATCTTGAACGCCAGCATGGACAGCGGCTCGTCGTCCGAGCTCTTGCGGACAACTTCTTCTTCGGTCTTCGGGTCGATGCCCTTGATCGGGGGAACGTCGAGCGGAGACGGCAGGTAATCGACGACGGCGTCGAGCAGCGGCTGAACGCCCTTGTTCTTGAACGCCGAGCCGCACAGCATCGGGTAGAACGCGCCCGTGAGCACGGCCTTCCGGATCAGCTTCTTCAGCGTGGGGACGTCCGGCTCCTGCCCTTCGAGGTAGGCGCCCATGGCGTCGTCATCGAGTTCGACCGCAGCTTCGACGAGCTCGGCGCGGTACTGGACGGCCTTGTCTTGCAGGTCTTCAGGGATTTCGGCTTCGTGGAACTTCGCCCCGAGGCTTTCCTCTTCCCAGACGATCGCCTTCATGTTGACGAGGTCGACCACGCCCTTGAAGCCGCTCTCGATGCCGATCGGGAGCTGCAGCGGGACGGGCTTCACGCCAAGGCGTTTCACCATGTCGGCGACGCAGTTGTAGAAGTCCGCGCCAATCTTATCCATCTTGTTGGCGAAGACGATGCGCGGAACCTTGTACTTGTCGGCCTGACGCCAAACCGTCTCGGTTTGCGGCTCAACGCCCTGGTTTCCGTCGAGCACGGCGACCGCGCCGTCGAGCACGCGGAGGCTGCGCTCAACTTCGATGGTGAAGTCGACGTGTCCGGGGGTGTCGATGATGTTCAGGCGCTTGTCGGCCCAGAAACAGGTGGTCGCAGCGGACGTGATGGTGATGCCGCGTTCCTGCTCCTGCTCCATCCAGTCCATGGTGGCCGCGCCGTCATGGACTTCGCCGATCTTGTGCGACTTGCCGGTGTAGTAGAGAATCCGCTCCGTCGTCGTGGTCTTTCCGGCGTCAATGTGCGCCATGATCCCGAAATTTCGGTAGTCGGAAAGTTGATGGGTGCGAGGCATGGGGAGCGCCCTGTTCGTTCGATCTGAGAATGCGCCGGGTTACCAGCGATAGTGCGAGAAGGCCCGGTTGGCTTCGGCCATGCGGTGCGTGTCTTCGCGCTTCTTGACCGCGGTGCCGCGACCGTTCGCAGCGTCCAGCAGTTCAGCGGCGAGGCGCTCTTGCATGGTGTTTTCAGAGCGCGCGCGGGCGGCGGAGATCAACCAGCGAATCGCAAGCGCCTGACGACGCTCGGGGCGGACTTCCACCGGAACCTGATAGGTTGCGCCGCCGACGCGACGCGACCGCACTTCAACCGCGGGAGCGACCTTTTCCAGCGCTTCGTGGAACATCTCGACGCCGGGGCGGCGGGACTTGGTTTCGACCGATTCGAGGGCGCCGTAGACGATCTTTTCGGCGATCGACTTCTTACCTTCGTACATCACCTGGTTCATGAACCGGGTGAGGACCTGGTCCTGGAAACGGGCGTCCGGGAGAACCTGGCGTTTTTCTGCGCGGTGGCGACGGGACATGTTTTAGCTGCCTATTTGGGTCGTTTGACGCCGTAATGCGAACGGCGCTTCTTGCGGTCCTTGACGCCCTGCGTATCGAGCACGCCGCGAAGAATGTGGTAGCGGACGCCCGGAAGGTCTTTCACGCGGCCGCCGCGGATGAGCACGACAGAGTGCTCCTGAAGGTTGTGGCCCTCGCCCGGAATGTAGCAGACGGCCTCGTGCTGCGTGGTCAGGCGCACCTTGGCGACCTTCCGCAGCGCCGAGTTCGGCTTCTTCGGGGTGGTGGTGTAGACGCGCGTGCAGACGCCGCGACGCTGGGGACAGGCCTTAAGGGCCGGAACCTTGTTCCGTTTAGGCTTTTCTGTCCGCGGCTTGCGGATCAGCTGCTGGATCGTCGGCATCTACCTTCGCCCTACCTTCATTCGCCTTGTCGACCGGCTTCGAACCCATGTCCGGCGCCGCTGGCGCGCCCGCGGAAATCCCCCGGGACACGATGATCTCGAAAAAACTGCATGGCCGCGACAGACCGATCGCCTGCCCCGGCCGGACTAATTTGAGGCTTTCGCTCTCTTAAGACACCCCGCCAAACCGCGTTTGGGCATTTCCCACGGCCGGTCCTGCGATGTGAAGCGGCGTCATAATGGGGCAGCCTAACCGGGTCAAGCCTCGCAACCGGCAGATTTCTGCTTTCTGACGGCCACAGGCGGCATTCCACAGGCTCCTGACATGCAAACGGCGGCGAACTTCCATTCGCCGCCGCCGCAATCATGCGATTCGTCCCGGAAGGGCCCTACTCGGCCGGCGGCAGCGCCGGGACCGGTTCGGCCACCTTCCGCTGTTCCTTCAGGCGCTCGTCGCGGTCGCCCGCCAGACGGCGGTACTTGCGCAGAGCGCCGCCGGTGCCGGCCGGAATGAGGCGGCCGACGATGACGTTCTCCTTGAGGCCTTCGAGCGGATCAATCTTGCCCTGGATGGCCGCTTCCGTGAGGACGCGGGTGGTTTCCTGGAAGGACGCCGCCGAGAAGAAGGACCGGGTCTGCAGGCTGGCCTTGGTGATGCCCAGCAGGACGCGGATGCCGCGAGCCTCTTCCCTGCCCGCACGGCGGGCGGCGGCGTTGGCTTCCTCGAACTCCAGCGCATCGACATGTTCGCCCGTGAGCAGGGTCGTGGCGCCCGAGTCGATGATCTCGACCTTCTGCAGCATCTGCCGAACGATGACTTCGATGTGCTTGTCGTCGATCGGAACGCCCTGGAGGCGGTAGACCTTCTGGATCTCGTTCACGAGATAGTCGGCCAGCGCCTCGACGCCGAGGATGGTGAGGATGTCCTGAGGCGCCGGGTTGCCGTCGATCAGGTACTCGCCCTTATTGATGACGTCGCCTTCCTGCACGTTGATGTGCTTGGCCTTCGGCACCAGGTACTCGACGGGATCCACCGTCTCGTCGTCGGACACGATGCGGACGCGACGCTTGTTCTTGTAGTCGCGACCGAACTCAACGCGGCCCGTCATCTCGGCGATGATGGCGTGATCCTTCGGACGACGCGCTTCGAACAGCTCCGCCACGCGCGGCAGACCGCCCGTGATGTCGCGTGTCGTCGCGCCGCCGGTCTGGACGCGGGCGAGCGTGTCGCCCGGCTTCACCTGATCGCCCTCCGCAACCGAGAGGATGGCCTCCGGCGGCAGGAAGTAACGGGCCTCCGCGCCGTTGGCGTGCTTGATGATCGCGCCCTTGTCGTCCGTGAGGATGATCGCGGGCTTGAGGTCCGCCGAACGCGAGTTCGAGCGGGCGTCCATCACCACCTTGTTGGCGATGCCGGTGGCTTCGTCGGTCTCGTCGCGGGTGGAGACGCCCTCGATGAGGTCCTCGAACTTCACGATACCGGGCTGGTCGGTGACGATCGGGGTCGCGAAGGGGTCCCAGTCCGCCACGCGATCGCCGCGCTTGACCTTGTCGCCGTCGCCGAAGCGCAGACGCGCGCCGTAGACGGGCTTGAAGGTTTGGCGCACGCGCCCTTCGGCGTCCACCAGCTTCACCTCCATGGAGCGGCCGGTGACGACGTAGGTGCCGTCCTCGCGCTTCACGACCACGCCGTTCTCGAAGCGGGTTTCGCAATCGAAGGCCGCGTCGATGAAGCTGTCGTTGGCCACCTGCGCGGCGCCGCCGATGTGGAAGGTCCGCATGGTGAGCTGGGTGCCGGGTTCGCCGATCGACTGGGCGGCGATGACGCCGACAGCCTCGCCCGTGTTGACGCGCGTACCGCGCGCCAGGTCACGGCCATAGCAGCTTGCGCAGACGCCGTTGCGGGTTTCGCACGTGAGCACCGAACGCACCTTCACGCGATCGACGCCGCCGGCTTCAAGAGCCTGCGAGACTTCTTCGTCGATGTAGGTGTTGGCCGGCGCGATGATGTCGCCGGTCGACGGGTGTTTCACGTCTTCGCCGGTGGTGCGGCCAAGAACGCGATCGCCCAGCGACACGACGACGTCGGCGCCTTCCATGACCGCGGACAGGGTGATGCCCTTGTCGGTGCCGCAGTCCTCTTCGGTGATGATGCAGTCCTGCGCCACGTCGACGAGGCGACGGGTCAGGTAACCGGAGTTCGCCGTCTTGAGCGCGGTGTCGGCCAGACCCTTACGGGCGCCGTGCGTCGAGTTGAAGTACTCGAGAACGGTGAGGCCTTCCTTGAAGTTCGACACGATCGGCGTCTCGATGATCTCGCCCGACGGCTTGGCCATAAGGCCGCGCATGCCGGCGAGCTGCTTCATCTGGTTCTTCGAACCACGGGCGCCGGAGTGGGCCATCATGAAGACCGAGTTCACCTGACCGGCGCGGCCGGTCTCCTTGTCGACCGCAACCGTGGCGGCGGCCTCCATCATGGCGTCGGCGACCTTGTCGGTGCAGGCCGACCAGGCGTCGACGACCTTGTTGAACTTCTCGCGGCGCGTGATGAGGCCGTCGGCGTACTGGCGCTCGTATTCGGAGACCAGCTTGCGCGTTTCGGCGACGAGTTTCTCTTTCGACTCCGGGATGACCATGTCGTCCTTGCCGAACGAGATGCCCGCCTTGGCGGCTTCCTTGAAGCCCAGCGCCATCATCCGGTCGCAGAAGATGACCGTCGCCTTCTGACCGCAGTTCCGGTAGACGACGTCGATCAGCTTGCCGATGGACTTCTTGGTCATCAGCTCGGCGGTGATCGTCGGATCCATGCCGTGCTGACGCGGCAGACAATCGGCGATCATCATGCGGCCCGGCGTCGAATCGAACACCTTGGTGACTTCAGCGCCCGACTCGTCGCGCGTGGTGAAGCGCGCCTTGACCTTGGCGTGGAGCGTGACCGATCCGGACTGCAGCGCATGCTCGATCTCGGCGAGGTCGGTGAACACCATGCCCTCGCCCGGCTCGTTCTCGCGCTCGATCGAGAGATAGTAGAGACCCAGAACGATGTCCTGCGACGGCACGATGATCGGGCGACCGTTGGCCGGCGACAGGATGTTGTTCGTCGACATCATCAGGACGCGCGCTTCGAGCTGCGCTTCAAGCGACAGCGGAACGTGCACGGCCATCTGGTCGCCGTCGAAGTCGGCGTTGAACGCGGCGCAGACCAGCGGGTGCAGCTGGATCGCCTTGCCCTCGATCAGCTTCGGTTCGAAGGCCTGGATGCCGAGACGGTGAAGCGTCGGCGCGCGGTTCAGCAGAACCGGGTGCTCGCGGATCACCTCTTCGAGAATGTCCCAAACCTCGGGCTTCTCTTTCTCGACCAGCTTCTTCGCCTGCTTGACGGTCGAGGCGAGGTTCTTGGTTTCGAGACGCGCGTAGATGAACGGCTTGAACAGCTCCAGCGCCATCTTCTTGGGCAGACCGCACTGGTGCAGTTTCAGCTCCGGACCCACCACGATGACCGAACGGCCCGAGTAGTCCACGCGCTTGCCGAGCAGGTTCTGGCGGAAGCGGCCCTGCTTGCCCTTCAGCATGTCGGAGAGCGATTTCAGCGGGCGCTTGTTGGTGCCCGTGATGACGCGGCCACGACGGCCATTGTCGAACAGCGCGTCCACCGACTCCTGAAGCATGCGCTTCTCGTTCCGGATGATGATGTCCGGCGCGCGCAGCTCCATGAGGCGCTTGAGGCGGTTGTTGCGGTTGATGACCCGACGATACAGATCGTTGAGGTCCGACGTCGCGAAGCGGCCGCCGTCCAGCGGCACGAGCGGGCGCAGATCCGGCGGGATGACCGGAACGATCGTCAGGATCATCCACTCCGGGCGGCAGCCCGACGCGAGGAAGTTCTCGACCAGCTTGAGACGTTTGGCGATCTTCTTCGGCTTCAGTTCGCCGGTCGCCTCCGCCAGCTCCTCGCGGAGCTTCTCGGCTTCGGCTTCAAGGTCGATGCCTTTCAGCAGCTCGCGAACGGCCTCGGCGCCGATCATGGCGGTGAAGCCGTCCTGGCTGTGCTCGTCCTGGGCCTGCATGTACTCCTCTTCCGTGAGGAGCTGCTTTTCCTTGAGCGGGGTGAGGCCTGGCTCGGTGACGATGTAGCTTTCGAAGTAGAGCACGCGCTCCACGTCCTTCAGCGCCATGTCGAGCATCAGAGAGATGCGGCTCGGCAGCGACTTCAGGAACCAAATGTGAGCGACCGGCGCGGCCAGCTCAATGTGGCCCATGCGCTCACGACGCACCTTCTGCAGCGTCACCTCGACGCCGCACTTCTCGCAGGTCACGCCGCGATACTTGATGCGCTTGTACTTACCGCACAGGCACTCGTAGTCCTTGATCGGTCCGAAAATGCGCGCGCAGAACAGACCGTCACGCTCGGGCTTGAACGTGCGGTAGTTGATGGTTTCGGGTTTCTTGATCTCGCCCGACGACCACTTCTTGATTTCTTCCGGGCTGGCGATGCCGATCCGGATCGCCTCGAAAGTCGGGGCGGGGACGTTGGGGCTAAAGAGGTTGGTGACTTCCTGGCTCATATTGACGCCTGTCTCCCTCTGGGGGTGGTCCGCCGGCCGGGACCGAGCCGGCGGTTACGCAATCTGACTATCGCCGGCCTCAGCCAGCATCCTCATCCGAAGCTTCTTCCTCGGGCTCAGCCTCGAGCAGCTCCACGTTCAGGCCGAGCGAACGCATCTCTTTCACGAGCACGTTGAAGCTCTCCGGAATGCCGGCCTCGAAGGTGTCGTCGCCACGGACGATCGCCTCGTAGACCTTGGCGCGGCCGGCCTGGTCGTCCGACTTCACCGTCAGCATTTCCTGCAGGGTGTAGGCGGCGCCGTAGGCTTCGAGCGCCCAGACCTCCATCTCGCCGAAGCGCTGACCGCCGAACTGCGCCTTACCGCCCAGCGGCTGCTGGGTGACGAGCGAGTACGGACCCGTCGAGCGGGCGTGGATCTTCTCGTCCACCAGGTGGTGGAGCTTGAGGAGATATTTGTAGCCGACGGTGACCTTGCGGGTGAACTTGTCGCCCGTGCGGCCGTCGTAAAGCTGGACCTGGCCCGAACGATCGAGACCGGCGCGCTCAAGCATCTCGCCGATATCGTCTTCGTCGGCGCCGTCGAACACCGGCGTCGCGATCGGAACGCCCTTGCGAAGATTGGAGGCCAGCTCTTCGAGCTCGCCCGCCGACTTCGGCAGCTCCTCGTCCTCGCCATAGGCGCTGCGAAGCGCGCCGGAGAGCGCTTTCGCGTCCTTGTCACGGCGATAGGCGTCGAGCGCGTCGCCAATCATCCGGCCAAGACCCGCGCAAGCCCAACCAAGGTGGGTTTCGAGGATCTGCCCGACGTTCATCCGCGACGGCACGCCAAGCGGGTTGAGCACGATGTCCACCGCCGTGCCGTCCTCAAGGTAGGGCATGTCCTCGATCGGGTTGATCTTGGAAATGACCCCCTTGTTGCCGTGGCGGCCGGCCATCTTGTCGCCCGGCTGAAGCTTGCGCTTCACCGCGACGAAGACCTTGACGACCTTCATCACGCCCGGAGGCAGATCGTCGCCGCGCTGCACCTTCTCGATCTTGTCGGCGATGCGGGCTTCGATCAGCGACCTGCTCTCCTCGAACGAGGTGCGCAGCGAGCGGATCTGGTTTTCGATCTTGTCGTCGTCGACCGCCACCTTCCACATTTCGGCCGGAGACAGCTCGGCGAGGAACGCCTCGTCGATGTCCGACTTCTTGCCGCCGCGGGCGATCGCTTTCTGGCCGACGAGGAGCGCCTTGAGACGCGAAATCGCGTCGCGCTCGATGATGGCCAGCTCGTCGTCCTTGTCGGTCATCAGCTGGTCGATCTGCTCGCGCTCGATCTGCAGCGCGCGCTGATCCTTGTCGACGCCGTGACGGTTGAACACCCGCACTTCGACGATCGTACCGGTCGCGCCCGGGGGCATACGCAGCGAGGTGTCGCGCACGTCCGAGGCCTTTTCGCCGAAGATGGCGCGGAGGAGTTTCTCTTCCGGCGTCATCGGGCTTTCGCCCTTCGGCGTCACCTTGCCGACCAGAATGTCGCCCGCCGCCACTTCGGCGCCGACGGCCACGATGCCCGCCTCGTCGAGGTTGCGCAGGGCTTCCTCGCCGACGTTGGGAATGTCGCGCGTGATCTCTTCAGGACCCAGCTTGGTGTCGCGCGCCATGATCTCGAATTCCTCGATGTGGATCGAGGTGAACACGTCATCGCGCACGATGCGTTCGGAGATCAGGATCGAGTCCTCGAAGTTGTAGCCGTTCCACGGCATGAACGCGACGAGGACGTTGCGGCCCAGAGCCAGCTCGCCAAGGTCGGTCGAAGGACCGTCGGCGATGATGTCGCCCTTGGACACCTTGTCGCCGACCTTCACGATCGGGCGCTGGTTGATGCACGAGTTCTGGTTCGAACGCTGATACTTGGACAGACGGTAGATATCGACGCCCGAGCGCGCTTCATCGAGATCTTCGGTGGCGCGAACCACGATACGGTTCGCATCGACCTGCTCGACCACGCCGGAGCGGCGCGCGGCGACGGCGGCGCGGCTGTCGCGAGCAACCACCTCCTCCATGCCGGTGCCCACCAGCGGAGCGTCCGTCTGGATCAGCGGCACGGCCTGACGCTGCATGTTCGATCCCATCAGCGCGCGGTTGGCGTCGTCGTTCTCAAGGAACGGGATCAGCGCCGCGGCGACGGAGACGACCTGCTTGGGCGACACGTCAATGTAGTCGACGCCGTCACGCGGAACCAGCGTGGCGTCGCGCTGCGGCCCGACGCGAGCGTTGACGAATTCGTTGACCAGCGCGCCCTTGGCGTCGAGCGTCGCGTTCGCCTGAGCGATCGAGTAGCGCTGCTCCTCCATCGCCGAGAGGTACTTCACCTCGCTGGTGAGCTTGCCGTCCTTCACCTTCCGGTACGGGCTCTCGATGAAGCCGTACTTGTTGATGCGGGCGTGCGTGGCCAGCGAGTTGATGAGACCGATGTTCGGGCCTTCCGGCGTTTCAATCGGGCAGATCCGGCCGTAGTGCGTGGGGTGGACGTCGCGCACCTCGAAGCCGGCGCGCTCGCGCGTCAGACCGCCCGGGCCAAGCGCCGAAAGGCGACGCTTGTGGGTGATCTCGGAGAGCGGGTTGGTCTGGTCCATGAACTGCGAGAGCTGCGAGGAACCGAAGAACTCACGCACGGCGGCCACGACGGGCTTCGCGTTGATGAGGTCGTGCGGCATCACGGTGTCGATATCGACCGAGCTCATGCGCTCCTTGATCGCGCGCTCCATGCGCACGAGTCCGACGCGGAAGGAGTTTTCGAGCAGTTCGCCCACCGAACGCACGCGGCGGTTGCCGAGGTTGTCGATGTCGTCGACCTCGCCCTTGCCGTCACGCAGATCGAGCACGGTGCGCATGACCGCAACGATGTCTTCCTCGCGCAGCGTGCGCTGCGTGTCGGGCGCATCGAGGCTGAGGCGCATGTTCATCTTCACGCGACCGACCGCGGACAGATCGTAACGCTCCTGGTCGAAGAAGAGCTGGCTGAACAGCGCTTCACCGGCTTCCAGGGTCGGCGGTTCGCCCGGGCGCATGACGCGGTAGATTTCAGCGAGGGCGTCGGTGCGGTTGTCCGCCTTGTCGACCTTCAGCGTGTTGCGCAGCCACGGGCCGCGCGCGTTGTCGCCGTCGGTGTCGAGAAGCTGGATCGTCTTGATCTTGCCTTCACGCAGCGCGCCGATCGTGTCTTCGTCGAGCTCGTCGCCGGCCTCGGCGTAGATCTCGCCGGTTTCAACGTTGACGATGTCCTCGCCGACGAAGCGGCCTTCGAGGTAGGTCGACGGAACGAGGATGTCCTCAAGGCCGTCGGCCTCGGCCTTCTTGGCGCGGACCGGCGTGATCTTCTTGCCGGCCGGGAACACGACCTTGCCGGTCTTCTTGTCGACCAGATCGAAGTCAGGACGGGCGCCCTTCCAGCGGTCGGCCGCGAAGCCGGTGATCCAGCCCGCCTTGTCGAGCTTGAACGTGACCTTGTTGTAGAAGGTGTCGAGGATCTGGCCCTGCGAATAGCCCAGCGCCTGCAGCAGCACGGTCGCCGGCAGTTTGCGTTTACGGTCGATGCGGACGTGCAGAATGTCCTTGGCGTCGAATTCGAAGTCGAGCCACGAGCCGCGGTAAGGAATGACGCGGGCGGCGAACAACAGCTTGCCCGACACGTGCGTCTTGCCCTTGTCGTGATCGAAGAACACGCCCGGCGAACGGTGCATCTGCGAAACGATGACGCGCTCGGTGCCGTTGATGATGAAGGTGCCCTTCTCGGTCATCAGCGGGATGTCGCCGAGATAGACGTCCTGCTCCTTCATGTCCTTGACGGAACGAGCGCCGGTTTCTTCCTCAACCTCGAACACGACAAGGCGCAGCTTGGCCTTGAGCTGGGCGGCGAAGTTGAGGTCGCGCTGCATGCATTCCTGCACGTCGAACTTGGGCGCCTCGAATTCGTAGGAGATGTACTCCAGGACCGCGCGATCGGAGAAATCGCGGATCGGGAAGACGGACTTGAAAACGGCTTCGAGCCCATCAGCCTCGCGCGCGGCGACCGGCGTATGGAGCTGAAGGAATTGTTCGTAAGAGGATCGCTGAACCTCGATCAGGTTCGGCATCTGTACTGTTTCGGGGATCTCGCCGTAGGACTTCCGGATACGCTTCTTCGCCGTGAACGACAGAGCCATGTCCGCTCCAGGTCTTTCTATCTGTGGCCGCAGGCGTCGATCCGGAGACCCAAGTCGGGGTCGGCGGCTGGCGTCGGCGGCGGGTGTAAGCCCCTGACGGGACCCGTGGGTTCTTCTCAGTCCGGCGCGGGAGACGGCGGCTCCGGAGAGCCGCCGCCACTTCACTTTACGTTCGTACAGGCCGTCGCCCCGCACGCGCGGCGCCCCATACGTGCGAGAACGGAGCGAAGGTTTGCGGCCCTTCGCCCGCCCCCGCAGGAGACCGGACTAGGTGAGGTCCACCTTGGCGCCGGCTTCCTCGAGTTTCTTCTTGATGGTCTCGGCCTCTTCCTTGGTGACGCCTTCCTTGAGCGGCTTGGGCGCGGCTTCGACGAGGTCCTTGGCTTCTTTCAGGCCGAGGGCCGGGTTCACTTCGCGGACGACCTTGATCACGTTGATCTTCTTGTCGCCGGCGTCCTTCAGGACGACCGTGAATTCGGTTTTCTCTTCGACCGGAGCCGCGGCAGCGCCGCCGCCGACCGGCATGGCCATCGCGACCGGCGCAGCGGCCGAGACGCCCCATTTGTCTTCGAGAAGCTTGGCGAGTTCCGCCGCTTCGAGGACGGTCAACGAGGACAGGTCCTCAACGATCTGTTCGAGTTTGGACATTTGACAATTCCCTGGGTTCTTTAGGTGTGACTTGGTGTTGGGCTTGAGTAGTGAGGCTGATGTCTTCTAGGCGGCGTCCTTGGCGGCGTAAGCGCCGACAACCCGCGCGAGCTGACCGCCCGGGGCCTGCAGCACGCCGGCGATCTTGGTCGCAGGCGCCTGGATGAGGCCGACGAGCTTGCCACGGAGTTCGTCCAGCGACGGCAGCGAAGCCAGTGTCTTCACGCCGTTGAGGTCGAGGACCGTGTCGCCCATGAGCCCGCCCACGAGAACGAGCTTGTCGTTCCCCTTGGCGAACTCCGCCACGACTTTCGTAGCCGCCACAGGATCGGGGGAGTAAGCGATCGCCACGGGACCTGAGAACAGGTTCGCCGCGTCGTCGCCGCCCTTGCCTTCCAGAGCGATCTTCGCCAGCCGGTTCTTGATGACTTTCAGACCCGCGCCCTGGCCCTTGAGCTTCACGCGCAGATCCGTCAGCTCCGCCACGGTCAGCCCGGAATATTGCGTGACAACAACCACGCCCGAATCCGCGAAGACGCCCTTGAGGACCTCCAGCGCTTCGGCTTTTCCTGCCTTATCCATTGCGGTCTCCTTGTCGGACGACCGGACAACCCAGCCGCCCTTGGGATGCGCACGCAGGGCTGGGTCCGCATCGCCCCCTCTCGCCGGAAGCAGGCACGCCCCGCAGGGTCGGACCCACCGGCTTGGGGAGGCGCTGAGGGCCCTAGGCCTCACGCGCCCCCGTCCAAGGGCGAAAACGAATTCAAGGGCACGCCGCCAGCACCCACGCCAACGCCGGTCCCTTGCCCGTCACACCCCGTCTCATGCAGGCCGAATTAAGGAGCAAACCAGAAAACTGAATCCTGGTCGTGTGCCCTGCTCCACCTGCAATCTCGGACGAGAATCCGGGGAATCGCGATTAACGAATTACCCGGAGGGCGGGATATAGACGGGATGGCGTAGGGGTGCAAGCGGCGAAATCGAGAAAATTCAGTTTGTCAACCAGAGACCTGAATCCGACCCCGAAAATCCGCATACGGCGGACTATTCGTTAACTCGACCCGGCCGGCTGACCATGCGGCGAAAATGAAAAGGCCGGCCAGGTCGCCCCAGCCGGCCTCTTGATGTCCGATACGCGCCGGGAGAAACCGCCCGGCCCGCCCCTAGCCCTGAGCGGTCAGCGCCGAAGCGGTGTCGACGTTGATCCCCGGACCCATGGTCGAGGAAATCGCGACGCGTTTCATGTAGGTGCCCTTGGCGCCCGACGGCTTGGCTTTCATCAGCGCATCGAGGAAAGCGCGGACGTTTTCGGTCAGCGCCTCATCCGAGAAGCTGGCCTTGCCGACGCCGCCGTGGATGATCCCGGCCTTTTCGACGCGGAACTCGACCGAGCCGCCCTTCGCATCCTTGACCGCCTGCGCGACGTTCGGGGTGACGGTGCCGACCTTCGGGTTCGGCATCAGGCCTTTCGGGCCCAGCACCTTACCGAGACGGCCCACCAGACCCATCATGTCCGGGGTCGCGATCACGCGGTCGAAGTTGATGTTGCCGGCGTTGACCTGCTCGAACAGATCGTCAGCGCCCACGACGTCGGCGCCGGCGGCCTTGGCCTCTTCGGCTTTCTTGTCGCGAGCAAACACGGCCACGCGCACCGTCCGTCCGGTGCCGTTCGGCAGGATGCAGACGCCGCGGACCATCTGGTCGGCGTGTTTGGGGTCGACGCCGAGGTTCACCGCAACGTCGATGGTTTCGTCGAACTTGGCCTTGGCCGAGCCCTTGACCAGCTTGATCGCTTCCTCAAGCGGGTAGGTCTTGTTGGGATCCACGGTCGCGCGGGCGGCCGTCAGTCGTTTACCGATCTTCGCCATGTGCCCTACTCCGTGACCTGCAGGCCCATCGCGCGGGCCGATCCGGCGATGATGCGAGCGCCCGCATCGAGATCGTCGGTGTTGAGATCCTTGAGCTTGGCCTTCGCGATTTCCTTGCACTGGTCCATCGTCACCGTGCCCGCGCTATCGCGGCCAGGCGCCTTGGAGCCGGACTGGATCTTCGCGGCCTGCTTGAGCAGGTAGGACGCCGGCGGCGTCTTGATCTCGAAGGTGAATGATTTGTCCTGATAGTAATGGATGACCACCGGCAGCGGCATGCCCTTGGTTTCCTGCTGGGTCCTCGCGTTGAAGGCCTTGCAGAATTCCATGATGTTGATGCCGCGCTGACCCAGCGCCGGACCGATCGGCGGCGACGGGTTGGCCGCGCCGGCGGGGACCTGAAGTTTCAGGCTCCCCAGAAGTTTCTTCGCCATGTTTCCCTCACTTGTGGCTGGACGGAGGGTGTTTCACCGCCGCCCGGACCCCGCCGGACCATCCAGCGAGGTGGGGGTGCGTGGTCCAGCCTCTCCCCAGGACTTTGGGGCGGCCTTCCACGCTGAAGGGCGGGCAAATACATGCTCGCCCCAATTCCTGCAAGTCTCTTGAGCGTCCCCGGTCGCCTAGACCTTCTCGACCTGACCGTATTCGAGGTCGACAGGCGTGGCGCGGCCGAAGATCGACACCGACACTTTCAGACGGCCGGTGTCCTCGTCGACGTCCTCGACGGCGCCCTCGAACGAGGCGAACGGACCTTCGGTCACCTTCACCTTTTCGCCGATCTCGAAGGAGACCTTCGGACGCGGACGCTCGGCGGCGTCGACGCCCTGGCCAAGGATGGACTTCACTTCCCGTTCCGGCACCGGAAGGGGCTTCTTGCCGCCCTCGGCGCCGAGAAAGCCGGTGACCTTCGGGGTGTTCTTGACGAGGTGGTAGGCCTCGTCGGTCATGCGCATCTTCACCAGCACATAGCCCGGCATATGGCGCTTTTCGATGGTCTTGCGGCGGCCGCGGACCATCTCGACCACTTCCTCGGTCGGGACTTCGATTTCCTCGAACAGATCAGCCAGACCCTGGTTCTCGGCCTGCTCGCGGATCGCCTGCGCCACCTTCTTCTCGAAGTTGGAGTAGGCGTGAACGATATACCACTTGGCTTCGGCCATCAGACGGACCCGATATTCGTGATGAAACGGACCACAACGCCAACGATGCCGTCCGTCACGTAAAAGAAGACCGAGGCGATCAGGACCATGATCACAACCATGATCGAGGCCGCGATGGTCTCGTTAAGGGAGGTCCAGGTCACCTTGCGAGCCTCCTGGCGCACCTGGGCCAGGAAGGTCAGGGGACCCACACGCTTTTTCGTGCTCGTCTCGGACATGAGGGCGGTTTGCCTGCCTGAATTGAAATGGGTTTGAAGCGGGACCGTCTATGCCAACTCCCGCCTCGCGTCCATCGCGAACGTAGAGAAAACGTAATACGACCCCACGGACTAGATGGGAACTGCCTTCCAGTTCGCTAGATGGGGATGGCTTTGGGCTTGGCCGAGAGCAGCCAGGTCGACAGAAGCAGCCGGGTAACCACAAAAGCCGTGAAGATCGACGTCACGATGCCGATCGACAGGGTCACCGCGAAGCCGCGAACCGGGCCGGAACCAACCCCAAGCAGGATGATCGACGCCAGGAGCGTGGTGACGTTGGCGTCCAGAATGGTGGACAGGGCGTGCTTGAAGCCGGCTTCAGCCGAGCTGATCGCCGACCTGCCCGCCCGCTTTTCCTCGCGAATCCGCTCGTAAATCAGAACGTTGGCGTCGACCGCCATACCCAGCGTCAACAAGATGCCGCCGATGCCCGGCAAGGTGAGCGTCGCGCCCAGCCACGACAGAATGCCGATCAGAAGCACGAGGTTGCACATTAGGCCGATGACCGAGAATACGCCCAGCAGTCCGTAGACCACCAGCATGAAGACCACGACGAGCGCGAGACCGACCAGCGTCGCCGAAACGCCCTTCTCGATCGAATCCCGTCCCAGACCAGCGCCGACCTGGCGCTGTTCGGCCACCTTCAGCTTCGCCGGCAGCGCGCCAGAACGGAGAATGATCGCGAGATTTTGCGCTTCCTGAATCGTGAAGCCGCCCTCGATCACGCCCGAACCGCCCGTGATGGCGCTCCGGATCCTCGGGGCGGAGATGATCTGGTCATCCAGAACGATGGCGAACCGCTTGCCGACATTCTCGCTGGTCGCGCGGCCGAAACGCTGGGCGCCCGCCGGGTTCAACTGGAAGTTGATGTTGGGCTGGTTGTACTGGTCGAATCCCTGGCTGGCGTTCTGCAGGTCCGCGCCGTCGATAACCGGGTCCTCGAACACCACGGTCGGCGCGCCGTTCATGCTCTGATCGGCCAGCGCGATGCGGCCTCCCCGGGCCTCGCCAAGCGTAAAGTCGGCGGGGTTCGCCTCCTCGTCGACCATGTTGAAGGTCAGCACGCCGGCGCGAGTCAGCACATCGATCAGAGACGCGGGGTCTTCAAGACCGGGAACCTCGACGAGGATACGGTCGTCGCCCTGTTTCTGAATGCTCGGCTCGACGAGGCCGGAGTTGTTGACCCGGCGGCGGACCGCCTCGATCGAGTTGGCCAGCGCATCATTCTGGAGAGCGTCCAGCGCGGCGTCCGTCATGCGGACGGAAATCCAGCCGCCGGCCTGCTCCGACACGATCAGCGTATTCGCTCCGCCGAACGAGCCGGCTGGCGGATTGCCGAGCTTGCGGATGCGCGAGATCGCCTCGGCCACATCCTCGGCCTTGGACGGCTTCACACGCAGCTCGCCCTTCTGTCCCTCGGCGGCGTTGGCGGGCACGACGACCCGATTCTGCGGCAAAACGCTGATCCGAGGCGATTCCCGCAGCACCTGGGCGACATCCCGAGACATCTTGCGCATCCGGTTGGTGCGCAGATCGTCGCCGTCGATCTCCAGAAGGATGGACGCCCCACCGCGCAGGTCGAGGCCCAATTTCAGCGGTTGGGTCGGATACCAGCCGTTCGGCTTGTCCTCGGTGACGCCCCGCACATCTGGCGAAAGCACGTTGGGCAGAGCCACGAATGCGCCGCCGAACAGCACCGCCAGCACCAGAATGATCTTCCAGAGCGGAAATCGCATCAACATGAAGGACTTGAACTCCCCGGCGGGCCGTCGATCCGGCGGCCCGCGCTTCGGGCCCGCCTTACATGGCCGCCATCATTCTTCCAAGAGCCGACCCGCAGCGGAACCCGGTTCAGGCTCCGCACCGGCCGGCCCCGGCGACGTTTCACTTCTCGGCCTTTACGTCGTTCGCCGGCGCGGGGGCGGGCTTGTTGCGCATGTCGAGAACCATGGAGCGGATCACGCGCAGCTTCTGCCCTTCGCCGGTATCGATGGTGATTTCGTCGTCCGAGATCTTGAAGATCTTACCGATGATCCCGCCGGATGTGACGACTTCATCGCCTTTCTTCAGATTCCCCAGCATTTCCTTGTGTTTCTTCTGACGTTGCTGCTGCGGGCGGATCAGCAGGAAGTAGAAGATGGCGATCATGCCGATCGGCAGGATCAGGCTCCCGATCAGGCTCCCGCCGGCCGCGCCGCCGGCGGCGTCACCTGCGGGGGCGGCCGCTTCCTGGAAGAACATGACGAGATTCAACATTGGCGCTCCGTGGCGTCAGAATGGAAGGCGCCCCGGGATCCGGGGCGAGAATGGGCGCGGACTATAGTCGGGAGGGGGCGGAAGGCAACGGAAACCGGCCGCCTGCGGCATCAACCTGCAGATCAACCTATAGGGAGACGCCCGGCCGGATCGACCGGCTGCTTGCCCTTGCGAAGCTCGAAATGGAGCTGGGGACGTTCCGCAATCCCGGTGGCGCCGACATTGGCGATGGTCTGGCCCTGGAGCACCTTGTCACCCTGTTTGACCAGAAGTTTGTCGGCATGGGCGTAGGCGGTGATCCATCCGTTCGCGTGACGCACAAGGATCAGATTGCCGAACGCCTCGAGATCAGAGCCCGCATAAGCGACCTCGCCGTCAGCCGAAGCCATGATGGACTGACCGCGATCGGCGGCGATGTTCACGCCGTCGTTCTTCTCGCCCGAACCGCTTTCACCGAAGCCCCGCAGCACCCTGCCCGCGACCGGCCAGATAAATTCGTGCGAACCGGGAGGGTTGGAGACGTAGGCCGGCGGCGACGGGGCGACCGGCGTCAGAGAGATCGGCGCGCTGGATCCCGTATCGGCCGGGGCCTGCCGAGGCGGCGTCGATCTGGCCGGCTGGCTCGACGGGGCGGACAGAGGCGCCGTTCGCGCCTCCTGGATGCGCTCCTGATCACGCGCCAGCGGCGGCAGCAGCAATTCATCGCCCGGATGGATCACCCAGGGGCGCTGCATCCGGTTCATGACAGCGAGCGAGCGCGTATCGACATTATAGCGCCGCGATATCGAATAGAGCGTTTCCCCGCGCTGCACGACATGGACGTTCGGCGGCGGCAGGACCAGCGTCTGGCCGACATCGAGCGCGTAGGGCGGCTCAAGATGGTTGGTCTCGATCAGGGCGCGCGTGTTGACCATGTATCTCAACGACAGGTCGTAGAGGCTGTCGCCCCGCTGCACCACGATGCGGCGAGCGGCGGGATCGTCCGGCGGCGCCGTCAACGGCCCGCCCGGCCGGCTGGTCGCTTCCGGGGTCAGCGCCTTGGCCTCTTCCACAGCAGAAAGGAGCGAACCTGTCGGCGCCGCGACATAGGGCCTGACCGCCGGGACCGGTTGGCCGCCGGGCTCCGCGCCCGGCTTCATGTTCCGGTATTCGATCGAGACGGGCGCGCTGGAAGGATTGCTGGCGCAGGCCGCCGCAACCAGGCTGAGCATGACCATGCCGGCCGTACCCCGCCAATTCCTCAACTGCCTGTCGCGCCTCACCTTCGGGCGTCCTCCTGCTGCTCCCATCGGGAATGCCGGACAATCCGGCGGACCATCCGTGTATTCGCCGGTGGGGACAAGATTGACCGAATTTCCCTACGAAAGCTCAAAGCTCGCGGGCCACGCCCTGCTCAAGAGGGGTGAACCGCGCCGCAAACAGGTCCGTGTCATGCAACGCGCCGTCTTCGCCAAGGACGAAGCGCATCATACGCTGGCCCTTCTCGCCAATGACCGGCGCGACGGCCACCGCGCCGGGCGCCATCTGAGCCACGACCGCGCGCGGGATCGCCCCCTCAACGGCGGCCATGAAGAGCACGCGGTCATAGGGGGCGGCGGCGCTCCAGCCTTCCCGCCCATCGGCGAAGTGCACATCGACGCGCGAGACGCCCGCCTGCTCCAACGCCGCCTGAGCGCGATGGACCAGTGTGCGATAACGGTCCAGCGTGTGGACCTCCCGGCACAACCTCGACAGCACGGCGGAGGCGTATCCCGATCCGGTCCCGATCTCGAGAACGTTGTGCTCCCGTTTCGGGTCGAGCGCTTCGAACATCTGACCGATCATGACAGGACGGGTCATTGTCTGCCCGCAATCGAGGGGCAGTTCGACATTATCCCACGCGTGGGGTTGATAGGGGCCCGGGACGAATGGAACGCGCTGCGTCTTTTCGAAGGCCTCCGCCAAACGCAGATCCGTCAGCCCCGCCTGGCGAAGCGCCAGAACAAGCTTGGCGGAGCTGAAGGGCGTGAAGGGCTCCATGTTCCTGCCGGCCTCAGAGGTCCTTCACCTTCAGCGAGGACGAAAGCGCGTCGCGGAACGTGTGATCGGTCATGTCGATATGCAGCGGCGTCACCGAGATGCGGCCCTCGTACACGGCGCGCAGGTCTGTGCCTTGCGGCGGTTCGGACAGCTTGCCTGAATAGCCGATCCAGAAATAATCGTTGCCGCGCAGGTCGGTGCGCATGTCGAGGTGATTGATGGCCTCGTCCCGGAACCCCTGCTGCGTGACCTCGACGCCCGTCACGTCGTCCGGCAGCCGGTCGGGGAAGTTGACGTTGATCACCGCCTTTTTCGGCCAACCCGTCTCCAGGAGCGCCTTGAGAACCCGCGGGCCCCAGGTGCGCGCGGTTTCCCACGGAATGGGTTGCCCGCGCCGGAAATTACGCGCCTGACTGAACGCAATAGCGGGCACGCCCAAGTGCATACCCTCGATCGCGGCCGCGACCGTTCCGGACTGGCTGGTGTCTTCGGCGATATTCTGACCGCGATTGACGCCCGAGAGGACCAGATCGGGCGGGTTGTCCTTCATGATGTGCAGGCAGGCCAGCAGAACGGCGTCTGACGGCGTGCCGTCCACGGCGAAGCGTTTCTCGCCCTCTTCGATCACCCGCACGGGCGCATGCAGGGTGACGGCGCGGGCCTTGCCGGACTGTTCCTCGCGCGGGGCCACGACCCAGACGTCGTCGCTTACGGCGCGCGCGATGTCCTCCAGAACCTGCAACCCCGGAGCATCGACCCCGTCATCGTTCGATAGAAGAATTCTCATTACGCCTCACCGTGGTAGCCCGGTGTGGTCTACACCGGCGTCGGCGCAATGAACAATGTTTGGCGCAGCCCTTCGCCGCCGCCTACCTTGCGAGGCGCGTGAAAGCCACGTTTTCGGGCAACTCCTCATCGTGTTTGAACCCGACGAGAGCGCTGGCGAGTTGCAGCGGGATTTCGAAAATGTAGTCGGTCTCGACGACGCCCTGCTGTTCGGCCAACCAATGATCGCGGACCTCCGCGAATGCGCCCGGCAGGTCTCCGATCGTTTCGAGATCCATGAGATCGTCGGCGCCGCTATGGGCCACCGACCAGAGCTTCTCGCCGCCGCCGAACTCAAACGCCGCGGCGTACATGACATGCTCCTCGACCCCTGCGGAGACGATCCGGACATCGTTCGAGAGCTCAGCCAAACGATCCTCGTCCGTGAACACTTCAAGATCGTTGGCAACCACAACATACCACCCGCCCGGGAAGTCCGCGCCGGAGAACGCCGATTCCAGCGCTTCGTCCGGCTCGCCCGTGTCGGTCAGACCAAGCCGGGCCAACACGCCTGACTTTTCCACGCCCTGAAAGGCCGCCCAACTCAGAACAAAACCCATGGCGTTCTCCCTCGCGAGAATCGATCACCGACCTCTGTGACCGGAATCGCTACCGCAAGATCGCGACATGAGCGTTAAGAAAGCTCGCCCTCAAGACCGACCGGGGCGCTCAGCTCCCGTCCCGCTGATTTCCCCGTTCCCGCCGACCGAGGTTATTCCTGGCAAGCCGGTGAAGGCGCTGACCAGCAGCCAAAACGGAGAGCGATCAATCGACGCAAAGCGTGGGTTGGACGATTCCGTCGCGGACAGTCTGGAAGCAGCCGCATGGATTGTTGGTCGGCGCGCACCGCCCTGTTCCCGGCTGGCCGGCTTTCGTGGCCTTTCCGTCGCCAAGACAACGGCCAGAGCATTGCGAGCTGTCAGTGCAGGGCTTGCCGGCATCCTTGAACGCGATCACGCACATCGGCTTGCCCATCATGCAGACAGGACGCACTTCGCCGCCAGCCTTCGCGCAGGCGTCTGGATGCGCGGAAAGCTGTTCCAGAACCGCGTTGTCGATATGGCCCTCGGGCGTGATCAACGGCTTGCCTTCAAAGGCGATGACGTCGTTCGCCTCGACCTGTTCGGCGGCGTTCGCGTCGATCGTGGCCGCATTCTCCGCCGGCGGCGCCGCGCAGGCGGCGAGGCCAAGAACCGTCAACGCCAGAAGCCAGCTGCGGATCATCCGATCACCTCAAGCCCGCCCGTATAGGGGCGCAACGCTTCGGGAATCATGATCGTGCCGTCTTCCTGCTGATAGTTCTCCATCACCGCGACGAGCGTGCGGCCCACGGCGAGGCCCGACCCGTTCAGCGTGTGAACGAACTCCGGTTTCGGCTTGGGGTTTTCGGCGCTGGCGGCGCGCCGGAAGCGAGCGTCCATGCGGCGGGCCTGGAAATCGCCGCAGGTCGAGCACGAAGAAATTTCGCGATAGGTATCCTGGCTCGGCAGCCAAACCTCGATGTCGTAGGTGCGACGCGCGCCGAACCCCATGTCGCCCGTACAGAGCTTCACCGTGCGATAGGGCAGCTCCAGCCGCTTGAGGATTTCCTCCGCGCACCCGGTCATACGTTCCAGCTCGGCGTCGCTTTCCTCGGGCTTCACCACCGAGACCAGCTCCACCTTGATGAACTGGTGCTGGCGGATCATGCCCTTGGTGTCGCGGCCGGCGCTGCCCGCCTCCGATCGGAAGCATGGCGTCGCCGCCGTCATCCGCATCGGCAACTGCGCCTCGTCCAGAATGCTCTCGCGAACAGTATTGGTGAGGGACACTTCGGCTGTAGGGATGAGCCAATAGGGTTCGGCCGTGTCCTGTTCTTCCAGGAATTGTTCCAGAACCTGCGAAGGCGAGACGTTTTCGTCGACGCGGCGGCGGCAGTAATCGTCAAAGTGTCCGCGCTCGAGTGTCGTGCGAAGCTGCTCCTTGCGGCTTCCCTGATCGGCGCCGAGGAACAAGTCCTCCCCGAATTTGGGAAGCTGTCCGGTTCCGAACATCGCATGGTCCCGCACCAGCAGCGGGACGCTGGTTTCCACATAGCCGTGCTCGCCGGTCTGGATGTCGAGCATGAATTGAGTCAGCGCACGTTCGAGGCGCGCCAGCTGACCGCGCAGGACCACGAAGCGCGCACCGGACATTTTCGCGGCGGCCTCGAAGTCCATCATCTTCAGGGCCTCGCCGAGATCGGCGTGATCCTTGGGCGCGAAGTTGAAGCTACGCGGGGTTCCGACCTTCCGCACTTCGGCGTTGTCGTTTTCGTCGGCGCCGAGCGGCACATCCTCGTAGGGAATGTTGGGCAAGCGGGCGAGCACGTCGTCGCGCGCCTTGGTCGCCTCTTCCTCTTTCGCGGACGCCGCCTCGATCGTGGCCTTGGCTTGCGCCACCTCCTCCATCAGTCGAGCCGCCAGAGCCTCGTCTTTCGCCTTCTTGGCTGCGCCGATCTCTTTCGACTTGGCGTTTCGCGCCTGCTCCGCGACCTCCTTCTCGAGGATGGCCGCGCGCACCGCTTCGTCGAGCCGGAGGATCTCGGCGACTTCGGACGAGCCATCCACCGAGGGACGACGCGACAGCGCCGCCGCATAGGCGTCCGGATTGTCTCGAATGGCGCGGATATCGTGCATGGCCTTGCGTCTCGTCTGGTCTGGAATCGGCCGGGGTTGGAACTATGGGGCCGACGCGCCCCCTCTACCACAATCCCGCGTTCGCCCAACCGGCTTGTGCGGCGCCCGATCCGGCTTTCACTCCATGAAATCCGCGACGCCGAGCGGTCGATCTGGAACCAGAAGCCGGCTCAAACCGTTGATCGGCGAGACGCATCCCCGAACGGCCCGACGCGAGAGGATTGCTGCAGTCCCGGCGTCCAGGCCCCTCGTGCGGCGCGCCACGATCCCCGGTGCGCCGCACGTCTTTTTCGCCAACGCGTCAGGACGGCTCGTCGGGCGGGACGGCTACGGTTGTGGATTTCGAGGCTTTCGCCTCGGCCGCCGCTTCAACAGCCTGCCGGCGTTTGCGCGACCGCTCGATCATCCACACGGTGAAGATGGACCCCTCGTAGAGCAGGCACACCGGTATCGCGAGCACGGACTGGCTGAAGATGTCCGGCGGGGTCATGATCATCGCCACCGCGAAGATCGCGACGATCGCGTATTTTCGTCCCTTCCGCAGCATCGACGCCGAGACGATGTCCGCCTGCGCCAGCAGGGCGAGAATTACCGGAAGCTGGAAGGCCAGACCGAAAGCGGTGAAGAGCGAAATCGCCAGCGAATAGTATTCGGTCACCTTGGGCAGATAGGTCACCTCGGTGTCGCCGCCCGTGAACTGGGTCGAGAAGGCGAAGCTCATGACCAGAGGCAGAAGCACGAAGTAGACGATTGCGGCGCCCACCGCGAACAGGAACGGAATGGCGATCAGGTATGGCGCGACAGCGCCGCGCTCGTTCTTGTAGAGGCCGGGCGCCACGAAGGCGTAGACTTGATAGGCGATCATCGGGAAGGCCGCCGCCAGACCCAGAACGACGCCCACTTTCAGGCGCAGGATCAGAATCTCCAGCGGGGCGGTGAAGTAGGCTCGCGTCGCCTCCTTTACGGCGGCTTCGACGTCCGCGCCGCTCGCCAAAGCGGCCTTTTCCGCGGAGGCTCTGGCCTGATCGGCAAAGGGGCCAAGTATAAACGTCAGCACGTGCTGAGAGAACGCGAACGCGACCACGCCGCACACGACCACCGCGACGATACACCAGATGAGCCGGTTCCGCAGCTCGATCAGATGGTCCATCAGCGGCGCGCGGCTGGCCTCGACTTCGTCGATCTCCGCGCCGGGACCCGGCAACGCCTTGCTACCTGTCACGCCGGAGTTTCCTGCTTCGCGGTGGCGGACGACTGCGCGGTCCGCCCCTCGCCATCTTCAATCGTGCCCGCACCATCCGTCTCAGGCGTCGCTGATGCGGCGCGCGGCGGCGGCGTTCCTTCGACGGCCTCGCCGACCTGCGCCGGCTGGTCTGGCGCCTCGGGCTTAGGCGCGTCCGGGCGCGGGGCGTCCGTCGCGCTGCCGGCCGGCTCTGGCGGGGCTGTCTGCGAGGTCACGGCGGGCTTGGAGAAGTCCCGGGTGGCGGCGGCCACATCCTTCTCGAAGTTGCGATGCTCGTCGTCGATCTCGCGCTGAAGGTCTTCGAGGCCGGTCTGCTTCTTGAGCTCCATGACCTCCTTGCGGAGTTCCTCAAGCTCGGCCTGGCGCCCCAGTTCCTCAAAGCCCTGCTTGAACTCAAACGCCATGGCGCGCAGACGACCGGTGAAGCGGCCGAACTTGCGCATCATCAGCGGGAGGTCTTTCGGGCCGATCACTACGATCCCGATCACCACCAGCAGCAGCATTTCGGTGAAGCCAACGCCTGGCAGCATTCCGCGCCGTTTCCTTCGGTCTTACCCTACGCTTCGACTTCCGGAGGCGCCGGCCCCGGACGTCGCTCAAATGCTTCAAGCGTTGGTCTTGTCCTTGGCAGGAGTGACGTTGATCGTATTGCCGTCATCAAGCTTCTGCACGTCTTCGGACGCCTCGTCGTCTTCCTTCAAGCCCTTGCGGAAGCTGCGGACGCCCTTGGCCATGTCCTGCATCATGGCGGAAATCTTTCCGCGGCCGCCGAAGAACAGCAGCACAAGCGCGAGGACAAGGATCAACTGGATGGGGCTGATGCCGCCGGGTCCAAACATAGCTATCTCCGTTGTGGGCAGCTTTCGCCACCGTATCAGACTACGCTTTTGCAGCTCCTACGGCAAATACCTGCCTCACGCCACTGGTCTTGGCGGGGCGGTCCCGGGGCCGGACGCCCCCCCACGGACGCCCGGTTGCGCCTAATCGCGGTCTTCGGCGCCTTCCAGAAAATCCGGCTGGAATTCGCCAGGATCGAGCGGGTCCTCCGGGAGAAGCTCTCCGGTCGCGGGATCGACCGGGGTTCCGGGAACCATAAAATCCCTCGGGATTTCGGCGCTCAGCAGGCCGGCGGCCTTCAAGTCTTCGCGACCGGGCAGCGCATCAAGCGATTCAAGACCGAAATGAACCATAAAAGCCTCGGTGACGCCGTAGGTATGGGGCCTGCCGGGCGTTCGCCGGCGGCCTCTCGGCTTCACCCATCCGGCCTCCATCAACACATCGAGCGTTCCGGCCGACACCTCGACGCCCCTGACATCCGCGATCTCCGCGCGCGTCACGGGTTGGCAGTAGGCGATGATCGCCAGGGTCTCCAAAGCGGCGCGGGAGAGCTGACGCGGCTGTTCACGCGTTTCCTCGAACAGGAAGGCCAGGTCCGGCGCCGTCTGGAAGCGCCATTTCCCCGCCACCTCGACCAGCTGGACGCCCTTGCCGCGATACGCCTCACGCAGCTCCACGAGAACGTCGCCCGGCTCCACCCCCGGCGGCAGCGCCCCAGCGAGCTGCGAAGCGGACACCGGCTCGCGCGATGCGAACAACACCGCCTCGGCCCGCCGAACGGCGTCGGCCAAACGCTCATCGATCGCTTTGGTCTCGACAACCGCCGTAGCGATATTCCGAGGTTCCGCGTCGAGGTCGGGCGGCTCCGTCGCTTTCTTCTCACGGCTGGCTTTCGCTATGCGGGCCACGGCCACGCGCATCGCGTCCAGTTCTTCACCGCCGGGCCGATCGTCTCCGCTCATTCCGCCGCCTTCGGCAGTTGCGACTTGCGAATGGATAAGATCGCGGAACGGCGCATCTGACAATCGACCCGCGATCCCGCGCCAGCTCCAGCGCCGCCGAAAACAGGCTGGCCGTGACCGAGCGCCTTGGGACGTCTCCGACAACATCCTCAGGCGGGCGGATCGACTGGACGGATGTCCACTCCTCCAACTGGGGCGCAAGCTTCACGAGCTGCCTTCTTGCGCTCTCAAGCGCCAGCACCGGCTGCCGTTTCACCACGTGCTTCTTCGCGCGATACTTGCGCGTGTTGACCTCGCCGAACGCCTTCATCAGGTCATGCAATGACGTCGTCCAGATCGGCGTCCGGATCACCTTGGCGCGTTCGGGCATGCCGCGCGCGAACACGTCCCGTCCGTCAATCCGGCCGCCTTCCAGGTCCTTCACCGCCTTGCGCATCGCTTCCAGACGCGCCAGCCGGAACGCCAGCCGTCCGGCCATCTCCTCGCCGCCCGGCTCGTCCTCGTGAGCCTGCTCCTGCGGCAGCAAGAGCTTCGACTTCAACCAGGCGAGCCACGCCGCCATGAGGAGATAGTCCGCCGCCAGGTCCATGCGCTTCTGACGCGCCTCGCGGATGAAGGCGAGATACTGGTCGGCCAGGCTGAGGATCGAAATGTGCAGGAGGTCGACCTTCTGCTTGCGCGCAAGCTCTAGCAGCAGGTGCAACGGCCCCTCGAACCCCTCCACGTCGACACGGAATATATTGCGGGCGTCGGCGTCCTCGGCGTCCGCCGCCGCAGACGCGAGCAGATCGCCCTGTACCGGTTCGGTCATGCTCCCGGCGCGCCGCCCAACGCCAGCAATTGTTCCAGACGCCGCCAGCCCTCGCGGCGATCGAAGAATTCCGGAGGCGAAGCCGCGCGCTCGGCCGCGTGCGCCCGGCGCAACGCGTCGCCCGAAAGTTCGGGACAGGCTTCGGCCACTTCGGTCATCTCCTCCAGCACCTTCTCAGGCTCCTTGATGAAACCGGAACAGTGCAACACGACATCCACGCCCGCGTCCACAGCCCGGCGCGCCCGGCTTTTCAGCGATCCGCCCAGTGCGTTCATGCCCAGATCGTCGGTCATGAGCAGGCCGTCAAACCCGATCGCCTCGCGGATTACCTGACGGATGATGGTTTCGGACAAGGTCGCCGGCGTCTGGCCATCCAGGGCCGTATAGGCGAGGTGCGCGGTCATGCCCATGGCGGCGGCGCCTGACAGGGCCCGAAATGGCGCGAAGTCCTGCTCCAGCTCCTCGCGCGAAGCGCGAACCACCGGCATCGCTTCATGGCTGTCCACCTCGGCCCGGCCGTGTCCGGGTATGTGCTTCACCACGCCCGCGACGCCGCCGGCGGCCAAAGCGCTGAGCGCCTCTCCCGCGAGCGCCGCGACCTGCTGAGGGTCCGCCCCGAAGGACCGATCGCCGACGATCGAATGCGCGCCCGGGATCAGCAAGTCGGCGTCCGGAGCGCAATCCGCATTGACGCCCAGTGGGGCCAGTTCGGCCGCCATCAACCTGTGGCCAAGCCAGGCCGCCTCACGCGCGATGTCGAGCCCCACCTCGGCGGCCAGCGCCCCATAGCGCCCCGCCGCCGGGAACACCGGCCAGTTCGGCGGCTTCAGACGCGCGACGCGGCCGCCCTCCTGATCAATGAAGATCATGGTGGACCGACCGGTCGAGCCGCGAATGTCTTCAACCAGAGCGCGCACCTGGTCCGGCGACCCGCATGAGCGGCCCATCAGGATCACGCCGAAAGGATTGGTCCGCGCCAGCAGCTTGCGCTCATCCTTCGAGAGCGCGTGCCCAAAGACGCTGAGGATGCACGCGCGCACGCCCCCAAGGGAGTGAGGCGGAGTTGCTCGCGCGGTCTGAGGCGTATCGGTGTTCATGCCGGTCCTGCGGATGGTCGTACGGTCGCCAACGCCGCTTATGCGGGCGAATCGAACGGACGGTCCGGCAGGACTATTTCACGGCCCGGTAGCAGTCGCCACCACGCGCCTTCAGCGCGTCGCAGAACGCATCGGCTTCGGACGCGGTTGCGAAATTGCCGATCCGCGCACGATAGACGCTTCGCCCGTTCACCTCGGCCTGCATGATGATCTTCTGGCCGCCGTTGAAGAGGTCCGGCGCCATGTTACGGCGACGGGTCCATTCGCTTTCAGCCGCCGCCTGCGAACCGGCCGCCGCGAGTTGCACCTGGTAGGCGCCGGCGGCGGAGAATGAGTAGCTCGGGGCTGCCTGCGCCGGGGTTGGGGCGGGTTTGGGCGTTTCGACTTTCACGGGCGCCGCTGTGGCGGGCGTCGACGGGGCGGATGTCGCCGCCGGCGTCAACGCGACCGGCGCGGTTTCACGCAGGGCCTTCTCGACCGCCGTCTCGCCGGCCGGCTCGCCAGAACCGGTCCGCAGCGGCGGAACCGCTGCAGCCGCGGACGGGGCGGCGCGCGGGGCCTCGCGGACTTCCGGCGCGACTTCGGGCTCCCCGGATTTCACGGAGGCTTTTTCCGCCGCGGACGGCCCCTCAAGTCGTTCGAACACGCTTGCATTGTCGGCGCGCGAGGCGCTGGGTTCGGCGGCGTCCGAGCGTGTCTTGATCGGCCCCTGCGCCGCAAGAAGCGGAGCCGCCACCTCGTCGGGCGCGCGCGTGCCGTCGCGATAGGAGTTGTAGACAACCGCGCCAAACACGCCGAGCACCACCAGCGCACCGACCATCAGAACGGTGGCGCGCGAACCGCCCTGTCCACCCGACCGGCGGACGCCCGTCGAGCTGGGCAGAGGCGCGTAGTCGGATTTGCGGCGCTGCGAAACGCGGCGGTCAACGCCATTGCGATGATCGAGAATACGCAGCGATGCGATCGCGTCGTCATCCGCATCGGCAGTCGCCGGCGACGGTGCGTCATCATTGTCGGGCGCGGCCGCTCGGGCGTTGTTGACGCGCGGGCCCGCGGGGCGGCTTTCCGGGTCGTTGTCAAAGGGCGGCGGAGCGGGATCGTTCGCAGGCTGCACGGAAGCCTTGCGAGGTCCAAACAGTTGCTCGTCGAGCGAACGACGCTCGGCGCGCTCTTCCTCGGGCGTGCGCCCTGGGATCACGGATCTGGAGTACCGGGTCATCTGCTGCGCCTGTCCCTGCCTTTCGGCCGGCATTGGAGCGCAAAATGTTAAGGATCCGGTTACCGAACGACGCCAATTGCGCACTGATTCAGCGTTCTAGCGCCCAAACGTCAGATCCAGCGTTCAAGATTGAACAGTCTGCGATGCTCGTCGATGGCGTAGGTGTCGGTCATTCCCGCAACATAATCGCATACGAGGCGGGCGCGGCGGTTCATGTCGCTTCCGGTCGCAGCCGCCCGCTCCTGCCAGGGCGGCGGCAGCGTCTCAGGTTCAGCGACGAACAACTCCACCAGTTCGCGGACGATGCGACGCGCCTGGCTCATCATCCGGTTCACCCGGTAGTGCCGATACATGCGGGTGAACAGGAACTGGCGCAGTGGCTGCTGCTTCTCCTCGATTTCGGCCGAAAACGCAGCCAGCGGGCGTTTCAGCGCGCGCACGTCGTCCGCCGTCTCGGGTTTTTCGTGTTTGGCGCGGGCGCGGAATTCTTCGATCAGGTCGTTCACCCACAGACCGATCAGCCGGCGCACCGCCTCCGAGATCACACGGCCCGGTTCAATATCGGGATATTCCCCGCGCACCTGCCGGAAAACATCGCCCGCGAGCGGCGCAGCGTCGCAGAGGTCGTCGACGGTGAACAGGCCGGCCTTCAGCCCGTCGTCGATATCGTGGTTGTTGTAAGCGATGTCGTCGGCCAAGGCCGCGATCTGCGCCTCCGGACCCGCGAACGTATGCAGCTCGAGCGACTGCAGCGCCTCATACTCGAGAAACGCCGCCGGCAACTCCTCGATCCTCATATGCTCGCCGATCAGCGGGCCGTTATGCTTGATGACGCCCTCCAGCGTCTCCCAGGTCAGATTGAGACCGTCAAAGGTCGGATATTTTCGCTCGAGCTTGGTGAGCACGCGCAGCGTCTGGGCGTTGTGATCAAACCCGCCCCACGGCTTCATCACCTCGTTCAAGGCGGTCTCTCCGGCGTGCCCGAAAGGCGGATGGCCAATATCGTGGGCCAGCGCCAGCGCTTCGGCCAAATCCTCGTCCAGCCCAAGGACCCGCGACACGGAGCGCGCGATCTGCGCGACTTCCAGCGAATGGGTCAACCGAGTCCGGTAGTGGTCGCCCTCGTGAGCGACGAAGACCTGCGTCTTCTGTTTCAGGCGACGGAACGCGTCGGCATGAATGATGCGGTCGTGGTCGCGCTGGAAAGCGGTGCGGGTGGCGCTCGTCGGTTCTGGGTGCAGCCTGCCCCTCGACCCCATCGGATCCGTGGCGTAGGGCGCGCGCTGCGGGGGGGAGTATCTCTTGGCCATCAATAGCCTTTCGGATGCGGTCTTCTGTTCGCCGCCTTCTCATCCTATCTGGATTACTAACTGATTTTCAGGAAACACCGAACACGCTGAGCACAACGATGACAGACGCTCCTATCACCGCAGACGCCGCCCCGGTGAGGCTTTCCGCCTCAGCGGCGAAGCGCATTGCGAAGATCGTGGCCTCAGAACCGCCCGGCGCCATGCTGCGGCTGGAGGTGATCGGCGGCGGATGCTCCGGTTTTTCCTACCGTTTCGGCTTCGCGCACGAGATCAACGACGACGATCTGGTGATTGAGCGAGACGGCGCCAGGGCCGTCATAGACGAGGCCAGCCTGCCCTTCCTGGAAGGTTCCGAGATCGACTATGTCGACGAACTGATCGGCGCCTCGTTCAAGGTGCACAACCCGAACGCCACCGCCGGATGCGGCTGCGGGACCAGCTTTTCGGTCTGACGATTCGCCGTTCTTGCGTTCCGGAGCAGCGCTTTTAGCCGATCAGTCTTTATCCGGTCCGCGGCCATACCCATGGCTACGCCTGTTTCCGCCCCCGTCTCCTCCGCCGTTGCGCCGGACGTGATTGCTGCCTGATGCAGGCTGCGAGCGGGGCTGTTGCGGCGGCGACTGCACCTGCGGCCGGTCCGAGGGCTGCGGGGTTCGCGTCTGCACGCGCGGCTGCGGTCCCCTGTTCACCGCGGGCGCACCGCCGCCGGAAGCTGCGCCCGAGGGGGCGGTGCGGGCTTCGTTGCGGCGATTATTGTCCCTGCTCCACAATGTCGGCGTATCGGGCTGGCGACGGTCGCGGGTCTGCGGACCGCCATTCTGGACCCGCCCCGTCGGCTGGCCGGTGCGCGGTTGAGGCTGACGGACATTCACGCCAGAACCGTTTCCGGGGGTGCGGGGCGTGCCGCCCCAATCCCTGCGGGGCTCGGCGTCTCGGGTGCGGCCGTCATTGCCGCCGTTCACGGGGCGGCGGCTCACGGGCGGACGGTTTTCGTCCCCTCGCGAACCGCCGCCGCCGCGTGCGTTGCCCCGGTCCCCACCGTGGTCGAAGCGCCCATCACCTGTCGTTCGGTGATTTCTGTCGCGATCGCCGTTTCTGTCGCGACGATCGTTGTTGTTGGTGCGATTGGACCACAAGGTCGGCGTATCGCGCCGATTGTGGTCGTTGCGGCCGTCATGGCGCCTGCGATCCGGGACCCGGATATAGCTTGCTCCGCGCCAGGGCTGGCGGCGGAAGTGGCGACCATAGTCGACGATGTATGCGGCGCCGATCCGCGTTTGATAGTAGAACAGCCCGTCTACGCCCCAATATCCCCCGACGATCGGACCGTAGTAGTTGTCATAATAGCTGTCGTGGAAGATGAGGCTCGCCGTGTAGCTCGGGCCATAGTCATAGTACGGCTCGTTGTAGACGGTTCCGGAGTAACCGCCGGCGTAGCCGCCATACCCATAACCGTACCCGTAATTGTCGTAGGTCTCACACGCCGAGAGAGCGAGAGCGGCGGCCGGCAGCGCAACCGCGATAATGATGCGTTTCCTCATGACGCCAAGATGCGCGCGTCAACCTGAACGTCAGGCAACGGACATGAGACTGAACGCCCCGGACGCGACTTGCGCCGGGCGCAGGCGCTGTCCGTTCAGCGGATCTAGCGCTGATCGTCGACCACGGATGAAGCTGGGGCCGGCAGTTCCGGATAGTCGGGCAAGTCCACGCTTCGCCGCCGCAACAACTGGATGAACCCGAAGACCACAACGCCGGCGATCAGCACGCTGGCAAGTACGGCGGGGACCATGCCGACTCCCTCTTTACTGGATTCTGGTTCTAGTGCGCGGGATGGTGAGACCGCTTCGACCGGTGCGTCAAAGAACAAAATGTTCATGCTGGATGACCCGGCGCGATCACGGGTCATTCCGCGCCGGAACGACTTACATCCGCCGCCGACACACCCTAGGCTGAACAGCCGACCGGGAGGATTTATTGAACGTTACCGACGCCGTCGCGAACCGCATCTCAACACGGGCGTTTCTTCCCGATCCGATCCCGCGCGCGGACCTGGAAGACCTGCTGCAGACGGCTCAGCGGGCGCCTTCGGGAGGTAACCTTCAGCCCTGGAAAGTGATCGTCGTCGCCGGGGATGAAAAGGACGCGGTGATCCGGTTCGCCGCGAACACGCTTGGCGCGGTGGATCCGTCGAAGCCCTGGGAAACCGATCGTCCCGTTTATCCCGATTTCAAGGCGGTCGATCCGGTCTACAATCAACGACGCAAACGCGTCGGCGAAATGATGTACGATACGCTCGGCATTCCGCGCGAAGATCGGGCTGGGCGCCTTGCGTGGTTCAGCAACAATTACCGGTTCTTCGGAGCGCCAGTCGGCCTGTTTCTGATCATCGACCGCGCAATGGGTCACGGACAATGGGCGCATATGGGCATGTACATGCAGACCATCGCCCTTCTGGCCGAAGAGCGCGGCTGGGGCACCTGTATGCAGGAATGCTGGGCGCGCTTGCGCAACGAACTTCACGCGCATTTTCAGCTTCCGCCGACGCTCATGGTCTATGCGGGTATTTCATTGGGCAAACCTGATCCCGAAGCTCCCGTGAACGAGCTTTACGCCGAACGCGCGCCGCTTTCGGAAGTGGTCGAGTTTCGCGGCCTCTAGGGAAGACACACAAGCGTTGGGACGGCGGCTTGCCGTTCTCAAGGATGGGCGAAAAGCGACTCCGGGGGGGCGCAACGCCTAGGTCGGCAGGCTTTCGCTTGTGACGCCGACCTCGGTGAAGCCGCTGCGATACATCAGCCTCAGCATACGGGCGCATGTTTCGATCCGGCGACGCGAGCCCCAAGCGTAAGGCGTTCCGCCGACAATGCGCACTTCCGGTTGGGGTAGGCCCAGCGCAGCCGCCTCCGCGCGTTTCTGAAGTTCGTGAGGCTTCAGCTCTTCGCCCTCCCACAGGATTCGGCCGCCAGGCTCTACCATCACCGTGATGACCGTCGGCGCCTTGACCGCTGTCGCGATTTCAGCGGCCGGGGCGTCGCCCGCCCGCGCGCACCCCGCAACAAGCCCCGATACGGCCAAGCTCACCACGAGGAGAGAAACGCCCGGTTTCGCTTTCAAGGGAATATCGGTCTCCATCAAGCGCTTCCGTTTCGCGTCCGCCTCTGCGACAAGGTGAGCATGAAGATCGCTACATGGAACGTCAATTCGATCAACGCCCGGCTGCCGACCGTTCTCGATGTGTTGAAGGCTGTTGATGCCGATGTCTGGTGCCTGCAGGAGCTCAAGTGCGTGGACGAAAAGTTCCCGCGCGAAGCGCTGGAGGAAGCCGGCTATAACTGCGCCGTTTTCGGGCAGAAGACCTATAACGGCGTCGCCATCCTCTCCCGGTTTCCGATCTCGGACGAACACCGCCATCTCGACGGAGAAGCGGAAGACGAGCAATCCCGCTATCTTGAGGCCCTGATCGAATCCCCGCGCCCGATCCGGGTCGCATCGATCTACCTGCCCAACGGCAATCCGCGCCCTGGCGAGAAGTTCGACTACAAGCTGCGCTGGATGGATCGACTGGCCGACCGCGCCAGAAAACTGCTCGTGCAGGAAGAACCGCTCGTGATCGCCGGCGACTATAACTGCATTCCGCGACCAGAAGACTGTTGGAACTATGACGTCTGGAAAGACGACGCGCTTGGCCATCCGGACACGCAGGCGAAGTTCCGCACCCTGCTCAATCTGGGCCTCACCGAAGCGTTCATGGCGTGCGACGCCCGCGTTCAGCAGTACACCTTCTGGGACTATCAGGCCGGGGCATGGCAGAAGGACCATGGCATCCGGATCGATCACATGCTGTGCAGCTCCCAGGCTGCGGATCGCCTCGAGGGCGTCATGATATATCGCCAGGCGCGCGCACTGGAAAAACCCTCCGATCACGTCCCCTTCGTCGCGTCGTTCGCGGACTGACCTCGGGAAACGGCGTTTTCGTTCGCTCAGCGGTTGTGGGGCGTTCGCTTGAAAGGGATGGGGAGTCGCAATCCGGTCTCCCCAAGGTTAATGTCTCTGACATTGGTCGCTCACAACGAACAGCAGGCTTGGGGCGGCCGGTGGGTGGGGTTAGCTATGCTCGCGAACAGTTCGACCGCCCTAGAGGGCGAATACGACGTGTGCGTTGTCGGATCGGGCCCCGCCGGGCTTGCCTGCGCGTTGCGCTGCCAGGAGCGCGGCCTCCGCGTGCTGGTTCTGGAAGCGGGCGGCCTGCGCCCGGTCCCCGGTTCCCCGGACATTCTCGCGGCCGATATCGAAACCCCCGACTCGCACGACCCGACCGACATAACCGCCGCATCGGCGTTTGGCGGCGGCGGCCATTGGTGGGGCGGACGCTGCGTGCCGCTCGATCCTGTCGACTTCGACACCTGGCCTGTCTCGGCCGGGGAAATGCGCGACTGGACCCTCAAGGCGGCGACGTTTCTGGGCAGCGAAGTGCTGGACAACCAGCCCCCGGAGGGCGCGCTTGCGCGCATGTCGCGTTTCCACGTCCGCAATCAAGAGTGCTGGGGCCCGCAACTGAATATGGCGAAGCGCTGGGCTGGCCGGCTCCTGTCGGCGGATGCGCCCACGGTCGTAACCGGAGCCCGCGTCACTCAACTAACAATCGAAGACCAGCGCATCGCCACCGTTCATGTTCGCCATGGCGGAGAAGATCATACGCTGTCGCCGCCTCACACCGTTTTGGCCTGCGGCGGCCTTGGCGTGATGCGCCTGCTGTTGATGGCGCAGCAACGTGACCCTGCTCTGTTCGGCGGCCCAAACGGGCCCCTTGGACGCGGCTATATGGGGCATCTCACGGGATCGATCGCGCGTTTCAGCCCCGCACATCCGAACGACATCCGGCACTTCCACATCAATGAAAGGGCCGGGAAGCTGCAATCGAGACGGCGCTTCCAACCCGAAAACGAGACGGTGCGCGAAAGCGGCCTTGCGAACATCTCGTTCTGGATCGACAGCGCGACCATCTCTGATCCCGACCACCCCGCGCCAGTCGCGTCGGCCCGCCATCTCGCCGGGCGACTGATGCGCAAGATTTCGACGCGCGGAGCGCCGTCCGGCCAGGGACCTCTAGGCCCGCACGTTCAGAACGTGATGCGCTCGCCCTTGCAGGCCGCGGCGGGGCTCGGAGCCTCATTCTACTATCTCGCGTTCTCCCGCGTGACGGGCCGCCATCCGCGCGCGCGCCGTCCGACGCCGGTCAGCCCCAACGTCTATCGTCTCGACTATCACGCCGAACAAACGCCGCATCCCGACAACCGGGTCAGCCTGTCGGGCAACCTCGACAGCCTGGGAATGCCCAAGCTTCGCATCCGCCTCTCCTTTCATGACGAGGACATCCGCTCTGTCGTGCAGATGCACGACCTGCTGGATGAAGACCTGCGCCGGGCCGGCGCCGGCGAGTTGGGTTGGCGCGTGCCGCCCGAATCCCGGTTCGACGCCGTGAAAGCCAGCGCACGCGACGGATATCACCAGCTTGGCGGCGCCGTGATGTCTTCGCGGCCAACCGACGGCGTGGTCGCACCGGACGGACGCGTGCATGGCGTCGACAATCTCTGGATCGCCTCCTCCTGCACGTTCCCAACCGGCGGGCAGGCCAACCCTACGCTGTCGATCGTCGCGCTCTCGCTTCGCCTAAGCGAGCGTCTCGCGGAACTCGCCAAGGGAGGCCGCCGCGACCGCACGCCGCATAATAACGTCGGCGTGAGCGCGGACCACGCCGCGGACAGAACTCATTCGATTTCTTCGCACTAGGATACAGGCTGCGGCGGCCGGACGCAGCCCGCGCCGCATTCCCGCCGCAAACAATCATGGACCCGCCCTAGTGCGGTCCCGGGGCCGCCCAAGCCCAAGGCGACAAGGGATCATTCTCTCCCCCGAGAATCCCCCTTGAGGCCCGGCGTCATTCGCCGGGCCTTTCCTTTTGCGGTCACGGCATGGCGTGCTCAGTGCGCTTTTGCGTGTCCCGATTGATGCCCGGTCAGCCAGTCCATCAAGGCGAGCAGCACGCCGGACAGCACAAAGGTCAGGTGCACGACGACCTGCCACATCAAGCGGCTTTCTTCGGCGTCCGACATCTCCTGATATTCCGGGATCTGCAGAAACGCCTTCAGCAGCGCGATGCCCGAGATCGCAACGATCGAAGCGATCAGCTTCAGCTTCAGCGCCGAAAAATCGACTGTGCCCATCCAGTCCGGCCGGTCTTCGGGATTGCCGACATCCATCTTGGAGACAAAATTCTCGTACCCGGAAAATATCACGATCAGGACCAGATTACCGGCCAACGACAAATCGATCAGCGACAGCGCCAGCAGGATCACATCCTCGGCGCTCATGCCGTGACCGTTCCAAAGATTGGGAATCTCGTGCGCCAGTTCCTGGAAGAACACGCAGATCAAGGCCCCCAGCGCGGCGACAAGGCCGACATAAAAAGGCGCCATCAGCCAGCGTGACGCGAACAGCCCGCCTTCGAGCAATTGTTCAAAGATCGGCTTCTTCGACATACGCTCACTTCCCGCTCATGGTTGATCCGGCGGGCGTATCTCGTCGGGGCGACGATCGCTGTCAATTGAATTCGGCGTTGGGCGGGAAGCGCGCGGCAGGCCGAAGCGCTTCTCAATTCCTGGCGGGATAGATCCCCAGCACGGCGATACAGGTGATGGCAGGCGCATCGCCGACCAGAGCAGGTTGCGGCGGCAATTTGCGAACGGAGATGCTGGACGTTCGATCGTTGAAGTTGCGACCGACGAGGCAGCGATCTTCTCCAGTGATCGTGACAGAATCGCCGTTCAGGTTGGGACCGTCGTGAAGCGTCACCTCCCAACCGGGCGAGGCCGTAACCGCCGAGACGTTGTTGTCCGAATACGGGGCCGGAAGGTCGCCTTGACGATACTCGCCCAGACCAAGCGGCACGCTCCAGCCGCCCATGTTGCAATCCTGGTATATGCGCGCCTCACCCCCGGTCGGCGCGGACGCCGGGGCGCTGCTTCTGGCGGGGCTGATGTTGGGCAATGCGAATGTCTTACGCCCGTCGCCGCCATAGCGCGTGCCCAGAAGACTGAACAACGCCGTGTTCTTGCTGATGTCGAGCAGAGCGCCGTTCGTTGGCGCCCATCCGCGTGGGCAGAAGTTGAAACCAAAATCCTCGATCGTGCCGATGATCGCATCCTGCGCGTGCGCTGCGACCGGCGCGGCCACCCCAAGCGCCGCCGCCGTCGCGATAGCCGTCAGAGTGGCGTAGATTCGCATCGTTCATCTCCCCGCACAGTCAGAAAGCGTGCGCCATCCGGGAGCCCGACACAACCGGCGCAGCGCGCCTTTCCGTCAGGTTTGGGGCTGGTTACGCAACGCTTCCGGTGTTCGCCGCTGACTCATGGAGTCAATCAACAAGAACATCGCGGCGAAGTCCTGCAACATTTCACGGACCCGGCCAAAGTCGTGCATCGGTTTGTGCATGTTGCCCGGTTCGAAGAGGTTCTTTCCCTCGACACAGAGAAACATCTCTCCGCCCGAGAAGCCGCAACGCAGCCGCTTGCCCAGAAACACCTTCTCGAGCTGGAGCATTCGCTCCATGAAATCCGGCGTGAGGATATAGCGCGCCTCGACCTGATCCGAACCGAATACCTCGAACGCCTTTTCAAACTTCGGATCCTCGAGGCGCACACGCGGTTCCTTGGCCCCCATTTTCAGGAAGGCGTTGAACATGCCCGCATCGCGGAAGACCTTGGTCACCCCTTCGAACGGCTTCGGGAAATGCGCCACCAGGCATTGCCCCTTGAACACGGTCACCCACTCCGTCTTGGAGCGTCCCTTCGAGTCGGTGGTTTGGCGGCGCTCCTCAAGGTGCGCCTCAAAGAACTCGAACGGCGCGACGCCACGGGTTCCGGTGAGGCGGTCTTCATATTTCGCGCGGTCCCAGCGGCTGATCAGGCCCAGCGTGCGAAACTGATTGATCGCCGGCGGCTCCGAAGGCGCCAGTTCGAACTCCATGCCGAACTCATGCGCGACCGGATCGATCAGAAGCTTCTTGGTGCGATTTCCGACCTCCTTCAGCGCAAGGCCGCCCCAGGCGATAATACCGAAGGCGACAATCACGCCCGCGAACGCCCCGAAGAACTGCCACGGCTCCTCAAGGAGAAAAAAGGCCCCAACGGCCAGCGCCACCCCGACGACGACGCCTATAATGCTGAAGTTGATCTGACGTCGCGCCGCCTTTACCCGCTCCTCTTCCAGCCCCAACAGATCGGGTTCGACATGCTCGCGAAAACGGTCCCGGAAGAATCCGAATTCATCGGGCAGCCCGGCCATCGCCTCATCGATGGTCGCCAGCGCAACCCGCTCTTTCTTCGCCATAGTCTAATCCGCCCCGTCTCTGTAGCCAGACATTCCCTGACTCGGGGGCGCTCATCAAGCCAGGTCTTCTCTTCGCGCGAACGGCATCTATCGCGATACCCCGCCTCGTTACGCTGACGAAACTTGCCTCAGACCGGACTTGCCATATTGTCGCCCACGAAGCGCTCAATCCTGCCATGAAGGTCGAGGTTTCACGCCCTTTTGCCGCCAACCGCCCCGGAAGCGTGACGATGCGTTCAGTCCTGCTGGGAAGCCTCATCGTGATGACCGGCGCGTGCGCCGTGTCGCCGCCTGTCGTCACGCCGCTGACGGCGTCTGACGTCGCAGCGCCGGCGATCGCCGTTTCCGGGATGCCGGGACGCAATGCGCCGGCCACCGCGAGCACGCCCACCAGCCCGGAATCGGTCGGCCTTCTCACGTCGGCAAGCGCTGCGGAAGCCGCAGAATCCTGCGCCCTGCCGGAAGGCGGAGTCCTCCGCTTTTTTCCCGAGACGCTCTTCCTGCGCCCCGGACAGTCAACCTCCCTGAAGCCGTTCTGGAGCGATCATCCCGGCGGATACGACCCGGTGCCGGCCGGATGCATGACTGATCTTCAGGTTTCCGACGCCAGTCTCGCCAGCCTTTCCCTCGCCGAAACGTCTTCGGAACCGAGCATCACAATCGCGGATACGGCGCCCGACGGTCAGACCGTTGTGATCAACGCCGCCGTCGGGTCCCGTACGTTCAGCGATGCGGTGCGTATTCGCAGAGGGGCCATTTCGCCGATCGTCGGCGTGTGGAGCCAACCAAGCACAATGTGCGTCACGACCGCGGCCATCCGGGAGCTGAGATTCACCGAGGACGGTCAGTTCTCGGTGACCTGGGAGCCTTTCGAAGCCTACAAGGACTATTGGGGCACCTGGTCGTATGATCACGGATCCGGTCATCTCAGCCTAAAGGTCGAAGGCGGCAACTACACGCCCCGCGACATCCGAACGACGGGAACGGTGACGCTGGACGGCGATGCGCTCGCGTTGGATGAGATATTTCTTGGAACGCCCAAGGGCGCGCGTCAGGCGGGCTGTCGAGCCCCGTTTGTGCGGTAGCCGCCGTCTGACACTGCGGCGCGCCCTCAAGGATCTGGGCTAAGCAGCCAGTCCACCGCCGCTTCGCAATGCGCCTCCGTGGTGTCGACCGCTGGCGTCCTGAACAACTCGGGCGGCGTCAACAAGCCGAACTCGGTGCATCCCAGAATAACGCTGTCGATGCTGTCACGCGCCCAAGCCGTCTTTGCAGCATCCAGCACGTAGTCGCGCGAAGCGTCGGTGAAGACGCCCTGCACCAACTCGTCGAAAATGATCGCGTTAAGGGCCAGGCGCTCTCCTGGTTCGGGGATGACCGGATCAAGCCCGTGCGCACGCAACCGATCGAGATAGAAATCCGTTTCCATCGTAGGGCGGGTGGCGAGGACGAGCGGTCGGCGGACCTTGAGACGCGCCAACGCCTTCGCCGTCACGTCGGCGATGTGGATCAGCCGCAGCCCCGATGCAGCCTCTATGTCATCGGCGAACCGATGCATGGTGTTGGTCGCGATCACCAGCGCGCCGGCGCCGGCGTCCGCCAACCTCTTGGACGCGTCCATCAGCTCGGTTCGGATCGGCTCCCAGTCGTCCGCGCCGATCCGCTTCGCCATCGGACCGAAATCCACCGACCATAAGGCGAGGCGCGCGGATGATTGCCCCCCCACGCGTTCGCGAACCATGCGATTTATCAAGCGATAGTAGTGAGCCGTAGACTCCCAACTCATTCCGCCAAGGACGCCGAGCAGCTTCATGCGAACGGCCTATTTGCCTTCAGGAATTTCCGCGCGACCCGGCGAATACTCCTCTACCATCCGCAGGTTCAATCGATAGACGCAGCCCGTTGCATAGCCGGGCTGCCCGGGCCATTCGAACGTTGTGCTTTGGAGCGCATCGGCCGCTGATTTCACCGTACTGCGAGTGGCGCCGTGCTTCAGAGACTCTGGCGACCCCATATACTTCACGTTCACAGCCTTACCTTCCGGCGTGACATCATGAACGAGCGCGATCTTCTCGATGAAGGTGCGATCTTCCGACGCCAGAAGATACATCACCACATCCGACGGCAACGTGAATTTGCCCTCGGCCTTGTGGGTGAACGCGACTTGCTCGCAGGGAACAGAGTTCGCCGGAACCGCCTGCGGCCACTCCGTTCCACCGAGTTCAACCCCGTTTCCGACACATCCCGCCAGAGCCAACAGACCGGTGGCGACCGGCATCAAGACCTTTAGTGACATATACACTCCGATGCTTTCGCAAACCGCGCGCCAACACGCTCGATCAATTTTCCGGCGGGCTCAAAGCCGCCGACAATCACCGTTCAGTCGATCGATCAATCATCGCACCGCTGCCCGTCGTGTCACGCACCCAGTCGACGATCACGCGATAGCCGCCCTGACAGTCGACAGCGTACGCCGGTTCTCCGGGCCAACCGAATGTATAGCCCTTCAACTTGTCCGCCGCATAGCGAACGAGTTTTCGTCGCGTGCCGTGTTCGAGATTCTCCGGCGGCCCGACATATCTGATGTTTCCAGGTTTCCCGTTTGGTCCGACGTCATAGGCCAGAACTAGGTCGCTCTCCCACTGAAACGTCTGAGAGGCGGCGAAAAACAAACCGATTTCATCCGGCATCCGGACAAAGGACACGTCGACAAGCTTTAGCCCCGCCTGCTCGCAAGGAACGGTCATCTCGGGCGGCGACACCGGATTTTCAACGCCGCCCGTTTCCACCGCGTCTCCCACGCACCCCGCAAGACACGCCAGGCCGACCGCTGCGGCGACCACCATTTTCATGCAATTCTCCCCAACCGAGACGCTCAACGAGCTTGCGTGCACGGCGGCTCAAGTCAACCGAAAACGAGCCAAAGGTCGGGAAGCGCCCAGCCTCTATAGCGCCAGCACATTCTGGTCTTCTTCGGTTAGCTGGAGGTTCACCGCCGGCGCAAGCTCCTTCAGTTGATCAACGCTGGTCGCGCTTGCGATCGGCCCCGTCACGCTGGGTCGCGCCATCAACCAGGCAAGCGCCACCTGAGCCAGAGTCGCGCCATGCCGCGTTGCGACCTCGTCCATGGCGCGCAGCAACTCAGGTCCCCGCCCCTGAAGCAGCGGCTTCATCCGTCCGCCGCGCGCGGACTTCGAAAGATCCGCCTCTGTGCGGTACTTTCCAGTCAGAAATCCAGAGGCCAAGGCGAAGTAGGGAATTACGCCCAGCCCTTCCTGCAGGCACAGGTCCTCCAGCGCACCTTCATACTGGTCCCGCACCAGAAGATTGTAGTGAGGCTGAAGCACGGAATAGCGTGCGCGGCTTCCGCCCGCCGCGTCGAGCGCCGCCTTCAATCCTGCCGCATCATAGTTGGACCCACCGACTGCGCGCACCTTGCCCGCTTCAATCAACTTCTGATGCGCTTCGAGCGTTTCTTCGATCGGCGTGTCCGGATCAGGAAAGTGCGAGAAATACAGATCGATATGGTCCGTCTGCAACCGCTTCAGCGACGCCTCACAGGCCTGCGCGATATAGGCCGCCCGTAATCCCTTGCCGGCCGGCATTTCGGAGCCGACCTTGGTGATCAGAACCACGCGGTCGCGGGCTCCCCGGTCTTTCATCCATTCGCCAAGCACGGTTTCCGACTCGCCGCCGACATGTCCCGGAGCCCAGCTCGAATACACATCCGCCGTATCGACAGCGTTGAACCCTCCTTCCACGAAAGCGTCGAGCACGGCGAAGCTCGTCGGCTTGTCGGCCGTCCAACCGAAGACGTTTCCGCCAAGCACCAGAGGCGCGATCTCAAGACCGGACGATCCCAGCTTCCGCATTTCCATGACGTATCCTCCTGCCGCGACATTCGCATGTGATCCTCGCACACGCGATGGTCAACCACCGTATCGTCTCTAAAGGAGCCATGCGAAGGCTCTACGCAACTCTTGCGCTCCATCGCGCTCGAACCATTTGCCGTGCGCGATGATCACCCGTTCGGGGTCCCATGCGATCATCTTTCGTACGGCTTCGCTCAGACTCTTCCGCTGGCGCAGGAAGGTCAGGCGCATGTCACGCGGCATACGCCCGTTCGGCGCGGCCAGCCCGTCCAGCTTGATCAGCCAACGAAGCAGCGGCGACTTCACCCGTTTCAATTCGAAGTTCTCGATAAAATCCGTCAGCACCAGAGTCCGGCTTGCCGGGTGGAAAATCTCCACCTCAGTCATGAAGTCGCCAACGATCGGCAGGGTTTTCAGATCGGCGTCCCAAGGGTATCCGGTTTCGCCTGCAGTGATCTCGGCGGGGAAGTCGATGCGCCCCTTCGCATGCTCGCGAATTTTCGGGGCGATCCACACCTGCGCATCCGGGTAGGCGGCGCGCCATTCCGGCAACCACCAGAAATGAATCCGGTTCGGCCCAAGCAAAACGCGCACCGGCCCCAACGCATCCACCGCGGCGCGCAGATCTTCGGTCATTTCGGTCGGCGAGTGAACGAACAAGCCGCCATCGGACAGGCGAATGATCGTCATCCGCGTCGTGAACGGGAATCGAGGCCAAGGCAGGCCAAAACGGATTACGGGGCCGTCGACGATCCAGACATCGTCGCAAACCGGCTTCAGCTTATTGATGGGCGCGTATGGCCGCATGCCCTTGTCGAATGCGCCGCTCGAAATGCGCTCAGCATCGCTTCCGGACATTCGAGGCCCTCCTTCAGCAGGAGGTTCACCCTACTCGTCTTCGTAGACGCCCACCACCCGCTGACCTGCGGAGTCGGCCATGCCGCGAAACATGCCGATCGTGTTGAACGAAAGTGACCAGTCGCCGTCGGGCTTCAGCACGATCACGCCGCCCGTGCCGCCCAGGTTCTTCACCTCGTCCAGCGTAGCTTCAGCGGCGTCTTCTGCGCTCATACCCTTCATGGCCACACGCGCGCAGATCATCCGGGCGACGCCGACGCGAATGAAGTACTCGCCGTCACCCGTTGCGGACACGGCGCAACTTTCGTTGTCGGCATAGGTGCCGGCGCCGATGATCGGGCTATCGCCCACCCGACCCGGCATCTTGGCCGACATGCCGCCCGTCGACGTACCCGCCGCGATGTTTCCGTCCTTGTCGAGCGCCACCGCCCCAACAGTACCAAAGCGATCGGAGGGAACGACATCGCCCGCCAACATGCGCTTAAGTTGCTCCAGGCGACGCGGTGTCACGAAATAATCCGGCTCGACCATATCGAGGCCGCCCGCCTCAGCCAGACGGTCAGCGTCCGGACCCGCGAACATCACATGCTTCGTGGTCTCCATAACCAGACGCGCCAAACGGATCGGGTTCTTCACCCGACGAATCTGCGCCGCCGCGCCCGCCATCCGGGTCTTGCCGTCCATGATGGAGGTGTCGAGTTCGGCGTGAGCGTCGCGCGTCAGCACGGCTCCCTTGCCCGCGTTAAAATTATCGTTGTCCTCAAGCGTGCGGATGGCGGCCTCGACCGCGTCCAGCGACGATCCGCCGGACGCCAACACCTTCGAACCAGCGTCAAGCGCGGCGTTGAGGCCAGCCCGATAGGCCGCGTCCTGTTCCGGGGTCATGCTCTCACGGCGCATCACGCCGGCGCCGCCGTGCACCAACAGGCGCCATTCGGGCTTGTCCGCAGGTTTCCCCGCCATAGACGTCTCCATGGAGGTGCAGGCGGAAAGAACGACCGCCATCAAAACAATGAACCGCTTCAAGACGATGTATCCCCGCTCCGCTCTTCCAGGCGAACCTATGGCGCGCCGTTCAAATTTGGCAAGCGCGCCCTAGCCCGCATCGCCCAGTTGGACGAGCGCGGCGGCGAGCTTGTCGCGCGTCGCTTCGGCGGCCGCCCTGCGCTCATGTTGCTCCTCGACGATCTCCGGAGGCGCCTTTGACATGAACTGCTCGTTGGCGAGCTTCTTCTCGACGCCGAGAATGTCCGCCTCCAGCTTCGCGATCTCCTTCTTCAGGCGTGCGCTCTCCGCCGCAAGGTCGATCAGGTTCGCCACCTCCAGGCACGCCGTCGCCTCGCCGACAACAACGCGTATCGATCCCTCCGGAGCCGCGTGCGAAATAGAAACGCCTTCAAGGCGCGCCAACCGTTCGATCAGAGCCCCCCAACTCCGCACCCGTGCCGCGATCTCATCGCCGCCGCCAACCAGCGTCATCGGAACCTTGGCGCCCGCCGGCACGTTGAGATCCGCACGCGCCGAGCGGATCGCCATGATCAGGTCGATCACCCAGTTCACCTCGGCTTCGGCATGCGGCGCCTCAAGCCCTTCCAGCTCCGGCCATTTCGCAGTGATGAGATAGCCGCGATCGACCTCGCCCGAACGCGAAAGCGCGCGGAACAGATCTTCCGTGATGAAGGGCATGAAGGGATGCAGAAGACGAACGACCTGGTCCAGCGTCCACGCAGCCGTCGCGCGCAGTTCCTTCTTGGCCGTCTCATCGTCGCCGCTCAACACCGGCTTGGCCAGTTCGAGATACCAGTCGCAGAACACGTTCCAGACAAAGCGATAGATCGCAGCCGCCGCTTCATTGAACCGATAGCCCTCGATCGCCGCCGTGACGGCCTTCGTCGCCTTCTGCGTTTCGGCGATGATCCAGCGATTGAGGGGAAGGCATGCGGACTTCGGCTCGAACTCGACGTCGAGATCGCACTGGTTCATTTGCGTGAAGCGCACTGCGTTCCACAGTTTGGTGGCGAAGTTGCGATACCCCTCGACCGTTTTCAGCGCCAACTTGATGTCGCGGCCTTGCGTCGCCAACGCGGCCAGCGTGAAGCGCAGCGCATCGGCCCCATAGGCCTGGATGCCGTCCTTGTAGTCCTTGCGGGTGTCCTTCTCGATGCGCGAGGCGTCGTTGGGGTTCATCAGGCCCGTGGTGCGCTTCTGCACCAGCGTTTCGAGATCGACGCCGTCGATGATGTCCAGCGGGTCCATCACATTGCCCTTGGACTTGGACATCTTCTGGCCCTTCTCGTCGCGAACCAGCGCATGCACGTAGACGTCATGGAACGGTATCTCGCCCATGAAGTGCAGGCCCTGCATCATCATGCGGGCGACCCAGAAGAAGATGATGTCGAAGCCCGTCACCAGAACCTGTGTCGGGTAGAAGCCCTCCGCCTTGATTTCCTCGGTCGAACGTTCGGGCCAGCCCAGCGTCGAGAACGGCCACAGCGCGGAAGAGAACCAGGTATCGAGGACGTCCTCGTCCTGAGTCAGTTCAGCATCTTCGCCGTAATGTCCGGCGGCTTTCAGCTTCGCGGCGGCTTCGCTCTCCGCCACGAAGAACGTTCCGTCCGGTCCATACCATGCCGGGATGCGGTGCCCCCACCAGAGCTGGCGGCTGACGCACCACGGCTCGATGTTGCGCATCCATTCGAAGTAGGTCTTGGTCCAGGTTTCCGGCACGAACTTCGTGCGGCCTTCCTCGACGGCCTTGATGGCCGGCTGCGCGAGCGTCTTGGCGTCGACATACCACTGGTCGGTCAACATGGGCTCGATAACCACGTTCGAACGATCGCCAAACGGCTGCTCGATCGTCTTGGGCTCGATCATGTGAAGCAGGTCCTGAGCCTCCAGATCCGCGATGATCCTTTCGCGCGCGCCCGGCGCTTTCGGCGTGCCGAAGCGCACCAACCCCGCATAACCTTCCGGAGCGAGCGCCTCATCGATCGTGTAGGCCGCACCTTCCGGATTGATGACATCGAATGACGCCAGCACGTTCGCTGAGGCGTCGAAAATGTTGACCATCGGAAGCTTGCAGCGCTTGCCCACCTGATAGTCGTTGAAGTCGTGCGCGGGCGTGATCTTCACCGCGCCCGTACCCTTCGTCGGGTCGGCGTGCGCGTCGGCGACGATGGGGATCAGGCGGTTCGCAATCGGCAGACGCACATGCTTGCCCACCAGATGCGCATAACGCTCATCGTCCGGGTGAACGGCGACTGCCGTGTCGCCCAGCATGGTCTCCGGGCGCGTGGTCGCCACAATCATGTAGGGGCAGTCTTCCCACTCGGTCGCACTGCCCTCCTCATCGAACGCGACCGGCCGGCCACCATGTCGAGCCGTCTTCGATGGGGTATTTCAAATGCCAGAAGTGACCCTTCGTTCCTCCTGGTTCTCGACCTGCGTCGGAGATCGCGGTCTGGAAATGCGGGTCCCAGTTCACCAGACGTTTGTCGCGATAGATGAGGCCCTGGTTGTAGAGGTCCACGAACACCTTGATCACCGCGTCGACCATCTGGTCGCTGCGGTGCTCGGGCGTCTCGGAAGGCGCTTCGCGCCCATGGTGAATTTTCGCGACTCCAGTCGCAACTCTCGCGCCCAGCCGTTTGAGCTGGTCTACGGATCGCGCTGCCGCTTTCCGCCTTCCACTTCCACACCCGCTCCATTGAAGGCTTCGCGCCCCATGTCGCGGCGCGAGATATTGCCCTCCTTCGCCAGTTGGCGCTCCACTACCATCTGAGTGGCGATGCCGGCATGATCGGTGCCCGGCTGCCACAACACCCGCTTGCCCTTCATCCGGGCGAAGCGCGCCAGCGCATCCTGCAGCGTGTTGTTCAGGGCATGCCCCATATGCAGAACGCCGGTAACGTTCGGCGGCGGAATGACGATGCTGTAAGCTTCTCCCTCGCCCTGCGGCTGGAATGCGCCGGACTTCTCCCAGCTCTCGTAGATGCGGGGTTCGGCGGTCTTGGGGTCGAAACGGTCGTCGATCATGGCTTTGGCGTCTGGAGCTGTCTGAAGCGGCTTAGATGGGGAGGCCGAAGCTCTATCGCGTGGGACCGGGCCTGTCATCCCGCTGGGCGGCGACAGGCCTCAAATGCAGACAGGCCTCAAATGCGTAAAAAGAGCCCGCCGTGATGGCGGGCCCTCTTGGGCACTCGATACGCTTGTTCAAGACAACTTCACTAAGACGCGTCGTCTGCGTTCTACGCCTCGCCGGGCTCCGTCGCAGGGCGGCCCTATTGGCCATGCGGCGGATACGCCTGACTCCTTCTGACTTCACTCTCTACAATCTGCTAAAGACGGGTTCAACCAGTCCTTCAGCATCGGTTTCAGGAGTTCGCGGACCACACCGTCCAGCGTCTGCCCCTGGGAAATCATCATCGAACCCATCAGCTTGCCGAGCGCCCCGGCGGCCTGCTCGGCGGCGGGTTGTTCGACCGTGCGGTCGTCCTGCGCGGCGGGGACCGGACGGCTGACAGGCGCGGCGTGATCTGCGGTTCAGGCTCGCTGCTTCGGCAAAGGCGGGCTCTTCGTCCGCCTCCGGCTCTTCGCGCTCCATGATCATCAGCTCTTCGTCGGCGACGACTTCAGGCTCCTCAGACTCCGCTTCAACCATTTCATCAGGTTCAGTCCTCAAAGACCACGTCCTGAACAGGCTCGGGATCGGCTGGCGCTTCAGCGGGGGTGAGTTCGAGCGCCTCGCCCGGCTGATCGTCTTCCGAGATGATCTTACGGATGGAGGCGAGAATCTCCTCCATCGTCGGTTCGCTCTGGGCGGCTTCCGCAGTCATCGTCAGGGCGCCTCGACCTTCAGGGCATGCGGGGCCGGGAATCAGCCGCCGCTTTCTTGCCTGAAGTTAAACGTCGAGGGGGCAAAAAATTAGTTAACGCGAAATCGCCCGTTTACGGCTTCAACGGCCCAATCTCGGCCAACAGCTGATGCGCCGCCAGATAGGACTGGCGCTCGGCGTCGATCAGGCCGAGACGGGCGGCCAGCAGTTCCTGCTCCTGATCGAGCACGTCGAGCGTGGTTCGCGTGCCCACAGCCAGCTCTTGCTGGCCGCCAGCGCCGTCGCGGCGGCCGAGACCTGGCTCTGAGACGCCTCGATCGCGAGCTTCGAGGCGATCACCTGGTTCCATGCCGCCGTCACTTTCGCCGTAACGGCGCGCTCCTGCGCCAGCCGCTGGAACTTCGCCTGATCCGCCTCGAGCTGCGCCTGCCTGGTCCGTGAAGCCAGCAGACCGCCCTGGTAGATCGGGATCGAGAGTTGCACGCCGCCGACGACCTGCGTGTCGCGGTAGCTGTCGTAATAGATCCTTGCAGCGACGCCGTTCCGAACAGATCGATCTTGGGACGCAGATCGCCGCGCGCGGCTTTGGCGCCCTGCTCGGCTCCGCGCTCTTCCGCTCGGGCGGCCGTCAGCAACGGACTGGACGATTTCGCAACGCCCACGGCCTCATCCAGCGTAGCCGGCAGGACCGGCAGCGACGGCGGCTCGGCCAGCTGGAACCGGCGGACGGCCGATCTGCTCTCGTAATTGGCGCGCGCGCCGCCGCAAGATTGGAGCGGGCCGCCGCGAGCTGCGCCTCGGCGCCGGACTCGCGCGCCTGGGCCTGCGCGACATCGGTGCGGGTGACGTCGCCGACGTTGAACCTATCGGTGGCCGCCTGCACCTGAGTTTTGAGAGCCGCGACGTTGGACTGGCGGTCTCGACCTCGGATCTTGCACGCCGCACGTCGAGATAGGCTGAAATCACCTGCAGGATCACTTCGTTCTCGTAGGCGGCAAGCTGGGCGTCGGCGCTTTCCACACCCGCTCGCGCCTGCCGCGTCCGCGCCGTCACCGCACCGCCGGCATAGAGCGACTGGCGGGCGTCGAGACCGGCTTTGGCCTGCTGGGAATCGCCGCTCAGCGGGAAACGCCGGCCCATGACATCGAACTGAAGACCCTGCGTGGTGTGCTGCGTCGCATAGCTGCCGCTCAGCGTCACCGACGGCAGTCCGCCGGCACGCGCCTGTGCCAGTCTTTCCCCCGCCGCTTCATTGGCCTTTCGCTGCGCCAGCAGGTTCGGGTTGTTGGACAGGGCTGAGGCGATCGCATCGGCCAAGGTGTCCTGGCTGGCCTGCGCCAGCGCCGGCGGCGCGACAAGCGGACAGGCAAGCACAGGGGCCGCCAGGGCGATCGCAAGGAATTTCGACATGGATCTACTCCAGTTGCCGCCCGCGAGTTCGGCGTCGCAGGCTCCGGACGGCCAGACGCGAGACGCGTTGGTCCGTTCAACTATCTGTCCTACGTGGCGTTAACGCCAAGTGGCCGCTTCGGCGACACGATATCGGCGGAACATATTCGCCCTAGAAGCGAAACGTCTCTTTCTGCTCGAAACCCGGCAGCGCCGGGACAAACGCCTCGAAGACATTGCGCCAAGCAATCTTGTCGCCGCTGCGGGTGTAGATGCGCGCGCGACCGACGCCGTTTTCCCGCACGACCACCGCCAGGCGTCCGCCATCGGCGAGTTGGGCGGTCCAGGCTTCCGGAACCACTTCGACCGATCCGTTGACGAAAACCACGTCGAACGGCCCCTTCCCGGCGACCGGTTGCGCAAGATCCCCGCCTACCGTTTCGCAATTCGTCAGCCCGCGCGGCTCAAGACCCGCCGTCAACGCTTCGACGTGGTCGGCCGTCTCGAGGTTCACGACCGACTTCGCGATCCGCGCAATGACTTCCGAAGAATATCCGGTTCCCGGCGCAATATTCAGTACGGTCTCATCCGGCTGAATCGCCGCCGCCTGCAGCAGCTTGGAAAAGTCGCGGGCCTGCCAGAGATAGCGGCCGGGGCCGGTCTGGATGTCGATGTCCGAATAGGCCAGCCCCTTGCGAGCCTCCGGCACGTAGTGCTCGCGCGGAACCGCCAGCATGGCGTTGATGACCTCGCGATCCTGAACGTCATTCGTCCGGACCTGGCTGTCCACAAGCGCTTCGCGTTCGGCAGTGAAAGACGGCTGGGCCGTCACGGTAGCGGAGGTCATGTCCGGTCTCCTGGTCCGCACAGCCGGCCCCTTGGCGACTCGTGGGAAGGCCCTTGTGCGTGGGGGCCTCTTAGCATAGGCGTTTCGTCGCGCAACGCGCCCGGCGGTCGCTCCCCCAGAGAACCGCAGGGCGTGCGCGGCCACGTGGCGGAGTGGTTACGCATCGGACTGCAAATCCGCGTACCCCGGTTCGATTCCGGGCGTGGCCTCCACTTTCCCGATATCGCCGGTATCTCGGGGGGATTTCCGGCGAACCTATGCCGGCCTCAGGGCTCCAGGTTGGCCGCTGCGAACAGCCAGCTCCAAAGAGGGCCCGCGCCCCCGGTAAGCCTTCTCGAAACAGGCATTATCGACGAAAGCCAGAATTTCGGCGTCCCGACTCTCGTTCGCCTCGGGGGCGGCGTCAGCGCCCTCCCCAAACCCTGGAACGATGCGAGCGCGAAACTCGTCCACGCACTTCACATAGGCGGTGTGTTCAGCTTCGACGGAATACCGCATCGGCTCGGCCTGAACGTCCCGAAGGATCGAAAAACCGGCCCACCCCAGCAGCGGGGCTGTCAATACGACCCAGAAACGGCCCTGCGTCATGCCCAACTCCTCTGACGCTTAGCTTCTCAAGGATGCACGCCAAGGATGTGGTCACGAAGATGAAGAAGAGGTTCCCAAGGAAAGGTCTTTCGACCGGCAAACACCCGGAAAACAGGCCTCCAGGTTACGTAAATGATATACGCCAATTAAGGTCTTCGAGCTCGATCCGCCGCCGCATTTAAGCTTCGCTTAACCAAAGGCGACGATCCTTTACCTGTCTTCCCTTGAAGACACCCCACCATCACCCAAACGCCTTTGCGGGAGCCTCGTGCTCCCGCCTTTCTTTCCTGTCGCCCGCTTCGTTCCGGGGTCGGCCGATCCGGCAAGGCGTTTTTCGGGGGACTTGGCCAGAAAATTCCGGGACGAAGAAAGCGGCGCATCCGACGATTTCCGGCACTTGCACTGGTTGGGCGCCGCCGGTATACCGCGCCCTCCACTGTGGTCCGCGGTAGCTCAGTTGGTAGAGCAGGCGACTGTTAATCGCCTGGTCGTTGGTTCGAGTCCAACCCGCGGAGCCATTTCCCACTTCCCAAAAATAGGCTTGAACACCACACCGCCGCCGCACTTTTCAGGCGTTTTGCGGCTAGGCGCTTCGCGGCGCGGGGGACGTCAGTGCGCCGGCGCCGGCACGCCAAATCCCTGCTCCGTCAGGATTTTCCGGGCGGCGTCGCTCTTCAGGTAACCGAGGAACGGCTTTGCGGAGCGCTCGTCGCCTTCCGTGATCCGCGCGGCGGGATAAACGATGGGCGTGTGCGTGGCGGGATCGAACGTGGCCAGCACTTTCACCCTATCGCCAGCGGCCGCCGCATCGGTTGCGTAGACGATCCCGGCCGCAGCCTCTCCCGTCTCGACCAGCAGAAGCGCCGCCCGAACGTTTTCGGCCGAAACATAGCGGTCCACGACCTTACCCCAGAGGTTCAAGGTCTCCAGCGCCTCGCGGGCATACTTACCGGCGGGCACCGAGGACGGATCGGCCAGCGCGATACGCCCATCCTCAAGACACTCAGATAGCCCGGCGCCCGTCGGCAATTCGACCGCGCAAGCGGAATCGGCCGGCGCGATCAAGATCAGACTGTTCGCAGCGAAATCGAAGCGGCTGAGCGGATCGATCATTCCCCGGTCTTGCAGGTAGTCCATCCAGACCTGATCGGCCGAAAGAAAGACGTCCGCGCCCGCTCCCTGCTCGATCTGGCGCGCCAAGGTCGAGCTGGACGCAAGATTCACGACCGGCGCCGGCCGCCCGCTGGCCGCCAAATCTTCAGACATCGCCTCGATCACATCCGTCAGACTGGATGCCGCAAACACGCGGACCGGCTGCGCAGCCGTTTCCGCCGCCTCGTCGGCCGCACGATCGGGCGAACACGCCGCAAGGCACGCCACGGCCAATGCGCCCGCCAACCCGAATAGCCCCACCCTGAATCCAGCCGGTCTAAATCTAGATTGCATGCGACTTCACCACCGCCCAGATCTCCTGTCCGGCCTCCAAGGATAGTGCATCCCTCGCCGAGGACGTTATACGAGCCTGCAAAGGGCCCGGCGGCGCGTCAACGCTCACGAGAAAGGACCCGGCCGCCTCACGTTCGATTCCCCGAATTCTGCCGTTCCACACATTCTGCGCCGACAGGCCTCGCGGCTCCTCGATGGCGATCAAGACGGCGTCGGCCCTGACCCAGACGCCCCTCGCCGCAGTGTCGGCGCCGCGGGCGACCGACGCAGCCGGCAGCCGCGCCCCGAAATCCCGCACATCGAGCAGCGGCCGAAAATCCGGCGCATTCATCACCTGCGCGGCCGGTCCTGAAGCGATCACCGCGCCGGATTTCACCGCCAGCAGTCGATCCGAAAGCTCGGCGGCGTCCTCGACCTGGTGCGTCACCACCATCATCGGCATGCGCGCATCGCGATTAAGTTCCAGCAGAAGCGTCACGAAACCGCGCCGCGCGCGGCCGTCCAGAGCCGCGAACGGTTCATCGAGAAGGAGCACGCGCGGTGCGGAGAGAATGGCGCGGGCCAGCGCGACGCGACTCTTTTCGCCTCCGGAGAGCGCTCTCACCGGGCGATCCAGCAAAGCGTCCACACCGATCCGCCGAGCCGTTTCCTCGAGCGTCCAGACCGCTGGCCGGGGCGCACGCTTTGCGCCGTAGGCCAGATTCCCGCGAACGCTCAGGTGCGGAAACAGCCGGGCGTCCTGAAACACGATCCCCACCCCGCGCCGGTGAGGCGGCGTGTGAACGCGCGATCCGGGCGCGTCCAACGTCTCGTCCCCAAGGGCGAGACGCCCTTCGACGGCGGGATGCAACCCCGCCAGCGTGCGCAACAGCACCGACTTGCCCGACCCGGAGGGCCCGAACACCCCCGTCACACCTTGCTCATCGGCCTCGAAGCTCGCGCGCAGTTCGAAAGCGCCGCGCCGAACGCAGAGATTTTCCGCCCGCAACACTAGCTCGCCATCCTCCGCACCGCCCAACGCTGCAGCAGCTCGGCGCACACCAGACCGGCCAGCGCGGCGACCAACGACAGGCCGCCCAAACGCAACGCCTGCGCCTCGCCGCCCGGCGTCTGAAGGGCGGAATAGATCGCCAAAGGAAGGGTCTGCGTCTCGCCGGGAACGTTGGCCGCAAAGGTGATGACCGCGCCGAACTCGCCCAACCCCGCCGCAAAGGCGGTCACCGCGCCGGCCAGGACCGCCGGAGCCGCCATCGGCAGCGCCAATGAGAAGAAGCGGTCCCATGGCCCCGCGCCGAGCGTAGCAGCAGCATCGAAAAGCTCCGGGTCAGCAAGTTCGAAAGAAATCCGGATCGAGCGTACGAGGATCGGAAACGTCATCACTGCCGTCGCCAGCGCGGCGCCCTCCGCTGTGAAGGCCAGCGTGATCCCGAAGGTGTTCTCAAGCCAGCTTCCGATCGGCCCTCTTCGGCCAAACGCCAGCAGCAGCAGGAAACCCACCAGAACCGGCGGCAGAACCACCGGCAGGTGCACAAGCGCGTCAAACACGCTCCGCCCGGGCAGTTTCGGACGCGACAGCGCCCACGCCGCCGCAATGGCGAGCGGCAGCGAGAACGCCAGCGCCCGCAGCGCAACGCTCAGGCTGGTTCCGAGAATGATCCATTCCTGTTCGGACAGCATCGGCCCCGCTCCTTGGCGTTCTCGTTGCACGGTGGAGCGGGTCGTGGTCAATCGTCGAGTGTTCGCTGGCGTTTCGCGCCGGAAGCTGGTTTGTGCCCCCATGACAGTAGAAATCGTGGAGATCGAAGCGCTCGGCGCGCAGGGCGACGGCGTCGGATCCGCCGCCGGACGGCGCGTGTTCGTCCCGCTGGCGGCGCCGGGAGACCGGGTCTCCGCGCGAATTGAGGGCAATCGCGGCGTACTGCTCGAGGTCGTCGAGCCGGGGCCGGACCGTGTCACCCCGTCCTGCGCTCACTACGGAACATGTGGCGGTTGCCAGCTTCAGCATCTCTCACGCGAGGCGTATCTGTCCTTCAAGCAGGATCTGGTGCGCTCGGCGCTCGCCGCTCATGGCATGACTCCGGAAATCGAGCCGATATGGGCGGTTGAGCCTCGTACGCGACGGCGAGCGGTGTTCGCCGCGCACAGGCGTGACGGCGAGATCGAGATCGGCTTTCACGGGCGCCGCAGCCACCGCATTGAGGCGATCGAGGCTTGCGAGGTCATCACGCCGGGCCTGCTCGCGAGCCTGCCCGCATTGAAGCGGGCGATCGCGCCGCTCTGCCCGGCCAAGGACGGCCTGACCGTCACGGTCGCCGAAACAGCGTCCGGGCTCGACGTGGCGGTGAACGGCGCGGACCCCAAACTCGACGCCGACCGCCGACAGCGCGCGATCGGTCTTGGCGCCGAGGCCGGCTTCGCGCGCCTCTCCATGAACGGAGATGTGTTGGCGCAATGGCGTACGCCGGCTTTGCGAACATCCCATGGCGAGCAGGAGCCCGCCCCGGGCGGTTTCCTGCAGGCGTGCGCAAGCGCTGAGGCGCGGATGGTCGAGGAAGTTCTGGCCGGTGTCGGAAAAGCCAAGACGGTCGCCGACCTGTTCGCCGGCTCAGGCACCTTTTCTCTGCCGCTGGCGGGGACCGCATCGGTGCACGCCGTCGAAGGCGACGGGCCAGCTCTGGAGGCTTTGCAGCGGTCGCTGAAACGCGCCCCATCCGGCCGTCCGGCAACGACCGAACGGCGCGACCTGTTTCGCCGCCCCCTTCTTCCAGACGAACTGGCGCGATTCGCGGCCGTTGTGCTCGACCCTCCGCGCGCGGGCGCCGAAGCGCAGGTGCGCATGCTGGCCCGATCCAGGGCCAAGACCGTCGTGATGGTCTCGTGCAACGCGCAAAGCTTCGCGCGCGATATGAAGATTCTGACAGACGGAGGCTACAAAGTGCGCCGCATCCAACCCGTGGACCAGTTCCTCTACACGCCGCATGTGGAGATCGTGGCCACACTCGCGCGCTAGGCTTGTCCGCTCCGGCGACTTTCCCAAATATGAGCCATCATGTCGGAACCAAACCTAATCCGCGCCATCGGCGACGTGCATGGCGAAGTCGCGATGCTGCAAGTCGCCGCCGCTGGCGCCGAGCGGCTGATCCTGCTTGGCGACCTTGTTGACCGCGGCCCCGACAGCCCCGGCGTCCTGCGTCTGGCGCTTGATCTGCTCGAATCCGGTCGGGCGCGCCTAGTGCGCTCGAACCATGACGACAAGCTGCACCGCGTATTGATGGGCCGCCCCGTGAAGGTCGGCGTGCATCTTGGAAAAACCCTGGCCGATCTCGACGCTGCTCCGGACAGCGGGGAATTGAAGCGTCGGTTCATCCGTCAGTTCGAACGCGCTCCATATCATATCTGGCATGGCGCCTACGTGTTCGCACATGGAGCCGTTCACCCGCAGGTGCATTCTCCCGCCCGTACTCTGGAAGACCATGTGTCGGTCACGGCTCGAACACGTCATGTCGAGTCCATGGCGCTCTACGGCGAGGTCGACGGAACAATCGATGCGCGCGGCAAGCCGGTCCGTCACTACAATTGGGTGGATCAGATTCCGCCCGAGGTCGTGGCGGTGGTCGGTCATGATCGACGAAACGGCACGACCCCGAAAGCGTATTCCGGACGAGCCGGCGGCAAGGCCTATTTCCTCGACACGGGGTGTGGAAAGGGCGGCCCGTTGAGCTATATCGACCTGCCGTCAGAACAGCTGGGGCAGGTTCAGCCCATCACTGTCTGACGACTTGCACCCGCCTTCCCGGTCGATTCCGAAGTCAATGCCCGCCACTCTGCCTATCGACGAGGTCATGCCCGACGTGCTCGCCGCATTCAGCGGCGGGTCGCGGGTCGTCATCAGCGCCCCGCCCGGCGCGGGCAAGACGACCCGGATTCCATTGGCCCTGCTGGACCAGTCATGGACCGGGGGCGAGCGTATCCTGCTGGTGGAGCCACGACGTATCGCCGCCCGCGCCGCCGCCGAACGCATGGCGCAAACGCTTGGCGAGCGCGTCGGAGAGACGGTCGGGGTGCGCTCGCGACTGGACGTGCGGGTTTCGTCAGCTACGCGGATCGAAGTGGTGACGGAAGGCGTGTTCACCCGGATGGTCCTGTCCGATCCGGCGCTTGAAGGCGTATGTGCGGTTCTGTTCGACGAGTTTCATGAACGCTCGCTCGACGCGGACGAGGGGCTGGCCCTAGCGCTTGATGCGCAGGCGGTCCTGCTCAAGGACCTTCGCATCGCGATCATGTCGGCGACCTTGCCCGAGAGCCTGACGCGTGACTTTTTCGATGCGCCCGTGATCGCCAGCGAGGGACGCGCCCACCCGGTCGAGAACCGGTATCTCGGCTGGGACGCGCGTACGCCGCTTGACCGCCAGATGGCCGCTGCAATCGAGACCGCGCTCGACGAAACGTCGGGTTCCGTATTGGCCTTCTTTCCAGGCATGGGCGAGATTCAACGTGCGGCGAGCGCGCTGCGCCCACGCGACAATGTGCTGGTTTGCCCGCTCTATGGGGCGCTGACGCAGGCCGAACAGACCGCCGCCATAGCGCCCGCCCCGGCCGGCCAACGCAAGGTGGTGCTGGCGACGGACATCGCCGAAAGCTCCCTGACGATTGAAGGCGTCAACGTCGTCGTCGACTGCGGCTTCACCCGCAAACCCCGTTTCGATCCCGCACTCGGCACGACACGCCTTGAAACGCGGCGCGCGCCAATCGCCAGCGCCGAACAACGACGCGGGCGCGCCGGCCGAACCGGGCCGGGCGTCTGCTATTGCCTGTGGCGTGAAGCCGAGATGGCGGGATTTCCCAAGTCCGCAGCGCCAGAAATTGAACAGGCCGACCTTTCCGGCTTGTGCCTCGACCTAGCGCGGTGGGGCGCCAAGTCTCCGGCGGAGCTCTCCTTTCTGACGCCGCCGTCCCCGGCCCTGTGGCGTGCGGCCGCCGATCGTCTGATGCGAGATGGCGCACTGGCCCCGGACGGGACCATCACCGATCTCGGTCGTCGCATTGTCGATCTGCCGTTGTCGCCAGCGCTGGCCCGTATGGTCGTGCTTGGCGCGAAGTCTGGTGCGGGGCTGCTCGCCGCAGAGACCGCAGCTGTACTGTCGGAACGCGATGCGGGTGGGCGATCGACAGACCTCGATACGCGGCTGCGCAATCTGCGCGCGGCGCGCGGCGGACGCGACAAGGCGATGGCGCGGCTCGCTCAGCGATGGGCGAAACAGGCCGGAGACACGGGCGACGGCGGCTCAACTTCCGCCGCGGAGGTCCTCGCGACCGCCTTTCCCGAGCGCATCGCGCGCGCTCGCAAGGACACGCCAGGGAAGCTGTTGCTGGCGGGCGGGCGCGGCGTTCGCCTGGATGAAGCCGACCCCCTTGCCCGGCATGATTGGCTCGTCATCGCCGACCTGACCGGCGCGGGCGCCGATTTAAGGGTCACCCTGGCCGCGCCGACCAGGGAGGCCGAAGCGCTCAGGCTGGGCGGCGCAGAGACGATTGAAAGCGCCCACTATGACCCGGCTACGCGAAGCGTCCGCGCGCGGCGCAGCGTTCGGCTGGGCGCGATCACCGTTTCGGAAACCGCGCTGCCCGCGCCATCAATCGAGCTGGTTCAGAAGGCCCTTCTCAACGCGGTGCGCGAAGAGGGTCTGAGCCTGTTCGGAGACCGGGCCGAAGCTCTCCTCGCGCTGATCGCGCGCGTCAGTTTCCTGCATCGCGCAATTGGCGAACCATGGCCGGCCGACTTCGCCTCAGAGATCTTGGCGCGCCTCGACGACTGGCTCGGCCCACTGCTTTCCGGCGTTCGCTCGCTGGACAACGTATCCGCGGGGGACCTTGCGAACGCCGCGCGCGCGCTGCTGGATTGGCCTTTGCCGCAAGAGCTCGACTCACTTGCACCGTCACGATGGGTCACACCCGCCGGGTCGCAGGTTCGTATTGATTACGCTGCGGAAGGTGGACCCATAGCGGCCTGCAAGGTCCAGGAGGTTTATGGCCTGCGCACGCATCCCACCCTCGCCAATGGACGGGCGCCGCTGATTCTGTCCCTGCTTTCTCCAGCGCTGCGTCCGGTCGCGACGACTCGCGACCTGCCTTCGTTCTGGAACGGCGGATACGCTGACATGCGGAAGGACATGAAAGGCCGTTATCCTAAACACGAATGGCCGGAAGACCCAGCGTCAGCGGCGGCGATGCAGCGTTCAATCAAGGGATCATCTTCACGCCGTTGACCGCACGCGAAGCGACATCATCCGTTGCAGAATTGTCCCTCGACGCGGCGTTATGCCAGCGAACCCCAAAGTCGCTACGTCAACTCGAAAACTTTTTGTGAGCCTTACGCAGCGTTCATGGGAATCGCTTGCGTTGACTGACGCGCAGGTCCCCTTCAACTCTGCACTCTGACCGAAAACGGTCATCAGCAGCGACGCGCACGTAAAGAAAAAAGACGCTGCCTGGAGGAGATACCCAGAGGGAGGATGCGTCTCATGACGCCTATGTATCGCTATTCATTCGTCAGTCTGATGGCCCTTGGCCTTGCGCTTCCAATGGCTGCGCAAGAGGTGCAGCAGACGGTGGACCTTGCTGAACCCACGTCCGGACCGCAGGAAGGCGGGCCGCAGGAATCCGCCGCACAGCAACGTGCACGCGACGTGGTCATCATCACCGCGCAGAAACGCGAAGAGACCGTTCAGGACATCGCCGCCGCCGTTACGGCCGTGACCAGCGAGATGCGCGACGAGATCGGCCTCACCACGGTGCAGGACTACACGAACTTCGCTCCAGGCCTCACCTATTCGACCTCGAACGACCGTCTCGGCATGCGTGGCGTGACGCGTACCTCCAACAACTTCGGCATCCGTTCGGGCATCTCGAACTATGTCGACGGCGTCTACTTCTCCTCCGCCATCCCCGCCAGCCGGGAGCCGATCTTCACGGATCGCGTCGAGGTGGTTCGCGGTCCGCAGGGCACGCTGTACGGACGCGACTCGATCGGCGGCGCGCTGAACGTCATCTCGAAACGGCCGACCGACACGTTCGAAGGCCAGTTCAACATGGGCTTCGGCAACTACGAGACGCGCAAGGTCGAAATGACCATGGCGGGTCCGATCAACGATTCGCTCCGGTATCGGGTCGGCGGCTCGCGTACGGTTCAGGATGAAGGCTACTTCACCAACGTTTCCGGCCTTGAAACCGAAGGCGGCCGCAATGACGGCTACTATCTCGAAGCTCAGCTGGAAGGCGACATCGGCGAACGCTTCGACTGGTGGCTGCGTTATGGCAGCCTGCAATGGAAGCGCTATGGCGCGCCCGGCGCGCGGACGGGCGTCGGCGCTCTCGCCCCCTACGACACGCAGTTCTTCAATTCGACGGCGGATATCGGTCCCAACGGCTGGTTCGGTCTTTCCGATCCGAACGCCGTCAACATGGGCAATGTGACGTCCAATCCGGCGCTCAACGATCCCTGGTCGTTCGCGGCCGACTTCTCGGCGTTCGCCTATCTTGAGCCGACGACCGAGATCGCCGCCGAAGCCACCTACAGCTTCGACAATTCTGGACGTGAAGTATCTGGGCGGCTATGTCTGGTACAACTACAACCTGCAACAGGATCAGGACGGCACGTCGATCAGCCGTACACCATGCCGAGCGGCAAGGTGATCGAGTCGGCCCGCGGTCTGACTATAACGAGCACCGCGGCGGGTTCTCCAACGAGATCAACTTCATCTCGACCGGCGACGGCCTGCTTAACCGTCGCGGGCGCCTACCAGTATCAAGAGAACTACACCCAGCCGACCTGGACGCAGAACGTCGTGGATCCGGGCGGCCCCGTTTACGATATTGGTGAGCAACAACCTGGTTGAACAACGGTCTGATGACCGCCCCGCCAACATGCCGGTTCCGCCGGGTACGGGCCGCACCAGTGCATCGGGCCTTCTGATGGACGGCGCCTCGATGGTGTTCTTCACCAACAACGACGCCATCAACAACGCCTATGGCTCTTCTTCCAGGGCGACTACGAGATCAACGATCAGTGGAAAGTCACCGCCGGCCTGCGCTGGTCGAAAGATGTGATGAGCACGCGCGAAACCGCGCGCATCATCAACCACTATGTGGTCGAAGCAGCGCTTGAAGCTGGCCATGCGCCCTTCTACGGGGCTTTCACTCCCGGCTTGATCCGGTGAAAGTGGATGTCACCTCGACATTGGGCGGCGCAGATCCGGCACGATCGGCACTCTGGACCGGACTTCGGCAGCGGTCCTTTGCGGCATCGCGGGCAAAGGGTCGTCAACCTAAACCTGAACCTGACCTCGCGCGCCGACAAACCCAGTTCGGCATCTACTATGATCCCGCAACGGGCAACTCCTATCGCGACATGCATGCGACGTGGCAGGAGGTGACGGGCGTGCTCGGCATCGACTGGACGCCGGACGACGACACCCTGATCTACGGTAAGTACAACCGGGGCTATAAACCCGGCGGCCTTGGCGCCTCGCAGGTCTATGGCCTGTTGGCTCCGACCCCGTACACCGACAAGGAGCTTGTCGACGCCTTCGAACTTGGCTTCAAGCGCGAATGGCCGGCTTGGAACCTGACCACCAACGCCGTCGCGTTCTACTACGATTACCAAGGCTATCAGGTCTCGAACGCGGTTATTCCTCCGGAACCCAGCGACCCGACGGCCGTTCGCCCGTCCGCTTACACGGCGTATGTCAACCTGCCGGAAACGACTACTAGCGGCTTCGAGCTTGAAACGATCTGGCGCCCGACGGACGCCATGAGGATCCTGCTCAACTACGGCTGGACGAATCCGGAGATCGGTTCGCTGGGCGACTTGGCTCCGCTGATCCACTCCCTCGACCCTTACGCGCTGGATCCTGCGGCGCAGCCGGCGGGGGCCGCAGCATCTGACGGACGTCAGGGCCAATCTTTGGATGGCAACATCCTGCCCTTCAGCCCGAAGAACAAGATTGCGCTCAACGGCACCTATACGTGGGATTTCGAGGACAACTCGACGCTCACGGCCTCGCTGAGCTACTTCTGGCAGGACATCGCCTACAGCTCGATCTTCAACCGGAGCTACACGAAGATCCCGTCCTGGGATCAGACCGATGCCCGCCTGAGCTGGACCAATGGCGACGGCAACATCACGCTGATCGGCTTCGTGAAGAACATGTTTGACGAAGTCGGCTACGACTCGCGCGGCGCCGGTCTTCGTGAAGGCAGCACCAATAAGGATGTCGCGCCGACGCTGTGCTACACCAGCCCGGCGACGACCGCGGCGTTCGGCTCCAAACCGATGGATTCGTGCTACACGACCTCGGAAACCTACCGCCCGCCGCGTACCTGGGGCGCGGAGCTTCAGTTCCGCTTCTAGGAGGGGCTGTTTTACTGGCGGAGTGTAGTTTTCGGGCTGCACTCCGCCCCAAATTCGCGACTTAACCGTGTTTACCCGCAAAATTATCGTTTTTCGGGTAGACAAGTGAGTTGACGTTACGGTGAAGCCGCCGCATTCCTTGCGTCACCCCTACGTAGGGGTAACGGATGCGGTCGGCGTACCAAAGTTTAAAAAACGCGCGCTGACCTGAGGAAACACTCGAAGGGAGGTCGCGTTTTATGACGCATTTCAACCGCTATTCTCTTGTCAGTCTTATGGCTCTGAGCCTTGCGATGCCGGTCGTGGCGCAAGAGGCTGGCGCTCAACAAAACGTCGCTCCGGCGCCGCAACGTGAACGTGAAGTCGTTGTCGTTACGGCACAGAAGCGCGAAGAGACTGTCCAGGATATCGCCGTCGCCATTACGGCCGTCACCGCGCAGCAGCGTGACGAACTTGGCGTCAACTCGATCACCGACCTGACGAACGTCACCCCGGGCCTGCAATACACGGCCGGCAACGAGCGCGTGACGCTGCGCGGCATTGGCCGGAACACCAACAACTTCGGCGCCGAGCCGGGCGTCGCCAACTACACGGACGGCATCTACCAGTCGTTCGCCTCCATCGCCGGCCGCGACAACATCTTCGTCGACCGCATCGAAGTTCTGCGCGGTCCGCAGGGCACCCTGTACGGACGGAACTCCGTCGGCGGCGCGCTGAACATCATCTCGAAACGCCCGACGGACGATTTCCACGCTGAATTCGTTGCTGGCATCGGCAACTTCGAATCCACCAAGATCGGGGCTTCCTTCTCCGGCCCGATCAACGATTCGCTGCGCTACCGCGTCGTGGGCTTCAAGGAAGCGCGCGACAAGGGCATTTTCACGAACGTCGCCACCGGCGAAACCGAGGGCTACAACGTCGACAACTACAACTGGGAGATCCAGCTCGAGGGCGACATCGGCGACCGTTTCAGCTGGTGGACCAAATACACGACGGGCGGCTACCACAACGCCGGCCCTCCGGGCGGACGCACCACGGGTGAATCCTTCGATCGTCCGTACGACATCACGTTCGGGTCGCTCTTGGGCACCGGCGCCGTCACGCCGACCCCAACCTGGGCTTACTCGAACGACCCGGCGATTATCGGCTATACGCAAACCGGTTCGGTCACCCAGAACCCCGGCCTCATCGATCCGTGGGCGGTCAACCAGTCACAATCGCGCTTCGCTGATCTCGACGGCTATAACGACTTCGCCCTCGAAGCGATCTACAGCTTCGATACGTTCGACGTGAAGTATCTGGGCGGCTACATCTATTACAACTACAACCTGACCGACGACCAAGACAGCACGCCGATCACCTCGATCACCTACAACTCGCTGGCTAACGGCGCGCCGGTCGCGGTCGGAACGCCCGGTTCGTCCACGCGGACGATCTTCCCGGAGCAAACGCTGCTCTACACGGAAAATCGCGCCTTCTTCTCGAACGAGGTAAACTTCGTTTCGACGACCGACGGCCCGCTGCAATGGATCGGCGGCATCTACGCCTATCAAGAGAACTTCAAGCAGCCGACCTCGACCTATTTCAAGAACGAGCCGCTTGCCGATCTCCCGATGCTGCTCGACGCGAACTATCTGCCGTCGAACGCCGCGTCGCCCTACTACCTGGCGGCGCCGAACCCGGACAGACTGCTGAGCTATTCCAACAATATCGGCCTCAACAACTCGTACGGCATTTACGGGCAAGTCGACTGGCAGTTCACGGATACGCTGAAATCAACCGTCGGCCTGCGCTACTCGGTGGACAACAAGCACATCCAGGAAGAAGCGCGCCTCTTCTGCTATATCCAGTGCTCGTTCACCCCGGCCTACCTGCCCTATACGGATGTCACGCAGGCGATCTGGAACGGCTCGTCGCCGAACGACGTCAACGGTCCGCAACCGGGCGTCGCCAGCGCCACCGACGCGAACCCGTCGGGCGTCGTTTATGATCCGACGACGGGCCTGGCCAAACGTCTTCTGGAAGACGAGTGGAACGCGGTGACCGGAACGGCCGGCCTTGAATGGACGCCGAACGACGACACGCTGGTCTTCGCCAAGTACACCCGCGGCTACAAGACTGGCGGCTTCAACGCCAACAGCATGGCGCCTCTGCCGCGCACCAACAACGAGTCGGTGAACTCCTACGAACTCGGCTGGAAACAGGAAATCCCTGCCTGGTACCTCACGGCCAACATGTCGGCGTTCTACTACGACTATCAGGACGTGCAGGTGCCGCTGGGCGTGATCCCGACCTCGGGGCCGGCCTACACGGCGTTCGTGAACATTCCGAAGGTCGAGACCACAGGCTTCGAACTCGAGACCCAGTGGAACCCGATCGCCGATCTCAACTTCATGCTGACCTATGCGTACGTGAACCCGGAGATCAAGGAGGCGGACCTTTACAACAACCCGCTCATCACGACCGACGACGCAACCGGCACGAGCGTTGAGGGCAATATCCTGCCGAACGCCGCGAAGAACAAAATCGCGTTCAACACCTCGTACAAGTTCAACCTGCCGGACGGCTCCACTCTGATGCCGTCCCTGAACTACTACTGGCGCGACAAGTTCACCTCGTCGGTGTTCAACGACGCCGACACGTACACGCCGGAATACGACCAGACGGACGCGCGCCTGATCTGGAACGACGCTGGCGGTCAATACACCGTCATCGGCTGGGTGAAGAACGTGTTCGACCAGGAAGGTTACGACTCGGCATCGGCTTCGCGTCGCCGCTCGGACGGCGTCGTGTACCACACCTACACGCCGACCCTGCCGCGCACCTACGGCGTGGAATTCCAGTTCCACTGGTAGGCCCCTATCCGTTCCGGGCCGCTCAGGCGGTCCGGAACATTTCCTCCCCGGAATCTTCAGGGGCGCTGGTCAAAAGGCCAGCGCCCTTTTTCTTTTTGCAGCGCCCGCGCTCGTTTCACAGCAAATGTCCGCCCCATCATCCCTCAGCCGGATAAGGGAAACGGGCGTTAACGAATTAATCAGCAAATTCGCCTGACCTTCCCTCTGGATGGTCGAACGTCGGTTCGGGACGAGGTGATGAACCCTTACGAGCAACTTGCGAGGCGCTACTGCGCACTCCTCGGGGAAGACCCCGAAGAGCGCATTAACGGCGTGCAGGTCTGGCGGGTAGCGCTTGCCGATCTTGAGGCTGCGATGAACGCACTCGACACTTACGGCCTTGATGTCCGGGAAACTTTTCACAAGCTGGCGGAGGCCACGCTTCCCGAGCAACCGCCCGAGACAGACCCCGCCCCACGCATCCGGCGCGTGGCCTAGGACCCAGACTTACTCCACCAAAACCCGGTTGAACGGCTGATCGCCCGGTGCGCCTAGCGCCCGTCGCGCTCTTCTTGCGCGAGGATTTCTCGCGTTGTCTCCACGACCGCGGCATCCTTGGCGACCGTCATCGCGTCGAGTTCCTCGAACGGCTTCAAATCGGGATGAATTCGGGCGCGGTCGTCGCGCGGCTCGCCGCGCCGCCAACCGTTAAGCAGGCGGTCGACAATCCAGCGCCGGTGCTCAAGGCGGCTCAGACGATCGACCAGATCGTCGTCGGTCAGGTTGAATACGCCTGCGGCGGGCGGCAGTTCATGCGCGAGCCGGCCATCGCGTTCAGCCGCCAGCCAACCCGCCAGGTCGAAGCCCGCCGCAGCGGCCTTGGCGCGGATATGCGCGGCGGCGCGGCGGTTAGCGACGCGATATTCGTCGGAGAGCTTCTCCCAGGGCTGCTGGGAAGGACGCAAGACCGCACCGGGCTCCAACGCGCCGGTGTTCCGACGATACGCCTCATGAAGCTTCCGCGCATGGCGGTCGAGATCAGGCTCCATAAGTCCCGAACCATCGAGCGCGGAGCGCCACGCGCCAAACGACACCAGGCGCAGATCGAACAGGCAGTTTTCCGACTGCGAGCGCGCCTCCAACTCCGACCGCTCCTCGGGCGTCTGGCAGGGTTCTCCGACAAGTCCCGGTCCTTGCCGCACGCGCGGAAGTCCTGACCCGTGTTCGGCGCAAACGAAGATCGGCGCGCGAAACAGGTTGAGGCGTTCGGCCTTGTCCTTCACGGCGACGGCCAGACTCATCGGAAGAGCGCTGTCCTGCACCGCGACATAGACGGCGCAGAACTCCGCGGAGGCGCATCGTTCACGCAGCACCGAAAGCAGCGCGCCGTCCTCGAGACGGATGTCGCCAGTTAGATAGTGGATGTCCGCCTGAGTGTTCAGCGCCGGATGCCGCGCCGCGAAATCCTCCTTCAGCGTCAGCATGTTCGGATCGATCGCCGTGACCATCAGGCCGCCCGGATCGGGGTGAATCGAGGTGCTGAGAAACTCGCGGATCAGCGCTTGTCCGACCTGTCCGAAGCCGATCACCAGGATGTGCTGCGCCGGAGCGTTCAGCCGTCGCGCCGCCAGATAGGGCGGATGGGCCAGCATGACCTGCCGGGCGACACCGCTGGCATAGGAGAAGGGCGTGAGATTGGAATCCGCATCAACGCGGCTCAAGCGTTCCTGCAGCCATGGATCGCGGACGAAAGCCAGGATCTCCGCCCCCTTGCAGGTTCGCGCCGCTTCCTGCGCCGTATGCCAGGTGGCGGCGTCATCGCCCTCGTCGACGAGAATGCGCCGCGCGCGCTTCGCGTTCGCCGCTTTAAGCTGTTCCGAGAACGGCCGGCGACGTCGCAACGTCGCAACCTGCCCGAGTTCGTCGGGAAGGTCGTCGTCGACAAGCGTCACCTTGCGGGTCAGACCGAGGCGCGCATACTCGCGGGCGGCCGGCCCATCGCCCACCACCACGTCGTGGCCGCTGCGGCCGCGCAACATCCTGCGCGCGAACCACGCGCCCAGCGCGGCGATGACGATACGGCCGGCGACCAACAGCGTGAAGGCGATGGCCAGCGTTCGCGCCAGCGCGATGGGGATCTGCGCCTGCTCCTTGACCTCGTCGAAGTAGAAATCGGAGAGGAAGAAGGCATGAAAGCTGCGCGCGCCGACTTCAATCCAGTCCCACACGCCCTGCGGCTCGCGGTCGAGCGTCCAGCCATAGAAGGCGCAGCCGAATGCGCCGAAGCCGGTGAAGATCGTTACAAACCAAAGCGCGCCGGACCAGAATCGCAGCCGGCCGCTCCCGCTCTCAGAATTCGCCATCGCGTCCCTCCGCGCCGCTCGCAAGCGCCCCGCAGCGAACGCTATGACGTCGGCGACGGGACAGGAAGTCCTTTCCACGGCGCATGCTGTCTACAAACAGCCAAACTGGCGTGTTAACAAGTCGGTCAGAAGAGTGGGGTGTCGGCATGGCGAAACAAAACCGCGGCGACTCTGATTCGTTTCGCCTCGTTCCGCTTGGGGATCAGGGCGCGGCGTTCCAGCCGGGTCAGGATTACTTTTCGGTGGCGCTTGTGAGCGTTCACTTGCCCGGCAAATTGCTGAACACGTCCAAGTTCGCCCCCGTTATCTGGGCGTCGATGAAGCACTTCAGCCTCAACGGCGAGCGCACGTTGATCGGCCTGTTCCCATCGAACAGCGAGACACGCCCGGAATTCGCCCGGAACGACCGGCTGGAGGTGATGGACCTGCAGCTCACGCCGCGGGTCATCTCCCAGGAGGAGATGACCGTCGAGTTGACGCTGGGGGTCGTCAAGGAGAAGGACTACATCTCCGGCGTCCTGAAGCTGGTGTGCGATATCGCCTCGACGCCGGCCGCCGCCTTCCTCAGCCAGATCACCCCGATCGCAGGCGCCGCGGGAGACGTCGCGCAATCGGCGCAGACGGTGAAGGACTCGCTCGACGACCTGCTCGACTCCAACAAGCTGCAATCGCTGGGACGGTTCGTCGGAACGTTGCGTTCCCCTGTGCGCAGCGGCGACTTCGCGTTCGTGAATGGCCGGGAGGATGAAGCGGCTCTCAGATTCGACGCGACCAGCCGTCAGCTGGTTTCAAAGAACGGCCCGGTGAAATCCGCTTACATCGTGCTCCGCCTGCAGCGCGAGGAATACAGACCGGACTGGATGGTTCTGCCCGATCTCAATCAGGCGTGGCTGCGCATCCGCGAGTCCGCGCTGGCGGGCGGCGATGTGCGCGAAGCGTTGAACCTGTTCCGGATCACCGCCCTCACCTCTCCGGACATCACGCGGACCGACGCCAACCGCATCGTCGAAGCGGCGGAGCAGAGGTTCGCGCCCATTCTCGAAGGGGCCGAGTCGGCGCTGATCGGCGATCCTGGCGGCATGGCGGAAGCGCTGAGCTTCTTCATGGACTCCCCGGAGGAAGAAACCGGCGCGGAGAGCTTCATGCTCGGCGGCGTCGCGGCGTCCACCGCGTTGTCGGCGATCGGAATGGCTCCGTTCCGGCGTTGCCTCAGCGTGGTGCTCGAGAATGAGGGCGGGTTTGTCGATCATCCCAACGACCCGGGCGGGGCGACCAACAAGGGCGTCACGCAGAAAACCTACGACGCCTACCGCACGCGAAAGGGATTGCCCAAACGCACCGTGCGAGACCTGGAGCAGGAAGAGCTCGAGGAAATCTACTTTCAGGGATACTGGCGCACGGCGCATTGCGCCGACCTGCCCAACGAGGCGCTGTCGCTGTTCGTGTTCGACGCGGCGGTCAATCACGGCACCAAGAACGCCATCCGGATGCTGCAGCAGGCCTCCGGCCTGCCCGCCGTGCAGTGCGACGGCGCATGGGGAAAGATCACACGCGCCAAGGTCATCGCGGCCGCCTCCAACACCACCGCGCTGATCGCCGAATGCCTCGCCAAACGCGAGGGCTTCTATCGCCGGCTGGTGGAGACGAATCCCAAACTTGGCGTCTTTCTGCGCGGGTGGCTGAACCGGTTGGTTCACCTGAAGAAGCGCATGGATCCGCTGATCCGCAACGCCCCGGGCGTCGGCGAAACCGAAAGCCTGTTGCTGGAGGATGACGGCGGACGCGCGCCGCTCGCAGCCGCCCCGCCAGACTTCGACGGATGGACGCCGAACGGCGCCGCATCGCAGGCTGCAGGTTAGAGGAGCGCGCCATGGACATGCCCCTTCCCGAGCCCGCCGTTCCGCCGACCGACGACATCGAGCTTCAGCGTCTCGATGCGGAAGCCGCCGCCCTGCTGCCGACGCTCGCCAAGTTCGACAGCGGGCAATCGCTGGGTCCGATCCTCAACCTCGTCACCCAGGCCAAGGTTCTGGGCGCGCGCGGGTTCGACACGCTGAAGCGTTTCGCGGCGCAGCTTCGCGCCAACCGCGTGTTCGACGATCTCTACGTGCTGACCAACGAGATGCGCTCGGCCGGGATGACCGATCTCGACATCCAGCGCTGGGAAATCCAGGCGTTGATCGAACTTGGCGTCTTCGACCGCGCGCTGGAGCTGGCCGCGCCGCTCGCCGCCAAGGGGCCGGCCACGCGCGAGGGCGAAGACGGTCTTTCGGCGATGGGCCGCATCTACAAGCAGATGTATGTCGACGGCGCGATGGGCAAGCGTCTCGACGAGCCGGCCGTCCGGGCGGTGTTCATCGAACGCGCCTTCTCCGCCTATCTGCGCGTGTGGGAGCACTCGCAAACCGAGGCCAACGCCTATTACGGCGTCAATGCGCTCGCGCTGGCCTTCCGGGCCATTCGCGACAGGGTCTCGCCCGACGATCCCTCCGCGCAGGGTCTCGCCCGCCAGGTGCTTGCGGCGGTGAGCCAACCCACGACCGTGTGGTCGTGGGGCACGCAGGGCGAAGCGCTGATCGCGCTCGGCCAGTACGCCGATGCCGCCAAGGCTTATGCGACGTTCGCGTTGTCGCCCGACGTCAGCCTGTTTCAGCTGAACGCCTCGCTGCGGCAGCTGGAGGAGGTGTGGCAGATCTCCGGCGACGACGCCGAGCGCGGCGCGCCCGTGCGCCTGCTGAAGGCGATCATGGTGTCCAAGCTCAACAAGAACGGGCACACGTCAAAAGACGCCCCGCAAGCCGCGCAGGTGCGGATGAGCACGCGCGAGACCTTCCTGATCGAACGCGAACTCAAGGATGGCGGCGGCCAGGACAACCCCAAGGGGTTCGAACAGATCTTCTCCACCAATGCGCCGGTGGCGTTGCAGGTGATCCAGCACGCCATCCAGCGCGCCCGCGCCATCTGCCGGATACACGCGCAGATGGGCGGACGCGACACGCCGTTCGCGACCGGGTTCGCGATGCGTGGCGATCTGCTTCGTCCGGAGTGGGGCGCCGACCCCGTGATCGTGACGAACAATCACGTGATCTCCACGCGGCCCAACAAGACAAGCCAGATGGCGGAATACTGCGAGGCGGTGTTCGTGTGCCCGGACCTGCGCGAGGGCATGCACACCGACGAGACGCAGGCGCGCGTCGGCTTCGCCGAAGTTCTGTGGGAATCCGACCAGGATTCGCACGACATCACCGTGCTGCGGCCGAGCCAGGCCCTGCCCTCGCATATCGAGCCGATCTCCAGCGTGTCGCGCCGACCGCTTCCGCCGCACGCCGTAGACGATGACGGCATCGGGCGGCTGTACGTGATCGGCTACCCCGGCCGCCGGAGATCTCTCTTTCTCCTTCGCGGACAACATTTTCCTCGACCATGATGCGCCGATGGCGACCGAGGAGTCCGCGGGCGACTTTGACCAGACGGCGCATGTTCAGCCAGAACCGGTTCACCTTCACTACAAAACGCCGACGCTGGGCGGCAGCTCGGGTAGTCCGGTGTTCGATTTCAACGATTTCCAGCTCCTCGCGGTGCATCATCGCGGCATGCTGGAGGCGTCCAGACTCAATGCGCGCGGCGGGCGCTATGCGGCCAACCAGGGCATCTGGATCGAAAGCATCCGGGCGGCGATCTCCGAAACCTTCGGCGAGGCCAGCGAAGCGGGCATGACCGGCGGGCGGCGCTGGCGCTCCACGCCGCTGTCCGCGCTCGCCGCCGGCGAAAGCACGCCCTCGGCGCCGCCGATCGTCGCCGCGCCGCTAAGCGGCGCACCAGTTCATTCCGGACCGCGCGTGACGCCGGGCTCCTTGGGCGACGCCTCGCTGGGCCGCTCGGTCGCCGCCGAGCAACTGCTGAAGTCCGGCCGTGCGAGCGCGGAAGAGATCGCCAACATCTCGAACGAGAGCATCATCGGCATAGACGGCCGCACACGCATTCTCGACACCTCCATGTCGCCATGGCGCATGCTGTGCGCGATCCGTTGCCATTGGGGCACCCGGCTGGCGGTCGGCACGGGCTTTCTCATCGGGCCGGACATGCTGGTGACCGCAGGCCATGTGGTGTTCCCGAAGTCGATCCAGTCGCTGCCCGACCGGATCGAGATCATTCCGGCGCTGAACGTGACGGACCGGCCGTTCGGCGCTTTCGGCGCGCGCAGCGTGTCGGTGCATCCGCGCTGGCAGACCGGCTTCGAAATCACCTGCGATGTCGCCGCGATCCACCTTGAACAGGCGGTCGGAGAAAAGGTCGGCTGGTACGGACTGGCCGTGCGCACGCCGGACGATCTGAGTTCGCGGTGGTCGCACGTCACCGGCTATCCGGGCGAAAAACTCGACCAGCCGCGCGATCCGTCGTCGGGCGCGCCGCTGCCGCCTCTGCCGGCCAGCCAGATGTGGCACCACGCATCGCCCATTCTGGGGGTGAAGAACGGCCGCATCTTCTATGCGACCGACACAACGCCGGGCCAGTCCGGCGCGCCGATCTACGTGATCGAACCGGACGCCTCGCCAACACCTGTCGTCATTGGCGTGCACGCCTATGGCAAGGCGTCGACGCCGGTCGCGGTCGGCGAAGCGAATTCCGGCGCCCTGATCGACGCGGACCTCTTCGACCTGCTCCAGAGCTGGAAAGCCGCCGCCGGCGGGCGTTCCGAATGAGCCGCGCCAAACGCAAGCCGATCGATCGCAAACAGGTGATGAAGATCGCCCGCGTCGCGCATGAAGCGATCCGCGCCTGGCAGGCCGCCAACCGGCAGCCGCAGATACCGTCGTGGACCGACGCGCCGAAATGGATGCGGGATTCCACCGTCGAAGGCGTCGAATGGCGCCTGAAAAACCCCGACGCGCACAGCTCCGCCCAACACGATCAGTGGATGGAGGAGAAGCGCGCGACCGGCTGGGCTTCGGCCGCCACAGGACGCCGACCGCAAGACCCATCCGCTGATGGTTCCCTACGAAGATCTTTCCGAAGTGGAGCGCGCCAAGGACGCCCTGTTCGCAGGCGTGGTGCGCGCGCTGTCGGACGAGCTGATCTGACGCCGGGCGGGTCTAGCCGCCCGCAACCGTTTCGATCTCATCTTCCGTAAAGCCCAGCTCTCCCAGAACTTCACGCGTGTGCTGGCCCAGCGTCGGCGGCTCCAGGCGAATGTCCGCCGGCGTCTCGGAGAAGCGCAGCGGGTGCTTCATCGCTTTGTAGGGTCCGACAACCGGGTGCTGGCGCTCATGAATGAATCCCGTCTCGGTGAGATGCGGGTCTTCCAGAACTTCCTCGATGGTCGAACAGCGCATGGCGGGAATGTCGGCCTTCTCCAGAAGGCCAAGCCATTCGTCGGTGGTCTTGGTGGCGGCGACCTCCCCGACCAGTTCGTAGAGCGCGTTGATGTTCTGGGTACGCGCCGAATAGGTGATGAAGCGCGGGTCGGCGTTCACTTCCGGGCGGCCGCCCAGTTCGAAGAAGGTCGTCCACTGGCTGTCGGAATACGGCATGATGCCGATGAAACCGTCCTTGGTGGCGTACGGCCTGCGGTTGGCGCTGACCGAGCGCGAATAGGCAACGCCGGTCGTCGGCGGCACGAAAGTGTGGCCGAACAGGTTTTCAACGAGATTGAACGAGGTGAAGCACTCCAGCATCGGCACTTCGACAAACTGCCCCTTGCCGGTCTGCGCCTTGGCGTAGAGCGCGGTCATCACCGCCAGCGCGGCGAACATGCCGGATGTCTTGTCGGCCATCAGCGCGGGCATGTATTTCGGCGGCCCGCCCTCGCGGATCGCGAACAGCTGCGCCACGCCCGAAGCGGCCTGGATCAGATCGTCATAGGCGGGCTTGCCCGCATACGGTCCGTCCGAACCATAGCCGGCGCAATGCACATAGATAATGTCGTCGCGGAGCTTGCGCACCTCGTCATAGCCAAGGCCAAGACGCTGCAGACCGTCCATGCGGACGTTGGTGAAGAACACGTCCGAGGTGGCGGCGAGACGGCGGATCGCCTCCTTGCCCAGCTCCGATTTCAGATCGAGGCGGATGCCGCGCTTGTTGCGGTTGGCGCACATGTAGATCGCGCCCATGCCTTCCGCAGGGGCCGGTCCGGCGTGGCGCATGATGTCGCCGGCGCCGTTCTCAACCTTGATCACATCGGCGCCAAGATCGCCGAGGAGCTGGGTGGCGTATGGCCCGAACAGAACCGTGGACAGGTCGAGTATCCGGATGCCCGCTAGCGGGCCAGTACTACGCTCGGCCAAGACGTTCTCCCCGTAATCTCTGGTCTTTTGCTTTGGTTTGGACTTCCCTATCCGGCATGGATCAGGTGTTGCAAGGGCGAGGCGGTCTGCGTCTTGAGACCGCCCCGACGGGGGACTTGACGCAACTTATATGCATTCTAATATATGGCCTGTTATGAGCATTACGAACCGACTCCAGAATTCCGGCCTGCGCGCGACGCCCAAGCGGCTCGCAATCGGCGAACTGCTGTTCGACGGTCAGGATCGCCACGTCACGGCGGACGACGTGGCCGCGATGGCGCGCGCCGCGGGCATCCGGGTTTCGCTGGCGACAGTCTACAACACGCTCAACCAGTTCGTCGCGGCCGGGATGATGAAGCGCATCACCCTCGACACCGACCGGACCTATTTCGACACCAACACCTCCGATCACCATCACCTCTTCTTCGAGGATGGCGGGAAGCTGCACGACATCCCCGGCGACAGCGTGAAGGTGGAGGGCCTGCCCCCGATTCCGGAAGGATCGAAAGTCCGCTCCGTCGAAGTCATCGTGCGGATGTCCGGCCCGGAACACGACGACCGCCTCTAGCGTCGCAGTCACCCCGTCTGTTCCTGTCTGGACGGTCCTGAGCGTGCATCGCTTTTTGGGCGAATATAGAATCCTTCTAAAATTGTTCTTGAACCACGCGCCTGATTGGCTAGGGTCCCCCATCGCGTTCGCAACCGCTCCCTTGGGGAGCCCGTTCCGATGAGGAGAAACGCATGGAACTCAAGGACAGCAAAACCGTCGAAAACCTGAAGGAAGCGTTCGCCGGCGAAAGCCAGGCCAACCGTCGCTACCTCTACTTCGCACAAAAAGCCGACATCGAAGGCTACAACGACGCCGCCGCCGTTTTCCGCTCGACCGCCGAAGGCGAGACCGGCCACGCGCACGGCCATCTGGAATTCCTCGAGGCCGTCGGCGATCCGGCGACCGGCAAACCGATCGGCTCGACCTCGGAAAACCTGATGGCGGCGATCGCGGGTGAAACCCACGAATACACCGACATGTACCCGGGCATGGCCCGCACGGCTCGCGAAGAAGGCTTCGACGAGATCGCCGACTGGTTCGAGACGCTGGCGAAAGCCGAGAAGTCTCACGCCGGCAAGTTCCAGCGCACGCTGGACTCGCTCGACGCGTAAGCGGAACCGGAAGCGGCCCGCTTCGCGCCGGGCCGCTTCCACTTCCCTACCCGTACTCCGCCCGACCTTTCCGAACAGCGACGAGAAGACCACCGGATGGCCAAGGAAGGCAGCCTGGAACCGCCGACACGTCACGCCCTCGCATGGCGGGAAGAGTCGTTCTACGACATCGAGGCGATCGACAAGGAGCTGGAGCGCGTCTTCGACATCTGTCACGGGTGCCGGCGCTGCTTCAACCTGTGCGACAGCTTCCCCCGCCTGTTCGACATGATCGACGAAAGCTCGACCGGCGAGGTCGACGGGCTCGATCCGAAAACCGACTACGCAAAAGTCGTCGAGGCCTGCACGCTCTGCGACATGTGCTTCATGACGAAGTGCCCCTATGTGCCGCCGCACGCGTTTGATCTCGACTTCCCCCACCTCATGTTGCGCTACCGCGCGGCGACGACGCGCAAGAACGGCCCGCCCAAGATCGAACACCAGCTGGCGCAGACCGACCGGAACGGCAAGCTGGCGCAGCCGGTGGCGCCGATCGCCAACCTGTTCTCCTCGCGCAAGGACACGCTCGGCCGCGCGGTTCTCGAAGGCGTCGCGGGGATCGACAAGGACGCCGAGCTTCCCAAATACCGCACCCGCACCTTCAGCGTTCAGGCCCGGCAGGACGGCGCGCGCCGCGACGCCGAAGCGCCCGCCGCCGGACGCAAGGCGGTGATCTATTCGACGTGCATCGTCGAGTACAACAAACCCTCGACCGGGATGGCGGCCAAGGCGGTTCTCGAAGCCAACGGCGTCGAGACCGAGATCGTCTACCCCGCCTGCTGCGGCATGCCCTTCCTGGAGCATGGCGACATCGCGCAGGTGGCCAAGCAGGCCGAGAAGGTCGCCAAGGCGATGCGCCCCTGGGTCGAGAAGGGATACGCCGTGATCGCGCCGACCGCTTCGTGCGGCCTGATGCTGAAATTCGAATGGCCGCTGATCCTGCCCGAGAACGAAGACGTGAAGGCGCTGTCCGCGGCCACGCAGGACATCTGCCAGTATGTCGTCGGCATCGCCAAGGACGAGGGCCTGAAGACGCAGCCCAAGCCGGTCGAAGGCGGCGTCGCGGTTCACCTCGCCTGCCACGCCCGCGCGCAGAATATGGGCGCGAAGGCGGCCGAGCTGCTGCGCATGATCCCGGACACCAAGGTGGACGTGATCGAACGCTGTTCGGGTCATGGCGGCACGTTCGGGGTGATGAAGGAGACCCGCCCCATCGCCCAGAAGGTGGCCAAGAACGCCGTCGCCGCGCTGAAGCGCTCGGGCGACGCGCAGGTCTGTTCGGACTGCCCGCTGGCGTGCAAGCATCTGGCGCAGGAGATCGAGATCTCCGGCGTGAAGCCTCCGGGTACAAGTCACCCGATCGAAATCTTCGCGGCGGCCTGCGGCCTGATCGAGACCGCCTAACCGTTTTTCTACAGACCGAGGAGGAAGACATGCCCGCCTCTGAACGCATCATCACCGCCGCCGACATCATCCCGGACGCCGAGTTCCGCGCGCAGCGCAGCGAGCGCCGCCGCGAGCTTCTGCCGCGCAAGAAGCTTCGCCGCATCGAGGTGGGGCCGGTGTGCACGTTCTATTTCGAGACCTTCGACACGATGCTGTTCCAGGTTCAGGAAATGCTGGCGATCGAAAAAGGCGGCGCCGAACAGCTCAAGGACGAGCTGGCGGCGTACAATCCGATGATCCCGCAAGGCTCGGAGCTGACGGCGACGATCATGTTCGAGATCGACGATCCCAAGCGCCGCGCCTCGATCCTCAGCCGGCTGGGCGGCGTTGAAGACTGCTTCTTCCTTCAGATCGGAACCGAGCGCATCGCGGCCGAACCGGAGGGCGATGTGGAACGCACCGACGAGAGCGGCAAGTCGTCGTCGGTTCACTTCGTCCACTTCAAGCTGAAGCCGGAGCCACTGGCGCTGTTCCGCGATCGGGCGTACAGATCGCTGGCGGGCGTGGATGCGGCACTATGGGCATGTCGCCTGTCGCCGGCGACGCGCGCTGCGACTGGCGACAGTTTCAGCTAGACGCTGACGTGACCACACGGCTTTCACGCGTTGAACCGGGCGCAGCTTGTTTGTGGTTTGCGTGTTCAAGTCCACGCAAACGGGCGCGTTCGGACTGGCGTGGGCCATCCGGGATGCTGCGTGCGTCGCCTCCTTCTGTTTCGAAACAGGAGGCCGGGGCGCGTGGGGCCGCGCCGGGTAAGTTGCCAGCCCTCTCCTTGTGTGGGGTGGAGCTGGCTGTCCGGGCAATGACCTTCACGCCCGCGGCGAGTTTGAGGATCGGTGCGGCTGGCGGGTTTGGCTGGGGAACACCGGTTGCGTCTCGATCGTCAGAGATCACACGGCCCACGTCCCAGCATTTGGACCCATTTCGCATCGGACCCGCGTGCAGATCTCTCCGCGAGACCTGGAGCCCGGTTTCGACACCCCGAAACCTGTTTGCATGAGCCGGTTTCCGCGAGCTTCCCGGGAGCTCGACACTCCCGGGCGTTGGTCAGGCGAAGCGTCTTGTCCGCTGCGCCCGCTTCGCGGACCTGGCCTCAACACGCCGGCCGGGGCCTGACATTCGATGGACTCGAGACGTCTCCCGAACCCTCCCCGCGTCAGACGCGAGAGGAATATGCGGGCGAAACCGAGTGGGTCGGATAAGTTTGCGCCACCCCTCCGTCTCGCTTCGCCCTTCGGGCTTGCGAGCCACCTCCCCCGCCAAAGGCGGTGGAGGAAAAGGGCGCCGTCGTCTTCTTGGCTTTAGTGACTGGACCCCAGCCTTCGCTGGGGACGCGTCTCTTCGAGACGCTTTCCATCGCAAGTCATCCACAGTTGTCATCCCGGCCAAGCCGCACAGCGGCGCGAGCCGGGACCCATTCATCAACCTCGACGGCCTCAATGGGTCCCGGGTCTCGGCCGGACTTCGTCCGCGGCCTCGCCCGGGATGACAGTGGTGGGTGAGGCGCAACGTCTTGAGGCTTCCTCGGTCCCTGCGGGACGACCTCCCCTTTCAGGAGGGAGGAGTCGAGGTGCGGGGCGTTCGCCCCGCGAGCAGGCGACGATGGTGGCTTCGGGCTGGGCGCGGAGGTCGTCCATGGTGACGCCGTCGGCCAGTTCGACGACCTTGATGCCGCCCTCGACCACATCGAACACGCCGAGATTGGTGATGATGCGATTGACGACGCCGAGCCCGGTGAGCGGAAGGGTGCATTCCTTCAGCACTTTCGACTCGCCGGCCTTGTTGGCGTGATCCATGACCACGACGACGCGCTTGACGCCGGCCACCAGGTCCATCGCGCCGCCCATGCCCTTCACCAGCTTGCCGGGGATCATCCAGTTGGCGAGGTCGCCCTTCTCGGAGACCTCCATGGCGCCGAGGATGGCGAGGTCGATATGGCCGCCGCGGATCATGGCGAAGGAGGTGGAGGAGGAGAAATAGCTGGTGCGGTCAAGCTCGGTGATGGTCTGCTTGCCCGCATTGATGAGGTCGGGGTCTTCCTCGCCCTCATACGGGAACGGACCCATGCCGAGCATGCCGTTCTCCGATTGCAGCGTAACGTCGACGCCTTCGGGGATGTAGTTGGAGACCAGCGTCGGAATGCCGATGCCGAGATTCACGTAGAAGCCGTCTTCAAGCTCCTGCGCGGCGCGTTGCGCCATGTCGTTGCGATCCCAAGGCATCAGACTGACTCCCTCGCGCGCGTCGTGACCTTCTCGATCCGCTTCTCGAACGTTCCCTGCGTGATGCGGTTCACGAACACGCCGGGCAGATGAATGTGGTCGGGGTCGATCGAACCGACGGGCACGATCTCCTCGACCTCGGCGACGCAGACCTTGCCGGCCATCGCCATGTCCGGGTTGAAGTTGCGGGCCGTCTTGCGGAAGACGAGATTGCCCTGCGCATCGCCCTTCCAGGCTTTCACGATCGAAACGTCGGAACGCAGACCGGTCTCCATGACATAGGTCTCGCCGTTGAACTCGCGCGTCTCCTTGCCTTCGGCGACCAGCGTGCCGACGCCGGTTCTGGTGTAGAAGGCGGGAATGCCGGCGCCGCCCGCGCGGCAGCGTTCGGCCAGCGTGCCCTGCGGGTTGAACTCCAGCTCCAGCTCGCCGGAGAGATACTGGCGCTCGAACTCCTTGTTCTCGCCGACATAGGACGAGATCATCTTCTTGACCTGGCGGGTGTTGAGCAGAACGCCGAGGCCGAAGCCGTCCACGCCGGCGTTGTTGGAGACCACGGTGAGGTCTTTCACGCCGGCGTCCTTGATCGCGCTGATCAGATTTTCCGGAATGCCGCAGAGCCCGAAGCCGCCGGCCATGATCGTCATGCCGTCAAACAACAGGCCGTCGAGCGCGGCGGCTGCGGATGGATATACCTTGTTGGCCATCTGAATTCTCGCTGTCCGATGAGGCGGCGAACCTGATCCTGCCCGCATGCCCCGATTTGACGAGAATTTCTATCCCGGCGCCCGCGAATTGGCGAAGAATCTGCTGGTCCCGCGCGTTTCGGCTGCACTCAGCCGGTGACCGTCTCCGGGTTCGGCGCGGGGGCGAACACGCCGGCGATGCGGCGCAGTTCGAGTACAAGCTCGTTGCGGCGGAACACGCCCAGAAGCGCCAGCCCGAAGACGAGGTTGGTGCACGCGGCCATGAAGAGCCCGCCGCCGTCATGGTTGGGATCGGTGCCCAGGGGCGTGAAAAGATGGAAGTTCACCGCGCCGAGCATCACCATCACCCCGGCCAGCGCGCCGAGCGCCTGAAGGTTGCGGAAGCGCGGGAGAAGTCCAGCGAGGAGAAGGCCCGAGGCCAGCAGCTCGATCGAGCCGATCACATACTGGCTGAACAGGCCGGAGGGCGCGAAAAGGCCGGGCGCGCCGAGGCTGGCGGCCCAGGCGTCGAGGCGGCCGAAGATCTCCTGCGTCTTGGGATCGTCAGTGAATTTGTAGCGCAGACTGTCGATGAAGATCGCCGACATGAACAGCGCCATCGCGTTCGGGACGTTCCGGATCAGCCAGCGCATCGGCGAAATCCCCTGTAAAATCACGGACGCGCCATGCATCCATTCCTCGTTAACCGGCTTCGCTCAGACTCCACCGAGCGTTACAGACCACGAAGCTTTAGCGACTGAACAGGGGCGGACTTCGCCGCCAAGGCGCACCGGGGATGGGGCGCCGAACGGAGGTTTCGATGTATTTCACTCGTGCGTGTTTTTACGCCTGCGTCTGCGCCTATCTGATGCCCGTGTCGGTGCTTGTCGCCGGGCTCAACTACGCCAACGCGGCCAAGCGCTAGGGCTCAAACCTCGCGGCGCTGGAGCGAGCGCCACCCGCCGATCGCCAGGCGAACCCCAACATAGATCAACAGACCGCCCGACACCGAGAACAGCAGGCTCTGCATGTGCTCGGCGCCGTTCCACGACAGGTGGGCGAGCGCCCAGCCGAGCGGCGTGGTGAAGGTGGACGCGACCAGCGCGGCGAAGATCGCGCGCGCGCGGCTCCATCCGACCTGGTGGGCCAGCAGATAGGCGACGACGCCTTCGGGCGCTTCGTGCAGGATCAGCCCGACCGACACCAGAAGTCCGGACTGTTCGTCGTGGGCGAAGGTCGCCGCGTAGACCGCGCCGTCGAGCGTGGAGTGCACGCCCAGCGCGACAAGTCCCATGATCGCCGCGCCCGGCATGAAGCGCGACGGCACATGAGAGTGCGAGCGGAAGGCGCGCTCGATCAGCAGGCCAAGCAGAATGCCGCCGATCAGCAGCACGCGCGCCAGCGTGCCCTCGGCGAAGGCTTCAGGCGCGAGGTGGCCGAGCGAGACCAGCAACAGCACGACGCCGGCGAGAAAGGTGAGGATGTTGGCGAAGCGCGCCGCCGAGGTGGCCGCAAGGCGCGCGAATACGATCGCGATCGCGGAGGTCGCGATCGCCGCCCCGAGAACGAGCAGCTCGTCGGTGGATGCGGTGAGCCATCCAGACATCATTCATCCTACTGCACCGGATTCAAATGTTATACAATAACGGTTTGTCCGGCGCGCACAGAAACGCCCTGGGACCGAGCGCCGCGCGGCGGATCGCTCCCCGGCGCTAGATGGTGAAGTCGATGGGGTCCTCGGCTTCGGCCGCGACGATTTCCTGGCTGCGGAGGAAGGCCATCACCTGATCCGCCAGCTCGTCGGCCGAGTGTTTCGCGGCCTCCAGCACGAGATCGGGGTTCACCGGCGGCTCATACGGGCTGTCGATGCCGGTGAAGTTCTTGATCTCGCCGGCGCGGGCCTTGCGGTAGAGGCCCTTCGGGTCGCGGCTTTCGGCGACCTCGAGCGGAGTGTCGACAAAGACCTCGAAGAACTCGCCCTGCTCGACCAGCGCGCGAACCATGTCGCGCTCGGCGCGGAAGGGCGAGATGAACGAGCAGGTGACGATGACGCCGGCGTCGACGAAGAGCTTCGCCACCTCCCCGATCCGGCGGATGTTCTCCACGCGGTCCTGATCGGAGAAGCCGAGATCCTTGTTGAGACCCTGGCGGATGTTGTCGCCGTCGAGCGAATAGGTGTGGACGCCGCGCGTCGCGAGGCGGCGCTCGACGATGTTGGCGATGGTGGATTTGCCCGCGCCCGACAGGCCGGTGAACCACAGGATCGCCGAGCGGTGGCCGTTCAGCATCGAGCGGCTGGCCTTGGTCACGTCCATCGCCTGGCGGTGAACGTTGGTGGCCTTGAGCAGCGAGAACTCGATCATGCCCGCCGCGACGGTCTGGTTGGAGAAGCGGTCGATCAGGATGAAGGCGCCGCCCTCGCGGATCTTGCGATAGGGATCGAAGGCGACGGACACGTTGGTTCCGATGCTGCACAGGCCGATCTCGTTGAGGCCCAGAGACTGGCCGGGCGACTTGTCCAGCGTGTTGACGTCGACCTTGTGGCGGATGTCCTTGACCGAGGCCTGCACGGTCTGCGTGCCGATCTTCAGAAGATAGGGACGGCCGGGCACGAGTTCGTCCTCGTGCATCCACAGCAGGTTGGCGGCGAACTGGTTGGCGACGTCGGGCCGGTGGGTCGGCTCGCTGAAGATGTCGCCGCGCGATACGTCGACCTCGTCGTCGAGCTGAAGCGTGACCGCATCGCCCGCGCGCGCGGACGGAAGATCGCCGTCTGCGGTGACGATGGCGCGGATGCGCGAGGTTTTTCCCGAGCGCGCGACCACGACCGGATCGCCCACGGCGATCTGGCCGGAGGTGACGGTTCCCGAGAAGCCGCGGAAATCGAGATTGGGGCGGTTGACCCACTGGACGGGCATGCGGAACGGCCCGTCGCCCGAGGCCTCGCCGGCTTCGACCTGTTCGAGATGCTCAAGCAGGGTCGGCCCGGCATACCAGTCCATCGCGTCGCCGCGCTGGATCACATTGTCGCCGTTGAGCGCCGACATCGGGATCGGCGTGATGCTTTCAAAGCCCAGCGGCTCGGCGAATTTCAGATAGTCGCTGACGATCTCGTGGAAGCGGGACTGGGAATGTTCGACCAGATCCATCTTGTTCACGGCCAGCACGAGACGCTTCACGCCGAGCAGGTGATTGATGAAGGTATGGCGGCGCGTCTGCGTGAGCACGCCCTTGCGCGCGTCGATCAGGATGACGGCGAGATCGGCGGTGGACGCGCCGGTGGCCATGTTTCGCGTGTACTGTTCGTGGCCGGGGGTGTCGGCGACGATGAATTTGCGCTTGTCGGTCGCGAAGAAGCGATAGGCGACGTCGATGGTGATGCCCTGCTCGCGCTCGGCTTCGAGACCGTCGAGCAGAAGCGCGAAATCCATGCGGTCGCCCTGCGTGCCGTGCTTGACGCTGTCGCGTTCGAGCGAGGCGAGCTGATCCTCGAACAGGAGCTTGGTGTCGTAAAGGAGGCGGCCGATGAGCGTGGATTTGCCGTCGTCCACCGATCCGCAGGTGATGAAGCGCAGAACGCCCTGCTCGGCGGAGGCAAGCGCGCGCGCCGCCGAGGCCTCCGGCGTTTCGGCGCCGGCGCTGTTCGCCGTCAGGGGCTGGCGAAGCGGCGTGACCTTGCCCGCCATCAGAAATACCCCTCGCGCTTCTTCTTCTCCATCGATCCGCTTTCATCGTGGTCGATGAGCCGGCCCGAACGCTCCGAGGTGCGGGCGGTCAGCATTTCGGCGACGATCTCGTCGAGCGTCGCGGCCTCGCTTTCGATGGCGGCGGTGAGCGGATAGCAGCCGAGGGTGCGGAAGCGGATGGTGCGGTTAAGCGCAACCTCGCCCGGCTGCATCGGCGTGCGGTCGTCGTCGACCATGAAGATCTGTCCGTCGCGCTCCACGGTGGGCCGCTGGGCGGCGAAATAGAGCGGGACGATCGGGATCTCCTCCTCGGCGATGTAGGCCCAGATATCCAGCTCGGTCCAGTTGGACAGCGGGAAGACGCGGATCGACTCTCCGGGCGCCTTGCGCGTGTTGTAGAGGCTCCACAATTCGGGGCGCTGGTTCTTGGGGTCCCAGGCGTGCGCCTCGTTGCGGAAGGAGAAGATGCGCTCCTTGGCGCGCGACTTCTCCTCGTCGCGGCGGGCGCCGCCGAAGGCCGCATCGAACCTGTGCTGGTCCAGCGCCTGGCGCAGCGCCTCGGTCTTCATCACCTGGGTGTGCAGGGCCGAGCCGGAGGCGTAGGGACCGACGCCGCGCGCGACGCCCTCCTGATTGATGTGAACCAGAAGATCGAGGCCCAGCTTCCGGGTGATGAGATCGCGGAAGGCGATCATCTCGCGGAACTTCCAGGTGGTGTCGACGTGCAGGAAAGGAAACGGCGGGCGAGACGGCCAGAACGCCTTCATCGCCAGATGCAGCATGACGCTGGAATCCTTGCCGATGGAATAGAGCATCACCGGCTTGTCGAAGCTGGCCGCGACCTCGCGCATGATGAAGATGCTTTCGGCCTCGAGGCGGCGCAAATGCTCGGGCAAGGGCCGCTTGCGCTCGGGACGGCGCCGGAAACGCTCCGCATAGGCGGACAGTTCGGCTTCAAGAGGCGCTTCAAAAGTCACAGGGGGCGGCCTTCACGCTTTACGACGCCGTTCAGTTAGGCGGCGGCGCGCCGGGGGTAAAGTTCGGGCAACTCAACGGACAAGACAACTGGACTTAAACGTCGCGACCGGCGCCGGGGCGCTTGCGGGGCGTTTCCGGGGCGGCGCGGAGGGATGGAAAGCCTGATTCTGCCGCCAATCGGGGCGCCGAACCGCGGCGATCGCGCCCATGGCTTGCGGCTGGGACCTTTCCCCTCGGGGGATTGCGGATAATTCACCTGCAATCGCGGTCGCATTGATGTGAGGGAAACGCTTTAAGCGATAGCCCGGCCCGGCGGCCGGTTGGCATCCCCGCCGGGCGTGGCATTCTTGTTTCGCCCGCGACACGGCCGGACCCCGGCGACCAGATGGTGAGCAGCTCGATGAAGCGTTGGATTTTCGGCATTGTCGGCGGATTGCTGGTGCTGCTGCTGGCGGCGGTTCTGATCGCGCCGCAGATGATCCCCTCGGAGGTCTACAAGACCCGGATCGAGGCGGCGGCGCGCTCGGCGCTGGGCCGGGACGTGACCATCGAAGGCGACGTTAAGCTGAAGCTGTTCCCGCGCATCGAGGCGCGGACCGGCGCGGTGCGGGTGTCGAACCCGGAAGGCTTCAGCGATGCGCCCTTCGCCTCGATGAAGGAGCTGCGCGCGGCGGTGAAGCTGATCCCGCTGTTCTTCAGCCGCGTCGAGGTGGACGAGTTCGTTCTGGTCGAGCCGAACATCGCGCTGATCTCGCGCGCCGACGGCAGCAATAACTGGACGTTCGAGACGGCGACCGACGGCGCCGAGACCGACGCCGACAAGGACGCGCAGACGTCTTCGTCCTCGATGTCGGCGTCGCTGGGCGATGTGCGGATCGTGGACGGCGCGATCTCGTGGGAGGATCAGGCGAACGCGCGGGTGCACACGCTGGCCGACCTCAATCTCAGCGCCGACATGAAGGCGTTCGACAAGCCGTTCTCGATCAAGGCCTCCGGGCTGGCGGACCGGATCGCGTTCAAGCTCAACTCGCGGCTGGAGAACCCGGCGGCGATGTTCGCGGGGCAGATGTCGAAGGCCAACCTCAATCTCGAGACCGACCTGATCCAGGCCGACCTGGACGGCGACATGGCGCTGGGCCTTGCGCCGACATTCGATTTCAAGTTCGACGGACGCATTCCCGATGTCGGCAAGCTGGCGGATGCGGCCGGCGTAACCGACCTGCCCGCGCGCACGGCGCTGGGATCGGTGCGCGCCACGGGTACGGCCAAGGGCAAGCCCGGCGACATCGTGCTGGAGGTTCAGGACGCGCGCCACGAAAGCCCGCTGCTGAACGCGGACTTCAACGGCGACATCAAGGTGGCCGACGCGATCAGCTTCGACATTCAGGCGAGCGCGGAATCGCCGGAGGTCGACAAGCTGGCGGCGGCGCTGAACATCGAGGCTCCGGGCGGCGAGGTGCTGGGCGCGGCCACCGCGACCACGCATGTGACCGGGCAGCTGGATGCGCTGTCGTTCGAGGACGTGACCTTCCGCCATGTGAGCGACCTGCTGCGGCTCAGCTTCGACGGGGCGGCCAAGCTGGCGAAAGACCTGACCTATGACGGCCAGGTGGAGATCGCCTCGCCGGACGTGCGGCGGCTGGCCAAGGCGACCGGGGCGGAGCTGCCTCCGGGCGACGTGTACAAATCGTTCTCGTTCAGCGGCCGCACCTCGGGCAGCACCAACCGGCTGGCGCTGAGCGATGCGGTGGTGTCGTTCGACGAGATACGCGGCGCGGGCAACGCCACGCTGCTGCTGGACGGCAAGCCGAAGCTGGTGGGATCGCTGACCACGAACAAGATCGACATCACGCCGTACGCCGTCTCCTCCGGCGCGCCCGCGAGCGAAACGTCGGCGACGAACGGATGGGGCGACACGCCGATCGACCTGTCGCCGCTGAAGCTGGCCGATGTCGACATGAAGCTGAAGGCCGAAGGGGTGAGCTTCCAGAAGTTCGACTTCGGGCCTTCGAACATCGACCTGACGCTTCAGGACGGACGCCTGCAGGGCAAGCTGTCGCAAACCTCGCTGTTCGGCGGCGCCGGAAACGTATCGCTGGTCGCGGACGGTTCGGGGTCGAAGTCGGCGGTGGAGCTGGACGCCAACATCAACGGGCTGATGCTGAAGCCGCTGATGGTCGCCGCCGCGAACTTCCAGAGGCTGGACGGAACGGGCGACATCAAGATCAAGCTGAACGGCCGCGGCGACACGCTGCAGCAATTGATGAGTTCGCTGTCGGGCGACGGTTCGGTGCAGATGGCCGACGGCGCGATCCATGGCGTCGACATGCTGAAGCTGGTGCAGGAAGCGCCGGCGGCGCTGAAGTCGCGGGCGCTGCCCTCGGGCGCGTTCGGCGCGGACGCGGCGACGCAGATCCGCAAGCTGGCCGGCGCGTTCAAGGTGGAGGACGGCGTTGCGGTGATGCCCGACCTGACGGTTCAGGGCGCGGGCATGAAAGTGACCGGCGGCGCCTCGCTCGATGTCGGGCGGCAGCGGCTGAGCCTGTCGCTGTTCCCGGAGTTCACCGACAGCTCGGTGGGCATCAAGGGCTATGGCCTGCCGGTGAAGATCTCCGGCGGCTGGAACAATGTGAGCGTGGCGCCGGACTTCGACTGGCTGGTGCAGCGCGCGCAGTCTCAGGTTCGCGCCAAGGTCGAGGACGAGGTGAAGGACGAACTGCGCAAGCAGCTTGGCGACAAGCTGGGCTTCGCCCTGCCCGGGTCTTCGTCGTCAACCTCGTCGTCGGCGCCCGCTCAGACCGACGCGCAGCCGGAAGAGGCCGCAGCGGAGGCCGAAACCTCACCTGCGGCCGCGCCGGCCGGCGAGAAGCCGGCTTCGACCGAGGACCTGCTGAAGCAGGAAGCCAAGAAGGCGCTGCAGGACGCGCTGAAACGCCGGTAGCGCGGACCGGCTCAGTCGGGCGAGCGGAGAACGCCCCGGATCGGGCCTTGCGCGACGATGCGCCCATAGGCGCCGCCGAGCACGCCGACCACGAGGCCGGCCGACATGTTGGCGACCAGCCACCAATCGGTGTCGGGCTTGAGGACTTCGCTGACGATCGACACGACGAGCGTGAGACCGCCCGCGGTGAGGAAGCGCAGCGTTGTGGAGAAGATGGCGGGTTTGGCGACGGACGACATGATGCCTCTCTGGGATTGACGGGGGTGTGTCGCCCGCCATCCTGGCCATGCGCCGGAGGGGTCGGATTTTGCGGCGTTTTTCCCGCGAAGCCGCCGCGCGCGAAGGCGTTTCGGGCGCTTGCCCTGCGGCGGCGAACAGCGTAAGAGGCTTGCCTCCAAGAGCATCGCTCCCGCGAAGCATGCCGCCTTAGCTCAGTTGGTTAGAGCGCTAGATTGTGGATCTAGAGGTCCCCCGTTCAAACCGGGGAGGCGGTACCATTCATTCCAGACATTCCAGAACGGTCGCGCTAGACCGCCGGCGCAAGACCTCGGTCGGGGACGGTTTCGCGATGGGGGGCGCGCCCGTGACGTGCCGGGGTGTTCCCTAGATGGTCGCGTAGCCGTGATTGTTGATGTAGCCGCGCAGGTCCTGCACCCGGGTTGCGGGATCGGGGTGGGTGGAGAGCCATTCCGGCTGGCGCCCGCTGCTGCTGGCCGCGCCCATCTTCTCCCACAGATGTACGGCTTCGCGGACGTCGTATCCGGCGGAGTGCATGTAATCGACGCCGAACTTGTCGGCTTCCGATTCATTGTCGCGGCTGAACGGCAGGATGATGCCGACCGTGGCGCCGGCGCCCATGACCGCCATCAGCGCATCCTTCTGGCCCTCGGTCATGCGGGTGCCGCCCAGCGCCATCTGTCCGAGCGAGAGGCCGAGCGAGGTGGCCTGCTGCTGCCCGTAGCGCAGCGCGGCGTGGCGGCGGGTGACGTGGGCGACCTCGTGGCCGAGCACGGCGGCGACCTGATCGTCATTGTCGGTGAAATCGAGAAGGCCCTTGTAGAAGCCGACCTTTCCGCCCGGCAGCACGAAGGCGTTCTTCTCTTCGGTGTCGAAGACCACGAACTCCCAGTCGTCGTTGGGACGGCCGGCGGCGAGCGCGATCTTGGGACCGACGCTCTGCAGGCGGCGATTGGCGGCGGCGTCTTTTGAGATCGGGGTCTCGGTCTTGGTCTGCGCCCAGGCTTCGGCGGCCATCGGCACCAGTTCAGCGTCGGAGGGGGCGAAGAATTCGGCGGCGGATTCGCATCCGGCGAGGCCGCCGGCCGCAAGCACCATCGAGCCGGTCCACAATCCGCGCACGACGTCGCGGCGATGAAGCGTGCCGGGTTTTGCGATCGCGATCGCGGAGCCGGAACCTTCCATGATCTCGAGCTTGTCGTGCTGGCACATGTGGATCACCCCTCGATGATTTGATTGCGCCCATCATAGGGGGCTGGCCCCGGCATGGAAACGGTCAATGCTGCCATAAGGGGGACTGTCATATGGGGCCCGCTTAACGGAGCTGTCATGAGAGGCGCCACAAGGCGTCAATCGGCCTCAGGCGCTGGCGGGAAATCCGCCGGCGCGACTGACCAGACCGGGAAGGTCGCGGTTCATGCGCCCGCCGAGCCATTTCGCGGTTTCGATCAGCCCGTCGAGCGAGAGCCCGGTTTCAACGCCGGACCGCTGAAGCATGTACTGAATGTCTTCGGTGGCGACATTGCCGGTGGCCTTGGGCGCGAAGGGACATCCGCCGATGCCGCCGATGGACGAATCGAGCGTTTCCGCGCCCTCCTCCACGCCCGCCCACGCATTGGCGACGGCGGTGTTGCGCGTGTCGTGGAAATGCAGGCGGACCGGCAATCCGGGCGCCGCCTTCTTCACGGCGGCCATGACCGCGCGAACCTGCGAGGGAACCGCGACGCCGATGGTGTCCGCGATGCCGATCTCGCGCGGGCCGGCTTCGGCGAGACGGCGCGCCAGGTCCGCGACGCGCTCGGGCGCGATCTCGCCGTCGAAGGGGCAGCCGAACGCGACCGAGATGACGGCCTGCGCGGTGCGCCCGTGTTCGCGCGCGAGACGGATGATCTCGATCGCGTCCTGAAGGGTTTCGTCGGAGGTGCGACCCTGATTGCGCGTGCCGAAGCCGTCGCTGGCGGAAACGACGGCGCCGAGTTCGTGCACCTGCGTCTCCAGCGCGCGCAGGGCGCCGCGCTTGTTGAGGGTGAGGCCGATATAGGTGACCTCGGAGGCGTCGCGCTTGGGCAGACCGACGCACACCGCTTCGGCGTCGGCCATTTGCGGCACGCGGCCGGGATGAACGAAGCTGGCGACTTCTATGCGCCTGGCGCCGGCCGCGATGGAGCGCTCGATCAGTTCGATCTTGTCGGCGGTGGAGAAGACGCCCGGCTCGTTCTGCAGGCCGTCGCGCGCGGAGACCTCCACGATTTCGATTTGCCTGCTCACTTCAACTCTCCTGTCAGCACGCGCGAAATGGCGGTGCGCCATCCTTCGCGTCTTTCATGTCGCCACGCTTCGTCGACCAGCGGTTCGAAACTGCGGTCGAGCTTCCAGACCGAAGCGGCCTCGCCCAGATCCGAGAACGCCCCGGCGCCGACCGCGGCGAGCACGGCGGCGCCCAGCGCGGTGGTTTCGGTGTTCACGGGCCGGTCCACGCCGACGCCGAGCGTATCGGCCAGGGTCTGCAGGAACCAGTCATTGCGCGCCATGCCGCCGTCGACGCGGATGCGGTGCGGGATTACGCCGTCCACGGCCATGGCGTCCAGCAGTTCGGCGGTCTGGAACGCCGCGCTTTCAAGCGCCGCCCTGGCTATATGGGAGATGGTCGTGCCGCGCGTAAGGCCCAGAAGCGCGCCGCGTGCATCGGCGTCCCAGTAGGGCGCGCCGAGGCCGGCGAAGGCCGGGATAAGATAGACGCCGGCGCTGTCGGGAACCGATTGCGCAAGCTCGCCCGCATGGGCGCCGTCGCGGATGATCTTCAGCTCGTCGCGAAGCCACTGGATGGTGGAGCCGGCGGAGAGAATGGAGCCTTCAAGCGCGTAGGTGGTCTTGCCGGCGACGCGATAGGCGATGGTGGACAACAGGCGCGAGGTGGAGCGCACGCGCGTGTCGCCCGTGTTGAGAACCAGAAAGGCGCCGGTTCCGTAGGTGGACTTGACCTCGCCCGCCGCGAAACACGCCTGCCCGACCAACGCGGCCTGCTGATCGCCGCCGACGCCCCGGATCGGAAGCGGCGGGCCCAGGAGATCGGTGACGCCAAAGTCGCCGGCGGAGTCGCGCACATCGGGAAGCAGCTTCGGCGGAACGCGGAACAGATCGCACAGCTCTTCGTCCCAGCGCCCCTGAACGATGTCGTAAAGCGAGGTGCGCGAGGCGTTGGTGGCGTCGGTTGCGTGCACGCGCCCGCCGGTGAGCCGCCAGATCAGGAAGCAATCGATGGTGCCGGCGGCGAGCTCGCCCTTTTCGGCGCGCGCGCGTGCGCCGGGCACATGGTCGAGAATCCAGGCGATCTTGGCGGCGGAGAAATACGGATCGAGCACGAGACCCGTGCGCTCCTCCACCAGCGCGCCCTTGCCTTGCGCTTCAAGCTCGGCGGTGCGGGCGGAGGTTCGGCGGTCCTGCCAGACGATGGCGTTGTAGATCGCCTCGCCGGTCTTGCGATCCCAGACCACAACGGTTTCGCGCTGATTGGTGACGCCGATGGCGAGGACGGGCTGGCCGTCGAGCCGCTGCATCGTCTGTTCGGCGGTGCGGCGCGTGGTGCGCCAGATGGCTTCGGGGTCGTGCTCGACCCAGCCGGCCTGCGGGAAAATCTGCGGAAATTCTTCCTGGGAGGATGCACGGACGGCGCCGCCGAGCCCGATCGCCATGGCGCGACTGGACGTGGTGCCCTGATCGATCGCGAGGATCACGCCGTCGTCTGTTCCCGCACCCGCCATATGCTCTTCCGGCCTTTCAGTTGTCCGCGCGACGTTCGAACTGAATCGTCGGCGCGCCATGATAGGTCGTGGCGCAGCGTTCCTGAAACCCATGACGTTGAGCAAGGCGGATGGAAGGCGCGTTCTCGGGATCGATGATGCACACCATCGTGCGTCCCGGGCGCTCGCGCTCGGCCCAGGCGATGCACGCGGCCAGCGCCTCGGCTGCGTATCCGACGCCCTGCGCTTTTGGCGAGAAGGCCCAGCCAAGCTCAAGCTCGCCTGGAGCGAAAGCCGGGCTCATCTCGCGCATCGCCTCGATGAAGCCGATCTGCCCGAGATAGGCGCCGTCCGACCTGCGTTCGACGATCCATGACCCAACGCCGAGAAGCGCCCACGATCCGGCGTTGCCGAGAATGCGGCGCCAGACCTCCTCGCGTGAGCGCGGCTGGCCGCCGATGTGGCGATAGACCGCCGGGTCGCTCCACATGGCGAAGGCGTCGTCGAGATCGCCCGGCGCCATCGGGCGCAGGATCAGCCGCTCTGTCTCAACGACGGGCGCGGTCTCAGGCGCGCTGGAAGTCATAGACGCCCTCGAGGCCGAGAATCCGGGAGAACTCGTCGAGCGCCGCGCGGCTGTCGTCGAGCAGTTGCGGATCGCCGAGATCGGACGGCGACAGGCGGTCGCGATAGCGGCGCTGCACGACCGCTTCGAGTTCGCCGATGCGCGCCTCGTCGAGCAGGACGGATGCGCCGAGACGGTCCAGCTCCGGCTCGGTCAGGACGACGCGCAGACGCAGGCAGGCGGGGCCGCCGCCATTGCGCATCGACTGGCGCAGATCGACGTATCGCGCCGAGCGGATGGGGCCGTTGGAGGCCAGGATGCCGTCGACATAGGCCTTGGCCGCCGGCGTCTCTTCGGTTTCGACGGGCAGGATCAGCGTCATGGTCCCGTCGGGCAAGGTGACGATCTGGGAGTTGAAGACGTAGGACGACACGGCCTCGGCGAGGCTGAGCTCGGCGGCCGGCGCGCCATAGAGGACAGGTTCGAACCCGAGCGGCTCGCAGGCGCGGCGCAGCGCATCGGCGAAGGCGGCGTGGTTCTCGAACGCCAGCTCGTGATGCATCAGGACGGTTTCGTTCGACACCGAGACGACATCGTTGTGAAAGGCGCCGGCGTCGATCGCGGCGCGGGCCTGCTGGGCCAGCAACACGCCCCCCGCACCGAGGCCGTGATGCGTCATCACGATGTGGCTCGCCTCGACCGCCTGGCGCGCGCTGAAACGGCCCTGCGTCTTCTCTCCGAAGGCGGACTGTCCGTAGACGAACACTTCGACGCCGCGTTCGCCATGCGCCTTCGACAGCCGGCAGTGGTTGGCGGCGCCTTCATCTCCGAAGTGCGGGAACGGCACGGGATCGTGGACACGGAACGCCCGCGGGTCCGCGAAGATGCGCCGCAGAATGTTCGTGGTCGTTTCGGCTTCGAGCGCACGATGAAAATGCGAGGACAGGTTCGCGGGCGTGATATGAACGCGACCGTCGGAGGCGTCGGCCGAGGGCGTGACCGTCGCGGCGTTGGCGGTCCACATGGCGGAGGCGGAGGACAGGTTGGTGAGCAAGACCGGATTGGCGCGCGCCGCCAGCGATACAATCTCCACATCGGTTCCGGAGAACCCCATGCGGCGCAGCGAGGGAATGTGCGGGCGCTCGTGCGGCGGCAGAACGCCCTGCTTCAGCCCCAGCGACAGCATGAGGCGCATCTTGGCGAGGCCCTGAAGCGCGGCTTCCTTCGGGTTGGAGACCTGACCTTCATTCTTGGCGGCGGCGAGATTGCCGTGAGCCAGCCCGCCATAATTGTGCGTGGGGCCGACGAGGCCGTCGAAATTGACCTCGAACGCCGTCATGTTCGCAGGCCCGTGATCGCCTCGTCGTCATGGACGTCGCCCGGCGCGATCAGGCTGGCCATCGGCCAGGCGCAATAGTCCGCCGAGTAGAAACCCGCCGGCCGATGGTTGCCGGACTGCCCGACGCCGCCGAACGGCGCGGCGCCCGATGCGCCGGTGGTCTGGCGGTTCCAGTTGAGGACGCCCGCGCGCACTTCAGAGGCGAAGCGGTCGAACAGGTCGGCGCGATCCGAGATCAGTCCGGCGGCCAGCCCGAAGCGAGTGTTGTTGGCGATCTCGAGCGCGGTCTCGAAGGTCGGCGTGCGGATCACCTGAAGCAGCGGCCCGAAAATCTCCTCGTCCGGCAGCTCGCCCGCCGCCGTGACGTCGATCAAGCCCGGCGAGACGAAGGCGGGCCCGTGATTGAGCGCGGTCGACCGGCGGATCGCCGTTCCGCCCCGCTTGAGCCAGTCGGCCTGAGCCTCGAGGACGGTGCCGGCGGCCTCGGCGGAGACCACGGGACCGAAAAAGGGTTGGGGATCGGCGTCCGGCCGGTCCACCACGATGCGGTCGACCATGGCGGCGAGCGCATCGACGATGCGGTCGCCCTCTGCGCCTTCGGGCACGATCAGGCGGCGCGCGCAGGTGCAGCGCTGCCCGGCGGTGATGTAGGCGGATTTCACGATCAGGCGGGCGGCGGCGTCCGCGTCGGCCGCGTCCCACACGACGAGCGGGTTGTTGCCGCCCAGCTCCAGCGCGACGATCTTCTCGATGCGGCCGGCGAGCGCACGGTGGATGGCGCGCCCGGCGGGCACGCTTCCGGTGAACAGGACGCCGGCGACATCGTCATGCGCGACCAAAGCCTCGGCGGGCTCGCGCGCGCCCTGCACGAGATTGAGCACGCCGTCGGGCGCGCCCGCTTCGCGCCAGAGCCGGATCGTCATCTCGGCGACGGCGGGCGTCTTTTCCGACGGCTTGAAGACCACCGTATTGCCCGCGATCAGCGCAGGCATGATGTGGCCGTTGGGAAGGTGACCGGGAAAGTTGAACGGGCCGAGCACGGCCATGACGCCGTGCGGATGGTGGCTGAGGCGCGCGGTGAAGGCTCCGGCGGCCATGTCGCGCGTGGGCGTGCGGTCGTCATAGGCTTTCACGCTGAGCGCCGCCTTGCCGACCATGGCGCCGACTTCGGTCAGGGCGTCCCACACCGGCTTGCCCATCTCGCGCGAGATCAGCGACGCGAGTTCGGCCTTGTTCTCGCCGACCTTCCCGGCGAAGGCTTGAACCAGCGCGATGAGCTGATCGAGCGGCGTCGCTTTCCAGGCCGGAAAAGCCGAAGCCGCGGCGGATACGGCGGCGTCGACATCCGCGCCCGTCGCGGCGCGTCCGGTCCAGACGAGCGATCCATCCGACGGCGCGTGCGAGGAGAAGTCCGCACCGCCCGCCTGGCGCCACTCGCCCCCCGCCAACATCTCGCCGTTGAGTTTCACGAATCCCTGCTCCGCGTTTCGTAGACCAGGATCTGATCCGACCCCGAGACGCCGATGCGTTCGGCGGTTCTGGCGCGGTCTTCGCCCGGTCCGAACAGCGTGACGGCGAAGTTCTGCATCGAACAGGCGCCCACAAGGCCGCGCGACTGCGAGCTGGAGGACACGAACTCCTGCGCCGACATGCGCGTCGAGCCGCGCACCACATCGATGTGGTCGACGAACGCCTCGACGCAAGGCCCGGCGTCGAAGATGTCGACGACATTGTTGTAGCGGAAGCCCTGCGACTTCAGCAGGGCGAAGGCCGGCTCCGCATCCGGATGGGGACGCGCAACGACGTCGCGCGCTTCCTGCGGAAGCAGGTCCGCGTAGATCGGATAGCGCGGCATGAGATCGGAAATGAAGCGGTGATCGCGGGCGCTGAGCCTGTCGGCCGCCTGATAGTCCATGCGGAAGAACTTGGCGCCCACCGCATCCCAGAACGGCGACCGCCCTTCCGTGTCGGTCCAGCCGCGGATCTCGGCCATCGCCTTGGCGCCGAAGCGCAGGGGATCGACCGCGATCAGCATCAGCCGCGCGAAAGACAAAAGCCGCCCGCGCCCGCCGCCGCGCGCATTGCGGGTGAGGAACAGCGTCCCGAGTTCGGTGTCGCCATGGTAGTCGTTGACGAGGTGGAGCAGGTCGAGTTCGACCTTCACGCCCAGTTCGGGCGAGACCTTGGAGTCGCGCGAAATCCGGTAGGAATAGAAGGGGCGCGAGGAGCCGAGATTGGTGAACAGGCCGGAGGAGCCGAGGATCTCTCCATCCTCCTCCAGAATGAGGAAATAGGTCTCGTCCACCGGCGGCGCGGGCGGGCGCGCCAGGGCCGCATCCGAGCGTTCGATGCGCACCGCCATTTCCTCGCGCGAGGACGGCATGGTGAGCATTCCGCGATCAACATCGGCGATCATCGCGGTCAGGCGATCGAGGTCCTGCGCGCGGGCGGGGCGAACAACTGCTGGCATGCCCCCACGTATATCCTACCGCGCGGACAAGCCAAGCCGGGGGCGATTTCCTGAAATTCGCTATTTTTCAACGACAAAGGGAGTTTCGCCGCGAAAGAGATTTCCAAACGCCTTTTACGTTTTGGCGACTGAAATCCCGATTACATTCGTTGTATAGGTCCACAGACGCGGCCGGGAACGGGCCGGCAAACTCGGGGACGGCACCTTGGACGCGACCAACCAGTCTGAACAACACGCACCGCATGAGCCGACGGCGCAGGAAAAACGGCTGACGCTGTTCGCGTTGATGATCGTCTTTCTTCTCAGCGCGCTGGACCAGACCATCGTCTCCACCGCGATGCCGCGCATCATCGCCGACCTGCAGGGGCTGGACGTCTACGCCTGGGTGACCACGGCCTACCTGCTCTCGTCCACGGTGATGGTTCCGATCTGGGGCAAGCTGGGCGACCTCTACGGCCGCAAGCGCATCCTCGTGCTGGGCATCGCGATCTTCCTTGCCGGATCGTGGCTGTGCGGACTGTCAGGCGAGTTCGGCGACATGCCGGTGATCGGCAGCGGCATCATGCAGCTGATCGTGTTCCGCGCCATTCAGGGGATCGGCGGCGGGGCGCTGTTCACCACCGCGTTCGCGATTATCGCCGACCTGTTCCCGCCGCGCGAGCGCGGCCGCTATATGGGTCTGTTCGGCGCCGTGTTCGGACTGGCCAGCGTGCTGGGTCCGATCATCGGCGGCTATTTCACCGACCATGGAACGGTCAACATCGCCGGGGTGCACATCGCGGGATGGCGCTGGGTGTTCTACGCCAACCTGCCGCTGTCGATCCTCGCGCTGTTCATGATCATCGTAAAGACGCCGGCGATCGGACATCGCTCCGGCGGCACGATCGACTTCGCGGGCGGCGCGCTGATCGTGCTGTCGCTCGGCAGCCTGATGCTGGCGCTGACATGGGGACCGAAATACGGCTGGACGGACGGCAATGTGCTGATGCTGTTCGCGTTCGCGCTGGTGACCGGCGTGATCTTCCTGTTCGTCGAAGCGCGGGTGAAGGACCCTATCCTGCCCCTGAGCCTGTTCACGCGATTGCCGTTCACGACGTCGATGCTGTCGTCGTTCATCCTGGCGATGGCGTTCATGGGAACGATCGTCTACCTGCCGCTGTATCTTCAGATCTCGCTGGGCATCAAGGCGACCTCCAGCGGGCTGACGCTGTTGCCGCTGATGGTCGGCCTGATGCTGTCCGCGATCGTTTCGGGACGATTGGTGACGCGCACCGGAACCTACAAGCCTTTCCTGATCGCAGGGGTGCTGATCCAGCTGGTCGGCCTGTTCCTGATGTCGCAACTGAATGCTTCGTCCTCGACCTTCTCCGTCATCTGGCGGCTGTTCGTGGTCGGCGTGGGGATGGGGCCGTCGCAGAGCATCTTCAATCTGGTGGCGCAGAGTTCGGCGCCGATCCAGCAGGTGGGCGTCGCCACCTCAACCGGCATGTTCCTGCGCCAGACCGGCGGCGTCATCGGCGTCAGCATATTCGGAGCGGTGCTGACAGCCAATCTTTCGAACGCGCTGGCGAAGGCGTTTCCGGGACTCAATCTCGATCTCGGGCAGCTGGAGGCGATGGCCATCCGTTCGCAGGCGGCGGGCGGAGACGCGGGCTTCAACGTGCCGCCGGCGGTGGCGGATGCGTTCGCCGGAGCGATGAGCAACATCTTCACCGGCGCCATCGTGGTGACCGCGCTCGCCTTCGTTTCGGTGATGTTCATTCCGAAGATCGAACTGCGCGGGCGCGGACCGATCGCCAAGACGTAGCCGCCCTCTCGCGCCGTCGCATTCAATTGCGCCGGTCCGGTTTAACGCCCGGGAACCATTGTCTGCTAGGAATTTCGCCTGAACTTTCAGGGCGGGCGTTCCATGGCCAAGGCGACATTCCACAAGAATCAACGGGTGTTCGTGAAACCCGTCGGCACCTGGGCGGTCGTCGAACAGGTGGTGCCGCACTGGGTGAAGGGCCTCGAGGAGCCGCTCAAGATTCACTACGATGTCGGCCTCGGTCGCGAGTTCGCCGCATCGGAACTGGTCGCGGAGACGTCCGAGGAAACCGGCGACGAGGAATTGCTGTTCCAGACGTGGCGCGTTCACCGGCTGAAGAACCGCTGGCGCGACGGAGACGGCGCGCCGGGCCAACCGCAGCCGGGCACCTACCCGGTGGTGGTGACGGACGAGAAGGACTGGGGCGGCTGGCGCGTGCCGATCGCCGAGTACGACCGCGACCCGGCCAAGATCGAATTCCAGGCCAAGATCATCGAGTCGGCGCCGGCGCTGATGCAGACCGCCAAGACGCTTGCGAAACTCGGCGCGGAATATTCGGACGAGCTGCCCAGCTCGGTTCTCGACGCGGCCAAGTTCGCCGCCAGCGTGCTGCGCAAGATCTACCAGTCGCCCGCGCATTTCGCTCCGGCGAACCACGCCGCGGAATAACATCGCTCCGCGAGACGAAATGGGCGCCATGCTCCGCCCGAATTGAATGGGCGAGACAACATCGCCCCTTCACGCCAGCGTCAAACGCTGTACGGATGTAGATGCGCGCCAGCGAGGGCGTCGCATTGCCTAGGTGACATCTGAATGCGAACCGAAACCCCGCCCGAGGTCCGGCTGGAGGACTACCGTCCCTTTCCCTTCCGGATTGAACATGCGCGGCTGGTTTTCCAGCTTGAGGCGGGCTCCACACGCGTGATGTCGACTCTGAAGGTCCGCAGGACGGGAGACGCCAAGGCGCCGCTTCGCCTGAATGGCGAGAAGATCGAACTGACGCGCATCGCGATCGACGGACGGGAGCTGGCGGCGCGCGAATATGTCGTCGACGAGGAATGCCTGACGATCGAAGAACCGGGCGACGCCTTCGTTCTTGAAATCGAAACGCTGATCTCGCCGGCGGCCAACACGCAGCTGTCGGGCCTTTACATGTCGGCGGGCCGTTTCTGCACGCAGTGCGAGGCCGAGGGCTTCCGGCGCATCACCTATTATCCCGACCGGCCGGACATTCTTGCGCCGTTCTCGGTGCGGATCGAAGCCGAGAAGCGCGGCTTTCCCTATCTGCTTTCGAACGGCAATCCGCAGGACAAGGGCGATCTTGAGAACGGTCGCCACTTCGCGGAGTGGGACGACCCCTTCCCCAAACCGTCCTATCTGTTCGCGCTGGTGGGCGGCGATTTCGACGTGCTCGACGATCACTATGTCACGCGTTCGGGCCGGACGGTGAAGCTGTCGATCTATGTCGAGAAAGGCGACGCCGAGCGCGCCGCGTTCGCGATGCAGTCGCTGAAGCTTGCGATGGCGTGGGATGAGGATGTGTTCGGCCGCGAATACGATCTCGACGTGTTCCAGATCGTGGCCGTGCGCGACTTCAATTTCGGCGCGATGGAGAACAAGGGTCTCAACATCTTCAACTCGGCCTATGTGCTGGCCGACGGGAAGACCGCGACCGACATGGACTTCGAGGCGATCGAGAGCATCGTCGCCCACGAGTACTTCCATAACTGGACCGGCAACCGCATCACCTGCCGCGACTGGTTCCAGCTTTGCCTGAAGGAAGGCCTGACGGTTTTCCGCGATCAGGAGTTCACGCAATCGGTGCGCTCGGCTGCGGTCGGCCGCATCAAGGAAGTCATCCGGCTGCGCGCGCGCCAGTTCGCCGAGGACGCAGGTCCGCTCGCGCATTCGGTGCGCCCGGACCATTATGCGCGCATCGACAATCTCTACACGGCGACGGTTTACGAGAAGGGCGCGGAGATCATCCGCATGCTGCAGCTGATGCTGGGCGAAACCGCCTTCTTCGCGGGCATGAACCGCTATTTCGACCAGCATGACGGCGACGCTGCGACGATCGAGGACTTCATCGCGTGTTTCGAAAAATCTGCGGGCACCAGCCTCAGCGCGTTCATGGAATGGTATCGGCAGGCCGGCACGCCGCAGGTGACGGCGCGCGGCGTTTATGACGCCGAGAAGAAGACCTACCGCCTCACCCTGACCCAGACGACCGCGCCGACGCCGGGCCAGCCCGAGAAGAAACCGCTGCAGTTTCCGATGCGGGTCGCCCTGTTCGATCGCAATGGCGCGGCGCTGGAAACGCGCCTCGGCGACGCCAGCGCACACGACCATGTTCTGGTGTTGCGCAATGACAGCCAGACCTTCGTGTTCGAGAATGTCGCCTCCGATCCGCTGTGCTCGCTGAACCGTGGGTTCTCGGCGCCGGTCCGACTCGACGACGATCTGGCGGATATCGACCGCGCGCATCTGGCCGGGATCGACGACGACCCGTTCGTGCAGTGGGACTCGCTGCAGACGCTGGCGCGGGCGGTGATCCTCAACGGCCCCGCCGGCGCCTATACGCCCGGCCCGGAATCGCGGCTGACCGCCTATCTCGATGCGCTGGACGCTTCGGTGCGCCGCGCGAAGGACCAGGACCCGTCTTTCGCCGCGCTGCTGTTGCTGACGCCGACCGTGTCCGATCTGGTTCAGGGCGTGCGCGACGCTAATCCCGACGCCATTCACGCCAGCCGGCTGACGTTTCGCCAGGCGATCGCGCGGCGGCTCGAACCGCTGCTTGTCGAACTCGCCGCGGGCAAGGACAGCGAAACCTTCGACCCCGGTCCGGAAGCGGTGGGCGAACGCTCGCTGCGGGCCGGCGCCATGTCGCTGCTTGCGACGCTCGGCGGCGCGCATGAAGCGCTGATCGCTTCGGCCTTCGACGATGCGCGGACGATGACCACCAAGCTGGCCGCCCTGGGCGCCCTGTCGGCGATCGACACGCCCTCGTTCGATCGCGCCCTCGCCGCGTTCGAAGCGGACTGGCGCGCATCGCCGCTGGTGATGGACAAGTGGTATTCGGTGCAGGCCGCGTCTGTCCGTTCCGACATCCGCGACCGGCTGAAGGCGCTGCAGGCGCGTTCCGATTTCGATCTGCGCAACCCGAACCGCGTCCGCTCGCTGGTCGCGGCGTTCTCAGCCAGCAATCCGGTGAATTTCCACGCGGCCGACGGCTGGGGCTACGCCTTCGTGGCGGATGCGATTCTGACGGTCGACCCGCTCAACTCGGCCCTGTCGGCGCGTCTGGCGTCCGCGTTCGAGTCCTGGCGCGCATTCGATGCGCCGCGCCGGGAGCATGCCGAGACCGCCCTGCGGCGGCTGGCGGAGGCGAACCTCTCCCGAAACGCCCGCGATATCGTGTCCCGCGCGCTGGAGCCGCCCGCCAGCTAGGCTGCGTCGCGCAAAAATCTTCCATGATTTTCTGATGTTGGCGCTGCTTCGCCGGGCGCCGGCGACGCGCGCCTGCGTCGTTCCGGCACAGGATATTAACCCCTAACTAATCCGGACCGGGCTAGGCTTTCCCGACTATGGACAGGGTCCAGCTGGGAAGCATTTTCCGAATATGACCTCGCCGGATGGCAACGAAGACTGGTTCCGCGACCTTGCCTTCGCCGCGGCCGACCTGCTCGTCACGATCGACGCGCAGGGCGTGGTTCTGCGCGCCGACGGCGACGCCTCCATGCTGCATCACCCGTCCGCCGAACGGCTGATCGGAAAGAACGCGCTTGAGCTGATTTCCGAGGGCGACTCGCGGCGGCTTCGCGACGACCTGTGGGCGCTGGGCCCCGGACGCCGCCTCGCCTGGGACGACATTCTGGAAATCGAAGGTCAGCGGCGCATTCTGGTGCAGCGCGACCCGCGCCAGACCGAGACCTTCAACCTGCTGGTTTCGCGCACGCCGCGCACCAACCGCATACGCGCCAATCGCGCCGACGACATTCTTGTTGAGCGGTTCCGGGACGCGGTGATGAACGGCCGCCTGAAAGCGGCCCTGCAGCCCGTGGTGGAGACCCGCACCGGCGCGGTGAGCCATCACGAGGTTCTGGCGCGTTTCGACGGCGAGGAATCTCCCGTCAACCTGATCACCGCCGCGGAGCGCAGCGGACAGATCTGCCATCTCGACTACATCATGATCGACGCGGGCGCGCACCGGCTGGCGCAGAACCCCGATCCGTCGTTCAGGCTCGCGGTGAACATCTCGGGAGAGTCGCTGCAGCGCTACGAGGTGGTGGAGGAGCTTTGCGCCGTGATCGCGGGCCACGCATTCGGGCGCACCCGGATGATCGTGGAGATCACGGAATCCGCCGAGATCGAAGACATCGAAATGGCGGCGCGCGGCGTCAACAAGCTACGCTCGTCCGGCGTCAGCGTTTCGCTGGACGATTTCGGCGCCGGGGCGGCGTCGTTCAACTATCTGCGCGCGCTGGACGTGGACGGGCTGAAGTTCGACGGAAGCTTCCTGACGAGTTCGCCGGAGAACTCGCGAAACTCGGCGCTCATGCGCAGCATCGCGCGGATGTGCCTGGAGCTTGGCATCGCATCCGTCGGCGAACGGGTGGAGACCGAGCAGGATCGCAAGGCGTTGCAGTATGCAGGGGTGCGTTTCGCGCAGGGCTATCTGTTCGGAACGCCGGAGATTTATGAGGGGTTCTTTTCACGGCGACGGCCCGGTCTCAGGGGCGTCGCATGATGGTTCAACACCCGCGTATCGGTTTGTGTGATGAGTGAACGAAGACTGGAACGCCTTCGGGTTCTTGTGGTGGACGACAACCACCACATGATCAACATCGTGAAGACCATTCTCCGGGGCTTCGGCTTCAAGGAGTTCTATGACGCGCGCGACGCGGTCGAAGCGCTCGACATCATGAAGAACACCCAGATCGACGTGATGATCACGGACTACGCGGTTTCGCCGATCAATGGCTGCGAGCTGATCAGCCTGGTGCGGAACGCCGACGACAGCCCCAACCCCTATGTCCCGATCATCATGCTGACGGCTTACGCCGAGCGCTCGAAGGTCGAGGAAGCTCGCGATGCGGGCATGAGCGAGTTCTGCGCGAAGCCGGTCACGGCGCGCGGTCTTTATGACAAGGTGCGCTCGGTCATCAACGCGCCGCGCGCCTTTGTGCGAACCGCCCATTATTTCGGCCCGGACCGCCGCCGGCGCAGTTCCGACAGTTTCAACGGCGAGGAGCGCCGCGAGGGCGTCTTCGGGGCGAAATCGATCGAAAGCGTCGGTCAGGCCGCCGCCGACAAGTCCGCGCACGCGGCCTAGGCCGGGCGTTCGCGCCGCGGCGGACCACTGCACAATTAATCTCCCGTTAACACTTTCGAAGCGTATCGAATCCCATGTTGGTTGCTCCGACGTATCGGAGGACGTTCCTTGGGTAAGCGGACGACTTCGTCCAAAAAGGCTCCGGCTGCGGGATCGGCGATTCCGCCGGCCCCGGCGGGGATGCTCGCCCTGCTTCTGGCGGCCTTCGCGGGCGCGCTGGGGCTGAAGGCGTTCGACGAACGGCGCGCGGACGACCGCGCCCAGCTCTCCCGTGTCTATCGCGAAGCCGAAACCGCCGCGGGCTCGGTGCGGGCCGACCTGATGGCGCTGCGCGCGCGTATGGAAGGCGCCCGCTTCGCGACCTCCAGCCTCGATTCCGTGCGCCGGGCGACCGGCCTGGACGCGGTGACCACTCAGCCGGCGCCGGACGAGGCGTGGGCCTATCTTGAAGACAATGGCGCGGTGCGGGTGTTCGCGCAGAGCGCGGACGGAGAATCGATCTCCGGTCTGCGCACCCATTTCGATCTGCTTCCGGAAAATGGCGGGGCCTATCTATCGGCGAAATCGCCGATCGCGGACGGGGCTGTGTATGCGCAGGGCGCCGACGGACGGCGGGCGACCGCGTGTTCCGCCATCCCCGGCGCGGCCTTCTCGGTGTGCGTCGACCGGCCGGCGCCGCTGGTGACCACGGAAGACCTCTATCGGGCCTTCATCTACCTGCTGGTTCTGGCCGCCCCGGTTCTCGCGGTGACCGGTCTGATGCAGGTGGTCGGACGGGCGCGGAAGGCCGCCGACGCGCAGGCCCGCGATTATCGCGAGGCGCTGGAGAAGGCCGCCAAGTCGCGGGACTTCGAACTGCCCGGCATTCTCGGTTCGTGGAAGTGGGACCCGGTGGGGAGGATGCTGATCCTCGGCCGCGTGGCGTCCCAGATGCTGGGCCAGTACGCGCCCGGATCGATGCCGCTTGAGGAGCTGCTGGCGCGCGTGCCGGAGACCGAGCGCAGGAAGGTTGAAGGCGCGTTTCTCGACGCCGATCCGTTCTCGGACCTCAACCTTCACTTCCAGATCCACTATAAGGGCGCCATCCGCTATTTCGAGATGATCGGCGGCGCGTTCGACGGCGGTCTCGCCGGCGCCGTGCTGGACGTCACCGACCGGGTGTCGGCGCAGAGCCTGTCGCGCCGCGCCGAGGTTGTCGCGCGCACCGCGATCGACGCCCACCCCGGCCCGTTCGCGGTCTGGGATCAGCGAAAGCGGCTGACGCACTGGAACACCGCCTTCGTGCGCATCTTCAATCTCGAACCGAACGTGATGCATGTCGGCGCCTCGTTCGACTATGTGATGGCCGAAGTGTCCCGCAATGTGCGGGTGGAGCGCCCGCTGGGCGACGACTCCAACGCGCGCGAAATGCTGCTGGCCACCGACCGCTGGGTGCGCGTGGTCGACCGGCGCACGGCCAACGAAGGCATGATCACGGTCGGCGTCGACATCACCAATCTCAAGGCGCAGGAATCGGGCCTCATGCGCTCCGAGAAGCGCCTGAAATCGATGGTGACGGCGCTGGAGCGTACGCGTGGACAAGCGCAGGAGCTGGCGCACCGCTATGCGGAGGAGAAAGCCAACGCAGAACGCGCCAGCCAGGCCAAGAGCGTCTTCCTCGCGAATATGAGCCATGAACTTCGGACGCCGCTAAACGCGATCAACGGCTTCTCGGAAATGATCGTCAACGAGGTCTACGGTCCGCTGGGGGACGAGCGCTACAAGGGCTATGCGGGAGATATTCTGGAGTCCGGCCAGCACCTGCTGGACATGATCAACGACATTCTCGACATGGCGAAGATCGAGGCGGGCAAGATGCAGATCACGCCGCGCCCGATCGATCCCACCGACGCGGTGGACGCCGCGATCCGTCTGATCCGGCGCCGCGCGGCGGACCGCCAGGTCTCCCTCACCTACGATCAGGAAGACGACCTTCCCGAGATTCAGGGCGACCATCGCGCCATCAAGCAGATGACGCTGAACCTGCTCGCCAACGCCATCAAGTTCACCGACCCGGGCGGCAAGATCAAAGTCGACGTGAAGCGCGAGGGCGACATGATAGCCATCAGCGTCGCCGACACGGGTATCGGCATTCCCGCCTCCGACCTGCCGCGCCTGGCGCAGCCGTTCGAGCAGGCCCGCGCGCCCGAGGGCCGCAATCCGGGCGGCACCGGGCTCGGCCTCGCCCTCACCAAATCGTTCGCGGAGATGCACGGCGGACGCCTCGGCATCGAAAGCACGCTGGGCGTGGGCACCACCGTCACGATCTACCTGCCGGTCACGCCGGCGGACTCAGCCCGTCGCGACGATCCGGAGTCGCGGCGCGCGGCAGAATAGCTTTCAGACGTATCGCAGGATCAGTCGAGGGCCTGACGCGACGGACCGGTCTCGCCGATGCGGCCGACGCTTCCCGAACCGCCGGAGTTCATCATCCGGTCCGGAGTCGCGACGCCGGGCGCCTGCTTGCCGCTGCTGTCGACGCGCTGCACGCGCGCGTTGAACGGGGTGAGCAGCCCAACGGCCGCGGTCGCGCGCGCCACCGGCGGCATCTTGCTGAGGTGCGCGATCAGGATGTCTTCGGCCGCCTGCTGCATGCGCGCTTCACGGCTCTGGAACACGGTGACGGCGTCGCGAAGGCGGTTCTCGTCGAACGGTTCGCTGAACGCGGCGTCGTAGACCGCCTGCCCGGCCTGCTTCAACAGCTTGCGGTCGGGCTCCATGGACGCCCATTGCTGCTTCAGCTCGGCGCTGAGCTGGGCGCGATCTTCCGACGGGAGCTGGTCCCACGCCGCCTTGACCACATCCGATGTCGGCCCGTAGCGCTCGAACTGCATGTCGGCCTTGTGCTCGGAGGCGCGACCGCCCAGCATCCGGCCGCCCACGACCCCCAGCAGGGCGAGGTTAAGCGCGACCGAGCCAATCAGTACCCAGGATGCCGTCTTCAAGCTCACTCCGCGTCCACAACATGCTCGTCCAGCACGGACAGAAACATGGCCCCAGCCCCTGCGCCGCTCAGCGAGAGCATGTCGGCGTATTCATCGTTCGGCGACACGCCGCCCGTCATCGCGCCCATGAACACGCCGAAAGCGAGACAGGCCGCCAAGGCGCCGCCGGTCAGCCATTGCTGCGCCGAGACCCTGGCCGGCATGTGCGGAATGAAGGCCGCCACGTTCCAGTTGCGCTGCGGGAAGCTCGCCATGACGCGCATTTCCAGCCGCCGCTGTTCCGAGGCGGTCATGACATGCTCGTTTTCAAGGCCGAGCAGACGATCGAACGCGCGTTCGCTGTCCCAGACATCGCGCAGGCGATGGGGACCGGATTTCAAAAGCGCCTCCGCGGCGCGGCGTTCCGCCGGGGGCCACCTGGACAGGTCCGCCCCGTAGGCCGCCAGCAATTGGAAGAATCGGGATTCCTGCATGAATCCGAACCTCAGCCTGTCTCGAGTCCGCTAAGCAGGTCGGCACGATCGGACGCCAGTCTTGCTTTCAGGCTCCGCCGAGCTCGCGCCAACAAGCTCTCTAGGGCTTCAACGCTGATCTCCAGGATATCCGCCGCTTCGATGTTGGACTTCTCCTGAAAGTAACAAAGCGCCAGCGCGGCCCGTTGACGCTCGGGAAGCTCGAGGATGGCCTCGTGGACCCGGGCCGAGCGCTGTTTTTCCTCCAGATCACGGGTGGCCGAGGCCTTGAGATCCGGCGTTTCGGGCGAGACCTCTCCGGCGTTGCGGCCGGACCGGCGCAGGCGGTCGAGGCAGAGATTCATGGCGACCCGGTGCATCCAGGTCTCGAACTTCGCCTGTCCGGGGGTCCAGGTCGCCGCGTGTTTCCACACCCGCAGGAACACCTCCTGCGCGACGTCCTCCGCCTCGGCGGCGTCTCCCAGCATGCGGCGTGCGACGGCGACCATTTTCGGCAAATGGCGACGCACCAGCTCGGTGGCGGCGCGTTTGTCGCCCTGGCCGATACGGCTAACCAGCACTTCGTCCGGATCCCGCATGACGCGCCAGACTGCTCCCTAAGGATCGCGGCGCCCGCCAACATGGACGGGCAGCGTGTTATTCAGCCTATTATGCACCCCCGGCGCCGCTTTGCCGAGCGTCAATCTGCGACGAACGGGTCCAGGCTGGATTACGCCTCGGTGATCGCGCCAATCCGGCGGTCACGGACGGCGGCGGCGGCCGACTGGTGTGCGCGCAGGGTTTCTTCCGCAGCTTCAAAGCTCTCCAGCGCCATCATCGAGGCGACCCAGGTCTTCATGCCTTGCGAAGCGGTCGCAGGATCGAAGCGATCGCCCACGGCGATGCGAAGCGCCTGCTGGAGATCGAGCTGGAAGGAAAGCGCGGCCTGAAGGATTTCAACGTCGCCCGGCGTCATCAGGCTGGCCGCCCCCAGCGCCGCGAGCGCGCCGGGGGTCGACCCGCTCAACACTTCGGGATGGGCGCCGGCGTTCAGAAGCAGCGCGTGCTGGACGACGAACTCGATGTCCATCACGCCGCCGGGCGTCAGCTTCAGGTCCCAGATTGAGGACGCCGCGCGATCGCGGGCGAGACGGCGACGCATATCCAGCACGTCTTCGGTGATTTTGGGATCGGCGCTCTTGCGCTGCAGCGCCTGTTGAACCGCCTCGCCGATCTCCTGCATCAGAGCGGGATCGCCCGCCACCGGACGCAGGCGCGTCAACGCCATGAACTCCCAGGTCCAGGCTTCCTTGTCGTAGTAGGAGCGGAAGGATTCGAGTGTGACCGCGATGGGGCCGGCCTTGCCCGACGGGCGCAGCTGCATGTCCACCTCGTAGAGCGCCCCCTCCTCGGTGGGCGCCGACAAGGCCGCGACAAGGCGCTGCACAAACCGCGCGGCCAGCGGCGAAGGACCATCCGCGCCCGGCACATAGACCAGCATCAGGTCGAGATCCGAGGTGGCGGTCAGTTCGCGCCCGCCGAACTTGCCGAGCGCGCAGACCGCCCAGCGGCCGACCTCGCCGCCGAATTTGGAGGTCACCTCGGTTTCGGCGGCGTCGGCCAGCCCGCGCACGCAAGCGTCGGCGAGATCGGCGTAGGCCGCGCCCGCGCCCGGGGCCTGAATGATCCGGCGCAGGAGTTGATAGCCGATGCGGAACGCCTCTTCCCGGTGGAAGCGGCGCGCCTCGTTCAGCTTTTCCTCGAAGGTCGCGCACCCCTTCAACCGGCGGCGCAGGTCCGCCTCGCGCACGCCCGCTTCCGACTGATCCGCCGGGGTGAGGAAGTCGCGATCGAGCATGGCGTCCAGAAGCGCGGGGCGGCGAGCGAGATCGGTCGCCAGCTTGGGCGCGAACGCCATGGTCTCGATCAGATCGTGCGCGAGCGTCGGCTCGGCCATCATCAGCGACATCACCTGCACGCCGGCGGTGAGACGGCTGAAGAAATCGGCGAACCGGTCAAACGCAACATCCGGTTCGCCGGTCTCCGACATCACTTCAAGCAGGCGCGGACCGAGGGTGGTCAGTATCTGGCGACCGCGCGCGCTGCGCGTGGCCGAAACGCCGCCACGGTGCCAGTTCTGGAGGGTGCGGATGATCCGGGACGGATCGGAGAAGCCCATTTCGGCCAGCGTGGCCACGGTTCCGGGGTCCTCGTCGACGCCTGTGAAGACCAGGTTGCCGGTCTCGCCGGAAATCCGTTCTTCCTGCGCGAACAGCTCCGAATAGACGCCATGAACGCGGGAACGCACGCGCGAGATATCGGCCTCGAAGACGCCGGTGTCGCGATAGCCGCACAGGCTCGCAACCGGCGCGCGCGCTTCGGGCCGAGCCGTCAGCATGTGCGTCTGCTCGTCATTGATCATCTGGATGCGGTGTTCGAGCGACCGCAGAAAATCGTAAGCGGTGTGAAGATCGCTCGCCACGTCGCGCGCCACGACGCCGGCGTCGGCCATGCGGGCCAGCGCCTCCTTGGTCGCCGGCGCGCGCAGTTCGGGGCTGCGCCCGCCAAGGATGAGCTGTTGCACCTGAACGAAGAACTCGATCTCGCGGACGCCGCCGCGCCCGAGCTTCACGTCGAATTGCGGAGAGGCGAGATCGGCGTGTCCGCCGTGGGCGTGGATCTGCCGCTTGATGGAATGAATGTCGGCGATGGCCCAGTAGTCGAGGTGCCGGCGCCAGATATACGGCTCCAGCTCGGCGAGATAGGCGCTCCCCGCTTCGGCGTCGCCGGCGCAAACGCGCGCCTTGATGTGCGCCATACGCTCCCAGTTCTGTCCGACGCTCTCATAGTAGGAGGTTGCAAACTGGGTGGAGACGGCCGGACTGGTGGAGCCCGGGTCCGGACGAAGACGCAGATCGGTGCGGAAGACGTAGCCGTCCACCGTGCGTTCCTCGAGAACCCGCACCAGAAGCTGCGCGAGGCGCGTCATGCGCTCTTTCGTTTGGGGGACCGGATCCGGCAGGCGATCGAGATCGAACAGGACCACGAGATCGACGTCGCTTGAGTAGTTCAGCTCCCTCGCGCCCATCTTGCCCATGGCGAGAATGAACAGACCCGGCAGATCGCCCTGCTCGGTCACGCCCGTCATCTGGCCGCGCCGCGCGCAGTCGAGAAGCGCAACTCTCAGAGCCGTTTGAACCGAGGCGTCGGCAAGATCCGTGATCGCCCCGATCACCTGATCGACAGACCAGACGCCGGAAAGGTCGGCGGACGCAATGGCGGCGTGGGCGCGCTCCTTGGCGAGGCGCATCTCGCGCATGGCGTCGGCCAGTGTTGTTTCAGGGGGGAGATTTCGGATGTGATCAAGCTCGCGCGCGACGCAGGCATCCGCTCCATCGGAGCGCAGCGCGTCGGTCAGGTCGCCATGCCGCAACAGCATTCGCGCAAGATAGGGCGAGTGCTCGGACGCGAGGCCCAGCGCATCGGCCGGCGAACAACCGCCTTCGCAGACGGGACCAAGCGACAGGGAATCGAGGGCGATCGGCATGGCGCGGACCCTAGCCAAACCCCGCGCCGCTGCACAGGGCGGGCGTCGGCTTATGCGGGCGGGAGAACCAGCGACACGGAAAGGCCCGCGCCATGCGGGCCCGCATCGCCATCCGCCAGTTCGAGGCGCCCGTGATGCGCTTCTGCGACGGCCGCCGCCAGACTGAGCCCCAGACCGCTGCCCGGCTTGGACCGCGACTGTTCCAGCCGCGCGAAGCGCTCGACGGCGCGTTCCCGATCCGCTTCGGGGATGCCGGGGCCGGAGTCCACAACAGTCAGGGCGACCTCGCCGCGAGGCGTACGGCGGGCGAGCAGGCGTATGGCCCCGCCCTCGGGCGTGTACTTCACCGCATTGTCCATGAGGTTTGCCATCGCCTGCGCCACGAGATCGCGGTCGGCCTGAACGAACAGTTCGGGTTCGTACGCGTAAGAGAAGCCGAGCCCCACCTCCTCGCATACCGGCTGGTACAGCTCCGCGAGTTCGTCGGTGACGCCAGAGGCGTTGAGGCGGCGGAAGGAGCCGGTGGCGCCGGCCTGCACGCGCGACAGGCGCAGGATGGCGTTGAACGTGCCGAGCACGTCGTCGATCTCCTCGATCGATCTCGCCAGCGCATCGCGCGCGCCTTCCACCGTGCCCTCGGACAGCGCGCCCTCAAGCCGGTTGCGCAAGCGCGTGAGCGGAGACCGGAGATCATGCGCGATGGCGTCGCCGGCCGAACGGGACGAGACGACCAGACGTTCCAGTTTCGACAACATGGCGTTGATCTGGATCGCCAGCCGGTCGAATTCGTCGCCCGAGCCGACCACCGCGGCCCGGCGCGTCAGGTCGCCGCCCATCACGTCTTCCGTGAGACGCGCAAGGGATTCCGCCCGCTGCGCCGCCGAACGTGAGATCACCAGGCCGCCGATCAACGACAGGCCGAGACCGACAAGCGCCGAGCGGACGACGACGGCGAGAATGCGCCGGTTCATCTCGCCGAGTTCGGCCAGATCATATGCGACCATCAACACGCCGCCGCCGGACAGGCGCGAGACGCGGCCTTCGGCGGACCGGCGCGCTTCGCCGCCGCCGGGCGCGCGCGCGTCGTAGTTGAACTTCACCTCGACCACCTGACCGGACTCAGGCGGCGAAATCGGCAGCATGTTGAAATCGCCGGACGCACGCCGGCCATCCGCATCCTGCAGCAGATAGAAGAACTTTCCGGTCGCGGAGGAGCGTTCGAACACGGCCTGGTTCAGCCGGTCGAACCCCCCGCTTCGATAGGCCGTGGACAGCTCCTGAAACTCGGCGTTGAGCTCATTCTCCGCCTGAAGGTCCAGCCGGCCCGTGGTCTCGAAATAGAGATAGGTCAGAAGCGAGGCGGTGAAGAGGATGAAGATCGAGGCGTGTACCAGCGCCAGCCGGAATGTGGTCGTCCGGACAAGCGCCGGCAAACGCCCGAGTTTCATGCCTCAAGCCGATACCCTGCGCCGCGCACGGTGTGCAGCAGAGGACGATCGAAATCCTTGTCGATTTTCCCGCGCAGACGCGACACGTGCACGTCGATCACATTGGTCTGAGGATCGAAATGGTAGTCCCACACTTTCTCAAGCAGCATGGTGCGCGTGACCACCTGCCCGGCGTGGCGCAACAGAAACTCCAGCAGGCGGAACTCGCGCGGCTGAAGATCGATCTTCTTGCCGTCGCGGTGAACCGTGCGCGCAAGCAGATCCATCTCCAGTCCGCCGGCGCTGAGGCGGGTGGCCGGGCCGTCTGACGGCGTGCGGCGGCCCAGCGCTTCAACGCGGGCGACCAGTTCGCTGGGCGCATAGGGTTTGACGAGATAGTCGTCGCCGCCGGCCTGCAGGCCTTCAACGCGATGATCGACCTCGCCCAGCGCCGAAAGGAACAGCGCCGGCGCGCGTCCGCCCGCGTCGCGATAGGTCTTGAGCAGGGTGAGCCCGTCCATCTGAGGCAGCATGCGGTCAACGACGAGCGCGTCATACTCGCCCGTCCGCGCCTTGTTCAGGCCGGCGTCGCCGTCAGCGGCATGATCCGCATCATGTCCCGCCTCCTGCAGAACGCGCTGCACAAAGGCGGCTGCGTCCGCATCATCCTCGATCACGAGCACTCGCATACGTCTAATCTCCAGGCTACCAGCAGCGCCCCCGCGACCCTCTCAACGACTATTTCAACGGCACCGCCCGGAAGAACGTGGCGTCGCCGCAGCGCCTGCGGTCGCCGCAGCTCACCAGCAGCACGACATTCTCCTTGCCCTCGGCCTTGGCCGATTCAAGCGTATCCAGCAGGTCCTTGGGCGTCTTCAGCGTCACCTTGTTGGCGCTGAGCAACGCATCGCCCGGAAGGATCGCCGCGTCGACCAGTTCTCCGTGGTTCTTGACGGTCACGACCAGCAGCCCCTCGCCTTCAGGGACGGCGAACGCCTTGCTTTGCTCGGCGGTGAGCGAGCGCACCGTGCCGCCCAGCACCTCGACGTCGTCGGCGCTGGTCTTGGGAATGTCGAACTCGTCGCGCAGCGGGTTGGGCTCAAGCGCGGTCGGGTTTTCGGTGCGACGCGCGATCGTGACCCAGATGGTTTGCTCCTTGCCGTCACGCAAAACCTTGAAGGAGTTGCGCGAGCCGGCGATCAGGCCGCCCACCTTGCGGGTGAGATCGCGATGGTCGTCGACCTCCTCGTCGTTGACGGAGAGGATGATGTCCTCGCGCTTCAACCCGGCCGCTTCCGCCGGTCCGCCCGCCGTGAGCTGGCTGACGAGAGCGCCCTTCTTGGACTTCAGGCCCCAGGCGTTCACGTGGCCGTCGTCGAGGCTTTGCACCACGACGCCCAGCCAGCCGCGCTCGACCTTGCCGTCCTTGATCAGCGCATCGGTGATCTTCTTGGCGGCCGCCGCTTCGATGGCGAAGCCGATGCCGACGCTGCCGCCGGACTCGGAGAAGATCGCCGTGTTCACGCCGATCACCTCGCCCTTCAGGTTGAAGGTGGGGCCGCCCGAGTTGCCGCGGTTGATCGGCGCGTCGACCTGGATGAAGTCGTTATAGCTGGCGTTGTTCAGCTTGCGGCCGTCGGCCGACACGATGCCCGCCGTCGCCGTACCGCCGAGGCCGAACGGGTTGCCCACCGCAACCACCCAGTCGCCGACGCGCGGGCGCGCCTTGGCCGCGAACTGGACATAGGGGTAGGAGCCGCTCTTCTTGACCTTCAGCACTGCGAGGTCGGTCTGTTCGTCGGTGCCGACAATCTCGGCTTCGAGTTCGTCGCCGTCCTTCAGGATGACCACGACTTCGCGGGCGTCCTCGACCACGTGGTTGTTGGTGACGATGTAGCCTTGCGGCGAGATGAAGAAGCCGGAGCCGAGCGCGCGGCCCTCTTCGTCGGTTTCGGGCGACCCGCTGTCGTCGCCGTCGTCTTCGAACTGATCGTCGAACTCGTCGAAACCGGGAAGTCCGCGGAACGGGTTGAACCGGCGGGCCTGATTCTGGGAATGGATCTCGGTCGTCACCGAGACGCTGACCACGGCGGGGCTGACGCGGTCGATCAGGTCCGCGAAGCTCATCGGCGCGCCGGCCGGCGGCGAGACCGAGATCGGTTTGGGAACCTGCGCGACCGCAGCGGGCGCAGCACTCCAGGCGACCGCCGCGGCGAAGGCGGCGGCGCAGGCTTGCAGGCGGCGGGTCCGTCTTGAAGTCATCTTGAGGCTCTCAAAAATGGAAAACACGGCAAATCTTTGATTATTCTAGGCTTGGATTGCGTTACCGGACATTAGAAGACCTCGTGCACAAGACGCAATCACAAGCCTGACCCTCGGCGCGAACGCGCCACGCCCGCGACGCGGACGCAGCTGGCAGGTCATTGGCGCATAATGACGAGAATAGGGCAAGACGAGCGACAAAGCTCCGGCGCGCGCCTGACAAGCGGCTTCAGTCGTCCTGAAGCTCGGACTCCGGCTGCACCCCGGCATGGGATTTCCGCCAGCGGAACGCGCCGCGAAGCATCACGGCCCCGATGACCGCCAACAGAGCGAAGGGGAACAACCAGATCAGCGCGCCGGCGCCGTTGGTCGGCGGCCGGAACAGCACGAACTGACCATAGCGTTCGGCGAAGAATTCCCGCACCGCCTCATTGCTTTCGCCCGCAGCCACCTGAGAGCGGATCGTCCGGCGCATGTCCACGGCGATATCGGCGGTTGAGTGCGAAACTGGCTCGTTTTCGCACACCACGCAGCGAATTTCCCGCATCAGGGACTGCGCCCGCGCTTCCTGATCCGGGTTGTCCAGCGGCGTATCGCCGCCCACGGCGATCGCAAGCAGAAGGGCCGCGATCATGCCGGCGCACCCTTCGCGTCTGGCGAGACATCCGGCGCCGGAGCGGCCGAACCGGTCGCCTCCCGGGTTTCAGACGACGTTCGCTTCAGGCGTCTGCGCGCGTGGGCGACAAGCGACATCACCCCGCCGAGCGCAATCAGGCCCGCGCCGCCGAACACCCAGTCGATCATGGGATGGTGCGAAATCCGCATCCGCCACGCGCCCGGCTGCTCCCGCACCGGATCGCCCAACGCGACATAGATGTCTCCGGTGAGCGATTTGCGAATCGCGACTTCGGTGGTCGGGGTTCCGGCCACGGGATAGAGACGCTTTTCCGGATAGAGATGCTCGGCCAGCGACCCTTTGGTCGCCAGAATGTCGGCGCGCGAGGCGTTGTAGTTCGGCCCCTCGACGTCGCCGACGCCGACCAGCCGGAAGGTCCAGCCGCGCAGCTCCGCGGTCTGCCCCGGCTCGAGCACGAAGGTCCGCTCCACCCGGGCCGCGGTTTCTGTCGCTGCGCCGACGACGAATATGGCGAGCCCCAGATGGGCGATGGCCATGCCCCACACGCCGGGGCTGAGTTTCAGCAGACGGGCCGGCCCGCCGCTTCCCGCCCGGCGCCACAGGTCGATCGCGACGCCGCAGGCGACCCAGCTTCCGACGAAGACGCCGAAGGCGAGCCAGATGTTGGAATGCCCGAACGCAAACGCCGCGATGGCCACCACGAGCGAAATCGCCCCGGCCGGCGCAAGTCTACGCAGTTCGCTCTTCAGATCCGCTTTCCGCCACGGCGCCAGCAGGGCGAACGGGATGAACAGGAACAGCACGGCCAGCAGCGGCGCGACGGTGAGATGGAAGTATGGCTCCTGGATCGACATCCGCATGCCATACGCCTCGGTGACGATCGGCAGGACCGTTCCGAGGAGAACCGTGGCGGCGGACACGGCGAGGAAGAGATTGTTGAGGACCAACGCGCCCTCGCGACTAACCGGATCGTATTCCGGTCCGGCTTTCAGGCTCGGCGCGCGCCATGCGTAGAGCGCGAAGGCGGCCCCACCGGCTACCGCCAGACCGCCCAGCAACAGCATGCCGCGCTTGGGGTCCATGGCGAAGGTGTGCACCGAGTTCAAAACGCCCGACCGCACGAGGAAGGCGCCCAGCATCGACAGACAGAACGCCAGCACGGCGAGGAAGGCCGTCCAGGAGGCCATGCCTCCGCGCTTCCTTGTCACCAGAAGGGAGTGGACCAGCGCAGCGCCGACCAGCCATGGCATGAAGGAGGCGTTCTCAACCGGGTCCCAGAACCACCACCCGCCCCAGCCGAGTTCGTAGTAGGCCCAGATCGCGCCCAGAGAAATTCCGACGGTCAGCGCGCTCCACGCGGCCAGCGCCCAAGGCTGAGCGCGGGCGGCCCATTCGCTGTCGATCTTGCCGATCAGCAGACCGGCGGCGGCGAGCGAGAAGACGAACGAGAAACCGACATAGCCGAGGTAGAGGAAGGGGGGATGGAACGCCAGCGCCGGGTCCTGCAGCAGCGGATTGAGACCGCCGCCGTCGAAAGGAGCCGGGTCCAGCCGCGTGAACGGGCTGGAGGCGAAGAGCAGATACGCCATCGACATGGCGGTCAGAACGCCCTGCACGCCGAGCGCCTTGTCGCGCAGCGCGTCGCCGCGCATCACGAGGGCCGCGACCGCGCCGTAGCCGGCCATGATGACGCTCCACAGCAGCATGGAGCCTTCGTGATTCCCCCAGGTGCCGGCGATCCGATAGAGGATCGGCTTCAGCGAATGGGAATGCGAGGCGACCAGCGCCACGGAGAAGTCCAGCGTCACGAAGCTGATGATCAGGCAGGCGAAGGACGCGACGACGAACCCGCCGGTCGCCATCGCCAACCGCTTCACGGCGACACCGCCTTCGGTGAGCCCGATCGCGCCCTGTGCGGCGGCGGAGGCAAGCGCGAGAAAGGCGAGGAAGTGTCCGAGTTCCGCGATCATTCCGAGGCCGCCGCCGCGCTTGCGTCGCGTTCGGCCTGGGCCCGCATGGCTTCGTAGGCTTCCTTGGGCATGTAGTTCTCGTCGTGACGGGCCAACACGCGCTTGGCGACAAGCCGCCCATCATCCGCCATTCGGCCCTCGGCGACGACGCCCTGGCCTTCTTCAAACAGGTCCGGCGGCAGCCCGTCGAACACCACCGGCGTGGAATGCGTTCCGTCCGTGATGTTGAACAGCAGTTCGGAACCCTCGCCCTTCACCACGCTGCCCGTCTCGACCAAGCCGCCAACCCGAACCGAGCGGCCGACCGAAACCTGCTTCTCCATCATCTGAGTGGGCGTGTAGGCGAACGCCATCGCGTCCTTGAGACCGGTCGCGGCCAGCGCCAACGCGCCCGCGACCAGCACGGACGCGGCGCCGATCAGCCAAAGTCTCTGGGAACGTTTCCTCATGGCTCTTGCCATCGTCCTCACCGCTTCTGTCGCCCAAGGCGACGCAGTTCATTGTTTATACCAGTATAGGACGGGAAGGAGCGGCGTACAGCAGTCGCCGGCGCGACTGTTCGCCCTTGAGCCGTCACAGGGCCGTGAAGTGCGGCGATCCGTGGTCTGGACCCGGGAGGGCAGCGAAATCAATCCCTTGCGGGTCAAGTCGCGGGGATGCTCCGCATCCCGCTATTGCGGCTGGGGAGCCGCTTCGGCGGCCTCAGCGGGATCGCCGTCGACCGCAAAGGTGTCGCGGAGCGCCTTGAACATCTGCTTGCGGGGGTCGCCGTCGGACACCTTCGCCTCAAGACTATCCCACAAGGCGACCGCCTGATCGCGTTTACCCGCCTGCCAGTCGCCTATTCCCGCCATATAGCCGACGCGCAGGTTGCCAGGATCGAGTTCGAACGCCCGGTGATAGAGGGCGGCGGTCGACTCATCCACGCGGCCCGACGACATAAACAGCACGTCCGCCAGCGAGACCATTGCAGGCGCGAAGTCCGGATCGCGCCGCAACGCGGCCTGATACGCCAGGATGGCTTCGTTCGTCGCTCCGGCGCCTTTGTAGAGATCGCCCATGAACTTGTGCGGATTGGGGTCTTTGGGGGCTTCCTTGGCGCGCTTCTGAAGCAGAGCCATCATCTCGGGGACGGTGAACTGCGCCGCCTCGGTGGAGGCCCGGCGTTCAAGCGTTTCCAGACGCCCCTCCAGCGGCTCGTCGCCCATGTTCGGCCGCCCGAGCGCCGCATAGGCGCCGATCGCCGAAAGCGCCGCGAGCGCAACCACGCCGCGCGTCGTCCATGACCGCGAGATGTACCATGCCGCCGCAAGCGCCGCCGCGCCGGCGGCCGTCATCACCCAGATCATAGCGCGGCCGCCGGAAGTTCCAGGCGCGCCCGAAGGCCGCCCAAGGGGCTATCCTCCAGATGCAGGCGCCCGCCATAGATTTCCGCAAGTTCGGTCACGATTGATAATCCCAGTCCGGTGCCCGGCTCCGACTCGTCGAGACGCTTGCCGCGCCGCAGCGCCTCGGAACGATCCTCGACACGAAGGCCGGGGCCGTCATCATCTACTGTCACCTCGACTGTGTCACCCTTGCGCGCCACGCGCACTTTGACGCGCGCCCGGCACCATTTGGCGGCGTTGTCGAGCAGGTTCCCGACCAGATCGTCGAGATCGCCTCTCTCACCCCGAAATATGGCGGCTTCGTCGGCGTCTACATCGATGGTGATGTTCTTGTCGCGATGCAGACGTTCGAGCATGCGGGCGATTCCCTCGACCGCCTCGGTCACATCCGCGCGAGCGGTCAACACTTCGGCCTGAGCCGCCGCCTGAGCCCGGCGCAAATAGTGCTCGACATTGTTGCGCATCGCCTCGGACTGCCGCCGCACGACGTCGGACAGACGATCTTCGCCCACGCGCGATTCGTTCAGCAAAACCGCCAGCGGCGTCTTCAGCGCATGGGCCAGATTGCCGACCTGCGTGCGCGCGCGCTCAACGACCTTCCGGTTGTGGCTGATCAGCGTGTTGATCTCCCGGACCAGCGGCGCAAGCTCTTCGGGGTATTCGCCGTCGAGCTGCTGACGCCGGCCGGAGCGCACATCGGACAGACGATCCTGAATCACGTGCAGCGGGCGCAGGCCGTAACGGATCAGCACCAGAATGCCGAGCACGAGTCCGGCCGCGAGGATGAGCAACGCGATCGCAAGCTGAACCGCGAACCGGCTCACGGCCTCGTTGGCCGCCGAACGGTCGATGGCCGCGAACACGTAGACCGGGTCCTTCCGGTCCGGCAGGCGTACCGAGCGCACGCCCATGCGAATGGGCGAGGCGTCCGGTCCGTAACCGTTCGCGTGGCGCACGCTGCCGGGATGGCTCGTCGCTTCGTTGATCAGATAGGGGGGGATGTCCGGCAAGGACTCGAAGAAGCTGCGCGAGCGGTCAGCCCGCTGCGGCGTTCCATCGGCGCCGGGGAAGATGAACGCCCAATACCAGCCGGAGAAGGTCCGGCGGAAGCGTTCGTCGTTCGGGAGCATGGAGTCGTAGTAGATGACCTCGCCGTTTTCCTTCGTGTCGACTGCGGTCAGCAAGGTCACGATGGTGGCGTCGATGTCGGCGTCGAGCCGCCGCGCCGTCTCGTTTCGATAAAGAGCCTGAAGCGACCAGCCGCCGATCAACAGGACCAAGACGGTCCAGGCGCCAGCCGCAATCAGGAGCCGGCGCGAAATGGAGCCGCTGGCGGTCGCGCCGCCATCGCCGTCGCCTTGGCTCGCCGTCATTTCACTCGGTAATCTTCTCGGCCTTTGGGTCGATCAACCGATACCCCAGACCGCGTTCCGTCAAGATGCGGTGCGTTCCGATCTTGCGGCGAAGGCGACCGATGAAGACTTCGATCGTGTTGGAGTCGCGATCGAAGTCCTGATCGTAGATATGCTCGACCAGCTCGGTGCGCGGAACCACCCGCCCCTGATGGTGCATCAGATAGCTCAGAACGCGATATTCGTGGGCGGTCAGCTTGATCGGCTCGCCGTTCACGGTGGCGCGCGCCGCACGCGTATCGACCCTGAGATCGCCGCATTCGAGCGCCGCGCTGGCGTGCCCCGCCGCTCGCCGCAGCAAAGCGCGAAGCCGCGCCAGCAGCTCCTCGGTCACGAACGGCTTGGTCAGATAGTCGTCGGCGCCTGCGTCAAAGCCGGCGACCTTCTCGCTCCAGCGGTCGCGCGCCGTAAGGATGAGAACCGGCATGTCCTTGCCGCCCGCGCGCCACTTTTCCAGAACGCGCACGCCGTCCATCTTGGGCAGGCCCAGATCGAGAACCGCAGCGTCGTAGGGCTCGGTCTCGCCGAGGAAGTGCCCCTCTTCGCCGTCCGGCGCGAGGTCGACCGCATAGCCGGCCTGCTCCAGCCCGTCGACAAGCTGCCGCCCCAGATCGGGATCGTCTTCAACAACAAGCAAACGCATGGATCAGCCTCGAACAGAAATGATGTTGCCGGTCCGGGCGTCGACCTCGATCACCAGCAATCGGCCGTCGCTCGCGTCCCAACGAATGCGCACCTTGTCGCCTCTGCGTTCGGCGCCGATGTGCTTTCCGCCATAGCGCGCCTTCAGCTCCCGAAACACCTGGTTCAGGTCGACGTCGTCGCGCGAACGTTCCTGTTTCTGGGAGCCGGCCCAATTGTCCGCGAACGGCGGCGTCTGGGCCGCAGCGACCGGCGCCAGCAACAGGGCCAGCACGGCGAGGATGGGAATGCGCCTTTTCATGGCGTCAGAACTAATTGCAAGCGGGTGAATGCCGACTGAATGAATCGTGTCCTTTTCGGCCAAAAGCAGCCGCAACGCCACCCGCCAACAGCCGAAACCCCGCGTTAACGGGTAATTTCCTGCTTTCTCAAGGACCACTTGCGAACGAACTCCTGCAGTTCGGGATCGTCCTTCTTCGGCAGCACGATGATCATGCGCACCAGCAGATCGCCGGGCGTCGGCTTGGTCTGCACGCCCTTGCCGCGCAGCTTCAGCACCTCTCCGGAATTCGTTCCCGGCGGCACGGTCAACGTCACCGGACCCGACGGCGTCGTCACGGTGACTTTTCCGCCCTCGACAGCTTCGGCCAGGGAGATGCGCAGCTCCATGCGAATGTCGTCGCCTTCGCGACGAAACACCGGGTGATTGCCGACCGTCACCTCGACCATCGCATCGCCGGCGGGACCGCCATTTGCGCCCGGCATGCCCTGCCCCTTGAGCCGCAAGGTCTGTCCAGACTTCAGCCCGGCCGGAATCGCAAGATCCAGCGACCGCCCGTCCGACATGGTGACGCGCCGCCGCCCGCCGTTCACGGCGTCGAGAAAGTCGACATCCATGCGATACCGGACGTCCTCGCCGCGCTGCGCGCCGAACCCGCGCGCGCCGCCGCCGCGACTGAACAAGCCGTCGAACAGATCCTCGAACGAATCCACGCGTCCGGACCCCGCTCCCGGACCTGCTCCTCCACCCTTGGATCGGGCGCCGCTGAACCCGCCAAAGCCCTCGAAGCCCCGTCCGCCATGGAAGACCGGCTGCTCGTTGCCGTCCGCGTCGATCTCGCCGCGATCGAAACGTCCGCGCTGGGTTTCATCGCTGAGGAGGTTGAACGCCGCCGTTATCCGCTTGAATCGTTCGGCCGCCGCGTCGTCATTCGGGCGCACGTCGGGGTGCAGCTCCTTGGCGAGCTTGCGATAGGCTTTGCGTATGTCGACCGCGCTGGCGGATTTGGACACGCCCAGCGCAGCGTACGGGTCCCAGCTCAAGCTGATGAGTCCTCATGCCGTGTGTCCGCCCAGCCTGTGCGTCACGCCGGACAGATTACAAGCGCATTTCGTGATAAACCATCGAAAATCTAGTCCGTAGGGGTTGCAAAACTGACATTCGCGGCAGCGCCGGGCAAACCATCGGCTCCGAGCTGCGCAATCTGCGCCGTCAGCGAACCAACCGCGGGCGCGTCCGCAACAGCCCAGCCTGCAAGATAGACCGCCTCCGGTTGCGCAACGGTCCATTCGCGCACCAACTCGCCTTCTGCGAGAATCCGGACTCGATAGGCTTCGGCGATCTCCATCGGCGGCTCACCCGGAAGCCACGCATCGCCGCCCTTTCGCGCCCGCCTTGTCCAGCTCAACTGGACACCTTCAGGGACGCCGACCGCCTTCAGGTGCGCTGGCGACCACATGCGACTCGCCACAGGAACGCTTTCAAAGGCCGCTTCCCAGGCCGTGGGCTCCTCCGGTTGCTCACGCCATGCCCGCCATTGCAGCGTCAGCCCGCGCTCCCAGTCGTCAACATCGAGCCGCCGTTCGGCGCCCGTCAGGAACAGGACCCGCGCGCCCGCAACGGCGCCCGACTGCATCTCCGATTCGCTTCCTTGCCGCCCACGCAGAACACGGGTCAGCCGGAAAGTCCCGCCGCCCAGGAACTCGGCGCCGGCGAACTGCGCCAGCTCCCACCCGTCGTTACATTCAATCAACATCGCGTTGGCGCCGTTGAGCACCGCCAGATCGCTTTGGGAGACCGGGGCGCCTCCAGCGATCTGTACGTATATTTCCGCGTCGATCCAGCGGTCCGTCGCCGATGGATAAAGGTCGCCGCTCAGGCGGCCCATCAGACAGGGCCGCTCGACAACGCCGCGTGTGGTTTGCAGCGTCGCGTCCGTACCGGCCGACAGGCTAATAGGTCCCGTCCATGGTTCCGACCATACGAACGCCAGTGGCCGCAGATCGTCCTCGGCGCCTGGCAATGGCGGGGCGTCGACGATGACCACGTCGGGCACGACCGCAATCGAGGCCGTCGCCCCCGCGCTGGGTTTGGGCGTCGCAAGCAGCACGCCCGTTCCTTCCGCGACGCGCTCCGCCTCAACATCGAGAGACCCGCGAAGCGATCCGCCGGTCACTCGATAGGCCACGCCGTCCAGCGCAACGCGATCCCCGGGCTCGAGCGCCAGCCCCGTTCCCGAAACAGAAAACGAGACCGCGTCGCGCTTCGCCGCCAGCGCGGCCGCCAGTCGCTCAGCGATCCTCTGCGCCTCGTCACGATCAAGCGCGATCGGCGCCGCGATATCGAGAACCTCGCGCCCAGTCTCAACACCGGTCTGAACGACGCCCGGCGCGTGGTCCTCGTCGAGATTGATGAAGCTCAACCGCACCAGCGGGTCGGAACTCTCCAGCCGCGACCGTCTACGCACGACCGTCTCCCCTCCGTCCTGCTCGACCAGCATGCCCGCATCAATGGAGATCGCACCCGCTTCTTCCGCGATGCGCAATCCGCCGGGCGTTTCGCAAGCGTCGAGCCCGAACACGGAGGACAGCGGTTCCAGCGCCTCGCGAACAGAAATCGGCCCATCGAAACGATAGCCCGGCACGAGACCGCTCCGACCGCCGACATCCGCCGCCAGTCCGGCGCGCTCCACGAGATCGCCCACCACATCGGACAATAGAGCGATCCCGGTTCGTCCGTTCAGCCAGTGCCCCAATCGCCAGTTCGCCGCGTCGCGCCAGACCTCCGACCGAGCCGGAAAATGCGGGAAAGGGCGCGTGTCCCAGGCCCACACGGCGACGCCATCCTCCGGAAGCATCCGGCCCGGATAGGCGCCCGACAGCGGATTGAACGTTTCGCCCGACCAGTATCGGCAGAAAGTCTCGACCGCCCGGCGCTGAACCAGATCGTTCCGCGTCCCGTTCGAAAAGTGCGGCAGCGCGCTTTCGGAGCTCTTCGGATCGTAGAAGACGTTGGGCTGATTGGCGCCCTTGTCGACCGCAGGGCAACCGAACTCGACGAACCTCACCGGCTTCATGCCCGGCGACCACGCCGTCGAGGTCGGGGCGCGCACGCCCGCGAAACGTTCATGGTGCGCCTGCCCCCACCACGACCGGATGTCTTTCTGGCGATAGATCCAGGGCTCCGAATAGGAGCCGTCGGTTATCGGCGTTCGTACCTGAGCAAGGCGCGCCGCATCGTCGGCATAGTACCAGTCAAAGCCTTCGCCGCCCGCGATGTTGGCGCGCAGATAGTCTGTTTCCTGTCCGCTCCAACCGGCGTCGAGATGCGTTTCCCCGTCGCGCCAGTCGGCCATCGGCGGATACCAGTCCAGGCCGACATAGGAGATGGCCGCATCGGCCCACAGCGCGTCGAGCGGAAAGCGCAGCTCGCCAGACGACGGCGCATGTGCGCCATACTCCGTCCAGTCCGCCGCGTAGGACAGCTCCATTCCCGGCCCGACGATCGTCCGCACGTCATTCGCGAGCACGCGCAGCGCGTCGACGGCCGGATACCCGTCCGAACCGTCGCGCACGCGGGTCAGGCCGATCATTTCCGATCCGATCAGAAATCCGTCAGCGCCTTCCTCGTCGGCCATCTGCGCATAGTGAAGAACGAACGCCCGATAGCCATCCGGGCCGGCGAAGAACGCCTCCACCTGCTCAGCGGCCGCCGACGTTTCATCGACCGTGTCCGGCCGGCCCGGCGCGGGATGGCATGTGAGCCGTCCGCGCCATGGAAACGCCGCCTGCTCCGCTCCGCCATAGGGATCGGGCCGCCCGTTTGCGCCCGGAACGTCCATGAACAGGAAGGGGTAAAGCGTCACGTGAAGTCCACGCGCCTTGAGCGCCCGTATGGCCTGCCGGACGCTTTCGTCGGCGGGCGTTCCGCCATAGTTCGCGTGGCCGTCGGTTTGCGAAATCAACCAGCCTGAACCGCGCGGTCGCCCGGCGACGGACCAGGTGAGGGGCTCCGTCTCTTTCTCGGCCAGCTCCACGCCCGGCCGAACGCGGCAAACCCCGCATCGCAGATCGTCCCCGAACCATCCGACAATCAGGTTCACGCGCGACACGTTCGCCAGCTCCGACTGGAGCTGATCCAGCGAGGCGGTGAAATCGGCGACCGCTTCCGAACCGCTCTGATTCTCCGCAACCTGACGACCGGGAGCTAGCACGCGGCGCACGACGTCTGTCGCCAGTGCAAACTCGCCCGATCCCGGAATAAGGTTCACCGCGCGTACAACGCTTTCCAGACGCTGCGGGTCGCCCGAGGCCGACCGAATGATCTCGAAGGACAATTGCGGCATGCGCGCGCCAAAATCGTCCAGCGGCAGGTCTTCGAACACCACATACGCCAGTCCGCGATAGGCGGGCGCCTCGCCGGCGCCTTCGACGGCTTCAATCAGAGGGTCCGGCTGCTGCGTCTCATCCCCCGGATAGAAGCGCCACGTCGCCTTCGACAGATCGAACGGCTCGCCATTGGCCCAACACCGCGACACCCGCGCGACTTCGCCTTCGGCCAGCGCGACGGCGAAGCTCAACGTGTAGGCATATTCGCGCACGCGCGGCCCGCCCTTGCCTCCCTGCGTTTCGCGATGCTCGCGGAAGTTCGCCCCCCAGATAACCTGACCGCCGACCCGCATCCGGCCGTAGACGACAGGAATGCTCGCGCCCTCCCGGCTCTCCGTCAGGTGGAAGTCGCGAATGCGCGGCCCGTCCACCGGAGGCGCAAGAAAGCGGTTGTCGATATAGCTTCCGGCAAGCGATCCCAGCGTTCGCCCCAAAGCCGCGCCCGTGACCTTCATGCCGAAAGCCGCCAGGCCGTTGGGCAAGAGATGAGCGCCCGCCGCAGCTCCGGCGCGGCTCAAGACCAGTTGGGCCATCTAGATGTCTCCAGAAGGAAAGCGAAACGCAGCCGCAACCCTGCGCTCCCACCAGGGGACGAGGCGCGTCTCGCAAACGGAACGCCCCCAATAGGCATGAACGACACGTCCCGGAGCGCTGAGGATCGCGCAGTGCTTGGCGGGCGCACCCATCGCCATCCTGAACAGAAGGACGTCTCCCGGCAGCGCCTCGCCGATAGCGATCTCCCGCATATGCCGGCGCGCCGCGGCCAACAGGGTTTCCTGTCCAAGCGCCTCCGCCCAGTTCGGCGTGTAGGGCGGCGGGCGTTCGGGCTCGTCGCCGATCACATCCCGCCAGACGCCGCGCACAAGGCCCAGACAGTCACACCCCTCGCCCTTCACGCTGGCTTGGTGCCGGTAAGGCGTGCCGATCCAGCCGCGCGCTGTGGCGACGACCGCTTCTCGAAGCGCGCTCATTGGCGGCTCCCGCCGTCGTTTCCGCCCGCGCCGGGGCCAGCCAAGACGGAATCCGGACCGGGCATGTGCGGAAACCCTCGGAAGTTGACCGTATTTGCGAATTTGTTCCGACAGGTCGAAAATGCGCCATCGCATCCCGCCGACAGGCTGGCCGCGTCTCCCGGCGCGATCGCTCCGGGCAGCGCGACCATCAGTTCAATCTCAGCCTCGCCGCCGCCGGCCAGACGATGCCGCACAATGCGCGCCTTCAGGCCCGCATTGGCGCCGCTTGTCCATTCGAGATCGCCGCCGGAAAACCACCCGGCCTCGAACGCGCCAAGTCCGCTCAACCGCAAGCGGCGAGCGTCGATGACGGACGCGACCGCGCCGGCGCCTCTAAAACCCTCCGCGGACGGCGAGGCGCCGCACCGCGCATCGCCCACCCTTGCATCGCAGGCTCGGGAATAGACGCGGCCGGTCGTGCGTTCGAGGTCGGCCTTGCGACTGACCAGTTCGGCCGCAAAAGCGCCGCCTGATCGAGACACCACCGACAGGCGCCCGCCCCAGATCCAGATGCGGTTCTCCGGCGCCGACCAGTCAACGCGCCAGACATCGATGCGCGCACCGTCCCATACGCCAGCCTCAAGATCGGATTCCGTCAGAAAGGCGGCGTCCAGCGCGCCTTCAACGGTCGCCTGGCCCGGAGCCAGCCCCGCCCCATAGTCAAACCTTGCGCCCGACAGGCCCCGCGCGGGCTGATACGTCACGCCGTCGAGCACGATCTCCCGATCATGATCCGTCGCGCCAAACACCTCGCCGTCAGCGCGGACAAACCGCCAGCAGTCACACAGCGTCGTCGTCGCCGACGACAGCCGGGCGGCGAAGTCTTCCGAAATGTTCTTCATGACTAACCGTCGATCTCGACAATCGGCGCGCGCACCACGCGCACCGCGTCCGCGCCCTCGAACGACATTTCAAGCCGGTCGCTATCGAAACGGACCGGCACGTCGAACTCGTACCCGGCCCGGACCTCCGCGCCGAGGGCGGGCGCTTCATCCAGCGTGACCTCGCCGGTCTCGCCGTCGACTTCGAACGCTGTCGTTTCCGCGCCGCCCACCGAAACCAGCACCGTGCCCGCGACGGCTCGCGTGATGCGGCGTACATATGTTTCGCCGCCGCTTTCGTACCGCTTCGCCAGCTGGAAGACGCGCGCCATTCCATCACCAGACCCGAGCAACTGGTCCGAGGAGGAAACGGCTCCGTCCGGTGCGCAGCTCTTGTGATCCAGCGGATCGTACAACCGAAATCCGTTCAACCGTCCGCTGCGCGCTTCGAAGAACGCCGTCAGAACCTGCGCCTGCACAAGGGTCAGCGTAGCCCCGCCCAACTCCCAGCGACGGCGCGAGGTCGCCCAACGGGCATTTCGACGTTCGGCGCCGGACGCCAAACGCACGACCTCGACCAGACGCTCGGGACCGCCCGTCGCGCCGATCGCGATGGGAAGATCAAGTCTGACATCATGAAACCCGCTCAACGAAACCTCCCCCCACGAATCGCCGCCCGCGCAATCGCCGCCGCGAACTGATTGGCGGACGCGCCCGTGTCGGACCCGCCCGCAAACATCCGGTTGGCGATCTCCCTGGCCAGCGCTTCAGCGAGCGTCCCGGCGAGCCGCTCAAGCGTCGCTTCACTCGACCGCGCGATATGCTCGGTGTCCGCGCGCAACAGCTCGGAGGTTTCCGCGAAACGTTGCTCGATCCGCGCGACCAACGCCTCGACGTCCACCCCGCCTTGCGATCCCTCAGCCATGCTCAACTCTCCGCCTCGAATGAAACCTGCCCCGCCGACATGAGACGCAAAGCAAACCGCGCCTCGTCGTCCTCCTCGCCGGACCACGACAGTGTCTGGATCACGAACGGGCCGGTCAGAACGCCGAGTCCGGGAATGTCGAGGGCCATGCGGGGCCTCTCGGCGGCGAAGAAGGCCGCGCGCATGCGCGCTCCGGACGCCGCATCGCGAAACACGCCAGAGCCCGAAACGTCGATACGTTTGGCCCCGGCGCCGGGAAGAACCTCCCGCCATGCGCCCGGACTGCTCGCCGCGGTGATGTCGAGAACGCCGGTGCTGAGCGTTACGGAACGCGTCTGCACCCCCGCGACCGCGGCGAACGTTTCCGGTTCGGCGCCGTCGGACATTCGGACGAGCAGATCTCGTCCCTTCTGGCCGGCCATAATTTTCTCCTGATTGAATGTGTCTCGCCAGCGACCGGCGTTCCGGCCGGCTGAATGCACGCATCGATGCGGCCAGCGGGCCGACGGCTTCGCCCGCACAGAGCCCCGTAAACGGCCCTCCAACACGAACGATGAAATTGCAGATGCTGTTTAAACTGCGCCTACAACCTTGTTTCGTAGGATGCCGTCACGGGTAAGAATCATGTCTGTGATCCGCATCATACGTCTTGTGATTGGCGTCCCCATTCTTCTGGGGGTGCTCGCCACTCCGTTCGCCGTCGGGATCGGCAGCTCCGAACTTGAGAGCGGCGGGGTTGCCGACATTTTCATCACCGGCTTGATGGAGCTTGGCTGGCCCGCTTTTCTTGGCGGACCGATCCTGTTCGCCTTCGGCGTCTGGCTGACGTTCGGGCGCGACGACGCATTCCTCCGGTTTTCGTCCCAGCGCGAACGCGCGCGCCAGACCGCCAAGGAAGTCGGCAATTCGATGGTGATCAGCATCGGCGCCACGGGTCTCGTCGCCGGCGTGCTGTTCGCGATGTACGCCGCCATCGTGCAGTTCTGGCCAGACGTCATCATCGGACCGCGCATGCCGATGACGTTCGGCGTCGCTGCGCTGTTCTTCATCACCGGCGGCGTCACCTACGCGCTCGGCCGCGTTACGCGCTGACCGGCTCAAGCAGCACACGCACGCTCATCAATGTCCGGCTGGCGCCTGCGGGCGTCGTCAGAACATCGATGAAAACAACCAGCGTCAGGATGCTGCGCCAACCGTCCATGGGAAGATCCGCATCGTCGACAGCTGCGCGCACCGCCTCCCGCGCAGCGGACACTGGTACGTCCTCGCCATCCCGCCCGGTCACGGCCAGATCGACGCGGTGATCCTCACCCGGAGTTCCCGTCCCGCTACGTTCGGACACCTGGTGCCGGACAATCTCCACAAACGGAAAGGCGGGCATGGGATCGCCCGGTCGGCGCAGGCGTACGGGATCGCCCAGAACGGCTCTTACCGCCGCACTCGCCTGCAACGCGGAGGTCAGGCCCGCCTCCACGGCGTCAAACGCGCCGCTCATAGACGCACCCTCCGCCACGGCGCCAGCAACTCCGCCACATCGCCAGGAAGCGCGCCCGCCAGCGTCTGCGCGTCGCGCGCGAGATAGGCGTGCGCGGTCAGGCGCATGACGGCCAGGATCAGGCTCTCGTCGACATCCTCCGGGGCGTCGCCGAACCCGGCGACGTAGTCGATCTCGACGCCGCCCACCGGCGTCCACGGCCGCGGCAGCGCGCCGTCGCTCCACACGAGATGCGCGCTGCGTCCCGCCTCCAGTTCGAACCGTTCGGCGACGTCTTCCGGATCGCCGGATGCGTCGATCACCTTCACCGCGATCAGTTCCGCGGCCGGCCTGACCGGCAAGGCGTATCGGCGCACCCGCGCCATGGCGGCGGGCCACTCGTCCAGCCGCACCCGGATCGTCCGATTTATCAGCGCCAGGCCGGTCAGCGCCTCGATCCTCGCGCGCGCGGCCGCGACCAGATCCGCGACCAGTCCATCCTCGTTCGTGTGACCGATTCTCAGATACGCCCGGACATCGTCCAGGCGCACGGGCTCGGCCGCTGGCGGCGCCAGCGTCGTTACGGTCATGTCTGTCTCCTGATGAATGGCGGCCGCGCCGCCACGAAATGACTAGGCTCAGGGCCCGCCGCGACCTAAACCGTCCGCAAAGACAATCTTCAGCGGGGAACGCCCATGAAACTCGACAACACCATCGCCGCCGTCGTCACCGGCGGCGCATCCGGGCTCGGCGAAGCCACCGTCCGCGCGCTCCGGGCGCATGGGGTCAAGGTCGCGATCTTCGACATGAACGCCGAAAAGGGCGAGGCCACGGCCGCCGAAATAGGTTCCCTGTTCTGTCAGGTAAATGTCACCGACGATGCATCGGTCGACGCCGGCTTCGCCAAGGCGCGCGCCGCCAACGGACAGGAACGCATTCTCGTCAACTGCGCCGGCACCGGCATCGGCGTGAAGACCGCGAGCCGCAAGAAAGACACGGGCGAGATCGCCGCTCACCCGCTCGATCAGTTCGACAAGATCATCCAGATCAACCTGATCGGCACCTTCCGCTGCATCGCCAAGTCTGCCGCCGGCATGATGTCGCTCGACGTGCTGCCGGACGGAGATCGCGGCGCCATCGTCAACACGGCGTCCGTCGCGGCCCAGGACGGGCAGATCGGGCAGGCCGCCTACTCCGCCTCCAAGGGCGGCGTGGTGGGAATGACCCTGCCCATCGCGCGCGATCTCTCCACCGAGTCGATCCGCGTCAACACGATCCTGCCCGGCCTGTTCAACACGCCCCTGCTGGCCGGTCTGCCGGACAATGTGAAAGACGCGCTGTCAGCCACCGTTCTCAACCCCAAACGCCTGGGCGATCCGTCCGAATACGCCGCGCTGGCGGTTCAGATGGTCCAGAACGGCTATTTCAACGGCGAATGCGTCCGGCTCGACGGCGGCATTCGCATGGCCCCGCGCTAGCCCCCAGACGCGTAAGCTCCCTAACGTCAAGCTTGTCGACACAGTTCAAAACGCCGTACCCATAGCGCCGATGGCGGCTGGCTTTCGAGTCGGCCGCCGCATCGGCCGCTGCGGCTCCCTGCGCCAGCTCGCCCGCCCCGGTCTTTCGTCCCGATCGTCAGGATCTAACTCATGCGTACAGTCGTTATCTCCGGAACCGGCCTCTACACGCCGCCCGAGTCCATCAGCAATGAGGAGCTGGTCGCGTCGTTCAACGCCTATGTCGACCGGTTCAACCAAGAGAACGCTGTGGCGATCGAGGCGGGCTCGGTCGAACCTCTGAGCCACTCCAGCACCGAATTCATTTTCAAGGCGTCCGGCGTCCAGCACCGACACGTCGTCGAGAAGGCGGGCATTCTCGACGTCGAGCGGATGCGGCCGAAGATTCGCCGCCGCGGCAACGACGAGGTTTCCCTTCTTGCGGAGATCGGCGTCACCGCCGCCCGCGAAGCGCTCGAGACCGCCGGCCGCGACGCCAGCGAGGTCGACGCCGTACTCGTCGCCTGCTCCAATCTGCAGCGCGCCTATCCGGCCATCGCCATCGAGATTCAGAACGTCCTTGGCGCGGGCGGTTTCGCTTTCGACATGAACGTCGCCTGTTCGTCCGCCACCTTCGGCGTCAAGACCGCCCGCGACATGATCCGGTCCGGCGACGCCCGTTCGGTTCTGGTCGTCAGCCCTGAAATCTGTTCGGGCCACCTCAACTTCCGCGACCGCGACAGCCACTTCATCTTCGGCGATGTCGCCACCGCGGTTCTGGTCGAAGACGCCGAAGCTTCGCGCTCCTCCAACAATTTTGAAGTTCTCGGCGCCAAGCTGGTCACCAGCTTCTCCAACAACATCCGGAACAATTTCGGCTTCCTCAACCGCGCCGAGTCGGACACGCCCATGGAGGCGTGGGACCGCGACCGGCTGTTCGTTCAGGAAGGCCGCAAAGTCTTCAAGGACGTGGTGCCGATGGTGTCCAAGCTCATCGTCGAACACCTCGGCGAACTCGACATCACGCCGGACATGCTCCAGCGCATGTGGCTGCACCAGGCCAACATCAACATGAACGACCTGATCGGCCGCAAGGTTCTGGGCCGCGAGCCCACGCCGGAAGAACAACCCAATATCCTGTTCGAGTACGCCAACACCTCGTCGGCCGGCTCGATCATCGCCTTCCACCAGCACCAGGCGGGACTTTCGGCTGGAGACATCGGCGTGATCTGCTCGTTCGGAGCGGGCTACTCGGCCGGCAGCGTGGTCGTTCGAAAACAATAGGAGCCCCCCATGTTGTCGTCGGCGCCCATCGAGCCCGAGCCCATCGGCTTTGTTCGCGGCAGCCGCACCGATCCGGTCGACGATGCATGGGACGCCGAAACCGCCATCGTCGAACTCGACGCCCGGCGCTTTACGCCCGACGCGCTTCTTGGGCTCGACCAGTTCAGCCATGTCGAAGTGATCTACTGGTTCCACCACGACGCGGCGGCGAGCCCAAATCTCCGGGCGCGGAGACCGCGCGGACGCGCTGACTGGCCGATGGTCGGCATCTTCGCGCAACGCGCCAAGAACCGGCCAAACAGGCTCGGCCTCACCATCTGCCGCATCCTCAAGGTCGAGGGGCTCAACCTGCATGTCGCCGGTCTGGACGCGATAGACCGAACGCCTGTGCTCGACCTCAAGCCATGGATGTCCGGCTTCGCCCCGCGCGGCGAGGTTCGCGAGCCCGACTGGGCCCGCGAACTCATGTCCGGCTACTGGTAGGTCTAGCCGGCGGCGAACTTCATCACCTTGATGGCGTCGAAGTTCTGCACGCCGCCGCCCACGCGCTTGGTCGTGTAGAACAGCACGTAGGGCTTGGCCGAATACGGATCGCGCAGCACGCGCGCGCCCTGCCGGTCGACGATCAGGTAGCCCTTGCGGAAATCGCCGAAGGCGATCGCATAGGCGTTCGAGGCGATGTCCGGCATGTCCTCGATCTCGGTCACCGGATACCCCATCAGGCTGGCGCCCTCGCCCGCCGCGCCCGGCCGCCAGATGTACGCGCCGTCCGTATCCTTCAGCTTGCGCACGGCCGCCAGCGTCCGGCGGTTCATCACGAAACGCGCGCTTGCCCGGAACTGGGACGGAAGCGCGAACACGAGGTCGATCAGCTTGTCGCTCGGATTGCTGGCCGCGAAGGCGCCGTCGCCTCCGGAAGGCACATAGCCGATGTCGCCCCAGGCGTGGGATGCGTCCGCGACGATGGAGTAGGCCAGAAAGCCCTTGGGCTTGTTGGTCCCGTTTCCGGATACGAACGCGGCGGATTCCTGCGAGGCGAAGCTGGTCTCCACCTCGTCGGCCAGCCATTCGTCGATGTCGGCGTAGGCGTCGTCCAGCAACGTCTGGGTCGCCGCCGGCATCGCGTAGAGTTCAGCCGCCGGAAACTCCAGCAGGTCCAGCGTCGGCGCGGTGGTCTCCGTCCGGGCGCCGGTTTCCGCCGCCCACGCGCTGGCCGCGCCCAGGCTCACCGGCTTGCGGAACACGGTGCTGGAAGTCTGCCGCACCGTCGCGATCTGGCGCATCGGGCTCGCCTGCATCAGGCGCGCCTCGATCAGGCGATCCAGTTCCGGCGGCGCGACATAGCCGCCCTGGCTCTCCGTGCCCTGCGTCAGCGCCTTCAGGTCCAGCCGCGCCAGCCCGCTGTCGTCGCCCTTGCGCAGATAGGCGCCCCAGGCCGACTTGTGCTCGGGATCGCCCTTGCGGGGGTCTTCGCCCAGCGCGGGACGCGCCTGCTCAAGCGCCAGCCGGTCGACCGCGCTCTGCTGACGGTCGAGCGTCCTTTCGATCTTGGCGAGCTTTTCATCCAGAACCGGATCCGCCGTACCGCGCCGCTCGATCTCGTCGAGCCGCGCATCGTTGGCTTCCTTGAGCGCCTCGAACGCCACATTGATTTCGCGCATAGCCGCGCGCACGTCGTCAGCGCCGGCGCCGCCCGGCGCCGACATCTTGGTTTCGATCTTCATGTGTTTTCCTGATTGTTTCGGGCGGCGTCCGCCGCCTTCGTGATCCTGCGGTCCGAGGAGCGCCTAGAGGCGCGCCTCCACGCCGTCGATAAAGTCGCGCGCGAACGGCAGGCCGATGGCGCGCAGCGCCACATCGTCCAGCTTGGTCTTCGAGGACTTGGCCACAGTCGCCAGCGCACCCCCAAGCTGTTGAGCGAAAGCGCGTTGCTCTTCGCGGGTCAGGTTGGCCACCTGCTCCAGCAGCATCACCGCCACGCCGGTAAAGTCGATCTTCATGTCTGTTTCCCTGTCAGGCTAGAATTGGCTTCGCCCACGCCGCATCGCCCGGCGCAGCGAAGCCACGCGCCGGACAAACGAAAAAGGCGCGGATCCCTCCGCGCCCGTCTTCGATGCATTCAGATGTTCGCCGCGCTATTGGCCGGCGGCGGCCTTGTCGAGATCGTCCAACGCCGCCTTCTGGATGGCCGCGACCGTCATGACCGTCTCCAAATCCGTCGCGCACTGATCGGATATCTTGCCGTGATCGCGATAGGCGGCGAACTGCTCATTCCAGCTCGCATTCGCCAGATCGTCGAACTTCTTTCGTCCGGCCTGCAACGCGGCCTGACCCGCTGTTCGGTCAAGCTTCACGCGCGGATCGTCCAGATCCGCCATCACGTCCTCAAGCTGCGCGTAGATTGATCGCCCCTGTTCCTCGGCCTCCTTCATGGCGTCCGGCTTCGTCGAGGCCGGACCGATCCTCGCGAGCGTATCCAGAGCGCCGACATGGTTGCCCGCGCACGTCATGAAGGCCTCATACTGCGCTTGGCTCACGAACTCGCCGAGTTCCTTGCCGTCGAAATAGTTATCGCTCTGCTGCGCGAACGCGGCGCCCGTCAACGCGACGGCGGCGGCCGCAACCAGACATTTCCGCATGTGATTCTCTCCCCCGAACGGTCGAAACGTATTTGTCCCCTCTCGCCGCGATCCGTTCAAGCGTCGGCGACATCCCGAAGGCGCATCCTGACGAACGCGCTCGCCGCGTCCGTACTGCAGCCTCTGGGCCGCAGCCTCTTGGGCAGTCTTGTTCCGTACGCGGCCTCAGGCGCGCGCCCAGCCTCGCATCAACATCGGCTCCGGTTCCGCGTGGGCGCGTTCATCCGAATCGCCGGCGAGTTCGAATGCGGCGCGGCAATGCGCGCACTCGGCCACATATCCGGGAATCGAACGAAATCGCGAGCGCGTTTTCTGGAGCGGGGTCGCACAGTGAGGACACGGATCGCCTGGAGATTTCTCAAACATGGCAAGTCTCCTGTGATCAGCCTGCGCCCGTATGGTGAACGAAACCTTTCTTGTCCGGCTTGACCAGTTAACCCGCGCGGCCCGGCCGGCGATCACGGGAAACGCCCAAAAACAAAGCGGGCGCGCTCCGGTCCGGAACACGCCCGCTTGAAGTGCACGCCGTCAACGGCGCTTATTTCGCGTCCTAGTTGTTGCTCGCGGTGCCTTCGCCGCCGAAGTCGTCACGCGGCAGCACGAGCCCGGCGGAGATGCCAGGTCCCATGCCCGGCGTCTTGCCCTGCGATTCCAGCTCGCGCGCACCGCCGAGAATCCCCGGCATGGCGTAGTTGCCTTCGTGGCACGCGTATTCATAGAGCGGTTCGCCCTTGTTCAGCGCCATCTCTCCGCGCCAGGGCTGGGTGTAGAGCGTGTCGTCCTCGACCACGAACTCATAGAGAATCTGGTCGTCGTTCCAGCGCGAGAAGCGCTCCGTCAGCTTGCCGTGTTCGGACAGCATGGAGCGCTGTTCCGGCTTCACGTTCACCGTCTCGACGACCAGCGTGTCGCCCTCGTACCAGCCCACGGAATCGCCCGCCCACTTGGCGATGTCGCCATGAACGACCTTATCCTTGCTCGCCACGATCGGAATGATGCGCGCGTCGTGGTTCATCTCGACGTTGATGATCACCGACGTCGGCGTCTGCACGAACTGATAGGTGTTGTTGTACATGCCGTTGGTCATCACCGGACCGGCGGAATTGTGGAAGCTCATCAGGCAGCGTTCCGCGAGCGGGCGCGTCTCGGGGCCGTCGAAATTGGTGATGGCGTAGCCGCCGCTGCTGGCCGCGCCCGGCTTGTACGGGATGCGCCCGTTGGCCGGCTCCACGATCCACGATGTGCGGAACTCGCCCTTGACCTGCGCCAGGTGCGAACCCGGATCGATCCAGAACGCGTTGTAGCCGCGATCGTTGTTGCCGTCCTTCAGGATGTCCTTGTTGTTCGGATCTTCGCCGTTGCGCGAATTGTCGTCCTTGGTCAGCACCACCAGCACGTCGCGATCGACGATCTTCTTCGCCTGATCCTCATTGACCACCAGATCCTTCACGCCGCGCGGCCGCTGCAGCGACGTGATCGACGTGTTGTTCCAGAACCCCTGCAGGTCCGGCGCGCCCCAGGACGTCTTCGGCGAGGCATAGCCCGGTTCGGTGTCCGGCAGGGCGGCGCCCGCCACGCCGAGCGACAACGCCGCGATCGCGATCGAGCGCAGCGACATTGATTTCAGGGACAGCGACTTCAGCGTCATGTCTTTTCCTCCCGCCGTCGACGACCACGCAATCCTCGCGGTTCGTCTGGCCTGCCTTGTTGGTGCGGCTCCATCTACGCAGAGCTTTGCGAGTCCTAAGCGCAGGCGGCCCGACCGCAAAGGCTGACGCTACGTCAACTTCGCACACAATTCGGTGGTTGGCCGGTCGGTGGTTTCCAGTCCCGGACCGGCTCACGCGGCCAGCGCAGAGGCGGCGGCGGAGCCCGGCTGTCCCGCCGGACCTCCCAAAATGCGAAACCGGGCTCGCGGCGCCATCGGCGTCGCGACCAGCGACACCTCCCGCAGATCGATCTCCCGCAGCAGGCGCCCCGCAACCGTTCTTGGCGTCCAGTCGCGGGCGATGAATCCGATCGACAGCCCGTCCAGCGCGCCGTCCCGGATCAGGCGCTGCGCCGTTCGGCCCGCCTGGGTCTCTCCCGTCACCAGCCCCCGCACAAACAGGCCGACGCCGTCCTCGCGCATCGTCGTCCAGCGGCCCGCCACCCGGCCGGCCGCGTGCTGGAACAGCATCGGCGCCATCTCCCGGCGCGCCAGCGAACGGGCGAAGGCGCCCGCCCGCACGACATCGCCCGCCAGATCCTCCACGCCGAACAGCGAGGCGTAACCTTCGATCAGCAAGTCCTGCTCCGGACGCGCATTTCGCCAGCCGTTCATCCAGCGCTTCTCCTCATTCCACGACACTTTGATACAGACCGGATAAACCTCTGCGACACGCCCGCCCCAGTCTGCCGACATTCTCGACAAGCAGATGCAGGCGACCTTCCCATGATCGACGCACCATCCGGACACGACGCCGGCCTTCAGGCGGACCTCGCCCTGCTGCACGAGCGACTTATGGCTCGACGCAGAATGCTGCGCTGGTTCGGTCTTGCCGGCGCCAGCCTCCTGACCGCCAGCTGCGGTGGCGGAGGCGTATCGTCCCCCGATACGACCGAGACCAGCTCCGGCGGAAGTTCCGGCGGCGGCTCCGGCGGCGGATCCGGTTCGACCAGTTGCCCGATTCCGGCCACGGAGACGGAGGGCCCCTATCCCGCCGACGGGTCGAACAGCTCCAACGGGGTAGTCCGGAACGTCCTTTCGCAGTCGGGCGTCGTGCGAAACGACATTCGCTCCAGTTTCGCGGACCTATCCACCACCGTCGCCGCCGGCCAGGACATGACGCTCACCATCCGGCTTTCGAACTCAAACGCGTCCTGCTCGGCGCTCGCCGGTTACGCCATCTATATCTGGCATTGCGACGCCGCCGGGCGCTATTCGCTCTATGACCTGCCCAACGAAAACTATCTGCGCGGGGTCGCTGTGACCGACGCCGACGGGATGGCGACGTTCACCACCATCTTTCCCGGCTGCTATGCAGGCCGCTGGCCGCACATGCATTTCGAAGTCTATCCCAACCTCGCCACGGCGACCTCGTATGCGAACAAAATCCTCACCTCGCAATTCGCGATGGACGCAGATGTCTGCTCGCAGGTCTACGCCAATGTCGCGGGTTACGAGGCTAGCCTCAGCCGCTTCCCGTCCGTTTCGCTCGCATCCGACGGCATTTTTCGGGACAACTCCTCCTCGCAGATGACGGCGATGACCCCGGTCATCACCGGCAGCGTGGCGGCCGGAACCTTGTCCGCCTCGGTCGAGGTCGGACTGGCTCGCTAGCGCGCGGCCCTTTCCGCCAGCGCCTCCTCGATCCGGTCGAGCTGTTGGGATTGCAGCTGCAAATGCACCTCCACACGGGCGAGCCGTTCGGCCATTTGCGCCTGACTGGCGAGCCGCACCTCCACTTCCTTCAGGCGTTCGGAGGCCGCTCCGGCCCAGATCAGCACGCCGGCCGACTCCATCACCACCGCCAGAACCACGGCGAGCGTCAGTTTCTTCTCGATCAACATGAGCTTTCCCAATGTTCATGCGCTTCAGCGGGTGGCGCGAGGGCAATTGGTCTGTTAAATGCAAATGATCCCGGGGCTGGGCGGCGCGTGTCCGGGAGTTCACCACACAATGCAAAGGGCGAAGGTGCGCAGCATTCGCCGGTTTCTGACCGGGGACGCATGCTACAGGCCGGAAACGTTCGCCCGCGGCTATGTCTGGACCGCACCTGAACTCGCGCAATTGCTGATCGACCTCGAAGACAATGCGCGCACCGAATTCCATCGGCCCTCGCGCGAGAGCCTCTACCTTGGCGTCATGACCGCGGCGCCGGGACGGCGCGGGTCGGAATTCTACCTCTTCGACGGCCTGCAGCGCGCGCTGGCCATCACCATGATCCTGGCCTTCGCCCGCGACCGTCTTCCGTTCGGATACGAACGCGCGCGCCTCAACCGCATGCTGTTCCGCAAATCCCTGTTCGGACGCGCCCGCGCGCGCATCGGCCTCTATGGCGACGAACATGACTTTCTGGTGCGTCACATCCTGTCGCCGGACGCGACGCTTCAGCTTCCGCGAAGCGCGGAGGACGGCGGCGCACGACGGATTCTGATGTCCGCCCGCTTCCTGCATCGCGCCTTCCAGGCCTTTTCCGCGGACCGCATTCGCGAACTGCTCGATGCGCTTCTCGACCGGTCGGCGGTCGTGGTTTCCGTCTGCCCGCCGCACGAGATCGGCGCGGCCGTCTCGCGCGCTCGCATGCTGGCGCCGCCGCCGGTCGAACGCGAGCAGCCGCCCGCGCCGGTCATGTCCATCACACCCCGCAAGATCGCGGTCTCGACCGACGCCGAAACGCTTCGCCCGCGCAAACCGCGTCGCGACACCCGATCCCAGCATCCCGGCTCGCCCGACTACCGGCCGCACGCCGAATAGGATCAGCCTAGTCGAGACCGGCCAGCTTGCGCTTCTCGGCGAGGCTCAGGAACGACGCCGTTTCGATCCGCGCCCATTGCGCCGCGCGCTCTTCCTGGAAGGCCGGCACCGTTTCGAGGTCCGGCGCCAGCACGCCCGCCAGTCGCGGCTCCAGCCACACCGACAGCGCCCGGGCCGCGCGGCTCACCAAAGGCAGAACGGTCAGGCGCCAGAAGGCCGAATTGGCCTCGCGATAGTTCGCATAGGTCGCATCGCCGGGAATCCCCAGCAGCATCGGCGGCACGCCGAACGCCAGCGCGATCTCTCGGGCGGCCATGTTGCGCGCCTCCACGAAATCCATGTCGGCGGGCGAAAGGCTCATCGGCTTCCAGTCCAGCCCGCCCTGCAGAACGATCGGTCGCCCCGCGTTTCCCGCGCCCTGATAGGCGCGCTCAAGGTCCTGCTTCAGCTCCGACAATTGCTCGCCCGTCAGCTCCTGCGCGCCGGAATACACCAGCGCGCCTGACGGCCGCGCCGCGTTGTCGATCAACGCCTTGGTCCAGGCGCCGCCGGCGTTGTGCACGTCCACCGCGCGGCTCGCCGCTTCAAGCGGCGCATGGCCCTCGTAATCGTTCGTGGGATGAAACAGGCGCAGGTGCAGCACCGGCAGGAAGCCGTCACTCTCGCGCGCGATGGCGCGCGCTTCGCCGCCGACGCGATGCTCCCACCCCAGAAGCCGTCCTCTTGCTCCTTTCAGCGGCCGCATCCGGTCAGGCCGCAGCGCATGCAGCTCGCGCACATCTTCGTCCAGCGACACCGCTTCGATGAAAGCGTCGCCCGTGATCGCCAGGTGGCCGTAGAACGCCTCCATCAGGTCGGCGCCGGATTGATCGGGGTTGGGCCGCGCGATCAGCGCCGCCAGAGCATCGCCTTGATCGCCCGCCTTGCTCCTGACGCGGAACGGCACGCTGGCCGCGGCCTCGGAGATCAATCGAACGCAGCGATACACCACCGGGTTTCGTTCGAACCCTTCGCGAGCCAGCGCGCCGGTCGCGGACCAATGCGCTGCGCCAAGATCCGAAAGCGCGACCATCGGCGCGGCGGACTTCTCGTCGCGCCGCCTGAACAGCCTCATCATGTCTTGCGATGCTCCTTCGCGCGGGTGCGACCGGACAGCGCGCCAACGCAATCCCTATCGGCCATGAACCCGAGATTCATGTGTGTGTGCGATGAAGGCTCCCAAGGGAGCTTCATGTCCGGCTCATTCCGCGCAGGCGTCAGCGACGACGGCGACGCGGTCTCTCGGACGGCGAGCTCCAGACCGGTCCGGCCGACCAGCCGGCTCCCGGTCGTCTCGTAGATGTCTTTGACTGAGCGCGTGCATGCCTGAACAAACCGGGCCTCGACCCGACTTCCCGACATTGCCTTTTCTACCCCGGAGACGATGTCCGCCGGATAAGTTTTCGCATCGACGAAACCGTCCTTGCGAAACCCGCGGACTTCGCGCCCGGTTTTCATCCCGACCGCCGAGGGGGTGACGTTCCTCAGGCGGGATAACGCCTCCAGCGTCCCCTTCCGCCACGTCTCCCGCTGCTAAAATCCGTACGCTCCGGAATGGTTTCCGGAGTCTTTCGGCGACGCGCGCAATCTGCCTGCGCGCGTGAGGCGCCCGTTCACGCCTATATGAAACACTGCCCTGGATCGCACTCAACAGGAGTGAGGGTCGAGGCAATGATGACGATACAGGAAGCCGCCGCCTATAGAGCGGTCGGAGCAGCAAACAGAGAAGCCGCCCGCGAGCTCGCTCACGCACTCTCGGTGAAAGGCTCGGACGTCGCACGCGACGATCGCGTCGAAGAGGCGAAAGCCTCCGACGCCTCACGTCCGACTGTCCGCGAACGCCGCCTGCTCGATATCACCGCCTGATGAACATGAACCGGCTCCCTCGGCCCCACCGCGGGAGCACCGAGCCGAAAAGAGGCAGGCAAGGCAGAAGGAAAGCCAGGGGTTTAAGATGAGCGCCGTTATGGGGATCGGCGTTTTGGGTCTCTCAGCCCGTTACGCCGCACAGATCCGCGACTTGATTGACTTGCAGGCCGAACGTCGGGCCCTGGCTGAAGAGCGCGCCGCCCGCGAACAGGCCCAGGCCGCGCGCGATCAGCGCGTGGAGGCCGCCCGCGAGGATCAGGCCGCCGAAGCCGTGCGCGTCGACATTCGCTCATCGAAAGTCTCTCCCGCCGAAGCCGGCGCGGAAAGCGAAACCCAGACCTCCGAACACGCGCCCACGACGGAAACCGGCGAGACGGGCGCCGAGGCGCTCCTGCCGCCCCTGCCGTTTCCGGGGTCGCCTCCCGAGCATGCGCCCAGCACGCACGCCCCGCCGCCGCAAGCCTCCACCAAGCCGCCGGCGCTTGAACCGCCGATCTACGATCTGCGCATCTGATCTCACCCGCCCGGCCGTCATTCGGCCGTTTCAGGGCGCAGCTTGCCTCGATCTCCCATAACGGCCACTGTCGCGAGCGCCGGAGCATCCGCTTCGGCGACACGCTGTTTTCAGGGGCGCGGCGATGCACGCCATCACGATCAGAACGCCGCCGGCTGCGCCCACAGCGACCGTCCGCGCGACCTTCCGCGCGACCGGCCGCGTGTCCGGCGCGAACCTCTGACATTTCCAGCCAGCCGATGTCCCAACACCGCTTCGTTCCGGCCTCCGCCGCCTTCGTCGTTCTGATCGCCGCCGCATCCTTGCTGGCGCCGGCCGCGTTCGCGCACGCCATCGGCGGTTCCGACGCCGAGTTCGTGCGCAATACGCGCGGCCCGGACCCCTTCCCCTTCCTCTATCTCGGCGCCAAGCACATGGTGACGGGATACGATCACCTGCTCTTTCTGGTCGGCGTCGTTTTCTTCCTGCGCCGGCTGAAGGAGGTTCTGCTTTACGTCACGCTGTTTTCGCTCGGCCACTCCACGACGCTGTTGCTCGGCGTGCTGACCGACCTCCACGTGTCCTCGCGGCTGGTCGACGCGGTGATCGGCCTGTCCGTGTCCTGGAAGGCGTTCGACAATCTTGGCGGTTTCCGGCGGCTTGGCTTCCAGCCCGACAACCGCATCGCCGTGGGCGGGTTTGGCCTCATTCATGGGCTTGGCCTCGCCACCAAGCTCCAGGCGCTGGGGCTCAACAAGGAAGGGCTTCTGGCCAACCTGATTTCGTTCAATGTCGGCGTCGAGATCGGGCAGCTCATCGCGCTGACGCTGATCGTGCTCGCGATCTCCGCGTGGCGGACCACGCCCAGCTTCCAGCGCTTGGCGGTCGCCTCCAACGCGCTGCTCTTTCTCGCCGGGATCGTGCTATGCGGCGACCAGATCGCGGGCTACCTTATTCTTGGAGGCGATGAATGACCGAGCCATCGACAGACGCCCGCCATCTCACGGTGAAACCTCGCTCGCTGGCGATGATCGTCGGCGGCGGTCTACTCGCGGGCGCGCTCATCGTCGTCGGCGCGATCATGCCGGCGGAGTACAATGTCGACCCGCTGGGGATCGGCAAGCTGTCGGGACTTTCCCGCCTCTGGGCACCGGATGAAAACGATTTCGCGGCGGGCGGCGATCTCAAGCTCTCAAGCTCCTCCGCCACGCCCCGACACAGCCATGTCGTCGAGATTCCGCTCGGCGCCGCCGGCTGGGACGAGGAAGCCCTCGAATACAAGGTCCACATGACGCCCGGCCAGGCGATCCTGTTCCGCTGGCAGACCCAGACGCTCGACGGAAAACCGCTCGACAAGCCGGTCGAGGTCGACATGCACGGTCATGACGTGGTCGCCGAGGGCGAAGAAGAAATGACCGTCGTCACCTATCTCAAGGACGAGAAACTGGCGGACCAGGGCTCCCTGACGGCGCCGTTCGAAGGCATCCATGGGTGGTATTTCCGCAATCGCTCGGAAGATCCGGCGATCATCCGGCTTGAGATCGAGGGGTTCTACGACCTCATTCCGCCGGGGCAGCCCGGCAATGAGTTCCGCATCCGCCCGATCGAACAGTCAGACGCCCCCTAGGCGCCCCCTCGAAGCGCCGGCTCACCGCGACCTTGGCCCGTTCGATAAAATTGTCGCGGTCCGCTAAGCATGAAATTCAGGCCGACCGGCTAGTGTTCCCGCAGGAAGCCCAAGGGGAAGCTGCGCACGCGGCGGCAGGATCATGCACAAAGGCCTCAGAAACATTCGGGTTCTGCTGGTGGACGATCATCATTTCATGAGATCTGTCTGGCGCGCCCTGCTCGATGGTCTGGGCTTCCGGGAAATCGTCGACTGCCGGGACTCTGAAGCGGCGTTTACGCATCTTCGTCAGGGCAAGTTCGATCTCATCGTCACCGACTATCATCTCGGCGACGTCAACGGCGCGGAGTTCGCGCGCATGCTGCGCGCCCAGGAAGACCCCGCCTGCCATCTTGTCCCGATCATCGGCTGCACGGCCGACACGCGCCGCGCCGTGATCTCCGACATGATCGACTCCGGGATGGACGAAGTTCTCGCCAAGCCCGTCTCCGCGCGCATCGCCTGGTCGAAATTCCACGCCATCGCGGAACGCCGCCGGCCGTTCGTTCGCACCAACGTGTTCTTCGGTCCCGACCGCCGCCGCCTCAAGGGCGGATCGTTTGCAGGCGAAGAGCGGCGTGACCTGCTCGACCTCAACGACTCCAACTAGCCGGCCTGGCCGCCCCGCGCGCGGACATAGGCCGCCGCCGCGCCGAGCAATCCCGGCTCATCGTGTGTGATCAGCTTCACCGGCAGCCGCTCCATCAGCTCGACATAGCGCCCCTTGGCGCGGAAACGGTCCGCGAACGCCGCCCCGCCCAGCCGCGCCCCGATCCGTTGACCGACGCCGCCCGCCAGCACGACCGCGTGCGCGCCCTGCACCAGCGCGATGTCGCCGCTCGCCGCGCCCAGCATTCGGCAGAACCGTTCAAGCGCGTCCGCGTACATCGCGCTTTCGCCGGCGAGCGTGCGCATCCACAGCGTCCTGTCGTCGGCGTCGTCCAGCGTCACGCCCTCGCGCGCGGCCAGCGCCTCGCAGATCGGACGTATCGCCGGTCCCGACGCCACGCGCTCCACGGAGACGCGCCCATGCGCTTTCGACAGGGCCGCCTCCAGCTCCCGCTCGAAATCGTCCAGCGGCGCGAAGCTCCCATGGCCGCCCTCGGTCGCCACGGCGTGATAGTGCGCCTTGCCGCGCAGCACATAGGCGACGCCGAGACCGGTTCCGGCGCCGATCACGCTGATCACGCCCTCTTCGGGCAGCGGCCTGTCGGGCCCGAACAGATGCAGCAGGTCGCCCGCCTCCAGCGCCCCCACGGAATGCGCGACGGCTTCGAAGTCGTTCATCATCATCAGGTCTTCGACGCCGATCTCGTCTGCGATCGTGCGGCGGTCGATCACCCACGGGCTGTTCGGCATCTCAAGAATGTCGCCGCGCACCGCAACCGCGATCGCGATCGAGGCGCGTGTCGGAACCTCCCCCTCGAACGTCTCGCGAAAGGCGGCCCAGGCTTCGGGCAATCCGGCGAACTCCGCGCGGCGCAGGCTCACCGGTTCGCCAAGAAAGCGCAGACCGCCGGCGTCGACCTCGACGACCGCGAATCGCGCATTGGTTCCGCCGATATCCGCCGCGACAAGCTTCAAGCGTTCACCCTTCCGTCCGATTCGCGGTCCATCCGCCCGTCTTCCCTATAATCGCTCGGCTTCTTTTGTCATGCGAACCGGCGGGGCGCACGCCTCCCGCTAGGGGAGCGTCTGTTACAGCTGCGTTCATCTTCGCTGGTGCACATGGAACGCTCTCCGAGGAGGCTTTATGCGCAGACCGACATCCAATCCCCTTCCGCCGCCAGCGCCGCGTCGCCTGCGCGGCGTGATCGCCGGCGCGGTTTCCGCGCTCGCTCTGGCCGCCTGCGCGACTGGTCCGACGCCGGAGCAACGCCATCAGATGGCGTGGGAAATGGCGATGCGGGCCAACGCCCCGCCAGCCTATGAAGACTACCTCTCCACCTATCCGGACGGCGCCTATGCGGCGCAGGCGCGAGCGCGCATCGACGAGCTCTATGCGAAGGAAGCCTCCGAATACGCCCGCGTGCAGCAGATCGACACCGAGAATGTCTGGGCGGACTTCGCCTATCGCTTCTATTGGGGACCGCACGCAAGCGAGGCCGAACGCCGTCGCGACGAGCTGGCCGCCCCGCGCCTCGCACGCGAGGAAGCCGCCGCCTGGGATACGGCGTCGGCCAGCGGTCTGATCGTCGACCTTGAAGACTTCCTCGACGCATGGCCGTCCGGCGCGCACGCCTCATCGGCGCGCACCAGGCTTGATGCGCTCTGGAAGACCGATCAGGGCGCCTTCCTCAATGCGGCGCGCTCCGGCTCGGCCACCGAGCTTGAGATCTTCATCAAGCGCCATCCCGACTCGCGCTGGAGCGACGATGCGCGGCGCGAACTCGACGCCCTCAACCTGCGCGACGACAATGCATGGCGCGAAGCGATGCGCCGCGACAGCTATCAGAGCTATGAAGACTATCTCGACGCATGGCCCTACGGCGCGTGGCGCAATGAGGCGCTGCAGGCGATCGAACGTCTTCGTCGCTACGACCGCGAGGCCTGGCTCGCCGCCGTGCGGCTCAACACCTGGTATGCCTACAACGACTACAGAACCCGCTTCCCGTGGGGGTACTATTATCTCGACGCCGGCCGCCACATGAACGACATCCGCCAGCGCGATCACGATCATGGTCGCGATTGGGACCGCGACCGGGATTACGACTGGGATCGTGATCGCGACCATGACAGGGACAACGATCGGGACAACGATCACGACGGGCGGGATCATCCCGCGTCGCCGCCGCCCCCGCCGACGCCGCGCCTGTTCAAGGGGCAGCTTCCGCCGCCGCCACCACCCCCACCGCCGCCTCCGCCGGCGGTCAGCCCGCCCCCGCCTCCGCCGCCGAGTTCGCGCATCGAGCGTGCGCCGCCGCGCATTCATGGCGGCGGCGAGCAGGAATAGGCGCGGCTATCCCGTCGGGCGCCCCGTCGGCCGAAGCTGCTTTCTTTCGTAATTTCCATTCGGGAATCGCTCGAATAGCTCTATTATGCCGCCTCGCGCGCCCGCTGGGGGCGATGCGCCCAACGCCCCCGGGAGCCATGAGCATGATCGCGCGTTTTCCGCGTGACCCGTCATCCGCAGGCCGCCGCCGCAACGGCGCGGGCGCCTTCGCATGACCGCTTCGTCCTCCACCGGCCGGAAGTCCGCCGCATCCAAAAAGGACCGCGAACGCGGGTTCCATTGGGGCAGCCTTTTCCTGAAAGTCACGGGCACCCTGATCCTGGTCGGCGTCGCGACCGCCGGACTGCTCTGGAACACGCTGTTCGCGCAAATGCCCCGGCTGCCCAGCGTCGATGTGCTGTGGGCGCTCAACCGCGAACCGGCCGTCGAATTCGTCGACGCAAGCGGAGAAACCATCGCCATTCGCGGTCCGCACTATGGCAGCGTCGTCAGCCTCGCCTCCCTGCCGCAGCACGTGAAAGACGCGTTCATCGCCGTCGAGGACAAGAACTTCCTCGACCATGAAGGCGTCGACTTCTCCGCCATCGTCCGGGCCGTGGTCCAGAACATGCGCAGCGGACGCACCGTGCAGGGCGCCTCGACCATCACGCAGCAGCTGGTGAAGAACCTGCTCCTCTCTCCCGACCAGACGCTGAAGCGCAAGGCGCAGGAAGCGCGTCTGGCG